>LNEV01000007.1 GCA_001464335.1 Rhizobiales bacterium Ga0077545 | reverse complement strand
ATTGCGCGCCGATACCGCGACATTGCGGCGAACCAGCACAAATTCGCCCTTCATCTCAACCGACACACGGTCTGGAAGCGTGTTTTCTTTAGTCATGGCTCTACCTTTCACGAGGCGCGCGGACGATTGTCCCGTCAAAGCGCCGCCATTGAGTGATGGTCCGGGGTTTCTTGATGCCAGCGGCACGCTTGCGAATGCGGGCGGACTTCGACTTCTGCTTCACGTCCTCGGCTGTCTTGACGCGGTGTGCGGAGCGGAGGGCGGGAGCCAGGTTCGATTCCCGGTGTTCGCCCCCATTGATTAGCGCCACCACGTGGTCGCACTCCCACGCTTCGCCGGCTATGATCTTTCGGCCCGTGATGTGGCAAACCCCGCCAGCGCGCTCGAACACGCGGAGGCGGACGCGATCAGGGATCTTTGTGTCGTCGGTTTTCCCGATCCACTCCGGGACTTCGCGGCTCATGCTGCCACCTCAGCGTCGTCCTGGAACTTCACGCCGAGCTGCGCGCCGAACATGAACACCAGTTCAATCAAATCCGTCATTTCGGCCTTGCTCAGATCCGACGACGACCGGCCAAGGTTGACGAAGCCGTTCCCGTTCATATTCGGAACCATGCGGACTTCACGCTTGAGGCCGTCGAGGAAGATCAGCTTCCAGTCATCGGGCGAGAGCTTGACGCCATGCCAGCGGACTTGCGTAGCTACATCGCTGAGCATGGCCCACATGCGGGAATTCTGCTCGGTCGAGCGCTTGGCTTCCTTGAACTCCACGCGGGTGCCGTAGGGCAGTTCGTGCGCCCACAGCGCCGCTCGCTTGCGGTCGTTCTGGCTGCGAAGGACGATGAGGGCGCGGGCCATTAGAACGGGATCTCCGAATCCGAGAGATCGCGAGCGTCAGGGTTGTCGTTGGGCTCAGGGCGTTCCGCGCGGTCCTGACCGGGAGGCCCGTCAAGCATGGTCAGCACGCCGCCGAAGCCTTGAAGAACGACTTCGGTGCTGTACTTTTCCTGCCCGCTCTGGTCGGTCCATTTGCGAGTCTGAAGCGTGCCCTCGATGTAGACCTTGGAGCCCTTGCGCACGTAGCTTTCGCAGACCTTCGCAAGCCCCTCGTTGAACACCGTTACCCGGTGCCACTCTGTCTTTTCCTTGCGCTCGCCGCTGTTGCGGTCGCGCCAAGTTTCGGACGTGGCAATGCGGAGGTTCGCAATTGCCTTACCGTCTTGCGTGCGGCGGATTTCAGGGTCGGCCCCAAGATTGCCGACCAGAATGACCTTGTTGACACTGCCAGCCATGATTCACTCCGCTGCTTGTGATGTGGGTTCGCCATAGCGGCGGATGGTGTCGACCACGCCCATCAATTCCTCGTTGAAGCGATCAACGGCGAAGGCGAGCGTGTTGATGTAATCGTCATCGCGGGTGACCCGGACAACGAGAAGCGGGAGGCCGCGTGAGTACGACACGAAGTCCCAGAATGACCGGCCCGTGACCCACATGCAGCCTTGAACTTGGGCCTTGTGTTCGGGCGGCAGGTCGTTCGCCAGAAGGCGCTCGATCTGGATATGCGGAGCGGCAGACTTGATCTCCAATCCGCCGTCATCGCCCACGAGGCTGTCAGGGCTGCACCCTTTGATGTCATCGCAGATGAAGCCGACAAGCTGCGGGTCCACATCCTTCAGGATCGAATAGTCCCGGCGCGCCTCAGGCTCCCACTCGTGCCCGCGCTCCATATGCGCGTTGCTGTAGGACTCAGCGGGCAAGCCGGTGATGATCTCACCCGCGAGCTTGAGCATGTAGGTGCGGCGCGTCTTGCTCGCTCCACCGTCGCGGCCCTTTGCCATGACAGTCGAGAATTCCGACGCCGTCACCTTGCCAGCCCGCGCCGCATGCCATTCGGGAGACCCTTGCGGAAGCTCCTCGGCGGCGTAGATGCGCACGCTCATTGCTTCTGCCCCTTCTTCTGGTTCAGAAGCTGCTTGGCGCGCTCGAACGACTTGACTGGAAGGTCCGCGAGAGACGGCGCGTTGAACGCCGCGCAGAACCGGCGAATGTCGGACTGTGTCTCGTCGATCAGAGCCTGAATCTCGTCGCGCTGTTCGTCGGAAATGACTTCCCCGCCGCCAGTCGCGCCAGCGTCGTCATCCTCGGAAGACGCAAGGCCAAGCATCTGGCAGAGCGAATACCGCTGGAGGTAGGTGAGGGTGGAGCCGATAGCCTGGATCGCGTTCTTACTGCCAGACGTGTCGGAGGGACCGGCAAGCGTGGCCTCCTCGGAGTGCCCCTGTTTGTGCGACAGGACGCACGTCACGCGGATCAGCTTTTCATCCTGCTCGGCACGGAAGCGATAGGACAGGCCATAGCCCGCAAGGATCGGGTCAATGGTCCGCGCGATCTGGGCGAAGTCCGCGTACCGGCGATTGTTGTGGCCGGTGGCGTTCTTTTCGATGACCGGGATGTCGCTCTTGGCCGAGCTGACAGCGGCATCAAACGCCTTGCGCGCTTCACCGGCTTCCCAGCGGTCGCGAAGGTCCATCAGCTTCGTCAGGACTTCGACGCTGGCGCCGTTGGAAACAGCCTGTGACAGCATCTCCATTGGCGTCATCGCCATGCTGGTCTGTATGCGCCGATTCTCACCGAACGCGGAATGTTCAACAACAGCTTGCGACATCACTTTGCCTTTCTCTTCTGTCGGCGGCGCAAAAGACGCGCGACGTATTTCTTGAGGAGCCGCGTTGTCTCCGCCTTCTTGCGTGCCAATACGCGGGCTGTAGGGCCGGGGCGGGTCATGCAGCCCTCCTCTGGCGACTGTTGAGGATCGTTCTGGCAATCGACACACGCGCTTCACAGGCCCCGCGCTCTTTCGGGCTAAGGGCCGCTGAAATCTCCTCGCGCGCTCCATCGAAGTCCCCGATGAGCAATGCCACATAGGCATTCATGAACCGCCGCGCGTATTCCGGCTCGAAGTCGCGAGAGGCGAGTTCTTCAATAAGCGCGTCCGTTTCGAACTCGCTCAGGCAAACATCAACCTCAACAGTCTGTGTGACACTCCTACCCATCACGCATCCCCCTGAGTTACAGAAGTGTGGACACGTCCTTCACGTGCTTCTGTGAAGACGACTTCAAGGGTTTCAGACGAAACCTCGGAAGCAAGCCTCATGAATTCGATGGCGTGCTTACGGTCGCCAGCAAGGGCGAAGCGGCGAGCCTGATCGATGAACCTGTTGGCCTGTGCGTCGAGTTGGTTCAAGGTCATGCCCACTCCCTTTCCGCCATGCGCCGAAGGGCGATCACAGCAAGCGTGTTCGGGTGTATGGATATTGCGAAGATGAGAGCGAGGGTCATGAACGGCCCTCTGCTTTGGCGATGAGGCTCCGTGCAGCCGCATGGACGGGATTGTTGTGATGCGCGGCATGGATCTCGAGCAAGCTTCGGAGGCTCTCCAAGAGATCGTCGCGCTGCTCAGTGAGCATCTGCTTCGCCGTCTTGTGGCAGCCACAAGAGCTAGTCGTGATGCCCTCAAAGTTCGGGCATTCCCTATCGCTGCAGCGGTGAACCGGAGTGTGCATGCCCATCAGCAGCCTCCCCAGCGGCGCATGTCATCGAACGTGCCGACACATGAAGCCTTCACGAGATCGGGGACTTCGACGCCGACGCTTTCGAGGAAAGACACGATGTCGTCGTGGAGCGTGTCACCACGCTTGATGGCGCGATCAACGACCGCCTCGCACACTTCGACCGTGACGTTACGGACCGTGCCGCTCGCTTCGTCGATGTGCAGGATCTTGTGCGGGTCGTTGTGCTCGCATGTCGCGAGATCCTTCACGACCTGATCGAACGAGACCGTGGCAACGCCCTGCTCGTGAAACCAAGGGCCATCATGCGACCGCTCGATAACGATGTGGGTGTTGATGGGCGCTTCGGCTTTCAGCCAGCGTTCATGCGGGAGGAGTTCGGTGCGGGGCATGTCTGCTCTCCAAATCGGATGAGCAATAGTGCCCGCATTGGGCACCTTGAGTCAAGCCCATAATGGGCACTTTTCTGATTTTTGTTTCTGGGCACCTTTTGGGCGAGGGCTCCAGTCAACAAAAAAGCCGCCCCGGAGGACGGCCTTAAATGCGAATAGGCCGCTCTTTCGAACGGCCTATTGAGTGGATTTCTCCCACCGCCACCCGGTTTCCCGGGAATGCAGACCGCACGGCTTAGGGGCCGGTCGCTTTGCGGTTTGCGTAATACAAATACGCTTCTCTGGAAGAAAGTTCAAATGAAACTGGCCGGGCCTTGGATCGCTTACCCGGCCAGTTCGCTCGCATACCCCCAACGCCTTGTTTCATCGGACGTATGGCGGTGGGAGAGGGATTCGAACCCCCGGAGGAAGCGACTCCCCTTCGGATTTACAGTCCGCTGCAATAGACCGCTCTGCCATCCCACCTAGGGTTAATTTACGCGAGTCTTTAGGTGGGCGCTAGTCAGGGTAGTGCTACCAGCTTGGGCTGGGGCGGAAGTACCAGGCGCACACGAGGAGGAAAACGCCGATGCCGATGTTGAGCGGCTGGCTCCCGTAGCTCGGCGCCCAAGGCGCGTAGCAGAAGCCCGCTCCAATTCCCGCAAGCGCGGCAATCCCCAGAATTCTCAATGCCCGAAGAAACCTGTCCATGACCTACCCCCTTCGCCAAGCGTCGGACGGGATGCGAAACCGGAAGGGCCGCGCCCACAAGACCTCTACGTCCTCGATGTCTTCGGCGTTCGAGCTTACGAGGGTGAACAAGGTCGGGTGAGAGCCGCGCCGGATGCGCTTGATGAACATCCGGTCGTCCGCCAGCTTCACGACGCAAACCTTGCCGACCAGATCTCCCGGCGGTCGCTCGTCCCTGCCATAGCCGACCAGATCGCCATCCTCGAACACCGGCAGCATGGAGGAGCCCCGCACGATTACGGCGACGGTAGACGGGTCCACGGCAAAATCCACCTCTACCTCTTCAAGAGAAGCCCCAATCTCATGGTCGTCAAAGGGGTAGATCTCAGACCCTGCCCCGACATAGCCAAGCACGGGGACCGTATGTGAGGGCGCCTCACCGAGGAACGCCCCTTCGGGCTCGCCTAGAGCCTCGGACGCGCGAGCAATCCAGACGTCACTCAGGCGCCGATCACCCTTCTCCAGTTTGATAAGCTGGTTCTTCGTCGTGCCCATGCGCTCGGCCAATTCGGGCTGAGTGAGGCCGTGTTTTACCCGCAACGCTTTGAGATTGTTCCCCATCTGGGCACCATATCCAAAGCGGAATAGGGGTCGAGTGTCCAAAGTGGGCACTATCATGTTGACAGCCAGTGCCCATATAGGGCACTCTTCTCTTCATGACCCTGACCGAATTCCTTCGCGAGCGCCGCATGACCTACGAGGAGTTTGCCTCCTCGATCGGTTCGTCCCCATTCACTGTTGGGAAATGGGCGCGCGGCGAGCGAACGCCGAGACGGCACCACCTCGCAAAAATCCTCCAAGCCACGGACGGCGCTGTAACGGCGAACGATTTCGTTGCTGAGCCCGTGAGGGCCGCATGACGACCCCATCAGACAATCCCGGCAGCAATCAAAGCTCTCCTGTAGGCGAAGACCTCAAGGATGTGGGCGATGGTTCTGAGGTCGATTTCATCCGCCGAACGCTCCTGTCCGCCCGCACAACCGTTTTCAGCGCCAAGCTTGGTGCCGACCGTCTGGGCGACAAGGATTTGTCTGCACGCCTCATGGGGCTCGCCAGAGACATCGGCCAGATATGCAACCGCATCAGCAATACAGAACAAAGGGGGCAGTGATGTTTCACGATTCCGTCGCGTCCGCATGGGTTCAAGTCGCCTTCTGGTTCGGTGTCTGGACGGTATGTTCGTTCGGGCTTGGTGCCGTGATCGGCTCTTGGATCGCTCGCAACAGCAACGCTGATGAGGCTGACGCCTTCGAGGAAGAAATCCGTTCGATCGCCTCCGCCAACGTGACCCATGTCCATGAGCGGAGGGCAGCGTGACTCTCTTCCTCTCGATCCTCGTGGCAATCAACGCTTTCGCAGCCGGTGTCGCCATGGTGGCTGGCTTCGATGTGGCGTTCGTTGTGAACGTCCTCGCGGCGGCCATGAATCTCATCAACGTCGGCGTTCGTTCGCAGCGGGGCAGGGCGTAATTCCATGACCCGGACTTTTGCACAGACACCCCATGCAAGTGCTTGCACGAAAGAGTGCAGGTCCTTGCAGGAGCGTATTGCAGCAGTCGCACGTGAAGTGTTCCCGACCAAAACCGTTCCGAACCTTATGGCCGAATTCGGCGTGAGCGAGCGGACGGCAAATCACATCGTCACAGGCCAGTACGTCCCGAACGGACGCACCATCGCGGCCATGCTGGCGAGCAAATACGGTTTCCAATTTCTCAAAGGATTTATCGGAGATGCGGCACATCCCGAATGGCTTGGGCGACAAGAGCGCGCTCAAAGAATCGCTGACCTCGAAGACCAACTCGCTCAGCTTCACCGAGATATTGAAAGCTTCCGTGAAGGCCGCTCTGGCTGACTTCTGTCACCGCGAGGCTGAACGGCACAAGATCAAGGGAGCGACGTGGCTGGACCGCGCCCGCCGCCTCTCGCCTGTCGTTTTTTTTGCCCTTACGGCAGCAGTAACGTTACCGACTGATGAAGCCGTGGCGCGTGTTTCTCACATGGAGCGCGCTCAATGAGCGGGACACCTCACGGCATCGGCTTTGTGTGGACTCCGGAAGAACACGCGACACTTCTCGCCATGGTCAAGCGCAAGGCTAGCGCGGGCGCCGTGGCCAAGGTTCTGGGCCGCACGCGCAATTCAGTCCTCGGGCATGCGAAACGGCAGGGCATCTACTTCCGCTCTCAATACAAGCGCCCTCGAACTCCGCGCCTGCCTGTTGCCCCATCTGGCATGAAGCCATCCGGCCTCAACATCCCCTCCGTGGAACGGCTTGTCTCGCTCGATAACGGCAGAAGTACGAACGTGCCTGTCATGCGCGTGTCCGTGCCGTGGCTCCGGTTCTTGGAAGCCGAAGCAGCATTAACGCGCGATTTTAGCGCGCCCTTATTCGACCTAAGCGAATATCGGCAGCGGAGGCACGCATGACCCCGTCTGTAATTATCGCATTCGACCCCGGCGTAAACGGCGCATACGCGGCCTACTGGCCCGAAGAACCGGCTGCTCTGATCGCTGCCGACTTCCCGACCGTGAACGGCACCCTGGATGTCTACACGCTCGCCAAGGCCGTTGCTGGCCTGATGGACCCCGGCGACAACCCGTTCGCCGTTGTCGAGGGCGTACATTCCATGCCCGGCCAAGGCGTCTCCAGCACCTTCAAGTTCGGAACAGCCTTCGGGATGATCCAGGGCATCCTGGCGGGTTATGCCATCCCCACAACGCTTGTCAGCCCGTCCTCATGGAAGCGCCATCACGGCATCCCGGCTGGATCCGACAAGGAAGCGTCTCGTGCGCTTGCCCTGCGCCTGTTCCCCGGCACGGATTATTTCGCCCGCAAGAAAGATCACGGACGAGCTGAGGCAACCCTTCTCGCGCTCTACGCGGCGCATCGTCTTTACGGATTTGGAGAAGCGGCATGAGCGGGGGCGTCTTTGCTGTTGATCGCGGAATATGGGAGCACCCGGTGCTCACGGAGAAGCATTCCTTCTCCAAGACCGAGGCGTGGCTCTGGCTTTTGTCCGAGGCCTCGTGGAAGGCGCGGCGCGTAAAAGCCGGTGGTGTGCTCGTCAGCCTTGAGCGCGGGCAGTGCGCTTTCTCCATCCGGTTTCTGGCCGAGGCGTGGGGCTGGCATCGCTCGAAAGTCGAGCGTTTCATAAGTGCGCTTAAAACCGAGACAATGATCGAGACACGTACCGAGACAGGCGTGACCATCGTAAGTATTTGCAAGTACGACGATTATCAGCGCGTCTCAATGCCAAGCAAGACACCTGCCGAGACACTGACCGAGACAGAAGCGAGACAAGAGCGAGACAAACTAGAAGACAGGGAAATACAGGGAATACAGGAAGAAAGATTCCCTTCGGGGAGCGCTGTCGCGCTGCCGGAAATTGGTTCATCGGATTCCCAGCCAAAGACGTTGGACGCGCAGGTCTACCAACTTGGTCGCAGGCTGCTGGGCAATTCGGCTGGCGGTCTCATCACGCGGCTGAAGGCGGCTTGCAACGGCGATCTGTACCTCGCGCTCCAGGTTCTCAACGAAACCGCCGAGAAGGGCGACCCGCGCTCGTGGATCAACAAACGCATCAAGACGCTGCCGGACGATCTGGTCTATCGCGGGGTCGCGGGTTTCGAGACAACCATGCCGCGCCTTAAGACGAAGGCCGAGCGTGATTACGCGGAGTGGGAAGAAAACTACTATCGCGGGGTGATCTGATGTCGGACATTCTGACGATCAAGCGGGCGCTGGCAGACCGGGCGCAATCCGTCGCGGAAATGCTTTTGCCGCAGGGCAAGAAAGACGGCGCGGAGTGGCGGTCCGGTTCGACGGACGGCGAGCAGGGCAAGAGCCTCGGCGTTCATCTCGCGGGCAACAAGGCGGGCGTCTGGCAGGACTTTGCGACGGGAGAGGGCGGCGACCTGCTGGACCTCTGGTGCGCCTCGCGTGGCGTCCAGCTTCCCGCAGCTCTGGAGCAGGCCCGCGACTGGCTGGGAATGGCGCGGCAGGAACCGTACCGAGATCCGCGCCCGGCCTACACCCGCCCGCCGAAGCCCGATTGCAAGGCGATCCAAGACAAGCCGCTCGACTATCTGCGTGAGGACCGCAACATCCCGATGGATGTGCTGACGCGCTACAAGGTTTGCTCACGCGGCGACGAAATCATTTTCCCGTTCCTTCTGCCGGACGGCGCGCTGGCGATGGCCAAGGCCCGCAAGGCGGAGGCGAAAGCCGCGCCACGGCCTACAGCGGCCAATTGTGAGCCCATCCTGTTTGGGTGGCAGGCTGTCCCGGAATCCTCGCGTTCTCTCGTCATCACCGAAGGCGAGATCGATGCTCTATCATGGGCAGCGTATGGCTTCCCCGCCGTGTCGGTGCCCTATGGTGGCGGGTCGGGGGCCAAGCAGAAATGGATCGAAAGCGAGTACGACCGGCTGGAGCGGTTCGAGAAAATCTATCTCTCGCTCGACATGGACAAGCCCGGCGATGAGGCGGCAGAGGCCATTGCGGCGCGGCTCGGGCGGCATCGCTGCTATCGCGTCCATCTCCCGCACAAGGACGCGAACGACTGCCTCGTGAACGGCGTGGCCAAGGAGGACATGGCCGCAGCCCTGAAGGGCGCCAAGAACCTCGACCCCGAGGGCTTGAAATCCGCTAGTCAGTACGAGGATCAGGTTGTCCATCTGTTCTGGCCCGCACGGGATGCGCCGCAGGGCTACAGCCTGCCCTACGCGTCGATCGACGGGAAGCTGATGTTCCGCCCGGCAGAGGTCACCCTTTGGTCTGGCGCGTCGGGTGCGGGCAAGTCGCAAATCCTGTCTGACTGCCTCACACACTGGATCATGCAGGGTTCGAGGGTTTGTATTGCGTCCCTCGAAATGAAACCGGCCATGACGCTCAAGCGCCTGTGTAAGCAGGCGGGAGGCGTCGACAAGCCGACCGCACCATTCATCCACGAGATCCTGACGTGGCTCGATCACGGACTGCTGCTCTACGACAAGGTCGGCAAAGCAGGCGTCGAGGGGCTTTTGCAGGTCTTCGACTACGCCCGCGCAAAGTATGGCTGCGACCAGTTCATTATCGACTCGCTGATGCGCCTTGGCATCGCCGGGGATGATTACAACGGCCAAGAGGCGGCGGTCTTCAAGATGGTTGATTGGGCCGTCGCGTCGAACGTGCACCTGCACCTTGTCGCTCATGCCCGCAAGAGCGCGCCGGGGCAGGGCGCCCCCGAGACCGAAGACATCAAGGGCGCAATGGAGATCGGCGCCAACGCCTTCAACATCCTGACGGTGTGGCGAAACCGAAAGCAGGAAGACGAAATCAAAAACGAGAAGAACGAGGACATTGTGCGCGAGCTGCTGAAAAAGCCTGGCGTGGTCCTCAACGTCGCCAAGCAGCGCAACGGCGACTTCGAGGGCAAGTGCGGGCTCTGGTTCGACCAGCAGACCTACCGCTACCGCTGCTCGCCTGAGCCGCGCATCGGAGACCGCAAGTACGTTCAATACGATTCACGCAACGTCGCATAGGAGGAGAGGATGGACGAATTTAAATTCTCAGTCGTCGATGAGTACGGCAATAACCGAAAACTGTTGCGAGTGGAGAGAACATTCGAGCCGACATACCGCGCTCGGCTGGCCTGCGCCCTCATAGAGAAGTTTGGCCTTATCGCTGCGGACCAAGACGGCGAGGACAGTTCGGGGCGTCAAAAGGGGAAGCTAATGAAGCCTGAAGATGTTGTCGCGCGAGCATGCAGCATGGCGGATCTGGCTGTATCCGAGTTTGAGCATCGCGGGTGGTTGCATCCAGTGCCAACGCTGCCTGACGACACGGACGGCTAATCCACCACAGGTAAGGGGAGCAGACATTGGGAAGATGGTATTGCCTCTACACGATGGTCAGAAGCGAAGCGAAGGCGGCGGACAAGCTGCGTGACGCGGGGTATTGCGTGTTCGCTCCGATCTACCGCAAGCGCGTGAAAATCATGCGAGCAGGGCGGAGGCGGGAACGCATCACCGAAATCCCGCTTCTGTCCCGCTACATCTTCATCGAGATGGAGCATGACGATTCCTGGCAGGACGTGACCGACACAGATGGCGTCGGAGACTTCCTGAGGGGCCACGCGAACATACCGGCGCCTGTACCGCTCCACGCCATCGAAGACCTAATGGCCGCGCAGGATATGGGCTTGTTCGACGAGACGCGGAAAGACCTGCCGATCTTCGACCCCGGCGATCACGTGCAAATACTCGAAGGCCCGTTTGCTGGCTTCCCGGCTGAGGTTGCCCGCGCCATCGGGGGCGAGACAGCCAAGGTGTTCGTCACCATGTTCGGTGGGCGTGTCCCGCTTCATACCGAAATCGGCAACCTGAGGAGAGCGGCGTGACGCCATACGAGATTGAGGTGTTTATCCACCATGCCTGCACTGAAGGCCCGCACCCGCGCTCCCATGCGCCAATATACCGTGAGACGGTGGAACAAATGGTCGAGGACGGCCTTTTCACACAGTTGCTTCCGCACCCCGACGGGCTGACTGTAATCCGCCCTACGGACAAGGGCTTGGCATTTCTGCAAATGCTGAAAAACACCCCGCTGCCGGATGTGGTGCATATTGACCCAAGGAACGGGGAGCCTCTATGACTCGCCAACAGTGAAAAAATATGTTAGCGGTCGGGGTATCGCTGGTTGACACGGCCCGACAAATCGGTATTTATCAGTGTCGGATGACAGCGTGCTTGTGATTGGCGGCCTTTGGCGTGCCCCGGCGCAGCCCCGCTCGTTATGTCTTGACGAGCAAGTGCGTAGCTATGTCTGAGCGTTGAGGTGGGTTGCCTTCTAGGGCCGCGCCCGCGAGATCACCGTGTGTGGTCGGGCAATCCTCCCCACCGCTCAGGTTAAGAGATCAGGACTTCCGGTACAGGCGCGTCCGACAAGCTGACCGGCACGTAGATTCTCGGCGGGGACTGGCAGACCAAATCGACGAGTAGGCCGAGGCGTGGGTTTGAATCCCATCACTGCAAGCATCTGCTTCGCGGTGTAGCTCAGCGGAAGAGCGCGGCCCAAAGGCGAGCCTCGTACACATAGCCCTCAGGGGCGGAGAGATCTGAACCTGTAAGCAATCGTTACAAGTTCGCAGCCGCCCCAGGTTCTCCTCGGGCGGCTTTTCAATGTCCACATGCGGAGATGAGAGAATGGAGCTTCTTGCGCTTCTGCTGATTTCCCATGCGGTTTGCGATTACCCATTGCAGGGCGAATTCCTCGCCAAGTTCAAGAACCCCGCTGCTGGCCCCTTCACGTTGCCTGCAAGATCGTGATCGTTCTCGCGCTACTGCCGTGACACGCGACGAATCCTACATCTCCCGCAGGGCTGATGCAGCAAGCGTCAAGATCGTAGACCTCGAAGACATGAGAGACCCAGCCATATCGATCATGGCGACATATGGGTCGAATCCACAAAGACATTTCGTACATCAGGAGCCAATGCCGCTTCGTCCAAATTGGGCAGAGCGCGCAATCGCACATTTCCTGAGCGAGAAAGAAAAGGCGTGATGAGCGGCCTGAATAAATATCGAGTGAAATCACAATGCCTGTAGGTGGAAAGCGCGATGGCGCTGGCCGCAAGCCGGGCAGTGTGAACAAGCGCACGGAAGAGAAGGCCAAGGAGATCGAGGCGTCTGGCCTTACGCCGCTCGACTACATGCTGACGGTTCTCCGCGATGAACAGGCTGATGCCAAAGACC
Organism: Rhizobiales bacterium Ga0077545; assembly: GCA_001464335.1. Lineage (GTDB taxonomy): Bacteria > Pseudomonadota > Alphaproteobacteria > Rhizobiales > Methylopilaceae > Flaviflagellibacter. The sequence goes on along the minus strand of LNEV01000007.1, from coordinate 282,946 downwards.
GGCAATGGGCTGCCGAGAAAGCCGCTCCATACGTCCACGCCAAGCTGACGAGCGTGGAACACAAGGGCGGTCTTGATGTTCGGGACAGCCGCACCAAAGAGGAGCGAGACGCGATTGTTGCAGCCGCCCTCCGCGCCGACACTTGAGGATCTGGCGTACTCCCGGCTGGTTGCTTATGCGTCTTACCAATGGCCAGGCTACAGGGACGCCGCGCATCACAGGCTGATCGCAAGGCACCTTGAGGCGGTCGAGCGGGGAGAGATCACCCGCCTGATGATTACGATGCCGCCAAGACATGGCAAGTCCATGCTGGCGAGCGAGTTCTTCCCGGCGTGGTATCTGGGGCGCAACCCCGATCATTACGTCGTGACCGCGACCTACGCGCAGGAGTTGGCCGACGACTTCGGGCGCAAGGTCAAGAACCAGATCGAGGATGCTGCTTACAAGGCCATCTTCCCCGGTGTTGGGTTAGCTGACGATTCAAAGAGCGCCAAGAGGTTCCATGTCGAGGGCCTGGCAGGCGGCATAGAGCACGGGCTGAGCCAGCGGGGCGCGTTCTATGCTGTGGGCGTTGGTGGGCCTCTGACGGGCCGTGGCGCGCATCTGCTGCTGATTGACGACCCGGTGAAGAACCGGGAGGACGCGGAATCCGAGAAGGTCCGCAAGAAAACCAAGGAATGGTACACGTCGACCGCCTACACCCGCTTGATGCCGGGTGGGCGGATCATCGTCATTCAAACCCGCTGGCACGAGGACGATCTGTCCGGCTGGCTGCTGAATGAACATGAGCATGAGGGGTGGGTTGTTCTCAACCTCCCGGCGCTGAGCGATGACGGACAAGCGCTCTGGCCCGAGCAATACGACGCTCAGGCTCTTGAGAAGATCAAGCAGGCGATTGGCCCGCGAGACTGGTCCGCTCTTTACCAGCAGCGACCAGCGCCAGAGACAGGCGATTATTTCAAGCGCGAGTGGGTACACCTCGTCGAGCATGAGCCGCCGCGCGACACGATGACGATATTCGGCGGGTCTGACTACGCTGTAACGGCCAAGGGCGGCGATTACACGGTTCACGGCGTTGTCGGGCTGGATCACGAGGGCAGGCCGTGGCTGCTGGATGTCTGGCGCGCGCAGGCCAGCTCGGAAGCATGGGTCGACGCGTTCTGCGATCTTGTTCTGAAGTGGAAGCCGATGGGCTGGGCCGAGGAGTCTGGACAAATCCGGGCCGGTGTCGGGCCGTTCCTCGACAGGCGCATGAACGAGCGCAACGCCTATGTGCATCGGGAGATGTTCCCGACGCGTGGTGACAAGGCTGTCCGGGCTCAATCGTTCCGGGGCCTGATCGCAAGCCGAGGGCTGTATATCCGCAAGGACGCGCCATTCCTGGCCGATCTGCTGTCCGAGATGATGAGTTTTCCGGCAGGCGTGCACGACGATCAGGTCGACATGCTGGGCCTTGTTGGTCAGTTGATCGACCAGATGACGAACGGACGGATCATCAAGCCGCCAGCCGCCAAGCGAAACACCGGCTGGGCTGGCATCGATGAAGACCCAGACGACGATGAAGACGAAGCGATAAGTTGGAGGACAGCCTAGACATGGCCGAAGCTGCACTCAGCACGTCGCAAGACATTTCCTATCACGCGCGCCTCGTCGACATGTTCGAGGACGCCGAGGACGCATCCGACAAGAGCCGCACAGGCGCTCAGGTCTATGTCGACTATTACGACGGCAAGCAGTGGACCGAGAAGGAAAAGAAGGCACTTGAGAAGCGTGGACAGCCGGTCATTACGTGGAACCGCGTCCGGGAGAAGATCGATTATTTGCAGGGCGCCGAGCGCGAACGTCGCACGAAGCCGCGCGCCCTCCCGAGAACGCCCCAGCACGAAGAGGACAGCAACTCCGCCACGGATGCTCTCCAGTACGTTTACGACGACACGCGGTATGACCAGCTTCGCTCGCGTGCCTGGGGCGACATTCTGAAGGCTGGCTGGGGTGGTGTTGAGATCGGCGTGGAGGAGCGCGCTCCCTCGCGCTCGGCTCTCATGGGTTCGTCCATGATGACGCCCTCGGGCCCGGAATACAGCATCACGTGCACACGTTGTGCGTGGGATCGTATGTTCTGGGATCCGCATTCGAGTGAGGACGATTTTTCCGACGCGGGCTATCTCGGCCTTGTGTTGTGGATGGACCGAGACGAAGCCATTCGTCGGTATGGTGAAGATGCGGCCAAGGTGTTCGACGCCACGGTGCGCTTTGGTGAAGTGGGCAACAGCTACGACGACAAGCCGAAATATGTGTCGTGGGTGTCGGGCACGGGAACGCGTCAACGCGTGCGTGTTGTGCAGATCTATTTCATCGATGAAGACGGCGGCTGGAGCTTCGCGGAGTACACCCGTGGCGGCATTCTGAAGGACGGCCCGTCTCCGTGGATGGACGAGGACGGCGAGACCGAGCATCCGTATTGCTGGCGCGCGGCTTACGTCGATCGCGACAACAACCGCTACGGACCGATCCGCGACATGGTGGATCTTCAGGACGAGATCAACAAGCGCCGGTCGAAGGCGCTGCATCACTTCACGTCGCGGCAGACGTTCGGCAATCAGAAGTTCTCCAACGTCGCGGACAACAAGAAGCAGCTTGCGCGTCCTGACGGACATGTCGAGCTTCAGGGTCAGGCTGAGTTCGGGAAAGACTTCGGCATTCTTCCGACGAACGACCAGGCGCAGGGGCATTTTGAGCTTCTGTCTCAGGCCACAGGCGCTTTTGAGACGGTCGGCCCCAACGCTGCGATGCAGGGCAAGAAGGGCAAATCCGAGTCTGGACGTGCGATCCTCGCTCAGCAACAGGGCGGCGCGCTCCAGATGGGCACGCTCACGGATTTGCTGCGCCAGATGGACATGGATGCGTACCGCAAGATGTGGAACCGCATCCGCCAGTTCTGGACCGGCGAGACATGGGTGCGCGTGACGGACGACGAAAAGAACGTCCGCTTTGTCGCGCTCAATCAGCCGATGGTCGACGAATGGGGCAATCAGGTCGGCGTGCAGAACGACATCTCGAATCTGGACGTGGACATCATTGTCGATGACGCGCCAGACGGCGGTGTGCTTCTGACCGAACAGTTCGAATTGCTCGTGCAGTTGAAGCAGATGGACGCGAACGGGGAAATTCCGTTCCGCGACGTCATTGCAGCGGCGCCGTTTCTTCGCAACAAGGCGGAAATCCTCAAGGGCATCGACGAGCGCGCACAACAGCCGCCCGACCCGATGCAGGTTGCGGGTGCTCAGGCCGAGGTTGCCGATATCCAGGCCAGCGCCGCGCAGAAGCAATCGAGCGCGGTGAAAAACATGGCCGACGCGGAGAAAACCCGCGCCGAGATACCGTTGAATTTCCTGTCTGCGCTCATGCAGCAGCAGGCGGCTCCGCAACAGCCGGGGCCTTTCTGAATCGAGCCGCCATCGTCAAGGGCGAATGAGTGAAGCCGACTCTCTGACGGGCTGAACACCGACGCCGGGTGCTGCCGGGCGCACGTGAATCCTCACGCAAAGGAAACCACATGACCACGTCACTCGACGCCGTGTTCGGCGACGAGGGGAAACCCGCGTCTGTCTCCGACGAAGCAAAGATCGAACCTGTTGTTACGGATACCCCGGCTCCAAGCGAGCGGCCCCGCGATGACAAGGGGAAGTTTGCGCCCAAGGACGAGGCAAAACCCGAACCGAAAGCGGCGGAGAACAAGGAACAGCCGAAGGATGTCGTTGAACCCCTGAAGCCTGACGCGAAAGCGGACGGTGAGGGCGACGACGGCAAGGTGCCCCACAAGGCTCTGCATGCCGCGCGCATGAAGGCCCACGAGGAGCGCCAGCGCAGGGAAGCGCTTGAGAGGGAACTGGCCTCGTACAGGCAGAACGGACAGCCCGCACCCGTGCAGGCACAGCCCGCAAAGCCAACGACGCCGGAAGACCGTCTCGCAGCGTTTCTGGCCGATCCTGACGCGTTTATCGAGGCAGAGCTTCAGAAGCGCATCGATCCCCTACAGCAGACCATCTCCACACAGCAGGAACGAGCTTCCGAAATGTGGGCGGTTCAGTCTCACGGGGCAGCGACGGTTGAAGAAGCAAAGCTTGCGGCCATGGACATGCAGGAGCAGGGCGGTCCCGCCTATCAAATGCTTGTCTCGCGGCTGAAGTCCTCGCCTCACCCCTTCGACGAACTGGTCAAGTGGCACAAGGAGCAGAGCATTCTGTCGCGTTCCGGCGGTGATCTCGATGCGTACATCGAGGCTGAAATCGCCCGGCGCTCCGCTCCCGCACAGCAGCAGCCACTGGCGGCACAAGGCAAGCCCAATCTTCCCACGCAATTCGCGGGCGCTCGGTCGAGCGGTCCACGAGGCGGCGCGGGATATGGCGGGCCAAGGCCGCTGAACGACATCTTTCCGAAATGAGGTAATGCATCATGGCCGAAACTCGCGCCATCGACGAACTGACTCCCGAGATCTGGGACGATCAGTTTACCGTCGAAACCTACCAGAAAAACCCCTTTGCCCGTTACATGGGCATGGGTTCGAGCAAGATCATCCGCGTCAAGGAGGACTTCGCGTCCAAGCGCGGTAATGGCATCTCGTTCGAGTTCCTGTCCCAGCTGGACAAAACGGCCATTACGGGCCGCACCCCGCTGAAGGGCAATGAAGACGTGCTCGGTGAGTACGGTGACAAAGTGTTTTGGGATCGCCGCAAGAAGGGCATCGCAATGCACGAGATCGATGAGGAGCTTGCTGCCATCGATCTGCGCCGTGGTTCGCGCACGGTTCTTCGCGACTGGGCCGACAACGACATCAAGTTCCAGGTCATCGACCGCATGCTTGACGTCGGCGCCGACCTCGACGTTGCCTATGACGACGCGGATGCATCCACGAAGAATGCGTGGACTGTGACGCAGGCCGACCGCGTTCTGTTCGGTTCGTCCACGGCAAACTACAGCGCAACGCATGCGAGCGGCCTGCTCAACGTGAACAACACGGCTGATCAGGGCAAGTATGGCAAGACCGCCATTGGCGTAATGAAGCGTATGGCGGTTCTCGCCAATCCGCGCATCACCCCGGTGCGGACCGAAGGCGACGACCGCGAATGGTTTGTGGCGTTCGTGCATCCCTACACCTTCCGCGACATCAAGGCTCATCTTGAGTCCGTTCGCGCGCAGGTGCAGCTCGTCGAGCAGAACGAAGGCATCTTCTCTGGCGGCGACCTGAAGTACGACGGCGTCGTGATCCACGAAGTGCAGGACATGCCCGTTATTGCCGGGGCCGGTGGCTCGGGTATTGACTTGGCCCCGGTCTATTTCTGCGGGCAGGAAGCCCTCGGGTACGGGGTCAAGAGCCGGTACAAAACCCGTGAGGACGTGGACAATTACGGCGAGATCAAAGGTCTCGGCATGTTCGCGGACTTCGGCATCAAGAAGCTGGCGTGGCGCTTCGGCCCCAACACGGCTTTCCACGGCAAGCAGCGCGGTGTTCTCACCGGGTTCGCAAGCGCCGTAGGGGATTGACCTTACGCGACGTGACCCCATGTGGCTCGGCGGATGACCCGGCTTATGGTGATTTGCGTCACATCAAATCGGTCGGCGATCTCTTGTTGTGAGACTTTGCCGGCCGAGTAAATCATGCGGATAGCCCGGATGTCGTCTTCGGAGAGACGAGACGCTCCGTTGCGAGAGCCTAGGTGTGCACCAAGCACGGCGATAGAGTGATGAGTATTCTCGGCCGCTGTGCAGACCTCAAGATTGACAAGTCTGTTGTCAGACTTAACGCCGTTCAGGTGGTTAATCTGGAGGCCGGTTGGAACTGGAGAATTGAAAGATTCCCAGACGACCTTATGCACCGTGATGTTCTTGCGGGTGACCCCGTCAGAAAGACACAGCCGCCTATACCCACGGAAGTTGCTCGGCGAGCACACCTTCCATACGGCGCGGTTGAATTGAGTGCGGGTCCTGACGATTACGCCGCCGTCTGATACGGCGTAATGATCCTCAAACCCATAAACGGGACGCCATGTCTCTTCCATGGTTCCTCCTCGATTAAACATGTGCAGAGAATATCATCATCTCTGTGTACCGACAAGGAACCCTGACTATGTCCAACAAAGCCTTTCTTGACGTCACCAACGGCGTGACCGTTGCGGACGCCATTACCCCCGGCTGGGGTGCAGCGGGCAAGGAAATGGCAGTCGCCACGACCTATACGCTCTCGGTCATTCGGACGACGACGCTCGGCTTTCTGCCGCTCATCGCTCTTCCGGCTGGCGCTGTCCTGACGCAGCTCGACATCGTCCACCCCGATCTTGACACGGGTTCGCCCGCGCTTGTGGTCGATGTGGGAATTTCGACGGACCCGGATTCGATCCATGACGGATCGACGGCCATGCAGGCGGCGGGCACTCTCGCTCTCCCGGCTGCTTCGCTGTTCACCAAGTACGATGAAGCTGTCGTGATCGGTCTGACCGTCATGACGAACGCGGCAACCGGCGTGGCCTCGGGCACGATCAAGGTGCTGGCCCGCTTCATCTACGATCCGAACGGCGCGGTCTAACGACAACAGCGGGGAGGCTTCGGTCTCCCCGTTTCTCTTTTTGTGAGGACGGCACATGGCTCTCTCAAACTTCAATCTGTCCGCTGGCTGGACACAGATCGGTGATGCCGGGACTGTGACCGTGCAGAATCTCAGCCTTGGCGCCGTCCTTATCGTCGGAGCCGATGCGGAGCCGGAAAACGGCGACCCCGCTCTCGTTCTGCCCGCCTATGGCGATTTCCTTCAGCTAGAGTTCGCGACCGATGTCTGGGCGCGTGCTGCAAGCGGATCCGCGTCCGTGGTTGCTGGCTCGGTCTGATGCGGCTTCTCGTCCCCGGCATGTCCATAAAGGGCGCATTCCTCGCCATGCGGGGGATTGGAGGCGGCATTGCTGCCCCGTCGCGCCTGATGGTCGTGTATGGCGGGCAGTCCCTTGCGGATTACGTCTTCACCCGAGGCACGCCGCGCGCTGGCATCGTGATGGGCGAAGAACTTCGCACCCATTTCGGGTATACGGCAGCGCGCGACTTTGCATCCTATTCCTCGGGTGCGATGATCCATGACGGAGTGACGAGCGGCGCGGATGACTGGACCGTCAAGCTGGTCAACAAGGCGTCGGGTGGTTCGGCGTTGATCGGAAGTTTCACATCCTCGGGCGAACGCATAGCCGGGAACTATTGGTGGAACGACGCGGATTACTCAGCCGAGACCGGCGACGAACTCAACCAGGCTGACACGCCCGGCCCGCTTTGGCGCTCGCTCATCACCGAGCTTGAGGCGCAAGCCTCAAACGTCAATGCCTTCGTATGGTCGCAGGGCGAAACGGACATGGGGCAAATCCCGTGGCCGACCGATTCAAACGGCAACATCGCGCTTTACAAGGACACGCTGAAGGCTCTGTTCGCGGCGGTGAGAACGGCCTGCGGAAAGCCGAGCCTCCCGATCTTCATCCAGCGGCTTGGCCGGCATCAGACATCATCGAACACGGGCCCGGCATCCCTTCGCCAGTTGCAGGCGGAAGTCTGCGACGAGATGAGCCGCGTCTTCATCGGCGCCGAGCAATACGATGTGCGGTTCGCGACCACGGCGACGAAAGCCAGCGTGACCGCCAACGGCACGACCGGGCTCACGCTGTCGAACACGTCGGGCATGTCGAACAACAATGGCCTTGAAGGCGATTACGTCTCTGACGGCGCTTACATCGTGTCCTTCGTGGCGAGCACGTCGATCACGATGAGCGAGGCGGCAACCGGCAGCGGATCGTTCACTCTGCGCCAGCTTGACAATGTGCACCCCTATCCGGGCGCGGATGGTGTCCAGCCGCTCGATACGACGGGCGCCACGGCGCACAACGAGACCGACGGCTTCTATGCCATCGTCAAGCGCATGAGCCGGTCCATAGCGGCGTATTTCGGCGTCGGGGACATCGCCTATTGGCAGGGCCCGCGCATCGCCTCGGCTGTGCAGTCCGGCGCGAATGTGGACCTGACCATTGAACACGACGGCGGCACCGATCTGACGGTTCCGAATGTCGCGGGCATGTGGCGCGTTACATTGGCCAGCCCGTCAAGCCCTCTGACGATTAGCAGCGTGGCGCGGGTCAATGCGACGACGATCCGACTGACGCTGAGTGGAACGCCCGGCGCTGGTGAATTGCTGCTCTGGCACGTGTTCGGAGCGCAGAACCGACGCGGTGTCGATGATTTCGTGCGGGACAATGCAAGCCCGCTCGCCATGCCATTACAGCCAATTGACAGGCTTGTGATTACCAGAGCCTGACGCGGGGGATTCATGTCCAAGACGCGCGAAGACCTCATCAACGAGGTTGCCAATCTCCTGAACATCGTGGGCGTCGGTGAAACGGTCTCAGCCGAGGACCGCGTCCGCATCGATGGGGCGATTGACCCGAAATTCGCGGAATTGTCCCGCCGTCGAATCGTGCATGTGCAGGACGCCGACGACATCGATGATGAATACTTCGACAGCCTGGCGTCTCTCGTGGCGGAAAGCTGCGGACCCGCGTTTGGCATTCCGAAGAACGCGGCAGCACGTCTCGAATCCGAGGATCGCCTTCGCGAAATGCAGGGCGACGACTGGACTCAGGGCGACGCCGTCAAGGCTGAATACTTCTGATGGTCGACATTCCGCTGCCATCCACATCAGCGCCGGGGCTCAGGCCCTCGGAGGGCGCCGGGCGGCTCATCAACGCGTATGTCGAGCAGGTCGGCCAAGGGCTCGCCCCTGATGGGTTTGTTCGCCGCCGCGTGCCGGGTGTGCGGGAGTTTGCACGCACGGGCGTGAACGGTTGCCGTGGCATGCACGAGGTCTCGGGTGTTGTCCTGATCGCGCAGGACGACCAGCTTGTGCGGCTTGACGACGACGGCACGGTCACGGTTCTCGGGGAACTCCTCGGAACGGGGCCGGTCACATTCGCATCGAATCGCAAGAGCCCGACGCCCGACATTCTGTGCGTCACGACGGCGGGTGTCTACGAGTGCACGATCAGCGCGGCACCGACGACGTTGTCGGACGGTGACCTGCCGCAGCCTTTCGCCGTCTGCTACATCGACGGCTATTTCATGATGGCGATCCGCGATGGCCGCGTGTTTGCCTCTGGATTGAATGACACGACATTCGCGGCTCTGGATTTTGCCACGGCGGAAGGAAAGCCGGGCGGTCTGTACCGCGCCATTCCGTTCGGGCAGCAGCTTTACCTGATGGGGCCGCGCCACGTCGAACCATGGTACAACGCGGCCAATGCAGAGGGCTTTCCGTTCTCGCGCACGACGGTCATCCCGCTTGGTCTTGTGTCTCCGTTTGCGGTTGCAGGCTATGAGGACGGCTTTTCGGCGTCTCTGATCTTTGTTGCGAACGACCGGCGCGTCTGGCGCATCGATGGCGGCGCTCCGCAGGTGATTTCAACGCCGGACGTGGATCGCGCGCTGTCTGCCGTTGATGACGTGTCGCAGATCCGGGCTCTGTGCTTTGCTGCCGCCGGACATGCACAATGGGCGGTCACGGGGCCGGGCTTTAGCTGGGTGTTCGATCTGTCCACGGAGAAGTGGCACGAGCGCGCAAGCTATCTTGAGGCGAACTGGCGGGCCGCGTTTTCGGTCAACGCCTTCGACCGCTGGCTTGTTGGCGATGCGACCGCCGATCACATCGGCGCCATCGACGAGAACTACCACGAGGAATACGAGAAGCCGCTTGTCTGGACGGTCATTACGGGCCATTCGGCGGCGTTTCCGAACCGGCTGACGGTCTCGCGCACCGACATCAACATGGTCGTCGGACAGGGTCTTCCGGCAGGCCGCGAGCCCATCGAAACACGCCCCAGCATGCGGATCTCGTATTCGTCGGATGGCGGGAACAAGTACTCGGTCCCCGTTGTCAGGGAACTGGGCCGCGATGGGCAGTCCCGCGTGCGTGTCAACGTCAATCGTTGTGGCATGACCGGCCCGCAAGGGCGGGTGTGGAAGTATGAGGTGTCCGACCCGGTTTATGTCGGGCTTTTGAGCGCCACGCAGGAAATCGAGGCGCGTCCGCGATGACCGATCAGATCCCGCGCCTGCCGAACGAGAAATCGTCATGGCTGGACGACCTGAAGCGCCCGGTCTGGGACTTCTATCTGTGGTGCAAGACGGTCGACGAGCGCATCCGAGCGACGGGCGCTGCAATTACAGGCGGGCTGGCTGATCTCGCGGCAGAGGTTGCGGACATCGTGTCGTCTCTGACAACGGTTACGGAATGCTGGTCGTTCTTCATCCCGTATGTCGAGAACGACACAATCATCATTCTTCCGAAGGCGCCCTTTGGCGGCACGATCACGAACTTCATCACCGACGCGGACTCAGGAACATGCACGGCGCGCGTCCGCATTGAGGGCGTCAATGCAGGTGCCGCAAACAACAGCGTGTCAACGACGGAAGTGGACACGGCCTACACGACGGACAACGAATTCGACGTAAACGAGACCGTCGACGTAGTGATCTCGTCAAACTCGTCCTGTCAGGGCATGCGCGGGCAGATCACCTACACGAGAAGCCTGCTCTGATGGGCGGGCATTTTATGTACATCGGGGGGAAGAATTTCATCTTCTCGATGACCGCCGATTACCACACGCCCGGCGCGGCAAACCGTGGCTATGTCAATGTCAGCGCAGGCAGCACGGGCCTTGCCAATTCGTTCGGGTCGATCAGCAACGAGCCAATCGGATCTTCAAACCGCTTGGCGCGTCTTACGGCTGGCGCAGGAACTCCGTCCGGTTCAACGCCCGGCCCGATTTCGATGATTTTCGAGGGCGACATCGTCGCGCTTCTGACGGACCTGCTGATCTACATCGACGGTGTTGCGTACACGCCGACAACGCCGTGGGGGCTTTCGGGGGGGCTGACCCGCGCCGAGGTATCCGGCTCACACCTGTTCAACATCGGCCAGACCTATCAAATCCAGCTTCGCATGTAAGGACTGAGCGCAATGAGCTTTCTTTCTTCCCTCTTCGGCGGCGATGCCACAAAGAAAGCCGCGCGCCAGAACACGGCGGATTTGCGTAATTTCCAGACGCAGGGCAATCAGCAGATCACCGAGGCCGACACGGCGGCGCAGGGCTATCTCGGACAGGCCACCTCTGGTTTCGACCCGTGGGTGCAGTCCGGGCAGGGCGCCAACACCATGGTCGGCAATGCGCTTGGGTTGAACGGCGCGGGCGGCAACACGGCGGCGACCGAAGCGTTTCAGGCTGGCCCCGGCTATCAGTTCGCGGTCGATCAGTCGCTACAGGCGGCGCAGCGCGGCGCGGCGGCGGGCGGCATGAACGCCAGCGGCAACACGCTGATGGCGCTTCAGGATCGCGGCAACCAGCTTGCCAATCAGGAATACGGCGGCTGGCTGCAAAACCTCATCGGCCAGTCCTCGCAGGGCTTGGGCGCGACAGGGCAGCAGGGCACGGCCCTTACAAATCAGGCGGGACAGGTCAATTCGACGCTCGGCAACCGTCTGGGGCTTGATGCATCTGTAATTGCGGGCATCACCGGCAACCGCAACAATGCCGCACAGGCTCAGGAGCAGGGTCTCAGCAACATGCTCAACCTTGGCGGCAAATTCCTGGGGTTCCTCTAAATGGCCTTCTCCTTCGACTTCCGACCCCAGCGCGTGAACGTCCCTCAACAGGACTTCTCGTTCATGGACCAGATCACCGGCAAGTATCAGCAGAACAAGGCTGATGCGAAGACGAACGAAGCGCTTGGGCAGTATGCACAGGGTCTTGACCCGGCTGTGGCTCAGGAGGTCGCCCCGCTGCTGCGCGATCCGCAGACGCGTCAGTTCGGCTTGCAGATGATCCGTGACAGGACGAAGCCGCAGGAGTTTGGCTTTACGACGGCCCCGGACGGCACGCTGCTGCGGACGGACCCGCGAGCGGGCACGGCTGAGCCCATTGGAAAGTACGCCAAGCCCGTCGCGGCGGGGGGGGGCGGCTCCGAATATGGCCTCAATCCTCAGTACGGGGTCGACGCCAACGGCAACCCCGTTCTTCTCCAGCTTTCCAAAGCGGGGACAGCCCGCACCACGGCCTTGCCTGACGGCGTGTCCCTGTCAAAGGAGCCCATCCGGCTCGACGCTGGCACGCATTTCGTTCTTCTCGATCCGATCACACGCCAGCCGATAGGGCAGATTGCGAAAGACTTGGCGGGCGCGGCGGAAGCCACAGCGGTTGGTAAGGGCTCTGGCGAAAACATCGCGGATGCTCGCGGGCAACTTCCGTCCAGCCAGTCGACCGCCGCTCTCATCGCGAGGCAAGTTAAGGACCTTCAAGAGGACCCATATTTGCCCAACATGCTTGGCCCGATCAACTCGCGCACGCCAAACATCACGGCGGATGCCGCGCGCGTCCAAAGCAAGATTGACCAGCTTCGGGGCGGCGCCTTCCTGCAAGCGCGGCAGATGCTCAAGGGCGGCGGAGCGATCACCGATGTTGAGGGTATTAAGGCCGAGCAAGCGGAAGTCCGCATGAGCCAGGCTCAGAACGTGAAAGACTTCAACGCTGCGCTGTCCGATTGGAATGATGCCGTGCAAGAAGGGCATCGCAAGCTGGAGCGAGCGGCGGCTGGAGGACAAGCCCCAGCGAGAACGCAAACGCGAATGAAGTTCAATCCGGCGACGGGTGATTTTGAATGATCGAAATCGAAGCCCCCGATGGCACGATTGTAGAATTCCCAGACGGGACTTCTCGCGACACCATGCGCGCGGCCATGCAAAAACGATGGGGGAGCACCCAATCGCCTACGGCTCCTCCGGCTCCCGAGCCAAACATTTACGAGCGCGCGGCTGCGGAGGATCTGGACAAGATCAACGCGGCGGGCATCTCGAACGATGACGGGTATGGACGCCGCATTGTACAGGGCGCCACGCTTGGTTTCGCGGACGAAATATATGCTGGCCTGCAAACCCCTCTCGAAATGCTCAAGAGAGGCGTTGGCCCTTCCGAGGGGTACGAGTACGCGAAGGCTCGGGAGAACGAGACCCTGCGCCGGTCTCGCGACAAGACGGGTGTTATCGGGACCGTCGCAGAAATTGCCGGTGGTGCGGGCACTGGCCTCGGCCTCGCAAGGGGCGGTGTTACGTTCGCGAGAGAGGGCGCGGGCCTTGCTGGTCGCGTTGGTCGCACAGCAGCAGATGCCGCAACTTTCGGCGCTGTCGTTGGGGCAGGTGAGGGCGAAGGCACAGGGCGCCTGACGGGCGCTGCCACGGGTGCGGCCATCGGTGGCGCGCTTGGCGGCGCGTTGCCCGTGGCAGGCCTTGTCGCTTCGCCGGTTGTTTCTGCTGTCCGCGCTCGTGTGAGCCCCGATGGCGTAGCCGCCGCGCAGTTTGTGCGGGCCATGCAGGAGGCCGGAAGAACGCCGCAAGAGATTGCTCAGGCGCTGCGCCAGGCCGCGCAGGAAGGGCAGGGCTCCTATACTGTGGCGGACGAACTCGGCAACGCGGGTCAGCGCCTCCTTTCCGGAGTTGCCCGTTCTCCCGGACCCGGTCGCCAGAATGTCGTGGAATTTCTCGACGCGCGTCAGGCAGGGCAGGGCAGGCGGCTTACAACGGCTCTGGAAGAAGGTTTCGAGGCGGGCCAGACCGCTCGGCAATTGACCGCATCGCGCGAGGCTGCGCGCCGTTCAGAGGCCGATCAGCTTTATGGCGCAGCACGGGCGGGTGCCGATAATCCGGACCTTTCGGGAGCCATTCAGATGGCCGATGATCGTCTGCGCCCCGGCGTAACGCGCATCACTGGCGAAACGGGCATTGCCGACAACAGCATCGACTCCGCTGTACGCCGGGCTCGCTCGTTCCTGACGGACGGGCAATCAGTCGTGAACAACTTTGATGACGCCCTTCTCGCCAAGCAGGAGCTAGACAACATCATCGAGAGCGGAACGCGGCAGCAGCAGGCCGCTGTCATTCCGATGAGAGATGCGGTCGAGCGCGCGCTTGAGCAAGCATCCCCCGATTACGCTGCCGCTCGGAACGCTTACCGGGAAGCATCGCGCGGCATCGAAGCCATCGACATTGGGCGAACGGCTGCAACGCGCGGACGCTCGGCGGATACAATCCCCGCGTTTCAGCGGCTGGCTCCGAACGAACAGGCGGGATTCCGCTCCGGGTATGGCGACCGATTGATTGAAGGCGTGGAAGGATCTGCCGAGGGCGTGAATAAGGCGCGCCAATTCACCTCCGACGCCTACCAGGCTGAGATTCCTGCTTTTGCTGCTCCGGGGCGCGCAGATGTCCTGACGCGCCAGATCGACCGCGAAAACCGCATGTTTCAAACGCGTAATCATGCGCTCGGCGGGTCGAGGACAGCCGACAATCTGGCGGATATGGACGCCCTTAGCGTCGATCCGAGCATCGTTGCAAATATCCTGACGGGAAATGTCAGCGGCGCGGTGGGAAATCTCGCTCGTGCTGGCTCGAATCTCCTAACCGGCAACACCCCGGAAGTCCGCGAGCGTGTCGCGAACATCCTGCTTCAGAGGTACGGGGCGGGGAACGTAGACGAGCTAATTCAGCGGGTGGCCGCCATCGACGAACAGGCTGGACGGCGCCTTCAGTTAATCCTAAGCGGCACGTTTTCGGGAACATCTACGGGCGCGCACGCAACGTTGCCTAACCAAAGAGCCAGCTCGCAACGATAACGGAAACCACAAACGGGACGAGCCAGTACAGCGCGTCTACCGCTCCCGGCCCGAAGATCGGCTCTTTCTTCATCGTGGGGCTGTGAACTGGCGTTTGAGTGCCGCTTTGAAGCCATGGGTGGCCTCAATAGCAAATTTTCTTCCCATCCATCGTTCGGCTGCCCGGAACATCGCCTGATCTTCGGTAGAGCAGGCCGCGAACGCCATTTCCATGGCAGCGCTCTCATCTTTTGTCTGGTCCAAATGATGACCCCACGACTGAAGTGCGCACACCATGAACCCATCGCGGGTGGCTTCGACGGCGGCGGGCATTTTGCTTTGAGCGGAAGCCCCTCCGCTTGAAATTAGGACTGCGACGACAGCGCCTTGAAACAAGTACCAGAGCATCAGTTCACCTTCTTGGGGTCGTCAGATGGCGCGAGAGACACTTCATCCCGGACCACATTCCCAGAAATCCTTGCGGAAAGAGGAACAGCAGATTCTAGCTGAGCAAGCAGAATGGCCGCGGTTTTCTGGGTCACATACAGGTTACTATAGGTATCGCTCAACCGAGGCTGTGGACCTGACGTGTCCCACTCTCGATAGCGAATGATGATCGAGCCGTCTGCTTGCGAGACCAAAACTTCGGTTCCAGCGGCGGCTACCTTTTTCTCGCCCATCAGCCCCTCCCGTTTCCGGGGAGCTAATCACCCCGCTGGTCCGGCTGCAAGTCGATCACGGCCGAGGCCTGCGATCATCCGCAAAGCAGGCGAGCATCTGGCCAAGCCCTGCGATGACAATCCCCGGTAACGCCGGGACGACCGCCGCAACAGCGCCGACAGCCGTCAAAGCCTGACCGAATACGAAAAGAGCGCGCCACCCCATAAGCGCGATTCTAAATCAACCCACAACCTGAAGTCTACACCGGAGCGCATCCTATGGCAGGCATGTGGCCGCTGTCCTATCAGCAGCAGCACGATCTCAACGGAAAGCCGTATCCCGGTTCCCGCGCGTATTTCTACGATGCGGAGACGGGCGATCCGATTGCGGTCTACCAGACCTATTCAGCGGCTTCGGCGGCAGGATCGACGGGCCGTCTTCCGAACCCGGTGACGGCGGATGCATGGGGCAGGTTCCCCGGTGTGTTCATCAGCGGCGATTACCTGTTCTACCGGCACAGGGTGGAGACCTCGGCGGGCTCTGTCCTGATCGAAGACAGCACCATCCCGAATGTCGGTCCTGCTGAAAGCGGTGGCGGTGACCCGGTCGAGCCGGTGGAGGCGTCTGCCGTTGCCAAGACGGGCGACGTCAAGGCGCGGCTGGGAACGGGCCTGCATGATGGCTGGCTCATTCTGGCGGGCCAGACGATGGGCTCGGTCAGTTCGGGCGCGAATTCCGCGCAGGACGCGAACGAGGCGCTGTTCAAACACCTGTGGGACTTCGACGAAATCGAGGTCGTCAGCGGCAAGGGCGCGACCGCTCAGGCTGACTGGGACGCCGACAAGCAGCTTACGCTACCGAACGCCTCGGGCCGCACTCTTGCGGGTCTGGACAATATGTCCGGCTCCGCTGCGAGCGTGCTTACGGGCTTTGATGACATCGGGCAGATTCTTGGCACGGCGACGAAGACGCTTGATGACAGCGAAATCCCCCCGCTGTCCGGCACTACGTCGAGCAACGGCGCGCATACGCACACGATCCCCTATCAGGCGTATGCGTTCTGGCAGGCTGGCGGCGGCAGCCCCGGCGTCACGTCGGGCAGCACGATCACGACCAGTTCGTCCGGCGCGCATACGCACACCGTCACCGTGAACAGCGGCGTGACGCCTGCAGCCTTTTCTCTCGCTCAGCCCACGCTGGGCGTCTCCCTCTACGTCAAGCTGTGAGGCCCTATCATGTATGAGGGCAACCTTGAGCCGATCTCGAACAGGCAGGATTACGTTGAGAAGATCGTCGTGGGGGACAGCGCGCCCTATCCGACGATTTCCGAGGCGGTGTTCTACCTGTCGGGAGCCACGTGCAAGAGCATCAAGAAAACACTCGACGACGGTGTCGCCTATGACGATGTCACTGGCACGCTGACGATCAGCGTTCCTGTCTCCGAGGTCCGCACGCTTCGCCCCGGCACATATGCTGTCGGCATCACGGTCACGATCTCCGACAAGGTCGAACAGTTGTTCGCAGGCGACATCGCCGTTCTCGACGGGAACGTGCCATGACGGTCATGCCGAGCCAGCCCCGCCGCGCTGTTGTCATGCCGGTGAAGGCTCGCCCGACGCTGAAAATGGTTGTCGGGCGGCGCGGCATCATCATGCGCGTTCTTCCGGGCGCTGCCGCTGCGAACGCCTCCCAAGAGGCCGCCGAGGAAGCCGCCAGCGAATCCGCCGCGTCTGCTGCTGCTGCTCTGGTCAGCCAGAACGCCGCTGCTGCAAGCGCCGCCGCCGCCCTCGTATCCGAGAACAACGCGCAATCTTCCGAGAACGATGCGGAGACGGCACAGACCGCAGCCGAAGCCGCTCAGGCCGCCGCTGAGGGCGCACAGACGGCAGCCGAGCTTGCCGAGACGAACGCGGCTGCTAGTGCTGCGGCTGCTCTGGTCAGCGCAGGCAATGCGGCGACTTCCGAAACGAATGCAGGCAACAGCGCAACTGCTGCACAGACAGCCGAAACCAATGCGGAAACGGCAGAGACAAACGCCGAGGCTGCACAGGCGGCGGCTGAAGCGGCTCAGGCTGCTGCGGAGGCTGCTGCTGCGAGCGTCGATCTTCCGATCATAGCGCCGGGTGATGCTGGCAAGGTCCTGACCGTCAATCCAGCCGAAGACGGCTACGAGCTTGAGGTTCCCGCTGCGAGCGGCGTCGTTACTGTTGACGATGGAACGGGCATTGATGTTGATGCGACGGACCCCGCCAACCCCATCGTTTCACTCGACGCTGCGGCTCAGGCTTCGCTAGCCCTTGCCGACAGCGCGACACAGCCGGGAGACTTGGCGAGTGTCGCCACAACCGGCGATTACGGCGATCTCACAAACAAGCCGACGCTCGGGGATCTCGCCGCGCTTGACACGGTCGGGTCGTCACAGATCGACGCTGGGGCTGTCACGAACGCCAAGCTTGCCGATATGGCCGCAAACACCTTCAAGGCGCGAGTCACCGGATCCACAGGAGACCCGGAAGACGCGACGGCGGCGCAGGCTCGGGCCATTGTGGATTCTTCGCGCCCGAGCTTCAAGGCTGATAAGAATGGGACGAACCAAACCCCGGTAGCGGCTTCAACCGCAACAAAAGTCACCTTCCCTAATGAACAGTGGGACAATGGCGGGTATTACGACGCCGCAAACAGCCGCTTTACGCCGCTGATCGCTGGGGAGTATCTATTTGTTCTTGCTGTCGGCATTGCATCCGGCATCGTAGACCAAGAGCGCATGTACGTGCAAATTTACAAGAACGGGGCTTCTGTTGCCTCAACGGCGCTTCAGTTTAGCGGGACGCTCGCGAATGTGCAGTTTCAATGTACTGCGGCTCTGTTCGCCAACGGATCGACAGATTATTTTGAAGCGTATGTGTTCATTCAGGGTGCAGGTGACAAAGCCCTGCTTGGTGGGACCAACTCTACTTCATTCTCGGGGGTGTTGCTTCGATGATCGCTGAGAAATTAATCGCTCTCGGCTTTCGCCCGCTTGTCGATTTCATCGTCCAAGATGACGGAAGCGGCCCGTATGTGCGGGAGTGGCTGTCCTCCGAACCTCAGCCGACAGCCGAAGAGATAGATGCGGCGGGCGAGCCTGTTCCAGCGTCTGTCTCCCCGGCGCAGGCCAAGATCGCGCTGTATGAAGCGGGGCTTCTCGATCAGGTCGAGGCGCTCGTCGCTGATTATCCTTACAGGCCCGTCTCCATCTGGTGGACAAGCGCTCTCTCGTTCGAGCGTGAGCATCCATACCTCAACGCGCTTGGGCTCGAACTCGGCCTGACGGACGAGCAAATCGACGCGCTCTTTATCGCCGCGTCCAAGCGCTGATTACCCAAAACATCGGAGAATAGAATGGCGTCACCTTGGCCGACGCAGGCTGGCGCTCGTGCGTTCTATGGAGCGCCGGGCACCAATCACGTCCTCCTGCAACTTCCCTATCCGATGACCTATGACGGGAAGCCGATCTCTCGCATCTCGATCAACGAGAAATGCGCCCGGAGTGCAGAGCGCGCTCTCTTGCAGATCGCGAAGGAATACAGCGCCGAGGACCGGAAGAAGCTTGGTCTGTCCATATATGGCGGCTGCTTCAACAACCGGCCCATGCGCGGCGGCAAACAGCTTTCAATGCATGCCTACGCCTGTGCAATCGACTTCGACCCCGTCCGCAATCAACTGAAGTGGGGCAAGGAGAAAGCCCGCCTTGCGAAGCCCGATTGCGAGGCCTTCTGGCGCGCGTGGGAGGCCGAGGGCTGGATCAGCCTAGGGCGGCTTCGCAACTTCGACTGGATGCACGTGCAAGCGGCACGGCTTTAACCCCGCACCGGGCGGTCCCCGGAAATCACATATGGAGAATGACATGCAGTATTCGACCGTCGCACAGCTCGTGCGTATCGCGGCCTACACGGTTGCCAGCTTCCTTCTTGGCCAGGCTATTGCCGATGGTGAAGTCGTTCAGGCTGCCATTACGGGCCTCGTCAACCTCGGCGCATTCGGCTGGTGGTTCGTGACCGAACGCAACAAGCCCGCTGATCCCGCCTGATGGAATGGCTCAAAGCCCTCCCGCTTATCTCGCAGATCGTGAAGGCGTGGCGGGAAACCGTCGCGTTCTTCACGGCTCGGGAGAACAGGCAAGCGGGCCGCAACGAAGTCATCCTCGAAGTGAAAGAGACGAGCAATGCCGCACTTCAGGAGGCTGATGCTGCCCGTACTTCTGTCAGCGAGCATATCGCTTCTGGTGGCCTGCGCGACGACGACGGCTATCGACGCGATTGAGCGTGTCGCGGTGTGCGCCATGTGGAAGCCCACCTACTGGAAAACCTCTTGGCCGGACGACGCAATCATACAGGCCAAAGAGAACAACGCGGCACGCGAGTCGCTTTGCGGGAAACCCAAGAAATGACCGAAGGACCACGCACGCTTACGACCGCCGATGTGGAAGCCATCGCGACCGAAGTGAATACGAAGCTGTTCGAGACGTTCGGCTTCGACATCTCGACACCGACCGGGCGCCTTCGGGCTGCTGCCGGATTCCGCACGATGATGTTCTGGCATCAATTCTGGGGGTGGGTATTGAAGCCAGCTCTGGCGCTTGGCGGCACAGTCTTCGGCGGCTGGCTGATTTACAAGCTGACCGGCTGGACGGGAATGCCGAAATGAGAACGCTCCCCGCGCTTCTCTTCCCTCTCTATCTCCTCTTCATTACGATCCTGCCGTTCCCGGCCTCTGGTCCTCCCGGTTCCGCTGTCATCGTCTCCCACGAGATGGGCCACGGTTCCGGTGTCCATATCGGACGCGGAATCATCCTGACCGCTGCGCATGTCATCCCGGACGGGCAATCCGTCATCGTCACCGACGACAAGGGCCGGGACTATCCCGCCGACATTCTCCACATCGACCGCGAGCACGATGTTGCAGCGCTTCGCATTGTCGGTGTGCTTCGCTCCTCTCCACTCTCCTGCCGCACGCCTCTGGTCGGTGAATTCGTCTCCACGACAGGCAATCCCGGCCCGCTGAAATTCGTGACCCTCTGGGGACGTGTGTCCGGCGACGTGCGCGCCCTCAGCAGCATCCAGGAAGTCATCGTCACAGACATGACGACCATACCCGGAATGTCCGGTGGCGGGCTTCTCGACCAGTACGGGCGCGTTGTCGGCACGGTGTCCGCCGTGATGGTCCAGCCCATGTTCGGCACGCCTCTGGCGATTGGCTATGCGGTTCCTTCCTCGACGATCTGCGCCCTCTTGAAAACGGTGATACATGCCGACACCTCCGCTCTCTGACGAGGCGCTTCGGGAAGCTGTATCCGTGTTCATCGCGTGCGGTCGGAAACAGGCCGACGCTGCGGACAAGCTCGGATGCGCGCGGTCCACATTACAGAACAAGCTAAAACAGGCCGAGCGTAGGGGTGTTCTGGCTCCCCCAGAAATACAGGAAGCTGCCGAGGCCGGAGGGATATCCGACACCCGCACGCTTCAGCACTTCTGGAAAATCGTGAAGGGGAAGGACGGCAACGGCTATTCGCTGTTCGTCAAGAACCCACATGGGGGCGAACGCTCGTTTACAGACATCATTCGCGAATCCATCGAGGAAGCGAAGAGCGCCGACCTCCCACCCTATGAACCGCGCGCCGAAGCATCAGCCGGCGAAAACCTTCTCGTCCTCGATCTGGCGGACGTGCATTTCGGAAAGCTAAGTGTCCGCACCGAAACCGGCCATGAGTACAGCCGGGACATCGCCCGGCATCGCGTGATCGAGGGCACGAAGGCGCTGCTGAAATCAGCCAGGCCGATGGGCATCAAGCGCATCCTGTTCGTGCTCGGCAATGATATTTTACACACCGACGACAGCAAGGGGCAAACCACATCGGGAACCCCGCAGGACACCGAAGGCTCAATCTTCCAGATGTGGAAGGACGCCAAGCTGTGCCTGATCGATGCGATCAAAATCTGTCATGACGTGGCGGACGTGGATCTCGTTCATTGCATGTCGAATCATGACTGGAAAATGGGCTGGACGCTCTCGCAATCTGTGGGTTCCCACTTCCATCAATGGCCGACCATCAACGCGAGCGAGTACAATCTCTCCGAAGCGCATCGTAAATATTACCGCTTTGGGTCGAACCTTTTCGGCCTGACGCATGGGGACGGCGCGAAAGAGGAAAAGCTTTACGCTTTGATGGTGCAGGAGGCTCGCGCCCATGTCGGGGAATGCCGGAACCTGTATTGGCTTTTGCATCATGTGCACCACAAGTCGCGGAAAAAGCGCGGGGTGGATGTGTTCGAGACCGAGAAGGACCACGTCGGCATGACGACGATCTCGACCGGCACGAATTATCCCGAAGGCGCCGCCATCAATATCGAATACGTCCGCTCGCCCAGCCCTCCTGACGGCTGGCACGACCGGAATGGCTATGTGAACCGGCAGGGCGTGGAAGCTTTCGTCTTTCACCCGCAGGACGGCCAGAAAGCACGGTTTACCGAATGGTTCTGAAGCCCGTTCCCGAATGGCTTATCCGCCATATCCGCGAGCTTGGGCGGGCGTGGGCATTCCTTCTATGACTCCTGAGCGCTTCCTTCTCGGCATTCCCCCAAGCCCGCACATTCTGACGGAAGTCGAGGTGGATCACTGGTTCCGCCGCGAAGGGCGCAGGTTCGCCGTCGTCTTCCGGCTCCATTGTGGCTACCAGCCCTTGTTCTATGTGGCTGAAGACTTCCAGCTAATCCCGATTCCAGAAGGCTATGAAAGCGAGTGGGAAGATGAGCGATAAGGTCATCAGCCTGAGAGGCGGGCCGGTCGAGCAGCCGGAGAACCCCGAGCCTGTCGCGGAAGTCGTTTCAGCCTTGGAGCATCTTCTGGAGGCTGCCAGAACCGGAGATGTTGACGGCATCGCCCTGATCGCAACCCACCAAGGCGACCGCTATACAAAGATCATGCTTGGCTCTGTCGTCGGGCCGACTGCTCTTGGAATGCTCACGATCCTGAAAACGGAAATGATCGTGGAGCTTTGCGAGGACGACTAGCCACGCTCCCAATTCACGCCTTCATGGTACGATGACGTCCCCGGCGCGATTACGGAGTAGCTCAGTGACGCGCTGGTTTTGCAGACCGGGCACCGTAGCCCCAGATCGTCGGAATACAGACTGAAGTCCATTCCCTTGAGCTCACCCAGCCTACGAAGATTGACCGGCTTGCAGGTCTCGCATTTCGAGCAATGGAACGACAGCCCCATGTCGTTGGCGAGAAAGTCGCTGATTGTTTCTATCGGCATGACCTACCTGCAACACATCTCCCGTATCATCTCCACAATACCCCAGACAGCAGCACAGCAGAGCGCTACGATAACTATCGCTCCACCTAGCTCTGTGTGAAAGCGACGGGGTGTCATTTGGCCCTAGCGTCGCATTCGATTGTGTTCGGCGTCGGCGGAACCGGGCGTGGCGACTGGCCGCCAAGAAGCGGTGATTCGGATTGCTGAATCACATCCGAGATGCGGGCGGGACCAATTGCTGCGTCGATCCGGTCGCACAGTTCCATAACTGGCGAACCCATAGACAGGTCGTCAGCCTTTGCTAGAAGCATAGCGCGGGCTTCGGCGAGAAGTGCTTTAGTTGCCTCCATCCTACCCTCCTGCTTTCTCTGATTGCTCGTTAAGAGCGGCATCTATCATGGCGGCATAGACATCCCATTGCCCACGCAACCCTCCCGGCTTTGTCATGGCGGCCCCACCAGCATCAAGCATAGCGTTAGTTGGAACCGCCATAGCCAGCATCGCAAAGTGTGCCGCGTGTGTGTGCTCTTTCCAATGCCGGTCCACGAACTTGTCGATATGGGCGCCGTCTGGCTCCCACGAAAACTCCCGCTGCGCCTTGCATGTGCCCGGTCCCGTCATCTTGGACGCATCGCTAAAGCATATCGCCCGCGCGACTTGCTCCAGCTTTCCCATGCTCTCCGTATCAGCCATAGGTCTGCTCCTTAAAGTGGGAAGGATTGAAACGAGCCGCAGCGCCAGCCTATGAGAGTGACACTTTCCCACTTTCGGGCTAAGTCACTGGCGCGCAATAACGGGTGGACCCCGGCCCCAGGCACCACTTCCCCTCATCCTCTTCAACATATGCGCTGTTTCCAAGATGTGGCGAGCCTGCCTAGGAGCACGCGCGCGCCGTCGCGGTGCGACGCCCGACGGTGTTTGATTGTTGCCGGTCCCGTTGGTATTCCGAGTGTCGGGGGAGACATTCATTGCAAACGCGAGGCATCTATTATCAGGGCCTGGACGGGCTGCGGGCGATTGCCGTTACTTTTGTCATTCTCATCCACTATCTCGGCTTCAAAATTGGCTGGATCGGTGTCGATCTGTTCTTCGTCCTGTCGGGCTTTCTGATCGCGAGCATCCTTGACCGCGATCAGGTCGACACCTTGGCGGGCTATGGCTCTTTCCTCGGCCGTCGCGCCCGCCGGATTCTTCCGGCCTATTTCGTCTGTGTGGGGCTGACGCTTCTCGTTGCGCAAACGTTCTGGCCCCAGTCGCATGTGATCAAGTCGCAAGTGCATCTGTGGCTTATGACAAGCGACTACTATGCCGGGTTTGTGTCTCGCGGCGCGTTCTCCGATGCGTACGTAAAGCTTGCTCATCTTTGGTCTCTCGCGGTCGAGATCCATTTCTATATTCTGTTTCCCGCGGTCGTGATGCTGGCGGGATCGATCAAACGAGCCGCCATCATTTTGATCGCCGTGGCCGTTGCGACCCGAATTTTGCTGTTCTCTTTCGGGGCATCCGATAACGCCGTCTATGCATTCACGCTTTGCCGCCTTGACACTTTCGGCTTCGGCGCTTTGGCCTATCTCGCAAGTGGAGAACTGAAGCAAAGACAGCTTGGGGGGGCCAGCATTGCTGTGGGCCTTGCATCGCTCGGGGCGCTGTGTGCTGTCCTTTGGACATCGGAAGGCTGGTTCAAGCTGCTTCCTTGGCTTCAATTGTGGGGTTATTCGGCCATAGCCATTTCCGCGGCGCTGCTCGTTGCCGGCATCGTCGTGGCTTCGCCGACAAACGTGCTGATCCGCATGCTGGAGAGCGCGCCCATGCGCCTAATCGGCCGCGCCAGCTACAGTATTTATCTGTGGCACTACCCCTTCTACCCGCTGGTCCACCGCGAGGTAACGAAGATTGTCGAAGGACCGGAATGGCTTGTAAGACTGGCGATCTGTGCTGGAGGGATTGTCGTAACGGGACTGCTGGCAACACTTTCGTTTCTGCTGGTCGAGAGAGTCACGCTCTCGCGCCGCCAAAAGCTCGCTCGCGCCTGAGCCGGTTTCCGCCCCGGATCCGAGACATGGGCTCTATCCTCCAGCGACGCCGTCATGGGGGCGGGGCTTTGAGGGCGCATTGCGCTGCCGTTGAAAGTGCGAAATAAACGGGCGCGTCAAAGCGCGACCTGACCGATCTTGCGCTGGCGCCATTAATCCGTCGCGTTGCTCGACGATGGGCTCTTTGCGCGATGCGGTTTCATGCGGCAAAGCGAAGCGTGAAATCAGGAGACGGTTCCGGGCGTGGTGGCAAAAACCAAGAAGCTGTTCGGCAATGACGAAGGCAGGAAGCTCATCGCGCGCGTGCTGCGCGAGAATGGGCGTCGCTATATGCCGCGTTACGCGCTTGCCTTCGGGCTCATGGCGGTGGTTTCGGGACTGACCGGCGCCAGCGCCTGGATCATCAAGAACATCGTCAACGACGTCTTCATCAGCCAGAACTCGGCGCTGATCTGGGGCATCGCGGCGGGAGTGCTGGTGATCTATTCCGGGCGCGGGATCGCCGATTACGCGCAGACAACCGTGATGAACGCGATCAGCCGCGACATCGTCGCCGATCATCAGAACCGCATCTATCGCCACTTGCTGGCGCAGGACATGCGCTTCTTCAACACAGCATCCATCGGCGAACTGGTGATGTATTTCTCGAACGGCGCCCACGCCGTCGCGAACCTGATGCATCTGCTGATCACAAGCCTCGGCAGGGACCTTCTTTCGCTCATCAGCCTGACCGCGGTCATGGTGGCGATGGATCCTATCCTGTCGATGATCGCGTTTCTCGTCGCGCCGGGCGCACTGTGGGGCATCACCTCGATCCGGCGGCGCATCCGCAATATCGGCCGGCAGGAACATGCAGGCATGGCGATCATCATCGGTCGCCTGAAGGATTCGATGATCGGCATCCGTGTCGTGAAGTCGTTCGGTCTTGAACAGCGCATGGGCGACGAGATGACGGGAAACGTCAATGTCACCGCCCAGCGCATGATGAAGATCAACAATCTCAGCGCGCGGTCCGGGCCGATCATGGAGACGCTTGTCGGCGTGGCGCTCGGACTGACCATTCTCTATGCGGGCTTTGGCGTTGCCGAGGGCAGCCGCGATGCCGGATCGCTGCTGGCGTTTCTGACGGCTCTTCTCTTTACGTACGCGCCTGCGAAAAACCTCGCACGCCTCACGCTCAATCTCGAAACGACGTTGGTGGGTGTGGGCGTCATGTACAAATTCCTCGACCGGACACCGCTCTATCTGGACAAGCCCGACGCGAAACCGCTGATCGTCGGTACGGGCGAGATCGAGATCGACGGCGTCAGTTTCACCTATGGTGAGGCTTCCAATGCGCTGAACGACATATCGGTGCGTTTTCCGGCGGGAAAAGTGTCGGCGCTGGTCGGCGGATCTGGGGCCGGAAAGTCCACGATTTTCGCGCTTATCGAGCGGTTTTACGATCCCCAGTCGGGTCGGATTCTAATCGACGGTCAGAATATTCTCGATGTGACCGCGCAATCGCTGCGCAGCAATATCGCGCTCGTCAACCAGGATTCGTTTCTGTTCGAAGGGTCGGTTGAAGACAATATTCGCGCCGGGATGGCGGACGCGACCGAAGATCAGGTTGTTGCCGCGGCGAAAGCGGCCAACGCCCACGAATTCATCGTCGAGCATCCGGAAGGCTACAAGAGGTCCGTTGGCGAGGGCGGTGCCAACCTTTCGGGCGGCCAGCGCCAGCGCGTCACCATTGCCCGCGCGATGCTGCGCGACGCGCCGATCCTTCTGCTCGACGAGGCGACCTCCGCACTCGATGCCGTGTCGGAGGCGCGCGTGCGGGATGCGCTCGATCGCCTGATGAAAGGTCGCACCACGATCGTGATCGCCCATCGGCTTGCAACGGTCCGCAAGGCGGACATCATCCACGTCATGGACAACGGGCGCCTTGTCGAATCCGGTACGCATGGGGAATTGATGAAGCTGAGTGGTACATACGCACATCTGAGCTCGCTGCAGTTCACGGCCGAAGCCGAGGAAGAGCCGCAGAAGAAAAAGCGCAAGGCGAAGCTCACGACGGTCGGCGAATGACCGACACGCCACCCGACAATTCGGCGCAAAAGATTTCCAGCGCCTATCTTCTGCCCGCGCTCGACAGCGATTATCTGCTCGGCGATTCGACGCGCGGCGTGCGTTTTCTGCTGGAATATTCCAAGGCAGAGGAGCGCCTGCGCGCCTGGGGTATTCGCTCCACAATCGTCGTGTTCGGATCGGCGCGCATTCTGCCGGGCGGTTCGTCCGACAAGGACCGTGCCTCGGCGCCACTGATGCCCGGCCAGGAGCCGCGTTCGGGCCTCGATTCCGCGCGCCTTTACGACGAGGCGCGGCGTTTTGGCTGCATCGCGTCGGAACGCGGCGGAGCGCTGCGACCCTCGGATGGCGTGCTGGACAACGTCATCGCGACGGGCGGCGGGCCAGGCATCATGGAGGCGGCGAATCGTGGCGCGACGGATGCCGGGGCCCCCAGCATCGGGTTCAACATCCGTCTGCCTTTCGAGCAGGAACCGAATGCCTATTCGACGCCGGACCTGACGTTCCTGTTCCACTATTTCGCGATGCGGAAAATGCATCTGGCCATGCGGGCGGCGGCCCTCGTCGTCTTTCCGGGAGGCTTCGGCACGATGGACGAATTGTTCGAGCTTCTGACGCTCCGGCAGACCGGCAAGGCCCCGGCGATACCCATCGTCCTGTTCAGCAAGGATTACTGGACTCGCGTCATCAATTTCGAGGCGCTCGCGGAGGAGGGGATGATTTCGCCGGACGATCTGGCCCTTTTCAGATTTGCCGAGACGGCGGACGATGCCTGGAAATGCCTGCTCGATTGCGGCCTGAACGTTCCGGGGGCTGAGCAGCAGGATATTTAAATAACATATTTTATATGTTATTCTGTCTCTTTAACATGTTTGGAATAGTTGTTATGTAAGTCCGCAGAGCCGCGGGACGGCCGGAAGCGGGTCAATGCGCTATTTTCCGATTTTCGTCGATCTGAAGGATCGGCCGGTTTTCATTTTCGGCGGCGGAGAACCGGCGCTCAACAAGGCGCGGCTCCTGTCAAAGACAGGCGCGCACATCCGCGTCTTTGCCGATCATGCGGAAGCCGAACTCCAGAGACTGGCCGACGAGGGACGGATTGAGCTTCATCCGGCGGTGGACCCGCACAGCGTCGAGCTGATCGGCGCGGCACTTGTCGTGTCCTCGGCCGGAGATCCGGCGGACCGCGTGCTTTCGGAACGTGCCCGCGCCCTTGGTATTCCGGTCAATGTCGTCGACCGCACCGAACTCTGCAGCTTCATCACCCCGGCCATCATCGATCGCGGAACGGTGCTCGCGGCCATCGGCACGGAAGGGGCGGCGCCCGTTCTGGCGCGGCGCCTTCGGGCGAAGATCGAATCCCTTCTGCCTGCACGGCTCGGCGATCTTGCCGATCTGATCGGTTCGCGCCGCGAGCGCCTCGCCGGCATTGCGCCGGATGTGTCCGCACGCCGGGCGTTCTGGGAAGAGGTGGTGGATGGCCCCATCGGGGCCGCGGCCCTGGCAGGTCGTATGGACGAAGCGACCGTGGCGCTCGATGACAAATTGTCGGGACGCGACCCAGGTGCCGGGCAGGGCGTTGTGTATCTCGTCGGGGCAGGCCCGGGCGATCCGGAACTGCTGACCCTGAAGGCGCTGCGTGTGCTTCAGGATGCGGACATCATTTTCCACGACGATCTTGTGACCCCCGAAGTGCTCGATCTTGCCCGCCGCGATGCGGAGCGCGTCTTCGTCGGCAAGAAGGCGGGCACCAAATGCATCGCCCAGCGCGACATCAATCAGGAGCTTTCCGCAGCGGCGCGGCGAGGGCTCCGCGTCGTGCGCCTGAAGGGCGGGGACCCTTTCGTTTTCGGGCGTGGCGGCGAGGAGATGGAGCATCTTCAGGCCGCGGGCATCGAGGTTTTCATCGTGCCCGGCATCACGGCTGCGCTCGGCTGTGCGGCGGCAGCCGAATTGCCGCTGACCTACCGCAAGGAAAGCGCGCGCCTCACCTTGATGACCGCGCACCGCGCCGCGGACGCCGAGGCCATCGACTGGACGGGCCTCGTGCGCAACGACACGACCCTCGCAATCTATATGGGCCGTGCCACCTCGCCGCTTGTTGCCAGGGGGCTCGTCGAGGCGGGGCGCGATCCGCACACGCCTGTGCTCGTCATTACCAATGGCACACGGCCGGATGCGCGAACCGTCACCGGCACTCTCGAAGAGCTGCCCGACCTCGTGAAACAGGCCGGCGAAGGACCGGCGCTTCTTGTGCTCGGCCAGGTCGTGCGCCGCTCGCGCCCTTGGCGCGACAGATTCGGCGCCGCCATATCCCGGATCACGGGCCATGCCCGCCAGACTGAAAGCGTGACCTGATGTTCGATCTCGCGACCCCTTCCGATCCGGCCCTGACGGCGCGCGCCAACGCGCTCGACGGGGCTTTGGGCGGTGCAACGCCGCAGAAGGTTCTGGAACGTCTTCTCGACGAAAATTTCGAGGGCGGGATCGCCGCGGTGTCGTCCTTCGGCACGGAATCGGCTGTCCTCCTGCACATGATCGCAGAGGTCGATCCCCGTACGCCGGTTCTGTTTCTCGACACAGGAATGCTGTTTCCCGAGACGTTCGCCTACCGCGACGAGCTTCAGGAGAAGCTGGGGCTGTCGGACATTCGCGTTTTTACGCCGGACGTCGAAGACGCCGCACAGCTCGACCCCGAAAGCATGCTGTGGTCGGCCGATACGGATGCCTGCTGCGGCTTCCGCAAGGTGAAGCCGCTGGGCCGTGCGCTCGACGGTCTCGGAGCCTGGATCAACGGACGCAAGCGCTATCACGGCGAAAGCCGCAGCGACCTGCCTGTCGTCGAGGCCGACGGGCCGCGCATCAAGGTCAATCCGCTGGCCAATTTCGGGGCGCAGGATATCCAGTCCTATTTCGTCCAGCATCACCTGCCGCTGCATCCCTTGCAGAAGCATGGCTTCTCCTCGATCGGCTGCATGCCCTGCACGAGCCGCACCCTGCCCGGCGAGAACGTGCGCGCGGGCCGCTGGCGCGGAACCGGCAAGACGGAATGCGGCATCCATATCCCGGGCCATTGAACGAGGCGTTACCCGCATCCGGTCGCACCGCACGCAAATAATACCAATAAAAAGTGTGATTTTATAAAACAAACAAAATGCGTTCGGATATTATTGACATATCCCATCTGCATATGCAGAGATAAGTCTACCTAATCGGTATGGATTGGGCGGAGGGATACCAAATGCTCAGGAAGCTCCTCACGACCGCTGCCGTCGTCGGCTTGCTGTCGGTTCCGGCCTTCGCGGCCGAACTGCTCAATGTCTCGTATGATCCGACGCGTGAACTCTATGTCGAATTCAACAAGGCGTTCGCCGCGAAGTGGAAGGCCGACAAGGGCGAGGAGCTTACGTTCAAGCAGTCGCATGGCGGCTCCGGCAAACAGGCCCGCGCTGTTATCGACGGCATCGAGGCCGACGTCGTTACGCTTGCCCTCGCCTATGACATCGACGCCATTGCGGACAAGGGCATTCTGGCTGCCGACTGGCAGAAGAAGCTGGCCGACAATTCCGCGCCTTACACGTCCACGATCGTGTTTCTCGTCCGCAAAGGCAATCCGAAGGGCATCAAGGATTGGGACGATCTGATCAAGGATGGCGTTCAGGTCATTACACCGAACCCCAAGACATCGGGTGGCGCCCGCTGGAATTACCTCGCGGCCTGGCACTACGCCAGGCAGAAGGAGGGTTCGGACGAGAAGGCGGCTGAATTCGTCAAGAAGCTGCTCGCCAATGTTCCGGTGCTCGACACCGGCGCGCGCGGCTCGACCGTCACCTTCGTCGAGCGCGGTCTTGGCGATGTTCTGCTCGCCTGGGAAAATGAAGCCTATCTGTCGCTCGCCGAACTCGGCGACAAGTTCGAAATCGTGACGCCCTCGATCTCCATTCTTGCCGAGCCGACGGTTGCCGTGGTCGATCGCGTGGTCGACAGGAAAGGTTCGCGCGAAGTCGCGACGGCCTATCTGAACTATCTCTACTCGCCGGAGGGCCAGGAGGTCGCCGCCAAGCACTTCTATCGCCCGCGCGACGAGAAGGTTGCCGAGAAATACAAGGACAAATTCGCCAAGGTTGAGCTGTTTACCATCGACGATGCCTTCGGCGGCTGGCGCAAGGCCCAGAAGGAACATTTCGATGATGGCGGCACCTTCGACAAGGTCTACGCCAGGTAACGACGTTTCTTGAAGGTTTTGTCCGATGACAGCCTTTGCCCCCGGGCGAATCCTGAAGCGTGAGAAGAGCGTGATCCCGGGCTTCGGGATCACGTTCGGTCTTACTGTGACATGGCTCGGCCTGATCGTTCTCATTCCGCTGGCGGGTCTTTTCATCAAGACCTTCGAGCTGTCGCTCGATGAGTTCCTGGCCATTCTCACCAGTTCGCGCGTGCTGAACGCGTTGAAGATTTCGTTCGGTATTTCGTTCCTCGCGGCCGTCACGAACGCCGTTCTCGGCTCGATCGTGGTCTGGGTTCTCGTCCGCTACGATTTTCCGGGACGTCGTATCTTCGATGCCATCGTCGACATTCCATTCGCGCTTCCCACC
The DNA here is from genome assembly GCA_001464335.1 of Rhizobiales bacterium Ga0077545. Classification (GTDB taxonomy): domain Bacteria; phylum Pseudomonadota; class Alphaproteobacteria; order Rhizobiales; family Methylopilaceae; genus Flaviflagellibacter. The sequence continues at coordinate 251,573 of LNEV01000007.1, read as the reverse complement.
GCTGTCGCGGGCATAGCTCTCACGACGCTTTATGCGGAAAACGGCTGGATCGGCCAGTTCCTCGCGCCGCTCGGAATCAAGGTGTCCTACACGCCACTCGGCATCTATGTCGCGCTCGTCTTCATCGGTCTGCCGTTCATCGTGCGTACGGTTCAGCCGGTGCTCGAAGATCTCGACGGCGAACTGGAGGAGGCTGCATCGAGCCTTGGTGCCGCGCGCTGGCAGGTGATCTTCAAGGTCATCGTTCCGGCCGTACTCCCGGCCCTCCTGACCGGTTTCGCGCTCGCCTTCGCGCGCGCGGTCGGCGAGTATGGATCGGTCATCTTCATCGCGGGAAATCTGCCGAATGTGTCTGAGATCCTGCCGCTTCTGATCGTGATCCGTCTTGAGGAGTTCCGCTATGCGGACGCGACGGCGATTGCGGTCATCATGCTTCTGATCAGCTTTGTTCTTCTGTTCGCGATCAACCAGCTTCAGCGCTGGACCGATACGCGCGTTGGAAGGTGATGGGACATGTCATGACAAGTGTGTCTGCGACTATACTCGAAGCTGAATTTGCGGCCCAGGCGTCGGTCATCCCGAGACCCGTTCGCACGGAGCCGGCACCTGTGCGCTGGGCATTGATTACGATCGCCCTGAGCTTTCTTTCTCTCTTCATCGTGTTGCCCCTGATTTCCGTGTTCCAGCAGGCCTTTTCGCGCGGCTGGGAAGTCTATGTTGCCGCTCTGGTCGAGCCGGACGCATGGCACGCCATCCAGCTCACGCTGACGGCGTCTGCGATTTCGCTTGTCCTGAACGTGGCCTTCGGCCTTGTTGCGGCCTGGTCGATCGCGAAATTCGAATTCCGCGGCAAGGGCTTTCTTCTGACCTTGATCGATCTGCCGTTCTCGGTGTCGCCGGTGGTCGTGGGCCTCGTTTTCGTGCTGCTGTTCGGCGCACAAGGGTTTTTCGGCTACTGGTTCATCGACAACGGCTACAAGATCATTTTCGCGCTGCCGGGCATCGTTCTGGCGACCGTTTTCGTTACCTTCCCCTTCGTTGCCCGCGAGCTCATCCCGCTCATGCAGGAGCAGGGGACGGCCGAGGAAGAGGCGGCCATCACGCTGGGTGCGTCCGGCTGGCAGACCTTCCTCAAAGTCACGCTGCCGAACATCAAATGGGCGCTGCTCTATGGCGTGCTGCTGTGCAATGCGCGTGCAATGGGTGAATTCGGCGCGGTGTCCGTCGTTTCCGGCCATATCCGGGGCGAAACGAATACGATGCCGCTCCACGTCGAAATCCTGTACAACGAATATCAGTTCGCGGCAGCCTTCGCCGTCGCCTCGTTGCTTGCGCTGCTTGCGCTGGTGACGTTGATCCTGAAATCCATTCTCGAATACCGCCTTGCCGAGGACCACAAGCGATGAAAATCGACGTTAACGCCGTCTCCAAGACGTTTGGTACGTTTCGGGCGCTCGATAACATCAACTTGAACATCAAGTCGGGCGAGCTGATCTCGCTGCTGGGCCCGTCCGGGTCCGGCAAGACGAGCCTTCTGCGGATCATTGCGGGCCTTGAATGGCCGGACAGCGGCGATATCCGGTTCGATGGCGAGGATGCGCTGTCGCTGACGGTGAAGGAGCGCGATGTCGGTTTCGTGTTCCAGCATTACGCGCTGTTCCGCCATCTGACGGTGGCCGACAACATCGCGTTCGGCCTGCGCGTGCGCCCGCGCAAGGTCCGCAAGCCGGAATTCGCGATCCGGCAGAAGGTCGAGGAGCTTCTCAATCTCGTCCAGATCGCATCGCTGGCGGATCGGTATCCCTCGCAGCTCTCGGGCGGTCAGCGCCAGCGTGTCGCGCTTGCGCGTGCGCTCGCCATCGAGCCGCGTGTGCTGCTGCTCGACGAGCCGTTCGGTGCCCTCGACGCAAAGGTGCGCAAGGATTTGCGCCGCTGGCTGCGCGGTCTGCACAACGAGCTGCATGTCACTTCGATCCTTGTGACCCATGACCAGGAAGAGGCGCTTGAAGTCTCCGACCGCGTCGTTGTCATGGGCCACGGCAAGATCGAGCAGGTCGGTACGCCCTCGGATGTCTATGACAGCCCCGCTTCGGCCTTCGTGCACGATTTCATCGGCGAGAGTGTCGCGCTTCCGATCACGGTCGAGAACGGTGTCGCGCGCGTCGGCGAGCGCAAGCTCTCGATCAATGCGGACGGCATTTCCGGCGCGGCCCGCCTGTTCGTGCGTCCGCACGACATCGAGATTGCACAGCCCGGTCTGTCGGCCATTGAAGGGCAGGTTCTTGCGGTGCGCCGCTTCGGCCCGATCCATCGCGTGGACATTTCGGTGCCGGTCGATGGCGGCCGCACGACCATCGAAGCGTCTGTCCCGGCGGGCCAGGAGCCGAAGATCGGCGAAACGCTTGGCCTGATCCCCGAACGCTACCGCGTGTTCGCGGCGTAATTCTTTCCTGTCCCGCGCGGGAGAGGCGTCACACCCCGTAAAACCCCCGATACCATTGGACGAAACGCGCAACGCCCTCCTTCAGAGGCGTGGACGGCTCGAACCCGGTCAGTGCGGACAATTCTTCCGTGGTCGCGCAGGTCATGGGCACATCGCTCAGGGGCATCGGCAGCGAGCGGATCACCGCCTTCTTGCCCGCGGCCTCTTCGATGTAGAAGACGAGATCGCGCACGCGCACCGCGTCCTGATTTCCGATGTTGAACAGCCGGTAGGGGGCAGCCGCCCGGTCCGGGCGTGCGTCCTCGGCGTCTTCGCCCACCGGTGCATGCGGGATGAGCCGCGCCATGCCTTCCACGATATCGTCGACATAGGTGAAGTCGCGCAGCAGCGATCCGCCTTCGTAAAGCGTGATGGGCGTGCCTTCAAACACGGCCTTCGTGAACATGTAGACGGCCATGTCCGGCCGTCCGTAAGGTCCGTACACGGTGAAAAAGCGCAGGCCCGTCGTCGGAATGCCGTAGAGGTGCGAATAGGAATGCGCCATCAGCTCGTTGGCGCGCTTTGTTGCGGCGTAGAGCGAAACGGGATGATCGACCGCGTCCGTCTCCGAGAACGGCGCTTCGCTGCGCGCGCCATAGACCGAGCTGGACGACGCATAGATGAGATGTCGGGCATCGCCGTTGCGCGCGGCTTCCAGCACATTCAGGAAGCCTTCGACATTGGCGCGTGTGTAGGCGTGAGGCTGTTCCATCGAGGCGCGCACGCCCGCGCGGGCGGCCAGATGCACGATCACATCCGGACGATGGGTGCGAAACAGCTCGTCGCTCGCCGCGCGGTCGGCGAGATCCACTTTCTCGAAGGTGAAGCCGGGGCGGTTGCGCAGCGTGCCGAGCCGCGCCTCGGACAACTCGGGCAGAAGCGGGTTTTCGAGCGAATCCACCCCGACAACCGCAATGCCCTGGCCGAGAAGCCGATCGGCAAAGGCGCGGCCGATAAAGCCTGCAACACCGGTAACGAGAATAGGTTTTTCGGTCATTGGGCCTCCGCGCCGCGGCCCGTCTTTAGCGGTTTGCCCCGCCATATGCAAAATGCGCAAACAAAAGGGCCGGGCACATGGCCCGGCCCTTCCGGTTGCCTCGGATCGGATCAGTCTTCGGTGCGAGCCGACACGAGAAGGCCGTCTTCGGTCCGGCAGGTGACGACCGAGGTGCGGCTGTAATCGGGATAATCGATGGTGACTTCGGCGCGCACGCGATGGCCGAATTCGGTGGGGCGCACCGAATAGATGTCGCCGATTTCGGCGTCGAAAGCGCCATACCGGCGGGCCGCGCCGAGAAGGCCGCTGCGGCAGGCTTCGACTGCATCGCTGGCCTGTTCGCCGCGGTCGCGATAATAGGCGCCGTATTCCGGAACCGGCGGCGGAGGCGGTGGCGCGACATAGACGGGCTCGCGCGCATTGGCGGCGGCGGTGCCGGCCAGAGCCCCGAGAAAGATGCCGGCGCCCAGCGCGGCACCGACGGCGGCTCCGTTGCCGTGATGACGGTGATAATGGCGGTCGCGCGCCTCGGCGGGCGCACAGAGCACGAGAGCCGCGGCCGATGCTGCGGCGAGAAGCTTGATGGACTGCATGACGATCCCCAAAAGCGGCTGCGAATGCCGCCCCTCAGTAATGTCATCGCAGATTATGGCTGAATGCGGGGTGAACGGCGGCGCGGCGCGCCCAATTCACGGCAGGAAATAGGGCCGGTCCGAAGACCGGCCCTACAACATCAGTTGATCGCCTGCGCGTTGAGCAGGGCGCCGTTCTTCGTGTTGCAGACGACTTCGGATTCGCGCTGGGCGTTCGGGTAGAACATCGTGATCTCGACTTGGAGGCGATAGCCGCCATTGGGCGTGCGGTCGATGTAGTCGACATCGTTCAGCCGGGCGTCGAAGGCGCCGTAGCGCCGTGCGACGACCAGAAGGCCGCGGCGGCAGGCCTCGATGGCCTGGTTCTCGGTCGGGCTGTAAAGCACCCCATAGCGCGGCCGGTAGCTCGGGCCGTAGGAACCGCCGGGCGCGTCGTAATGATAGGCGGGCGGGGCGCGATAGACGTTGTTGGAGCGTGCTGCGCTGGTGGCCAGCGCGCCAAGCGCAATGCCGCCGATCACACCGGCGGCGATGGCGCCGCCGCTGCCGCGCGCTTCGGCCTGCATGGACATGCCGGTTGTCAGAACAAGGGCGGCCGCAGCCGCCGTCAGCGTTTTACCTGGTGTGAACATTCCCCAGCTCCTGTGTGGTGCGCCGGGATGTGTACGCGCTTTGATTTAAGTTCCAGATAAATGGAACCTTACAAATATCCGGAATTGATTTCAGAGCCGGTCACGAAGTGCGTACCACAGCATTGCGAGCATCATCAGGGGATGGCGCAGCGCGGTCCCGCCGGGGAAGGGCGGCACCGGAAGCTTTTCCAGAACATCGAAACGCTCCAGCGTGCCCGAGACGGCCTCGGCCAGCACGGACCCGGCAAAGGGGGCAAGCGCGACGCCCTGGCCCGAATAGCCCGCCGCGAGCAGGATATTGGGGTGGAGGCGACGCACCAGCGGCAGGCGCGTCGGGGTGATGCCGACAATACCGCTCCAAGCGTGGTCGAATGGCGTGTCCCGAAGGCCCGGAAAGACCGTCTTGAGGGCCGTGCGCACAAGGCGGCCGGGATCGGGAACCGAGGTCGAGGAATAGCTCTCGCCGCCGCCGAACAGAAGCCGGCCGTCCGGTGTCGGACGGAAATAGTTGACGACGAAACGGCTGTCGGCGACCGCCATCTCTGTCGTCAGATAATCCTTCAGCCTCTCGCCGAGCGGCGCGGTGACGCCGATCGTCGAGACGATGGGCAGGATGCGTGCATCGGCTTCGGTGACAAGTCCCTGCATCAGGCTGTCGCCCGCGACGATCACGAAATCCGCTTCGACCTCGCCGTTTTCCGTCACGACACGGGCCTTCGTGCCCGGTTCGATGCGGGTCACGCGGGTGTTCTCGAAGAGCTCCGCGCCGAGGCTCACGGCAGCACGGGCGAGCCCGCGCGCGTATTTCAGCGGGTGCAGGTGGCCCCCGCCATGATCGACCATGCCGCCGTGATAATCGGAAGAGCCGATCAGCGCGCGCACGCCCCGCCGCTCCAGCTTCTCGGCCTTGTCGTAGGCGTAATGCGCTTTGAGGTGTTCGACGTAATGATGCGTGTCGCGGACGATGCGCGCACGGTGGTCGGCATAGATCATGCCGTGGCGGCGGTCGGCCTCGATGCCGTATCGGGCGAGGTTGTCGTCGATCTTCGCGATGGCCGCCTGGCCGATCTCCCAGAGCTTCCAGGCGTCGGAACGGCCGAATTTTCGTTCCAGGTAGACCTGATCTCGCCGCAGGCCCGTATGGATCTGCCCGCCATTGCGGCCGGACGCGCCGGAAGCGATGCGGCTCTTTTCGAGGAGGATGGTGACGAACCCCTTCTCGCGCAGCGCCAAAGCCGCGCCGAGGCCCGTAAAGCCACCGCCGATGATACAGACATCGGCGGTCCTGCGTCCGGCGAGAGCCGGGTGTTGTTCACCCGGCTCCGCCGTGGCCTCGTAATAGGTGTCAGCCACCGCAATCACACATTCAGCAGCAGGAACTCGCGCTCCCAGGGGCTGATGACGCGCATGAAGGTTTCGAATTCGCCCTTCTTGATCGCAGCATAGGTTGCCACGAATTCGGGGCCGAAAACCTCCTTCAGCTCTTCGGACTCCTCGAACAGGGCAACCGCTTCGAGCAGGCCGCGCGGCAGATCGTAATCGAGACCGTGCGCCGAGCCTTCGACCGGCGAGCTTGGCGTGGCGCCCTCGATCATGCCGAGATAGCCGCAGGCAAGGCTCGCGGCGATGGCCAGATAGGGGTTGGCGTCGGAGGAAGGGATGCGGTTCTCCACGCGGCGCGATTCCGCCTTGGCGGGCGGCACGCGAAGACCGGTTGTGCGGTTGTCGTGGCCCCAGGCGACATTGATCGGCGCGGTCGCGGCCTTGGTCAGGCGGCGGTAGGAGTTCACGTAGGGCGCAAGTATGCACATCACATGCGGGATGTATTTCTGCTGTCCCGCGATGAAGGCATAGAACTCCTTGGTCGGCTCGCCCTTGTCGCTCGAGAAGATGTTCTTGCCTGCCTTGTCGCGGATCGACTGGTGAATGTGCATGGCCGAGCCCGGCTGGTTGGCGATGGGCTTGGCCATGAAGGTCGCGTAGATGTTGTGCGCGAGCGCGGCCTCGCGGATGGTGCGCTTGAACATGAACACTTGATCCGCAAGCTCGAGCGGATCGCCGTGGCGCAGATTGATTTCCATCTGGGCGGCGCCCTCTTCATGGATGAGGGTGTCGATCTCAAGTCCCTGCGCTTCCGAGAAGTCGTAAATATCCTCGAACAGATCGTCGAACTCGTTCACCGCCGAAATCGAATAGCTCTGGCGGCCGGTTTCCGGACGGCCGGAACGGCCGACCGGCGGCTCGAGCGGATAGTCGGGGTCGGTGTTCGGCTTGACGAGGTAGAACTCGATTTCCGGTGCGACAATCGGATACCAGCCCTTGCGGGTGTAAAGCTCGATGACGCGGCGCAGGAGCTGGCGCGGCGCGACCTCGATGGGTCGGCCATCGCGGTGGAAGCAGTCGTGGATGAGCTGGGCGGTCGGATCGCTCGCCCACGGCACGACCGAAAGGGTCGAGAAATCGGGCTCGAGAACGAGGTCGGCATCGGCGGGATCGCCCGCGCCGGGCACATCGTCTTCCGTGTATTCTCCAGCGATCGTCTGGTAAAAGATCGAGGACGGCAGATTCATCGCCGGGGCGTTGAAGAATTTCGACGTCGGCATGATCTTGCCGCGCGCGACTCCGGCCTGATCCGGCACGACGCATTCGAGCTCGGTGATGCCCCGGGCGGCCAGCCAGGTGCGGGCTTCATCGACATTGGCGACGCCGCGCAGGGAAGAAGCGGTGTCTTTCGTGGGTTTTTTCTTGCTCATGCGGTTTTGCATAAACCGCGCGCCCGAAAGAAAGAGTGAAGCCCGCGCGGGCTTCGGGGGCACGCGGTCCAGACCCTCAGGCCCGGCTGCGCTCCGTTTTTTGGTGCCGCGCGCGGTGTGCGGCGGCTTCCCCAAGAGTGCCGGGTGGCGCTTAAGGCGTCAATCCGCCGACATTTCTTCCCGAGAATGGGGTTGCCGGATCGTCCAAAAGTAGCAGAATTGTTTGAAAAGGTGCGCTTGTGGCCCGGTAGATGCACCCATAGCCTGTTTCCGGTCCTGTGTGGAGGAATGCTCGGTATCATGACATTTGGCGTTTTCCGTAAAGCCCTTGGCGCTTCGGCGCTGGCGCTCGGCCTTCTGGCCGTCAGCTCGGCCTCCGCTCAGGAGATCCGGATCTACAATTGGTCGGACTATATCGATGAGGAGATTCTCGCCGACTTCACCAAGGAGACCGGTATCAAGGTCGTCTACGACACCTTCGACACCAACGAGCTCCTGGAAACCAAGCTCCTGACCGGCTCGACGGGCTATGATGTCGTGGTGCCGACCGCGACGTTCCTGAACCGCCAGATCAAGGCGGGCGTGTTCCAGAAGCTCGACAAGTCCAAGCTTCCGAACCTCAAGAATATGTGGCCCGAGATCAGCGAGCGCGTCGCCAAATACGACCCAGGCAACGAATATTCGGTCACCTATATGTGGGGCACGACCGGCATCGGCTACAACGTGGCCAAGATCAAGGAACTCCTGCCGGATGCGCCGCTCGATTCATGGGGGCTGCTCTACGATGAGAAGAATCTCGAAGCTTTGTCGAAATGCGGTGTGATGCTGCTCGATTCGGCGGAGGATCTTCTGCCGTCCGTGATGAACTATATCGGCCTGACGCCGGACTTCGTGAATGCCGATGACATCCAGAAATCCGGCGAGGCGCTCGGCAAGCTGCGCACGAAAATCCGCAAATTCCATTCGGATGAATGGAAGAACGCGCTCGCCGACGGCGATATCTGCGCGGCGGTCGGCTATTCGGGCGACGTCTTCCAGGTCGCGGCGCGTGCCGAGGAAGCGGGCAAGGGCGTGGAAATCGCCTATGTCATCCCGAAGGAAGGCGCCCAGCTCTGGTTCGACCAGTTCGCCATCCCGGCCGATGCGCCGAACCCGGACGGTGCGCACAAATTCCTCGACTACATGATGCGCCCCGAAGTCATCGCAAAGGCGACGAACTACGTGCAGTACGCGAACGCCAATCTCGCCTCGCAGGAGTTCGTCGACAAGGAAGTCATGGAAAATCCGGCGATCTATCCGGATGCCGAGACCCTGAAGCGTCTTTACACGGTTTCCACCGTCGAGGACCCCAAGCTCCAGCGCGTCATCACGCGCGAGTGGACAAGAGCGAAGACAGGTCAGTAAGTTGAAACCTGGCGGGAGGCAGGAGCCTTCCGCCAGGGGAGCTCCGAATGCCTCCAGCACCTGCCAAAGCGGCCTTGGGCCCGGTTCGCCGGGCCTTCAGCCCGTGGAACGATCCCGATGCCGTTCCGCTCATCCGCTTCGAGAACGTCACCAAGAAATATGGTGACTTCACCGCCATCGACAATCTGACGCTCAACATCTACGAGCGCGAATTCTTCGCGCTGCTCGGCCCGTCGGGCTGCGGCAAGACGACGTTGATGCGCATGCTCGCCGGCTTCGACGAACCGACGGAGGGGCGCGTCATCCTTGCCGGGCAGGATCTCGTCGGCGTGCCGCCCTACCGACGGCCCGTAAATATGATGTTCCAGTCCTATGCGCTGTTTCCGCATATGAGCGTTGCGGACAACATCGCCTTCGGCCTGAAACAGGCCAATGTTCCGCGGGCCGAGCGCGACGAGCGCGTCAAGGAGATGCTGCGGCTCGTCAAGCTTGAGAAATTCGGCGCGCGCAAGCCGCACCAGCTTTCCGGCGGCCAGCGCCAGCGCGTTGCGCTTGCCCGCTCGCTGGCCCTCAAACCCAAAGTTCTTCTTCTCGACGAGCCGCTCGGTGCGCTCGACAAGAAATTGCGCGAAGAGACCCAGTTCGAACTGACGGATCTGCAGGTCACTCTTGGCATGACCTTCCTCATCGTCACCCACGATCAGGAAGAAGCGATGACGGTCGCGGACCGCATTGCGGTCATGAACCAGGGCGAGATCATCCAGGTCGCGACGCCGGGCGAAATCTACGAGCAGCCGAGCTCGCGCTATGTCGCCGATTTCATCGGCGATGTGAACATCATCCCGGCCAAGGTGGCCGAAGCCGACGGGCAGGCCATCCGCCTTGCGAGCGCCTGGACGGAAGGGCCGATCGAGATCGCGACTTCCGTACCGACATCGCCGGGTGCCGATGCCTGGGTGGCGCTGCGCCCGGAAAAGGTGAAGATCGCGCTTCAGCCGCCGGCGCCCGGAACGGCGAACGTGCTCGCGGGCGAGGTGTGGGACATCGGCTATCTCGGCGATCTGTCGATCTATCGCGTGAAGCTCTCTTCGGGCGAAATTGTGAAGGCTCAGGTTTCGAATGCGACACGTCTTGTCGAGCGGCCCATCACCTGGGAGGACAAAGTGTGGCTGACATGGGCGCCTGAACAGGCCGTTCTCCTGACGAACTGAGGGACGATATGGCCAAGAGGGCGGGGGACAGAAGCTGGCAGAGGGCGATCGAGATCGGCCTGCCCTTTCTGTGGCTCATCGTGCTCTTTCTGGTTCCGTTCCTGATCGTCTTCAAGATTTCGCTGTCGACGGCGACCATCGCCCAGCCGCCTTATGTCCCGACATTCGATCTGCTGGCCGACGGGCTGTCGGGCACTTTGGACAAGATCAGAAGCTTCTCGCTCGAGAACTACGCCTTCCTGTTCGACGATTCGCTCTACATCAATTCCTACCTGTCGAGCCTGCGCATCGCCGCCATCTCGACCGCTTTGCTTCTCCTCGTCGGCTATCCCATCGCTTACGGCATGGCGCGCGCGCCGAAGAGCATCCGGCCGATGTTGCTGATGATGGTCATCCTGCCGTTCTGGACGTCCTTCCTCATCCGTGTGTACGCCTGGATCGGCATCCTGAAGCCGGAAGGCCTGCTGTCCGGCTTTCTCATCTGGCTCGGGATCATCAATGAGCCGCTCGTCATCATGAACACCGAGAAAGCGGTCTTCATCGGCATCGTCTATTCCTATCTGCCGTTCATGGTGCTGCCGCTTTATGCGAGCCTTGAAAAGCTCGACACCACGCTTCTGGAGGCCGCCGCCGATCTCGGCTGTCCGCCGATCAAGGCGTTCTGGCAGATCACGTTCCCGCTTTCGATTCCGGGCATCGTTGCCGGCTGCATGCTCTGCTTCATTCCGGCGGTCGGCGAGTTCGTCATCCCCGATCTGCTCGGCGGTTCGGACGTGCTGATGATCGGCCGCACATTGTGGAACGAGTTCTTCCTCAACCGGGACTGGGCTGTGTCCTCGGCGGTGGCGGTGCTTCTGCTGCTCGTTCTGATCGTGCCCATCGTGATCTACCAGAACTTTCAGCAGCGCCAGCTTGAGGCCGACCGATGAACAAGGGCCTCTCGCGCTTCAACGTGGTGTCGCTGACGCTCGGCTTTGCTTTTTTGTACATACCGATTGTCATCCTCGTCATCTACTCGTTCAACGCCTCGCGCCTCGTGACGGTCTGGGGCGGGTGGTCGACGCAATGGTATGTCGCGCTGTTCAACAACCAGCAGCTTCTGGATGCGGCCTGGGTCACGGCGCGCGTTGCCTTCCTGTCCGCGACGGTTGCGACCGTGCTCGGCACGATGGCCGCCATCGCGCTTGTGCGGCACGGCCGGTTCCGCGGGCGCACGCTCTTTTCCGGCCTCGTCTATGCGCCGCTGGTCATGCCGGAAGTCATCACCGGCCTGTCGCTTCTGCTGCTGTTCGTGGCGATGGGCGTGGCGCGGGGTTTCTGGACCGTCACGCTCGCGCATGTGACGTTCGCGATGTGCTATGTGGCCATCGTCGTTCAGTCGCGGCTTCTGAGTTTCGATCGCAGTCTTGAAGAAGCCGCGCAGGATCTCGGCGCGACACCCACCAAGACCTTCTTTGTCATCACGCTGCCGATCATCGCGCCCGCCGTGATTTCCGGCTGGATGCTGGCCTTCACGCTCTCGCTGGACGATCTCGTCATCGCCAGCTTCACCACCGGCCCCGGCGCGACCACCTTGCCCATGCGCATCTATTCATCGGTGCGTCTGGGCGTGACGCCGGAGATCAACGCGGTGTGTACGATCCTCATCGGCATCGTCACTTTCGTCGTCATCGTCGTGTCGATCGCGACCAAGCGCGCGCAGGACCAGAAAGACCGTGCCGAGCGCTTGGCGGAGCAGGGCGGCGGCGCGTTCGCCGCAAACGCGGGATAGCTCGCCGCCCGGCACGCGTCAGGGGCTGAACACGAGCGTCAGGAACACCAGGAAGATCGTGAAATGCACGGCGCCTTCCAGCATGGTCGTGCGGATGTTCGAGAAGGTGATGGAGCAGACGAACAGCGTCATCGCCAGCAGCACCATGTTGATGTTCGACAGCCCGAGGATCACCGTCTTGCCCGTGAACAGCGCGATCGCCATGACGGCCGGAATCGTCAGACCGATCGTCGAGGCCGCCGCGCCAAGGCACAGATTGACAGCGCGCTGCAACTGGTTCGACACGATGGCGCGGTAGGCCGAGATGCCTTCCGGGGTAAACACCACCATCGCGATCAGGATGCCGCCCAGCGCGACCGGCGCGTTGAGAGCCGCAATGCTGTAGTCGAGAACGCCCGCAAGGCTTTTCGCGAGAATGACGATTGGCAGGATGTTCAGCAGCAGGAGCAGGACATGTTTGCCGATTTCGCTCGCGCTGGGCGCGCGGTCGGGCGGCAGCGCGTCCGTGCCCGCGACATGGGTGTTCTCGTCGAGATCCGGGCCCACGAAGAAGCCCTTGTGGCGCCCGGTCTGCAGGAACAGGAACAGTCCGTAAAGAACCATCGTAAAGACGGAGAACGAAACTCCCTGAAACGCGGTCAAGGTGCCGTCGGCGGTCGAGGTGGTGAAGTTCGGCAGCACCATTGCGATCAGGGTCAGCGGAATGAGAATGGCCAGATAGGCCGAGGCGCCCTGGAGATTGTACTCCTGCTCATGATGGCGCAGGCCGCCCATCAGAAGGCCGATGCCGACGACGCCGTTCAGCACGATCATCAGAACTGCAAACATCGTATCGCGAGCGAGCGTCGGAGCTTCCGTGGCACTGAGCATGACTGCGGAAATCAGCGCGACTTCGATGATGACGATAGACAGGGTCAGGATGAGCGTGCCGAGCGGCTCGCCGAGAAGATGGGCGAGTTCTTCGGCCTCATGGACGACGGTCAGGGCCGAGAACGTGATCGCGATGAGCAGCCACGAGAAAATGAAAAAGGCAAAGAGCGGCGTGAAGCCGGTCAGCCAGGACGATCCGAACAGGAAGAAGGCAAGGACCGTCGCCCAGGAAATAACGAGCGGCGGAAGAATTTTGATCATCGAGGGCTCCGTGAGTTCCCTGCAACAACCATATTCTTTCGGGGAAGTTCAACCCGCAGAGCCGGAGGAAATCCTTTCCGAGCCGGCGCGCGCGCCTTCTGCATGCGGCAGGCGGCTCGCCTTGGCAAGGAAGGCAACGGGCAGAAGCCCGACAAGAACGATCATCAAGGCCGCGACCGAGCCGTCCTCGTAGGTGCCGCGCGAGGCCTCGGCATAGACATAAGTCGCAAGCGTTTCGAAATTGAAGGGACGCAGCAAAAGGGTCGCCGACAATTCCTTCATCGAATCCACGAAGACGAGAAGCGCCGCGCCGCCAAGGGCAGGACGCAACAGCGGCAGATGAATGCGCTTGACGACACCGCCCGCGTTCTCGCCGAGATTGCGCGCCGCGGCATCGAGGCTCGGCGCGATCTTCTGGAAGCCGGCTTCCGCGCCGCCCGCGGAAATCGCGAGGAAACGCACCGTGTACGCATAGACCAGCGCGATGATCGTGCCGGACAGCAGAAGCCCTGTCGAAAAGCCGAACCATTGGCGCATCACGCCATCGACCGCATTGTCCATGGCGGCGAGCGGGGTGAGCAGGCCGACGGCAAGCACCGTGCCGGGGATGGCATAGCCGACGCTGCCGAGCCGGACGAGAAGGGGTGGCAACGAGCCGCGCAAGGTGCGCGCGGTGTAGGCGAGAACGAGACCGAGGCTCACGGTGACGATGGTCGCGGCCGTCGCAAGGGTGATCGTGTGCCAGGCTTCGGTAAGGGTGTGTCGCGGAAAGCCGCTGCGCATCAAAACCTTGCAGGCTTCATTGACGAGATAGAGCGCAGGGGCGGCAAATCCGAACAGGATGGGAACCGCGCAAGCGATGATCGCACCGAGCGCCGCGCCGCCTTTCAGAGGAAGCGGGGCGATGCGGCGGCTTCGCTGCGCCTGGGCGTTGAAACGCTGATTGCGGCGCGCATAACGCTCCCACGCAACGAGGGCCACGACGATGGCGAGCATGACGAGGGCGATCTGCGCCGCGCCCTCCAGCGAGGACGAGTTGACCCAGGTCGAATAGATGGAGACCGTCAGCGTACGCACGCCGAGAATGTCGGACGCGCCGAGATCGTTCAGCGCCTCCATCATGACAAGGCTGAGGCCGACGGCAATGGCCGGGCGGGCGAGCGGCAGCGCGACGCGAAAAAAGCTCTGCATCCGGCTTGCGCCCAGGGTGCGCGACACGTCGATCACGCAGGCCGATTGCATGAGGAACATCGCCCGCGTCGTCAGGTAGACGTAAGGATAAAGGACAAGCCCGAACAGCAGGATGGCGCCCCACATCGAGCGGATGTCCGGCAGGCGGAAATCGGCGGGGCTGTCGATGCCCAGCATGAAGCGGATCGCGCCCTGCACCGGCCCGAGCGGATGCATAAGATCAAGGCTTGCATAGGCCATGATGTAGGTCGGCACGGCGAGCGGCAGCAGCAGGGCCCAGTCGAAGAACGAGCGGCCGGCGAATGTGTGTGCGGTCACGAGCCAGGCCGTGCCGACGCCGATCACGCCCGCCACACAGGCGACGCCGATCAGAAGAAAGGCCGTGTCCCTCAGCGCGACCGGCAGGACATAGGCGAGAAGATGCGGCCACATATCGCCGGAGCCGCGCAGCGCGATGGCCGCCAGCGCGAAGACAGGAGCCAGCACGAAAAACGTAATGATGCCGCTTGCGATCAGCCAGCCGCTCGGGCGCGCACGGACGGTGCGGGAGGGCGTATGGGCGGCGGTCAGTTCGGCCATGATGAAAAAGAAGGCGGCCCGGCACGCGCCGGGCCGCCTTCACCTCGGATCAGTTGTTGAAGCCGACCTTGTCGACGAGTTCGGCAGCCTGCTTGCGGGCCTTGGCGACATCGGTCAGCGAAACGGCGTCGGGCTTCAGCGCACCGAAGCTCTTGACGATCTCATTGACTTCGGCGCCTTCGATGACCGGATATTCGTAGTTCGCTTCGGCGAAGATCTTCTGCGCGTCCGGCGTCACGAAGAATTCGATCAGCTTGACGGCTTCGTCCTTGTTCGGTGCGTTCTTCGCGAGCGCGACACCCGACACGTTGACGTGCGTACCCTTGCCGTCGGCGAAGGTCGGCAGCGTGACGTTAATGGCCTCGCCCCACTTCACCTGGTCCTCGCCGCCTTTGCCCGAACGCATCAGGCCGACATAGTAGGAGTTGGCGATGCCGACATCGCAGATCCCGGCGAGAATGTCGCGCGCGACGTCGCGGTCGCCGCCGCCGGCCTTACGGGCGAGATTGGCCTTGAGGTCGGTCAGGAATTTCTCGGTCTTCTCGGCGCCGTCCTTGACGATCATATGGGCGATGAGGCCCACATTGTACGGATGGTTGCCGGCGCGGATGCAGACCTTGCCCTTGTACTTGGCGTCGGCGAGATCCTCATAGGTCTTCGGGGCGTCCTTCACGCGCTCTTTCGAGCTGTAGATGACGCGCGAGCGCAGGGTCGTCGCGATCCAGCTGTCATCCTTGGCGCGCAGGTTCTGCGGCACGGTTTCGTCGATCTTCTTTGAGACGACCGGCTGGGTAACGCCCGCATCGACGAGGTCGTTGAGATTTCCGATGTCGACCATGATCAAAAGATCGGCAGGAGAGTTCGCGCCCTCGGTCTTTACGCGCTCGACCAGACCTTCCTTGATGAAGATCGAGTTCACCTTGACGCCCGTTTCCTTGGAATAGGCGTCGAGGATGGGCTGGATGAGGCCCGGCTCGCGTGTCGTGTAGATGTTCACTTCCTTGGTCTGGGCGGAAGCGGCAGCCGGAATGAGGCTGGCAAAGGCGCTGAGGAAAAGCGCGCTCTTGAAAGTCGTTGTCATGGGGCATCCCCTCCGTTCGGGTCGAAGTCCGAGCATTCTTAGACGAATGTAGGAGGTGTGTAGGCGGGCGCGGAAAGCCGCGCAACCGGGAAAATACAGTGATTTCAGTGACTTATAATTAGAACAATTAAAAGAACACACGTAAGTGCGCCGTGTGACAGGCATTTCGTGCCGCAAACGAAAACGCCCGGCTGTGCCGGGCGTTCACATTCACGTTCCAGCTTTGGAAAGACTTCAGCCTTCCAGCTCGCCGATATGGTGCTGGGAGTAGAGTTCGACACCGAGCTTGGCGATGAGATCGAGCTGTTCTTCCAGGAAGTCGATGTGGCCTTCCTCGTCGGCCATCAGTTCCTTGAAGAGATTTTCGCTCGGATAATCGCCGACTTCGCGGCAATAGCTGGCGGCTTCCTGATAGAGCTTACGCGCATCGTGCTCGGCGGCGAGATCGCTTTCGAGGATTTCCTTCACGGACTGGCCGATGCGGAGCGGGTCCAGCACCTGCAGGTTTGGAAAGCCCTCGAGGAAGAGGATGCGGGCGATGAACTTGTCCGCATGGCGCATCTCCTCGATGCTTTCTTCCTTCCACTTCTTCGCGAGGCCCTTGAAGCCCCAATTGTCGAAGATGCGGAAATGCAGCCAGTACTGGCTGATCGCTGTCAGCTCCGAACGCAGGCCGCGGTTGAGATAATCGATGACTTTGGTGTCGCCCTTCACGGCTCGCACTCCGGTTTGAGAACCTTCTTTAGAAGCGTTCTAATATCACGTCGGGGGCAGCGCAAGCCTGAATGAGGTGCAGGCACACGCAAAAGACGAAAGAGCGACGGTGAAAGGCGAAAAGCCTACTCGGCGGCTTCGACGAGCGTCAGATCCGTCAGGTGGATTTCGTCATGGGCGTGGCCGTGATCGTTGGCCGCGTGCGCATGGCTCGGGCACACGGCGCAGGCCGCCGGGCAGACAGCCATGGCCTGTTCGAGAATCGATTTGATCGTGCGCGAGCAGCGACCGCACTGCGGGCTGCAGCCAAGGCAGCGATAGACCTGGCCGGGCGTGCGCGGCGCCGTGTCCAGCGAGGCGCAGGCCTCCCGGATGGCGCTGTCGGACAGAACATTGCAGGAGCAAACGATCATCACGAACCCATGTGCAGTTTAGAAACTCTCTAAACTACTGAAATTACTTGTAAAATGGGGATTGAGCGGCCGGAAGTCAATCGCCAAAACGCGCGCTGCGGCACTGCTGCGCCGAGGCTCTGGAAACATCAGGAATGCGAAGCGCTTAGCTCGGGAGAACGCGGCTCGGGGGAAACGTGACTTCGACGAGCGTGCCCGCGGACGGGGCGCTTGTGATGGAAAACTGCGCCTGGTTCGCTTCGACGAGCCCCTTGGTCAACGGCAGTCCAAGCCCGGTTCCGCCTTTGCGGCTCTCCAGCGGGATCTGGCGGAACGGCTCGAGTGCAAGCGCGATCTCGTCCGCCGTCATGCCTATCCCGGTGTCGCGAACCCGCAGCACGATTTGGCCGAGATCCGTCAGCGCGGTCGAGACGATCACCTGACCGCCGGCCTTGGTGTACTTCACGGCATTGGCGACGAGGTTGATGGCGATCTGCTTGAGGCTGCGCTCGTCGGCGATGACGGCCGGCACATCGGGCCCCAGGCTCGTGCGGATGATGACGCGGTTGGCGTTCGCTTCGGGCTGCAGCATGGCGACGGCCGCCGCGACCGTCTGGTTCAGGTCGGCGCGGGCGAAGTTCAGGTCGAGGCGCCCGGCCTCGATCTTGGCGAGGTCCAGCAGATCGTTGACGAGGCTGATGATGTGCTCGCCCGAATTGTGGATTTCGGTGAGGTAATCGCGGTAGCGCTCGGAGGCGAGGGGGCCGAATTTCTCCTCAAGCATCACCTCGGTGAAGCCCAGAATGGCGTTCAGGGGCGTGCGCACTTCGTGGCTGACGCGGGCCAGGAAGTCCGATTTCTGGGCGCTCATTTCCTCGGCGCGGCTTTTGGCGGCGCGCAGTTCCTGTTCGGCGCGGTGGAAATCGGAAACATCGCGGAACACCGCGCAGAACTTCGTCTCCGATATTCTGCCGAGCGTCATGACAAGCGGCATTGCGCCGCCGCGGCGTGCGATGCCCGTCACCTTGCGCCCGCCGCTCTTGTGCGGACGTTGGGCTGCGACGTCGCCGAGATATTCGAACGCGCTGCGGTGATTGTCCGCACCGATCAGAAGCGTAAAGCTGCGGCCTTCGAGTTCGAGACCCTCATAGCCGAACATCAGCTCGGCGCCCCGATTGGCCGAAACGATCCGGCCCGACGGGTCCAGTCCCACCACCGCATCGCTCGCGATGTCGAGCATGGCGGCGAGTTCGCGCTCGCGGCTCGTGTCCGCTGTCGCGCCCGCGACATGATCGACAAACAGAAGGCTCGCGGAATCGCCCTCCCAGCGCACGGTTTTCAGATGGGCATCCACCTTGATCCGGCGCCCCGTGGCGGTGCGCAGGCTGAGGCCTTTCGGGTCGCCGGCCCCTTCCGGGCGCTCATTGAACAGATTGTCCAGTCCGTGCTGGTTCAGGGCTGCGAGATCCTCGAAGCCCGTCAGATCGAGAAACGCCCGATTGGCGAACAAGGGGATTCCGAGCCGGTGAACGAGAAGCCCGCTCGGCAGACTTTCGAGCAGAGCGAACGCATCTTCGCCCTCCTTGCGGAAGCTGACGACATCGGCGGCGATGGGCAGGCTGCGCAGCAGGCTGGCATCCGTCTGGGTGCTGGCGGCAAGCGCGCGGGCAATCTCGCGCAGGGTGTTGTCGTCCTCGGAATTGAGACTTGGACGGCGGAACGGAACGACCGGCGATTCCTCCAGAAACACGGGAGGTTCCGCGCGGGGCGGCTCGGGCACGATGGCGAGCAGGGGAGAATCAATGCTGTCCGCGCGCTCCACCCGGAACGGGGCCTCGCGCATGACGCCGAAGCCGCGATAGCCACGGAACGCGCGGTCGCGGTCGAAAACCGGCAGGCCCGCAAGTTCGAGCTTCAACGCATAATCGTTGCCGATCGCGTGCTGGATGACGATGCCGCTCCAGGTGTCGCGGCGCGACAATGCCTTGGCCAGATCGCCATCGGCGTCGAAATCGGGTTCGGACAGCAGCTCGTCCCAGGTCCGCCCCTCGATGCCGTGATCGGGCCCCATCGCGGCAAGCAGCTCCGGCGAGACGCCGGACACGCGTCCGAGATCGTCGGACTGCCAGATAAAGCGCAGCGGCAGCGCAGGCTGTGCGGCCTGCACCTTGCCATTGGCTTGCGTGCCGTCAAAAGGCGGCAGGGCGGACATATCGGTCATGGTTCGGTGAATTTCCCCTCCCCGTGGATTAGAGGATAGGCCTGCCGGGGTCCATTCGACCACAGATGCGGTCGATTCTCAGCGTTAATCTGGGCTGTCTGCCTGTGGATGTTTTTCCCCGCTTGCCGGTAACGCCAAATTCTCTTAGGTAACGCCCATCGTGCAGCCATAGCTCAGTTGGTTAGAGCGCTAGATTGTGGATCTAGAGGTCCCCCGTTCAAGCCGGGGTGGCTGTACCATTCCCCTGACAACATGGCCGTTGGATGGTTCCGCCAGGTGCGGGCCCTGCATTCATTCACCAATCCGTGAACCCTCGCGGGCGGCTTGCCTGTGGTGCGGCACGGGTGGCGGCTCTATAAACCTGCGTGGCGTGTGCTGCGTGCGCCTTGGGATTCCCAGAATTTACGGAGGACTTCGTAAACTTCTGCCCTGAGGGAACGCACAACCATGTCTGCTGATCAGAAACGCGCCACCCGTCCGGTCTCGGTTCTCCGGGAACTGCTCCAGAGTTCCTCCTCCGGCGGCATCATTCTCATGGGCACCGCGCTGCTGGCGCTGATCATCGCCAACTCGCCGCTCTACGGCGCCTACGATCATTATCTTCATGTCTATGTCGGCGGGCTTTCGGTCCTGCACTGGATCAATGACGGCCTGATGGCCGTGTTCTTCCTGCTCGTCGGGCTCGAAATCAAACGCGAGGTTCTGGACGGTCAGCTGTCCAGCTGGTCGCGCCGCGTCCTTCCGGGAAGCGCGGCGCTTGGCGGCATGGCAGGGCCCGCCATCGTCTACCTCGCCTTCAATATGGGCGAGGGCGGGCACCCGAATGGCTGGGCCATTCCGGCCGCGACCGATATCGCCTTTGCGCTCGGTGTGCTGTCGCTGCTCGGTCCGCGGGTGCCGATGTCGCTGCGCGTCTTCCTCACCGCGCTGGCGATCATCGACGATCTTGGTGCTGTGGTCATCATTGCGTTGTTCTACACGAGTTCCCTCGATGCGCTCATGCTTGCGGGTGCCGCTGGTGTGGTTCTTCTTCTGTATGGGCTGAACCGTGCGGGCGTGACGCGCCTTACGCCCTATCTCCTGCTCGGGGCGGTGCTCTGGTTCCTTGTTCTGAAATCGGGTGTCCATGCCACACTTGCCGGCGTCATCCTCGCGCTGACCATTCCGTTGCGCGCAAGCCCTGCAAAGCCCGACGACATGCATTCGCCGCTGCATGCGCTTGAGCATGGACTTCATCCCTGGGTCACGTTCCTCATTGTGCCGATCTTCGGGTTTGCCAATGCAGGCGTGTCGTTCGCCGGCATGTCGTTGGATTCGCTGGCGGCCCCGGTGCCGCTCGGAATCGCCCTCGGATTGTTCATCGGAAAGCAGGTCGGCGTGTTTGCTGCATCTTTCATCGTCATCCGCGCCGGATGGGCGGAGCTTCCGATGTACGCAAGCTGGAAGCAGCTTTACGGCGTCGCCTTGCTGACGGGCATCGGTTTCACGATGAGCCTGTTTATCGGCCTTCTCGCGTTCCCCGATTCGCAGGAGCTTCAGAACGCGCTGAAACTCGGCGTGCTGGTTGGGTCGGCGATCTCGGGCATTGCCGGTGCGATCTTGCTGCGCTCGGCAACCTCGCGTGTCGCTGAAAAGAAAGCCGGCTGACGAGGCGGCCGCTCACCCCGCAATCAGGGCAGCCCCTGCGATCACGAAGAACAGCAGGGCGACGCCAAGGACGCGGGTTTCGGAACGCGCGCGCTCCAGAAAGGCCCGCTTGGGCCGCGCCGGATCATAGAAGACCTCGACGGAAGAGCCGGGCGGGTGGCGTTCGATCAGCGCGCGCGCCTGGCTCTTTTTCGCAAAGCCCTTTTCGGACGAGAATGTCCGCCGTCCGGTGAAGGCCTTGCCGCCGACCTCGTAGCGATAGCTGATCTCGGGCACCCACCACAGGCCGCCCGCCAACACACCCGAGCCGAGGCCCCAACGGCGCACGAGCCGTGCGCGGCTGACGATGCCTTCCGTCGTCGGCCAGTCGAGGGTGCGGTCTGTTCGGCGCGCGGCGAACAGGTGAAGCGCGGTAAAGGCAAAGCCCGCCGCCGCCGCGAGCGCGGCGGTGGCGAGCTTGAGTGTGGACAGATCGGGACCGGCCTCGAACATGAGGCCGTGTTAGCACGTCAGTCGTTCTTTTTCTTTTCCTCGTCGATGACTTCGGGGCCGGTGATGCCGCTCCCCGGCTGGCTCGTCGAAGGCGGGTCGCTGGCCGGGAAGGTGTCTTCGACGGCCTCCTCGTGGTGCTTCTCCTCGCGCTTCTTTTCTATCTCGATCTCCTTGCGGGTGCGCTCGTCGGCGTTCGCGGCGTGGCTCATGGGTGTGTCTCCGGTGTCATGGGAAACGTCCAGCGCGCCAGAAGGTTCGCCATTGCGAGCTCCCGAAGCCGTCTTTAAGGTCCGCGCGCATGCGCCCGGTTTTCGATCTTTCGCTTTATCTCGTCATTGGCGGTCCCGCTCTTGGCTCCCGCAATCTCTTCGATGTGGTGGGAGCCGCCGTCGCGGGCGGCGCCACGATCGTCCAAATCCGCGATCCGCACGCCGACACGCGCGATCTCGTCGAGGAAACGCGCGCGCTGAAAGCGCTGCTCGGCCCGCTTGAGGTTCCGCTGATCGTCAACGACCGTGTCGATGTCGCGCTCGCAGCGGGCGCGGACGGAGTGCATCTCGGGCAGGACGACATGCTTCCCGAGGACGCGCGGCGTCTGCTCGGCCCGGACTTCATCCTTGGTCTTTCGGTCGGAAGTCCCGCCGAGTTCGAGATCTCGCGCGGCGGTCTCACCGCGGTCGATTATCTCGGCGTCGGGCCGGTGCACGCGACCTCCACCAAGGCGGATGCGGGAGCGAGCATCGGATTCGAGGGAATCTCCGCTGTACGTGCTTTGACCGATCTGCCGATCGTCGCCATCGGCGGGCTTTCGTCGGGAGATGCGGGGCCTGCCCTCCGCGCCGGAGCTCAGGGGATTGCGGTCGTGTCCGCCATTTGCGGCGCCGAAGATCCGGCCGCCGCGGCGCGAGCTCTCAGCGCCGAATTGCGCGCGGCGCGCTGAAGTCTGGTCACGGAAGAAGGGCCTGCTCGCATTGCTGTGACCGGGGCTGACGCCGTTACGAAGTGTTTCCGGTCTCCGGGGCCTTCTTTTGGCCGTGTCCCATCACCAGATTCCACGCAATTGGGAGGAGACACATTCATGGATCGGAACGAACGCCAACTCATCCAGGACCTTTTCGTGCGCCTGCGCGGCGCGGAAGGCCAGGTCCGCGATCCGGAAGCCGAGCGGCTGATCGCCGACGAACTCCGGCGCGCGCCCAGCGCTCCCTATACGATGGCGCAGATCATCCTCGCCCAGAACCAGGCTCTCGAAAACGCAGCCCGCAAGATCGAGGATCTGGAAGCCTCCGCAAGTGCCGGCGAGGCGCCGGAAGGCGGCTCGCCCTGGGGCGCCCCCGGCATGGGCGCCGCGCCGGGTGCTGCACCCGGCCCGCGCGGCAGCGTTCCCGCGTTCGGCGGCCGCCCGGGCTTCGGGCAGGGCGGCGGCTTCCTCGCCAATGCCGGGCAGATGGCGCTCGGCGTCGCGGGCGGCATGCTGATCGGCGAGGCGGCGAAATCGCTGCTCGGTGGCGGGTCGGAAGCGCAAGCCGCAACGCCCGATGCGGCTTCGGCCGCCGGCAGCCCGCTCGCCGATCAGGCCGGAGCTGACGATGTTTCCGGTACGGACAATGCTGCCGGTGAAGGCGAAGGCGGGGGAGGTATTTTCGGCTGGCTGTTCGGCGGCGGCGATCAGGAGCAGGGAGCGGCCGACGAACCCGGCATGGCGGACAGCGGCTGGGACGATGATGGCGGCGGCTGGGACAGCAGCGAATAAATAAAAAAACGGCGCGTCAGGGACGCGCCGTTTTTATTTCGCGAAGCGGTTTCGTCAGATGACCTTGACGGACGTACCGACGCCGACGCGCTGATACAGATCCTGCACGTCTTCGTTTGTCATGCGGAAGCAGCCTGACGACACGGCCTGTCCGATCGTCCAGGGCTCGTTGGAGCCGTGAATGCGGTACAGCGTCGAACCCAGATACAGTGCGCGAGCGCCGAGCGGGTTTTCAGGGCCGCCCTTCATCATCTTGGGAAGGTCGGGACGGCGGGCACGCATTTCCGCGGGCGGATGCCAATCCGGCCATTCACGCTTGTTGGTGACCTTGTGCGTACCGGTCCACTGGAAGCCGTCGCGGCCGACGCCGATGCCGTAGCGGAGCGCCGTGCCGTCATTGCCGACCAGATAGAGGAACCGGGTCTGCGTATCGATGACGATCGAGCCGGCCTTTTCCGGGCCGTCATAGGCGACCGTCTGGCGCAGATATTCGGCCGGAATCGCGCGGCGCTGAACCGGCGCGCTCTGCGGCGCCAGAGTGCGCGGGCTGCGCGGCTGGTAGGTGCGCGGCGTGCCCGGCTGGTATTCGCGGGTGTAGGGGTTGTAGCGCATCCGGTCGTCCTCGCGGCGCGAGAAGATGCGGATGCCGTCGTCATAGGCGCGGACCTGGCGCGTGCGCGGCGGCGCGTAGACAGCCTGCGCGGTGCGAACCTGGTAGACCGGCTCGCGATTTCGCTCGCCGACGATGATGTCTTCGGCATAGGGGCGCGGAGCATAGGGCTGGGCGACAGCGGGAACGGCTGCGAGCAGCGCGCCGCCGATAAGGAGGAAGTGTGAGAATTTCATAAGACCGACCCTGAGAACGTTACGCATGACGATACCGTCGGTGAAGGCGGAAGCTTAACATGACGGATGCAAACCGAAGATGAACGGTTTCGCCCCCATGAGGTTCCCGCGCGAGGCAATCGCGCCGAACTGTTTGCGTGGTTTATGGATTCTTTATGGTGCTTGGTGACCGTTCATAAACCACCTCTGGGTCACATTGCCTGACCTAAGTTCAGGATCCTTTCCCATGCAGCCAGCGCGCAAACCGTTCCGCATCGAAGCCATGTTGTATGGCGACAACCCGGCAGCGGCGGCCACCGACGGCGGAGCGCATCGGCGTCACAACGAGCTGATGGCCGAACTCGCCAAGCTGCGCGGCATGATCAAGCCGGCTCAGGAAATTTCCTCCGATGCGATCGATCTGTTCCGCAAGGAAATGGCCGAGGCGGCCAAGCTTAAGGTGGAGCTGGATTCGATCCACGAGGCGATCCAGCGGACCAAACGCGAGATTGCGACCCTGCACGGATCGAGCTTCGAAAGCGCCAATATGGTGCGTGTGTCGGGCGAACTCGACGCCATTGTCGCCGGAACGGAAAACGCGACGGAAACCATCCTCGCCGCCGCCGAGCAGATCGACGACCGCGCGATGCAGATCCACGCTCGCGCCACAGCGGAAGGCGACCGGGTTCTCGCAAACGAAATTCAGGAAAAGGTCGTTGGCATTTTCGAGGCCTGCAACTTCC
Organism: Rhizobiales bacterium Ga0077545; assembly: GCA_001464335.1. GTDB lineage: Bacteria > Pseudomonadota > Alphaproteobacteria > Rhizobiales > Methylopilaceae > Flaviflagellibacter. Next base: position 226,961 of record LNEV01000007.1, on the reverse strand, counting down.
AGGACCTGACCGGCCAGCGCATCACCAAAGTGGTGTCCACTTTGTCCTTCGTGGAAGACCGCATCAACCGGATGATCGAAATCTGGGGCGGTATCGAGCAGTTCAACGGCATCACGCCGGACCTGCCGCCCGCGCCGGAAGGCGACAAGGCGCTGCTCAACGGCCCGGCGCTCGACGGCGATCTCGACCGCGCGACGCAGGACGACATCGACGCCCTGTTCGACTGATCCTTAGGTCCCGCATTTCACATAGACGACGGTGCCGTAGCGCCCCGCAAAACCGGCGTCCTTCCATGTCAGTTCGAACGCGCCCGGCGCAAAGGCGGTGATCGTGCGCGCGTGCCTTTTGGCAGGCCCCTCGGGAAGCGTCCTGTCGACCGGCGTCAGCACCTTTCCCTTCAGCGCGACCTCGCGGCGCTGACCGTCGGCGACGAACATCATCAGATTGCCGGCGGCGTTCTTCTCGATGACATAGGGATTGCCGCAGGCCGCTTTCGCCCAGCCCGGCGCCTTCGCCTTCTCGTCGGCCTTCCAGTAGGAGGCGACGCCCCAGCGGCCCGCAAGATCGTCCACGCTCTGCGCGAAGGCGGGCAGGGGCGTCAGCAGCAGAAGGGCGGCGAAAACGGGACGTCTTTGCATGTCGAGGCGCACTCCGGAGGGCTGCGAGGTTGACGCCGCACCCTTTCGGCGCGCATCTCGCCGCATGAACGATCTTTCCGCAAGCGAAGCACCCGATCCGTCTGTTGAAACCGGCCGTCTCCTGTTCGCGGGGGAGTGCGGCTTCATCAAGGGCGTGGTGGCCTTCGACCAGGTTCCCGAAAACGACGGCGTCGAGATCGCCTTCGCCGGCCGCTCCAATGTGGGCAAGTCCTCGCTGGTCAACGCGCTGACGGGCCGCAAGACGCTCGCCAAGGTGTCGAACACGCCGGGCCGCACGCAGGAGCTCAACTTCTTCCGCATCGGAGACCGGCTCACTCTGGTCGACATGCCCGGCTACGGCTTTGCCAGCGCGCCCGCGCCCAAGGTAAAGGCATGGACGCGCCTCGTCCTCGAATATTTGCGCAAGCGCCCCAATCTTGCCCGCGTCTATCTGCTGATCGATTCCCGCCACGGCCTGAAGAACACCGACATGCCGGTGCTCGAACTGCTCGATGCGGCGGCCGTCTCCTATCAGATCGTGCTGACGAAGGCCGATCAGTTGAAAGACGCCGAACTCGACGAGCGCCGCGCCGAAGTCGCGGCGGCCCTTGCCAAGCGGCCCGCCGCCTTTCCGGTCGTCATCGCCACGTCCTCGCGCGAAGGCGCGGGCCTTGCCGATCTGAAGGCCGCCATCGCGCGCCTCATCGACGAAAGATCCTCGTGATGAACCGCGTTTTTGTCGTTCTGTCCGGCATTGCCGGTGTCATCGGCGTCGCGTTTGCGGCAGCGGCGGCCCATGGCGGCGATGCGTCCGCGCACGGGCCGGCCTCGCAGATCCTGCTGTTTCATGCGTCCGCGCTTCTGGCGCTCGGTCTTTTCGGCGTCGCGGGCCGCTCGGGCCTTCTGACGGCGGGTGGGCTGGTGATCGCCGCCGGAGCGTTTCTGTTCTCGGGAGCGGTGGTCGCGCCCTATTATCTCGGCCGGGGCCTGTTCCCCATGGCAGCCCCCGTGGGCGGCACCGCGCTCATGCTGGGCTGGGCTCTGGTCGTCGTCGGCGGCGTTGTTCTGCGAACGCGTGATTGAGCGTCCCGCGCGAAATCGCTAGAACCGCCTCACATCCAGTGCGGAATCCCAGCCCATGACCAGCAAAGAGATTTCGGCGCACGATCGCGCCCGTGTTCTTGCCGAGGCTCTGCCCCAGCTTCAGCGCTATGACGAGGCCACCGTCGTCGTGAAATATGGCGGCCACGCCATGGGCAGCGAGCATCTCCTGCGCGAATTCGCCCGCGACATCGTCATGCTCAAGCTGTCGGGCCTGCACCCCATCGTGGTCCACGGCGGCGGCCCGCAGATCGGCGCCATGCTGGAGCGCCTCAACATCAAGAGCGAATTCCAGCAGGGCCTGCGCGTCACGGACCGCGCCACGATGGATGTCGTCGAAATGGTGCTGGCGGGCTCGATCAACAAAGGCATCGTCGCCGCCATCAACGCCGAAGGCGGGCGCGCGGTCGGACTGTCGGGCAAGGATGGCGGCATGGTCACGGCCCGCAAGGTCACGAGCCTTATCAACGGCCAGACCGGCGAAGAGGGCGAGATCGATCTCGGTTTCGTCGGCGAGCCGGAGCAGGTCGACCGCCGGGTGCTCGACGTCATTGCGGGCTCCGACGATCTCATACCCGTCATCGCGCCGGTCGCGGCCTCGCGCTGGGGCGAGACCTACAACATCAATGCGGACACATTCGCGGGCGCGATTGCCGGTGCGCTGCGCGCGCGGCGCCTTCTTCTGCTGACGGACGTTCCGGGCGTTCTCGACAAGGACAAGCAGCTCATCAAGCAGCTCACCATCGACGCCGCCCGCCACCGCATCGCCGACGGCACCGTGTCGGGTGGCATGATCCCGAAAGTACAGACCTGCATCGAGGCGCTGGAGCGCGGCGTCGAAGGCGTCGTCATCCTCGACGGCAAGGTCTCTCACGCCGTGCTGCTGGAGCTTCTGACGGATCATGGCGCAGGCACCCTTATTACGCGGTGATCGCATGTGTCCCGGAAGCGGCGGAGCCGCTGTCCGGGACCCATACTCCGCAGCGCCGGTTAAAAGAGCCGCGGTCGCAGGGGCTATGGGTCCCGGGCTCGCACATGGTGCGCCCCGGGACATACCGTGCTGGTTCGGCTTTCTCCCATGACCGCACGCCGCGCTTTCTCCCACATCGAGACCTGGGTCTTCGATCTCGACAACACGCTCTACCCGCCGTCCTGCCGTCTGTTTGACCAGATCGACCGCAAGATGACGCAGTACATTTCCGAGCTTCTGAGCCTCGATCCCGTCGAGGCGCGCAAGCTTCAGAAGCATTACTATCGTGAGTACGGCACCAGCCTGCGCGGGCTGATGCAGGAACACGGCATCGATCCGCACGCCTTCATGGACTTCGTGCACGACATTTCGCACGAGGCGCTCGTGCCCGATCCGGCGCTGAAAGAAGCCATCGCCGCACTGCCGGGAAAACGCTATGTGCTGACAAATGGATCGCGGGCCCACGCCGAGCGCTGCGCCGTCTCGCTCGGGCTCGGCGATCTCTTCCACGACATCTTCGATGTCGCTGCCGCCGATTTCGTGCCCAAACCAAACCGTCCTCTCTATGACCGCTTCATCGCTCATCTGGGCGTCAAACCTGACCAGAGTGCCATGTTCGAGGATCTCGCGCGCAATCTCGAAGTGCCGCACGCGCTCGGCATGACGACGGTTCTCGTCCTGCCCAAGGGCGAAGACGTGCCGGAACGCGCCATGCACGACGAGGACAGCCTGCAGGGCGCCTATGTCGATCATGTCACCGACGATCTGGCGGGGTTTCTGAAAGCGGCACTGCCGCGCATCTGAAATCCGCCGTCATCGACTGAGGAGGAAGAACATCATGGGTCTGCTCTTCAAGAACGATCTGCACGAGGCCTTTTCTTCGTGGGCCTATGCCTACATCCCCTATGGCGGCGTGGATTTCGGTGAGGTCGAGGCGGTCGCCGAAGCGGTCGGGGAGGGCGATGACATCGCCTTCGTCGACGCATGGATGTCGGCTGCAGACCGCATCGCGGGCGAGGCGGAGGCTACCCTTTCCGCCGGGCACCGCCTCAGCGCAAGCGAGCTTTTCCTGCGTGCCGCCTGTTGTTACGGCCTTTCCTATCATCCGCTGTTCGGCGCGCCGGTCCATCCGCGCTTGAAGGCGGCCTTCGGCCGGCAGATGGCGGCGTTCGATCGCGGACTGTCGCTTGCCGCAGAGCCTGTCGCACCGATGCGCATTCCCTTCGACGGCACGACGCTTCCGGCCTATTTCATCCCCGCTGCCGTGCATGGGGGCGAGATGCGGCCGCTTCTCATCCTTACAAACGGCTATGATGGCGGCGTCACCGATCTTTACTTTGCCATGGCGGTCGCCGCGTCCCGGCGCGGCTATCACTGCCTCGTTTTCGATGGGCCGGGGCAGGGCGAGCTTCTGATCGAACAGGGCGTCCCGCTGCGTCCGGACTGGGAGAACGTCGTGCGTCCGGTCGTGGATTTCGCGCTCGGCCTGCCCGGCGTCGATCCGCAGCGCATCGCGCTTTACGGCTGGAGCCTCGGCGGCTATCTCGCGCTGCGCGCGGCATCGGGCGAACCGCGCCTGTCCGCCTGCATTGCCGATCCCGGAATATCGGGAATGCGGAAGGGCGTTCTGGAATTCATCGCCGCGCTCGGCGTGCCGGAAGACAAGGCGGCCGATCTTGATGCGCTCGATGACGCCATTTTCGACACGGGGATGAGCATCGTGAATGCGCATCCGGATTTGCGCTGGAACATCGTCCAGCGCGGCTTCTGGGTGCAGGGCACATCGACCTTGCGCGATTTCGTCCGTTCCTCGCTCGCCTACGACATGGGCGAGCGGCTGGCGCAAATCCGCTGCCCGACCTTGCTGACGATGGCCGATCTCGACCGTCTCTCGGCAAGTGTACCTACGGTGCATGATGCGCTGACATGCCCGAAGCATCTTCTTCAGTTCACCGCTGCCGAGGGGGCGGGCATGCATTGCGAAATGTCGAACCGTCCGCTCGCGAACCGCCGCATTCTGGATTGGCTGGACGGCATCTTCCAAAATGGCTGAACACGCGTCTGCCGAGATAACGCCGCTCGGGGCCTATCGCCGCGCCTTCGACATTCTGCTTGTCGAACGTGTGCGGACATATGTTCTTGTCCTTTTCGCTGTGGTCGTTGCCGGGCTTCAGGTTCTCGAGCCGATCCTGTTCGGCTGGGCCATCGATGCCCTGACACGCAACGAACCGGCGCTGCCGCTGATCCTTGTCTGGGCGGCGGCCGGGTTCGGAGCCTTCGCCTTCGGCCTTGGCGTCGCGCTTCAGGCCGACCGGCTCTGCCATCGCCGCCGCCTCGCGGCCATGGCGGCCTATCTCGAACACGTGCTGAGGCTTCCGGCTTCGTTTCATTCGGAAGCGAAGTCCGGACATCTGATGCGGACGATGACGGTCGGTTGCGACGCGATGTTCCTGACCTGGCTCGCGATCCTGCGCGAGCATTTCACGAGCCTTGTGTCGCTCGTCGTTCTGGTGCCGCTTGCGCTCTGGCTCAACTGGAAGCTCGCGCTCCTTCTCGTTGGTCTCATGGTGGTTTATGTCGCCGTCAATACGGTCGTGATCCGCAAGACATCCGGCGGGCAGAAACAGGTCGAGGCCTATTTCAGCGAAGTGTCCGGGCGGGTCGGCGATCTGTTCGGGAATGTGTCGGTGCTGCAAAGCTTTCTTGCGGTTCCCTCCGAACTCGTCGAAGTGCGCCGCGCGCTCGCAAGCCTTCTTCAGACGCAATATCCGGTGCTGAACTGGTGGGCGGTGATGAGCGTGATGACACGCGCGGCATCTTCGCTTTCCATCGTCGCCATCTTCGCGGTCGGCGCCTGGCTGCGCGAGACCGATGGAACGAGCGTCGGGGAGATCGTGTCCTTCGTCGGCTTCGCCAACATGCTGATCGGCCGTCTCGACCAGATGACGGGCTTCGTGATGGGCCTGTTCTTTCGCGGCCCCCAGCTCGTCCATTTCTTCGAGGTCATGGACGAGGAGCCCGGTCCGCCCGAGCGGCCGGACGCAACCCCGCTTGCGGTGACGCACGGTCATGTTGTCTTCGAGAACGTCGCCTTCCGCTATCCAACCGGCGCGGGCGGTCTCGCCGATCTCAGTTTCGAGGCGCGGCCCGGCGAGACGGTGGCTTTGGTCGGCCCCACGGGCTCCGGCAAATCCACCACGCTCGCGCTCCTCCAGCGCGCCTGGGACCCTCAGGGAGGCCGCATCCTCATCGACGGGCAGGACATAAAGCATGTCACGCTGGCGTCCCTGCGCGCCGCCATCGCCGTCGTCTTTCAGGAGGCGGGGCTCTTCAACCGCTCGATCGCGGACAATATCCGCATGGGCCGTCCCGAGGCGACGGACGCGGAAGTCGAGCATGCTGCGCGTCTTGCCGAAGCGCACGATTTCATTTCGCGCAAACCCGACGGCTATCTCAGCATGGTCGGCGAGCGCGGGCAGGGGCTTTCGGGCGGCGAGCGCCAGCGCCTCGCCATCGCCCGCGCGATCGTCAAGAACGCGCCCATCCTTATTCTCGACGAGGCGACGTCCGCGCTCGACGTGACGACCGAGGCGCGCGTCCAGCACGCGCTCGACAATCTGCGCGAGGGCCGCACCACCTTCGTCATCGCACACCGCCTTTCCACGGTTCGCGCCGCAGATCGCATCCTCGTCCTGCGCGATGGAAGCGTCGCGGAATCGGGTGGCTTCGATGAGCTTGTGGCGCGCGGCGGGCTTTTCGCCGGGATGGTTAAAGCGGGCGGATTCTCCGCGGCCGATGCCGTTCAGGTCGTGCCCTGATCATTCCCTCGTCAAATTTTAGGTGTTGGATTTCTTGACAAGGTTCCGGGGTCCGCCTACCTCAACACAGCCGTTGGCACTCGCGAGGAGCGACTGCTAACAGGTCCCGAGTTTCGATCCGGCTCAACAGCCAAAATCTGAGGGAATTCAATGAGCTTTCGTCCGCTGCACGACCGTGTGGTCGTCCGCCGCCTGACCGCCGAAGAAAAGACCAAGGGCGGCATCATCATTCCCGACACTGCCAAGGAGAAGCCCCAGGAGGGCGAGATCGTGGCCGTCGGCACCGGCGCTCGCGATGAGGCCGGCAAGCTCGTTCCGCTCGACGTCAAGAAGGGCGACAAGGTCCTTTTCGGCAAGTGGTCCGGCACCGAAGTCAAGATCGACGGCGAAGACCTGCTGATCATGAAGGAAAGCGACATTCTCGGCGTTATCGCCTGATCGCTTCCTTGCAACTTCCCATTCTCAAGTAAGGAATTCACACAATGGCAGCGAAAGACGTACGTTTTTCCGCCGACGCGCGCGAGAAGATGATCCGCGGCGTCGACATCCTCGCCAACGCCGTCAAGGTGACGCTCGGTCCGAAGGGCCGTAACGTCGTCATCGACCGCTCGTTCGGCGCGCCCCGCATCACCAAGGACGGCGTCACCGTCGCCAAGGAGATCGAGCTCGAGGACAAGTTCGAGAACATGGGCGCCCAGATGGTGCGCGAAGTGGCCTCGAAGACCAACGACACCGCCGGCGACGGCACGACGACGGCGACCGTCCTCGCCCAGTCGATCGTGAGGGAAGGCGCCAAGGCGGTTGCCGCCGGCATGAACCCGATGGATCTGAAGCGCGGCGTCGATCTGGCCGTTGCCGAAGTCATCGCCCACCTCAAGAAGTCCGCCAAGAAGATCAAGTCGTCCGAGGAAGTTGCTCAGGTCGGCACGATCTCCGCGAACGGCGAGAGCGAAATCGGCCAGATGATCGCCAGCGCGATGCAGAAGGTCGGCAATGAGGGCGTCATTACGGTCGAGGAAGCCAAGACCGCCGAGACCGAACTCGAAGTCGTCGAAGGCATGCAGTTCGATCGCGGCTACCTGTCGCCTTACTTCATCACCAATGCCGAGAAGATGATTGCGGATCTCGAGGATCCCTACATCCTTATCCATGAGAAGAAGCTGGGCGGCCTGCAGGCCCTCCTGCCGGTTCTCGAAGCGGTCGTGCAGTCGGGCAAGCCGCTCGTCATCATCGCCGAGGACGTCGAAGGCGAGGCTCTGGCCACGCTCGTCGTCAACAAGCTGCGCGGCGGCCTCAAGGTTGCGGCCGTCAAGGCTCCGGGCTTCGGCGACCGCCGCAAGGCCATGCTCGAGGACATCGCGATCCTCACGGGCGGCCAGGTGATCTCGGAAGACCTCGGAATCAAGCTCGAAAACGTGACGCTCCAGATGCTCGGCCGCGCCAAGAAGATCGTGATCGAGAAGGAAAAGACCACGGTTGTCGACGGCGCGGGCGCCAAGAAGGAAATCGTCGGCCGCGTTGCGCAGATCAAGGCGCAGATCGAGGAGACGAGCTCCGATTACGACCGCGAGAAGCTGCAGGAACGTCTTGCCAAGCTCGCGGGCGGCGTTGCCGTCATCCGCGTCGGCGGCTCGACGGAAATCGAAGTCAAGGAGCGTAAGGACCGCGTCGACGACGCGCTGAATGCGACCCGCGCCGCGGTTGAAGAAGGCATCGTCCCCGGCGGCGGCATCGCGCTTCTGCGTGCCCGCAAGTCGATCGACAACCTGACCTCGGACAACTCCGACATCCAGGCCGGCATCAAGATCGTCCAGCGCGCGCTGGAAGCTCCGATCCGCCAGATCGTCGAGAACGCCGGTGTTGAAGGCTCCATCGTTGTCGGCAAGGTGCTCGAGAACAAGAGCGCCACGTTCGGCTTCGACGCCCAGAACGAGACCTATGGCGACATGATCGATGCCGGCATCGTCGATCCGGTCAAGGTCGTCCGTACGGCTCTGCAGGACGCGGCCTCGGTTGCCTCGCTGCTCATCACGACGGAAGCCATGGTTGCCGACGCGCCGAAGCGCGACGGCGGCGCTCCCATGATGCCCCCGGGTGGCGGCATGGGCGGCATGGGTGGCATGGACTTCTAAGAAGTCCATATCAGGCACCCATCAGGTAAATGCTGAAGTCCGGCATGCCGGACTTCAGTGGTGGCATGGACTTCTGATCCAGCCCCTCAAGGCTCGAAATTGGAAGGGCGCGGCTTCGGCCGCGCCCTTTCTTTATTTCCTGGAGCGCATGTTCGCTTCTGCGGTTAAGCTCCCCAAAAATACAACGGGGAGAAACGCATGGATCTCGGATATCGGGGCCGCCGCATCGTGGTGGTCGGCGCAAGCGAAGGCATCGGTCATGCAGCCGCCGCCCAGATGGTCGGCGAGGGCGGCGATGTGGTTCTCGTTTCGCGTTCGGAAAACAAGCTTGCCGCGGCTGCGGATGCCATAAGCCGGTCGCACGGTGTGAAGCCGGGCATTTTCGTTTGCGATGTCACGCAGAGCGGGGCCGGGGATGAGCTTGCCCGCTTGGTCGAAACCCGCTGGGGAGCGCTCGATGTCCTTGTCTCGGCCGTCGGCGGCAGCGTTCGCTCGGAATTCGCCGCGCTCGACGACGAGGCCTGGCTTTCGAACTACAATTTCAACGTGCTTTCGACCGTACGTGCGGTGCGCGCGCTTCTGCCGTTCCTGAAGAAAGGCAATGCGCCGGCGATCGTCACGCTCGGCGGAGCGGCGGCGAAGATGCCGTATGCGAACCAAGTCGCGTCCAACGTCCACAAAGCGGGCCTTATCGGTCTCACCAAGACGCTCGCCGCAGAGTTCGCGCGCACGGGAATCCGCGTCAACAGCGTGGCGCCGGGGCGTACCCTGACCTCGCTGTGGACGACGCGCGCCGACACGCTCGCCGCCGAGCAAAATTCGACGCCGGAAGCTGTGCTCGCGCATTTCGCCGACGAAATACCGCTCGGCCGCTTCGCCGAAGCCGATGAGATCGCGGTCGGCGTGGTCTGGCTGGCAAGCCCGCGCGCGAGCTACATCACGGGCCAGACGCTGAATGTCGATGGCGGCATCGCCCGGGGTCTTCTCTAGCCGTCGAGAGCAGACGCGCATAAAAAAACGCAGCCGTGGGGCTGCGTTTTTACTTAGGCTTATGCCGGGCGATCAGGCTGCGGCTTGCGTTTCCGCCAGGGCGCGTCCGTTGACGTAGCGCCAGTTTTCGATATGCCGCGCGCGTTCTTCCGTCGCGCGCATGCGATAATCGTGTTCGAGATCGCGGTAGCGGACGCATTGTTCGACACTGGTTGAAGCTTCGGCGAGGGCCGCGAATTCATCGGCCATTTCGTCAAAGGCTTCGGCGGCGGTCTTTTCACGTGCGTCGATCATGCGGGGCACTCCACTCGTTCGGAAATTGCGGGTCTAGAACGGGTGAGAGGGGGATAGGTTCCTTCTGAAAGCGCTCGTTACGAAGAAATTTCCCTGAGTGACGGCTTGCAGCAAACAGGTTGTTCGGCGCAGCGCATGCACGTCCTTCCCGCCAAAATCAGCGCATGATCGTGAGCGTGTCGCGTGTTACGCGCGACTCGATGGCCTTGATCCGCTTCTCATAGGCGCTCCAATTGGTGCGGCTGCGGCGGGCGGGCTTGCCAACGGGACCGCTCGCCGACGCGATGCCCACCGGCGATCCGAAGGTCGGCGCCGGAACCGTCCCGCGGATGGGATAGCCTTGGGCGGCAAGCTCGGCGCGCACCCGCACGCAATAGGCGACGGATTTGTGGGAGAAGCGTGTCTCGCCGTGCCCCGCGCGGTACTTCATCGACGCCGTGCAGATATCCTGGCCCCCACGCCGCCAGGCTTCGGCAAGATAGGTCACGCCATAGCGGATATTTGTGGCAGGGTCGGCCAGCTCCGTGTTGCTTCCGCGGAAGCCGAGCATGCGGGCGGTTGAGGGCAGGATCTGCATCAACCCGATCTCGCCGACATCCCCGATCGCTTGCGGCCTGTATCCACTTTCCACCCGGGCAACGGCATCGGCCAATTCCGGGGGCATTCCCTGTGCCACAGCCTCCGTACGCACCATGACCCGCAGATCAACGTTGTCCCGCACGGTGTCGGCCGTGGCCGATGTGGCGGCGATCAGAAGCAGGGGCAGAATACGGCGCATCTTTCCACAACGCGGAAAGGACAATTTGGCTCCAGCGCTGTTCGGAGAAGCAAAAGCGGGCCGGGGCAGCTAAATTTCAGCCGAGCGCGATGGCGGCAATGAGGCGACCGTAGTCGGCCTCGCTGCGATGGGTCGTGCGGCGATACGAGAAAAAGCGCGCGTCGTCGGAATAGGTGTCGAGATCGAGATCGTCGACCGCGGCCAGATCGAGGGCCGTCAGGCGGTGGCGGATGTAGCCGCCGAGATCGAACAGAGATTTTCCGGGGTTCTCGCTGGAACGAAAAAACCGCTCATTGGCATAGTCGGACGCCCGGAAAGCGGCGAGGAACTCCGGCCCGACTTCATAGCTGCTCTGGCGTATGCACGGCCCGAGTGCAGCGTGGATGGAGCCGCGGCGGGCGCCGAGCTTTTCCATCGCATGAACCGTCTCGTCGAGCACGCCGTGGAGCGCGCCCTTCCATCCGGCATGGGCCGCGCCGATGACCCGGTTGCGCGCATCGGCAAAGAGGATCGGGCCGCAATCGGCCGTCGCGATGCCGATGGCAAGCCCTGGTGTGGCCGTAACAACGGAATCGGCTTGCGGGGCTGCGCCGAGTGCCCAGGGTTCGGTCGCGTGGACCGCGATGGCGGAATGGATCTGGTGGGGGGTCGCGAGCTGGCCTTCGGCAACGCCGAGGGCCGCCGTCATGCGACGGCGGTTTTCGGTCACGGCGGTCGGGTCGTCGTCCGAGCCGCGCCCGCCATTAAGCGAGGCGTAAATACCGGTCGAAACGCCACCTTCGCGCGTGAAGAAGCCGTGGGAAATGCCGGGCGCGGCAAGCGCGGGAGAGGTGAGGAAAGCGGCCATCAAGGAGTTCCAAATCCGGGCGGGGTGGGCGTTCCGGGCGGCGTTACGGCGAGTACCTTGAAGAGGATGCCCATGCCGGTCGGCGTCTCCTCGATGAGGCGCGCGGTTCCGCTTTCGATGGCGAGCGCCTGTTCGAGTTCAGCCTGCCGGATGAGGATGGCCGAGCGCTCGAGAAGGCCGAGGCCGAGCAGGAAATCGCGCTGGTTCACCGGTCCGTAAGCCGCCGCGCCGCCCTCACGCGCGGCGCTCGCGAGCGCAGGGAAGTCGACATGGGCGGTGAGGTCGGCCTCGCCGGGGCCGGTCAGCGCGTCGATGAAGGCATGTGCCTTCATGGCCTGAAGCGTTTCGCCGACGCCCGGACGGGCATAACCATAATCGAAGACCAGCATCGCGCCGCCCTGACGTGCGACGCGCCCTGCAAGCTGGCGCATGACGGCAAGGCTGTCCGGCGATGTTTCGGCAATCGAGCCTTCCGCGGCCGAGCGGAACGCTTCGGGAATCGCGGCCTCGGGGACCTTATGCGGCGAGAGGCCGAATTGAAGCGCATCGTCCTGCACGCCGATCACGCGTTCGTGCCAGCCGTTCGATGTGCGTACATAATGATGGACCGGAAGGGCGTCGAAGAATTCGTTGGCGATGATGAAGAGAGGGCCGTCCGGCAACTGGCCGATATTGTGATGCCAATGGACCTTTGGTCCCGCTTCTCCAATTGCGCGCTGCTGGGCCGTGCGCAGCAGGGGGCTCGTCTCCACGAGATGCACGTCGAGCGTGTCGCGGAAGGCGGGTAGAAGTTTCAGCGCCCGAAGTGCGTCCGCCATCAGGGTGCCACGCCCCGGACCAAGCTCGACGAGATGGGAGGAGGCGGGGCGTCCGCCCACAGACCACATCGCCGCGCACCAGATGCCGATGAGCTCGCCGAAGATCTGGCTGATTTCGGGCGAGGTGATGAAATCGCCCTGCGTGCCGAACGGATCGCGCGTCGCATAATAATGCGCGTTGGCGAGCTGCATGAACGTCGCAACCGTCTGCGGACCGTCGCTGTGAATGCGGCGGCGAAGTTCCGCCTCGACAGGCGTCATGCGCTCCTCCGCGCCCTGAAGATAAAAAACAGTCCCAGCAGCACCATCGGCACCGAGAGCAGCATGCCCATGGTCAGGCCGAAGGCCAGAAACCCGATATGGGCGTCCGGCTGGCGGAAGGTTTCTCCGACAATCCGGAACAGGCCGTAGAAGGTGAAGAACAGGCCCGAGACGAGGCCGGGGCGTTTCAGGGCGCCCATGCGCACGGCGATCATAAGCAGTGCGAACAGCAGCGCCCCTTCCAGCGCCGCCTGGTAGAGCTGGCTCGGATGGCGGGGATCGGGGCCTCCGTCCGGGAACACCATCGCCCACGGAACGTCGCTGACGCGACCCCAGAGCTCGCCGTTCACGAAATTGGCGATGCGCCCGAAGAACAGGCCGACGGGCGTGACCACGCAGGCCAGGTCGAACAGCGACAGCATTGGAGCCTTCGCACGACGCGAGAGCAGCACCAGCGCAAGAATGCAGCCGATCAGCCCGCCGTGGAACGACATGCCGCCATGCCAGAGCATGAGCGCCTCCAGCGGGTTCTGGAGGTAATAGGCCGGATTGTAGAACAGGACGTAGCCGACGCGCCCGCCGAGCACGATGCCGCCCGCCATATAGAGCAGGAAATCATCCACCCCGGCATCGTCGAGCGGCGGCTTGCCGCGCCACAGCCCCTCGTTTCGGCAAAGCGCCCGCGCCAGCCACCAGCCGAGCACAAGCCCCAGAACATAGGCCAGAGCATACCAACGGATCGCGAGCGGGCCGATTGAGACGGCGATCGAATCGATGAGGGGGAAGGGAATGGCCAGAACGGGCATGGTTGAATCGACGAGGCCGCTTTTCCTTGAAAGCGCGATATGCGATTGCCATGTCTCGTTTGTCCAGCACGGCCGGAGCCGAGAGAGCATGACTCAGACTTCAAACCGCCTCTTCGACGGCCTCGGCCGCATGATGACAGATGCGGCAGGTATGGCCGACAGCGTCAAACGAGAGATCGACACCGTGGTCAAAAGCCAGGCCGAGCGCATTCTCGGCGATCTCGATCTTGTGAAGCGCGAGGAGTTCGAGGCCGCGCGTGAACTGGCGTCCAACGCACGGGCCGAGAGCGAGCGGCTCGCCGCACGCGTCGAGGCTCTGGAGGCGCAGATCGCGGCCTTCACGGCGTCAAAGGCCGGTAATCCTTGAGTTTTACACGGGGATTGCCACGCCCGGACCGGCTCGCGGTTTGGGGTGAACGATATAGTCAAAGCGCTCTGATTCGAGCAGAAACGGCTTACGGCGCCGGCCAGCGGCGGCGCCAGTGGAAGGTTTCATGGATTTTCTAGACGCAGAGCGATTGGCCAATCCCATGGACATGGTCGAGCAGATCGCCACGTCCAACGATTGGGCATTCGACCGCGCGACCGAAGACGAGATCACGATCAACGTCACCGGAAGCTGGGCCGAATATCAGATCTCGATCACCTGGATGGACGACATCGAGGCGCTTCACATCGCCTGCGCGTTCGATCTGAAGGTGCCGGAGCCGCGCCGCGCGGAAGTCCGCAAGCTTCTGGGCCTGGTCAACGAGCAGAGCTGGGTCGGGCATTTCGATCTGTGGAACGACGAAAGTCTCGTTCTTTACCGCAACGCCCTCCTGCTTGCGGGCGGCGCCGAGGCGAGCGACCGCCAGATCGAGGTCATGCTGTCCACCGCGACCGATGCCTGCGAGCGCTATTATTCGGCCTTCCAGTTTGTGGTCTGGGCCGGAAAATCCGCGCGCGAGTCCATCGACGCCGTCATTTTCGAAACGGCCGGACGCGCATGAGTGCGCCGCTCGTGCTTGCCGGGCCACTTCTTCTGGTCGGTGCGGGCAAGATGGGCGGCGCCATGCTCCAGGGCTGGCTGAAGCTCGGCCTCGACCCGAAATCCGTTTATGTCATCGATCCGCAGCCGGCCGACGAGGTCCGGGCCGAACTTGAGGCGCACGGCATCGCGCTCAACCCGTCCGCCATGCCGGAGCCCAAGGTCATCGTTCTCGCGGTGAAGCCGCAGATCGTGAAGACCGCGCTCGAAGCGGTGGCCGACTATGTCGGCAAGAACACCGTGTTCATCTCGATCCTTGCGGGGATCACGCTGGGTGCCATAAATGCTGGGCTTCCGGCGGGCACCAGGATCGTGCGCTGCATGCCAAACACGCCTGCGGCCGTGGGGCGCGGAATGACTGTGCTGATCGGCAATGCGGACGTGGCCCCGGAGGACCGGGAACTTGCAGGCCGTCTCCTCGAAGCCTCGGGCGAAATCGCCTGGATTGAGGATGAAGCGCTCATGGATGCCGTGACCGCGGTGTCGGGGTCCGGGCCTGCCTATGTGTTCCTGCTCGCCGAAGCGCTTGCACGGGCGGGCGTCGAAGCGGGGCTCCCCGCCGATCTGGCGGCGCAGCTTGCGCGCGCCACCGTTTCGGGCGCGGGCGAGTTGCTCCACCGCTCCGAGCTTTCTGCCGAGACACTCCGCCAGAATGTGACGTCCAAGGGCGGTACGACGGCGGCGGCGCTGGACGTGCTGATGGCCCCGGACGGTCTCGAAAAATTGCTGAACAAGGCCGTGCATGCCGCGGCCGAGCGCTCGCGCGAGCTCGGACGCGGCTGAACCCCGGCGGCGGCTGACGCGACAATCGGGCAGGGCTTGCCTGTGCCCGTCCGCTTTGCCAGCCTTGTGCCGCCTTCCGAGTGATCCATGTCAGCCAGTTTCGTTCTGCTGCTCGCCGTCAATCTGCTTCCAGTGGCCGGCGTGCTGTGGGGTAGCTGGGACGCCTTCGTCGTTCTCATCCTTTATTGGCTGGAGACCCTCGTCATCGGCTTCTGGACCATGATCCAGGTGGCGCTTGAACCGCGCCGCGCGCCCTCTGTCCCTGCAAGGCTCGGCGGGGTTCTCAAGGCGCTCGTTCTCAGCATCAACGCCGCAATCTTCATGACCGCGCATTTCCTGTTTCTCTGGGCCATGTTCGCGGGAGACTGGCGGGATCGGATCACGGATGCCCCCTCGTTCATCGACCAACTCGTGATCGGCACCGGGGTGTGGCTGCCGCTGGCGCTGCTTTTCACGGTTCGCGGCGCTCTGACACTGTCGGGGCTGCTGATTCCGGCGCTCGCGGCGCGCCTCGGCGTTACGCCGGAGAGCGGAAGCGCACGTCCGTTGCGCGCCTTCTACGCGCGCATCGTCACCATGCACCTCACCATCATTGCGGGCGGCTGGATCGTGATGATGCTCGGCAGTCAAAAGGCGCTGGTCGCTGTGGTCGCGATCAAGATCGTGCTCGACATGCTGCTGGATCCGTTGATGAAATCGGGGCGTGGAGCGCCGGGGGCTGGTGTCGGGGCGCCAGCGCGCTAAACTCCCGTTTCCGGCCTTCAGCGACAGGAGCCTCCCCGTGACCGATACCGTTCCGAAATCCGCTCACGAGCGTGCGATCGATGCACTTCTGGAGCTCCTGGCGGAGCGCGAATGGAGCGCGGTGACGCTGACCGACATTGCGGAGAAGGCCGGACTGACGCTTTCCGAATTGCGGGCCGCCTTTCCGTCTCAGGGGGCGATTCTTGCCGGTTTTGCCAAAAGGATCGACCAGAGCGTGCTGAAGGCCGAGCCGGAGGTCGCCGACCAGCCCGCGCGCGAGCGCCTGTTCGACGTGATGATGCGGCGCTTCGATGCGCTGAAGCCCTACAGGGCTGCGATTGCCAGCGTCCGGCGGGGACTTCTCGTCGATCCGCTCGCGGCGTCGTCCTGGAACAAGGTCGAGGTCAATTCCGCGCAGTGGATGCTGGCGGCGGCGGGCATCAAGGAGAGCGGGCCAGTCGCGGCCGTCAAGGCGCAGGGTCTCGCAGTGATCTTCGCGAGCGTGCTGCAGACATTTCTCGACGATGACGATCCCGATCTCACGAAGACCATGCGCGACCTCGACATCCATCTGCGCCGCGCCGAGCGGATGGTCGAGACCGGCGATATTGTGCACCGCACGCTGAGCCCGGTCCTGTCGCTGGTCGGGCGGATTGTCGGCACACAGAAGAAAAAGGGTGGCCCCGGCGAGGACGCCGCCTCCGCGATCTGATCCATTACGACACGAGGGCAGGGACATGGGCGGCACCGAAAGGCCGGGCGAGATCGCGTTCGAGGATTTTCTGAAAGTCGACATACGTACGGGGACCATCGTCGAGGTCGAGGATTTTCCGGAAGCGCGCAAGCCCGCATGGAAGCTCACGATCGATTTCGGAGAGGGGATCGGCGTGAAGCGCTCCTCGGCACAGATCGCCCATTACGCGAAGGAAGAACTGATCGGCCGGCAGGTCCTTGCCGTCGTGAATTTTCCGCCCCGCCAGATCGGCCGGTTCATGTCGCAGGTGCTGACGCTTGGCATGCCCGGCGCGAACGGCGAGGTCATCCTCATATGTCCGGAACGCGGCGTTCCCAATGGCGGGCGGCTTTACTGACGGCGGATCAGGCCGGTATGTGCAGCCGCGCCCGGAGGCCGCCCAGCGGGCTTTTCGACAGCTCGATGTCGCCGCCATGTCCGCGTGCGATGTCGCGGGCGATTGTCAGGCCGAGGCCCGAGCCCGGATGGTTTAGGTTGCGCGAGGCATCGAGCCGGAGGAACGGCCGGAACACATCCTCATAGCTGTCTTCCGGAATGCCCGGCCCGTCATCGTCCACGATGATGAGAAGCTCGCCGTCCTCGTGCCGGGCGTCGATATGGACATTCTTCGAGAACCGCATGGCATTGGTCACGAGATTGACGACCGCGCGTTTCAGGGCGCCGGGGCGGGCGGTGATGTGCGGCGTGCCGCGATACTGAAGCTGCGGCGTCGGGCCTGCGAGCGCCGTGTTGGAGACGATCTCGCGCAGAAGCTCTTCGGCGTCCATGCCGCGCGGCGTCTCTCCGGCATCGCCACGGGCAAAAGCGAGATAGCCCTCCAGCATGCGTTCCATCTCAGCGATGTCGGCATCCATGTCCGCCGTCTCGGCGCTTTCGGGCAGAAGCGCGGTCTGAAGGCGAAGGCGCGTCAATACGGTTTTGAGGTCGTGGGATACGCCCGCCAGCATGGTCGTGCGCTGCTCGATCTGCCGCTCGATGCGGTCGCGCATGGCGAAGAACGCCGTCGTCGCCTGCCGGACTTCGCGTGCGCCGCGCGGCGCCAGATTGCGCACTTCGCGCCCGCGCCCGAGATCCTCCGCGGCGCGCGCAAGCTGCTGGATCGGGCGAATCTGATTGCGCAGGAAAAGCAGCGAGACCGAGATCAGCACCAGCGAGGCGATCACCATCCAGATGAGGAAAATGTGCCAGTTCGAGGCGTAGGCACGGCTGATGGCGGTGCGGAAGCTTAGGACCTCGTTGCCGAGCTGGACCCGGATTTCAATCAGCCGGTCGGCGCCGCGTGCGTTGACCCAGAAGGGCTGCTTGATCGTGCCCTGCAGGGCGTCCGTCAGGGCATCCTCGATGATGAAGAAGATCGGCGTGCTGTCCTGTGCGGGCAAAGGTCCGGGCGGCAGAATCTCCATTCTGAGCTGGAGGTTTTCCGTCGCGGCCTCGCGGATGAGTTCCCGTGTCTGCTCGTCCTGCGCGCCTTCCCGCAGGGCGACAATCGCCGAGACGTCGCGGGCCACGGCTTCGGACAGGCGTGCCGTTGTGCGTTGCCAGTGACGCTCCATGAAGACGACCGCCACGATCGTCTGAAGGAGCAGCATCGGAACGACGACGATGAGCAGAGAACGGGTGTAGATGCCGGTCGGCAGCAGGGTTCTCAAACCCCGCTTGCGCGTTTTCCGGGGGCCGCCGGGCAGGGCGACGGGATCTGCGCTCATGGTGCGATCCGCCTCATGGCTCGATCAGAAGCCGGTACCCCGCGCCGCGCACCGTCTGCAGCAGGAGGGGGTGGGACGGGTCGGTTTCGATCTTGCGGCGCAGGCGGTTGATCTGGACATCGACCGCGCGCTCATTGGCGTCGCCCTTCCCAGCCAGCGCCTCGCGCGACAGCGGCCCGCCGCGTTCTTCGGCGAGTAGGCGCAGCAATTCGCGCTCGCGCTCGGTCGTATGTATGATTTCGCCATCCTGACGCAGTTCGCCTCGCGCAAGATTGAACGTGAAGCTGCCGAACCGCACCTCTTCCTGTTCCGCCACGGCCGCAGGCGCGCGACGGCGTAGAATGTTGGTGATCCGCAGCAGAAGTTCGCGTGGATCGAACGGCTTTGCCATGTAATCGTCGACGCCGGTTTCGAGCCCACGAATGCGGTCTTCGGCCTCCCCGAGCGCCGTCAGCATCAGGATCGGAACCTCCGAGCGGGCGCGCAGGTCGCGGGCGAGATCGATGCCGGTCTCCCCCGGCATCATGACATCGAGGATCAGGAGATCGAAGGTGAGGCCGGACAGGCGCGCACGCGCCTCCGTGGACGAGGCCGCCGCGGTGACGCGATAACCCGCCTCCGTCAGGAAGCGCACGAGCAGCGTGCGAATGCGCGCATCGTCGTCGACGACGAGAAGGTGAGGGGCGCTGTCGGCGAGGATCTGTGCGCGTGCGGGAGTCATTTGACCGTGGGCTGGGCGCTGCGGACGAGACGTTCGACCTCACCGCGTTCGTGGCTGTTCACCATGGCTTTCAGGAATGTCAGCGCAACCTCCTCGGCTCCGGGACCGGCTGCTTCGAGCGCTGTCTGCAGGCGGCGGGTCTGCAGCCGTGACAGCTCAAGGGCGAGCGCCTCTCCCTTCGGTGTGGCCCGCAAAAGCCGCTGGCGCCGGTCCGTCTTGCCTTCGGCCGCTTCCACGAAACCCTGCTCGACCAGATCGCGCAGAACACGGCCGAGGCTCTGTTTGGTGATCTTCAGGATGTCGAGCAGTTCGGCGACCTTGAGGTCGGGATTGCGAAAAACGAAATGAAGCACGCGGTGATGGGCACGGCCGAATCCATAGCGCGCGAGGGCCGCGTCCGCCTCCTGAACGAAGTCTCGGTAGGCAAAAAACAGGAACTCGATCAGCTCGTAAGCGGGCTCGACCGCCAATGATGCGGGGCTTGCCGGAGCGTTTTGGGAAATTACGTCAGTCATATTGACATATTTCGGCTTCTGTTCAATTATCATAGACGGCAGGAGATGCCGCTGGCAGCGACCGCTTATCAGGCTTAATATTTAAGCCCAACCGCGGAGCCTCAATCCGCAAAATACCGGTCCGTTCGCTCGAACGATAGCCCGGCCGGTCAGGGAGACTTTGTGATGCTCGTCAATCCGTTCGACAACCGTCCGGGACATATCTGGCTGGATGGTCAGATGGTGCCTTGGAGCGATGCCACGCTGCATGTTCTCAGCCACGGCCTGCACTATGCAAGCGCCGTTTTCGAGGGCGAGCGGGCCTATGGCGGCGAGATTTTTAAGCTCACCGAACACACCGAGCGGCTGATCGAATCCGGACGCATCCTCGATTTCGAGATCCCGTATTCGGTTGCGGAGATCAACGAGGCCTGCAACGCGGTTCTCGCCAAGCAGGGCCTGAAAGACGCCTATGTGCGCCCGATCGCCTGGCGCGGCTCGGAAATGATGGCGGTTTCCGCCCAGCACAGCAAAGTTCATCTGGCCATCGCGGTGTGGGAATGGCCAAGCTATTTCGACCCCGAGCAGCGTATGAAGGGCCTCAATCTGGATCTCGCCGAATGGCGCCGTCCCGACCCGCGGACGATTCCCTGCAAGGCCAAGGCGGCCGGTCTTTACATGATCTGCACGCTCTCCAAGCACGCCGCCGAGCGCAAGGGCTTTGCCGATGCGCTGATGCTCGATTATCGCGGGCGGGTGGCCGAATGCACCGGCGCCAATGTGTTCTTCGTCAAGGATGGCCAGATCCACACGCCGACCCCGGACTGCTTCCTCGACGGCATCACCCGCCGCACCGTCATCGACCTGGCTCATGCGCGCAAGATCACGGTCAATGAGCGGGCGATCTTCCCCGAAGAGCTGTCGGGCATGGAAGAATGCTTCATCACCGGCACGGCCGCCGAGGTGACCCCGGTCGCGCGCATCGCCGACTGGACGTTCACGCCGGGCGAAATCTCCAAGACCCTGCTGACGGATTACATGGATGCCGTGCAGCCCAAGCAGGCCGCCGCTGCGTAACGACATCAGCTTATCGGAATAAAAACCCGGGTTTTCCCGGGTTTTTTTGTATCAGATGAGTTCTCCGCCGCTCTCGCCATCGGCGCGGCGCAGCAGTTCGAGGACCAGATCGCGGTTGGACAAAGCCCGCATCGTGGCGCAGCCCCGCTCCATCAGAACAATCTCCGCCTTCAGGCCTTGTTCGATCACGACAAGGGTGTCGGCAGGCTGCACATCGTCGGCGTTGCCCAGCATGAAACTGAGCGCGCGGCTGAGCGCGCCGCTTTCGCTTATTACGGTCGCGCGGGCCTGCGCCTGCTCGGCTGTCCGCACGATGTCATCCACCGTGGAGCAGGCAAGGCTCGGGCTTGCGGACAGCAGGCCAAGTGTAAGGACGAAATTGCGCAGCGCGGGCATCGTTGTTCGGGCCTTTGAATGGCGTTCGCGGTGGCCGTTTAACACTCCCTCAACCAAGACGGCGACGCCAAGGTTCCTTCGTGGCGGGCCGGAAGATCGCGCACCCCGTACTGCCCTGATCGTGCCACGAGCCGCCCAAAATGAGGCGGGACGGATCGAAATAAGGTGTGGATAGTTTCTATTTTGTTTCTTGAAATACTTCTTGAGATTTACCTGTCTGATTCGCGGCTGTTCTTTGAAATATAGTATTCTTGTGTATGTATTAAAGTATAGAATTCAATAGTATCTCCAAGCTAAGTTTGGCGGAGTTGTGACGTTAATATTACTTCTATTGTTCGCTTCGACGTTCGTATTACAGGCCATCATCTGCTCGTGCGTCATCTGACCGCAGCTTTTAGGCTGGAACATTCTCAATTTCTGGTTCATATGCCCCGCCATCAACACCGATGCTGCTGGGTATGCAGCTGGTCCCCCTGGAGAACATTGAATGCTTCGTATGCTCCTCGCGGTGATCGTGTCCTTGTGCGCGTTCGCTTCTCATTCCTACGCTGATAACGCGGCCCGTCTGATCGAGGGCCGGGCCTCCCTCGACACGCGGATCGACCGCGATCGCGACGACGACAAACGCAGCGAAAAACGCAGCCGCCGCAGCAGGGGTGACGTCGTTGCGCTGGCCGAGCGTTACCTCGGCACCAATCCGACCAAGATGAGCCGCCTGTGGTGCGCCAACTTCCTCGGCATGATGGAAAAGAAGGTCGGCCGCGCCGGTTCGGGTTCGAACATGGCCCGTTCCTATGCGAGCTATGGGTCGAGGGTCGCAAAGCCGCAGCGCGGCGACATCGCGGTGCTCGCCCGTGGCAAGCGCGGCGGTCATGTCGGCTATTTCGTCGGCTGGGCCCCGAACGGGAAGGCGATCCTGATCTCGGGAAACAGCCGTGGCGGCAAGGTCTCGAAGGGCCAGTATTCGACGAGCCGCATTATTGCCTGGCGTCGTCCGGCCTGATCGTCTTCGGAAAATCGATTGTTAAATTGCCCGGGTGGATGCCCAGGCAATTTTTTGTCGGCGCTCGGAAAGCACGGGCTGGATCAGGGGCGGACCGAGAGCCCTCGATCGCCGGGCAGGCCCGTCATCGCGCATAAAAAAAGCCGCGCCCGGAGGCGCGGCTTTTCTGTTTTCCGTTGGCCGGATCAGGCAACGCGGACGCGCTGGATGAAGCTGTCGACCTGATGGCGGAGCGTGTCGGCCTGCGAGGACAGATCGTTCGCGGCGTTGACGATCTGGCTCGAGACGTTTTCGGTCTCGGCGGCGGCCTGGCTGACGCCGGTGATGTTGGTCGTCACTTCGCTCGTGCCGGCCGCAGCCTGCGAGACGTTGCGGGCGATCTCGACGGTCGCCGAGCCCTGCTGCTCGACGGCGGCGGCGATGGCGCCCGAAATCTCGTTCACCTGTTCGATGATCTGCGTGATTTCGTTCATCGCGGTGACGACTTCGGCCGTGGCCGTCTGGACGTCGTGGATCTGCGCCGAGATTTCCTCGGTCGCTTTCGCGGTCTGCGAGGCAAGGCTCTTCACCTCGACCGCGACGACCGCAAAACCCTTGCCCGCTTCGCCCGCACGTGCCGCCTCGATGGTGGCGTTGAGGGCGAGAAGGTTGGTCTGCGAGGCGATGTCGTTGATGAGGCCGACGACCTCACCGATGCGCTGCGCCTTGGCGGCGAGACCGCCGACGACGCTGACCGTGTCGCGGGCCTGGCCCGATGCCTTGTCGGCAACCTCGGCGGCCGTGGAGACGCGGGTGCCGATCTCGCGGATCGAACCCGACAATTCCTCGGCGGCGCTGGCGACCGTCTCGACATTGGCGGTGGCTTCCTCCGAAGCTGCGGCAACGACCGTCGACTGGCGGCTCGTCTCGTCGGCAACGGCGCTCATCTGCGTCGCGTTCGACTGAAGCTGCGTGGCGGCGCTGGAGACCGCGCGGACAACACCCATGACTTCGCTTTCGAAATCGTCGGCGAGCTTGTTCATCATCACGCGCTTGTCGGCTTCGGCACGCTGTTCGGCCGCGGCTTGTTCGGTCTTCATGCGCTCGTTTTCCTGCAGCGATGTCACGACCTGGCCGACCACGCTCCAGATGTCCCCGATTTCGTCCTTCGAGAATTTCGTCGGGATCGCGACATTGTAGTCGCCGCGGCCGATGCTCTGCAGAGCCTTCGCGACGCGGGCAAGCGGACGGGCGAGCTGGAACGTGCCGATGAACACACCGACGCCGACGCCGATCAGCAGGCCGATGATGGCGGTGGCGATGACCGCCATCTGGATCGAGCCGGAGAACTCCTCGATCCGGGTCTGCATCACCTTCGCGCGCTCTTCGTTGCGCGTGATGGTGGCGTCGATTTCCTTCTGATAGGCGGCGCGGTTGGCGCGGTTGGCGTCGTTGTTGCCGATCACATTGGCGGCCGCCGGTCCCTCAGTGAGGGCAACATCGGTCATGTCGGAGCGGAATTTTGCAAATTCCGCGTTCGAGGCGCGCAGTTCGCTGAAAGTCTGTTTCGCATCGGCCGGGACAATTTTGTCCCATTCGGCGTACAGGGTTTCGATGTCGGCGAGGTATTTCTTGAGGTTCTTGGCGAAGGGCTCGGCGGCCTTGATGTCCGGCGAGGCATAGATGCCGCGCGATTCCATGACCACGGCGGTGACCAGACGGTTCAGCTTGATGCCGTTGATGGCGCGCTCTTCGGCGTTCACCAGCTGATCGATGTTCTTGGCATATTCGGTCGTCGCATAGACCCCCATGCCGGCAATGGCGGTCGCGGCGATACCCATCACCGCAACGATGCCAAGAATCTTGGTACCTATTTTCATTAGTGCAGCCCTTCGTTCCGGCCGGGAGGAGTTGGCCGGTCACCCGAAGGCAAAAATCCGCGAAGACACCGAAAAAATACTTAACGCGCGAGTGATTTGTTCTGTGCAATTCCCGTCGCGGCTGAGTATTGAGTGGTTTTGCGATGCTTTCTCAACCTGAGCGTGCTTTTCTAGCACAAAGTCGTACGCGGTTTCCGGCAGGGTCGAACCTGTAAAAACAAAGGCTTGCCCGCCCCGCCTGGGGTGAAACATCGCACCGGCGTCATATCCGGGTCGCTGCCTCCGGCAAAACGCCACAGGCGCGAGGATCCGGGCGTGCTACCCGGACTTCGTCGTCCAGCGGTCGCGCGCGCCGTCGTCCGAGGCCTTGGCCGCCACCCATTCCCCGCCGTGCACATTGTCTTCCTTTTTCCAGAAGGGCGCGGAGGTCTTCAGGTAATCCATCAGGAAGTTCGCCGCCTCGAACGCCGCTTGCCGGTGTGCGGACAAGGTGACGACGAGGACGATGGGATCGCCCGGCACGAGGCGCCCGTGGCGGTGAACGATCAGGCTGCCGAGCAGCGGCCAGCGCGCATGCGCCTCCGCCTCGATGCGCAACAATTCCTCTTCGGCCATTCCGGGGAAATGCTCGAGCTCCATCGCCGAGATGGTTCCCGTTTCGCCGTCCGCGCGGCACAGGCCCGTGAAGGAAACGGCGGCGCCGACATCGGTTCGCCCGCGCGTCAGGCGCTCGATTTCCGCGCCCGCGTCGAAGGGTTCGCGCTGGATGCGGACGGCCATCTCAGCCTCCCGTCATGGGCGGGAAAAAGGCGATCTCTCCGGCATTGGCGAGCGGGGTGTCGGATTTGACGTGAACGCGGTCGAGCGCAGCGCGCACGATCTTCTCGTTCTCGAAGGCCGTTTCGTATTCTGCGCCTTGCGTCTTCAGAAATGCGACGACGTCCGCGACCGTCTTTACAGTTTCCGGAAGCGCGATCTCTTCCTCGCCACGGCCCACGCGCTCGCGCACCCAGGCGAAATAGCGGATCTTCATTTCGGGTCCTCGAACACGCTGCGAAGCCCGGCGCGGAAATAGTCATAGCCGGTGTAAAGCGTCAGCAGCGCCGACAGCCACAGGAGAACGTGCCCTGTCTCGGTGACATAGGGGAAGATCACATCCCCCGCAGGGCCGGCGATCAGGAAGCCCACCGCAACGAGCTGTGCCGCCGTCTTCCATTTGGCAAGGCGCGTGACGGGCACGGAAACGCGCAACTCGGCCAGAAACTCGCGAAGGCCCGACACAAGAATTTCACGGCAGAGAATGACAACCGCTGCCCAGAACGAGACGCCGGTCAGCATGCCGGTGGCGGCAAAGGCCAGAAGGCACGAAGCGACGAGCAGCTTGTCGGCGATCGGATCGAGCATCCGGCCGAGCGGCGATTGCTGGCCCCAGGCGCGGGCGAGATAACCGTCCACGTAATCCGTGATCGCGGCGAGGGCATAAAGGCCAAGCGCGATCCAGCGCCAGGCATGACCTTCGAGAAGAAGACAGCCGACAACGACCGGCACGGCCGCGATCCGCGCATAGGTGAGCAGATTGGGCAGCGCCCAGGCATAGGCGCGGGAAGCATCGGCCGGTGTCATGGCCGTGATCTAGGCGTCGGGGGGTGGGGGCGTCAATGGAGCGCGTGAAGGCCTCTCAGCCTTCCTCCGCGAGAAGACGCCGCACCTGGCCGAGCTTGTCGGGGTTGCGGACGATATAGATGCGCGTGATCAGGCCGTTCTCGATCTCAAGGGCCGTGGTCTGCAGCATGCCGCCCGGCTCCTCGCTGACAAAACCGGGCAGGCCGTCCATGCGGGTGTAGCGAACCGCGCTTGAGGGTGTGACCAGCCCTTTGCGCGCCGCGTTGACGAACATGCGGGCGACCTTTTCGAGCCCGCGAATGGCTTTCAGGAAGGCCATGACCTGTCCCCCGCCATCCGAAACCACCATCGCATCGGCGGCCAGCAGGCTTTTCAGCGCCGAGGCGTCGCCATTGCGGGAGGCGAGGAAGAACGCCTCGGCGATTTCCCGCCCCCGTTCGGGACTGATTGGAAAGCGCGGGCGCGCCGCGCGGATGTGCGCACGTGCCCGGGCGGCAAGCTGGCGGCAGGCGGCGGGTTCGCGGTCGATGGAGCGGGCGACTTCGTCGAACTCCACTCCGAACACGTCATGCAGAAGGAACGCGGCCCGCTCCAGCGGCGACAGGCGCTCCATCGCCAGCATCAGCGTGCCCGTGATGCCGTCTTCTTCATCGGCGGATTCGTCGACAATTGGTTCGGGCAGCCATTCGCCGACATAGCTCTCACGTTTGACCCGTGCCGATTTCAGCACGTCGAGGCTGAGGCGCGAGACGGTGCGCGACAGAAATGCCGCCGGATCGCGCACCTCGGATCGGTCCGCCGTCTCCCAGCGCAGCCAGGCATCCTGCACCACGTCTTCCGCCTCGGCCCAGGAGCCGAGCATGCGATAGGCGATGCGCGTGAGGCGCGGACGAAGGGCATCGAAGGCGGCGGCGTCCATGAGCAGTCCCGTCAGGCGTGCGCGGCGCTGAAACCGACCTGAATGCGGTTCCACGCATTGATATTGCCGATCAGCACCGTCAGGCGCACCTGTCCGTCTTCGGAAAACTTCGCCTTCAGCTCTTCAAGGACGCGGGAGAAGCGGCCGGTGGCTCTTTATATGTATGCCAGCGCGGAAGTTCAGCCGTTGTTCTCGTGGAAGAAGTCGTAGACGAGCTTTGCCGTGGCGCGGTTGATGCCGGGCACATTTTCGAGATCGGACAGCCCCGCGCGGGCGACCGCTTTCGCGGTGCCGAAATGATGCAGCAGCGCCCGCTTGCGTGACGGGCCGACACCCGCGATCTCGTCGAGGGGCGAGCGCACGAATTCCTTCGATCTCTTGGCGCGGTGGGTGCCGATGGCAAAGCGGTGCGCCTCATCGCGCAGGCGCTGGATGAAATAGAGAACCGGGTCGCGCGGCTCGAGCCGGAAGGGCTGGTGCCCCGGCATATGGATCACCTCGCGTCCGGCATCGCGGTCGACGCCCTTCGCAACGCCAGCAATGGCAAGATCGGTGATGCCGAGGCCCGTCAGGATTTCACGCGCCGCCGAAAGCTGGCCGGGACCGCCGTCAATGAGGACAAGATCGGGCCAGGGCGAGGCGTCGGCGGGATCGGGAACGGCGCCGGCACTGGGCTCGATCGCAGCGTCCGGCGCGGTGCGGGGGCTTTCCTTAACAAGGCGCGCGAACCGCCTTTGCAGCACTTCGCGCATCATCCCGAAATCGTCGCCCGGCGTGATGTCGTCGGAGCGGATGTTGAATTTGCGGTAGGCGCTCTTGCGGAAGCCTTCCGGCCCGGCGACGATCATTGCGCCGACGGCGGCCGTGCCCTGTATGTGCGAATTGTCGTAGACCTCGATGCGCTGCGGCGGACCGGGAAGATGAAGCGTTGCCGCAAGGCCTTCGAGAAGGCGCTGCTGGCTCGCGCTTTCGGCAAGTTTGCGCCCAAGCGCGTCGCGTGCGTTTTGATGGGCGTGCTGGACGAGATCGAGTTTGTCGCCGCGTTTTGGCGTTGCGATCTCGACGCTGCGGTTCGCGCGCACGGACAGGGCCTCCTCGAGCAGCGTCCGATCCTCGATCTCGTGCGACAGCAGGATGAGGCGCGCGGGATGTTTGTCCTCGTAAAACTGCGACAGGAAAGAGGACAGAACTTCCTCCGGCGGCAGGGATTTGTCCGCACGCGGAAAATAAGCGCGATTTCCCCAATTCTGAAACGTGCGGAAGAAGAAAACCTGCACGCAGATCTGTCCCGCTTCCTGGTGAAGCGCGAACACGTCGGCCTCTTCCACCGAGCGCGGGTTGATGCCCTGATGAGACTGTACGGACGAGAGTGCCGAAAGTCGGTCGCGGTAGCGGGCGGCGGTTTCGAAATCGAGGCGCTCGGAAGCGTCGGTCATGTGCGCCGCCATCTGCCGTTGGACGGCCTGGCTCTTGCCGGAGAGAAAATCATGCGCTTCGTCGACAAGGCGGTTGTAGTCGTCGAGTGCGATCTCGCCGGTGCACGGTCCTGAACAGCGTTTGATCTGAAACAGCAGGCAGGGCCGCGTGCGGCTTTCATAGACCGCGTCCGAACACGAGCGCAGAAGGAAGGCCTTCTGCAGCGCGGTGACGGTGCGGTTGACGGCGCCTGTCGAGGCGAAGGGGCCGAAATAATCGCCCTTGATGCTGTGTGCGCCGCGATGCTTGGCGATGCGCGCCGCGGGATGGTCCTGCGCGACCAGGATATAGGCAAAGCTCTTGTCGTCGCGCAGCAGAACGTTGAAGCGCGGGCGCAGGCGCTTGATGAGGTTCGCTTCCAGCAGCAGCGCTTCGGATTCCGTTGCCGTGGTGACGAATTCCATATGCGCGGTGAGGGCGATCATCTGCGCGAGCCGGTTTGTGTGGCCTATGCCGCGCGCATAATTGGACACGCGCTTCTTGAGGCTGCGCGCCTTGCCGACATAGAGAACCTCGCCCGCTTCATCGATCATCCGATAGACGCCGGGCGTGTTCGGCAGCGTCTGCAGCGCGGTCTGGATCACCTCGATGCCGCGTTTGCCCGACGCCTCTTCGGCCTTGCCCCAATCGATCGCAGGCGCGCGTTCCTGCGCCTCGGGGGAGGCGGTGTCGTCGGCCAGAATGTCGGCCGGTTCGAGATTCTGCTTCTTGAGCTCTGAGGTCATGGGAGCGCGATACTTAACCGAAATGTAGGAGCGGTGCGCCTATTACTCCACCCTCCAAGGGCACGCGTTGGCACCGGGCTCGCCCGTGCCACGATTTGCCCCGATTTCCGGGGCACTTTCCAGGTGTGTTTTCGAGTCATGCCGACATCGGGCTTCGTCATTGGCGGGTTGGAGTGTTGGGGGAGGCGTCAGCCTTCTGTGGGGATTGATATGCGTTCTGTGCGAGTTGCGGCAATCGTGGCCTTCGGCGCCGCGCCCTGTGTGGCGCAGGCCGCCGATATGTCCGTTCCCGTCACCCCGCTCGACACTGCGATCGCCAATGCGGCACATGACTGGGCCGGCGGCTATGTCGGGGTGAACGCCGGCTACGCCTGGGGTGATTTTTCGTCCTCGGGGCTTCCCACCGCGGACAATCCGGGATTTGCGGGCGATGGCCCGCTCGGCGGTTTCCAGATCGGTTACAACAAGCAACTCGGCTCGATTGTGATCGGCGTTGAGGCCGACATTCAGGCTGCGGGAATCGATGGGTCCAGCAGCGGCGGCGGCACAACCACCGCGACGAGTCTCGACTGGTTCTCAACCGCGCGCGGCCGTATCGGTTATGCTTTCGACAGTACTTTGGTCTACGGAACCGCCGGTTTTGCGGCGGCAGGCGTTGAAGTCTCCCCTGCAGGGTCAGGTAGTGACGATGCGGCCCTTACAGGCTTCACCGCCGGGGCAGGCCTTGAGCAGGCGCTGACCGACAATGTGAGCCTGAAGGCCGAATATCTTTATGTAGATACACAGAAAAAGACGTTTAACACCGGCGCGGGAAACACCCAGGCCGAGTGGGACGGCCACGTCTTGCGGTTCGGAGCCAATCTGAAATTCTGACTGCGAAACGTTCGAAATACGGCAGCACTGTGATGCTGCCTGAAAAGACCAGAACGGTGTGTGTCTTTAAAGATACGCCGATTTGGTGGGCTTACGGGTTATAAGCTCATCCACGCACGGGGATACGCGGAGCTGCCGGGGGGCGAGCTTTCGTTGGGGAGCCGGGCTTACACACAGTAGGGGTAATGTAATGACGTTCAAGAATGCCTCCCTCGCGGCCGCGGCCGCGTTCATTGCGATTGGTGCCTCGGCTCACGCTGCCGACATGCCGATGGCTCCGCCGCCCGTGCAGGCCCTGGTTCCGGAAGCGACCTCGTTCGACTGGTCCGGCTTCTACGTCGGTGTCTACGGCGGATATGCTTTCGGTGAGTCCGACGACGCTTCGATCGGCGTTGCCGACGCCGATGGCGGTCTGGCCGGCGGTACGGTCGGTTACCAGATCCAGTCCGGCAACTTCGTGTACGGCATCGAAGCCGATGGCGGCTGGGCCGGCATCGAGACGGACAACGATCCGGACTTCGAGACCACGATCGACTGGACGTCGACGGTTCGTGGCCGCATCGGCTACGCGTTCGACAACTTCCTGCTCTTCGCCACCGGTGGTGCGGCGATCGCGGGTGTCGAGCACACCGTGTTCGGCGTCGGTACCGAAGACGACACGCGTCTCGGCTGGACCGTTGGTGCGGGCATGGAAGCTGCTCTGACCGACAACATCAGCGGCAAGATCGAATACCAGTATCTCGATCTGGGCGACGATACGCTCGTCGGTGGTGACGTTGATCTCAACGCCCACACCGTCAAGGCCGGTATCAACTACCGCTTCTGATCGGTTTCAACACCGAGGGAACACGAAGGGCTCCGGCAATGCCGGGGCCCTTTTCTTTTGCGAATTGCTGTACCGACGCGCTTTAACGTTTCATTCACTGTGTAAAAAGCAATTCATTCAGGTTACGCGTCGTTAAGGATTTCAAAACGCGCGGCTTCTAGCGTGAGAGCCAGTTCAACAGGGCTTTCGAAGCCGGAGTTTTGTTATGCGTACTCTGTACATCGCGGCCGTTGCCGCGGCTTCCTCTCTCGCCGTCGGGACTGCTGCCCGTGCGGCGGACGCTCCTTACTCCTATGGTGGGGACGCCGATTACGGCTACGGCGCCGCCCCGGCCGTACAGGAAACCTGGAACGGCTTCTACGTGGGTGGCCTCATCGGCTACGGTCTCGGTGACGCTTCGGGCTTCGAGCCGGATGGCTTTCTCGGTGGCCTGACCGCCGGCATCAATTACCAGGTCGATGCGTTTCTGTTCGGCGTCGAGGGTGACATCACGCTGACGGGAATCGGCGACGAGATCGCCGGCGAAGACTACAATCTCGATTGGGTCGGCACCTTGCGCGGCCGCATCGGCTATGCGTTCGACCGGTTCGTGGTGTACGGCACCGGCGGTTTCGCCTGGACAAACGCCGAATACAGCACCGGCGGCTTGAGCGACAGCCATTTCCACGGCGGCTGGACCGTCGGCGGCGGTGTCGAAGCGGCTGTGACGGCCAATGTCTCGGCCAAGTTCGAATATCTCTACATGGACTTCAGCGATGCGCAGTACGGCGGCGGGGGCGGCTATATCGAGCCGGATCTGCACACGTTCCGCATCGGTTTGAACTACCGTTTCTGAGATCCGAGGCGCCTGCGATCGCGCAGCGCCTCAAGACGCGATCCCGGCTGTCGCTGCCCCCCGCGATGGCCGGGATTTCGTTTTTCAGGATTGTGGAGGGCGCGTCTCTCCGAAAGCAGGCACCGCGTCCGCGAACGCATCCACCCAGGCCGCGAGCTTCGGGTGGCCGGGGCGCCAGCCCGGCGCGCGCAAATCGAGATAGCCGAGCATGCACGCGAGTGCGATAGCGCCGATATCGGGCGTCGCCGTCTCGCCGGGCAGCGGACCTGCCTCCAAGGAGGCCAATCCGCGCGAGACCTTTCCGGACTGATGCTCGACCCATTTCGGTTCGTGCTTTTCCGGTGCGCGGAAACGGCCTTCATAGACGCGCAGCAAAGCCGCTTCGGTGATCCCGTCGGCAAGCGCCTGCAGGCGCAAGGCTGCGAACCGCTCGGGGCCTGCCGGGATGATGCGGCCGCCGCCGGCGATGAAATCGAGATATTCGGCAATCACGCGGCTGTCGAACAGGACCGTGCCGTCATCGAGCAGAAGCGCCGGGATCTTGCCGAGCGGGTTCTGAAGGCGGATCGAATCGGAGGGATCGAGCGTGTCCGTCATCTCGATCCGGATGCGGTCCTTCAGACCAAGGAGAGCGGCCGCAATCTTGATCTTGCGGCCGAAGGGAGAGGCGGGGGAGGAACGAAGAATCATAATGTCTCACATTCCCCCACCGCGTCCCGGATTGGCAATCAGGCCGATGTGACGAGATTGACCGCTTTCGGGCCTTTGCCCTTCTTGTCGGGTTCGATGTCGAAGGCGATGCGCTGGCCTTCGTTCAGCGCTTCGAGGCCTGAGCTCTGGAGCGCGCTGACGTGGACGAACACGTCCGGTCCGCCGCTGTCCGGCTTGATGAAGCCGTATCCTTTGTCAAAATTGAAAAATTTGACGGTGCCATTCTGAGTCTGAGTCACTGCTTCCCCCAAGACTGTCGTTTCCATTCCCGCGTGTGCGTCTTTGCGCGCATCGCATGCGATTGGTAACGGGATTTTGCCAAGTCTGGCAAGGCGCAAAGCGGAAGCTTCCCGGATTCGAGAATCCTTCATCTTTGACGCGCAGGATGCGCGGACCGCAGATGCGGTCCGCGCGTATCCGGGAGTGTCAGGTGGATTTTGACATGGCACGCGCCGTCGCGATCCTGCGCGCGGCGCACAAGAGCATGAAGCGGCCCCGCGGGAGCGAGGCGAACGGGCGCGAACATCCCGCCCTCGGAGATCTCGAACTCGCCGGCATCAAAACCGGGGCCGTCGACGTTACGCCCAAGCGCAAGCGCCGCCGCCGCAAGGCTGCCTAGAGCTTTTCCGGCGCAACCTCGATCACGCGACCGCGCGCGCCGCCGTCGCGTCCGAGCCGTTCGGCGAGCGCCGGGAGCAGCACCTTCAGATCCTGTGCCAGCGTGAAGGGCGGGTTGACCACAATGAGCCCGCAGCCGTTCAGGCGGGAGGGATCGTTCGGGCGGGTCAAAAACAGCTCGCCCGTTAGGATCGATGGAATTCCCGCTTTGCCGACATTTCGCAGAAAGCCGTCGGTCTCCATCACGTCCTTGATCGGATACCACAGAGCGTAAGTGCCGCCGGGCCATTTCGCGTGGGCGCGCTGAAGCCCCTCGGTCATACGTCGGAACTCGCCCGCCTCTTCGAAGGGCGGGTCGGTGAGCACACACCCACGCCGCTCCTTCGGCGGCAGATAGGCATTGAGCGCGCTGTAGCCGTCGATCTCGACCACCGTGACACGCTTCTCCCGGCCGTAACGCCAGCGCAGCCGGGCGGCGTCTTCGGGGTGCAGCTCGCAAAGGGTGAGGCGGTCGTTTGCCCGGGCAAGGCCCCGGACGATTTCGGGCGAACCCGGGTAATAGCGCAGCGCGCCGTCCGGATTGAGCTTGCCGACAGCGTCCCGCCACGGCGCAAGAAGCGCTTCGGCATCCGCTGCGAGGGGCATGTCCCACAGCCGTCCCGCGCCCTCGCGCCATTCGCCGGTGCGGCTCGCCTCATCGCCCTGCAGGTCGTAGGCGCCGATGCCCGCATGGGTGTCGAGATAGCGGAACGGTGCATCCTTCTTCGTCAGGTGGCGGACGATGAGGGCGAGCACCGCGTGCTTGACGACATCGGCGAAGTTCCCCGCGTGATAGGTGTGACGATAGTTCATGACTGCCAGTAACGAGGAGACTTGCGCCGGAAGGTCCGGGACGGATAGAGGTGAGGCGCGGTTAATCTTCGCTTAACTCCTTGAGGCAGGGGTGGCGACAGAATTCCAGCCATGTATCGCGTTCTGACCGTTATTCTCCTGGCCTACGCTGTGTGTTTTCCGCAGCTCGTCTCCCACACCAGGGCCGACATCGCCAGACAGGAGCCCAGCCGCGCGGCCCGGCTGCTGGCCGACGCCGAGACCTGGCTGAAACGCCCCATTTCGATCGTCCTCGCGGCGCTTCAAAAGCCGCAAGGCTGAGGCGAAGGAGTGCTTCTCAGCGTGTCGGCGGCATGGCGACCCGGCCTGTGCGGCAGGCGCGCCGGTCGATCTCGGGGCAGGGGCGGAATTTCATGCCGTCCGTCAGGCAGATGCGCACTTCACGCAGATGGCGACTGTCACAGGTCACGGCAATCGCATCGCCCGGCAAGCCGGGATTGGCGGTGCGGAAAGCCGTCTCGACTTCGCCGGGCGACACCATTTTCCAGTCCACGGTGTCGGAATATTGCGGCGGGATCGCAATCGCCGTGCGTGCCTTGCGAACCTGCTCGAAGTAATCGCGCGAGCCAAGGCCCGTACACGTTCCGTGCTTGCGCCATTGATGGATGACAAGGCCGGGGCTCGGCATCAGGTCCAGCATGCCGTCGATCTGGCGCTGCGGCACGCGCGGGGCGCCGCGATCGCAAAATTCTGGAAAACCACGTTCATATTGCGGCCACAGGCCATGCACCACAAAGGCGTAGCGGCGCGGGCCGGCGCATTGGTAATTGTCTTTACGTGAGCTGCCTTCGGCCGCGCAATAGCTCGGTGACCAGGACAATGTCAGCACGTAAAAATCGAAATCGCCGGGCCGGTTCTGGGCCGAGACGGGCGCGGCCAGCAACGCCAGCAGCCCGGCGAAAAGGGCAACAAGCTTCAAGGGCCGACCATTTTGCAGTGTGGCGCATAGGCAAGGTTGCGGTCGAGCCCGCTGACGCAGAAGTCCACGCCGTTGACGACGCCGAGCGTGCCGGTGTTCTTGCCGATGGAATAATGCACACCGCGGCGAACACCGTCGGAGGTCAACGCATAGGCGTGGCAAAAGCGGCGGGGGATGAAATCGAGCCCCCGGGACCGCAGGCCGAGCTGATCCGGCGGCTCGAAACCGCCGAGCGTAAGATCCGAATTCCAGTACTCGCTTTCCTTGTCCTGAAACGCGGACGCGACCCGGCGCAGAATGCCTGGATTGTCGCAGCCGGGCAGGCCCGCATCGTCCACGGCGACGATGCCCCGCGCGGCGTGGGAATAGGGAGCGTCCGCGGCCGTGGCCGCAGAGGCCGCGACCAAAGCGGCGCCAGCGAGAAGAAGAGCGGGAATCGCGTTCATGCGAACCTCATAAGCCATTGTGGTGGGGACAGTGGGACGGTGTAAAACGCAGGTCAAGCCGAACGCATAGGACATAGGCGCGTTCCGTTTCGGCTATGTTGCTGAACGGGCACATGGCGAAGGGCAGAGCAGGAGTTTTCATGCAGGTTTTCGATACCGCTCGCGATGCCGCGCTTTCCCTACGGCCCGACCGTCCGGTCTATGGCTTCCGGCCCGGCGTTCTGAAGGCCGATGCGCGCGAGTTCATGTCGGCCTTTCGCGGCACCACGGCCTATGCCGTGAAGACCAATGACGACCCGCGCGTGCTGAAGACGCTCGTCGAGGCCGGGGTGAAAGCGTTCGACGTCGCGAGCCCTGCGGAATTCGCATCCGTGCGCGAAGCCGATCCCAGCGCGGGCCAGTTCTACATGCACCCGGTGAAGGCGCAGTCCGACATACGCCTCGCGCTCGAGACTTACGGAATTCGCAGCCTCGCGCTCGACCATGAGGATGAGGTGGCCAAGATCCTGCGCATCGTGCGCGCGCTCGACCTCGACCCGGCGGACATCACTCTGTTCGTGCGCCTCGCGACCAAGGGCCATGCCGCCTATGAACTGTCCAAGAAATTCGGCGCCGGAGCGAGCCATGCCGTGGAGCTTGCCGAGCGTATCCAGCGCATCGGTTTCAAGGTCGGACTGACGTTTCACGTCGGCAGCCAGGTCGAAGACCTCGATACCTATGAGCGCGCTCTGGCAAGCGCCGCCTGGATTCGCAATCGTGCGGACGCCGACATCGCTGCGCTCGACATCGGCGGGGGATTTCCGGCGCGCTACGGCAACGATCCGCGACGCAAGGCGCCGCCGCCTATGCCGCCGCTCGGCGCTCTTCTCGCCGACATCCACAACGAGATCGACGAATGGGGCCTCGGCGATCTGCCGCTGATCGCCGAGCCCGGACGCGTCATCGTCGCACGCTCGCTGTCCGTGATCGTGCGCGTGCTGCTCAAGAAGGGGCAGCGCGTCTACATCAATGACGGCATCTGGTCGTCGCTGTCCGATGCATGGACAGGCAAGATCACGCTTCCCGCGCGGCTGATCCCGGACCCCGCGCGGCCGCGGCGCGGCAAATCCGAGAAGCTCATGCCCTTCCGCGTGATGGGCGCGACCTGCGACAGCGTGGATATTCTTTCGCGGCCGTTTTATCTGCCCGAGAATGTCGATACGGGGGACTGGATCGAGATCGGCCATATCGGCGCGTACTCACTGTCCCTGCGCACGCGTTTCAACGGCTTTTATCCGGACACTTTCGTGGAGATCGCAACGCCTTTCGAGGACGACGAGACCGGCACCGAGGCCTTTGCGACGGTTGAGCCGCGCGGCGGAATGGCGGCCGAATAAATCAGGTTGCCAAACTCAGGCAGGGAGCGGGCGGTCCCGCTCATCGGCCACGTCTTCCTTTCGGCCGCGCCGCACTTTCATCTTCTGTCCCTGCCAGACGATTGCGCTGCCGAACCAAGCGCATGTCCAGATCAGCGGAACAAGAATATCGCGCATCAGAAAGGCGAGCGGCAGTCGGCGTGAGACATGCCACCCTTTGGCGAAAGCCAGCGCGGTTTCTGCGGCGTAGGTGATGGCAAGAAGGCTGATAACTGCGAGACTTGCGGCGAGCGGCTCATGGCCGAGCGCAA
Source organism: Rhizobiales bacterium Ga0077545 (assembly GCA_001464335.1). Classification (GTDB taxonomy): domain Bacteria; phylum Pseudomonadota; class Alphaproteobacteria; order Rhizobiales; family Methylopilaceae; genus Flaviflagellibacter. Next base: position 190,416 of record LNEV01000007.1, on the reverse strand, counting down.
TCATGCTCGTACCGACACCCATGGCCGGAACGAGCGCGCTGATGAAGATTTCCGGCGCAAAGCACAGGGCGAACGTGACGCGGCGCAGGCGCGCCCATCGGATCTGCCGCGACCAGACCGCGCGCAGCGTGCGCTCGCCGAGCGGCTGCTCGAACGGCGCATCGACGAGATGCACATCGCGGTTCATGGCGCGCACGGCCTTGGTCGCCGCCGCGTCTTCGGCGATCTCGCGCGCCAGCACATGTATTCCGCCTTCGGCGTTCAGGAGGTCGCGGCGCCAGAGCATGCTCTTGCCCTGCGCGAAACCAAGGCCGAGGGCTTCGGCCGTGTATTGCCAGCGCGCCTGCAGCGTGTTGAGAAACGCACATTCGACCTCCGCCCAGAAGCCGGACGGCCTGCTGCCGACCGGAGGCGAGCAGACAAGACCGGACGAGGCACGCCAGCCGGACAGAAGCTGCCGGATGTAGTTGCGCGGCATGAGCACATTGGAATCCGCGAGCACGATCCATTGATGCCGTGCGGCGTGCCAGCCTTTCACGCAATTGTTGAGTTTCGGGTTGTCGCTGATGCGGTCATCGCCGGTAAGGATGCGCGCGGGCACCTGCGGATGCGCGTTCATCTGTTCGCGGATCAGGGGAATGAGCGGATCGCGCGGATCGGCAAGGCAGAAGATCAGCTCATAATCGGGATAATCGAGCGTGAAGGCGCTGGAGAGCGTGCCCCGCGAAAACGCCTCGAGGCCCCGGCAGGGAACAACCACGCTGACCGGCACCGCGAAGGCACGGAATGTGTGCCTGCGCCGGATGCGCCAGGCCGCAACGCCCATACTCGCCAGATTGGCCAACGCAATGAGCGCGAACAGGGCAAGCAGGAACGCGCCCCAGTGAAGGCCGAACGGATCGAGTGATGCGAACATCCAGCCACCTTGCCGGGCGTCCGTAATGGTTTGATGACAGAAAGCGGAACCGGCTCACAGCGCGGCCGTTCTCGCGACGGAGGCTCATCTCATGGCGCGTGCAAAGAATTTGAAAGCCGGTGACGGTGTTACATGGGACACGCCGCAGGGCGAGACCAGCGGCACCGTCGTGCGCAAGGTCACCTCGACGCAGAAGGCAGGTGGGCACACCGCCAAAGCCAGCAAGGAGGCGCCGCAATATAGGGTAAAAAGCGCCAAGAGCGGCAAGGAGGCCATTCAACGCCCCGAAGAATTGAGAAAAAGCTGAACTGTCCTTACGGCAGGCGGATGACGTAGCTCTTTCGGGTCGTCTCGATCACTTCCCATGTGCCGGTGAAACCGGGGCGCAGCACGAGCGCGTCGCCCGCCTTCAGAGTGACCTCGGTTCCGTCATCTCCCGTGACGATCGAAACGCCGCTCTCGACCTGACAGAACTCCCATTCCTCATAGACGATGCGCCATTTGCCCGGCGTTGCTTCCCAGATCCCGGCATAGGTCTTTCCATCCGGCGTCTCCTCCACATTCCAGGTTCGCGTGGTCGGGTTTCCGGCCAGCACGCGATCTTTGTCCGGGGCTCCGGCTTCGGGAGAAATAGAGTCGATGTCGAACGGAAGAAGATACGGTGCCATTAATGCTTCCTTAACCATGATAGACCGGGCAACAACAGGCGAGGGATCGAGGTTTCGACTTAAGGTTACTGCCACAAAATTTCAGATTGCAGCCCCATTCTCGCCCCATCTCGCGGCAAAGTGCGCTCATCTCAATTTCCCGGGATGGGGGCAATATGCGTTTTATCAAGTTCGCAGCGGCTGCGGCCGCCGCTTTCGTCATGTCTGCCGGCGTGGGCTCGGTCGAGGCAAAGGATTTCAGCGGCAAGGCCTCCTGGTATCAGATGGGCAAGCGCACCGCGTCGGGCGCCCGCTACAATCCGGACGGACTGACCGCCGCCCATCGTTCGCTGCCGTTCGGCACACGCCTCAAGGTCACAAATCTTCGAAATGGCAAAACCGTGCATGTCACGGTCAACGACCGTGGTCCCTTCACGGGCGGGCGCGTGCTCGATGTGTCGCGCGGAGCGGCGCGGCATCTGGGCATGATTTCGGCCGGGGTTACGAGGGTGAAGGTGCAGCGGGTCGCCTCAAACTGATTTCATTCTCGACGGCTGAAACAAGGCGCGCGCCCTCAGGGTTCGCGCCTTTTCTTTTGCGCGGTGGATAACACCTCCGCGAGGCGGGCGCCGCCGCGCGAATCGGCCAAGGCTCCTAACTCGAATTTTGACTCCCGAAAACGAGGAGGGCGCGGGCGGACATCAAAGCGGTCAGTTGCGTTCGTGCAACCAAGATCCTGCGCAAGCGCCATTGCTCTTGTACGGGCATTGCCCAATGTCGCGGCACAGAATTCGTGGAGGGTAATAAGATGTTCAATCGCCTGCAGGCCTATCAAAGCGAAATTCGTTCGGTTCTTCGCGTCATGACCGGGCTGCTTTTCTTGCAGCACGGCACACAGAAGCTGTTTTCGTTTCCCGATGCCTCGAAACCCATGGTCGATCTGGCCTCGCTTTCGGGCCTCGCCGGCATCATCGAATTTGCCGGTGGCATCCTGTTCATTATCGGGCTGTTCACGCGCCCTGTGGCTTTCCTGCTCTGCGGTTTTGCGGCCGTCGCGTACTGGATGGTGCATGGACCGAAGAGTTTCTACCCGATCATGAATGGCGGGGAGCTCGCCGCGCTCTATTGCTTCGTCTTCCTCTATTTCGTGGCAGCCGGGCCGGGTATCTGGAGCGTCGACGAAAAGCGCTGAGCCGCTATCGGATATTCTCGACGGCCGCTGTGAAAACAGCGGCCGTAATTTTATCATATTGTAACTACAGTCAGCCTAGGCTGTTCAGGCCTTGTTCATCTGAAGTCCGAGAAAAGTTGGAACGGATTTTCATCGTTGGCCGTTCCGCTTGCAGCGAACGCGACCATCGGTCCTGTTCCCTGTCCCCTTGCAAGGGTGTTTGGTCGCGCAGATGTCGTCTCCCGAGCCCGCAACTGAATCCAAGCGTCCGCGCCTTCTCGGCGTCGACTTCTGGCGCGGCCTTGCGCTGCTCACGATCTTCGTCAACCACATTCCCGGCAATGTTTTCGAGCGTTTTACACATCGAAATTTCGGGTTTTCCGATGCCACGGAAATCTTCGTCATGCTGGCGGGCGTCGCGGCAGCGCTTGCGTATCTCCCGAAATTCGTGCGCGGCAGATCCCTTCCGGCGACCTTTCGCATCTATCAGCGCGTGTTTCAGCTTTACATGGTGCACATCTTCCTGATCATCATCTGCGGCGCGATCATTGCGCGGGCCGTAATGGTGTCGGGTGATTTCCGCCTCTTTGAAGCCGTGCATCTGGACATTCTCATCAACGACACGATTCCCGGTTTGATCGGGCTGGCGAGTCTCGGTATGCAGCCGGCCTATCTGAACATCCTGCCGCTCTACATCGTGCTTCTTGTACTGGCGCCCGCACTGTTCCTGCTCGCACGTACAAGCGTTCCGCTGATGCTCGCGGTGTCGGGTGGTCTTTACATAGCGGCGCAGTTTCTGTGGCTGAACCTGCCGACTTATCCGATGGAAGGGAACTGGTTCTTCAATCCGCTGTGCTGGCAGTTCATGTTTGCCATCGGGATCGCGATGGGCGCGCTGATCCTGAAGGGCGAAAAACCCAAACGCTCTCCGATCCTGTTCTGGGGGTCGGTCGTCTATCTCCTCATCTCGATGGTGTGGATCGTTTCCGGGTTCTGGCACAGCTGGGAGTTGCCGCTGCCGCGTTTCATCTGGGAATTCGACAAGACAAATCTCTTCCTGCCGCGCCTGCTGCATGCGCTGGCGCTGACCTATGTGGTGGCCTATCTGCCGGTAGAGAAATGGCTGAACGGCAATGCATTGGCGCAACCCTTCATCATGCTGGGGCGTCATTCACTGGCGGTGTTCTCGCTCGGAACGGTTTTGGCCATGTGGGGGCAGGTGGTGCGCGCGCAGGCAAGCCACGGGCTAGCTCTTGATATTCTGCTCATTTCCGGTGGTATTCTGGCCCAGTTCGCCCTGGCGGGAGTTCTTGAATGGTATCGATCCGGGACCTCGGTTTCGGCTGTGCGTTCGCAGCGGGCCTGACGCTCCTCGGGAGCGCGCTTGTTCCGGCTGCTGCCTCGGCGGCGGCGGTCGATCGCTGCCGCGTGCCAGATGCCTATTTTGCCGCCATCAAGAACCTCGACCGGACGGAACGGCTCGTGCGCAGCGGCAAGAGCGTGCGCGTGTTCATCATGGGCCCGATGGTCGGCGGGAACTCCCCCAAGCCCGTTTTTGAAGCGGCACTCGAGCACCGTCTGCCGGGTGTCGATTTCCAGATCACGCAGTCGGTGTCCACGGGGCTTGCCGAGGATGATTTCGACTGGTTGCGCAATGTCGTTGCGCGCGCGACGCCCGATCTTGTCATCTGGCAGGTCGGTGTGCGCGACGCGGTGGCGGCGAGCGACCGGGACGATTTCCAAGACGTGCTCGACCGCGCCGCGAACTGGATCGATGCGCGCGGGGCCGATCTGATCCTTGTGGATCCGCCTTTCGTACCGCATGTGCAGCACGAGCGAATCTATGTCCCTTATGTCGGGGAGATCGGCGAACTGTCGCGCACGGAAAACGTGCCGTTGATCCGCCGCTACGCGGCCATGCAGCACCTTAATCTGGCGGCGGAAAAAGCGCGCACTCCGGCTGTGGCACTTCAGCCCTGCATGCCCGAGATCATGGCGGAAGCGATCGGCCGCGCCGTGGCGAAGTAAGAAAAGTATCGAAGAAAATGGAAAGGCCGGCGAGGATGCCGCCGGCCTTCAGAAAATCACGCGACTGACGACTTAATCGCGTTCGTGCTCCACGACGCGGAAATCCTGATCGAGCTTTAGGTCGTATTTTTCGCCGTCGGGGCCGATGGCATTGTCGACTTCCCACTGGCCGTCGTCGAACTCTATCTTGCCCCAGCCGGTGAACCCCTCATAGCGCAGGGCGTCGGAGATGATCTGGCGCTCCTCGGAACTCGGCGCGCGGTCTGCAAGAGCAGCCGTCAACGGAAGTGCGGCAAAGGCCGACGCGAGCATGGCAATCCGGATGTTCGACATTCATTTCTCCCTTGTGATGAATTGGATGCCAAAGACTTAGGGCCGATTGCGGCAAAGGGTAGGCCTTGGAGGGACAATTTGGCAGTTCGGTAAAAGCGCCCCTGCGCGGACATGCCGTGTTTGTCGCATCCGGGCGATATTGCGGCCCGCGCCGCGCGGTGTTACGCGGCAAGGCCATGGGCAAGGGGACGCATCTGTTTCGGTGGACGGTCGTGATTTTCGCGGCCTATGCGCTGTTTCTCCAGTCGCTTGCCATGGGCGTCGCGTCGGCGCGGGTCGCGGACGGTTCCGGCGGTTTCGTTTTTCTCTGCTCCGGCACGATGACCCTCTCTCCGACATCTGACGGCGATGCGCCGCAAGCGCGGGGAAGCGGGCCATGCGCCCTGTGCGGTCTCGGCCACGTGGCCGTCGTCACGCCGCCGCGCTTCGTGCTCCCGCTTCCGCTGAACATCATCGAGACAGTTGCAGCGGTTCCGCGCGTCGAGCGCCGCGTCGCCCCGCCGCCTGTTTCCGCCTCGGCACGGCCAAGAGCACCACCCGCTTTCGTCTGAACCATCGCCGCCCACAGCGGCCCGGACGCGTCGTCGCGCTTACGCGGCGCGGCGATTCCTGACGTTCATACGAAAGCGAAAATCATGTCTCTATCTTCCATGCCGTCTCCGGCGTTGCGGGGCCTTGCCCTCGCACTTTTTGCCGGATTTGCGCCCTGCACCGCATTGGCCCAACAGCCGATCGAACTTGAAACCATCAATGTCGAAGGCTCCGCTCCCGGAGAGGGGGGCAGCCAAAAGAGCCCGAACACGGTGGCTGCGACCAAAGCCATCCAAAAAATTCCGGGGGCCGTCGAAATCGTCCCGGACACGGCGTTCAAGAATTCGACGCCGGCAACCACGATCAAGGACGTGCTCGACTATGTGCCCGGCGTGTTCGCGCAGCCGCGCTGGGGCACCGATGCACGCCTGTCGATCCGCGGTTCCTCGCTGTCGCGCAATTACGGCCTTCGCGGCGTGCAGATGTATCTGGACGGCATTCCCCTCAACACCGCCGACGGCTTCGGCGATTTCGGCGTCGTCGATCCGAGTGCCTACCGCTATGTCGAGGTTTACAAAGGCGCGAACGGGCTTCGTTACGGTGCCAACTCGCTGGGCGGCGCCATCAACTTCGCCACACCCACCGGATATGATGCCGATCTCTTCGGTGCCGGCGTGGATTTCGGAAGCTTCGGCTTTCGGAAGGCCACGGTCAGTTCGGGCAATGCCGTCGGCCCTGCCGATTACTTTGTCCATATCACCGCGTTGGAAGAAGACGGCTTCCGCGATCATGGCGAACGGCAGGGCGTGTGGGGACACGCCAATGTCGGGTATCGCATCTCCGAAGACATCGAGACCCGATTCTACATCAACGCGACCACGTCCGATCAGCGTATGCCCGGCCAGGTCACGCGGGCGACGGCCCTGACCAATCCGCAGGCAGCCGGTGCAACCGAACTTCTGTACGACCACCAGCGGAACATCGAGACGGTGCTGTACGCCAACAAGACGAGTTGGCAACTCGCCGCGGACACATTCCTTGAGTTCGGCGCCTTCGGAGCGAACCGCGAGGTGAAGCATCCGATCTTCCGCTGGATTGATTACACCGCCGACGAGTATGGCGGCTTTGCCCGTTTGTCCGGCGAGCGGAGCATTGCCGGTTACCGCAATGCATTCTTGGCAGGCGTCAACATCCACAACGGGCAGAACGATGACGAGCGTTTCGAAAACCTGCCCGGAGCGGTGAAGGGCCCGCTTCTGACGTCCAATCTCGACAGATCCGAAAATTACGCTCTCTACGCCGAGAACAGTCTTTACGTGCTGCCCGATGTCGCTCTCGTCACGGGTCTTCAATATCTCCACGCCGTGCGCGACCGCACGAACCGGGGCGGCGCTCAAGCCGATGCGTCGGGACGCGCGGAATTCGACGCGTTGAATCCCAAGGTCGGCCTTCTGTGGGATGTCGATCCGACATGGCAGGTGTTCGCCAATGTCTCACGCAGTGTGGAGATTCCGAGCTTCGGCGATGACACCGCCGGCGGCGCGCCCTTCTCCTCGAAGATGCAGGAGGCTGTCACCTACGAAATCGGGACACGTGGACGGCGGGAGAACTATCGTTGGGATGTCGCTCTGTACCGAGCCGAGATCGACAATGAACTGCAATGTCTGACCGTGGTGAGCCCGTTCTTTACAAACCAGTGCGCTGCGAGCAATGCGGACAACACCGTGCATCAGGGGCTTGAGCTTGGTTTTGGCGTCAATCTCCTGCAAGGCGCGTTCGTCGGTGCAGAGCGTGCCGACAAAATGTGGCTGAACGCCGCTTACACGTTCAACGACTTCTTCTTCGACAACGACGTGATGTGGGGCAACAACGAGCTTCCCGGTGCGCCGCGCCATTTCCTTCGGGCAGAGCTGACATACCACCATTCTTCGGGAGTCTTCTTCGGACCGAACGTCGAATGGGCACCTGAAGCTTACTTCATCGACAACGCCAACACACTCAAGACGGCCGGGTACGCCCTGCTTGGCGCCAAGATCGGCTTCGAGAACGAGAACTTCTCGGCCTACATCGAAGGACGCAACCTGACCGATGAGATCTACATCTCCTCGGCCAGCGTCTCGGGTGATCTTGGCGGGATCGACGGGAACTACTTCAACCCCGGAACCGGCCGCGCGCTTTATGGCGGCATCAAGTACCGCTGGTGACCCGTCTTCCGGCCGGCACCGCCGCCGGCCGGCAATCCTCTTTTCCGCGGAGTTTTCCGATGACGCCTGTTTCAAACATTGCCGTGCCGTCTGCACGCGGCACCGACCTCTACCGCGCCGTCTGGCGCTGGCACTTCTACGCCGGATTGATCGTTCTTCCTTTCCTCGTCAGCCTTGCGGTGACGGGGGCGCTCTATCTGTTCCGCGACGAGATCGAAGCCATCGTGCATGCGGATCTCAAAAAGGTCGCGGTCGCCGAGACGCGCGTTCCGGTCTCAAACCTTGTTGCGGTCGCGCTTGCCGATCACCCCGGGCAAGCGGTGAAGTACACCGATCCCGCGACGCCGGAAACGTCCGCCGAGATAACCGTACAGACGCAGGGCGGCGAACGTCTCGCCGTCTACGTCGATCCCTATACCGGCCGGGTGCTCGGCTCCTTGCCGGATCGCGGCACGATCATGTGGACCATCCGTCGCCTTCACAGCCTGAAGGAGTTCGGGCCAGTGGCGCGAGGGATCATCGAAATCGCCGGCGGATGGGCGATCCTGCTCGTCGCGACGGGCATCTATCTGTGGTGGCCGCGCGGCCGTGGCGGCGTTCTCAGTGTGCGCGGGCAGCCGCGTCAGCGCATTTTCTGGCGCGACCTTCATGCGGTGACGGGACTTCTTGCCGGCGGTGTCATTGCGTTTCTGGCCATCACAGGAATGCCCTGGTCGAACATCTGGGGCGGCCAGGTCAACCAATGGGTCAACGGCAGCAATTTCGGCTATCCGTCCGGCGTGCGCGTCAACGTGCCGGTCTCGAACGAGCATCTCAACCACACCAGCCCGACGTCCTGGTCTCTGGAGCAGGCAAAAGTGCCGCAATCGGTCGGTTCGGGTGAGGGTATCGACGTCGACCGTGCGATTGCCATCGTGGAGGGGTTGGGGCTTCATCGGGGGTATGCCATGGCGCTGCCGACAAAACCCGATGGTGTTTACTCGGCTTCCGTCTATCCCGACGACGTGGCGCAGCAGCGTGTCGTTCATATCGATCAGTACAGCGGAAAACCGCTGATCGACATGAGATATGCGGATTACGGCCCGCTCGGCCGCGCGCTCGAATGGGGCATCAACGTGCATCTCGGCCAGCAGTTCGGACGCGTGAACCAGTTCGGCCTTCTCGGCTTCTGCGTTCTGATCGTTCTGATGTCGGTCTCGGCCGGTGTGATGTGGTGGAAGAGGCGGCCCGAAGGCGGTCTCGGCGTGCCGCCGCTTCCGGCGGAGCGGTCGCGTATTTACGGGATTGCCGCCATCCTCGGTGTCGGCGGCATTGTGTTTCCGCTCACCGGAGCGAGCTTTCTTGCAGTGCTGGCTTTGGACCGGCTGATCGGCTGGCGGCGTCCGGCTCAAACGTCCTGACGCAAAGCGGGGTGCGGACAGGCGCCGCATCCCGCCGCATTTTCAGCGGGGCCTGGACTTGCCGCCGCGCGTTCCCGGCTTGCCGCCGCTGGAGCGCCCGCCCGGTGTCAGCCGCCGGATTTCGACCTCCTCGTCGTGCGCTTCGGAGGCGAGGCCCTCGACGACGGAGCGCGGCGCTGCCAAAGGCAGATCGCGGTTGTGCGGCCCCATTTCCTTCAGCGTCGGCTTGTGCACGCGCGAGCGCGATTTGGGCTGGGCTTCGCCGAACTTCCCGGCCGTGTCCTCGATCTCGCTCTGGCGAACGAGGGCATCGTCCGCGACGAGAAGTTCGGTCTCGCGCAGGCGCTTGAGTTCGTCGCGCAGCCGTGCCGCCTCCTCGAACTCCAGATTGGCTGCCGCCTCGCGCATCCGCTTTTCGAGATCGGCGAGCGTTGCCTGGAAATTGTGCCCGACAAGCGCGCCGTCCTTCACGAGGCCGGTATCGACGCGCACGTGATCCTTTTCGTAGACGCTGTCGAGAATGTCGGCGATGCGCGCCTTCACGCTCTGCGGCGTGATGCCATGCTCGGCATTGTAGGCAAGCTGCTTCTCGCGACGTCGCGTGGTCTCGGCCATCGCGCGCTCCATCGAGCCGGTGATGCGGTCGGCATAGAGCAGAACCCGGCCATCGACGTTTCGCGCCGCGCGGCCGATTGTCTGCACAAGCGAGGTCTCCGACCGCAGGAAGCCTTCCTTGTCGGCATCGAGAATGGCGACGAGGCCGCATTCGGGAATGTCGAGGCCTTCGCGCAGAAGATTGATGCCGACCAGCACGTCGAACGCGCCAAGGCGCAGGTCGCGGATGATCTCGATGCGCTCGATCGTGTCGATGTCCGAATGCATGTAACGCACGCGCACGCCGGCCTCGTGCAGATATTCGGTGAGGTCTTCGGCCATGCGCTTCGTCAGCACGGTGACAAGCGTGCGATAGCCATTCTTTGCGGTCTCGCGGATTTCGCCGAGAACGTCGTCGACCTGCGAACGGGCCGGGCGCACCTCCACCGGCGGATCGATCAGCCCGGTCGGGCGGATGACCTGTTCGGCAAACACGCCGCCGGTCTGCTCCATCTCCCATTTGCCGGGCGTCGCGGAGACATGCACGGTCTGCGGCCGCATGGCTTCCCATTCCTCGAAGCGCATCGGACGATTGTCCATGCACGAGGGCAGCCGGAAGCCGTATTCGGCAAGCGTTGCCTTGCGGCGGAAGTCGCCGCGATACATCGCGCCGATCTGAGGAACGGTGACATGACTCTCGTCCACGAAGACGAGCGCGTTGTCGGGCAGATACTCAAAAAGCGTCGGCGGCGGCTCGCCGGGCTTTCGGCCCGTCAGCCAGCGCGAATAATTCTCGATGCCGGCGCAGCTTCCGGTCGCTTCCATCATTTCGAGGTCGAACATGGTGCGCTGTTCGAGGCGCTGCGCTTCGAGAAGGCGGCCCATCTTCGTCAGCTCATCAAGCCGCATGCGAAGCTCTTCGCGTATGCCCTTGATCGATTGCAGCAAAGTCGGGCGCGGCGTCACGTAATGCGAGTTCGCGTAGATCTTGATGAAGGCGAGATCGGAGGTCTTGTGCCCGGTCAGCGGATCGAATTCGTGGATGCTCTCCACCTCGTCGCCGAACAGGCCGATGCGCCAGGCGCGGTCTTCGTAATGCGCCGGGAAGATTTCGATCGTGTCGCCGCGCACACGGAACGTGCCGCGCGTGAAGTTGACGTCGGCGCGCTTGTATTGCGTCGCCACGAGATCGGCGATGAGCTGGCGCTGGTCGACGCGCTCGCCGATTTTCAGGCCGAACGTCATGGCGGTGTAGGTCTCGACCGAGCCTATGCCGTAAATGCACGAGACCGAGGCGACGATGATGACGTCGTCGCGCTCAAGCAGCGCACGCGTTGCCGAATGGCGCATGCGGTCGATCTGCTCGTTGATCGATGAGTCCTTCTCGATATAGGTATCCGTACGTGGGACGTAGGCTTCCGGCTGATAATAGTCGTAGTACGAGACGAAATACTCCACCGAATTGTTCGGGAAGAAGCTCTTGAACTCGCCGTAGAGTTGGGCCGCCAGCGTCTTGTTCGGCGCAAGGATGAGCGCGGGACGCTGCGTCTCCTCGATGACCTTGGCCACGGTGAAGGTCTTGCCCGAGCCGGTGACGCCGAGGAGAACCTGATCGCGTTCCTCGCCCCTGATGCCCTCGACAAGCTCGGCGATGGCGGTGGGCTGGTCGCCCGCCGGTTCGAAATCGGAGGCGATCTCGAATCGTATGCCGCCTTCCCATTTCTCCGGGCGCGCCGGGCGATGCGGGGTCCAGACCTCGCCCTTCATTTCGTCGCGGCCGTGCTGGATGAGATCTTCCAAGGCCTTCACAGTCGCGGAGACGCCGCCAGCGCCGCCGTCCGACAGGACCGGCTTTTCGAACTGGGGCGGCTTCTGGCGCGGGGCGGGGGCGTCGCTCTCGTTGGCGGCGTCCCAGCGCCGGTCGCGCGGCTGGGCCTCGGGCGTCGCGTTGCGGCGCGTGCGGCTGCTCGTTTTCTTGGTGCGCGCGGTCGCATCCTCGGCGGCCTGAGTGCCGCGGCCGAGCGCCTCGATCAGGGCGGGATCGCCGATCAGGCCGGAGAGATCGACGGGCTGCGCGGCGTCGTAATCGGCCTGCGGCCTTTCGCCAAAGCCGGGTTGCTGTTTTGGTTTGCGGGGCATGGTTCGGAATATGGGTGCGCCACATCGAAAAGGCGAGACCCAAAAGGTTCGACGGAAGCCGGACACGAAGGCGTGAGCTCACGCAATTGCGTCCGGCGTTGTCGGCTCTATGTCGGAATTCACGCGTTGCCTCTGGCATGCGGGCACCCCGCTTTTCCCTTGTGCAACCCGGAGACTTCGACACGATGATTGCCACCGCCATCAGGGGCGCCGCGCGCCTTCCCGCTGCTGCACTCTTCGTCTCGCTCGGCCTCGGCGCCGCGAGCGCTCAGGAGATCGACCTCGACGTGCCCTATGTGCCGACCCCGGCGCGCGTTGTCGACAAGATGCTGGAACTCGCGACCGTCAAGGAAGGCGACGTGGTCATCGATCTCGGCTCCGGCGACGGGCGCATCGCCATCGCGGCCGCAAAACGCGGCGCACGCGCCTATGGCGTCGACATCAATCCGGTCCGCGTCAAGGAAGCCGTCGAGAACGCACAGAAGGAAGGCGTTGCCGAGCGCGCGACCTTCCGCGAGCAGAATCTGTTCGACACCAACATCACCCAGGCGCAGGTCATCACCATGTATCTGCTGCCCTCGGTGAACCGCGATCTGCGCCCGCGCCTTCTTGATCTGACGCCCGGGACGCGCGTGGTCTCCCACGCTTTCGACATGGGCGACTGGCTGCCCGACGAGCGTGCGGTCGTCGATGGCAAAAACGTCTATTTCTGGAAAGTGCCCGCGAAGGTCGATGGCCGCTGGGCGGTCGAGCACGGTGGCGACACCGTCAATCTGATACTCACCCAGACCTATCAGCGGCTTTCGGGAACCGCCGATATGGGCGGCAAGAATTCGCCGGTCGAAGGAAGTCTGGACGGCGATCTCGTGACCCTTTCGTTTGGCGAAGGCGAGGCGCGCCGTGAGTTGCGCGGCCGCGTAAATGGCTCGACGCTCGAACCCATCGCGGGTTCCTCTGCCGGAAGCTGGACCGCGCGGCGCGGCTGATCCCTGAAGGCCGCCGGATTAACCGGCGGCCTTTTGCTTTCTCTCATCGAAAGGCACAGACATGGCCTCCGAAGCCCGGCCTCGCGCCAGCCTGTCCGTACTTGACGGCGTTGCCCTCATGGTGGGTGTCGTTGTGGGTATCGGCATTTTTCGCACCCCACCGCTGGTGGCCGCCAATGTCGGCAGCGAGACCGCGTTCATTCTTGTGTGGCTGGTCGGCGGCCTCGCCGTGCTCATCGGCGCGCTGTGCTATGCCGAACTCGCCGCCTCCCATCCGAGTGTCGGCGGCGAATATCACTTCCTCCGCCGCGCGTTCGGGCGCCAGCCCGCACTTTTGTTCGCCTGGGCGCGCTGCACCGTCATCCAGCCGGGGGCCATCGCGGCCGTCGGGTTCGTCTATGGCGATTACGCGCAGCAGATCCTGCCGCTTGGCGAGTACGGGACGGCGCTGCATGCCGTGCTGGCGATCGCACTTCTTACCGGGCTCAACACGCTCGGAACGCTGCAATCCAAGACATTGCAGATCGTGCTTACAGGATTGACGCTTGTGGCGGTGGCGAGCGTCGTTCTCGCCGGTTTCATTGCCGATCCTGCGTCCGTTTCGGTGCCTGTGTCGTCCGAACCGTCCGCACCCGCGGGCGCGCTCGGCATGGCCATGGTGTTCGTTCTGCTGACCTATGGCGGCTGGAACGAGGCGGCCTATATGTCCGGCGAGCTGAAAGACGTCCGGCGCACCATGATCCGGGTGCTCGTGTACGGAACGGCCGTCATCGTGGTCACCTATACGGCGGTCAATCTGGCCTTTCTCGAACTGCTGGGCCTCGAGGGGCTTCGTGCCTCCGATGCACCGGCGGCGGCCGTCATGCGTGGCGTTGCCGGTGAGACGGGTGTGATGGCTCTCAGCCTGATTGTCTGCTGGGCCGCGTTGTCGACGATCAACGGAACGGTGTTCACCGGTGCCCGCGCTTACTACGCACTCGGCCGCGATGTGCCCCAGCTGCCGGGCGTCGGCGATTGGGACGACCGCGGCGACACGCCCCTCAACGGGCTTCTGGTGCAGGGCGGCCTTGCGCTGGCTCTCGTCGTGCTCGGCGCCGTCACCCGCGACGGTTTCCAGGCGATGGTCGATTACACGGCGCCGGTGTTCTGGCTGTTCATGCTTCTTGTCAGCCTGTCGCTGTTTGTCCTGCGCGTGAAGGAGCCGGACATCGAGCGGCATTTCAAGGTGCCGCTTTATCCGGTCGTGCCCGCGCTCTTCACGCTCACCTGCGCGGGGCTGCTCTATTCAAGCCTCGTCTATACGGGCAATGGCGCCTGGGTCGGGGTCGGTGTTCTGGTCGCCGGGCTTCCGCTTCTTCTGCTGAAGCCGCCCGCCACGTCACAGCAGCCGGCGGAATGACGAAATTCGCGCGGCTCCGCATTGCCGGGGCCGCGCGAATCTGGTCGCCTTCACGACCGTTTTCGGGGTAGCTTTCGATGACTCGATTGCCGCCTGCAGGTCGCTGGAGATCTCCCATGTTTGCCCGTTCGCTTCTGGTGTCATGCTCGTTGCTCGCGTTTGCGAGCTCGGCCGTTGCGCAGGGGACATGCACGCCGAAGGACACGCCCGATCCGGCGTCGGCTGCGATGTCGCCGACGCTGTTTCCGCATTGCCTCGGCGAAGACAAATGCGGCGCGGTCGATAAAAATGGCGCCTGGCGCGTGCAGCCCACATTCCTCGACGTGCTGGTCGACGAGGATTTCGTCGTCGTTCCCGAAAACGAGGACTGGACGAAATTCGGCTTCCTCGACAAGGACGGCAAACGTCTCGGCGGCGGCGATTATTCAATCGCCGTCGAGGACTCGCTGCCGTCGTCGGAGGGGTTCCTTGCCGTTACGGTGAATGAGAAAACCGGTTTTGTGGACCGCACCGGCACGCTCGTCATTCCTGCCGAATACGGGTTTGTCTGGGGTTTTCAGGACGGCCTTTCCGCCGCCGAGAAGGACGGGCAGGGGGTCTATATCGACAAGACCGGCAAGACCGTCATTACGATGCCGGCGGGCTTCGACGATCTCGGCGGTTTTGCCGATGGCATTGCCGTGGTCGGCAAGGACGGCAAGTATGGCCTCATCGACCGGACCGGGAAGATTGTCGTCGAACCGCAATTTCCCTCGCTTCACATCGACAATGGCGTGCTGATCGCGATGCAGGACGATCTCACCGGGATCGTGGACCGCGAGGGCAAGTGGATCGTCGAGCCGCAATTCGATTTCATCGGCGGTTTCTCGCAGGGGCTGGCTCCGGCGCAGAAAGGCGAGAAATGGGGTTTCATCGACACCTGCGGCACCTGGAAGGTCGAACCGAAATACGATTACACGGTCGGTTTCGAGGGTGGCCCGGCGCGGGTGCGCGTCGGCGAGAAATGGGGCCTGATCGACAAGGACGGCATGGAGATCATGCCGCCTGAGGCCAGCTATATCGGCGAGGAATATTGGACTGAAGGTCTCGTTCCCTTTTCGCCGGACGGCACGAAGTATGGACTTCTGGACAAGACCGGGAAAGTTGCGATCCAGCCGAAATACGACAGCGTGAACGTCATGGGGGGCGGTGTCCTTCTCGCCTATGAAGGCGAAGAGGAAACACTTCTCGGGACCGACGGAGCCGAGATCAAGATCGCCGCGCCCTGACGGCGCGCGCACGACGCGAAGGTCAGGCGTGTCCGGCCTCTTCGGACAGCATGGCCGGATCGATCCCGAGCTTGCGCAGGCATTTTTCGTATTTGTTATCGAGAGGTGTGTGGAAGATGAGGTCCATGTCCGCCGGGCAGTTCAGCCAGCCATTGGCCTGAATTTCGGTTTCGAGCTGTCCGGGCGCCCAGCCCGCATAACCCAGCGCGAGCACGGCGGATGCGGGGCCGCCCCCCGTTGCGATTGCTTTCAGAATGTCGAGCGTCGCCGTCAGCGAAATGCCCTCGTCGATGGGCAGCGTCGAATTCTCGATGTAGAAATCGGCGGAGTGCAGCACGAAGCCGCGGCCGGTTTCGACAGGGCCACCGCGCAGCACCGAAATCTGCTCGGCGCTCGAGGGCAGGAGAATGCTCTCCGCGTCGGAAACGATGTCCAGCTGGGCGAGGATGTCGGGAAAGCGGATGTTCGGCGCGGGCTGGTTGACGATGATGCCCATCGCGCCATCCGCCGAATGGGCGCACATGTAGATCACGGCCCGCGAAAAGCGCGCGTCGCCCATCCCGGGCATCGCGACGAGCATCTGACCGTCGAGATAGCCCTCTCCAGAAACGTGTCTGGCACCCGAGGGAATCATGTCGATCAGTGTAGGCATGCCGGTTCCCCTTTTAAAGATGCCGTGTGCCCGTTGCTCAAGCTTCACGCAAAGGTGGCTGGTCTTCGCGCGCCTTCGGGCTTAAGTCCCGCGATCATGATCGATCGTCTGCTGCCAACGGTTCTGGCTGCCCTGATGTTCCTCGCGCCGGTCCACGCGTCGGCGTCGGGAGATGCTCCGGTCTCCGACTGGGTGACGGACGGGGCGGCGAAAGTGCGCCTCGTGGCGGGGGCGCCGGCGGCCGATGGCTCGCTCCGCGCGGGGCTCGAAATCCGGCTCGATTCCGGCTGGAAGACCTATTGGATCAACCCCGGACCGAGCGGCCTGCCGCCACGAATCGATGCGTCCAGCTCGCCCAATCTCGCCCGGCTGGAGGCCAGATGGCCCCTGCCGAAGCGCTTCGAAGACGGCATGAGCACGTCCGTCGGCTACAGCGGCGCGCTGATCGTTCCGTTGCGGATCGAGGCGAAGGACGCCGCAAAGCCGATTCCACTGCGCGTCAAATTCGCCTTCGGCATCTGCGAGAAAATCTGCGTGCCCGCCGAAGTCACTTTGTCCCTGCGGCTCGTGCCGGGCCTCGAGCCGGATGCGTTTGCCGCGGTTCAGCTCGCCGCCTTCGAAGACCGCGTGCCGCAGCCCGCCCGGCTGAACGGCGAAGGACCGCTTTCTGTGGTTTCGGCCGCCCGCAGCACCGAGGGTCTGGATGTCACGGTCCGCTTCCCGGACAATGCTGAGATCCGCGACCTCTTCGCCAGCGCCGAGACGACGGTCGGTGTGCCGCGCCGCCTGGAAAACGGCGATTTCCGCATCAAGCTGAAGGCCGGTGCGCCGCCGAGGGAAATTCGGCTGTTGGCGGTTGCGGATAATCAGGCGATCGAAGTGCCGGTGGTACTCGACGGCCTGCCCGCAAAGCCTTAAACAGGCCGCTCTCCATTCCTTCACGGCGAAAAAGCGAGACCTTTCATGGCCATCCAAGTCGGCGACAAGATTCCGGAAGCAACCTTCACAACCATGGGCCCCGAAGGCCCTGCCAAGAAGACCTCCGATGAGGTGTTCAAGGGCAAGAAGGTCGTTCTGTTCGCGGTGCCCGGCGCATTCACGCCCACCTGCCACAAGAACCACCTGCCGAGCTATCTCGAGCATTTCGACGCGCTGAAGGCCAAGGGCGTCGATGCGATCGTCGTGACCTCGGTCAACGACGTGTTCGTTCAGGACGCCTGGCTCAAGGCGACGGGCGCGGCCGGCAAGATCGAAGGTCTTGCCGATGGCTCCGGCGATTTCGCAAAGGCCGTGGGCCTTGATATTGATCTCGGCAAGGCCGGGCTCGGCCTGCGCTCGCAGCGTTATGCCGCCATTGTCGAGGACGGCGTTGTCAAGTGGATCGACGTCGAGGACGCGCCGCCGAAGGCCGACAAGACCAAGGCGGACAACGTCCTCTCCCATCTCTGATGCTTTAAAAACGGCGCCCACAGGGCGCCGTTTTCATGTCCGTTCCGATATCCTGCCCATTATTGCGGACTCCCTCCCATGAAGATCGCCGTCGAAGATGTGCTGACCCGCGCCGAAGCGGGGACGTTTCAGAAAAGGCTGCTCGGAATCTTCGGGCTCGTCTGGGCGGCCGATGCGATGCAGGTTCTGGCGGTAGGCTTCACGGCGGCCTCCATCGCAGCAACGTTCGGGCTGACGGTGCCGCAGGCGCTGCAAACCGGCACGCTCTTCTTCCTCGGCATGATGATCGGTGCGTTCGCCTTCGGGCGGCTCGCCGACCGGTATGGACGCCGCCGCGTGCTCATCGTCACGGTCGCGTGCGATGCGGTGTTCGGGCTTCTGTCGGTCTTTGCGCCGAGCTTTGCCATTCTTCTCGTCCTGCGATTCCTGACGGGCATTGCCGTGGGCGGAACGCTGCCGGTCGATTACGCAATGATGGCGGAATTCCTTCCGCCGAAGAATCGCGGGCGCTGGCTTGTCTTCCTCGAAGGCTTCTGGGCGGTCGGTACGGTGATCGTGGCGCTGACCGCATGGGCGGCGGCGAGTGCGGGTGTTACCGATGCCTGGCGCTACATCTTCGCCGTGACGGCATTTCCGGCGCTGATCGGAATCTGGCTGCGTCTGTGGGTTCCGGAATCTCCGCTCTATCTGCTGCGGAAGGGCCGCACGGAGGAGGTCAAGACGACCCTCAACCACATTCTGCGGACGAACGGAAAGCCCGAACTGGAAGAGAGCGTGTCGATCGCACCGCCGCCGGCGGTCAAGGGCGAGGGGCTGTTTTCGCCGCTCCTGCGCCGCCGGACGCTGCTGGTCCTCGGCACCTGGTTTCTGGTTTCGCTGTCCTATTATGGCGTCTTTACATGGCTTCCGGCGCGTCTTGCCGGCGAGGGCTTCGGCTTCGTGCGTGGCTACGGTTTCCTCGTAATCGTCGCGCTGGCGCAGATCCCCGGCTATGCGCTCGCGGCCTACGGCGTGGAAGCCTGGGGACGGCGCCCGACGCTTGTCGGCTTTCTGCTGGCCTCGGCGCTCGGCTGTTTCCTGTTCGTCGTCTCGACAACGGGCACGATGATCGGCGGCTCGATACTTCTGATGAGCTTCGCGCTGCTCGGCACATGGGGCGCGCTCTATGCCTTTACCCCCGAGCTTTATCCGACGGCCTCGCGCGGCACCGGCATGGGTGCGGCCGGCGCCATGGCGCGGCTCGGAGGCCTCCTGGCGCCGTCCGTGCTGACCTTCGCCATCGCCCACAGTTTCGAGGCGACGATCGCGTTGTTCTCGGTGTTGCTGACCGTCGGCGCGGTGCTGGCGTTCCTCATCGACGCCGAAACGCGTGACGGAGCTCTCGCCTAGGCAGCCCTATCACGCGCATCCGCATTTGCATCGAGGAACTTCAGGCCGAGTTCCGATCCCTCGCGCCGCAGGACCGCGCAGGGGCGTGGACGTGCCTCGCCCTCGATCTGCAAATCGATGCGGGCGGGAACGTCTTCGCCGGACCGAACGAGTATCTTTGCGCCGCTTTTGGAAATATTTCGCAGGGAACACGATATCGGCGCGCGGCCGGGGACCAGGATCGTTGCGGACTTGACGACGCGCTCGCGCTCGTCAAACCGGCGCTCCTCCATACCCACGATCCAGTCGTCCAGCGTGCGTCCGATGCTGGCGACGCCATCGGCGGCTGTACGCATGCTGCTGGAGATGTTCTGGCTGATGACGCTCTGCTCGCGTATGGCGTGAGCGGCCTCGTCCACAAAGCCCTGCACGTCGCCGACAGAGCCGGTAATTGCCGAAAGTGCCGAAACGACTTCGTTGGAAACGCTCTGGACGGCCTTGATCTCGTTCGAGATCCGCGTGGTTGCATCGCTTGCCTGGCGAGCAAGGTTCTTGACCTCGTTTGCGACTACGGCAAAGCCACGTCCGGCTTCTCCCGCGCGTGCCGACTCGATCGTGGCGTTGAGAGCGAGAAGATTGATCTGATCGGCGATCTTGGCAATCAGCTGAACGACATCGTCCATCGCCTGCGCCGCATTGCGCATCTGGACTGTCGATCGGTCCGCGACTTCGGTGCGGGTATGTATCTCATCGACCGCCGATTTCGATCTCTCCATCGCGTTGACGATGTTGCCGATGGCGCCGTCCATCTCTTGGGCGGCATACGCGACGTCCTCGACATTCGACAGTGTTTCCTCGGCCGAGGAAACGGCGCGTGAGCGTGCGGACATATTGGTCGAAATGTCGGTTGCGTATTTAACCACTTTGACCGGCTGTCCAGCCGCGTTGAAAATCGGATTGTAGGTGGCCTGCAGCCAGATCGGCCGCCCGCCTTTCCCGAACCGCTGGTAAATGGCCGAGACGGCTTTCCCCGTCGCGAGTTCGCGCCAGAACTGGGCATATTCGTCCGTTGTCGCATAGCTCGGCTCAACGAACATCCGATGATGATGGCCGACCACTTCATCGCGATGATAGCCGGTGGCCTTCAGGAAATTTGCGTTGGCATCGACAATCGTGCCGTCGAGCGTGAAAGAAATGACGGCCTGAGTGGTGTTGATGGCCGCGATCTGTCCTTCATAGTCCGCATTCCGGATCTTTTCCTGGGTAACGTCGAGCGCAAACTTGACGACTTTGATGACCCGGCCCTCGTCATCGACGATCGGGTTGTAGCTGGCGCGAATCCAGACTTCCCTTCCGCCCTTCGCGATGCGGCGATATTCGGCTGTCTGGAATCGGCCCTCGCGCAGGCTGTCCCAGAATTCCTTGTAGGCTTTTCCGTCGGCTTCCTGAGGATCCACGAGCAGGCGGTGATGCTGCCCGCGAATTTCATCGAGTCCGTAACCCATGACGACTAGAAAGTTGTCGTTGGCGTCTAGGACGTGTCCATTCATGTCGAAGGAGATCACAGCCTGCGATCGATCGATGGCTTCGAGCTGCCCCGCCGAATCCAGAGCGCGGTTTTTCTCGGCGGTAATGTCGGCCGCGATCTTGACGATCTTTACCGTCTTGCCGCTGCGGTCGAGGACGGGATTGTACGTCGCTTGCAGCCAGATGTCGCGGCCGTCACGGGCGATACGCCGGAACTGCCCGCTTTGCAGATCGCCCTTGCGCAGCGATGTCCAGAAGGCCTCGTAGGCCGGATCGGCCGCATCGGCTGCGGGCATGAAGATGCGGTGGTGCTTGCCGACGATCTCGTGCGCGCCATAGCCCACGGCGTTCAGGAAATTCGCGTTCGCGGACTGGATGATGCCGTCGAGGTCGAAGGTGATGACGGCGAACGCGCGATCCAGCGAGCGGGCGAGGGCGCTGTCGTTTTTTGACGTAACTCGGAACATGCAAAAGCCTCTGGAGAGGCAGAGCTTCTAGTAAATCCAAGTAAAATCTGTGTTAATTGGGTGGGTCACGACCGCGTGATCTATGAGCGGCCTTTGAACGGCGCCATGCCCTGGCGCGCCAGTTCGTCGGCGCGTTCGTTGTCGGCATTTCCGGCGTGGCCTTTCACCCAGTGCCACGCCACCTCATGCTTGGCGATCAGCTTGTCTAGCTCTTCCCACAGATCCTGGTTCTTGACCGCCTTCTTGTCGGCGGTCTTCCAGCCGTTTTTCTTCCAGCCCTTCATCCAGCCGGTGACGCCGCCGCGTACATATTGACTGTCGGTGTGCACATCCACCGCGCAGGGGCGCGTAAGCGCCTCAAGCGCGCGGATGGCGGCAAGCAGCTCCATGCGGTTGTTGGTCGTCAACTGATCGCCTCCGGCAAGCTCCTTCGTCGTGCCGTTGAAGCGCAGAAGGGCGCCCCAGCCGCCTGGACCGGGATTTCCCGAACAGGCTCCATCGGTCCAGATCTGGACGCGCGCCGCGCCGTCCGCCGCGGTATCGTTCATGGCTCCCACCCCAATGCGGAAATGGAGGGCACGGTCTGATGGAAGCGCAGGCGCCGCCAATAGGCGAGTGGATCGTGCGGTTTGACGAGCGCGCCGGGCGGTACCGATAGCCAGTCGACGAGGCGCGTCAGCAGAAACCGGATCGAGGCGCCGCGCGCAAGCACGGGGAAGGCCGCGATCTCGTCGTCGCGCAGGGGCCGGACGGCGTGATAGGCCGCGAGCAAGGCCCGGCCTTTGGTTGCGTTGTAGGCGTGGTCGGGCTCGAAGCACCAGGCGTTGAGCAGGATCGCCAGATCGTAGGCCAGAAGGTCCGTACAGGCGAAGTAGAAGTCGATCATGCCGGGGTCCCGGCCCTCGACGAAGAGCACATTGTCCGGGAAGAGGTCGGCGTGGATCGTGCCTTTGGGCAGATCCGACGGCCAGTTCTGCTCGAGGAAGTCGAGCTCGGTGTCGATCGCTTGCCCAAGCCCCTCGCGGACCTCGTCGGCGCGCGGGCGGGCGGTGTCGGCGAGGCGCTTCCAGCCTGAGAGCGACAGATCGTTGTCGCGGCACATTTCGAATTCCCACGCCACATTGTGGAAGCGCGCCAGGGCCGCGCCTGCGCGAGCGCAATGATCGACCGTCGGGCGCTTGCGCGAAATGCCGTCGAGGAAGGTGAAGATGGCGGCCGGGCGTCCGCACAATTCGCCAAGCACTTTGCCTTCTCGGTTCTTCACCGGCAGCGGGCAGGTGATCGCGTGCTCGGCGCAATGCTCCATAAGACCGAGAAAATAGGGCAGGTTCTCCCGCTTCACGCGCTTCTCATAGAGCGTCAGGATGAAGGTGCCGCCCTCGGTGCGCAGCAGAAAGTTCGAATTTTCGACGCCCTCCGCGATGCCCTTGCAGCTCAGCTGACGGCCGATGTCGTAGCCTGCGATGAAGCGTTCGAGATCATCTTCCGGAACGTCGGTGTAAACGGCCATGCGGGAGGGAGCTTCTGATTAGCGATAAGTCGAACACCCACACGATTGTTGGCGCCGCTGGCCGCGTGTTATCGGCTGATCCTCCGAGCGTCAAACCTCGCCTGTGATTCCTCAAGCCTCCGATTCCTCGAGCCCGGTGCGCGGTTGTGATCCCACCCGATTGGACCTGGGCCGTTTTTGTTCTGATAGCGGCCGCCGCCCAGACGGTGCGCAACGCGACACAGCGCCGAATTTCCGGCTCCGCAGGAACGCTCGGCGCGACCTATGCGCGCTTCGTCTACGGGCTACCCTTCGCATTGGCGTTTCTCGCCGCTCTCACGGCGGTGCGCGGCGTGCCCGCTCTGCCGGGCTGGGAGTTCCTCGGCTGGACGGTCCTTGCGGCGCTGACGCAGGTTCTGGCGACGGTCTGCCTGTTGGGGGCAATGGGGCGCTCGTTCTCGTTCGCCATCGCGATGTCGAACACTTCGCCCGTTCAGGTCGCGATCTTTGCGTTTCTTATTCTGGGCGAACCGCTGACCGTTGGTGTCGCGCTGTCGGTCCTGGCGGTGACATTCGGAACGATTCTCCTCTCCTGGCCACGGCGCGGCACGCCGGTCGATCCCGCATCGATCCTGCTCGGCCTCGGATCGGGTGCTTTGTTTTCGATCGCCTCCGTCGGATATCGCGGCGCGACGCTCGGCTCGGGCATGGACTTTCTGATGGCCGCGTCCTTCACGCTCGCGGTGGCGATGGTGCTGCAAAGCCTTGGCCTGACCGCATGGCTGATGTGGCGCGCCCCGGGCGATCTGAAAGCGGTGTTCTCGGGTTGGAAGTTTTCGCTTCTCGCTGGCTTCACCGGCGCTTTTGCCTCGCTGCTCTGGTTCTGCGCCTACGCGCTTGAGACCGTCGCGCGCGTACGAACACTTGCCGTCATCGAGGTGCTGTTTGCGCAACTCGTGTCCCTTCGCTTCTTCCGCGAAGGCACGTCCGCACGCGAGCTCATCGGCCTCGCGCTGGTCATTTTAGGAGTGGTGCTGGTCGTGAATGCCTGAGAGGTGTGGTGAGCTGGAAGGCGGTCGGGATCGCCTTCCGCCGCCCGTCAGGCCGCGCTGGCGCCGTCGACGTCCATGCCGCGCAGGGGACGCGGCAGCGGGAAGAACATGTTTTCCTCAATGGCGGCGA
This sequence comes from Rhizobiales bacterium Ga0077545, assembly GCA_001464335.1. Taxonomy (GTDB): domain Bacteria; phylum Pseudomonadota; class Alphaproteobacteria; order Rhizobiales; family Methylopilaceae; genus Flaviflagellibacter. Next base: position 166,666 of record LNEV01000007.1, on the reverse strand, counting down.
CCGTCTCGACTTCGACTTCGAAGCGTTCGGCGAAGGCGTCGATGATCTGTTCGACGAGCACCTCAGGAGCGGAGGCGCCGGCCGAAATGCCGAGCGTGCGGATGTCTGCGAATTCGGCCCAGTCGATCTGGTGGGCGCCGTCGACAAGACGCGAGACCGCGCAGCCGCGCTGTTCGGCGACTTCGCGCAGGCGCTGCGAGTTGGACGAATTCGGCGAGCCGACCGTGATGAAGGCATCGCATTCATGCGCGATCTGCTTCACCGCTTCCTGACGGTTCGTCGTCGCGTAGCAGATGTCTTCCTTGTGCGGGACGGTGATGTTCGGGAAACGGCGCTTCAGCGCCTCGATGATTCCCGACGTCTCTTCGACCGACAAGGTGGTCTGGGTGACGAAAGCGAGCTTGTCCGGGTTTTCCGGAACGAAGGCATCGACGTCCTCGACCGTCTGCACGAGCTTCACCGCGCCATCCGGCAACTGGCCGATCGTGCCGACGACTTCCGGATGGCCGGCATGGCCGATCAGGATGATTTCCTTGCCGCGCTTGTAATGGATCTCCGCCTCGCGATGCACCTTGGTGACCAGCGGGCAGGTGGCGTCCAGAATCTGGAAGTTGCGGCGGCCTGCTTCTGCGGGAATCGTCTTGGCGACGCCGTGCGCGGAGAAAATGACCGGCGCCTTGGTGTCGTCCGGAACCTCATCCAGTTCCTCGACGAAAACCGCGCCCTTCCGCTTCAGGCTCTCGACCACGTATTTGTTATGGACGATCTCATGGCGCACATAGACCGGCGCGCCGTAGAGTTTCAGTGCCTTTTCGACAACGTCGATGGCACGGACCACGCCCGCGCAGAAGCCGCGCGGCGCACACAGAAGTATCTTGAGAGGCGGTTTAGCAGTCATCGTCACCGTCGTGCCGGTTTGTCGCGGGTCTTGTCAAGCGCCTGCCCCGGCAGGCTATAAGGTCCCGGTAGGGTGCGTGGGGAAATCCGGAGAGCCAGAATATGTCCAAGGCGCTTAATATAGCATACGCGTCCCGGATTTGCAGGTTCGGGCTGTCGCTGATGGTCGTAAGCGCGGTTCTGGCCGTGGCGGTCCCGGCGTCCGCCCAGGAGAGCGGCGAGAAAAAAGGCTTTTTCTCCAACATCATACCCTTCGGCAGCAAGCCCGAGACGCGCGGCCCGGCGCAAACCCGCAATCCGATTTCGTGCCCGACCGTGTGGGTGCAGCCGGGTACGGCGGCGCACATCGTCTACGAACGCGGCAAGGAGGGTGATCCGATGGCGGTGCGCTATCAGGTCCGTTTCGGCGACATGGCGCGCGAATGCGTGGATCTCGGTGTCGAGGCGGGTCTGCGCATCGGCGTCACCGGCCGCGCGCTGGTCGGGCCGAAGGGCACGCCCGGCCAGAAGCTCGACGTGCCGATCCGTTTCGTCGTGATGGACAACGACCGCAACGTCGTCATGTCGACGGTCACCAAATTGCAGGTCGTCATTCCGCCGGATCAAACCGGCGTGACCTTTACGCATGTCGAAGAACTCGGCAGCGTGCCGATGCCGCGGAACCGGCTCAAGGGCTGGGAATTCCGTGTCGGTTTCGACACCAAGCCGGCAGGACGCGGCTCGCAAGGGTAAGGTTCGGCGGCTCAGCCAAGCCTTTGTTAACCCTGATTTTTAGCCAGCCCTTAAGGTTGATGCTTCAGATTCGACGCGTTGGTCACGCGTCGAGAATCCTTCATGTCCAGTTCGGTACTGCGTACCCAGGCGCGCCACATCGCGCCTGGGATGGACATCTCCGAAAGCCGGATCGTCCAGGGCGATTGCATCGCCGAGATGGAAAAGCTCCCGGCGTCTTCGGTCGACCTCATCTTCGCCGATCCTCCGTATAATCTTCAGCTCCAGGGCTCGCTTCACCGCCCGGACCACAGCCTCGTCGATGCCGTCGACGACGAATGGGACCAGTTCGCGAGCTTCGAGGCCTACGACAATTTTACGCGCGCCTGGCTCTCGGCCGCGCGCCGGGTGATGAAGCCGAACGCGGCCATCTGGGTCATCGGCTCCTATCACAACATTTTCCGCGTCGGCGCGATCCTCCAGGACCTCGGCTTCTGGATTTTGAATGATGTCGTGTGGCGCAAGAACAATCCGATGCCGAATTTTCGCGGCCGGCGCTTCACCAACGCGCATGAGACCATGATCTGGGCCTCGCGCTCGCCGCAGTCGAAATACACGTTCAACTACGAAGTGCTGAAGGCCGGGAACGAGGATCTTCAGCTCCGTTCCGACTGGCTGCTGCCGATCTGCACCGGCGGCGAGCGCCTGAAGGACGAGAGTGGCCGAAAGGTCCACCCGACTCAAAAACCCGAATCGCTCATCGGGCGCGTTCTGCTGTCCTCGTCGCGCCGCGGCGATGTCATCCTCGATCCATTTTCCGGCTCCGGCACCACCGCAGCCGTCTCCAAGCGCCTCGGCCGGTTCTGCATCGGCATCGAGCGCGATCCTGAATACGTCGCGGCGTCTCGTGCAAGGCTCTCCGGTACCGAGACCCTGTCGGACGATGCCTTGGCCGAACCTCCGGCCAAGCGCGAGGCGCCGCGCGTCGCCTTCTCTTCGGTAATCGAACGCGGCCTCATCGCGCCGGGAACCGAATTGATGGATGCGAAGAAGCGCGTGCGTGCGCTCGTTCGTGCCGACGGCACGCTTGCGTTCGGAAATGTCGTCGGCTCGATCCACAAGATCGGGGCGGTCTCGCAGGATGCCGAATCCTGTAATGGCTGGACGTACTGGCATCTCGAAACAGCCAAAGGGCTCAAGCCGATCGACATTCTGCGCACGCAGATCCGGTCTGAAATGGCGGCTTCCGGCGCCTGATTTCGCGAACGCCTCGCAAGTGCAATCTTAGCTGTTGTTTTGCGCCGCGCCCGGGTCTATGCGCGGCGCCGACATGGCCGCCAAGAATCGTCTTCTTCTGAAAATCGCGATCGCCAACATCGTCGTGAGCCTTGTGGTTCTCGGCCTGAAGGCGTTTGCCTGGTGGGTGACGGGTTCGGTCGCGCTGTATTCCGACGCGCTCGAAAGCATCATCAATGTCGTCACCTCGGCCGCGGCCGCTTTTGCGCTGTGGGTGTCATTCCAGCCGGCCGATGACAATCATCCGTACGGGCATTCGAAGGCGGAATATCTGTCGGCGGTTCTCGCCGGTGTCCTGATCACCATCGCGGCGCTGTCGATCCTGCGGGAATCCTGGTTCGCCTTCTTCGAACCTCGACCCATGGAAGCTCCCGTGAAGGGGCTTGCGATCAACATGGCGGCGACCGCGGTGAACGTCGTCTGGGCACTGCTTCTCATCCGCATCGGACGCCGCCATCGCTCGCCGGCCCTCAAGGCCGACGGCCATCACCTCATGACGGATGTCATCACATCGATCGGTGTGTTCTTCGGCCTTGTCGCCGCGGTCGTCTTCCAGATGCCGGTGCTCGATCCGGTGCTCGCGGCGCTCGTTGCGGTCAACATCATCTGGACAGGTTTCAAGCTGACCCGTGAATCGGTCGGCGGATTGATGGACGAAGCGGTCGAGCCTGAGACGCTCGATGTGATCCGCCGCATCATTTCGACGGAAGCCAGTGGCGCGCTGGAAGCGCACGACATCCGCACGCGGCAGGCGGGAAGTGCGATCTTCGTCGATTTTCATCTCGTCGTGCACGGCACGATGAGCGTGTCGGATGCGCACGACATCTGCGACCGCATCGAACACGCCATACAGGATGGCGTCGAGGGCGCGCGTGTCACGATCCATGTCGAGCCGGACAACAAGGCCAAGCATCAGGGCATCGTCGTAGTGTAGGCCTTGCCCGCGCGGACGAGTTCAGCGCCGCGCGTGTTCCACCACTTTGCGCATGACGCTCGGCAGGGCTTCCGCGTCCACTTCCAGAGACCACCAGCAATCCTTGGGCGGTTTCGTCTTGTGCGGGAACTGTGCAGTGAGCACCTCAAGTTCGAGCGCAAAATGCGAAAAGACGTGGGTGACGGTGCCGGGCAATGTTCGCCACTCGCCCGGCAGCGGCGCGGATGTCCGTGCATCGGCCTTCGGGCGCTTCTCGCCCCAGGGGCTTCCGGGAATTTCCGTCATGCCGCCGAGAAGGCCTTTTTCGTCGCGCCTGCGCAGCAGAATGGCGCCGTCCGCACGCATGGCGACGAAGGCCGCGCCGTGGCGCTGCGGTTTCTGCGTCTTCGCGGCCTTGCGCGGAAAACTCTCCTCGATGCGTTGCGCATGGGCCTCGCAATCCGAATTCCACGGACACAGGGCGCAAGCCGGTTTCCTGGGCGTGCAGATCGTTGCGCCGAGATCCATGATGGCCTGCGCATAATCGCCCGGCCGGTCCTGCGGCGTCAGCGGATCGGCGAGCGCGCGGATTTTCGGTTTTGCCCGCGGGAGTTCCTCTTCCACCGCATGGATGCGTGTAATCACACGCTCGACATTTCCGTCCACGATGGTCGCCGGGCGGTTGAAAGCGATGGCGGCAATGGCGGCTGCCGTGTAGGGGCCGATGCCGGGAAGTGCGCGAAGGCCGTCTTCGGTGTCCGGAAAGACACCGCCCAGCGCGGCGACGGCTTTTGCGCAGGCGTGCAGGTTGCGCGCTCGGGCGTAATAGCCGAGCCCCGCCCAAAGCCGCAGGACATCGTCGAGCGGCGCTTCGGCCAAAGTAACGACGTCCGGGAAACGCTGGAGGAATTTCAGGAAGTAGGGGCCGGCCGCGACAACGGTCGTCTGCTGCAGCATGATCTCCGAGAGCCAGACACGATAGGGATCGGCGCTCTCTCCGGGCAGAGCGCGCCAGGGCAAGCGGCGGCGATGCCGGTCATACCAGGCGAGCAAGGTTTCTGCGGGGGCGGGCGCTGTTTTCGAGCGTCGGGCAGCGAGGGCCATCAGCTCCTTATAGCGTGAAGTTGCGGTTTTCTCCCCGCCTTCCACAGCTTCCTTTCTGCCGCTTGCGTGCGGAGTTTTCGAGGAGGCAAATGGGACATGGCGCAGGCCCCGACGAAAAAGCGCATCACGCGCAGTCTTGCCGAACTCGTTCCCGAGGCGATGGGCGAAGCCGCGGCCGCGCAGGGCTTTGCGGGCAGCGAAATCCTGTTGCGGTGGGCTGACATCGCCGGTCCCGATCTTGGAAGCCGGTCCGAGCCGGTCCGGCTGGCCTGGCCGAAAGGTGCGAAGGGGCAGGGAAGGAACCGCGATCCCGCCACGCTTCATGTGCAGGTCGAAGGCGCCTTTTCGCTCGAATTCCAGATGCAGCAGGGCCAGATCATCGAGCGCATCAACCGCTATTTCGGCTGGCGGTGCGTTGGGGCAATCAAGCTCAAGCAGGGACCGGTGCGCCGCCGCAAGGCGCAGAAAATCGTGGAGCGCGTCATTCCGCCCGAGGAAGAAGCGCGCATCGCCGGGCTGACCTCGGGGCTCGAGGATGGTCGTCTTGCCGAAGCCCTGCAAAGGCTTGGCCGCGCAATCGTGAGTTCCCGCAAGCGGTAACCGGGCCAAAACCGCCACATTTCCAAGCTTGGCAAAAGCCTCTATTCAGAACGCCGAATTCGGCGCGCCCGAAAGGAACTTCGTTGATGAACCGGTCCCTGCTGATCGCTCTTGCCGCAACCGTCGTGATCGGCGGGGGTGCTTTCTATTATTTCACGCAGCAGAGCAGCGATGCCTCGCTGGTGAGCGGGGCCGCCGAACGCAGCACGCCTGTTGCGAATGCGCCGGCTCCCTCCGCCGCAGGAGATACGGTCAATCTCGAGGAGCTTTTGAAGTCGGGCGCCGTTCCGGACAATGCTCTGGGCGATCCGAATGCGCCGGTCACCGTCGTCGAATACGCGTCGCTGACCTGCTCGCACTGCCGCGTCTTCCACGACGAGACGCTGCCGGAAGTAAAGAAGCGCCTCATCGACACCGGGAAGGTTCGCCTGATTTACCGCGATTTCCCGCTCGATCAGTATGCGACGGCCGGAGCAATGCTCGCGCGCTGCGCGGGTGACGGAAAATACTTCCCCGTGGTCGATGCCTTCTTCGCCAAGCAGAACGAGCTCCTGGGCGCACAGGACCCTTTCGTGTGGCTGCAAGGCTTCGCCAAGCAGCTTGGTTTTACGCAGGAGTCTCTTGAGGCTTGCTTGTCGAATCAGGGGCTGATGGACAACGTCCTTGCAGAGCGCCAGCGCGCGTCCGAAAAGTTCGGCGTCAGCTCCACGCCGACCTTCTTCTTCAACGGTCGCGTCAAGCGCGGTGCCCTCTCGATCGAAGAGTTCGAGAAGGAAATCGCTTCCCTTCCCGTCAAGTGAGCCTGGCACGGGTTCGGGGCACTGTTAGGTAACGCATGAAGCTCAACCGACTTCGCCTTGTCGGCTTCAAGACTTTTGTCGATCCGTCCGAGCTTCACATTGAGCGCGGACTGACCGGCATTGTCGGCCCGAACGGCTGCGGCAAATCCAATCTGGTCGAGGGTCTGCGCTGGGCGATGGGCGAGGGCTCGCACAAGGCTCTGCGCGCGGCCGCGATGGAAGACGTGATCTTCTCGGGTTCGGGCGGACGTCCCTCGCGAAATTCGGCCGAAGTCGTCATCGCGCTCGACAACGCGGAAAAAAGTGCGCCCGCGCCTTATACGAACGAAGAAGAGATCGAGATTTCGCGCCGCATCGAGCGCGACAAGGGCTCGACCTACCGCATCAACGGAAAGGAAGTGCGCGCACGCGACGTGCAGCTTCTGTTCGCCGATGCCTCGACCGGTGCGCGCTCCCCGGCGCTCGTGCGTCAGGGCCAGATCGGCGAAATCATCAACGCCAAGCCCGAAGCGCGCCGCCGCGTGCTCGAAGAGGCGGCCGGCATTGCCGGTCTTCACGCGCGACGCCATGAGGCGGAACTGAAGCTGAAGACGGCCGAGCAGAATCTCGATCGCGTTGAAGACGTTCTGACCCGCATGCGCTCGCAGCTCGACAGCCTGAAGCGTCAGGCCCGTCAGGCGGTGAAGTATCGTGAGCTTGCCGGCGATATCCGCCGCCTCGAATCGCTGCAGCTTGCGCGGGCCTTTGTCGAGGCGGAAGCCGAGCGCGATGCCTCGCGCATTTCTCTGGCCGAGGCCGAACGGGTCGTTGCCGAGAAGACCCTGACGCAGGGTGAATCGGCGAAGACCGACGCTCTCGCGGGCCATGAACTGCCCGTGATGCGCGATCAGGCCGCGGCCGCCCGCGCCGCCCTGGAGCGCCTCAAGCGCGCGGGCGAGGATCTGGACCGCGAGGAACGGCAGGCACGCGAGAAGATGGCCGATCTTCAGCGTCGCATCGCCCAGCTCGAAAACGACAAGAGGCGCGAGGAAGCGCTGGCGAAGGACGCCGTCGAGACACTCGCGCGCTTCGCCGCCGATCTCGAGGCTCTGGAGGGCGAGGACGCCGGTTCCTCCGAACGCGAGGAAATCGCGCAGGCTCGCGTCGCGGAAATCGAAGCCACGTTGCGCGAGGCCGAAACCGGTTTCGCCGAAGCCTCCGCAGCATTGGCGGCGCGCACCGCCGAGCGCGATGCGCTGACACGTGTGCGCAACGAGGCCGCGAACCGCCATCAGCGTCTGATCGCGGACCTGCAGCGCCTTCAGAACGAACAGCGCCAGCTCGAAGCCTCGGCCCCGCCGCGCCAGCTCTCCGATTTCACCGCCGATGTCGAAGCGGCCGACATCGCGATGCAGGATGCCGAAGGCGAGGTTCTTGCTGCCGAACAGGCGCTCGCCGCCGCACGCGACGGCGCAGCGCAGGCGCGTCAGGCCCAGCGCGAGGCAGAGGCTGAACTCAACCGTCTGCAGGTCGAAGCGACAACGCTGGCCCGCATGCTGGACGGCGACAGCAAGAAGCAGTGGGTGCCGGTCATCGACAAGCTTCAGGCCGCGCGCGGCTATGAAGCGGCTCTGGCTGCGGCGCTCGGGGAAGATCTCGGCGTTCCGCTCGATGAAGCCTCGCCGGTTCATTGGGGCGGTGCCGACAATTCCGGGAGCGATCCTGCTTTGCCGGACGGTGCCGAGCCGCTGCTTGCGCAGATCGATGCGCCGTCCGCTCTCGCCCGCCGTCTCGCGCAGATCGGTGTGGTTTCGCGCGAGGACGGTCCGCGCCTGCAGAGGCTCCTTGCCACCGGGCAGCGTCTTGTTTCGCGCGAGGGCGATCTGTGGCGCTGGGACGGTTTTGTCGTCCGCGCGGATGCCGAGACGGCCTCGGCGCGTCGTCTTGCGGCGCGCAACCGCCTGAAGGAAATCGAGCAGGCCCTGATCTCGGCCGATGAGCGCGTGCAAGGCCGCAAGGCCGCGAGCGCGGCAAGCGAAACGGCATCCGTCGCCGCCGTGCAGCGCGAACAGAGTGCGCGCGAGCAGGTGCGCACCGCCCGCCGCGTTCTCGATCAGACCCGCGAGCGCGCCCAGCAGGCCGAACGCGAAGCCGCCCGCGACAATGCGCGCCGTCAGGCTCTGGCCGAGCAACTCGAACGCAGCTCCGCCGACGAAGCCGATGCGCGCGAAAGACTGGAAGAGGCAGAAGCCTCCCTGACCGAACTTCTCCCGGTTTCCGATCTCGAAGCGCGGCGGGAAGATCTGCGCCGTGTAGTCGAGCGCGAGCGCGCGGTCGCCGCCGATGCGCGCGCGGCGGCCGGAACGCTCATCCGCGAACGCGAGGCCCGTCAGCGCCAGCGGGACAGCATTGCCCGCGAGCGCGCCTCTTGGGAACAGCGCCAGAGCGGCGCCTCCGACCGCGTCCATGAAATCGACGAGCGCCACGGCGCGGCTTTGGCCGAACTCGATTCGCTGCAGGGCGTGCCGGAAGAGGTCGCGGCCAAGCGGCGCGCGCTTTTGAGCTCCATCGGTGAAGCGGAGGCGGCCGCGCAGGCAGCGTCCGACAAACTCGCCGAGGGCGAACGCCGCAAATCCGCCGCCGAAAGCGCCGCGCGGGATGCGCTGCGCGGTCTTGGCGAATCGCGCGAGGTTCTGGCCCGCGAGGAGACGCGGCGCGATGCCGCCAATGAACGCCTGGCTGATGTCCTGCGGCGCTATATCGAGGCGGTCGGCAGCCAGCCGGATCACGAGACACGCGAACTCGCCAAAGACAGCGCGCCGAGCGAAGACATCGCCAACGACCTCGAGCGCAAGCGGACCGAGCGGGAGCGTCTCGGCGCGGTCAATCTGCGGGCCGACGAGGAATTGACCGAGGTGCAGACCGCGCATGATGCGCTGCTCACCGAGCGCGACGACCTCGTGGAGGCGATCAAGAGCCTGCGCCAGGGCATCCAGTCGCTGAACAAGGAAGGGCGGGAGCGTCTCGCCGAGGCCTTCAATGCGGTGAACGCTCATTTCGGCCGTCTGTTCGCAACCCTGTTCGGCGGCGGCGAAGCGACGCTTGAACTGATCGAATCGGACGATCCGCTGGAGGCGGGCCTCGAAGTCGTGGCCAAGCCGCCCGGAAAGAAGCCGCAGACGCTCTCGCTGCTCTCGGGCGGCGAGCAGGCGCTGACAGCTATGGCTCTGATCTTCGCCATCTTCCTCACCAATCCGGCGCCGCTCTGCGTGCTGGACGAAGTGGATGCGCCGCTCGACGATGCGAATGTCGACCGCTTCTGCGATCTCCTCGAGGAAATGCGCAAGGACACGGACACCCGATTCCTTGTCGTCACCCACAATCCGGTGACCATGGCGCGGATGGACCGCCTGTTCGGCGTCACCATGGTCGAGCGCGGCGTCAGCCAGCTCGTTTCGGTCGATCTGGAAGGTGCGGAGCGCCTGCGCGAGGCCGTCTAATCCGCTCCGTGGTATGCAAGATACGGGAAAAGCCCCTGCGACAGAGCGTCATCGGGGTTTTTTGCCTAAATAAATCAATGATTTAACATCTCTTACCACATTCTTGACACCCCACGGGCGCGACACTAAGGTGCGCGCGGTTTCGGGGGGTACGAAACCGAAGGCTTCGACGAGCAACATCATGAGCGACCGCGGAAATACGGACGGTCAGGATGGCGCCGGAAAGCCTCAAACGTCCGACGCTGACATCTCCGGCAGGCTGAAGAACCTCGACGTCGAGCTTAAAAAGGTCGATGCCGAACGCAGGCTAGAGGCGGACAAGGCCAATGCACGATCGAGCCGCACATCCGCGGCGTCGGGAATGACCTTGGCTTTTCGGCTCGGCAGTGAGTTCGTTGCGGGTGTTCTTGTTGGTGCGGGCGTCGGCTACGGCATCGACTGGTTCTTCGACACCGCACCCCTCGGAATGATCGTGTTGCTTCTGCTCGGCTTCGGAGCCGGCATTCTCAACATGATGCGAGCAACAGGTGAATTCGGCCAGAAGCCCAAAAAGGGCGACGGCGAGAAGGGCTAAGAGCGGGCGATGGCGACCGAGATCGATCCAATTCACCAGTTCGAGATCAAGAATCTCGTGTCTCTCGGCTCGCCGGGCGGCGTCGATCTCGCGTTCACGAACTCTGCCGCCTTCATGTTCGGCATCGTGGCGCTGGTGTTCTTCTTCCTGACCTCCGCCACCAGCAGCCGCGCGCTTGTCCCCGGTCGCTTCCAGTCCGTCGCGGAACTTGCCTACGAATTCGTCGCCTCGACCGTGCGCTCGACCGCCGGCACCGAAGGCATGAAGTTCTTCCCGCTGGTGTTCTCGCTGTTCATCTTCGTGTTCACGGCGAACATGCTCGGCATGGTGCCGTTCTCGTTCACGGTCACGAGCCATCTCATCGTCACGGCCGCGCTCGCCGTCGTCGTCATCGGGACCGTCATTCTTTACGGCTTCATCCGCCACGGCACGCATTTCCTGCATCTGTTCGTGCCGTCGGGCGTGCCGGCATTCCTTCTGCCGTTCATGGTGCTGATCGAACTCATCTCGTTCCTGTCGCGCCCGATCAGCCTGTCGCTGCGTCTGTTCGCCAACATGCTGGCCGGCCATATCGCGATGAAAGTGTTCGCGGGCTTCATCGTCATGATGATCGCGGGCGGTGCGGCCGGCGTTGCCGGTGCCATTCTTCCGCTCAGCATGGTTGTCGCGCTGACGGCTCTCGAGTTCCTGGTCTGCTTCCTTCAGGCCTACGTCTTCACGGTGCTGACCTGCATCTACCTCAACGACGCGCTGCATCCGGGTCACTGATCCGGGTCTCGTTTCCTCATCCACACGCCATTACGAGTTCAATAGGAGATCATCATGGAAGCTGAAGCCGCCAAGTTCCTCGGTGCTGGTATCGCCACCCTCGGCATGGGCCTCGCCGGCATCGGCGTCGGTAACATCTTCGCCAACTTCCTTTCGGGCGCGCTGCGCAACCCGTCAGCGGCCGATGGCCAGTTTGCCCGTGCCTTCATCGGCGCCGCGCTCGCGGAAGGTCTCGGCATCTTCTCGCTCGTCGTCGCGCTCGTCCTGCTGTTCGTGGTCTGATCGCCTTCAGAGGCTATCCATCCGCCGCCGGCTTCGGTCGGCGGCAGAATGTCCGCGACGTGCATATGAGAAGGCCGAGCCATGTCTGAGGCTGCAGCTCCGGTTGCCAAGTTCATCATCGCCCAAGGCGAGGTGCAGCAGGGCATTCCCCCGGAAGCCAACACTGTCGATGGGGTCACGATCGAGACGCCGGCGTCCGAGGCGCATGGCGCTTCGTTCCCGCCCTTCGACGCGACGACCTTCCCCTCGCAGCTCCTGTGGCTGGCGATCTCCTTTGTGCTGCTTTACACCCTGATGAGCCGCATCGCGCTTCCGCGCATCGGCGGCATCATCGAGGATCGTGCGAACCGCATCGCGTCGGATCTCGCCGAAGCGCAGCGCCTCAAGACCGAGACCGAGACCGCGATCGCTTCCTACGAAAGCTCGCTCGCCGAGGCGCGCGGCAAGGCCCAGAAGATCGCGGGCGAAACCCGCGACAAGTTGCAGGCCGAGACCGACAGCCAGCGCAAGGCTCTGGAAGCCGAACTCGGTGCGCGTCTTGACACGGCCGAGAAGCAGATCGCCGAAACCAAGGCGGCGGCTCTCGCCAATGTCCGCAGCATTGCAGTCGAAGCGACGTCTGAAATCGTCACACGGCTGCTCGGCGAAAAGCCGGACGCCGCCCACGTCGAAACGGCGGTCACAACCGCGCTGAAGGTGTGATCCGATGCTGCAATCGACCGATTTCTGGGTTCTCGTCGCCTTCGTCATCTTCTTCGGCATCGTCATTTACGCCGGAGCGCATCGCACGCTTCTGAAGGGCCTCGACGCACGCTCGAAGCGGATCGCCGACGATCTCGACGAGGCGCGCAAGCTGCGGGAAGACGCCCAGAAAATCCTCGCGGACTATGAGCAGAAGCGCCGCGACGCCGAAAAGGAAGCGGACGCCATCGTGTCCGTAGCCAAGGCCGAGGCCGAGCGTCTCGCCCTCGAAGCAAAGCAGAAATCCGAGGAGTTCGTTGCCCGCCGCACCAAGATGGCGGAAACGAAGATTGCCCAGGCGGAAACGCAGGCCATCGCCGAAGTCCGCGCGGTTGCCGCCGATGCGGCGGTCAAGGCCGCCACAGAGGTCATGACGACCAGCGCCAAGGGCAAGAAGGGCGATGAGCTCATCGAAAAGGGACTGAAGGAAGTCCGCTCGAAGCTGCACTGACGACATTGAGGAAACGCTCAAAAGAGCAGGGCCGCCCATTGGCGGCCCTTTTCTTTGCGTTTCCGTGCGGGGGAACTTCATGGAGCGTTGCCGCATTGCCTCCTCACCTTGGTGAAGGAGGACATCATGCTTCGTGGCGGTCTTTTGTGGCTCATCGGCATTCCCCTGCCGATCATTCTCGTTTTGTGGCTGATGGGCTATCTGAGCTGAGGACTTATTCGGCAGCCTCGATGCCGAGCGTGTGCGGGTAAGGCGCTTCCGCCGTGCGCGCGTCGTCAATGCGTCCATACGCAACACGTACCGGTGCGAAACTCCGCCGGTGGTGACAGGTGGGGCCGAGGCGTTCGAGAGCTTCGCGATGTTCGCGAGTCGGATAGCCCATATGCTTCTCAAAGCCGTAGCCCGGTACGGACAGGCCGAGGCGAAGCATCAGGCGGTCGCGCGTGACCTTCGCGACGATTGAGGCGGCCGCGATGGACACAAGCTTGGCGTCGCCATCGACCACGGCTTCCGCCGGGCACGGCAATCCGTCCGGGAACTCTCGTCCATCGACGAAAACCCGCTGCGGTTTGCGGGGCAAAGCGTCGACCGCCGCGCACATCGCCCAAAGTGTTGCCTTGCGAATATCGATGCGGTCGATCCTCTGGGGGCTGGCCGAAACGAAAGCAACTTCCGCAGTCCGCATGATCTCCCGGTAGAGCGCCTCGCGCGCCGAGGCGGTCATAGCTTTCGAATCGTCGATGCCCTTCGGGATCTTTTTCGGATTGAGAATGACGGCTGCCGCGACGACTGGCCCGGCAAGGGGGCCTCGGCCGGCTTCGTCCACACCCGCAACAAGCTCGCACCCGTTTTTCATAGCCGCTCTTTCAAAGCGAAAATGTGGACCAAGTAGAGGCTTCTTGGGGGGAGCGCGCATGGGTCGAACTTGCCATGCCTGACGCCGAGTCGCGAGGTAAGGTTAATAAAAGCTTACGCAAGACATAAGGTTGGATCGCGCAGTACAACCATGAGGTTCAGTTTCAGGGGAACGTCGATGACGACCGAACGTCGCCAGTCTTCGCGGATGCCGAGTTTTCTCGGTGCGCGCATCCATATGCGCCATCTGAATTCAACCTATGATTGCATCGTTCGCAATCTGTCCGATGCGGGCGGACGTCTGGTCATGCCCGCGCCGACCTTCCTTCCCGAGACTTTCGATCTTTACATCACGCAGCGCGATGAGATGCACCGCGCCCGTATTGTGTGGCGCAATGATCGCCATGTCGGTGTCAGGTTCGAACAGCACGAGCGCGATGTCGAGCCGATCTCGCTTGAGAAGGTCCGCCGCCTGAAAAAGCTCGAAGCCGAGCGGGAATTGCTGAAGCGCCGGATCGAGGATCTTTCCGGCGGGGCCTGATCAACCCGGCAGGGTAAGGGCGCCGTCTTCGCCGAGCGGCCAGTCCGGATTGTAGGCGATTTCCCAGACATGGCCGTCGGGATCTGCGGCATAGGCGATATAGCCGCCCCAGAACACTTTGTGAGGCGGCTTTACCAGCCGTCCCCCCGCGCCGATGAAGGCGGCGGCGAGCTTGTCGACATCGAGTTCGGAGCGCGTGTTGTAGGCGAGTGTGATACCCGAAAACCGTTCTCCGCCATCTGGAAGATCCGCGTCGCGGAACAGATTGGCGCGGCGGTAAAGCGACAGAACAAGCCCGCCCGAGAGCTGGAAGAAGGCGACGTCCTCATTCCCATCCTTCGCCTTGTGGAAGCCGAGCTTCGTGTAGAACGCGGCCGAAGCGGCCGGATCGTCGACCCCGAGCGTGATCAGACTGACACGCGGTTCCATGGTCATGCGGCGGCGCTCCTTCGGCGAGTATGGCGCAACATGTATGGTCATCAGAACAGATTCAACTGTTCGCCCGGGCGCGCAGGCGGCTGGAAAAGATCCTTGCGCAGCGAAAACTTCTTTTCGTTGAGGCCGAGCCTTTTGCAGGCCAGTTCGAACCGCCGCCCGATCGTCCAAGCATAGACGCCGTCGCCGATCATGCGTTTGCCCCACTCGGCTTCATATTCCTTGCCGCCGCGGGTCGATTTCACGAGGCTCATCACATGCTGAGCCCGGCCCGGGCGATGCTCGTCGAGCCATTCGCGGAACAGATCCTTGATCTCATAGGGCAGCCGCAGAAGCACATAACCCGCGCTCTGCGCGCCCGCCGCTTTCGACGCATCGAGAATCCGCTCGATCTCCTCGTCGTTGAGCGCGGGAATGACGGGCGCGACCATAACGGTGACGGGAATGCCCGCATCGGCCAGCGCCTTTACGGTTTCGAGGCGCTTGGGCGGCGTGGGGGCGCGTGGCTCAAGGGCGCGGGCGAGCTTTGGATCGAGCGTCGTGATCGAGATTGCGACCCGCGCCAGGCCTTCGGCGGCCATGGGGGCGAGGATGTCGATGTCGCGTTGAACGAGCGCGGATTTCGTGACGATGCCGACCGGATGCTTGGTGCGGGCGAGCACGTCGAGAATGCTGCGTGTGATGCGATAATCGCGCTCGATCGGCTGGTAGGGATCGGTGTTGGTGCCGAGCGCCATGGTACGCACTTCATAGCCCGGCTGTGCCAGTTCCTTTCCCAGGAGTTCGGCTGCGTTCGGCTTGACGGTGAGCTTCGATTCGAAATCGAGCCCCGGCGACAGGCCGAGATAGGAATGGGTCGGCCGCGCGAAGCAATACACGCAGCCATGCTCGCAGCCGCGATAGGGGTTGATGGAGCGATCGAAGCTGATGTCGGGCGACTGGTTGCGCGTGATGATCTTGCGCGCCGCCTCGAAGGAAATTTCGGTCTTGAAGGGCGGCAGATCGGCAAGGCTCTCCCAGCCGTCGTCTTCCAGAACGCGGCTGTAGGGCTCGAAACGACCGACCGGATTGGTCACGGCGCCCCGGCCTCGCCTCCGCTGCGTCTCGACGCCCGGCGAGGCGGGAGCGGGTTCGAAATCGCGGGTGCGGACCAGGGCTGCCATGTTTCTTCCTCTGTTCGATAGGAACATATAGAGAACAAAATGGCAAGCTCAAGGCTGCGACCAAAGGAAGAATGTCCGTTTGCAACAGCTATGTTATGAAATCCACACATGATCAGCGTCGTGCTTCAAACAACAGGCGACGAGGAGGCCCTTGTCGGAACGCTTGCCGCTCTGGTTCCAGCCGCGGCGGAGGGCGTCGTGCGCGATGTCGTCATCGTGGATGGCAGCAACAATCCGGGTATTCCCAAGATCGCCGAAGGCGCCGGATGCGCCTATGTCAAAGGCCCGTCCGCGCGCGAAAGGCGGCTGTCGATCGGCGCGGAAGCGGCCAAGGGGCCGTGGCTCCTTTTTCTCGCGCCGGGCGTCGAGCCCGACGAATCCTGGGCACGGGATGCGCGCCAGTTCATCGAACGCACGGACCGCAAGGGGCTGACCGGCTCGCGGGCCGCCGCCTTCCGGTTGTCCTTCGATGACGGGCACAGTATCTGGCAACGCCTGTTCGGCCAGCCGGCGGGCGCTTACGGCCTTCTGATACACCGCAGCTTCTACAAAAGCCTCGGCGGCTTCCGACATCTTCCGGCGGTCGAATATGTCGATCTTGTCCGCCGCATCGGGCCGACGCGCCTCACGCGCCTGCGCTCGCCGCTGTTCGTTACGGACCGGGCGGGGACCAATCCGGAGCTCGGGTCCGGCCTGCGCCGCGCGCTCGTCTGCGGCCTTCTGACCTTGCGCGTACCGACGCGCGTTGTCGCCTGGCTTTACAGCTGAGGCTGAGAGCTAAAGTTTGTGGCAGCGGAAGTGGAGGGCGCGGACCTTTTCGGTGAGTTCGGGCGCGGGGCCTTCCACGATCACATTCAGCGCAATGTCCCCCGCCGGGAGCGCGGCGACCGGGCCGGGCGGAACGCCGATTTCCGCCAGCCATTCCCCAAGCTGCTTCGACGACGCCGCATAGACAATGCGTCCGAGACCGACCCAGCCATGCGCCGCCGCGCACATCGGGCAGTGTTCGCCGGATGTATAGACGCTCGCGCCTGTGCGTTCTTCCGGCGTCATGTGTTCGGCCGCCCAGCGGGCAAGCTCGAACTCGGGATGACGTGTCCGGTCGCCGGAGGCGACGCGGTTGCGGTCTTCGTGCCGGATGCGGCCTTCGGCATCCACGAGCACCGAGCCGAACGGCTCATCGCCCGCGTTCAGTGCCTCTTCGGCGAGTTCGACGGCGCGGCGCAGGAAACGCAGATCTTGTTCGTTCATGGCGTCAGCTTTTCGTGCGCTTGAGATGCTCGTCGAGGCGCGGGGCGATCTCGACGAAATTGCAGGGCAGATGGCGATAGTCGAGCTGGCTTTGTAGTATGCCGTCCCAGGCGTCGCGGCAGGCGCCGGGCGAGCCGGGCAGGACGAAGATGAAGGTGCCGCCGGCAACGCCCGCCGTCGCTCGCGACTGAACGGTCGACACGCCGATCTTCTGGAAGGAGATCATGTGAAACGTGGTCGAGAAGCCGTCCATACGCTTTTCGAACAGAGGCTCCAGAGCTTCCGGTGTCACGTCGCGTCCGGTTAGGCCGGTGCCGCCCGTCGTGATGATGACGTCCACGGCCGGGTCCGCGATCCACGCGCGCACTCTGGCCTGAATGAGGTCCACATCGTCGGTCACGATGGCGCGGTCCGCGAGGGCATGTCCGGCGCCTTCCAGCCGTTCAACGAGCGTCGCGCCCGATTTGTCATCGGCGAGGCCGCGCGTATCCGAGACGGTGAGGACCGCGATTTTCAGCGGAATGAAGGGGCGGGTGCTGTCGAGTTTGTTCATGGTGCTCCCTAAGTGACACTCCGCCGCCTCTTTCTCAATCGCCTCTTTCTCGATCGTGAGCCGAACCGCATAGTGCCGAGGCCGTTGTAGAATGGCATGCAGGAGAAAGGAGGCAGGTTTGGGCCGACAGCTCTGGGGCGCACTCGTTCTCAGCCTCGCTCTCCTCGGAGTGATGTATTACGGCGGCATCGAGGTGCCCCTCGATCAGGACGAGGCCGTCGCTCGCGAAATCCGCGAAAAGATCACAGCCCCTGCCATCGAGGATAAGATCGTCGCGGCGCTGGATCGCGGCGATGTCGACGAGGCGCGCTTGTATGCGGAGCTGGCGACCGAATATCAGCGCCCCATCCGCACCGATCTCGTCGAGCGCATCAACGCCGAAAGCGAGCCGGGACCCGCCGCGCAGCGCAACGCCATGGAATTCGGCGTGGGATTCTTCAGCGGCGAGGGCACGACGGTCGCAGGCCTTGCGGGCGCCGTGACATCCGATCTCACCGTGGTCGGCGATGTGCGCGATCTCGTCCATGAGGGCGGGCTGATGGTGACGGGCCAGGAATACGACGAACTCATGCTCGGCCTTGCCACCGTCGGCATTGCCGCAACGGGCGTCACGGTCGCGACCGGCGGAATAGGGCTTCCCGCAAAGCTCGGTGTGTCGGTCTTCAAGGTGGCGCGCAAGGCCGGGACATTGACGGCGGGGCTGGGCGCATCGCTCGGGCGTGCGTTGCGAAATGCGATCGATTTCCGCGAAGTCGGCGGCGTGGTGCGGTCGGCCGCCGTGCTCGATTCGGCGGCCACGCGCGATGCGGCGAGCCGTGTCATCCGCCGCGCGTCCTCCGGCGATCTGGCCCGCATGCTCGGCGATGCCAGGCACATCGGCGACATCGCCGGCCCGGGCGAGACGGTGCGCCTGCTGAAATACGCAAACTCCGCCGAGGAATTGTCGGATCTTGCGACCATGTCCTCGCGCTTCGGACGCACGACGCGCGGTGTCGTCGAACTGACGGGCCGCACCTCGCTCCGCGCCTTCAAGCAGGGGGTCCGCATCGCGGCTGTGTTGCTTGAGAACATCTGGGCTTTCGTGCTGTGGTTCGGCAGTCTCATCGCCATGATCCTGACGCGCGGTCTCGCCCGCCTGATCGTGGGGAAGAGAGGGCGCAAACGGCGGGCGGCCACCGTGAGCGCCTGAACGTCAGGCAATTGGGGCCCGATGATCGTCGTTTGCGCAACCGATGCCTGTTTTGCCGATCTCGCCGGTCCGCTCCTGCGCTCGATCGCGGTGAACGGCGGCATACCGGAAGCGGAGATCGTCGTTCTTTCGGACGGCCTCGATAAACTAACCCAAGACTGGCTCCGGCAATCGGCAGATGGGCTTTGCGTGCGCTTCGTCGAGGTGGATCATCACACGCGCACAAAAGTCGGGACATTCCGCACGAGCCGCCACGAAACGCCGGCGACGTTCTTTCGCCTGCTGATCGCCGATCTTCTGCCCGAGGTGACGGGTCGGGTTCTCTATCTTGATGTCGATGTCATCGTGAATGGCAGTCTGAGGCCGCTGTTCGAAATGCCGCTTGAGGGGCATTGCATCGCGGCCGTCCAGAATGCGGGCGATCCCGACTGGCACGCGGCGCTCAACCGCAAATTCGGCCGCGAGCCCGGCGCTCCCAACATCAATGCGGGCGTTCTGGTCATGGATCTCGCGCGCTGGCGGGATCTTTCCGTGTCCGACCGCTGTTTCGACGTCCTGTCATGGGCTCCCGACGTGGAGTTCGCGGATCAGGATGCGATCAATGCGATCCTCGGGGACGATGTGAAACTGCTCGACCGGACATGGAATCTCTGGAGCATTCAGTCGAAACTGCTGACATATGAGGATTACGCTGCCGCGCGCATCGTCCATTTCACGTCGTGGAGGAAGCCGAACCTCGTCGAGTGCCAGCATCCGGCGCGCGGTCTTTATCTCGAACACCGCGCCCATACGCCGTGGGCGCAGATGCCGTTGATGACACGCCAGCCGGCGGGGCTGCGGCGCTTCATAGTGCAGCTTCTTCTGCGGTTCCATGAGCGCCACCCGAAATTGCGGCCCGCGACGGGAAGAGATGCGCGGCGCCGTCTGTCCGATACAAGGCCGCAGAGCGGGTAATGTCCCAGACCTTCATCGCTTATCTCGCCGCCGCCTTCGTACTGACGATAACACCTGGTGTCGACACGGCGCTCGTTCTGCGCGCCGCCACGCAAGGGAGTGTTCGCGCTTATCTCGCCGCCGCCGGGGTCGGTCTCGGATGTCTTGTCTGGGGGGCGCTGGTGGCGGTCGGGGTCGGTGCGCTCATTCTCGCATCGCCGCTTGCCTTCGAAATTCTGAAATGGCTCGGCGCGGCCTATCTGTTCTGGCTCGGCCTCAATCTCGTCCTGAAGCCGCGCCGCAGCTTCGAGGGCGATGAGACCCGTGGTGAGGGCATGTTCACCTGGTTCCGGCGTGGGCTGATCGGCAATCTTCTGAACCCGAAGGTCGGCGTGTTCTACGTGTCCTTCCTGCCGCAATTCGTGCCGCAGGATGTGTCCGCCGGGGCGTACACATTTTTTCTTGCGGCGGTGCATGTCTTGCTCGGGCTCGTCTGGTGCACCGCGCTCATTCTCGCGACGCAGCCGCTTGGGCGGCTTCTGCGCCGCCCGTCTGTCATCGCCGGTATCGACCGGCTGACGGGATGCATCTTCCTCGGCTTCGGCGTTCGCCTCGCTCTCTGGAGCGAACGCGGCTGATTACAGACGCTGCGCCGAGAACGTGTTGCAGTCCTGGACGCTGCCGCTTTCAAGGCCGATCTTGAACCAGCGAACACGCTGCGCCGAGGAGCCGTGCGTGAAACTGTCCGGCACGACCTGTCCCTGCGTCTGCTTCTGGATCTTGTCGTCGCCGATCGCGGTGGCCGCATTGAGCGCTTCCTCGATGTCGCCGTCCTCAAGCTTTCCGGCGCGCTGGGTCTGGCTTGCCCACACGCCCGCGAAACAGTCTGCCTGAAGCTCTGTGCGTACCGACAGTTCGTTGCTCTCGGAGCGCGAGACTCGCTGGCGTTCCTGCTGCACGCGCGGCAGGATGCCGAGCAGGTTCTGCACGTGATGGCCGACTTCGTGCGCCACCACATAGGCCGCCGCGAAATCGCCAGGTGCGTTGAAGCGCTGCTTCATTTCCTGAAAGAAGCTCGTGTCGAGATAAACCTTCTGGTCGTTCGGGCAGTAGAACGGGCCCATTGCGGCCTGTCCCATGCCGCAGGCCGAAGGCGTCGCGCCGGAAAAGAGGACCAGGCTCGGCTCCTTGTAGGTCTGGCCATTGGCCTGGAAGATTTTCGTCCAGGTGTCCTCGGTCGAGCCGAGCACGGCGGAGACGAACTGGCCGACCTGATCTTCCGGCGTGCCCTGTTTGCCCTGCTGCTGAACCTGCGTGCCGGAGCCGCCGCCCTGCATCATCTCCACGCCGCCAAGAATGACGCGCGGGTCGATGCCCGTCGCCCAGGCGAGAAGCCCCACAATGATGAGCCCGCCAATGCCGAGGCCGCCGCGGCGCATTCCGCCACCGCCACCCATTCCGCGTCGGTCTTCGATGTTCCCGCTACGCTTCAGATCATCCCAACGCATGGTGACTTCCTCGCCTTTCCCCGGAGTGGAGAGAACGCATCCGTTGGCGGCAAGTTTCAAGCCTTTTTACGCGAAAGCCCGCCGGGCCGTGGCGCCGCTCAGTGATAGCCCTCTCCGGGCGAGACCTTGCCCCGGAAGATCCAGTACACGAAGGCCGTGTAGCCGAGCACCATGGGAAGAAGGAAAAGCGTGCCGATCAGAAGAAAGATCTGTGATTCCGGGGCGGCTGCGGTGTCCCAGATCGTCAGATGCGGCGGCACCAGATAGGGCATGGTCGAGATGACGAGGCCCGCATAACCGAGCAGGAACAGGACGACGGTGCCGAAAAACGGCAATGCGTCGTGCCCGTTTTTCAGCCAGCGCAGGACGAGAAGCGCAACAAGCCCCGTGACAACCGGAATCGGCCACAGCCAGTAAAGGTTCGGCAGCGAGAACCAGCGTTCGGCGATGCGTTCGACCGAGAAAGGCGTCCACAGGCTGACGATCGCCATACCGCCGAGCACCGCGAGAAGAATGCCCGGCGCCATCCTCTTGCCGAGGTCGTGCGTCGCGCCGGAAGTGCGCATGATGAGCCAGGTCGCGCCAAGCAGCGCATAGCCCGCGACCACCGCAAGGCCGGTCAACAGGGAAAACGGCGTCAGCCAGTCGAACGCGCCGCCTGCATATTGGCCGTCGACGACATTCACGCCCTGAATGAGCCCGCCGAGAATAACGCCCTGCAAGAAGCCGGCAACGGTGGAGCCGCCCATGAAAGCGAGATCCCAATATCTGTGGTGGGGTTTGGCGACCCAGCGGAATTCGAACGACACACCGCGCAGGACGAGCGCGAGCAGCATGCCGATCATCGGCAGATAGAAAGCGGGCATGATGATCGCATAGGCCTTCGGAAACGCGACCCACAGGCCGCCGCCACCGAGAACGAGCCATGTCTCGTTGCCGTCCCAGAACGGCGCGACGGAATTCATCATCACGTCGCGTTCTTCCTCCTTCCGGGCGAAGGGGAACAGGATGCCGATGCCGAGATCGAAGCCGTCGAGCACGACATACATTGCAACAGCAGTGCCGATCAGGCCTGCCCAGATGACGGGGAGATACCATTCCATGGTCATTTCCCTCCCTGCTGCGGATGCTCGTCGGGATCTTTCTCGGACTGGGGTTCAGGCGATCGTCCGGTGGCTTCGCGCGTTGCTTCTTCGGCGGCCGACAGCGGACGGTTGGGCAAGCCCGCGGGAGCGGCGGCGACGGCGCCTTGCGGTCCCTTCGCGATGAGGCGGTTGATGTAATAGACGCCCGTCGAGAACACCGCGCCATAGACGAAGACAAAGAGGACCAGCGTGCCGAACACGCTCGCGCCGGGCACCGGCGAAATGCCGTCGGCGGTTTTCAGCAGCCCGTAGACGAGCCAGGGCTGGCGGCCCTGCTCGGTCACGAACCAGCCGGCGAGGATGGCGATGAAGCCGGTCGGCCAGAGATAGGAAACGCCCTTCATGTACCAGCCGGGCTCGAACAGTTTTCCGCGCCACCACAGAAACGCCCCGACAAGCCCGGTGGCGATGAGGAGGAGCCCGATGCCGACCATGATGCGGAAAGCAAAGAACACATTGGCGACAGGCGGGCGCTCTTCGGGCGGCACCGAATCGAGCCCAGGATATTTGCCGTCCCATGTGTGTGTCAGAACAAGCGAACCGGCATGCGGAATCGCGATCTCGAAATGGTTCTTCTCGGCCTTCTGGTCCGGAATACCGAACAGAACGAAATCGCCGGGATCGTCCGATTTCCAGCGCCCTTCCATCGCTGCGACCTTCACCGGCTGATGTTCGAGTGTGCTGAGCCCGTGCATGTCGCCGATGAAAAGCTGGAGCGGAGCTGTGACGAAGATCATGCCGACCGCCATGCGCATCATGGTCTTGGCGTCCTCGCTGTGCTTGCCGGCGAGCAGATAGCGCGCACCGACCGCAAGCACGACGGCGGCGGTGGTCAGGTAGGCCGCCGTCAGCATATGGGCGAGGCGGAACGGGAAGCTCGGATTGAAGATGATCTGGAGCCAATCGACCGGGAAGGCGATTCCGTCACGGATCTCGTGGCCGGTCGGGGTCTGCATCCAGCTGTTGGCCGAGATAATCCAGAATGCCGATGTCGCCGTGCCGAGCGCGACGAGCCCGGCCGCGAGCGTTAGCAGCCAGGGCGGCACCCGGTTCCAGCCGAACAGCATGATGCCGAGGAAGGTCGCTTCCAGATAGAAGGCCGTCAGCACCTCATAGCCGATCAGCGGGCCGATCACGTTGCCGGAGAATTCGGAGAACCGGCTCCAATTGGTGCCGAACTGGTAGCTCAACACGATGCCGGACACGACGCCCATCGCGAACGAGACCGCGAAGATCTTCGTCCAGAACCGGGCAATACGATGGAATTTCTCATCGCCCGTCTTCAGCCAGAGCAGAAGCAGAACCGTCACATAGGCCGACAGGCCGATCGTGAAGGCCGGGAAGATGATGTGGAACGAGATGGTGAAGGCGAATTGAATTCGCGCGAGCAGTACGGGATCGAAGTCCATGCCTGCAATCTCCCGATTCTCGTTCGGTGCTGCACCCTAGGAGATTTCCGGAGTGTTTGGAAAGAACCGGGACGGGGCTAGTGCTTCGACAGTTCTGCTTTCAGCGCCCTGAAATCGCGCCAGGCGAGTTTCTTCTGGGAGGGCGTGCGCAGCAGATAGGCCGGATGCAGGGTCGCCAGCGCTTTGATCGTGCGCGTGCCGGTGTCGTAATCGAGCCAGCGGCCGCGCAGCCGCAGAATGCCATCCTTCGCACCGGTCAGCGCGCTCGCCGCCGACCCACCGAGCAGCACGATGACATCCGGGTCCACCAGCTCGATCTGCCTTTGAATGAAGGGCAGGCAGAGCGCGACTTCCGGCGGTGTCGGGGTGCGGTTTCCGGGCGGTCGCCACGGCACGACATTGGCGATGTAGGCGCCCGTACGGTCGAGACCGATGGCCGCCAGCATGCGATCGAGAAGCTGGCCCGCACGGCCGACGAAGGGCACGCCCTCGCGGTCCTCGTCGCGGCCCGGTGCCTCGCCGACGAACATCAGCTTTGCCTGCGGATTGCCGTCGGCGAAGACGAGGCGGGTCGCGGTCTTGCGCAACGCGACGCCGTCATAGCTCTCAAGCAGCGCGCGCAGGTCTTCGAGGCTTTTGGCCGTGCGCGCCAGCGCGCGGGCATCGGTAAGGGCCTCGTCCTGGGACCGCGTAACGGTCGCCGGGATGACGACGGAAGGCGCGGGCTCGTGGATGCCCGGCAAGGCCCGCTCGCCACGGGGCGAGGGGCTTGCCGCGAGCGGAGGCGCGGTGTCCGGCGCCCCGGAAACCTGGCGCGCGGCCACCTCGACCGTCGCGCTCTCCGCGAAACGGTCCTGCGGCTCGTCATTCAGGGCGATATCCACGCCCATTTCGGCGTACCAGGCCAGCAGTTCTGCTGCCTGTTCGCGTGCCAAATCCCCGATCATCCTGTCTCTTTACCCCACGCAGGCGGCGCGATCACGCCGCATTCGTGACAAAGCTTTCCCTTATAGCGCTTGGAACACCGGTCATGGGGCGCTAGAATCCGGCACCTCGCTTTTTTGAGAAAGGCTTAGCCTTTGCGTTCTTTCCTTCGCCTTGGAGCATCCGTCCTCACTTTGTCGGCCGTGCTTGCTGCGGCGCCCGCGCTGGCGACCACCGACCAGAACGCCGACATCACACGTCAGGCCGAGGAAAGCTCCCCCGCCGGCAATTATCTCGCGGGCCGCACCGCCGCGGGCCTGCGCGACATGGACGCAGCCGCGACCTTCCTCGAATCCGCCCTGCGCGCCAGCCCGAAGAACATGGAGCTGCTCGACCGCACATTCCGCATCGTCCTTGCCAGCGGCGACGCCGAAGGTGCGGCCAATCTGGCCGAACGCCTTGTCAGCATGGATTCCGACAATCGGCTTGCGCGGCTCACCCTCGCAGTGCGCGGCGCGAAAGCGCGGCAATATCAGTCCGCCCGCACGCATCTTTCCAATTCGCTGTCCGGCCCGTTGCCGGATGTCGTGGCCGCCCTCGTCAATGCCTGGTCATGGCAGGGATCTGGCGACACCGCCCGCGCCATCAAGGCCGCCGACACGCTTCAGGGCAACGATCTCATCGCGGTGTTCCGCGATCTGCATGCCGGTCTCATTCTTGAGACTGCGGGCAAGCTGAAGGAAGCCGAAGCGCGCATGGGCAAGGCCTACGCGGCGGATCAGTCTCTCTATGTCGTGGTCGACAGCTATGCCCGCATCCTTGCCCGCAACGGCAAGAAGGACGAGGCGCTGCGTGTGTACAAGACCATGGCCGAGAAGATGACGCGCAATCCGCGCCTTCAGGCCAGCATCGAGACGCTCGAGCAGGGCGGCAAGCTCGCTCCCGCTGTGGCCAGTCCCAAGGATGGCGCGGCCGAAGCCCTGTTCACGTTCGGCCAGCTCGCCAGCCGCGGCGATAGCGCCGAGATCGGCCTCATCTATCTCAATCTCGCGCTTTATCTGAACCCGGAACACGAGCTCGGCCTGCTGACGCTCGCGGACCTGCAGGAGACGATCGGCCAGCACGATGCGGCCATCGCCGCCTACAAGCGCATTCCCGAAAAATCAACCTTCCACGAAGATGTCGCGCTTCGCATCGCGATCAATCTCGCCCAGTCCGAGCGCACGGAAGAGGCCGAAAAGCAGCTTCGCCAGCTGATCGCGGAAGATCGTAACGACGTCGACGCCATCGTCGCGCTGGGAAATCTTCTGCACCGTGCCAAGAACTACAAGGAAGCCGCCGAAACGTTCTCGCAGGCGATCGACGCGACCGCCGAGCCGAAAAAGTCCGACTGGTCGCTCTTTTTCGCACGTGGCGTTGCCTATGATGCGGCGAAAGACTGGCGCCGTGCCGCGAAGGACCTTCAGACCTCGCTCGATCTCGATCCGGATCAGGCCGTCGTTCTGAACTATCTCGGCTATTCGTGGGTCGACCGGAACATCACCGTCGAGAAGGGCCTCGATCTGATCAAGAAGGCGGTCGAGCTGCGCCCGAACGACGGCGACATCGTCGACAGCCTCGGCTGGGCGTATTACAAGCTCGGCCGCTACGACGAATCGACCACGGAGCTTGAGCGCGCCGTCGAGTTGAAGCCGCAGTCCTGGGAGATCAACGATCACCTCGGCGATGTCTACTGGAAGACGGACCGCAAGCTCGAAGCGCGGTTCCAGTGGCTCCACGCACTTTCTCTCGAGATCGATCCCGAGAAGCGCGTGCCGATCGAACGCAAGATCAATGAGGGGCTTGAAAAGATCGAGGCCGAGCAGCTTGCCGCAAAGCAGGCCGAGAACGCTGAAACGCCCAATCCCTGATCGTTTGACCTTTCGATGCTGACCTCGCGCGCTCCGGCGAAGATCAATCTCACCCTGCGCGTGCTGGGACGCCGTACGGACGGCTTTCACGAGCTTGAAAGCCTGGTCGCCTTTGCGGGCGCGTGCGATCTCGTCTCGCTCGATCCGCAGCGCTCATTCGGGCTCGAGGTCGAGGGGCCGACGGCGGAGGCTGCCGGTCCCGACAGCGACAATCTGATCATCCGGGCCGCGCGCAATCTTCAGAAGCGCGTGCCGAACCTCGTGCTGGGCGGCTTTCTGCTGAAGAAGCGCCTTCCGGTGGGCGCGGGAGTCGGCGGTGGGTCCTCGGACGCCGCAGCGGCTTTGCGCCTGTTGGCGGAGCTGAACGGCATTCCTCAGGACGATCCGCGTATTTTCGAGGCCGCTGCGGAAACAGGCTCCGACATTCCGGTCTGCTTGACGCCGAGCGCGCGCATGTTCCGGGGGCGCGGCGAAAAGGTCAGCGGGCACATCGAACTGCCGGCGCTCGCCGCTGTTCTGGTCAATCCCGGTGTCCATATTTCGACGCCGGACGTGTTTCGCGCGTTGAAAATCGAGCCGGGCGCCTCGGGGCCATCGACGGGGCCGGGTGTCGACGTCTTTACAGGCGGCCTGCCCGCGCTCGTGCCGCTGTTCGAGCGCGATACTAACGATCTGGAGCCCGCCGCCATTGCGCTTTCGCCGGTCGTTGCCGAAGCACTCGACGCGCTGCGCCGGACGCCATCTGTGCGCTTCGTACGCATGTCAGGATCGGGCGCCACCGTGTTCGGCCTGTTCGACAATTGCCGCCACGCCGCCCGCGCTGCGAAGGCGGTGAAGGCGGCTCATCCGGCATGGTGGGTCAAGCCGACCGTCCTGCGGTGATCCGCTTTCGGGCGACGACAATCGCCGATCTGGATCTTCTCAGCTATTGG
Source organism: Rhizobiales bacterium Ga0077545 (assembly GCA_001464335.1). Classification (GTDB taxonomy): domain Bacteria; phylum Pseudomonadota; class Alphaproteobacteria; order Rhizobiales; family Methylopilaceae; genus Flaviflagellibacter. Next base: position 139,302 of record LNEV01000007.1, on the reverse strand, counting down.
GATGAGCAGCCGCATGTCGTTGCCGCGTCCGGCGAGGACGGCGGGTTCGACTGGGCGTTCGAGCTGCCGCGTCTGTTCGACTGGCGCGAACTTCTCATCGCGGAAAAAGATGGGCGGCCCATAGGCTTCGTGCAGATCATCGATCCGGCGCGCGAGGAAAGCCATTACTGGGGCGCGTGCGAGGCGGGTCTGCGCGCCATCGACGTCTGGCTTGGCGAAGAGGCCGATCTTGGAAAGGGTTACGGCACGAAGATCATGCAGGCGGCCGTTGCGCGCTGCTTCGCCGATCCGCGCGTGACAGCCATCATCATCGATCCGCTCGTCAGCAACGAGCGCGCTCACCGGTTCTACGAGCGCCTCGGTTTCCGACGGGTCGGCCGGCGCGTTTTCGCTGGCGTCGACGACTGCTTCGTCTATCGTCTGGAGCGAATATCGGGGTCCGGTCATGGCCTTTGAAACTTGGCTTGCCCTTGCTGCCGCGACGGCCGTTCTTGTGCTCATACCGGGGCCGACAACCCTGTTGGTCGTGTCCTATGCGCTGGGACAGGGGTGGCGCACGGCATTTCCGATGGCATTCGGCGTGGCGCTCGGCGATATCACGGCCATGACTGTGTCCATGCTCGGTATCGGTGCGCTGCTGGTCGCCTCGGCAACGGCGTTCACCGTGCTGAAATGGGTCGGCGCAGCCTATCTCGTCTGGCTCGGAATAAAGCTCTGGCGCGCCGGAGGAAGCCTCCATGCGACGCCCCGTAAGGACAGGACGTCCGCGGCGCGGCTGCTCGGTCATGCGTGGATCGTCACCGCTCTCAACCCCAAGAGCATTACGTTTTACGTGGCGTTCCTGCCTCAGTTTCTCGATCCGACCGCCGATTTCCTGACGCAGATGCTCATCATCGAGGCCACCGTAGTCTTGCCTGCCACGAGCATTGTTCTCGTCTACGTGGCGCTGGCTGCGCGCGCGGGTAGGCTCGTGCGCAATCCGCGCGCGGTCTCGATCGTCAATCGTGCGGGCGGCAGCCTTCTCATCGGTGCCGGCGTTGCAGCGATTGCGGTGCGCCCATCGACGTGAGGCTTCGACATGCAACATAAAATCGCGCTTCTGGCGGGTCGCATGGACGCCTTGGGACCGGACGGTGTCATCAGCGCGATTGCGAAAAGGCCCGTTTCCGCGCCCGTCAGTATCGGCACGGAAGGGATGAGTGGGGACGAGCAGGCGGACCGCCGTTTTCATGGCGGCCCCGAAAAGGCTCTGCACTTTTACCCGCACGATCATTATTCGGTCTGGCGAAGCGAGCTTGGCGAAACTCCGGTTCTGCAAGCGCCCGGCGCGTTCGGCGAGAACATGTCCGGCGCGGGATTGTCCGAAAAGGATGTGGCGGTGGGAGATGTCTTTCGCCTCGGCACATCGCGCATTCAGGTCAGTCAGGGGCGGCAGCCCTGTTTCAAGCTCAACATCCGCTTTGGGGTGCCGGACATGGCCCTGCGCCTTCAGCGGACGGGACGCACCGGCTGGTATTTCCGCGTTCTGGAAGAGGGGACGGCGCAGCCGCAGGACGAAATGGAGCTTCTCGAGCGCCCCGCGCCGGACTGGACGATTGCGCGGCTTCTGAACGTGTTCTTCCGCGATGCGCTCAACCGCGACGAGCTTGAAGCTCTGGCCAGGCTTGAGGTTCTGGCGGAGGGCTGGCGCCGCCATGCGGCGCGGCGGCTTGAAAGCGGGCGGGTTGAAGACTGGTCGCGCCGTCTGCACGGCAGCAAAGGGCGCACGGGCAACTGAGTGCAGCCCGCGCGCGTCGTATCAGTTTCGCGCGGCGTAGATCGGGTCGGATTTCGGAATGTCGAAACCCTCAGCTCCGTATTGCGAGATCTTGTTGCGCAATGTGCGAAGCGACATTCCGAGACTGCGCGCGGCGTGCGTGCGATTGCCCTCGGTCCGGCGAAGCGTCGCCAGAATGACTTCGCGCTCCACGTCGGTCATCGGAAGACCGACCATATTCTCAGCGGCTGTCGTCGTGTTGTGAATACTGTACATATCGATCTCACATCAAACGAAACGCACCCCAGCAGTGTCGATGCTCCGCCCATATGGTTAACGGAGACTTAACGGCGGTCCGGGCCGATCAAGCGTTTGAAGACTCAGTGAGCGCGGCTCGTCACGAAATCGACGACGTCCAGCATTGCCGTCTTCGCGTCCGAATCCGGGAACAGGGCAAGCGCATCGCGGGCGATGGTTCCGTAATGGCGCGCACGCGCGAGCGTTTCGTCGATCGCGCCATGGCGCTGCAGGAGATCGATGGCGATGCCGAGCGAATCCTCGTTCACATCGCCTTCCTCAAGCGTCTTCTTCCAGAACGCGCGTTCGCCCGGCGTGCCGCGCCGCACGGCGAAGATGACGGGGAGGGTGATCTTGCCTTCGCGCAGGTCATCGCCGACCTTCTTTCCAAGCTTGGCTTCGCGCCCACCATAATCCAGCGCGTCGTCGACGAGCTGGAAGGCAATGCCGAGATTGGACCCGTAGGAGCGGCAGGCGGTCTGCTCGTTCTTCGCGCGCTGGTGAAGCGCCGGGCCGACCTCGCAGGCTGCGGCGAACAGCGCGGCGGTCTTGGAGCGGATGACCGCGAGATATTCATCTTCGGTCGTCGCCGTGTTCTTGGCGGCCGCCAGCTGCATGACCTCGCCTTCGGCGATCACCGTCGCGGCGGTGGACAGGATGTCGAGGCAGGGCAGCGAACCGACTTCGACCATCATCTTGAAGGCCTGACCGAGCAGGAAATCGCCGACCAGCACGCTCGCCTGGTTGCCCCACAGCATGCGCGGCGCGAGCTTGCCGCGGCGCATTTCGCTTTCATCGACCACGTCGTCGTGCAGCAAGGTGGCGGTGTGCATGAATTCGACGGCGGCGGCGAGGCGGATATGGCCCTCGCCCGAATAGCCGACGAGTTTCGCGGCCGCGAGCGTGAGAAGCGGGCGCAGGCGTTTGCCGCCGGACGAGATGAGATGGTTCGCGACCTCGGGGATCATCTGCACGTCGGAACCGGTGCGCGACAGGATCTGGGCGTTGACGCGTTCGAGATCGGCTGCGACGAGATCCGAGAGTGCCTGGATACCCGCGCCTTCGCGGCGCTCATCAAGCGGTACGACTACTCCCAAAGGGCACTCTCCTGGGGCATGATCCGGCCGGCCGAAGCGGAGCGGACGTCAAATAGGAATGGCCGGGGACCATATGCAGCCCTTTTCACGCGGGGCAAGCTCGGAAATGGGCGAAAACGCCGGCCACACAGGAGATGAGATTGAAAGAAGTCTTGCGCACCAATGACTTGGTTCTGATATCCTTCGTTCGTTCTCTGTTCGAAGATGCGGGAATTGCGCATCTTGTTCTCGACAACCACATGAGCACCGTCGAAGGCTCGCTGGGCGTTCTGCCCCGCCGCGTCCTGGTCGGCGAGGACGTCCTTTCCGTGGCGCACAGGGTGTTGAAGGAAAACGGCCTCGCTCACGAAATCCGCGAAACGTGAGCCTGGATATGGATGACACCACATCCGATGCGATTCTCGGCGGGCGGTTGACCCTGCGTCAGCCGGCAAAGGGACACCGCGCGGGAAGCGATGCGGTTCTTGCGGCAGCGGCCGTTCCGGCGAAAGCGGGCGATCTGGTGGCCGATTTCGGCGCGGGCGTGGGCACGATCGGTCTTGCGGTGCTGGCACGTGTGCCGAACGTCGAGGCGCTGCTGGTCGAAATGGATGTTCCCACCGCCGCCCTTGCCGAGGAAAACGCTGCCGCCAACGGCCTTTCGGAGCGTGCGCGTGTGCTGGCGGGCGATGTCGCGCGGATCGGCACGGGAGAGACCTCGGCGCTCGCCGGCACGTTCGATCATGTCGTGTCGAACCCTCCGTTCAATCCACACAGCGGGCGGCGCCCGCCCGATGAGGCCACCGCGCGGGCGCGCGTTGCGCCGGGCGATCTTCTGGAAGTCTGGACACGTGCGGCCGCGCGCCTGCTGAAGCCCGGCGGGTCGGTGACGTTCGTCCACCGGCCGGACGCACTTTCCGGGGTGCTGCAGGCGCTCGAAGGCCGGTTCGGCGGCATCAATCTCCGCTTCGTACATGCTGTTGCGGGAGCCGAGGCCGTGCGCCTGCTCGTTCAGGCCTGCAAGGGCAGCCGCGCGCCGTTGCGCGTTCTGCCGCCCTTCATCCTGAACCGCCCGGAAGGCGGCTTTACCGCGGAGGCCGAAGCGGTTCACCGCGATCTCGCGCCGCTCGCGATGGACGGAAAATGAAATGCCCGGCCTTTTGAGGGGCCGGGCATCGGTCAAGACAGATGTCGGGGAATGACACCTGCCTCAGTATCGGTAGCGATCGCCGTAGCAGCGGCGTTCGACCACGCGGCGCCATTCGCCATAGACCCGCTTGCGCACCACGACGCGTTCGCAATGGCGGCGGCGCGGAGGGGCGTAATAGCGCGGCGGCGGTCCGTAACGGCGATAGCCGCCGTAATAGGGCCGGTGATGGTAACGCGGGCCGTAACCGGGGTCGCCGAAATAGAAGCCGAAGCCTTGGGCGGCGGCGGGTGCCGGAGCCGACGCCACGCCTGCACCAAGCGTCAGTGCCGCGGCGGCAGCAATTGCAAGCTTGCGAAACATGATCCTCTCCCAACTGCGAGGTTCGCCCGGGTGGGGAAGGGGCGGCCTCATACTCTGCTCGGAGACTAACGCGCCGTGGCTGAACTTGTTCTGAGAGGGCCGTTCATCCGCCGTTCATCTGCGCAGGCGTTGCGTCGGGCCCTATATGGTCGGAACATGAGGAATGGAGGTGTGCCAATGCTGCGGATTCTGCCGGTTGCCCTTGCCGTTTTCGTTGCCGTGGTCGCGCGCCGCGAATGGCGCAGGGTCAATGCCGATCTCGACCGCCGTCGCGAATCCGGCTCCCGCGATGGAACACTGCGGGAAGACGAAACGGGCCAGTGGCGGCCGTCGCGCTGACGGCCGCCGATCGCGTTCAATAGGTGTTGCGGCAGAACCAGCCGTCTTCGACAAAGACGCGGTCGCCCGAGCACTGCTCGATAACGATGGGCTTCTTCGGGCGTGGCTTTGGCTTGCACGCCGCGCCGGCGGTGCAGTTTGCATCGACGAAGAATGCCATGGCGTCGCTGATGCCGCCACCATCGCCGCCGCCGCCGCCGGGACCGCCCTTGCCACCGCCACCGCCGCCATTGCCGCCACCACCGGCAGACTGGGCAAAGGCCGCGCCGTCGGTGCCGACCGCAAAGCCTGCGGGGATCGCGACCGCGCAAAGGCTGGCCGCGAGAATCGCCCGGCGCAGCGCCTGGCCGAACGTGGATGTCGTGTTCTTGGTCATGTGTGCGTCTCCTGTCATTTGATGCCCGCTCCGGGGCGTATGACAGGTAGTCGGGCGGTCCACGCGGGAGGTTCATGACGCCGCGCAGAATTTTCGTCGGCTTGCCCCCCGCGGGGTGCATGGCTAGGGTGCGCCACTTTTCGAAGCCGACCCAATTCCACGCGGACACACCGGGCAGATGCCGAACGATCTTTCAGGACCTCTCAGTCCGAAACGCTCTTTTCAGGGCCTCATTCTGACGCTGCAGACATTCTGGGCCGAGAAGGGCTGCGTTCTTCTCCAGCCGTACGACATGGAAGTCGGCGCGGGCACGTTTCACCCGGCGACAACCTTGCGCGCGCTCGGGCCCAAGCCCTGGAACGCGGCCTATGTGCAGCCCTCGCGCCGTCCGAAAGACGGCCGATACGGCGAGAACCCGAACCGCTTCCAGCATTATTACCAGTTCCAGGTCATCCTGAAGCCGAACCCGGCCAATCTTCAGGATCTCTATCTCGAATCGCTGCGCGCCATCGGCGTCGACACCGCGCTTCACGACATCCGTTTCGTTGAGGACGATTGGGAGAGCCCGACGCTCGGTGCGTGGGGCCTCGGCTGGGAATGCTGGTGCGACGGCATGGAAGTGTCGCAGTTCACGTACTTCCAGCAGGTCGCGGGTGTCGAATGCACGCCGGTCTCCGGCGAGCTGACCTATGGTCTTGAACGCCTCGCAATGTATTTGCAGGGCGTCGACAACGGCTTCGACCTCAATTTCAACGGCGGCGAGGGCGAGAGCAAGGTGACGTACGGCACCGTGTTCAAGCAGGCCGAGGAAGAATATTCCCGTTACAATTTCGAGCACGCCAATACGGACATGCTGTTCCAGCACTTCCGCGATTACGAGGCCGAGTGCAAATCCCTTCTGGAAAAGGGCGACAAAGGCGGCCGGCACGAAATGGCCATGCCCGCTTACGATCAGGCCATAAAGGCCAGCCACGTTTTCAATCTGCTCGATGCGCGCGGGGTGATCTCGGTTCCCGAGCGCCAGAGTTACATCCTGCGCGTGCGCGAGCTCGCAAAGGCATGCGGTGCGGCATGGCTCAAGACGGTCGAGGGCGGTGCTGCCTGACGGCGAACAGCAGCCGCACGAGAAGGAAAAGCACGGTGGCGTTCAGCATGTGCCAGAGAAAGTGCGTACCCGGCGGGAAGGCCGCGCAGGCGGCGTGATCCACGCTTCGGAACGTCAGCGAGAGGGCGAAGACACACGCCGTGGCAAACAGAGTGCGCGCGGCATCCTCACGACGCGCGGCTTCGGTCCCGGCAAGACGCGCCGCGACGCCGATGGCCAGCAGCGCGGCGAGGGCCGGCAGATACCCGACCGAGCCGTTGAGCGCGCCTCCGCCGATCCGGTCAACGCCCAATCCCCCCGCGAAGAACAGCGCCGTCACGACCCCCGCGCCCAACGCGCGAAAGCCGATCATCTCGCGCAGCGCGACGAAGAAATAAAGATGGATGAACAGCGTGATCGGGAGCACGTCGAGCAGCAGTGCGCCGCGCGTCGCAAGCGTGTGAAAGGCAAAACTGCCGAGGCCGATAATGCCGGTCAGCACCGCAAAGCCGAGCGCGACGGGGTCACGCCGCGACGTCTCGGGCGCCATCAGAACAGCGGCGAGCGCAGCCACGAGAAACGCCGCGTTGGTCAGCGCATTCACGGGTTCGGCCCAGAAATCGGGGGCGAGCCGTTCGCAATAAATATCGATGGAATCGGTCAAGGCCATGCGGTGCGCAGCTTCGCACGGCTCTGTGACGGTGCGTTGAGCCTCGACACCCCCGATCCGTCACGTTACTCACATCGTTTCTGGAAATCGTCCGATGCCCGATCTTCTGCTTGAAATCCTGTCCGAGGAAATTCCGGCCCGCATGCAGGCGCGTGCGGCGGAGGATCTGAAAAAACTCGTCACGGACGCGCTCGTCGAGGCGGGGCTGACCTATGACGGCGCAAAGGCATTTGCGACGCCGCGCCGCCTCGCGCTCACTGTGCAGGGCCTCCCGGGCCGCGCGCCCGACCGCAAGGAAGAGCGCAAAGGCCCCCGCGTCGGCGCTCCGGAAAAGGCACTCGAAGGCTTCCTCAAGGCGGCTGGCCTCAAAAGTATTGACGAGGCCAACGTCCAGAACGATCCGAAGGGCGATTTCTACATCGCCGTCACCGAAAAGCCCGGCGGTCCGGCCGAGGAGATCATCGCGCGCATCGTCCCGGACGTGATCCGCAATTTCCCTTGGCCGAAGAGTATGAAATGGGGAACGGGCACGCTGCGCTGGGTGCGCCCGCTGCAGTCGATCCTGTGCACGTTCGGCACGCACAATGAGGAGCCGGAAACCGTCAGGTTCGAGATCGACGGAATTGTTTCGGGCAACACCACGGTCGGCCATCGCTTCCTCAGCAGCGGCGTCATTACGGTGAAACGCTTCGACGATTACGTCGCCGCGCTGGAGAAGGCCAAGGTCGTGCTCGATCCGGAGCGCCGCCGCGAAATCATCCTCAACGATGCGCGCGATCTTGCGTTTGCGCAGGGCCTCGAACTGGTCGAGGACGAGGGTCTTCTGCACGAGGTCGCAGGTCTCGTCGAATGGCCTGTCGTTCTGATGGGCTCGTTCGACGAAGGCTTCCTCGACGTGCCGGACGAGGTCATCCGCTCGACGATCCGCGTCAACCAGAAATGCTTCGTGCTGAAAAAGGGCGCGCGGCTGGCCAACAAGTTCATTCTCGTGTCGAACCTCGACGCCAGCGACGGCGGCAAGGAGATCGTGGCGGGCAATCAGCGTGTTGTACGTGCGCGCCTGTCGGATGCGAAATTCTTCTGGGAGACCGACAAGAAAATTCCACTCGAAGAACGCGCAAAGAAACTCGCCGGCATCGTCTTCCACGAAAAGCTCGGCACACAGCACGAGCGCGTCGAGCGCATTGTGCATCTGGCTCGCCAGCTTGCGCCTCTCGTCGGTGCGGATCCCGACAAGGCCGAGCGCGCTTCGCGCCTCGCAAAGGCCGATCTCGTCACCGAAACGGTCGGTGAATTTCCGGAAGTACAGGGGCTTGCCGGCAAATATCTCGCTTCGCTTCAGGGCGAGGATGTCGAGGTCGCCGAGGCCGTGGGCGATCATTACCGGCCGCAGGGCCCCGGCGATCGTGTGCCGGCCTCGCCGGTCGCGATCGCGGTCGCCCTGGCGGACAAGCTCGACACGCTGATCGGTTTCTGGTCGATCGACGAAAAGCCGACGGGTTCGAAAGACCCCTATGCCCTGCGCCGGGCCGCGCTCGGCGTCATCCGCATTCTTCTCGAGAACACCATCCGCCTGCCGCTGTCCTCTCTGGCCAAGGGCGATCTTCTCGCGTTCTTTGCGGATCGTCTGAAGGTCCAGTTGCGCGATCAGGGAGCGCGGCATGATCTGGTGGACGCCGTGTTTGCCCTCGGCAATCAGGACGATCTCGTCCTCATCGCGCGCCGCGTCGAGGCGCTGGCCAATTTCCTCGGTACGGACGAGGGCCGCAATCTGCTTGCGGGCTTCAAGCGCGCGAACAACATTCTGTCCATCGAAGAGAAGAAGGAAGCAGACGGAGCGTTCGACGGAGCGCCGGATCTCGATATCCTGACCGAACTTGAGGAGAGCGATCTCGTCGTCGCGCTCGACCGGGCCGAGACGGCCGCCCTCGACGCGGTGCATGAAGAAGATTTCGCCGCCGCCATGCAGGCCTTGTCGGAATTGCGGACTCCGGTCGATGCCTTCTTTGAAAAGGTCATCGTCAATGCGCCGGACGCGCGCGTTCGCGACAATCGCCTGAAGCTCCTGGCCAAGTTCCGCGCTGCCACGCGCAAGGTTGCCGACTTCTCGAAGGTTGAGGGATAGTCCTTACGCTTTTGTCCCGAAATCCGGCGGCGGTTGGCCCGGCAGATGGCGTGTTCACCAGACCGTCGCGGCGCTCTCTCCTGAACGTCAAGCCTCTTCCGTTCAATTTTTCGGGAACCTCCCTCCCTCGGCAACGTTTCTTTTCCAAGCGGCAGCGAGCCGCGACCAGAGAGGGAAAGCCGTGGAGATCAATATCGTCGCCCTGCAGCCGATTGTTGCGCTTGTCGCGGGCGTGCTCATTCTTATCATGCCCCGCCTGCTCAACTACATTGTGGCGATCTATCTGATCTTCATCGGCCTTTCCGGCCTCCTCGGACGCTGACCGAGGCAACCGAAAAGGACATGCCATGAGCTATACCGACCCGAACGATCCCCTTCGCCGCGACCCGGCGGATCTCAATCGCGATCCCGTCGATCGCCGAATCGAAAAAGAATATGTCCAGACCTCGTCCGACAGCAGCGTGACGTGGTTCATCGTGGGCGCGCTTGTCATCGCGGCCGGCGTTCTGTCCTATCTGTACTTCGGCAACAACGACGAGACCACGGCGGCCAACCCGCCGGCTGTCGAAGAGCAGGGCCGTGCCTCGACCCCGATGGCGCCGGCCGAGCCCGCGACGCCGGCCCCGGCGCCCGCCGCTCCGGCTCCTGCTGAGCCTGCTCCGGCCACACCGGCTCCGGCGGCCCCCGCCCAGTAACATCGGAAAATATGCAGGAGGCGGCCGGTGGATCACCACCGGCCGTTTTCTGTTGCCTGTCGCCTCCGTAACCGATCGGCAACACGGGGAGGCCCGATGGGCATATCGGGTCTTTCTCTTTGCGCTTCTCCCGCAACCCGCCATATTTCATCGTCTAAATCGCCAGGCTCCGGATTCTCGGGGCCAGAGGGCCACAACGTGCGAACCGAACAAGCCGTGGGGGACGGTGGGATTCGTGGGGGACTGGAATCGGACCAGTCAAAATCCGCTCCGGCCTTGCCGGTGAGCCGCGCAGCATCGCTGCTGCGCAATGTGGTTGCACGCGTAAAAGCGGGCACGCTCAGCCGCGAACAGGCCTTGCTCGACATTCCGCCCTCGATGCTGGACGAGCTTCTGCATCCGACCATCGACCCCAATTTCCAGCGCTGTGTCATCTCACGGGGGCTGCCGGCCTCTCCCGGCGCGGCCTGGGGCGAGATCACCTTCTCCCCGTATGAGGCCGAGCGGCTGGCCGGCGAAGGGCGGCGCGTCATTCTCGTGCGCGTCGAAACCAGCCCGGAAGACATTCACGGCATGAACGCGGCGGCAGGCATCGTCACGGCCCGTGGCGGGCGCACGTCCCATGCGGCCGTCGTCGCGCGCGGCATGGGCAAGCCGTGCGTCACCGGCGCGGGCGACATTCGCGTCGATGAGAAAAAGGGGGAGATGACGGCGGGCGGGTTCACGCTGAAGCCGGGCGACATCATCACCATCGACGGAACGGCGGGGCAGGTGATCGAGGGCGCGGCCCCGATGACCGAACCTGATTTGCCGCCCGATTTTGCGACCGTTCTCGAATGGGCGGATTCGCTGCGCAAGCTGCGTGTCCGCGCCAATGCCGACACGCCGGGCGATGCCGCGACCGCCCGCCGCTTCGGCGCCGACGGGGTGGGGCTGTGCCGCACCGAGCACATGTTCTTCGACGCAAAGCGGATCCGGGCGATGCGGGAAATGATCCTCGCCGAGACCGAAGACAAAAGGCGCGCATCTTTGGCGTCGCTGTTGTCGGTCCAGCGGCAGGATTTTGCGGAAATCTTCCACATCATGCGCGGCCTGCCCGTGACCGTGCGTCTGCTCGACCCGCCGCTGCACGAATTTTTGCCGAAAGACGAGGGCGACCGGGCGGAAATCGCACGATCGCTCGGCATGTCCGTCGAGAAGATGCGCCGCCGCGCCGACGAACTGGACGAGTTCAATCCGATGCTCGGCTTCCGTGGCTGCCGCTTGGCCATCGCCTATCCCGAAATCGTGGAAATGCAGGCGCGTGCGATTTTCGAGGCCCAGGTCGCCGTGGAGCGCGACACCGGCCATCCGGTAAAGCTCGAAATCATGGTGCCGCTCGCCGCAACACGCGCGGAGCTCGATCTCGTCAAGGCGCGTATCGATGCGACGGCCGGGGCGGTGCGGCGGGAAATGAAGGCCGAATTGTCCTATCAGATCGGCACGATGATCGAGCTTCCACGCGCCTGTCTCCTCGCGGGAGACATCGCAAGAAGCGCGGAATTCTTCTCATTCGGCACGAACGATCTCACGCAAACCACATTCGGAATGTCCCGCGACGACGCCGGAATCTTCCTCGGATCCTACATCCTCAAAGGAATTTTGCCTTTGGATCCATTCACTTCCATCGATGTGGAGGGAGTGGGCGAGCTCATCCGGATCGCCATCGAGCGCGGACGAAAAACCCGCCCGGACCTCAAACTCGGCATCTGCGGAGAACACGGCGGCGACCCCGCCAGCATCGCGTTTTGTCATGACGTCGGGCTGACCTACGTGTCCTGCTCGCCGTACCGCGTTCCGATCGCGCGCCTTGCAGCCGCGCAGGCGGCGCTGCGCTTAACCTCCGCTCAACCTTAAGACCCGATAATCAAACCTGTGTGGTTTTGCGGAGACTCGTTCAGTCACCGTTAACCAACGGCTTTGCGTGGGGTTGTGTATGAGTCTGTTGCGTTGCGTCGCGCCGCGTGCGCCGATCAGCCTTTTCGTGTTCGGAGGGATGGCATTCTTTCCGTCTGCGCTCGCGTACGGTGATGCCGTCTCGGTCTCCTTATCTGACACGATTTCCCACCGTTCCCTGGCCTATTTTGCTCCCGCCGCAGAGCGCGCCCAGATCGCGCCGATGGGTATTGACGCGTTCGACGCGATGCTTGCGCCGGAGCAAAAGGCTCCTTCCGGGTTTGTCGTGCGGGAGGCCCAATTGGCCAGTCTTGGAGATGCGGGTTTCGAAAAATCTCCCCGTTCCGCGTTGCCGCCAAGTCTCGCCGCGCGTTTCGCAATCGCGCTGCCGCCCGATGAAGGACGTGTCGACACGATAACCATTCGGGGTGCCTACGCCGAGCCGTCGCCGGAGGTTTCGGCGGCGGGTGAAACCCTTGCGTCCCTTCCGGTCGTTGTCCCGTCGGATGGTGCGACACCGAAAACGGAGGTCAAGCTTGCTTCGTTGACGCCGTTCGAGCAAATCGCGCATTTTCAACTCGCAGCGCGTCCGGCGGCCGTGGAGCAGGAAAAGACCCTTTCTGCCGTTTCGAACGAAGGCCTCAGCCTTGCGCTTCAGGACGAAAATCTCGACAAGGCAAAAAAGTGCCTGGCAGAAGCGATCTATTTCGAAGCGCGCAGCGAATCGGAAAAGGGTCAATACGCTGTTGCGCAGGTTGTCATGAACCGCACGCGGACGGGCTATTATCCGGCGAGCGTGTGCGGCGTCGTCTATGAGAACAAGCATCGTCGCAATGCCTGCCAGTTTTCCTTTGCCTGCGATGGCAAGCCGAAGCGTGTGCGCGACAAGGAGAGCTGGAAAACGGCCATGCGGATCGCCGACGATGTTCTCCTCAACGGCGCGTATCTTCCGGAAATCGGGACAGCCACTCACTATCATGCAACCTATGTCCGCCCTCGCTGGATCCGCGACATGACGGATCGCACACGCGTGGGTACGCATGTCTTCTATCGCGTAAGGGCGTGGTCGGACGAAGGCGTTTGATCTCACCTGATTAAGGCTAGCCGCGCGAGCCAAGGCGAAGCCCGGAAGCTGGCCGTTCCGCCACGACCTCGCGACGGAATCGGAACAATTGCGCCGGGCGCCCGCCGGTTGCGATGGATGTCGCGCCTGTCGGCTCGACAAGATCGGCCGCTTCGACGAGCCGCCGGAAATTCTGCTTGTGCAGATGGCGCCCCGACACAGCTTCGACCGTACGTTGAAGCTCGGTCAGGGTGAATTCTCCGGGCATGAGTTCGAAAACGACAGGGCGGTATTTCAGCTTCGAGCGCAGGCGACCTATTGCGGTGGCGAGGATACGGCGGTGATCGAAGCGCATTGTCCTGCCGAATTTCGGAACGTTATCCCGGCGGAGTGCGGATTCGCGCCCATCGCGGCGGGCCTCTTCGACCAGTCCGGCCTCGTACATGAGTTCGTAGCGATCGAGCACCTTTTCCTCGTCCCACATCTCTCGGTCCGACCCGAACGCGAAATGGAGACGCTCGCGACGGCTGCCGGTTTGTCTCTGCGGCTCGGCGGTCTTGTCTGCCGCCCATGCGGAAAGCAGCGTCACGACGTTTCCGAGCAGTGCCGGAGGACCGTCGCGGAAATCTTCCCACGGAAAGAAGTCATACCATGGCTCGAACGCGGCGCCGGACGCCTTGCGCGTGCCGTACTCGTCCGCAGGTCGGGTAAGCGCCAGATATCCAACTGACACGATGTGCGGACCCGTATCGCCCGGAGTCATATGCCGCCCGCGATCGCCGAATGTGTAAAGCTGCTCGGCATAACCGACGCCGAGCGCCGTCTGGTCCTGAACCCAGCCGCGCAGGCCCATATCCAGCGTGCGGTGCGTGCGCGGATCGAACGGACCGGATGGAAGTCCTTCATCGGCACCGGTGCGTGTGACGAGGACGAGCGGCGTCTTTTCTTCCACCGCGACGATGGCCGCGGTGAGATTGATCTCGATCTGCGTCGGTGAGGGCATGCTCATGTCCGCTATCCCTCGTGAAGCTTTTTGAAGCGCGCGAGAAAACGCTTCTCGGCCTTGTCCGCAGGCCAGGGCGTCAGATCGAGGTCTGCGGGAATGCCAGCCGGACGGCCAAAGAATTTCTGCGCCTCCGCATGCTCGAATCCTGCGAGCTGGGTCGCTTCCATATAGGCTGCGGCCTGGTCGGCGCGCTTCATTAGTTTGCGGTGCACTTCGGGCAGTTCGGGCGGCAGGCCAAAGCGGATATGGATCGCGGTCATCAGACGGTTCTCGACCGCTTTGTATTGACCGCCAAGAATCGCCTTGAACGGCGAAATAAGATCGGCCACCACATATTCCGGCGCGTCGTGCAGCAGGATGGCAAGACGCCAGCGGTCCGCGAGATCGGGTTTCAGGACATGCGCGATGTCCTCCACGACGAGTGAGTGCTGGGCGACGGAAAAGATATGCGCGCCGCGTGTCTGGCCGTTCCATCGCGGCACCCGGGCAAGGCCGTGCGCGATGTCGTCGATCTCGACATCGAGCGGCGAGGGATCGAGAAGATCGAGCCGCCGTCCCGACAACATGCGCTGCCAGGCGCGAGGAGCTGCTTCCCTGGCCATCAGCGCGCGAGCTTCTTCACGTCTTCGTGGCGGAAGCACTCGACGAGGTGATCGTTCACCAGTCCGACGGCCTGCGCGAACGCATAGACAATGGTCGGGCCGACAAATTTGAATCCGCGCGCCTTCAGTTCCTTGGACATTCTTTGCGCCATGTCCGTTTGTGCCGGAACATCACCCGTCGTGCGCCAGCGATTGTTGACCGGCCTGCCATCGACAAAGTTCCACAGCAGTTCTGAAAAGCTGTCTTTCTCCTGAATGGAAAGCCAAGCCTGTGCGGACAGGATCGTGCCTTCGATCTTGAGGCGGTTGCGGACGATGCCCGCATCCCCCATCAGCTTCTCGACGCGCCTGGGGGTGTAGCGGGCTATTTTCTCCGGTTCGAAATCGTCGAACGCCCGACGGAAGTTGTCGCGTTTGCGCAGGATGGTGATCCAGGAAAGGCCGGCCTGGAAGCCATCGAGAATCAGCTTCTCGAACAGAGCCTGATCGTCATATTCGGGGACGCCCCATTCCGTGTCGTGATAGGCGACATAAACGGGATCGGTGCCCGGCCAGGGGCAACGTTTCTTTCCGTCTTCGCCGACAATGACTCCCCGCGTCACGAGACCGCCTTGCCCCAAAGGGGCTTTATTTTGCTGAACAGGGTCGGATAGATCGCAGCAATTGCGAAACGTTTCAAGAACACAGCGCGGCCGAGGGGTCGTGCGGAAAGGCCAGATGCAGAGCGAAGACCTCCAGCTTGGAAAGCTGGCATCCATCCCCACCTCGCCGGATGAGGCCACATTGGACCGCGTGCCGAACGCGCATCCCGACACGCATTTTGTTGCGCGCTTCACCTGTCCGGAATTCACCGCGCTTTGCCCCGTGACGGGCCAGCCGGATTTCGGAACCCTCGTCATCGATTACGTGCCGGGGAAATACCTCCTCGAATCGAAATCGCTCAAACTGTTCCTTTTCTCGTTCCGCAATCACGGCTCGTTCCACGAAAGCTGTACGGTCGGCATTGGTAAAAGGGTGGTCGAGACAATCGAGCCCGTCTGGCTGCGCATCGGCGGCTATTGGTATCCGCGCGGCGGCATTCCCATCGACGTGTTCTGGCAGCACGGAACGTTGCCGCAGAATGTCTGGGCACCGGATCAGGGCGTACAGCCCTATCGCGGACGGGGCTGATTGCCGTTGGGGTTACTGGGCGGCGTCCGGAACCGGCTCGCCGGGAAAACGGAAACGCGCCCATGCGGGTTTTTGCGGCGTAATGACGGCGGTGCCCGCCGTCAGCGGCTTTCCTTTTGCAAGAGCGTCGTCCGCGCGATCGATGCGGATGAGGGCGATGCCGCGTTCTCCCGAAACCGAGCCCAGCTTGCCCGCCGTTTTGTCTCCCGCCAGAATGTCCGTTCCGGGCTCTGCCGTTTCCGAAAGGGAAATCGGAACGATGCGCGTGCGGGCGGTAGACCGATGCTGCATGCGGCTGACGACTTCTTGCCCGACATAGCAGCCCTTGCGGAAATCGACGCCGTGGAGCTGGTCCATGTCCGCCTCGTGCGGAAAGGCGTCCTCGAACGCAAAATCCTTTCCGCCCTCAGGCACGCCAAGCGCGATACGGTGGGCGTGATAATCGGCTTCGGGGCGCAGCTCGAACCCGGCGGCTTTCAGCGACGCTTTGGCATCGGCTCGCGGCAGAAACGCCCGGAAGCCGAGTTCCGGCAGGCGCGGATCGGCATAGCTCTCGAGGGTACTGCCAGCCGTGTCCCACAGCGCCGCGACGGCGACGTCCTCGACGGCAATCGCCGCCTTGGCGCGGAGCTTATAGAGCGTGAGCCGTTTGCGAATTTCTTCGCACCGGGCCTGCGGCACGTCGATCAGATACGCCCCCGTCACACGCAGGACGAGGAAGTCGGAGATGATCTTTCCCTGCGGCGTCAGCAGAGCGGCATAGGCGGCCTCGCCTTCGGCGAGATCCTCGACCGAATTCGTGATGAGGTTGTGCAGGAAATGCGGTGCATCGTCTCCGGATACCCGGATCGCGGCCCGATCGGAAAGAACAGCGGAAAAAGCCAAAGAAGCCTCCTTGCGCCTGTGCGCGCCGGAACGTAAGCCCCCATATCGACGCCTACAAGGGCAGGGATGACATGGCTGAGACCTACGACCGCATTTTCAAGAACGGCACGATCGCCAATCAGGACGGCGTGCATCGCTCCGATCTTGCCGTGAAAGACGGCAAGGTTGCCGCTCTTGGCGATCTGTCGCGCGCCTCGGCGGGGGAGATCGTCGATGTGCGCGGCCTTCACCTTCTGCCCGGCGTCATCGACACCCAGGTTCATTTCCGCGAGCCGGGGTTGACCCACAAGGAAGACCTCGAAACCGGCTCGCGTGCAGCCGTCATGGGCGGCGTCACCGGCGTCTTTGAAATGCCGAACACCAATCCGCTCACGGTCACGGCCGAAGCCCTCGAAGACAAGCTCGCGCGCGCGAATGGCCGCATGCATTGCGAGCACGCGTTTTTCATCGGCGGAACGCATGAGAATGTCGCGGATCTTCCCGACCTCGAGCGTCTTCCGGGTTGTGCGGGCGTGAAGGTGTTCATGGGCTCCTCCACCGGCAGTCTCCTCGTCGAAGACGATGAGGGCGTCCGTAACATTCTCAGGGTCATCCGCCGCCGCGCGGCGTTCCATTCCGAGGATGAGCCGCGCCTCAACGATCGCAAGCATCTGCGCGTGCCGGGCGATCCGTCGAGCCATCCGGTCTGGCGCGATGTCGAGGCGGCGATGAAATGCACGAGGCGGCTTGTCGCGCTTGCCCGCGAGACGGGTGCGCGCATCCATGTGCTGCATATTTCAACGGCCGAAGAAATGCGCTTCCTGGCCGATCACAAGGACGTTGCGACCGTCGAGGCGACGCCGCATCACCTGACGCTCGACGACACTCTGTATGCGACGCTCGGCACGAAGCTTCAGATGAATCCGCCGGTGCGTTCCGCCCTGCATCGCGACGGCATCTGGTGGGGCGTGCATCAGGGCGTTGTCGATGTTCTTGGCTCGGACCACGCACCGCACACGCTCGAGGAAAAGGAACACCCCTATCCCGAGTCGCATTCGGGCATGACAGGTGTACAGACATATGTGCCGATCATGCTGACGCATGTCGCGCACGGGCGCCTGTCGCTGGAGCGGTTTGTCGATCTGTCGAGCGCGGGACCCGCCCGCATTTTCAACATCGCAAGCAAAGGTCGCCTTGCCGTGGGCTTCGATGCCGACATCACGGTCGTTGACCTCAAGAAAAAAAAGACCATCACGAACCAATGGATCGCGTCGCGCTCGCAATGGACGCCTTACGATGGCGTTCCCGTCGAGGGGTGGGCGGTCGGCACCGTGATCCGGGGGCAGCGCGTGATGTGGGACGGCGAGCTTGTCACGCCGGGAGCCGGTGCGCCGTTCCGGTTCCTTGAAACGCTTTGACGGTCTAGTCTTCCGTCTTCGCCGGAAGCGGCAGCCTCAGCCAGAACACCGCGCCGATCGTCTCGCCGTTGCGCGCGCCGGCATCGCCTCCAAGGCTTGAGGCAACCGAGCGAACGAGTTTCATGCCGAGCCCCCGGATGCGGCTCATGTCGAAATCTTCGTCGAGGCCCGGCCCATTGTCGGAGACCTCAAGAATGAGGTGGTCGTCGTGTGTGCGTACATGGACGCGGATTTGCGCTGAATCTTCTTCCGTTTCCGCGTGCTTGAAAGCATTCGTGACGAATTCGTTGATGACCAGGCCGAGCTTCGAAACGAAGTCGGTCGGCAGACGCATGCGTTCACATTCGGTCGTGATGGTGTGGTGATTGTCTTCGCCTTCCTGCATCACGCTTTCGGAAAGCTCGTTGCACAGGTCGCGCAGATATTGCGACAGTTCTATCGTTTGCATGTCGCCCGAGCGATAAAGCCGGGCATGGACGTGCTGGATCGAGCCGATGCGAAGCCCTGCTTTCTCAAGCTGCTCGCGCGTGTGCGGATCGGTCTCCTGATGGGCCTGCATGCGAAGGATGGACGAAGCAAGCTGGAGCGAGTTTGCGACGCGATGATTGACCTCGCGCATGAGAAGCTCCGCCCGGCGCAATTCTTCTTCCTTTGCGGCGAGAAGTGCGCGCAACTCTTCGAGTTCGGATGGCTCTTCGGACAGGCTCATGGAGTGGAGAGGCTTCGGCATGCAATGCCTCCTTCGTGGAGAGCATGTTTACAGAGATCAGGAAGCAGGTAAAGCCGTTGTCGGGCCCACATGCCCCTGCGGGGCGGTGAGGAATTCTAGTCGCCGGCGACGAAGAAGTGCCAGGTCCCGTCCGGCCCAATGCCCACGCGGTAGAAATTGTAGGCACCGAACTCTTTCATCTCGGTATATTCGAAACTTGTCACGATCTTGAAGAGCTCGATGATCTGTGGCGGCGTCAGATCGTTGATCGGGTACTGGGCGAAGTAGGGCCACAGAAACATCTCCTGCGGCGTGCCCTTGTCGACATGTACGTAACCGGCTTCGAGCACTTCGGCGAGAATGGCCATGACCTCGCGGCCTTCGCCATCGTTCGACTGCTCCTTCATTGCCGCGATGGCATCGCCCTTGTCTTCGCCGAATGAAAAGACGGGCGGCATCTCATTGGTCTGAATGACGATCTTCAGCTTGTCGAGATCGCCGGAAAGAGCAGCTTCCAGGATCTTGTCGCGCATCGCGCGCACCGGTTCCGGCAGAAGACCAGGATCGTAGAAGACATCCGGCTTCGGCGCCGGAGCGGCGGGGGACGGAGTGTTCGTCGATTCCGTTTCGACTTTCGTGTCTGCCTTGCTGGCTTGCGCGCTCACGGTGGAACTGCCGCCGATGCCGGCCAGGGCCGATCCGCCGAGGGTCAGGACGAGAAAAAGGGCTGCCGTTCCCAAGCTTTTCATCGTCAAAATTTCCTCGCCCCTTTGCATGAAACCGAAGCCTAGCCTGTTATTTGATGTGGCGCGAGGTTGCTCCCGAAGCCTTATTCCAACTATCACCGCGATAGGGCGGTTTTGCGGCTTGGGGGAAGCCGCGCCCGGTGGGAGGATGCGTGCTGGACTGGAGCTTGATTGCGATCGGGGTCGGGATCGGGCTTGCCGTTGCCGCTCCTATGGGGCCCGTCAATATCATGATCATTCATCGCGGGGTGAAGCATGGCTTCACGTCGGCGTTTGTCGCGGGCCTTGGCGCGGTGATCGGGGATACGCTGTATGCGGCTGTGGCGGCGTTCGGCGTCACGGCGATCTCCAATATGGTGCGTGACCATATCGGCCTTATCCAGCTGATTGGCGGCCTGGTGCTTGTCGGCTTCGGAATAAATGTCTTTTTTCGCACGCCTCATCCGGAAAAGCGGGTCGAGGAAGACACGCGCCTCAGCATGATCGGTGCTGCCGTGTCGAGCTTCGTGCTTGCCGTCACAAATCCGGCGCTCCTGCTCGGCTTTGTCGCGATCTTCGCCGGTCTCGACGAGATCGGCCGTGCTCCCGACAATTGGGTGTCGGCCGCAGAGCTGACGCTCGGTGTTCTGGCAGGCGGGCTTATCTGGTGGTTGATGCTGGCCAGCGTTGTCGCGAAGTTTCGCAGCCGCATCACGCTGCCCTGGCTGCGCACGATCAATGTCGTGGCAGGGGTTGCGCTGGCCGGATTCGGCATCGCGCTGATCGTGGATTTTATTATCGACGTCCTGTGACGCCGCGCCGGTTACTGTGTGGCTTCGACGAGCGTGAACTCGCCCCGGCGCAGACGGTCCGGGAGGCCCTCAGCGAATGCGGCCGTGGCTTCTTCTCCGAAGCTTTCGACGAGTTCGGCAAGCGCACGGAACAAGGCCGCCTGAGCCACGCATTCCGGCGGCAGGCCGTCGAGCATGGCGCCTTCCCAGGCTTCCTCCAGATAGGAGAGAGCGGCGAAACGCTCGCGCGAGTGTTTTTCACGATCCGTGACGTTCGGCGGAAATTGTGAAGCAGCCATGATGATCCCGCGGCCGCCCCCGGGCCGATCACCAACCCTAACACGCGCTGTCAGGTCCGCGCCCCATTCTTTGAGAAAGGGTTAACGCAACCGAATCAATTGTGGAGATCAGCCGCCGTGACGGGTAGCGATCTCGCGTGTCAGCTTCGAGCCTTCCTCGAGATAGCGGCGGACCGCCAGATCGGCCGAGGGCGTGCAGGTGCGATAGGTCGTCTGAAAGGCGTTGTAGCCTTCGTTGAACGCGCCCGCGAGGCGTTCGCGCCGGTCGACGGCCGCGCCTTCGGATTCGATCAGATCGCGCATCTTGTCGCGCCAGATTGCGCCGTCGTCGGCGCCGCAGAGCGGACGCAGATAGTGCAGCGCGCCGAGGATTTCGCCGATGCGGCGAATATCCTTTTCATAGGGCGGGGGAGGCAGGTTTTGCGGAGCCGTCGGCCGCGCGGCAGCAGCCGGAGCGGTGGGAACGCTGCTTTCATTCGCGCGCGGCGTTGCCTGTTCTGCGGCCGGGGCGGGACTGGTCTGCGCGGGCGCCGTCTGGGCCGGAGGTGGCGGCGTGGGCTGCACCCGCTGTCGTTCCTGGCGTCTTTGCTGCTGCTGCAGAAACTCCAGCGGTGACTGGGCCAAAGCCCCATGCATGGCGGAAGCAGCCAGGACGGCAATCACGGCAGCGGGAAAGAGATGCTTCATGCGCGCACGCTTGCGGGGAGGATCTGCGCCGCAGCCCGGGCGACGATGCGGTGAAGATCGTCCGTGACCGGCAATCCGTCCAGCGTCAGCGGATCGGCCCAGCGTATATCGGCGGCTTCCGGACCGGTCTGCGGTTCGCCTGAGACCCAATGGGCGGCGAAGGCAACCACGAGAAAGTGGAACTGCGCGCCTTCCTTGCGCGGCATGACTTCCACAATGCCCGCGAAATCGACGATTTTAGCCTCGACGGACACTTCCTCATGAAGTTCACGCAATGCCGCTTCTTCCAACCGCTCGCCGAATTCAACACGCCCACCCGGAAGCGACCACAGGCCCGCGAGAGCGCCGACGGCGCGCTGGGCGAGCAAAACGCGTCCGTCGCGGAAAACCGCGGTCGAAACGCCGACTTCGGGACGATGTGCCATGCCTTCGGAATAGACCCGGATCAGCCTTCGAACAAGGCGTCGACGGCAGCCTGTGCGTCGTCGGCGGAGGCTTCCTCGGGTTCTGCAAGGCCGTTGATGAGAGCACTGGCACGCGCGATCAGCATTTCGACCGCCTCGGTACTCTCCTGAAGCATCAGATTGGCCTCGCCGTGAAAGTTCTCGGCCGCGATGGCGTTCTGCGCAAGAAGCAGCACCGTATCGAGTTCGGCAACGATCACATCGAGATTTTTCTTCAAGGCCGGCGCGGCGAGATCGTAGGCCAACAGTGCCAGAGCCTTCGCGCGGAAACCCGATGTCTCGAAATGCTCTCGATAGCCCAGCAACTTCCAATCCAGAATCTCGTCCTTCAGGTCCGCTGCGCTGGGGTAAAGCTCGACCAGCATAACCATCTCGTTGAAATGGTTCAGATAGTCGGTGGACAGGCCGGTCTTGGCGTTGATGTTCGCCGCGACAAGCTCCTCCCGCATCCCGGCAAGGGACATCACGGGCTCTGACGTTGCGGAGGCGATGTTCATGAAAAGTCGTCTGTTCCGGCGGACGGGCGGGCGGCTCTAGATTGCATCCCGAGAATTGCCGCTCGGTTAACGGGAATTAGCCAAGACCACCCCCGGATTGAGAATGCCATCGGGGTCGAGCGCGTGCTTCAGCGTGCGCATGAGCTCGAGTTCCACCTCGCTCTTGACGCCCGGAAGGAGCGATGCCTTGAGGCGCCCGACGCCGTGCTCGGCGGCGATGGAACCGTTGTAGCGCGTCACCACATCGTGCACGGCGGCGTTCATGTCGTGCCAACGAGCGATAAAGGCAGCTCCGTCCATTCCTTCCGGCTGGCTGATGTTGAAATGCACATTGCCATCGCCGAGATGTCCGAACGGGCAGGGGCGACAGCCCGGAACCGTCCGAAGCGCCGCTTCGGTCGCGTCGCGAACAAAGGCCGGAATATCGCGCACCGGCACGGACACGTCGTGTTTGATCGACGCGCCGGCGAGGCCCTGCGCATCGGACATCGTTTCGCGATAGTCCCAAAGCCAGGCGCGTTCCCGCGCGTCCTCGGCAAAAGCGCAATGGACGGCTTCGCCGCCGTCCAGGGCACCGCGCGCGATGCGTTTCAACACGGCGCCGACATCGTGCTGCATGACGGAATTGAGTTCGATCAGCACATACCACGCGCAGTCGGTGCCGCGGGGGAGCGGCCGGCCGAGTTTCTGGGCGGCGAGTTCCATTCCGAACAGAGGGATGATCTCGGCGGCCGTCACTTCCGGTCCCGCTTCGCCGCGTGCGCGGCGAAAAACGGCCAAGGCGTGTTCGGGCGTCGGCACACCGAAAAGGGCCGTGGCCGTCGCGCGCGGCCGCGAGAAGAGTTTCAGCGCCGCTGCCGTGATGATGCCCAGCGTGCCCTCCGAACCCGTGAACACATGTTTCAGGTCATATCCCGTATTGTCCTTACGCAAGGTGCGAAGCCCGTTCCAGATCCGGCCGTCGGCCAGAACGACCTCGAGGCCGAGCACGAAATCGCGCGCGGAGCCGTAGGCCAGCACGTTGAGGCCGCCCGCATTGCTCGCAAGATTTCCGCCGATCGTGCAGAATTTTTCGGGCGCGAGGGTAAGCGGATAAAAGCGGTCGACGCTCTCCGCCGCCTGTCGCGCTTCGGCAAGCGTCGCGCCCGCTTCGATCACCATCGTGTTGCCGTCCGGATCGATCGCGCGCAGCCGGTTCATTCGTGTCATGCTGAGCACGATTTCCGCGCCGCTTTCATCCGGCACCGCGCCGCCCACGAGCCCCGTATTGCCGCCCTGGGGCACGATGGGGGTGAGGGTCTCGCGCGCAAGCTTCACGACAGCCGCGACCTCCTCGGTCGAACCGGGCTTCACCACCGCGCTTGTTCTGCCGTGAAAAAGGCCGCGCCGCTCCTTCAGATAGGGTTCGGCCTGCTCCCCGGTGATGAGGTTTTCTGCTCCGACAACGGCTTGAATCCGCTGAATAAGATGATGCTGCGTCATGGCTCTCGATAACTGGTCACGTACTCCAGAGTAAACGTTCGGCTTCGCGACGCCAGCAGTAACTTGCAAAATGAAAGTCACAAGAGTAGTGAGCAGGCATGAAGACGCTGCCACTGCGTGCCGAATGTCCGATTTTCCGTGCCGCCGACGAGGTGGGGGATTGGTGGACCCTGTTGATCCTGCGCGATGCGTTCCAGGGCTTCACGCGGTTCGATGAGTTCGAAGCAAGTCTCGGGATTGCGCCGAACATGCTCGCCGGGCGCCTCAAGCAGCTTGTTGCCTGCGGCATTCTCGAAAAGCGTGCCTATCAGCAGAGCCCCCGGCGCTACGACTATGTCCTGACAGGCAAGGGGCGCGATTTCTTTCCGGTTTTTGCCGCGCTCCTCGGATGGAGCAATCGCCATCTTGCGGGCGAGGGTGCCGCCCTTCTTCTTGCCGCGCGCGACGGGGGCGCCGTCGTCGAGCCCCAGGTGGTGGACGCACACAGCGGCATTCCGCTCGTGCTCAACAATGTTGTCGCAACAGCCGGACCGAAAGCGAGCCGCCAGATGCGGGTCCGCCTTGAGTCTCTGAAACCCGTTCAGCCAGCCAGTTGAAACCAATCGAGGATTAACATGCGCCGTGTCGTCGTTACGGGACTGGGAACCATATCGCCGCTTGCCGCCGGGACGGAGCTGACCTGGTCGCGCATGCTGCAAGGTCGCTCCGGCATCACGCGGCTTCCCCAGAATGTCGCCGATGCGCTTCCGGCCAAAATTGCCGGGCAGGTGCGAACGATTTCGGAGGATCCCGAAGGCGGGTTCGATCCGACGCGGATCATTTCCGAAAAGGAACTCCGCAAAATGGACCGATTCATCCACTTTGCTCTCGCTGCGGCGGATGAAGCGATCGCGCAGGCCGGCTGGCGTCCCGAGACGGACGCCGACAAGGAGCGCACCGCGACGGTCATCGCCTCGGGCATCGGCGGATTTCCGGCCATCGCCGATGCCGTGCGTACGGTCGATTCAAGGGGCGCGCGGCGCCTTTCGCCGTTTACCGTACCGAGTTTTCTCGTCAATCTGGCGGCAGGGCAGATCACGATCCGCCACGGGTTCAAGGGACCGATCGGCGCCCCGGTCACCGCCTGCGCCGCAAGCCTTCAGGCCATCGGTGATGCCGCGCGGCTCATTCGGGCGGGGGAAGCCGATGTTGCCGTGTGCGGGGGCGCCGAGGCGTGCGTCGATACGGTTGCTCTGGCCGGCTTCGCCGCGGCGCGTGCGTTGTCGACGTCGTACAACGACGAGCCTGAAAAGGCCTCACGTCCGTTCGATCAGGGGCGCGATGGGTTCGTCATGGGCGAGGGCGCTGGCGTCCTGGTGATCGAGGATCTGGAACATGCACTAGCGCGCGGCGCCAAACCTCTCGCAGAGATCGCAGGTTATGGGACAAGCGCCGACGCCTACCACATCACGTCGGGTCCGGAGGATGGTTCGGGCGCGCGCCGCGCCATGGAAATCGCACTCGCGCAGGCGCAGCTCTCGCCAGGCGGTGTGCACCACATCAATGCGCATTCGACATCGACGCCCGTCGGCGACCGTGGCGAGCTTGCCGCCATTGCATCGCTGTTCGGGCGGGACGGGACGGTCGCAATCAGCGCGACGAAATCCTCGACCGGACACCTTCTTGGCGCGGCGGGAGGGCTTGAAGCCATCATGACCATACTTGCCTTGCGCGATCAGATCGCGCCGCCGACGCTCAATCTGCTTGACCCCGATCCGGCAGCCGAAGGTCTTGATATTGTGGGACCGCAGGCGCGGCCGCTGGGCATGGAATATGCGCTGTCGAACGGCTTCGGCTTCGGCGGCGCCAACGCCAGCATCGTCCTGAAACGCTGGCCTTGATCATCGCGCCGCTGCGCGCTGGAGACGGTCGTTGATCGCTTCTCCAAGCCCATCGGCTGGTATGGGTGCAACCGCGATGGACGCAGGCTTGCGTGCGTCGAGTTCGCGAAGATGCGCGAAGAGATTGCTCGCTGCCTCTGCAAGATCGCCGGAGGGTGAAAGATTGAGCGATGCGAGAGGCCGACCGGCCGGCTGAGCGGGACCGAAGCCGAGCCAGGCTTCATCGCTCGCCACGTCCTCGGCGTCGAGCCGGACCTGCGCGTGCGGCGCGTAATGCTGGGCGAGCATTCCGGGTGCCTGTACCTTGTCGGTGGCATCCGCCAAAGGCTCTCCGAGCACGGTTTCTATCTCCCGGCGCGCAAGTCCGCCCGGTCGAAGCAGCCGCACCGGCTCACCGGGGAGGCAGGCGATGACCGTGGATTCCACGCCGACTGGTGTTCGTCCGCCGTCAAGGATGAGCGCGACGCGGCCGTCCAGATCGGCCCTCACATGCTCCGCAGATGTCGGGCTGACACGGCCGGAGCGGTTCGCTGACGGCGCGACGACCGGCGCGCCGAACGCTTCAAGAAGGTGCCGTGCGACGGGATGTGCGGGCACACGCAGGGCCACGGTGGGCAGCCCGGCCCGGGCAAGCTCGTGGACAGTGCCGCTCTTGGCGAACGGCACAACGAGGGTCAACGGTCCCGGCCAGAACGCGGTGCCGAGCTTGTCCGCTCGGGCATCGAACACCCCCTGTTTCCGCGCTTCGGCAAGCGAGATGACATGGGCGATCAGCGGGTTGAAGCTCGGCCGCTCCTTGGCCTCATAGATCGCGGCGACGCTCCGCCCGTCGCGCGCATCGCCGCCGAGGCCGTAGACGGTTTCGGTCGGGAAGGCGACGAGCCCGCCGGAAGCCAGGGCCGCCGCAGCCTCGGAAACAGCCGCGGGAGAGGCGGGGAGAAGCAAAGTCTGTGTCACGGCTTTTGCGTATACGCAGTTGAGAATGAAGTGAACCGCCCGATATAAAAGCCCGCCCTTGCTTTCGCCCCATGCCCGGTGTTCCCTCCGGGCGATTTCCCAAAACCAACGGCCGATCCTCTCGGCCCCATAACAGGAAAGACGTCCGATTTGGCCACGCTTCTTCTGCATCACCCGAATTTCGCCCTTCATCAGACCTCGGCAGGTCATCCCGAGCGGCCGGATCGCTATCGCGCGGTCGAGGCGGTGCTGGGACAGGCGGAATTCGATGGGCTGATGCGCGAGAAGGCCGAAGTCGCCGATGTCGATGTGACGCGGTACGTCCACACCGACCGCTATGTCGATGCGCTCCAGGATGCGCGGCCGAACGAGGGGTACGTCTACCTCGACGGCGACACGATGATGGATTCTTCGACCTGGGAGGTCGTAATGCGGGGTGTCGGCGGCACGCTTCAGGCGGTCGATCGCGTGCTTGACGGCGATGTGAAGAATGCCTTCGTCGCCTGCCGCCCGCCTGGCCATCACGCCGAGAGCGAGCGGGCGATGGGCTTTTGCCTGTTCAACAACATCGGCATCGGCGCGCGCCATGCGCAGAAAAAGCACGGCCTCCAGCGTGTGGCCATCGTCGATTTCGACGTCCATCACGGCAACGGCACGCAGGAGATTTTCTACTCGGATGCGTCCGTGCTTTACGCCTCGACGCATCAGATGCCGCTTTATCCCGGCACGGGCGCGGCCCGCGAGACCGGCGTCGGCAACATCTTCAACTGCCCGCTCGCACCGGGCGATGGTGGCGACAAGATGCGTCAGGCCTTCGAGGGCAAGATTCTTCCCGCGCTCGACACGTTCAAACCGGA
This sequence comes from Rhizobiales bacterium Ga0077545, assembly GCA_001464335.1. Classification (GTDB taxonomy): domain Bacteria; phylum Pseudomonadota; class Alphaproteobacteria; order Rhizobiales; family Methylopilaceae; genus Flaviflagellibacter. The sequence goes on along the minus strand of LNEV01000007.1, from coordinate 111,968 downwards.
ACTCATCATCGTTTCGGCAGGGTTCGACGCCCATGAGCGCGACCCGCTCGGCTCGCTCAAAATGGTCGAGAGCGATTTCGCCTGGGTCACCCGCAAGCTGATGGAATCGGCTGAGAAGAACTGTAATGGTCGCCTCGTCTCGGTGCTGGAAGGCGGATATGATCTGCAGGGACTCGCGGGTTCCGTTGCCGCGCATGTCGGCGAACTGATGAAGGGCTGAGGGGCGTGGCCGAGACCGAGATTGAAAAACTCCCGTTCGAGCAGGCTCTGGCCGAGCTTGAGGACATCGTGAAGGCGCTCGAGCGGGGCGATGTGCCGCTCGAGAAGTCGATCGCGCTGTACGAGCGCGGCGACGCGCTGAAAAAGCATTGCGATGCGCTGCTCAAGGCGGCCGAAGCCCGGGTCGAGAAAATCACGACGGATGCCTCCGGCAAGCCGACCGGCACCGTGCCTCTCGATCCTGCCTGACACATGCTGACGGTCTACAAAGCGCAGGCCGGGCAACTTACCGCCGAGCCGCACGATCCGAAAAAGCCTCTTCCGGCCACCGCCGTCTGGCTCGACCTCATCTCACCGACTCAAGAGGAGGATCATGCCGTCGAGCAATATGTCGGCGTGTCGGTTCCGACTCCTGAGGACATGGCCGAGATCGAGGCGTCAAGCCGTCTGTACGTTGAGGACGACGCCCGTTACATGACGGCGACGGTGATCGCGGGTGTCGAATCCGACAAGGCCGGGCTGGTCAATGTCAGTTTCATCTTGACGGGGGATCGTCTGGTGACCGTGCGGCACGGTGAGCCGCGCGTGATCGATCTGTACATCCAGCGAATCTGCAAACAGACGAAAGGACCGACGAAGGGAGACACCATCCTGTTCGGGATGCTGGAAGCGGTGATCGATCGCACGGCCGACATCATCGAAAAGGTCGGGGCGGAAATCGACGAGACGTCGCTGCGGGTCTTCGACCTGCACCAGGGCCGTGTGCGCGCGAAAAAGGACTACATGGCGCTGCTGCGCAAGATCGGCCGCAAGGGCGATCTTCTGTCGATGGCGCGTGAAAGCCTGGTTTCCCTGTCACGCATGGTCGGGTTTCTGTCGGTCGCATACGACAAGGGACGCGGCGCAAGTGCGAAGCGCGCCCAGCTTATCGTCATGCGCCGCGATGCCGACAGCCTGCGCGATCACGTGTCCTATCTCAGCGACAAGGTCATGTTCCTGCTGGATGCCATCGTCGGCATGGTGACGATCGAGCAGAACGATGTGATGAAGATTTTCTCCATTGTTTCGGTGATCCTGATGCCGCCGACCCTGATTGCCTCGACCTACGGCATGAACTTCCGGAACATGCCGGAACTCGAACAATGGTGGGGTTATCCGGCCGCTCTTGTTGTCATGCTGGCATCGGCGGTGCTGCCGTTCATGTATTTCCGGCTTAAACGTTGGCTTTAAGACCTGTTTTACTATCCTTTGCCGAACGCCCGAAAATTAATCAATAATACGCAGGCATACTGATAAAGGCTGCCCAGTTTCGGGGCACCCCTCATGTATCAAGCACTTACCTGCCTGGCGTTCGAGCACGATTATACTCTGGTTGGACTTGCCGCATTGATCTGCGTCACGGGCGCGCTGACGACAGTTCGCTGCCTTCAGCTTGCGCTTGAAACGGAGCGCTCACGCCAGAATTTCTGGATCGTTGCATCGGCTGTTGCGGGCGGCGGCTCGGTCTGGTGTACGCATTTCATCGCGATGCTGGCGTATGATCCGGGCGTGGTGCTCGGCTATGCGGTCTGGCCGACGCTGATGTCCCTTCTGGTGGCCATCTGCACGTTTTCCATCGGTCTGGCGATTTTCGTGCGGAACATGCGGGCCGGGTCGGTCATCGGCGGCTCCATCGTCGGTGCAGGTATCGTTGCGCTGCACTATCTTGGAATGTCGGGTGTCGTTATTCCGGGCCAGATCGTGTGGAACGTGACGACGATCGCGCTTTCGGTCGTGTACTCGATCATATTCTCGGTTCTGGCACTTACGCTCGTTCGACACCACACAGGCAATCGCGGGCAAATCCTTGCTTCGCTCGCGCTCGTCGTCGGCGTGGTCCTGCTGCATTTCACGGGTATGGGCGCAATCACGATTGTGCCCGATCCGACGATGGCGCTGGAGCCGGGAATTCCGGGTTATGTCCTTGCGTTCGCCGCCGCCGCGATGTGCCTGTTCGTTCTGGCCATCGCAGTCATGTGCATCATGTTCGACCGGCGCCTTGCGTTCGAGGAGAAGCAGAATCGCCAGCGCATCGAGCATATGGCGTATCACGATGCCCTGACGGGTCTGCCGAACCGCGCCTTTCTGCTTCAGCACATTGAGGAAAAGGTCCAGCGTGCGAAGCAAGGCGAAAGCGAGGTTGCGATCCTTGCCATCGACATCGACCGCTTCAAGCAGGTCAACGATATTTTCGGTCACCAGGCCGGCGATGATCTCCTGAAAAACCTGACGCTGAAAATGTCATCGATCCTGTCTCCGAACGAGATTCTCGCGCGGCTGGGCGGCGACGAATTCATCATTGTGCAGACCGATACGAAGCAGCCGGAAGCCGCCGAGCGTCTTGCCAAGCGGCTGCTCGATGTGGTCAGCGTCGATGCCGTGATTCAGAATGTTCGTTTGCGGACCGCCATCTCCATCGGCATTGCGCTCTACCCGCGCGATGGAGAGCACGCCGATGTGCTGCATTCAAACGCGGACGCGGCCCTCTATCGCGCCAAACAGTCCGGCCGCAATTGCTATCGTCTTTTCGAGCCGGAGATGGATCTCGCACAGCGGGCCCGTCGCACGCTGCAAATTGAGATCGAGGATGCATTCCGGCGCGATGAGTTCGAACTGCACTATCAGGCGCAGGCGGAAACGGCGACAGGTGTCATTACGGGGTTCGAGGCGCTTCTGCGCTGGAAGCATCCGGTCCGCGGCCTCATCCTTCCAGGCGAATTCATTCAATCCGCCGAAGAAAACGGGTTCATCGTCGAACTTGGACAATTCGTTCTCGAACGGGCCTGCACCGAAGCTGCGAGCTGGGACAAGCCGCTTTCGATCGCGGTAAACCTGTCGCCCGTTCAGTTTCAGCACGGCGATCTCGTTGCCACGGTGCGCAATGTGCTGGCAAAGTCGAAACTCGATCCGGCCCGTCTTGAGCTTGAGGTCACCGAAAGCGTCCTCATTAACGATATGGACCACGCGATCGAAATTCTGCACGCGATCAAGGCGCTTGGCGTCGGCATCGCGATGGATGATTTCGGAACCGGATATTCCTCGCTCGCCTATCTGCAAGCGTTTCCCTTCGACCGTATCAAGATCGACCGTTCCTTTGTCGAGCATCTGCACGACAACAAGCAATCCGAGGCCATCGTTCGCGCCATTGTCGGTTTGGGGCAAGGGCTGTCTGTACCGATCACGGCCGAAGGCGTCGAGACCGAACAGCAGCAGGCTTTCCTTGCAGAGCTGCAGTGCACCGAGATCCAGGGCTATCTGATCGGCAAGCCGACGCCGATCGAGCTTCTGGCTGGGCATGTGCGGAAGTTTCCGGCTTCGGAAGCCGCAGACGAAGACAAGAGACGTTCGGCCTGATCCCGGCGCTCAGACGTGCTGGCCGCCATTGATGTGCAGTTCGGCGCCGTTCACATAAGTGGACTGCTCCGAACACAGGTAATAGATCGCGCTTGCGACTTCCTCCGGACGTCCAAGTCTTTTCAACGGAATCTGCTCGACGATTTTTTCCGTGCCCGGCGAAAGTATTGACGTGTCGATTTCTCCGGGCGCAATCGCGTTGACGCGAATGCCGAGCGCGCCAAAGTCTGCCGCCATTTCACGTGTCAGCGACGCGAGCGCCGCTTTGGAGGTTGAATACGCCGCGCCCGCAAATGGATGGACGCGGGATCCGGCGATGGACGAGACATTCACGATGGCGCCCTGTGCCGCTTTCAGCTCTTCGAGCAGCCCGCGTGCAAGCATGATCGGGGCAAAGAAGTTCACCTGAAACACGTGAAGCCAGTCTTCGAGTTTGGTGTCGAGGGTGCTGAGACGAGCGCCCCCCTGACCTTTCGGTGAGATGGCCGCGTTGTTGACGAGCGCGTGGAGCTGCCCGCCGTCAAGGCGCTTGCGGACCTCCTCTATGGCATCGTTCGTATTGGCGATGTCCGAAAGATCGACCTGAAGATGATCTTCCGGTCCAGCCGCCCACGGGCAATTTTCGGGGAAGGCATGGCGCGAGGCGGTAATGACACGCCAGCCCGCTGCCGAAAAGCGTTTGACCGTCGCATGGCCGATGCCGCGCGAGGCGCCCGTCAGGAGAAGTGTTTTGCGTTCGCTCATGGGTAAAGCCGGGTCCTTGTCCAGGGCGAGTTCGCGTCCGGACGGCTGAAGACAATGCGGTCGTGCCGGCGGAACGGCCGGTCATGCCAGAATTCGATGCTTGTGGGGACGAGCCGGTAGCCGCCCCAATAGGCGGGGCGAGGCACGTCGGCGCCCTCGTAATGGCTCGTTTCCTCGGCAAGGCGCGCGTCGAAGGTCTCGCGGCTGTCGAGCGGGCGCGACTGCGCCGATGCGTGTGCGGCAATCTGGCTGTCGCGCGGCCGGCTCGCGAAGTAGTCGTCGGATTCGGCGTCTGTCACCCGTTCGACACGCCCGCGCATGCGCACTTGCCGCCGCAGACTCTTCCAGTGAAAAACCGCCGCAGCCTGGGGGTTCGCCGCAAGCTCGCCACCTTTCTGGCTTTCAGAGTTGGTGAAGAAAACAAAGCCTCCCGGGTCCACGCCCTTCATCAGGACGACACGGACATTGGGAAGGAGATCGGGGCTTGCCGTAGCGAGGGCCATTGCATTGGGATCGTTGATCTCTTTTGCGCGGGCTTCGGCAAACCACAGATCGAACAGCGAAAATGGGTCCGGGGCGACTGTAAAGTCATCCTTAATTAACTGTTCCGGTTGTCCATTAGAGTGTAAGTGTTGCATAGGTGCGTACCGGGGGAAGGGCCCTGTGGGGGTTCGGGTGATGTTTAGTCTATCCCAGTTTTGGCGTCCCGGATTGTTTAGCCTTTCGGCGGTGGCCGTTGGAGCTATTCTTCTCGGCGGCTGCAGCATGCCCATGGGCAACCTCATGGGCGGTGGAGACGAGCGGCCGGATGTGACCAGCAGCGCTGCCACACCGCAGACAGGCCGTGCGACTGCCGCCGGGCAGAGCGCCAGCCCGGTGCAGCTTGCCGGTGCGCCCGGTTCGGCATCCGGCTCCAGCCCGCTCAACCAGAAAGACTGGAATTATGCGCGCGGGGCGCTTGGCCTTGCGCTGACCTCGACGCACAACGGCCCTCCGGTGCCGTGGGCCAATCCCGAGACGGGAGCGCGCGGAAACTTCGCGCCGGCCTCCGAAGCCGTGACCGCCGAAGGCCGGATGTGCCGCGATTTCGTGGCCACGCGCACGGAGAACGGAAAGGAAGTGCAGTTGCGCGGCCGCGCCTGCCGCACGGCGGAAGGCCAGTGGGATATCGCGGAAACCACACGGACCACGCTCTGATCTGTTGCATTATCGCAACAGATTCCTACATGCCCTCACGCCAGCCTTTGCCTATATCTTAAGGGCCACGAGGGATAATCACGCGCATGCGCGATCCATATGAAGTTCTGAGCGTCCCGCGCGGGGCCAGCGAAGCCGACATCAAGAAGGCATTCCGCAAGCTCGCGAAGACGCACCACCCGGACCGCAGCAAGGACCCGAAGGCCAAGGAGAAATTCTCCGAAATCTCCACGGCTTACGACCTTCTGTCCGACACGGCCAAACGCGCCCAGTTCGACCGCGGCGAAATCGACGCCGAAGGCAAGCCGCGCTTTCGCGGCTTCGAAGGCTTCAATGCGGGCGGGGCGCGCGATCCGGGCTTCGGCACCGGTCGCTCCCACAAGACTTTCACCTGGCCTCCGGGCGGCAATGGCGGTGCCGGGGCCGGAACGGCCTTCGAGGATATTTTCGAGATGTTCGGCGGGCTTGGCGGGCGCGGCCAGACGCGCGGCACGCGCCCCGGCGAGGCGCCCGGCGGTGGCGCGGGGGCTGGTCCGGCATCCGGGGATGTGACGGCTGAAGTCACCGTTCCCTTTGTCGACTGGGCGATGGGCGGCAAGGTCCGCGTCCAGCTTCCGCATGGCAAGGAACTCGACGTTTCGATCCCCGCCGGCATTCACGCGGGAAAGACGATCCGCCTCAAGGGGCAAGGCGTTGCGTCTCCGCTCAGCGGGACGGCGGGCGATGCGCTCATCACCATTCAGGTCGCGACGCATCCGCAGTTCCGGGCCGAGGGGCGGAACATCCGGGTGGACGTGCCGGTGACGCTCTATGAGGCGGTTCTCGGCGGCAAGGTGCGCGTGCCCACCCTCGACGGCACGGTCGAATTGAACCTGCCGCCGCGCACGACCGGCAAAGGGACGTTGCGCCTCAAGGGCAAGGGCGTACAATCCAAGCCGGAACCAGGCGATCTGCTGGTGACACCGCGCGTGGTGCTACCCGAGGGACCGGATGCCGAGCTGGAAAAGCTGGCCGGCCGCATGAAGGACGGTGCGCCTTACGATCCGAGGAAATGAAGCCGGGGATAGCGCGTCACTTTTGATTTCAACCCGGAAATATCAGCGGCTGTCGCAAGAGAGAACGCCGGTTTTTCCTGCCGGAGAGGCCAGCTTGCCGCTCCATCTTCGCCATGCCATAGCAACCTCGGTTGAACATACGGGTGTTTCATGGGTGATGCGAAGGGTCTGCTGGCCGGTAAAAGGGGCCTTGTTCTCGGTCTCGCCAACAATCGCTCGATTGCCTGGGGCATTGCCAAAGCGGCCGCCGATCAGGGCGCGCAGATCGCGCTGACCTGGCAGGGCGAGGCGCTGAAAAAGCGCGTCGAGCCGCTTGCCGCCGAGATCGGCGCGATCCTCGTCGGTCAGTGCGACGTGACCGATGTCGCGAGCATGGATGCGGTCTTCGACAAGGTGAAGCAGGAATGGGGCAAGCTCGACTTCGTCGTCCATGCTATCGCCTTTTCCGACAAGGACGAACTGGACGGCCGCTATGTCGATACGACGGCTGCGAATTTCGACAAGACGCTCAACATCTCCTGTTATTCGTTCACGGCCATCGCCCAGCGTGCCGAAAAGCTGATGACGGACGGCGGCTCGCTGCTGACGCTGACCTATTACGGCGCCGAGAAATGGATGCCGCATTACAATGTGATGGGCGTCGCCAAGGCGGCCCTTGAGGCAAGTGTGCGCTATCTGGCAGCGGACCTCGGCGAGAAGAAGATCCGTGTGAACGCGCTTTCGGCTGGACCGATCAAGACACTCGCGGCGTCCGGCATCGGCGATTTCCGCTACATCCTGAAATGGAACGAGCTGAACTCGCCGCTGCGGCGCACGGTCTCGATCGAGGAAGTCGGCGATGCGGCCCTCTATTTCCTGTCGGACCTGTCGCGGGGCGTGACAGGCGAGATCCACCACGTCGATGCCGGTTACCACATCGTCGGCATGAAGCATCCCGACGCCCCGGATATCGCCGTCGCCAAAGACTGATCCGGTGCTGCCCTTTCCGCTCTGCATCGTTCGCCACGGCGAGACGGACTGGAATGCCGAAAGCAGGCTGCAGGGGCAGCAGGATGTCCCGCTCAACGGACGTGGCCGGGCGCAGGCCGAAAGCGTCGGGCGCACGCTGAAACAGCAATTTCCGGATGCTCTTTCGTTCGACTTCGTCGCGAGCCCCCTTGGGCGCGCGCAGGAGACGATGCGCCTGATGCGTGGGCAGATGGGCCTCGCGCCCGGTGCCTACCGGCTCGACGACCGGCTGAAGGAGCTGACCTTCGGCGACTGGGAAGGCTTCACATGGGAAGAAATGAAGCTGCGCGACCCGGCGGGATGCGCCGCGCGAGATGCCGGCAAATGGGCTTTCTGTCCGCCGCGGGGCGAGAGCTACGCCATGCTGTCCGTGCGCATTGCGGGCTGGCTCCAAACGCTGTCCGAACCGACTCTCGCTGTGACGCATGGCGGCGTCGCGCGGGTCTTGCTCGGGCTACTTGCCGGGGTGTCCGAGGCGGATCTGCCGAATGTGGACATCGTGCAGGGGCGGGCTTTGGTCTTCGAACGCGGCGAGGCGCGCTGGGTGTAGCCTTAGCGCTTCAGGATGCCGACCACTTCGACATGGGCCGAATGCCGGAACTGGTCGACCGGCACGACGCGCTCGATTTTGTAACCGCCCGCGATGAGGATCTGAAGATCCTGGGCGAAGGTCTGAGCGTTGCACGAGACCGCGACCACCCGCTTGGCGCCTGATTTTGCGATCTCGCGGGCCTGTGCGGCGGCGCCGACGCGCGGCGGATCGAACACGACCGCGTCCATGCCCTTCAGCTCGGCGGCCGTGACCGGGCGGCGGAAAAGATCGCGGCCTTCGCCCTCGATCTTTTTCAGCCCCGGCGTCTGCCTCCACGCGCGATCGAGCGCAGCGAGGGCGGGGCGGTCCTGCTCGGCAGCTTTCACTTCCGCGAAGGCCGCGAGGCGCAGCGCGAACGTGCCGGAGCCTGCGAACAGATCGGCCACGCGCTTTGCGCCCGAGACCCCTTCGATGACGAGCCGCGCGAGGGTTTCTTCGCCGAGTTCGGTTGCCTGAAGGAACCCGCCGGGCGGCAGGACGATTGCGGCGGCGCCGAACCGGATGACCGGCAGGCGCGGCTCCACGACGATGTCGCCGTGCAGCGACAGCCGGGCGAGACCTTCGCGCCCCGAGATCTCGACGAGGCCCAGACGCTGCCTTTCGGATATCTTTCCGGCACCGCGCAGATCGACATCGAGGCCGTTTTCGGTGGCGGTAACGACCGCATCGAGCGGCTTCTTGAGCCCCGCCAGATGCTGCGCCAGCGCGCGTACGGGCGCCGCCGATTGCTGCAGGGCCGGGATCAGAATCGGACAGTCATGGTCGGCAAGATCGACGATCTGGTGCGAGCGGGCGGCGGCGAAACCGACCCTCAGAACGCCGTCCTCACCTCGGCGTGCGTGCAATGTCGCGCGGCGGCGGCCCTGCCCGTGTGCGTCCACACAGGGCTCGACGCCGGCATCGATTCCGGCCTCGCGCAGGGCGTCTTCCACAGCCTTGCGCTTGGCCTCAAGCTGCTCGGCGAGGGGGACATCGCGGAGAGCGCAGCCGCCGCAGGAGACATCATCAGCCACTTTAACTGCACCCGCGAATGTTATGTTTAACAAAGACTTGCAAGCAGACGCTTAAAGCATTTCGAGGGGACGCCGGCGCGTCGGCGCCGGGAACGCCCGGTCGATCGCGGAGAGGTCATCGGCGTCCAGCACCACATCGGCCGCCGCGCGGTTCGCCCTTACATGCTCGGGGTCCGAGGCTTTCGGAATTGCAATGACATTGGGGGTGCGCATGGCCCAGGCGAGAGCGATCTGGAACGGTCCGACACCGTGCTTTTTCGCGATGTCGCCGAGCGCGCCGGTCTTCGGCAGGCGGCCTTGTTCGATCGGGCTGTAGGCCATTGCGGGGATCGAATTTTCGGCGAGGAAAGGGAACAGGTCGAACTCCGGGCCGCGTCGCGTTGGGTTGTAGAGAACCTGATCGACCGCACAGTTTTCGCCGCCATCCACGTCGAGCAATTCCTGCATGTCGTCGGTGTCGAGATTGGAGACACCCCAATGCCGGATCAGCCCGTCCTGCTGCAGCGCCTCGAAGCCGCGCACCGTTTCCTCGAACGCCACGCCGCCGCGCCAATGGAGCAGGTACAGATCGATGACCTCGACATTCATGCGCGACAGGCTGCGTTCGGCCGCCGCGCGCACGCCCTTGAAGCTTGCATTGTGCGGATAGACCTTGGAGACGAGGAAGACCTTGTCGCGGATGCCCTTGAGAGCTTCGGAGAGCATGATCTCCGCGCCACCGTCCGCATACATTTCGGCGGTGTCGACGAGGGTCATTCCGAGATCGACGCCCAGGCGGATGGAATCGGCTTCCGCTTTCATCCGATCGGCGCGCTCGCCCATGAACCAGGTTCCCTGACCAAGCTGGGGAACCTTCTCGCCACCGGGCAGAACGACATCGCGCATCGACGAACTCCTTTTTTCGATCTCATGGTGAGAAGCAGGACCAGCCGTGCGCCTCGAAATACGGGCCGCAGCAACCGGGCCCATCCTTCAAAACGTTCGCCTTGCGGGCTCCTCAGGATGAGGTTGGAGACAAACCATCCCATATCCATCCGCGCAAGGCCGGGGCGGCTTGCGACGCGCGCGCGAAAAGAGCAAACCCTTCCGCCATGATCGAAGATCCCTTCGCGCGCACGGCTCTGTGGTCGAAGCGGCTTGGCCTGTTTGCCGTGCCCGTCGCGATCATCGCCGTGTTCGTCCAGCGCTCCGGGCGGGTGGACTTCCAGCCTGCGCTGACGGCTCTCGGCGCAGGCCTGGTGCTTGCCGCCGCAGCCGTCGTGCTGGGGTTGACGGCCTTTGCGATCATCTGGGTGCGCGGAAACCGGGGAGCCGGCGCGGCCTCAACCGGTATTGTCGCAGGTGTCCTCGTTCTGGCGGCGCCGCTTTATTTCATGGCGCAGGCCTCGTCCCTGCCGCCGCTGATCGACATCGCCACCGGCCCCGCCAATCCCCCGGCCTTCGTCTTTGCCGGGACCGAGCGCACGCCGCGGGACAACCCCATCGCCTATGCGGGCGAGATGAGTGCGCTGGCGCAATTGTCGGCGTTTCCGGACATCCAGCCGCTGCGGGTGGCGCAGCCGCCGGACGAAGTGCATTCGCTCGCGCTCCAGCTTGTCGAGGCCAGGGGCTGGCGCGTGCTGGACAGCGGCTATACGGCCCGGCGCATCGAGGCGGTGGCGACCTCGCTGATCATGAAGTTCGAGGACGATGTGGTCATCGTGATTGAGCCGGACGGCAGCGGATCGCGCGTTCAGATGCGCTCCGCCGCCCGCGCGGGCGACCGCGATTTCGGCCGCAACGCCGAAAGGGTGCGCGGTTTCCTCAGCGAGCTCGGTGCCCAGGCGCGCTAAGTTTTTGCCTCTGCGCTCGGGGTGTTTTTGCCACATCCCGACAAGTAAACGCGGCGAAATAAACTAAACTTTTCGAAAATTATTGTTCGTCCCAATAATCGCGATAGGCTCAACCTCAATCTCTGATCGTAAGAGCAAGGTTCTGCCCGGCGATGTTGAAGCCCTCCAAAGGCCAGGTCAAAGCCGCAACGGGAACGGCTGCCGGAACTATTGCCCCGGAGGGCTCGCGGCCGCATTTGCCCGGCTATTTTCCTTCGCTCGACGGCTTTCGCGGTCTCGCAATTCTTCTCGTAATGTATATCCACCTCGGCCGCAGCGCGGACGATATGGGTTATGGGGGCATTCTGTTCGCCCATTCCCTCGGATGGACGGGCGTCGACTTCTTCTTCGTGCTGTCGGGCTTTCTGATCACGCGGATACTTTACGAGGCGAAAACCGAGCAGGATTATTTCAGCCGGTTCTACATCCGGCGAACCCTGCGCATCTTCCCGCTTTATTATCTGGCCATCGTCGTCGTTTCGCTGATCTACCTCCTGTGGCCGTTCGCCGAACTCGAATGGCCGAGCAACCCGCTGTTCGTCGTTTTCTACCTCACCAATTTCCTGATCGCGGCGGGAGGCAGTGCCGGCTTCCTCGATCATTTCTGGTCGCTCGCGGTCGAGGAGCACTTCTATCTCGTCTGGCCGTTCGTCGTGCTGAAGCTGACCCGCCGCCAGATCATGGGCGTGGCCCTTCTCATCATTGCTGCGGCCCCGGTGCTGCGCACATTTTTCGTGGTCGCCGGGTTCGATTATCCGGCCGCCTACATGCTGACGCCCAGCCGCATGGATTCGCTGGCGATGGGAGCTCTCGTTGCCCTGGCCGTGATCGGGGAGGGCTTTTCACCACGGATCATGCGTCTGGCGTGGACGGTGCTGATCGTTGCCGGAACCTGCCTGGCAGTCATGTTCGGCCTGAAGCACGTGCATCCGGACGATCCCGTCATCCAGACGGTGGGCTTTTCCATCGTCGGGCTGTTTGCCGCGAGCTTGCTCGTTCTCGTGGCGGCGTGGGCGCCGCTCAAGGCCGTGTTCAGCCTGGCGGTCCTGCGCTGGTTCGGTAAATACAGCTACGGGCTGTATGTCTGGCATCCGGTCATCGGCATGCTGATTTTCTATTCGGGCGTTCGCGAGCAGTTCTCGCCGGATATTCAGAACTCTCCGGTTTGGCTTGGCATCGCATTGGCTCTTTGGCTGCTTGCCGGCTGGCTCAGCTACAATCTCTGGGAAGCCAGGTTCCTGCGGTTGAAGGACCGGCTTGACGGTTCCCTGCACCGCGTTCCGGCGCACGCCACTGCCGGAGGTCGCGTTGCAGACTGAAACACGCACAAGTCGCCGCGTGCCGGTGCTTCTCGCTGGCTTCATCCTGCTGGTGATCGCGGCGGCCTTCGTTGCCGCTGGAACCCCGCTCCTTGCGCCTCTTCAGGAAGCGGCGAGCGATTTCCTTGAGGAGCAGATCGGGCTTGCCGCGCCGGTGCATGTGGCGATGTCGGTCTATGGCACGATCCCGGCGCGGCTGCTGCTGATGGCCGTTCTCGTTGCCGCTGTCGCGGGCGTTGCGCTCGTGTTGCGCAAGGTCGTTCCGGAAAGGGTCTGGCCTCTGGCGGTTCTTGCCGCGTCTGCGGCGATCTTTTTCGTGATGTTTCGTCTCCTGCCGCCCTTGAGCCTTCAGTACGGCGCCGCCAACGCGTCGATGCGTCTTGCCGCGGCGGCCGCCGTCGGCAGCACTCTTGTCCTTGCGGTGGCCTGGAGCGCGATTGCATGGGCGTCGCGGCGGTTCAATGCGCGGCGCGACAGACTGACCTACGGGGCGCTGGCGTTTGCGCTCGTCGGTGCTTGCGGCTTTGCCGCGCTCGTTCCGCACGGCTATCGGCTCCACCAGCTCACGGGACTGATCGTCAAGGACGATGCGGTGCGCATCGTCATCGATGCGAGCGTTAACGGCATCTATGTCGACGACGCCCGCCGCCGGATGTACGCGACCGGAAACGGGGCCGACCGGGTCGTCGCATTTCCTCTGGACGACATTTCGGCTGCGCCGCTTGCTGGTGAGCCGGGAAGCGGGGGATCGGAATCCCTCGCGTTCAACGAGCCGGACAACGAGATTTACATTTTTGCGAACCAATCCCTGCGCGTGCTCGACGCGGACACGCTTCGCACCAAGGAAGAGCATTCTTTCCCGATGGTTTCGCCCGGCGACGCCCGGCCGATGTGGGACGGAGCCACGCAGCGCCTGCTTGTGACGTCCGAAGCGGACGAGATCGAGGGAAAGCCTCTCATCGTGCTGCAGCGCGACGGTTGGAAGATGATTGCCGACGAAGACCTCATGGTGGGCAATGCCGTCAGGCACCCCGACCGCAGCCGGTTCTATCTGTCGTTCTTCCGCTACTCGGCAGAGCTGATCGCCTACGATGTCGATGATCTCAAGATCGGCACGCAGGTCAGCACACATTCCAAACGTTTCGACCGGCTCGAGTTCGACAAGGAGCGCAACGAGGTCTTCGTCACGGCGCCGATGGAAGGGGTCGTCTACCGGTTCGATGCCGACACCCTCGCAGCCAAAGGCTCGTTTCGCTCCGATTTCGGCTGCCGCTCGCTGGCGGTGGACGAGCCGCGCCAGATCATGCTGTGCGCCAGTCTCCTGTCCAACAATCTCGTCGCGATCGATCTGAAGACATATGAGGTCGTGGCAAGCTACCGCCTTGGCCCGTGGCTGCGTACGGTCGTGATCGACGGCCGGACGAGCCGCGCTTATGTCTCGTCGGCCTATGGTATTTACAGCGTAGACTATACAAGCCGTCTGCCGAAAGCGGGTTCATAACATGCGCTCCCGTGCCGAACTGATTTCCATCGTCGTCCCTGCCTACAACGAGGAGGCAGGGCTTTCCGAACTGGTCCGCCGGGTCTCGGACGTGATGAAGGGCGCAGGTCTGCGTTTCGAGATCGTTTTCGTCAACGATGGAAGCTCGGACGGCACGCTCGCCGAGATGGTCCGCCTACGCAGAAGCGAGGACGCGATCACGGTCGTCAACCTGTCGCGGAATTTCGGCAAGGAAATTGCCATGACGGCGGGCATCGAGCATGCGCGCGGCGATGCCATGGTCATCCTCGACGCGGATCTTCAGGATCCGCCGGAAATCATACCCGAAATGGTGGCTACCTGGCGGGAAGGCTACGACACGGTCTACGCGCAACGCGCAAGCCGCGAGGGCGAGACGTGGTTCAAGAAACTGACGGCCCGCGCCTTCTACAAGACCGTCGCGGCGCTCGGGCCTGCACCCATTCCTCCGAATGTCGGCGATTTCCGTCTCATCAGCCGTCGCGTCGCCGATGCTCTTCTGATGTTGCCGGAGCAGCATCGCTTCATGAAGGGTTTGTACGCATGGGTTGGATTTCCGAGCAAGGCGGTCGTCTTCGATCGCGGGGCGAGGTATTCTGGCTCGACAAAGTGGAATTACTGGAAGCTGTGGAATTTTGCGCTTGAGGGCATAACCTCGTTCACGATCGCACCGCTGAAGATCGCAACCTATCTCGGTCTGACGGTCGCGCTCTGCGCCTTCGCCTATGGGTCCTACATCGTGATCCGGACGCTCTTTATCGGCGATCCCGTTCCGGGCTTTCCGACGGTCATCGTCACCGTTCTGTTTCTCGGCGGAGTTCAGCTGATCGTTCTGGGCCTGCTGGGGGAATATATCGGGCGCGTCTTCAACGAGACCAAACGGCGGCCGCTTTATCTGACCGAATCTGTTATCTGGGCGGATATGGAAAAGCCCCGCAAGACGCCTCGTCCATCGACGCGAAAGCGCGTGCGTGTCTAAGACGGAAAGCGCGCGGCTTGTTTCGTTCGCGCTTATAGGTGCGATCAACACGGCGGTGGATTTCGGCGTTTTCTCGACGCTTTACTATGCCACGGGCGTGGATCTGCTGTTTGCCAACACACTCGCGTTTCTCGCCGCCTGCCTCGGCAGTTTTCTGTTGAACCGTCGCTACACGTTCGCAGATCGCGCAGGCCGTGCCGGCTCGACCGGAAAGAGTATGGCTGTCTTCTTCCTCGTCGCGGTCTGTGCGCTGTGCGTGTCGAATGTGCTCGTCTGGTGCGCTTCGCTCGTCACGAGCCCGCTCGTCGGGAAGGCCGCCGCCGTTCTGACGAGCTTTGCGATAAATTACATCGGCTCGAAACGCCTTGTCTTCCGATAGCGTGCAAACGTTGAACGCGGTTCCGCGCGTTTGGACGTTTGCATCCATTGGCCAGTGTCAGTTATCCGTCATCTGCGGATCGGGCGTTTTGATGCCGCCTTCGATGCGCAGATGTATTTCGAGCCCCTCCGCTGCCGAGAGGCTGATCGGCGGCACGGCCGCCTGAAGCGCGGCCTCCTTGGTTGCGTAGGGACCGGCCTCGTCGCTGTCGTGGCAGACGAACCAATGTCCGCCGCGGCTGATAACTTCGTATTCGGCGATCTGCATCTTTCTCTCCCTCAGAGTATCGGGCGGCCGCCGGTGACGGCGATCGTTGCCCCGGACACGTAGCTCGACAGCGGGTCTGCGAGCATCACATAGGCCGTTGCGAGTTCGGCGGGCTGGCCGGGCCGTTTCATCGGCACCTGACTTCCAAATTTCGAAACAACGTCTTCGGGCATTGTGGCGGGAATGAGCGGCGTCCAGATCGGGCCCGGTGCAACCGCATTTGCCCGTATGCCGCGCGGCGCGAGCATTTTTGCAAGACCTGCAGTGAAATTCTGGATTGCGCCCTTGGTCGTCGCGTAAGCCAGAAGCGTCGGGTTGGGATCGTCGGAATTGATGGAGGCGGTGTTGATGATCGAGCCGCCGTCTTTCATATGCGGCACGGCAGCTTTTGCGAGATAGAACATCGCATGGATGTTGACGCGGAAGGTCAGGTCCCATTCCTCGTCGCTGATGTCCTCGATCTCGCTGAACGTGGCCTGATGGGCGGCGTTGTTCACGAGGATGTCGATGCCGCCTAGTTCGGAAACCGCCTTCTCGATGATTTTGCGGCAGTGGGCGGGGTCCTGAATGTCTCCCGGCAGAAGAACCGCTTTACGCCCGGCTTCCTCCACGAGGCGCTGGGTCTCGCGGGCGTCTTCCTCTTCCTGAAGATATGAGATGAGGACATCGGCGCCTTCGCGCGCATAAGCGAGAGCAACGGCGCGCCCGATGCCGCTGTCTGCTCCTGTAATGACAGCCGTCAGCCCTTCGAGCCGACCTGATCCCTTGTAGGATTTCTCGCCGTGGTCCGGCACGGGCGTCATTTTTTTCGTGACGCCGGGCATTGGCTGCTTCTGGTTCGGAAATGGGGGGTGAGGGTAGTCCAGCATGGCTCCACTCCTGTCGCTTCAGAGCAGAACCATCGGGCGGCAATGGGGTTCCCGCTGGCATCCTGACCCGCGCGGCAACCTCAGCCGTCAGAGGCGCGAATAGGCTGGTTCGCCGGAGGTTGCGTGGAGGCCGATGCGGCCGTCTTGCTGAAGCTCATCGAGATGCGCGCGCACCGACAGGCCCGCCGCGCCACGAAGGTTTGGTGCGAGATCGGGATACATGGCGGCGACGAGCGCCGGGATCGTGTGCGGACCCGTTCCGAGAAGATCCAGAATGTGACGCTCGCGGGCCTCGCGATGAGCGAGCAGGGCGGCGACGTAGGCTTTTGCATCGGCGAGCGATGTACCATGCGCCGGATAATACGGATCTTCGCTGCGAGCCAGCAGCTTGCGCAGGGATTGCTTGTACTGGCGCATATTGCCGTCGGGCGGCGCGATCACGGTCGTCGACCAAGCCATGACGAGATCGCCCGGGAACAGCGCGTTTTCTTCCTTCAGCGCGAAGGCGAGATGATTGCGTGTGTGGCCGGGCGTTGCGACCGTTTCCAGCGTCCAGCCTTTGCCATTGACGAGTTCTCCGTCGCTCAGAACCTGCTGTGGGGCGTAGATGAGGTTGATGCTGGCTTCCAGCGGGTCGGCCTCTTCGGTCCCCGCGTGCGGGGCGCAGCCGATGACGCGCGCATTGGTCATTGCGCGCAAGGCTTCGACGCCATCCGTATGGTCGCGGTGGGTGTGGCTGACGACAATCGTGGTGATCGTTTCTCCGGCGGTCGCCGCCATGAGGGCGGCGATATGGTCCGGATCGTCGGGCCCCGGATCCAGCACCGCGACCTCGCCGCGGCCGATGATGTGGGTCACCGTGCCGGTAAAGGTGAAAGGCCCCGGATTGTTGGCAACGACCCGGCGCACGAGCGGCGACAGGGTGATCGCCTCACCGTAATGGCCGGGATGCGAACGGTCGAAATGCAGCGTGGTCATGGGTTCAGTCTATGTTGCATCGGGGCCGAGGCCGAGCGCCATTTTCACCACATCGGACAGACTGCCCGCCTTGAGCTTGTGCATGACATTGGCGCGGTAGACCTCGACGGTCCGCGGGCTGATGCCCAGATCGTAGGCGATGATCTTGTTCGGCTTGCCTTGGACGAGACCGTTCATCACATCGCGTTCGCGCGGCGTCAGCGTGTCGATGAGTTCGCGAATTTCGGATTGTTCGCGGCTTTTGTTTTCCAGCTCAGTGCCGATCCGGAGCGCCGCCGTGACGGCCGAGATCAGGCGCTCGTCGTCGAACGGCTTTTCGATGAAATCGAAGGCGCCGAACTTCATCGCCTCGACCGCCAGAGGAATGTCGCCATGCCCCGTCATGACAATGACCGGCGTGACCGATCCGTCCGCTTTCAGCTTTTTCAGAAGATCCAGGCCGGACATTTCCGGCATGCGCACATCGGTCAGCACGCAGGCCGGGCCGGGGCCGGGCCCGGTGTTCAGATATTCGGTGGCGGAGGCGTAGGTGCGCACCGAAAGATCGGCGGCGCCGAGCAGGAAGTCGATCGATTCCCGCACGGCGTCGTCGTCGTCGATGACATGGATCAGGCCGTTTTCGCTCATGTCGTTTCCTCGTCGGCGGGTGTGGCCCGGCGCAGGGTGAAGTTGAACACGGTTCCGCCCTCGGGGTTGGGCTCGACCCAGATGCGCCCGCCGTGCAGCTCGATGATCGTGCGGCAGATCGACAGGCCGACGCCCATGCCTTGCGTTTTTGTTGTGATGAAAGGCTGGAACAGCCGGCTGGCAATTTCGGGCGAGATGCCAGACCCGGTGTCGGACACCGAAACGAGCGTCATGCCGTCATCGGCGGGCGTGGTGCGGACGAGCAGTTCGCGCCTCGGGCCGTGTTCCATCGCCTCGACGGCGTTGCGGATGAGATTGAGCAGAACCTGCTGGATTTGGACCCTGTCGACGCGGACGAGATCGCTTTCGGTGTCGAGCTCCAGCTTGACCCGCACGCCGTATTCACGCGCTCCGACAAGCGCGAGCGCACTCGCTTCCTCGACGAGCTTGCTGAAGCTTTCGTCCTGACGCGCGCTTTCGTGGCGGGACACGAAGTCGCGCAGATGGCGGATGATCTGCCCGGCGCGCAACGCCTGCTCGGAGGCTTTCGAGATCGCGCCCTGGAGCCGTGGATCGGCATCGGGCGCAGCTGCGAGAAGGCGCAGCGACCCCTTCATGTAGTTTGAGATGGCCGACAGCGGCTGGTTGAGTTCGTGGGCGAGCGCGGAGGCCATCTCGCCCATCGCAGTCAGGCGCGACATATGGACAAGCTCGGACTGCAATTCCTGGACATGCGCCTCGGTTTTCTGGCGCTCCGTCAGATCGCGCACGAAGCCGGTGAAGAAGCGGTTCTCGCCCGAAAGCATCTCGCCGACGGACAGCTCCATCGGAAACGTGGAGCCGTCCTTGCGCTCGCCGACCACGACGCGGCCGATGCCGATGATGCGTTTCTCGCCGGTCGTCAGATAGCGCAGAATCGAGGCATCGTGCCGCTCGCGGTAGGGCGAGGGCATCAGCATCCTGACATTGTGGCCGACAGCTTCTTCCGCGCTCCAGCCGAACAGACGCTCGGCCGTGGAAGAAAAGGAGCGCATGATTCCGGCCTCGTCGATGACGATCATCGCATCGGGCACGGTGTCCAGGATCGAGCGCAGATGCGCCTCGCGCTCGCGCAGGTTCTGCAAAGCCTGTCTGGCCTCGCCCCGCGTAATGCGCGCGCGCCGCCCGAACAGGGCAATGCCGACGCCGATGGCGAGGAAGCCGAGCGCGTCCAGCAGATCGCCGAGCTGGAAGTGCTCGCCTGCGCCCAGGAAAAGGCCCGAAGCGAGGCCGAGCCCCGTCGCGGTGATCGCCGGGCCAAATCCGCCGAGCACGCCGCTGATGAGCACGGCCGGGATGAAGAAGAGAAATTCCGCCCGGTCCAGCAGAACCGGCTCGAGCATGATGCGCAAGGGAAGGGCGCAGCCCGTCGTCAGGACGGCGGCCGCATAATCCCAGGCCCTCGCGCGGCCGACCAGATGTGACAGGGATTGGCTCAGGTTCACCGCGCCGTTGTAGCGTTCAGGCCCCTCAAAACCAATAACCTACGTACAAATGCTTAGGTGCGTGCCCGTAGGTGGGCGCCGACCGGATGGGGCATTCCCAAGGCGGGTCAGCCGAACAGATCGTCCTGCTTCGTTTCGGCTTTCCGGATGGCTTTGGCGGCTGGTTTTGCAGCCGGCTTCGGCGGCGCATCGCCGTTTGCCGTTGCCGCGACCTCACCGTCCTTGAACTTCAGGGTCAGCGCATCCCCGGCCGCGACACCCGATGCTGTGCGGACAACATGTCCCTTCGCGTCCTGAACAAGTGCAAATCCGCGCTCCAGCACGCCCGCATAGGAGAAAGCGCGCAACAACGAGAAGGCGTGGTCGAGCCTCTTGCCGGCTTCGCGCAGGCTCCGCTGCGGAAGGGCCGGGACGACGCGCTGACCGGAAACATCGAAACGCCGCCGCCAGGCGCGCGTGTTCGTCTGCAGCGCAAGCGTCTTGCGGGCTTCGAGGGTCCGAAGCTGCTCGCCGCAGCGGTCCATCCGGCCGCGCAGAAGGCCCGGCTGCAAGCGCGATGCGGCGTTCGAGAACAGGATGCGCTTCGCGCGCTCGTTGGCGATGAGCGCCGGGCCGAGCCGTGCGGCCAAAGCGTCGAATTTCTGGCGCGGCGCCGCGAGCAGGGCATCGGGTGTCGAGAGCGCGCGGGCGGCCGAGCGCAATTCCGTGCGCCGTCGTTCCACATTGCGCCCGAGCGCGCCGATCAGCCGCCCGCCGCAGGAGCCCACATTGGCGAGAAGTTCGGTGCGCACCGGCACCGCGAATTCCGCCGCGCCCGTGGGTGTCGGGGCACGCAGATCGGACACGAAATCGATGAGCGTGGTGTCCGTCTCGTGGCCGACGGCGGAGATGACCGGGATTTCGCTCGCGGCCACCGCGCGCACGAGGTCCTCGTCGTTGAAGCCCCAGAGGTCTTCGAGGCTGCCGCCGCCGCGCGCGACAATAAGGACATCGGGGCGGGGGATCGCGCCATCGGCGGGCAGCGCGTTGAAGCCGCGCACGGCAGCGGCGACCTCGGCGGCACTCGTCTCGCCCTGAACGCGCACCGGCCAGACGATGACGTGGCGCGCAAAACGGTCCGACAGGCGATGGAGAATGTCGCGGATGACCGCGCCGGTCGGCGAGGTGACGACGCCGATCACGTCCGGCAGATAGGGAATCGGTTTTTTGCGTTCGCGGTCGAAAAGGCCTTCGGTGGCAAGGCGTTTGCGGCGTTCCTCAAGCTGCGCGAGCAGGGCGCCCGCGCCGGCAGGCTCCAGCGCCTCGATGACGATCTGATAGCTCGATTTCCCGGCATAGGTCGTGATCTTGCCGGTGGCGATGACTTCCATGCCCTCTTCGGGGCGAAACTTCATGCGCCCGAACGTGCCCTTCCAGACCACCGCATCGAGCCGCGCGCTCTCGTCCTTCAGGCTGAAATAGGCATGGCCCGAGGAATGCGGCCCGCGATAGCCGGAGATTTCGCCGCGCACCCGCACATAGCCGAACGCATCCTCGACGGTGCGTTTCAGATTGGCGGACAGCTCGGAGACCGAAATCTCGGGCGCGTTGGAGGTCGTTGATTCCGTATCGGGCATGGGAGGCGGACCTTAGCACCCGGCGGCGGCCGGGGAAAATGCGGCACGCCCCGTTTGCGTTGCGGCGCGCGGCAGCTATGAGAGGGACATGAAGGTTCTTCTCATCGGCTCCGGCGGCCGCGAACACGCGCTTGCCTGGAAACTCGCCCAAAGCCCGCGCCTCACGAAGCTGTTTGCCGCGCCCGGCAATCCCGGCATCGGCCAGCACGCAGACCTCGTGAAGCTCGATCCGGCCGATCATGAGGCGGTCATCCGCTTCTGCCTCGCGGAGGAGATCGATCTCGTCGTTGTCGGGCCGGAAGTGCCGCTCGTCGAAGGGCTCGCGGACGATCTGTCCGCAGCGCGCATTCCGGTCTTCGGGCCGAGCAAGGCTGCCGCCCAGCTCGAAGGCTCGAAGGCCTACACCAAGGAGCTGTGCGCCACCTACGACATCCCGACCGCGCGCCATCGCACTTTTGTCGAGCCGGACGGCGCCAAAGCCTATATCCGCCAGCAGGGTGCCCCCATCGTTGTCAAGGCGGACGGCCTCGCCGCGGGCAAGGGCGTTGTCGTCGCCATGAATGTCGCGGAGGCGGAAGCGGCCGTCGACATGATGTTCGAGGGCGGGCTCGGTGCTGCGGGCGCGAACATCGTGGTCGAGGAGTTCATGACCGGCGAGGAGGTCAGCTATTTCTGCCTCGTCGACGGCGAGACGGTGCTGCCCTTCGGCAGCGCACAAGACCACAAGCGCGCGTTCGATGGCGACGAAGGCCCGAACACCGGCGGCATGGGGGCCTATTCGCCGGCTCCCGTCTTTACGCCGGAGCTGGAGAAACGGGCGCTCGAGGAGATCGTCAGGCCGACGGCGCGCGCCATGAGCATTCTCGGAAATCCGTTTCGGGGTGTGCTCTATGCGGGGCTGATGCTGACGTCCGAGGGGCCCAAGCTCGTCGAATACAATGTCCGCTTCGGCGATCCGGAATGCCAGGTCCTGATGCTGCGGCTGAAATCGGACCTCCTGGAAATTCTGAAGGCGACGGCGGACGGCACGCTCGGGGCGGTCCAGGCCGAATGGGCGGACGATCCGGCGATCACCGTCGTGTTCGCCAGCAAGGGCTATCCCGGACTGTTCGAAAAAGGCAGCGTCATCGGCGGTCTCGACGTGGCCGGCGCCGTCGAGGGCGTCGAGGTTTTTCAGGCCGGAACGCGCTCGGACGGCGACAACATCCTGTCCTGGGGCGGCCGCGTTCTCAACGTCACGGCGAACGGCCGAAATCTCGCCGAAGCCCGGGCGCGTGCCTACACCGCGCTCGACCTGATCGACTGGCCGGAAGGCTTTTGCCGCCGCGATATCGGCTGGCGGGCGCTGAATGGCTGAAGCATACGGTTGACGACGCCGGGGGGTACTCGCGCATACTCGAGTACCGCGAGATTCCATGGACCATAACGGGCCCGTCCTTCCTCTTGAGCTGATCGTCTTTCTGGCCGCAGCCGTCATTGCGCCGCCGCTCTTCAACAGGCTCGGTCTGGGCGCCATCGTCGGCTATCTCGCGTCCGGTCTGCTTCTCGGCCCCTCCGGCCTCGACATCTTGAAGGACGCCCAGGGCACGCTTCGGATCGCGGAGCTGGGCGTCGTCCTTTTGCTGTTTCTGATCGGCCTCGAGCTCGAGTTTTCGCGTCTTCTCGACATGCGGCGCGACATATTGGGGCTCGGCGCGGCGCAGCTTCTGCTGACATCCACGGTGCTGGCGGGCCTTGGCTGGTGGGCGGGGCTCGGGATCGAGGGAGCGATCGCGGCCGGCTTTGCGCTGGCATTGTCATCGACGGCGGTCGCAACCAAGATCCTCGACGAGCGTGGGCATCTCACCCGTTCGTACGGACAGCGCACCTTCTCCGTCCTGCTCGCGCAGGATCTTGCCATCGTCCCGGCCTTTGCGCTCATCCCGGCTCTGGCCGTCGGCGAGAAGGACATCGTGGACCCGTCCGCCGTGGGGCTGCACGTCATGGCGGCCATCGGCGTTCTGGCGGTCATCGTCGTCTCCGGGCGCTATCTCATCAATCCGGTTCTGCATTTTCTTGTCCGCAATGGCGGGCATGAGGTGATGATCGCAGCAGCCTTGCTGCTCGTCTTCGGTGCGGCCATCGGATCGGAGGCGGTGGGGCTGTCCATGGCCCTCGGCGCCTTTCTGGCCGGGCTGCTCCTCGCGGAATCGAGCTACCGGCACGAACTCGAAGTGAATGTCGCGCCGTTCCGCAGCCTCCTTCTGTCGCTGTTCTTCATGGGCGTCGGCATGAGCCTCGACCTGAAGGTCGTGGCCGGTGCCTGGCACTATCTTCTGCTGGCGCTCGTTGTCATGACATGCGTGAAGCTCGTCATCGCCGGTGGTCTTGCCTATCTGCGCGGCTCTCCGCTGCCCGATGCGGTGCGCGTCGGCTCGCTGCTGGCTCCGGCGTCCGAGTTTTCGTTCGTTCTCTTGCCGCTCGCGGTCGCCACCGGCCTGTTCAACCCCGATGTCGGTCAACTCATTCTGGCGCTTGGCGTGCTGTCCATGATGGTGGGGCCCCCCATCATCGCGGTTCTGGATCGGGTGGCGCACAGACTGCGCCGGTCCGATTCGAGCGACGTCGAGAAGGCCGAAAGCCTTGGCGGTGAAGGCCGGGCGGCGCTTGTCATCGGGTTCGGGCGCTTCGGCCAGACAGCCGCCCAGTTCCTGCTCACCGAAGGCGTCGAGACGACGCTCATCGACAACAGCACGGAGAATGTGCGGCTCGCGGCCCGCTTCGGCTTCAAGGTCTATTACGGCGACGGCTCGCGGATCGACGTGCTGCGTGCGTGCGGCGCGGAAGATGCGCGCATCATTCTCGTGTGCGTGGAGAACCGCGAATTGTCGCTCAAGATCGTCGATCTGGTGCGCGACGCATTTCCGCTCGCGCGGGTGTTCGTGCGCGCCATCGACCGCGACCATGCCATCGATCTGTTGAATCGCGGTGTCGCATTCGAAATTCGCGAAACGCTCGAAAGCGCGCTGCAACTCGGTCACGCCGCGCTGCGGGCGCTTGGCTTCAGCGAGGATCGCGTCGCAAAGGTCGAGGCCGATATTCGCCGCCGCGATTTCGAGCGCCTTGAAATCCAGAAGGCGCAGGGTATGGACGCCGGGACGCATCTTCTGCACCGCCATCCCGACGAGCCGCTGCTTGGGGCCGCACAGGAGGGCGTTCCCCTGAACGCCGAGGCGGAGGCCGCTCTGAGAGCCGTGGAACTGGCGGAGGAGACACGGAAAACAGCCCGCAAGCGGCGGGTTGCCCGGAAAGCAGGTCAGCAAAAAGCGGGCTGAGAAGCCCGCTTTTCGTCAGTGCACCAATTCGGTCATTTTGGTTTTTGCGGCGATGTCCGCACGGCGCGTCTCGCGCGCCGCACAGCGGCGCTCGATGGCTATGACGGCGAGCCGACGTGTCGGATCGCGCCAGATCGGCTCGGCGAAAGCCGATTGCACGTCCTCGGGCCGAAGGCCGATATCGGCCAGCATGCGGCTGTCGTAGTTCGACAGCGCACGTGCCGTCTCGAAGCGGTTGATGATCGCCGTAACGGCCGCACCGATTCCGAGCGCCAGATCGCGCGCGAAATGCACTGCGAGCGTAGGGGCGAGCCAGCGGCTGGTATGAATCGAAAATGCCATGTTGCTCTCCTTTCTGCTCATGTGTGCTGTCACCCGGTGCTCAGGGTCGGCGGGTGGAACCGGGCCCCTTGCAGAATGAGAGATGGGGGATTTGCATTGATAAGTGAAACGAATAGTTTTAATGCTATTCATCAGCATCGCTGATATGGAGTTTCGCGATGAGTGCGCTTCTCGATGTCGACCAGTTGAAAACTTTCGTCGCGATCGCCGATACCGGCTCGTTCACCAAAGCCGCCGATGTGGTCCACAAGACCCAATCGGCGGTGTCCATGCAGATGAAGCGGCTGGAGGAGCGGATCGGAAAGCCGATCTTTTCCCGCGACGGGCGTCAATCGAAACTGACCGAAGAGGGCGAGCGGCTGCTGGAATATGCCCGCCGGATCGTCAAGCTGTCGAACGAGGCGCTGACCGCTCTGTCCGATGCCGACCTTGCGGGCCATGTCCGCCTCGGCGTTCCTGACGACTATGCGGACCGTTTCCTGCCCGAAATTCTCGCCCGTTTTTCGCGCTCCAATCCGCGTGCGGAAGTGACCGTCATCTGCGAGCCCTCAACCTCGCTGATCGAGCGCATCAATTCCGGCCAGCTCGATCTGGCGATCATCACACACACCAACACGGTCGCGGATGCGCAGGTCATCCGGCAGGAACAGCTCTATTGGGTGACGTCCGGCCGCACGACGCCGCACGAGGAGAGCCCGGTGCCGCTCGCGTTGGGAACGATCTGCGTTTGGCGTACATTGGCGTGCGAGAGGCTGGATCAGGAGCAGAAGCCCTACCGCGTTCTTTATGCGAGTCAGAACTCGACCGCGATCAATGCAGCCGTACTTGCAGGACTGGCCGTATCGGTGTCGGCGGAATCGGCGCTGCGGCCCGGCATGCGCGTGCTCGGCCCGTCCGACGGTTTTCCGCCGTTGCCGCCGATCAAGATCGCGCTGCTGCGCTGCAAACGCGAATCGACGGCCGTGCGCGAGGCGCTGGCAGACCATATCGTCGCAAGTCTGGACAACATTTCCGAAAGCCAGCTCGCGGCGGAATAGAAATATCAGTGTGTTGCGGCGGGTTTTCGCCGCAACACCAGAACGTTGCCAAGCGCAACGAGCGCCATTCCGGCGATGGACCACAAAGTCCACTGATAGCCTTCATAGAAGGTCGAGACCACAAGCGCGAAGACCGGCAGGACGACGGTGACGTATCCGGCGCGCGCAGGTCCGATGCGGCGCAACAGACCGAGATAGGCCAGAAAGGCGACGACCGAGGAGACGAGGGCGAGAAAGACGAGCGAGCCGAGATAGGCTGCCGTCCACTCCACCTCGAAGCTCTGGCCGCGCAGCACCGCCACCCCCGCGATGAACGCAGCGCCGTACAGCATTCCGTAGGCGGTCGCCGGGGCGAGAGGAAGGCCGCGCTCCTGTATCTTCGCGGACACGTAATTACCTGTGCAGAAAAAAACGGTGCCGATAAGGGCGAGGACAAGCCCCGCCGCATGGCCGAAACCGGATTCGATGATTTCCGGTGCGAACAGCGTCCCGACGCCGGCAACGCCGACGATTGACCCAAGTACAGCCACGGGCGGCAGAGGCCGTTTCAGAAGAAGCGCCTGCATCACCGCGTTAAGCGGCGCCGCCAGCGCGAAGACGACGGCGAGCATGCCCGAAACAATCGTGAGCCCGCCATAATAGAAGAACACGAAATTCAGCGAAAAAAGCGTCGGTCCGAGCAGAGCGAGGAGCGCATGGTCGCGCCAGCTGTAACCACGCAAGGATTCTCCGCGCACAAGGCAGATGCCGATCATGAACGCACCGGCGATCAGAAAGCGCCACGCGACCGACACTTCCGGCGCGACCGTGCCGACTTGAAGATGCACGCCGATCCAGCTCAGGCTCCACGCCATCAGCACAAGCAGAGCCAGCCCCGCATCCTTGCGCTCGAAAGCAGGCTGGGTGTCGGCGGTCAGCGGTTCGGAAGCGGCCATGCCGCATATGTGGGGGCGCCGGGCTTCAGGACAAACGCGCTCTGGTGATGGATGTCATTCATGCCCGTGATGGCGCGCGATGCGCGCCTGCCACAGGCACAGCAGCGGGGTCACCACGAGTTCCATCATCAGGCCCATGAGCATCGGGGCGGGCGGGACGCCGTGGAAAAAGCCGGCAAGGCGCGCGAGCCCGCCGATGAAGACGATGAAGGTGAGCAGACGAAAGCGCCTGCCATGGGCCTCGATCCGCGGCACGCTGCTCCAGAACGCAAGCCCGATGGCGAAGAGAAGCCCGGACAGATAGCGCACATGGCTGTCGAGGGAGAGGCCGGGGATCGATAGGTCGATCGGGCCACCCGGCACCATCGCGCTCCCGAGAAAAATCCCGAGAAGTCCCGCGCCGATAGGCACCAGGCCGCCCAACAGGACGGCCGCCTGAAGCAGGCGGCGTTCCGTGTCGGGCGCGATCAATACGCCTCTTCGAAAAAGGCCGGATCGACCGAGCGTGCCCATGGCCCGCGCCAGCGCGCCAAAAGGTCTTCCGCATTGCTCGTGCCGCCATCGATCATCTGGTCGAGCGTCGACAGATAGATCGTCTCGTCGTCACCGAGGCCGTTGCTGCGGTCGCGCGCGGTCAGACCGCTTCGCGAAATGTCGAGCACATCGCGCGCGATCTCGCGCAAGGAGCGATTGCGGATGCGGGCGGCAAGGCCCTGTTTCGGCACATCGCGGCGCAACTGGTCGCGCTCCTCGGCAGACCAGTCGCGAACCAGATCCCAGGCGGAGTCGAGGCTTGCCGTGTCGTACAGAAGCCCCACCCACAGCGCCGAGAACGAGCAGATGCGGCTGGTTCGCCCGACATCGGCGCCGCGCATTTCGAGATAGCGCTTTGCACGTACCTCCGGGAAGATCGTCGTCAGATGGTTCGACCAGTCCGACAGCGTCGCGCGCTCGCCGGGAAGCCGGTCGAGCTTTCCGGCCAGAAGATCGCGGAAGCTCGCGCCCGTCACGTCATGATAGACGTCGCCGCGCTTGACGAAATACATCGGCACATCGAGCGCGTAATCGACATAGCGCTCATAGCCCATCCCGTCCTCGAAGGCCCAGGGCAGCATGCCCGTACGGTCGGCATCGGTGTCGAGCCAGATCTGCGAGCGCATGGACAGGAAGCCGTTCGGCTTGCCGTCGGTGAACGGGGAATTGGCGAAGAGGGCGGTTGCGACCGGCTGCAGCGCGAGCGAGGTGCGCAGCTTCTTGACCATGTCGGCTTCGGAAGCGAAGTCGAGGTTCACCTGCACGGTCGCCGTGCGGAACATCATGTCGAGGCCGTGGCCGCCAACCTTCGGCATGTAGCCGGACATGATCTCGTAACGACTTTTGGGCATGACCGGCGTCTCGGCAAGCGTCCATTTCGGGCTCATGCCCAGCGAGAGAAATCCGATGCCGAGCGGCTCGGCGACTTCGCGCACCTGAGCCAGATGCGAATGAATTTCGCGACAGGTTCCATGCAGAGTTTCCAGCGGCGCGCCGGACAGCTCGAACTGCCCGCCCGGTTCCAGCGAAATCGCGCCGCCACCCGTTACGTCGAGAAGGCCGATGATGTGGCCGTTCTCCATGATCGGCTCCCAGCCGAGCAGCGTCTGCATGCCCTCCAGAAGGGCGCGGATGCCGCGCGGACCCTCATAGGGAACGGGTGCGTGATCGATTTTGCGGAAGGGCACCTTCTCGTGCTCGGTGCCGATGCGGAAGGCGGAGGCGGGTTTTTCGCCCTCCGCGAACCAGGCGACGAGTTCGTCGCGCGATGTCACGGGGGTCATGTCGATCTGGTCGCGCGCCATGGGGTCCTTCGCCAAACTCAAGGCGACTGACCTATGCACTTCAGCGCGTTACGTCCAGATGTAAAAAGAGCGCCCGGAGGCGCTCTTTTCGTATCAGGCGATCGCCGACTGACTGACCACGACCTCGGTGCCGATCGGCACGCGGTTGTAGAGGTCGATGATGTCCTGGTTGAACAGGCGGATGCAGCCGGAGGACATGGCCTGGCCGATCGAGTTCGGCTGGGTCGTTCCGTGGATGCGGAAATAGGTGTCTTTGCCGTTCTGGGCGAGGTAGAGGGCGCGCGGGCCGAGCGGGTTGGTGATGCCGCCGGGCATGCCTTCCGGCCATTTGGCCGCTTCCGGGTCGCGCTCCATCATCTCCTTGGGCGGGTGCCATTTCGGCCATTCCTGCTTGCGGTCGACAATCGCGCGGCCGCTCCAGCTGAAGCCGTCGCGGCCGACGCCGACGCCGTAGCGCATCGCGGTGCCGCCGGCCTGCGTCAGGTAAAGGAACTTGTTGGCGGTATCGACCACGATCACGCCGGGCTTCTCGCCGGTCGGGTTGGAGACCGTCTGGCGCAGGAATTTCGGATTGACCTTCTTGGTGTCGATGGCCGCGATCGGCCACGGCTCTGACGTGATCGGGCCATAGCCCGAGCCGAGGATCGGCGTCGCGGGCGCCTGGGCCACCGGGCCGCCGCTCGACTGGCAGGCGGCGAGAAAAAGAGGAAGCCCCGCAACGAAGGTGCGGCGGCTCATGCGGGACATGGAGGAGGTCTGATCGGTCATTGGGCAGCCTTGGATTGGGGCTTGAAGCCTATCGTGAGCTTTAGCGCTGCTTCGCACCAGGCCGCCAGCCGAAAACCCGTCACGAGACCGTGTAACACGCATGTGTTTCCACGGTGTTGCGCCACAGTCACGAATTGAAATCACCCAGCACGGCCTGAACCAGCGCAAGCGCCGCCACCGCAGCCGTGTCGGCGCGCAGGATTCGTGGGCCGAGCGAGATGGCGGTAACGAACGGGAGCTTCAGCAGCCGGGACCGTTCGGCTTCGTCGAACCCGCCCTCCGGGCCGATCAGAACCGCCAGCGGTCCGCGCGCAAGCCCGCCAAGCACGCCAAGCGAATCGGAGGTTTCGGCACCCTCGTCGCAAAAGATCAGCGTGCGGCCGTCCGGCCATGCATCGAGCAGCTTTCCGAGCGGGGTCGGCTCTGCCGTTTCGGGCAGCGCAAGCAGGCCGCATTGCTCGGCGGCCTCCACGGCATTGGCGTGCATGCGTTCGGTGTTGACGCGGGTGGCCTGCGTGCGATGTGTCATGACGGGCTGGAGGCGCGAGGCGCCCATCTCGACGGCCTTCTGCACCATGTAATCGAGCCGGGCGTGTTTCAGCGGCGCGAAGAGGTACCAGAGATCGCCGGGAGGCGTCTGTGGCCGCATCTGCTGGCGTGCCGTAAGGACGGTCTTCTTCTTTCCGGCCTCCGAAATGTCCGCGCGCCATTCGCCGTCACGGCCGTTGAAAACGAGAACGGCATCGCCTGCGCCGAGCCGCAGCACATTGCGCAGGTAGTTCGATTGCTCGGGCGACAGCGCGATCTCGCCGTCGTTAGCAAGAGCCGCATCGAGATAAAGCCGCGGCGCGGAGAAATCATAATCGGGCATGACGCGGTTTCAGGCCTTACCTGATCTTTCGGCCCTCATCCTGAAGAGCGGTGCAAGGCACCGCGTCTCGAAGGATGGCAGCGCGATCGAACTCGTAACCCATGGCTCGCGAGGCCCGCTGCGCGGGCCCCGCAACATGAGATGTGTGTATGGGCGTCAGCGCCCGCCGGATACCTTGGTGGCGAAAAGCGCAATCGCCCTCTGATAATTCGCCGATTTGTTCCAGCCGCCGAGCGCCGCGAAATTCGCCGAGCCTTCCTGCCAGCCGCCTCCCTTCTGCCAGCCATAGCCGCGCAGATAATTGGCGGTCGAGGCGAGAACGTCCGCCTGACTGCGGATCAGGTCCTTCTTGCCGTTGCCGTCGAAATCGACGGCGAACCGGACATAGGAGGAGGGCAGGAACTGCGTCTGGCCGATTTCGCCATGGCCCGCGCCGCGAAGCTCCGCGGCGCCCATGTCGCCGCGATCGATGATCGTGAGGGCGGCCATGAGTTCGCGCTGGAAAAGGTCGGTGCGGCGGCAGTCATAGGCCAGGGAGGCGAGACCCGGCAGAATCGGTTTGCTGCCGGTGACGGCGCCGAAGTCGGTTTCCATTCCCCAGATGGCGACAAGGACGGGGCCCGGAACGCCGAACTGCTGCTCGATGCGCTGGAACAGCGAGGCGTGGGATTTCAGATAGGCCGATGCTCGCGAAAGCCGCGCCTGCGTCACGCGTTTCGCGGCGAACTGCTCGAACGATCCCTTGAAGCTCGCGCGCACCTTGCGGTCGAAGGCGATGGTCGCCGTGTCGAGTTTGAGCCCGTCGAGCGACGAGAGGCCACGCTGGCTGATGCCCGCCGCGCGGGCGTCCTGCTTGAACGCCTGAAGAAAGGCGGGGAAGCCACCGGGCGGCTCGCATTGGGCGGCCAGGGAGGGCAATGCCGAAAGCACTATTGCGCCGGCGATCATGAAAGGCGACAGCACACGCATCGAGCGCGTCCTCCGTTAAAACGCAGGCGAAGATAGCGTTTTTCCGGCGGGCCGCTAGACTGTTGCCGATCTTCCCCTCGCTTTGGTTATAATTCGACACATGCCGGTGCTGCCGTCCTCGTCCGTCGCTGACGCTCCGCCAGGAAATTGGGTCGACCGTTATGCGCCCGAATGGATGAAGCCGTTCGCGCGCCTTGCGCGCTGGGACCGGCCCATCGGATTCTGGCTGCTGTTCTGGCCATGCGCCTGGAGCGCCGCGCTCGTCGCCTCCGCCACGGGCAAGCCCGCACCCAATCTGGTCCACATCGCGCTGTTTTTCATCGGCGCCGTCGTCATGCGCGGTGCCGGCTGCATCTGGAACGACATCGTCGACCGCAAGATCGATGCGAAGGTGGCACGCACCGCAAGCCGTCCGATCCCGTCCGGACAGATCAGCGTGCAGGTTGCCGCGGGGTTTCTGATTCTTCACCTCGTGATCGCGCTGGTCATTCTCCGGCAGTTCAACCTCGTCGCCATTTTCGTCGGGCTGCTCGCGATCGCCCCCGTCATTTCCTATCCGTTCATGAAGCGCATCACCTGGTGGCCGCAGGCCATGCTGGGCATCTGTTTTTCCTGGGGTGCCTTGATGGGGTGGGCGGCGTCCGAAGCCATCGTCGACACGCCCGCTCTGCTGCTGTTCGCAGGCGGTATTCTCTGGGTGATCGGGTACGACACGATCTATGCGCTGCAGGACATCGAGGACGATGCGCTGGCGGGCGTGAAGTCCACGGCGCGGCTGTTCGGTGCGCGGGTCAAGCCGTGGCTCTGGGGGCTTTATGGAGGGGCTCTCGTGCTGATCGGTCTCGCGCTGATCGCGGCCCACGCGCAGTTCGTCGCCTGGCTCGGTTTCATGGCCTTCGCGGCCCATCTGATCTGGCAGATCAGGACGCTTGATCCCGCCGATTTTCAGAACGCGCTGGTGCGGTTCCGGTCCAACAAGACGGCAGGTCTCATTCTGTTTGCCGGGATTACCGCTGAGACGGTGCTGCGGTCGCTTTGACCGGAAACGACGTTCCCCGACAAGCCGCGCGGAGCGCGGCGCCGATCCGGGGTCCAGCGCAAAAACCGGCGGCGGAGCCGCCTCTTCAAATGAAAGCGGACTACTCCGCCGCGATGATCTCGCGCTCGTCGCGGTGAACGAACGGCACGATCGGCAGTTTGGCGGCGCGGCGACGGATCAGAAAGCGCGGGCGGCGGGTCGACAGGAACGAGCCGCGGCGACGCGGGCGCGGATGTTCGACGGCGACTTCCCCAAGGCGATTTTCCGCAGCTACGAGATGTCCGTCGGCGCCTTCCATCAGAAGCGGCAGACCGAGCGCATTGCCCCATTTGCGCCATTCGGCAATGACGTCGCTGTCGTCTTCGGCTTCGTACAGCGAAACCTCAAGCGCGCCGTCTTTGTGGGACAGCACGACCGCGATGTGATCCTCGGCTTCGCTCGCCCCTTGCAGGATGCGGATGGCGACGCCGCGATAGCTGTGCAGCGGATGCGTGATCTTCATCGCCACCGGGCCGAAGCGCCGGGCGAGCGCCAGACGCTCCACATCGGGAAGAATCAGTCCCTCATCGCCAGGGAACGGAGCATCGGATGTGCCGTGCCGGAGAGGAAGGCGCGCGTGTTCGAGTTTGTGAACCCGATCCGCATGGGCACTTTCGATGTTTTCGATGTGATGCCGCACTGAACTCAACTCCTCAAACCGTCGTGCTCAACTGGACAGTTCTTCTTTATTCGGGAGGAGTGTGCCGCTTCATCTTCGAAATCGGATTAAGGTGTCTGGTTAATCAAATTTGATCGTCGGTTTTGGTATAAAATGCTTTGATGGACCGGTAACGAAACCTTTACCCTGAAAACGGGAGCCAATGCGCTTGCTCCCGAGGAAGCGTGGGTTTAACCCCTCGGTCTCGCTTTTCCGGAGTTCTCCCCTTGGCCCTGTCCGGTGCCGAACTCGATCAATTGATGTCTCCTGTCGCGGCCATTGTCCGCGAGGCGGGGAGCATTGCGCTCGGCTTCGCGCAAAACGGCGCCAAGCGCTGGGTGAAAGGCGACAATTCGGTCGTGACCGAAGCCGACATGTTCATCGACGGCTTTCTGCGGGAGAAGCTGACTGCGCTCGACGGCTCGATCGGCTGGCTGTCGGAGGAGACCGCCGACACGCCCGACCGGCTCGATCACGAGCGGGTCTGGATCGTCGATCCGATCGATGGAACCCGCGCCTTTGTCGAGGGTGTGCCGGTGTGGGTGATTTCGGTCGCGCTCGTGGAAAAGGGTCGGCCGGTCTTCGGCATGATCTTCAATCCGACGCGCGACGAGATGTTTCATGGCCGGAGCGGGAGCGGCGCCTTCCTCAACGACAGCAAGCTTCTCGTGTCCGCACGCCAGATGCTGTCGGGTGCACAGATCGTGGGGCCGCGTTCCATGATCGACGACCTCGACGGGATCGGTGCCGATATTTCGCGTGCGCCTTACGTCTATGCTCTGGCCTATCGGCTCGCCAATGTGGCGGCGAACCGGGTCGATGCGGCCGTGGCCTCGACCCGCTCGAAAGACTGGGACATCGCCGCAGCCGATCTCATCATTCACGAAGCCGGCGGCAAGCTCCTCGAAATCGACGGAGAGCCACCGCTTTACAATTTGCCGTCGCCCGTTCATCGCCCGTTGATCGGCGCGGCAGAACCCCTGAACGCTGCCATCCGCGCAGCCCTGCTCCTGGCCGGCGCCACGCCGCGCTCCTGGGCGGGATAAGGAGCTAGCATTCCGTGTCAGACATCTCATCCAAGCAATTGCTGCATCTGGTTTTCGGCGGAGAGCTCGAAGACCTCGAAGGCATAACCTTCAAAGACCTCGACAAGCTCGACATTGTCGGCGTCTATCCCAATTACCGGGAAGCGCACGCGGTCTGGAAAGCAAAAGCACAGGCAAGCGTCGACAACGCCCAGATGCGTTACTTCGTCGTGCATCTGCACCGTCTTCTCGATCCGACGGCTGGCAGCGGCAGCTGACCAAGCGCCGCCCGGCTCATGAAATACAAACAGATCATTCGCAGCCCGTTTGTGCTCAATCTAGGCGGGAGCCTGATCGCGGCCTATGTGCGCCTGATTGGCGCAACGACGCGCTGGTGCCGCGAGCCCGCCGATCTCCGGGACGCGCTGGGCGGCGAGCTGCCGGTGATCGTTGCACTCTGGCATGGTCAGCATGTCATTACGCCTCTAGCGTGGCCGAAAGAGTGGCCGGGCAGTGCGCTCGTCGCCCGTCATGCGGATGGCGAGGTCAATGCGATCGCGCTGGAGAAGCTCGGCTTCGATCTGGTGCGCGGCTCGGGCGCCAACTCGGTCCACTCAAAGGCTGTAGCACGGCGTGGCGGCGTTCCAGCGCTTCGGGCTCTTGTGCGTACATTGAGGGCAGGCCGATCCGTCACCCTCACAGCGGATGTGCCGAAGATCGGCGGTGTGGCCGGGCAGGGGGTTGTGGCATTGGCACGGCTCAGCGGACGACCTATCTATCCTCTTGCGGTGGCCACAAAATGGGGAATCCGCTTCAAGTCGTGGGACGATGCTGTCCTGTCGCTGCCCTTCGGGCGCGGGGCGATGGTGTTTGGCGAGAGGATTTCCGTGCCCGAAGGCGCTGGCGAGGAAGAACTTGAAAAAGCGCGCCTTGCAGTCGAGCGCGGGCTCGATCGGGCACATGAGCGCGCTTATTCTCTTGCAGGTGCCAAGCCCTGGAGGCGTCGCAATGGCGAGTAAGCCTCTCCTCCTGCAATTGTACACCGGCGCGCTCGGCATGTTCGGACCCATGGGCGCAGGATGGCTGCTGAAATGGCGCGCCCGCCAAGGCAAGGAGATGACGACGCGGATCGGTGAACGGCGAGGCCGCCCGAGCCGTTTGCGGCCCGAGGGCATCTTGATCTGGGTTCATTCTGCAAGCGTGGGCGAGTTTCTCTCGGTGCTTCCCTTAATCGAGATTCTGACGGAGCGCGGTTTCAACATCCTCTCGACGACCGGAACACTGACCTCGGCGCGTCTTGCCGCTGTCCGGCTTCCTCCGGAAGCGGTGCACCAGTTTGTGCCGCTTGACATTCCGCTGTACGTGCGCCGCTTCTTCAATCACTGGCAGCCCAACCTCGCGATCTTCACCGAGAGCGAAATATGGCCCAATCTCTTCGCGGAGGCCGAAAGCCGGAGCGTGCCGACGGTGATCGCCAATGCGCGGATGTCGCCGCGCAGTTTTGGGCGATGGTCGCGTCTTGGAGGAGTGTCCCGCGCGGTGTTGAAGGATATCGATCTGTGCCTCGCGCAGTCCGATACTGACAGCCGGCGACTTGCGGCACTCGGCGCGCCCCGTGTCGAAACGGCGGGCAATCTGAAATTCGACGTTCCGGCACCGCCCGTGCCGCAGGATATTCTGGCGCGATTCGAGAGCGCGGTCTTCGACCGGCCGGTCTTTCTGGCCGCCTCGACACATTCGGGCGAAGACGAAATGATCATGCGCGTACATGCGCGTCTTAAGCACCGCATGCGGGGGCTTTTGACGATTATTGTTCCGCGGCATCCTGAACGTGCCGGGGAGATTCTTCAGGCTGCGGATGAGCTTGGGTTAGATGTTTCGACCAGAATGCGCGAAACCTATCCCGATCGGAACGACGATATCTTCGTCGTCGACACGATCGGCGAGCTTGGGCTTTTCTATCGCCTTGCGCATGTGGCCTTTGTCGGAGGCTCGCTGGTCGAGCGCGGCGGGCAGAACCCGATCGAACCAGCCAAGATCGGCATTCCGATCCTGCACGGACCGCATGTTGCGAATTTCGCGGAAGTCTATGCCGCGCTCGACGACGCCCAGGGCGCGCTCGAGATCACCGACCACGAGACCTTCACCATTGCCGTGAGCGGGCTGCTCAACGACAAGGCGACACGTGCGATGATGCGCCGGGCGGCCCATGAGGTCGTCGAACGCAACAGCGGGGCGCTGGAGCGGACGCTCGCCGCCATCGAGCCTTATCTCATGCAATTGTCGTTCACGCGGCACTGATGCGCGCGCCGGGCTTCTGGTGGCAGAGGCCGCCGTCCGCCGCCGCACGAATGCTGAAGCCGTTTGGCGCTCTTTATGCCCGCGTGGCCGCAGCGCGTCTGAAGGCAGAAGGCGTGCATGTGCCGGTGCCGGTGATGTGTGTCGGCAACCCGATCGCGGGCGGTGCCGGGAAGACGCCGACCGCTCTTGCTCTCGCGGGCCTGCTCCGGCGCGCGGGGCGTCAGCCCGTTTTCCTGACGCGCGGCTATGGCGGCACGCTCGAAGGTCCGGTCCGCGTCGATCGGGATGTTCACACCCCGGCGGAAACCGGCGACGAGGCGCGCCTCCTTGCAGCCGTCTGGCCCTGCATCGTCGCAAAGGACAGGGTGGCCGGGGCGAGACTCGCCGCCACGACGGGCGATGTCGTGGTCATGGACGACGGTTTTCAGAATCCGTCGCTTGCAAAGGATTTCTCGCTTCTCGTGATCGATGCCGTGGACGGAGTGGGAAACGGGCTGTGCATTCCGGCGGGGCCTTTGCGTGCGCCTCTCGCGGCTCAGTTTGCACGTGCCGATGCGGTGGTCGTCATCGGGGACGGTGAAGAGGGGATGCGCGTTGCTCAAGGCTCCGCACGCCCTGTGCTGCGCGCGCGGCTTGTTGCCGAACCGGGTGCCGCGGCTCGCGTGACGGGCCGTAAAGTTCTGGCGTTTGCGGGGATCGGGCGACCGCAGAAATTTGCCCGGACGCTGCGCGACATCGGCGCGGACATCGTGCGCATGGTCGAATTCCCCGACCACCATGTGCTGACGGAAAGCGAGATGGACGATCTCATCGCCGACGCGGCGCGGAGGGACCTGCTGCTTGTGACGACGGAGAAAGATATTGCCCGTCTTGGCGGCACACGTCTCGGAATGGTGGCGCAGACCCTGCCGGTCCGGCTCGTTTTCGAGGAGGAGACTGCGCTTGCGGCTCTTGTTTCGCCGATCTTGCGCTGATCAGGCCTTCGGCGTCAGGCCCAGATCGCTGATCCGTTGCAGCACGACATCCGGCGACGCATAGGCTTCCTGGCGTTCGGCGGACCAGTAACGCAATTCGTCGAGAGGAATCTGAACGCCCGTGACCGCGCAGCGGACATAGGTTCCCGGCTTGAGGACACGGAAATCCCCGTCGAGATAGCGAAGTTCGGCTTCGACGGCCGGGCGCGGAATGCGTTCGTGCTGGTTCATGCTGCGCGGAAGATAGCGCGGCGAAGGCGCCCGCGCCATATGGCGCGGGGCACTTCAGGCTTCACTTCTTGCCGAACATGTCATCGACGTATTTCTGGTCGATGCCCTGGCCCTTCAATTGAGGGCCGTTCAGCATGAGGCTTTCCTTGCGCTGGGCGCGCGTTGCTTCACGGTCGTCGAGGAACCCGGCGACGTCCTTGGCGTTGACGGCATCCGCGAAACGGCCGACGCGGGATTCGATCATCTGCAGCGTTTCGACCACTTTGGCGACGCGCTGGCCTGTGATGTCCTGGAAGGAGCAGGCCTCGAAGATGGCCATCACCTTGTCGTTCACCAGCGCCTGATAGGACTTAAGATCCTTCGGTTCGGCGGCCATGAGGGCTTCGGCGCTTTCCATGATCGTGTTGGTGGCCTCTTCCGTCGCCTTGATGATGGCATCGAGTTCTTCGCCGGCGGCCGGAATGCGGCTTTCCTTGAGGTCGTTGACCTGAAAGACGCCGATTTCGGACTTCATCGTCTCGATGTAATTGGCGATTTCACGCAGTTCCCGATACGTCGTCGCGTCCATGCTGGCGCAGAAAGCTTCCATGCTTTCGGCGGCGAGGGCAGCGAGTTTCATGACTTCCGCAAAGTTCGGCTCCTTGCTCTCGTGCTCGCGAGCAAAAGTATGCATCTCGCCGAAATGCTGCTTTTTCTTCGTTGCAGCCATGCCCTGTTCCTCAACTAACGAAATGGCCGGTTAAGCCCCGGTCTCGGCTTTGTTTTTAGTCGCCGAAAACGGCGTCGATCTTGGATTTCAGCGTCTGCGCGTTGAACGGCTTGACGATGTAATTGTTCACGCCGGCCTTCTTGGCGGCGATGACGTTTTCGGTCTTGGATTCGGCCGTGACCATGATGAAGGGCGTGCGCGCGAGCTTTTCATCGGCGCGGACTTCCTTCAGGAGCTCGTAGCCGGTCATCGGCTCCATGTTCCAGTCGGAGATGACAAGACCGTATTTCTTCTCGCGCAGCTTGCCGAGTGCCTCGGAGCCGTCGGCGGCTTCATCGACATCGTCGAAGCCGATCTGCTTCAGAAGATTGCGAATGATGCGGATCATCGTCTTGTAGTCGTCGACGACGAGAATGGGCATCGTGTGATCGACGGCCATGCGTAAAACCCCCAGCTACTGGCGTCTTCCTGACGCGTAGAATTGACAGGCGGGCTCAAGTTCTTGGCCCGATCGAACAAGAATTACGCATGATCTTTTGAATATCCGGTTAACTAGAGGACGGCGAAATGCTGCCTTGACCGGACATGGGCGAGGCAGGCAGTTTCCGCGCCGCGATGGGATCAGGATCGACAAGCGGCGTGAAACGCCCCGCCGGAGACGGCTTCATTCTTCAAACCGGCCTTGCCGGATTGCCTGCCGCCCTCACGGGAGGGGCTGTCGCAATCGGCAATTTCGATGGCGTGCATCGCGGCCACAAAGTGGTGCTCGCCGCCGCACGCGCCGCCGCCGATTCGGCGGCAGGTCCGGCCGTGGCGCTGACCTTCGAGCCCCACCCGCGCAGTTTTTTCCGGCCCGAAACGCCCATTCCGCGCCTCAGCCCGGCTGCGGAAAAACGCGTCCTCATCGCCGAGCAAGGCTTCGACGGGATGGTCGAACTGGCTTTCGACGCGGCCATGGCCGCCGTGACGGCCGAGGAATTCGTGGCCGACATTCTGGCCGGGCAGTTGAAGGCGAAGACGGTCGTGGTCGGCTGGGACTTCCACTTCGGGAAGGGACGCGGCGGCTCGCCTGCCTTCCTGCTCGAAACGGCGCCGCGTTACGGCATCGAGGTGCGGGTGATTGAGCCCGTCGGCGGCAGCGTGCCGGTGTCGTCGAGTTCGATCCGCTCGCTTCTCGCCGAAGGCCGGATGGCCGAGGCAAACC
Source organism: Rhizobiales bacterium Ga0077545 (assembly GCA_001464335.1). Lineage (GTDB taxonomy): Bacteria > Pseudomonadota > Alphaproteobacteria > Rhizobiales > Methylopilaceae > Flaviflagellibacter. Next base: position 72,585 of record LNEV01000007.1, on the reverse strand, counting down.
GGCAGCTCGACCATGTCTGGTTCGTGCTCGGTGCGGTCGTGCATGGGGAGAAGCGCGGTCGGGATCTCGGCTATCCCACGGCAAATATCGAGCTGCCGCTGGAAACTCCCCTCGCGCACGGGATCTATGCGGTGCGGGTCGAGGTGGACGGGCAAATTTACGGCGGCGTCGCCAATTTCGGGCGCCGCCCGCAATTCCACGACGCCGCACCGCCGCTGCTCGAACCGCATCTGTTCGACTTCTCAGGTGATCTCTACGGCAAGACGATTGGCGTCGAATTCCTTGGCCGTCTGCGCGGAGAGGAGAGGTTCGCGAATGTGGAAGCCCTGATCGCGCAGATGGACCGGGACAGTGCCGAGGCACGCCGCCTCATTGCCGATCCGGCGTCCTGGGGCGCGCAAAGCCTTTTCGGCTAGCTTCCCCCTTGGCTTGCGTCTTGCTATGACGCCCGCCTCATGACCGATACAAAGACCGCGCCTGTTCGCGACTATTCCGAAACCCTGTTTCTGCCCAAGACCGATTTCGCGATGCGGGCGGAGCTGCCCAAACGCGAGCCGGACCTTCTGGCGCGCTGGGCCCGCCTTGGCCTCTACCAGCGCCTGCGCGAGCAAGGGAAGGGACGCGAGAAATTCGTGCTCCACGATGGCCCGCCCTATGCGAACGGGCATCTGCATATCGGCCATGCCGTCAACAAGATCTTGAAGGACCTCGTTGTCCGCTCCAAGCAGATGGGCGGGTTCGATGCGCCCTATATCCCCGGTTGGGACTGCCACGGCCTGCCGATCGAATGGCGTGTCGAAGAGGAATACCGTTCTTCCGGCCGCAACAAGGACGAGGTGCCGGTTGTCGATTTCCGCAAGGAATGCCGCGCCTATGCCGACAAATGGATCGCCATCCAGAGCGAGGAATTCCAGCGCCTCGGCGTGATCGGCGATTGGGCAAACCCCTATACGACGATGAAATTCCGCTCCGAGGCCGTGATCGCCGACGAGCTGATGAAGTTCGCGACCTCCGGTCAGCTTTATCGCGGCTCGAAGCCCGTAATGTGGTCGATCGTCGAGAAGACCGCGCTTGCCGAGGCCGAGGTCGAGTATCACGAGCATACGAGCCACACGATCTTCGTGAAGTTTCCGGTGATCGGCTTTCGCAAGGACGGCAAGGTCGAGCCGATTTCGAGTTTCCCGGCCTATCAGGGCAAGGTGGTCATCTGGACGACGACGCCCTGGACCATTCCGGGCAATCGCGCAGTCGCTTTCTCGCCGACGATTTCGTATGGACTGTACGAGGTGACGAGCGCGCCCGACGACAACTGGACGCGCGCGGGCGAATATCTCTATCTCGCGGACGATCTCGCCGAGACGGCGATCAAGGCCGGACGCTTCGAGGCGACGCGGCTGCGCGATGTCTCGGCCGATGAACTGAAGAATTTCGTTCTCGCCCATCCGTTCCGCGGCCGCGGCTTTGATTTCGACGTGCCGGTGCTGCCTGCCGATTTCGTGACGGCGGATACGGGCACGGGCTTCGTGCATGTCGCGCCGGGGCACGGTGCGGACGACTACAATCTTTGGATCGCCAACCGTCTCGGCGAGGTGCCGCACACCGTCCAGCCGGACGGTGCGTACTTCCCGCATGTTCCGATGTTCGCGGGTCTGCGCGTGCTCGACGACAAGGGCAAGGAAGGCGAGGCCAACAAGGCCGTCATCGAGGCGCTGATCGGTGCCGATGCGCTGCTTTCCCGCGGGCGGCTGCGCCATCAATATCCGCATTCCTGGCGTTCCAAGGCGCCGCTCATTTTCCGCAACACGCCGCAATGGTTCATCGCCATGGACAGGCTGTTGTCCGACGAGGGCGTGCCCGAGCGGGGCGATGACGGTGTGGCGGTCGATACGCTGCGCAACCGCGCGCTTGCGGCCATCGATGCGACCGCGTTCTATCCGCCCGCCGGCCAGAACCGTCTGCGCGGCATGATCGAGGCGCGTCCGGACTGGGTGATCTCGCGCCAGCGCGCCTGGGGCGTGCCGATCTGCGTGTTCGTCGAGAAGGCGACCGGCGAAGTTCTGAAGCATGACGGCGTCAATCGCCGCATCCGCGAAGCGTTCGAGGCGGAAGGCGCGGACGCATGGTTTGCCGACGAGACCGGCGCGCGCTTCCTCGGCAACGATTTCAACCCGGACGATTTCGAGAAGATCAACGACATTCTCGATGTGTGGTTCGATTCCGGCTCGACCCATGCCTTCGTGCTCGAAGGCAATGAGGACATGACCTGGCCGGCGGCGATGTATCTCGAAGGCTCGGACCAGCATCGCGGCTGGTTCCACTCCTCCCTTCTGGAAAGCTGCGGAACGCGGGGCAGGGCGCCCTACGACAGCGTATTGACGCACGGGTTTGCGCTCGACGAGCAGGGCCGCAAGATGTCCAAATCGGTCGGCAATGTGGTTGCGCCGCAGGACGTCATCAAGCAGTCCGGCGCCGACATCCTGCGCCTGTGGATCGCGGCCGCCGATTATTCGGAAGACCTGCGCATCGGCCCGGAAATCCTGAAGACGACGGTCGATACCTACCGCAAGCTGCGCAACACGATCCGCTGGATGCTCGGAGCGCTCTCGCACGAGCGGGCGGAGGAGCGCGTTGCGTTCGCGGACATGCCCGAGCTCGAGCGGCTGATGCTGCACCGGCTGTATGAGGTAGGCGAGCAGGTCAAGAACGGCTACGACACCTATGATTTCAAGCGTGTCTTCGCCGCGCTGATGCAGTTCATGACGTCGGACCTGTCGGCGTTCTATTTCGACGTGCGCAAGGACGCGCTGTACTGCGATCCGATTTCTTCCGTCACGCGCCGTGCCTCGCTGACCGTGATCGACATTCTGTTCGACCGGCTCATCCGCTGGCTCGCACCGCTCATTCCGTTCACGGCGGAAGAGGCGTGGCTGCAACGCCATCCGGGCGAGGAGGAGTCCATACATCTGCACGGCTTCGCCGAAACCGATGCGCAATGGCGCGACGATCCGCTCGATGCGAAATGGGAAAAGGTGCGCCGGGTGCGACGTGTCGTGACGGGCGCGCTCGAAATCGAGCGTGCGGCGAAGAAGATGGGCTCCTCGCTGGAGGCCGCGCCGGTCGTCTACGTGGACGTGGAACTGCGCGCGGCGCTGACGGGCCTCGATCTTGCGGAAATCTGCATCACATCCGATGCGATCGTGTCGACAGATGCACCGCCGGCGGACGCTTTTCGTCTCGCGGATGTGCCGGGCGTTGCGGTCGAGCCGCGCCGCGCGACGGGCACCAAATGCGCCCGTTCGTGGAAGATCTCGACGGATGTCGGCTCGGATGGGGAATTCCCGGATCTGACCCCGCGTGACGCGCGGGCCATGCGCGAATGGCTCGCCGCGCGCGCATGACGAACGGTCTTCGCCTCGGAAGCCTGATCGGCGCGGCAACGCTCATCGCCGATCAGCTCCTGAAGGTCTGGGTTGTTTTCCTCTACGATCTGCCCGCCAAGGGCCGGGTCGAGGTTCTGCCGTTCTTCGATCTTGTGATGGTGTGGAACCGGGGCATCAGCTACGGCCTGTTCCAGCAGGATACGCTTCTCGGACGGGCGATTCTGGTCGCCGTCTCGTTGATCGCCTGCGTTTTCATCCTGTTCTGGCTGCGCGCGCCGATGACGAAATTTCAGGCGGTTGCGCTCGGGCTCATCCTCGGCGGAGCGGCGGGCAACGGGATCGACCGCGCGGTCTATGGGGCGGTGGCCGATTTTGTGCTGCTCTACGGTTTCGGCTTCGAATGGTATGTCTTCAACATTGCCGACGCCGCCATCGTTGTCGGTGTGGCTCTCATTCTATATGGTGCCGTCTTCCGGGGCGACCGGGCTGAAGCGGCTTAAAAAAGCCCGTTTCCGGTCGTGAAGCTTTGCACCAGGCGCCATCCGGCGCTCTTTGACGGGACCGAAGCCTTGAAAAAGACTGCTCTCCTTCTCGCCTCCACGGCGCTGATCGGTTTTGCCGCGCTTCCCGCGCAGGCGCAGACCTTCAACGAAATCATGGAAGATCTGGGCGTGAAGAGCCGGGAAAAGCACAAAATGGATTTCTCCGAGCGCGCGCCGCTCGTGATCCCGCCTTCGCTCGATCAACTTCCGCCGCCTGAGGACGCATCGGCCCTTGCGGCCGCCAATCCGAACTGGCCGACCGATCCCGAGGTGAAGAGCCAGCTGGAACAGGAAGAACGCGATCGCAAGGAGAAGGCGAACAGCCGTCTCAACGGGCCGCTCGATTCGCATGAGATTTACCAGATCCGCGCGCGTGAGCGCGAGGTGGGCAGCAATTACGATCCCAGCGGGGCGGGCAGTTATGATCCGAATTATCAGCAGCGCGTGCTGACTCCGGATGAACTTCAGGAAGTGCGCCGCCGCAACGAGGCGAACGCGGGCACGGCCGTCCCTCAAGCGTATGTCGAGCCTGCCCGTGCACGCCTGACCGATCCGCCGACCGGCTATCGCACTCCGTCAGCTGCGCAGCCCTTCGGGCCGGGCGAGAACGAAAAGAAGAAAACGAACTTCTTTTCCAAGCTCAATCCCTTCAAGTGACGGGATCGCGCCGATTTCACGCATAAGTGAGGCTGCGGCTTTGCCCGAGGCCTCTTCCTGCCCATATGATGCCCTCTCATGGGCCTGATGGCGCACGCCAGTTTTCCGGGCCGAGTTTGGAAAGAGATGACACGTCTTATGACGAAAGCCCTTTTCGGTGCCGCTTTGGCCGGCATCGCGTTCGGTCCCGCAGCTTCGGCGCAGAACGCCCGCCCGGTTGTAGGTCCGCAGGTCGAAACCTTCACGCTGGATAACGGGCTCGACGTCGTCGTCATCCCTGACCGGCGGGCGCCCGTCGTCACGCACATGATCTGGTACCGTGTCGGCTCGGCCGATGAAGTGCGTGGAAAGTCCGGCCTTGCCCATTTTCTCGAACATCTGATGTTCAAAGGCACGAAGAAGCATCCGGCCGGTCAATTCTCGAACACCGTGGCCGAGCTTGGCGGACAGGAGAACGCGTTCACGTCATACGATTACACGGCCTATTATCAGCGTGTTCCGAAAGAGGCGCTGAAGACGGTCATGGAATTCGAGGCAGACCGCATGACGGGTCTCGTCCTCACCGACGATGTGGTGCTGCCCGAGCGCGACGTCATTCTCGAGGAGCGCCGCTCGCGCACCGATTCCGATCCCGGGGCGCAGCTTTCGGAAGCTGTGTCGGCCACCCTGTGGATGAACCATCCCTACGGCCTGCCGATCATCGGCTGGGATCATGAGATCCAGGGCCTGACGCGCGACGATGCGCTGGCCTTCTATCGTAAGTACTACACGCCGAACAATGCGATCTTGGTCGTCGCGGGCGATGTCGATTCCGATGAGGTCAAGGCACTGACCTCCGACACCTACGCCAAGGTCGAACGCCGTTCCGAGCCGCCGCCGCGCGAGCGTCCGCGCGAGCCCGTGCAGGTCGCGGCCCGGCGCGTGGAGTTGGCCGATGCGCGCGTGCGCCAGCCCTCCGTGAGCCGCGCCTATGTCTCGCCGTCCTATCGCACGGCCGAGGGTGAGGATGCCTACGCGCTTGATCTTCTGTCCGTCATTCTCGGCGGCGGGTCGACGAGCCGTCTTTACCGCTCGCTTGTCGTCGAAAAGGGCATCGCAGCGGGTGCGGGCGCCTATTACGGCGGATCCTCGCTCGATGACAGCCGGTTCGTCATCTACGCAACGCCGCGACCCGGCAATACCCTGGCCGACATGGAGAAGGCGCTCGACGAGGAAATCGCGCGCCTCATCAAGGATGGCGTCGACACTGGCGAACTCGAGCGCGCCAAAACGCGGCTGATTGCCGATACGGTCTACGATCTCGACAGCCAGGCTTCGTTGGCCCGGACCTTCGGTTCGGCGCTGACGACCGGCATGCAGATCAAGGATGTGCTCGACTGGCCGGAGCGCATTCGTGCCATTACCCCCGAACAGGTCGTCGCCGCTGCGAAGAAGGCGCTTCTCCTTCGTCAGTCCGTTACCGGCGTCCTGGAGTCCGCTCCCGCCGGTGACCGCTCTTGACCTCCCGAATTCTTGCGATCATCGCGATGAGCCTCATGACAATCACCACGGCCTCAGCTGCCGCTAAAATCCACCGCGTCACTTCTCCCGGCGGTATCACCGCATGGCTGGTCGAGGAGCATACGGTTCCTTTGATCGCGATCGAATTCGCCTTCCGCGGCGGCGCATCGCAGGATGTGGAAGGAAAGGCCGGCACCGCGACCATGCTTGCCGGGCTTCTCGACGAAGGCGCCGGCGATCTCGACGCGCAAGCGTTCCAGGAAAAGCTTGAAGAGACCGCGGTCGAACTGAGCTTTTCGGCCCAGCGCGACAGCTTCGACGGAAGCATGAAGACGCTCCTCGACAAGAAAGAGGACGGGTTCGAGCTTCTGCGTCTCGCGCTCAACGAGGCGCGCCTCGATGCCGAGCCGGTCGAGCGCATCCGCCAGCAAATTCTCGCCCGCATCCGCCGCGATTCGACCGATCCCGGCGATGTCGCGTTCGAGACCTTCGCCCGAACGGCGTTCCCGGGGCATCCGTACGGACGCCGTTCGGTCGGCACCGAAGAGAGTGTCGCCACGATTTCGCGCGAAGACATCGCCGCTTTCCGCACGGCCAATTTCGCACGGTCCAACCTCGTCGTTTCCGTTGTCGGTGCAATCGATGCCGAGGCGCTGGGGCCGATCCTCGACAAGATTTTCGGCGGTCTGGCGGCCGAGCCGAAACTGACGGCCGTCGCCGACATCGCTCCGCAGAATGTCGGGAAGACCGAAGTCGTCGAAATGGACATTCCGCAGACGACGATCGTGTTCGGCCGCGGCGGCCTGACGCGCAGCGATCCCGATTACATTCCCGCCGTTGTGATGAACCACATTCTGGGTGGCGGCACGTTCACGTCGCGCCTCTTCAACGAGGTGCGCGAGAAGCGCGGCCTTGCCTATTCGGTCTATTCTTATCTCGATCCGATGGAACATGCGGGCATTCTCGGCGGCGGCGTCGCGACGAAGAACGAGCGTGCCGGCGAGGCGATGCAGATCATCGAAGGCGAGTTCGCCCGTATTGCGAAGGATGGACCGACCGCGGACGAACTGGCCAAGGCAAAGAAATATCTGACCGGCTCCTACGCGCTGAACTTCGATTCCTCCGTCAAGGTTGCGCGCGGCCTGAAACAGATCCAGCTCAGCCGCCTGCCGGTCGAATACATCGACAACCGCAACGCGCTGGTCGAGGCGGTGAGCGTCGAGGATGTGAAGCGCGTCGCGCAGCGCATTCTCGAAGATGGCGATCTTCTCGTCGTTGCGGTCGGCAAGCCCTCCGGATTCCGCGAAGGACGTTCCACAACGGATTCGAACTGAAGCGCCTCGCTTCTGTCATGGGTCTTGCGCTAACCTGACAGCAGAGCTTTGCCAGGAAGTACGAAATGCCCATCAAACAGACCATCGACCGCGCCCTTGTCTCCTCGATCGGAGATGGCGGCATCGCCGATTCCGCCTTCAAGGCTGAACTCGCGAAGACCGCAGAGGCGCTCGACTGGGTGAGGGGGATGCATGAAGACGGCTCGCTGCCGCTTCTGCGGCTGCCGCAGACAAGCGACGACTTTCCGCCGATCGAAGCAACGGCCATGCGCATGCTCGATGGCGCCAGCGATATCGTTTTCATGGGCACGGGCGGTTCGGGCCTTGGTGCACAGGCCCTTCTTCAGCTCGCCGATTACAAAGTGCCGGGTCTGGAATTCTTCCGTCCCTCGCCGCGCCTGCATGTCCTCGACAATCTCGACCCGGTTACGCTCGACGCGTTTCTGAAGGTTCTTCCGCTCAAGACGACGCATTTCCTGGCCGTTTCGAAATCCGGGGGTACGGGCGAAACCCTGACGCAGGCCATGAGCGTCATCGAGGCGCTGGAAGCGGCAGGCCTCGGCAAGTCGATCGGCAAGCAGATGTTCGGCCTGTCCGAGCCCCAGGTGCCGGGCGGCAAGCTGAACGCTCTGCGCGCTTTGCTTGAGCCCTACGGTGTGCCGTTTCTCGATCATCACACCGGCGTCGGTGGCCGCTTCTCCGTACTGACCAATGTCGGCCTTCTGCCGGCCAAGTGCGCGGGGCTCGACATCGATGCCGTGCGCGCGGGCGCCGCCGACGCGCTGAAGCCCATTCTTGACAATCTTCCGCCCGATCAGGTGCCGTCCGCCATGGGCGCGGCGCTGTCGGTTGCCGCAGCGAAGGCCGGCAAGAACATAACGGTGATGATGGCCTATGCGGACCGCCTCGAGCGCACCACCGCGTGGTGGGTGCAGCTCTGGTCGGAGAGCCTCGGCAAGGATGGATCGGGCACGACGCCGGTGCGCGCGCTCGGTCCCGTTGACCAGCATTCGCAGCTCCAGCTTCATCTCGGCGGTCCGAAGGACAAGCTGTTCACCGTCGTGACGGTCGATTTTGCAGGGAAGGGGCCGAAGCTCGACAGGGCGCTTGCGGAACGCGCGGGAGAACCCGTCTTCGCGGGCCGCACCGTCGGGGATTTTGCTGCCGCCGAAGGCCGCGCCACGGCCGACACGCTGGCAAAGAACGGGCGAGCCGTACGTACCATCCATCTTGGCGAACTCGATGAGCGTGCGCTTGGCGAATTCCTGATGCACTTCATGCTCGAGACGATCATCGCCTCGAAGCTGTTCGGCGTGGATGCGTTCGACCAGCCGACGGTCGAGGAAGGTAAAATCCTCGCCAAGAAATATCTCGGCGAGGCCTGAGGTCGGGCGCTGTTATTCCGCAGCCTGCAGAGTGACCGAAAATTTCTCGCGCTGCTTCATGTCCCGCGCAGCCTGCCCCTTCTTCTCGCCATAGAAGACGGTGACCGGCAGATTGGGGTTGTCGAGGGCGCGCACGCGCAGAAGAACGTTTTCGGGGCTTCCGACGGTCAGAAGCTGCTGAGTGCAGATCTTTTCGGCCGCCGCACGGGGGTCGCTCGCTTCGACATTCTTCCAGACCCCATCCGCTTTCGAGGACATATCCCAGATGATGAAATGGGCCATTGAACTCACTCGCCTTTCTGCCGCATCTCCACAGATCGTAATCGTTGAAGACACTTATTCCTATATATTGGGACTAAAGTCCAATTGAGGCGATTCCCGGACAAAGCTGTGGCCGAATGTCCCGGGAGCCCGCCTTAATCACCTTGAAACAGCCGCTTCAGACCGCGATCCTTAAAGAATCATGACCATCCGCCGCCTTCCCGAGACACTGGCCAACCGCATTGCCGCCGGAGAAGTCATCGAACGGCCGGCGAGCGTTGTGAAGGAGCTTGTCGAGAACGCGCTCGACGCCGGGGCCACACGCATCGAAGTCCTGATCGAGGAGGGCGGGCGCCGCCGCATCCGGGTGACCGACGACGGACACGGAATGGGCGCGGCGGAGATCCCGCTTGCCATCGAACGGCACGCCACGTCCAAGCTGCCGACGGACGATCTGTTCGACATCCGTTTCTTCGGCTTTCGCGGCGAGGCCTTGCCCTCCATCGCGTCCGTCTCGCGGCTGACGATCACCTCCCGCCGCCGCGAGGACGCACAGGCATCCGTACTCACAGTCGAGAATGGAGACATCGGAGACGTGATGCCTGCGGCGCATCCGCCCGGCACGCGGATCGAAGCCGAGCATCTGTTTGCCCAGTTTCCCGCACGTCTCAAATTTCTGAAGTCGGAACGGGCCGAGAACGAGGCCATCTCCGAAACGCTACGCCGCATCGCCGCTTCCAGACCCGAAGTGGATTTCACTGTCGTGCTGGATGGCCGCACGATTCGCTATCCTGCGCGGGGCCTGCTTGTGGACGACTCGCGCGCGCGGCTGTCGGATGTGCTGGGAACCGATTTTGGTGCCAACGCCGTGGGGATTGCGGCGGAACGCGAAGGCTTTCGCCTGACCGGCTTTGCGGGGCTGCCGACCTATAATCGTGCAACGGCGGCGCAGCAGTTTTTTCTTGTCAACGGGCGGCCGGTCAAGGACAGGCTCCTGCTCGGAGCGCTGCGGGGTGCTTATGCGGATATGGTGCCGCGCGACCGCCATCCGGTGGTTGCGCTGTTCATTGAGGCGGACCCGAGAGATGTCGACGTCAACGTCCATCCGGCGAAAGCTGAGGTTCGCTTTCGCGATCCGGGTCTTGTACGTGCGCTGATCGTCTCAGCCGTGCGCGATGCACTTACCGCATCCGGATCGCGCGTGGCAACGAGCGGCGCAAGCCTTGCGGCGCGTTCGTTCCGCCCTTCGTCCGGTTGGCGGGGCTACACAATGGCGCCCGTGCCGTCTCGCATGCCGGGCGAGACTTCGCTGCGCCCGGAATTCGATGAGGAGCAATCCATCTTCGATCTGCCTCCGTCCGCCGATGCGCGGGCCGGGGAGGTCATGGCGCCCGAACTGGAAGCAGCGCCCCTCGGTGCTGCGAAGGCCCAGATCCACGATACGTACATCGTTGCCCAGACGGCCGATGGCATGATCCTCGTCGACATGCATGCCGCCCATGAGCGCATCGTTTTCGAGCGCCTGAAGCGCGAGCGCGGGCGACCGGGCGCGCAGGTTCTGCTTGTTCCGGAAATCGTCGAGATGGCGGCTGACGAGATTTCGCGGCTGCTTGGTGCTTCGGATGAGCTTGCGGAGTACGGGCTTCTGCTTGAAGCGTTCGGTCCGGGCGCGGTCCTCGTGCGGGAAACGCCCGCGGCACTCGGCGATTTCGACATCAAGGGTCTGGTGCGCGATGTCGCCGATGCGCTCGCGGAGTGGGGTGCGGCGCTGCCGGTCGCCGAAAAGCTCGATCGCCTCGCTTCGACCTTTGCGTGTCATCACTCCATTCGTGCCGGGCGCCGCCTCAAGCCCGACGAAATGAACGCATTGCTCCGCCAGATCGAAGCAGAGCCGGCAGCAGCCCAATGCAATCATGGGAGGCCAACTTACGTTTCACTTTCACGCGCGGATATTGAGAAGCTTTTCCAAAGACGATGAGTGTTGGTAACCGGCAACTTTTTGTTGCGGCATGAAGCGCGATGTATTCAATTAAGTTATTGAGAGCTTTAGATAAAGATACGGTAGTAATTCAAGAAAAAAATACATTGGGAATTGGGGAATGGGGCGAATGTGCCGCGAGGCGTTAAGCGCGGAAGATCTGGCGCTTATCGAGAGACAATGTGCTTACGGGACGTGGTCGGGCGACCTGAAGGCAGGCAAACTCTTCTGGTCCGACGGCATCTATCATCTTCTCGGGCTCGAACCGGGAAGCGTCGAGCCGGCGCCGCACGTGATTTTCAGTTTGCTCCATCCGGAAGACCGTTCGCGCGCAGAGCAACGGTGGGCCAATCTGGAGGATCACGAGGAGTCGGTCCTCGACTTCAGGATCATTCGATCTTCGGGCTCGATCAGGCGTGTCCGCAGCCACATGCGTGTCGTTTTCGACAATTGGGTGCCGATCCGCGTCATCGGTATCTGGCTGGACATCACCGAACTGCATCAGGCGCGGGTGAACGCGAGTGAAGCTGACCGCCGCTATACAGGGCTTATGCGTTCGGTTTCGTCGATTGCCTGGGAGGTGGAGCCCGACGGGGCTGTGTTGTCCTGTTCCAGTTTCTGCGCGTTCACGGGGCTCAAGGCCCATGAAGCCCAGGGGTGGGCCTGGCTCGAAAGGGTTCACGAGAAAAACCGGCCGGCCCTGCGGAACGCCTGGCTCGATGCCGTGCGCTGGGGAAAGAGCTTTGCCATGACACTGCTCGTCATGGACCGCGGCGGCCAGTGGAATTTGAGTGCTTTTCGCGCCGCTCCCATCACCTTCCGCAACCTCGATGGCACGTACGCGATCAGTCACATCTGTGTCGACTTGCAGCGTTGTGAGTGGGCATTTCTGCCGGACCAGTCCAAAGACGTGCCCTCTTTGATGGGAGATGGTGGCGAGAAGATCGTTACGGGCGCGCTTATGCGAGCGGCTCGGGGCCTGCTCGATTGGCCCGCGAAAACGCTTGCGCACAAATCGGGCGTCTCCTTATCGACGATCCGCCGAATGGAGGCAGAAGGCGTACAGGCACACCGCGATATGACCGCGAGCATGATCCAGGTTGCGTTCGAGCGGGCGGGGGTCGAGTTCTTGCCGCTTCCGGATGGTTCTATCGCCCTGAAGCTGTCGGAATCCCGCTAGGGTAAAACCACTTACGACCTTCGGCGAACAGAGTGTCATATTGAGCTTTTTCGATCCAAATTATTCGAAGTGGAAGCAGGCGTGGATCGAATAATCTCAAATTGAGGGCTGCTAGTGTTGGCGCGCGCAAAAAAGAGCGCCGGGGCTCATCGTAAATACATCATTAACCACAAAATCCCCACCCTTGGCGCGCATGGATGATCCGTGCGTGTGACGCCATCGGCGGCTTCGGCCGCCTTCCAACGACAACGCCCGATGCATCCCCTGCCGATTTGACCGTCGTTTTGGTCTGGAGGGCTGGGATTATGGAACTGTTGGGTAAGATCAAGATAATTTACAAGATACTTACGGTTATTGCGATGATGGCCGCCACGTCGGCGCTGTTGTCGTTCATGGGCACGTCGTCAATGTCGTCGCTGAACGAGGCGACCAATAAGATGGAACGCGTTGCGGCCAACGCGCTGACGGCCTCGCGCCTTAACACCAATGCCATGGCACTCGGACGTGCCGAATTTCGTGCAGCGGGCGATCCGCGTCCGGAGAGCCTGGCAGAGGTAGCCCCGGTGATCGAGCAAGAGCGCAAGGCGTTCAACGAGCGTCTCGCACAGTTGCGTTCGAACGTGACGTCGCCGGAACGCCTGGCCAAGGTGGATGAGATTGCCGGCCTGATGCGCACCTATGAGACCTCGCTCGACGGCACGATGAAGCTCGCCGGCAATACGACGGTCGAAATGACCGACGAGATGCAGCGTCTTCGCGATGCGGCGATGGCGAGCCGCGAGAAGGCGGAGCAGCTGCGTACAGCCCTGCGCGATCTCGCAAACGAGATGGACGCCGATGTCAGCCGTGAATCGGCCCAAGCGACGGTGGAATATCAGAGCACCTCGTCCCTGATGATGATCGTCACGATCTCCGGCATCGCGATCAGCGTCGTGGTCGGTTTCCTGCTCGGCCATTTCGGCATCTCGAAGCCGATCAAGGTCATGGTCGATGTGCTTCAGCGCCTCGCGCAGGGTGACTTCAACTTCGACGTGAGCGGAACGCAGCGCCGGGACGAAGTGGGCGATGTCGCCCGCGCGGCGATCATCTTCAAGCAGAACGGGCTCGAGAAAGAGCGTCTGGAGCGTGACGCAGAAGCGCAGAAGCTGAAAGCCGAAGCCGAAACCAAGGCGGCGATGAACCAGATGGCCGACAATTTCGAGTCGGAGGTCATGGGCATCGTGCGGGCGGTGTCGTCGGCGGCGGAACAGCTGCAGCAGAACGCCACGCAGATGAGCGCGGCGGCCGACGAAACCAGTCGTCAGTCGACGGTGGTCGCAGCGGCGTCCGAAGAGGCGACGACCAATGTGCAGACGGTCGCGGGCTCGGCCGAAGAACTCTCGGCCTCGATCCGCGAAATCGGCGAGCAGGTCACGACGGCCGCCAATGTGGCAGCCGGCGCGAGCCGCGAGGCGATCAGCGTTGCGCAGCTTGTCCAGACGCTGGCGGCGAACGCGCAGCGCATCAGCGAGGTCGTCAGTCTGATCAGCGACATTGCGGCCCAGACCAATCTTCTCGCGCTCAACGCCACCATCGAGGCGGCGCGTGCGGGCGAGGCGGGTCGCGGCTTTGCGGTTGTCGCCATCGAGGTCAAGGAGCTGGCGTCGCAGACGGCCAAGGCCACAGAGGAAATCTCGGCTCAGGTCCATGCCGTGCAATCGGCGACAACGGAAGTCGTCGGCGCGATCGGCTCGATCACCACGACGATCGACCAGATCAACACGATCTCGGCGACGATTGCCGCGGCGGTCGACGAGCAGGGGGCTGCGACCAACGAGATCTCGCGCAACGTTACTCAGGCCGCCCAGGGCACACAGGAAGTGACCTCGAACATTGCGGGCGTCAACGATGCGGCGGCGCAGACCGAGCAGGTCTCGGGCGAGATCGTCAAGGCTGCCGGCGATCTGTCCGTGCAGGCCGCGTCGCTGCGGCAGCAGGTGGACGGCTTTATCGCCCGCGTGAGGGTCGCCTGATGGGTGCCTCCAAACCGCTTAGGCATCTGAAGCTCGTCGGCGAGCGTGCCGAACCGATCGAGCGTGCGCACATCGTCGAACTCCTCAAGGTCTGGGGAAAAACGATCACCCACGAATTGTCGGTCGAATCCGCCTCGCGGATCGGCCTCGTCATCGCAACGGAGCATCTGCGCGCCGTCGAAGAGAGTGCAATCGTACGTATAAGTAAGATGTAGCTTGAAATAAAGCCGGGTTAGAACCCCAAGTGACCGGCTTTAGGCGGGCTCGTGGCACTCCTGCGCGAGCCCGCTACCTTTTCCAGAGGCGATCATGGCGTGCGATGAGACCGAGACAAACGTGATAATGAGTGGAATGAGGTCATTTTTCCATTTGTGTGAGTACGGATAAAAATCAAAAAGAACCATACTCCGATAATCAATAACTCGTTAACCGTCGCAGCCCACCCTCCTCACTTCATTGGGTGGTTCCTGCAATTTTGTAGCCGAGTATCCGCCTGAGTTCAGACCAGCAGGATCCACCTTTCGGGGACCACAGCCGTAATGGCTATGGAGGGCTGGGATATGGAACTTCTGGGCAAGATCAAGATAATTTACAAGATACTTACGGTCATTGCGATGATGGCGGCCACGTCGGCGCTGTTGTCGTTCATGGGCACGTCGTCGATGTCGTCGATGAACGAGGCGACCAATCAGATGGAACGCGTTGCGGCCAACGCACTGACGGCCTCGCGCCTCAACACCAATGCAATGGCGCTTGGACGCGCCGAATTCCGCGCGGTGAGCGATCCGCGCCCGGAAAGCCTGGCTGAAGTGATGCCGGTCATCGAAGAGGAGCGTAAGCTTTTCCGGGAGCGCCTGGCACATCTTGAGTCAAATGTGGTCGATCCTCAGCGCCGCTCGCAATTGCAAGCGGTCAACGAGATGATGGGTCAGTACGAGGCGTCGCTGAACTCCACGCTTACTCTGGCAGCCAATACGACGGTGGATATTACCGAGGAGATGCAGCGTCTTCGCAATGCGGCGATGGAAAGCCGCGAGAAGGCGGAGCAGCTTCGTGTTGCCCTGCGCGATCTCGCAAATGAGATGGACGCCGATGTCGGTCGTGAATCGGCCGAAGCGACGGTCGAGTATCAGAGCACCTCATCCCTGATGATGATTGTCACGATCGCCGGCATCGCCATAAGCGTCGTGGCCGGATTCCTGCTCGGCCATTTCGGCATCTCGAAGCCGATCAAGGTCATGGTCGATGTTCTCCAGCGCCTTGCGCAGGGCAACTTCAACTTCGACGTGAGCGGAACGCAGCGCCGGGACGAAGTGGGCGATGTCGCCCGCGCGGCGATCATCTTCAAACAGAACGGACTTGAAAAGGAGCGCCTGGAGCGCGAGGCTGAAGAGCAGAAGCTGAAAGCCGAAGCCGAGACGAAAGCTGCGATGAACCGCCTTGCCGACAACTTCGAGTCGGAGGTCATGGGCATCGTGCGGGCGGTGTCGTCGGCGGCGGAACAGCTGCAGCAGAACGCCACGCAGATGAGCGCAGCGGCGGACGAGACCAATCGTCAGTCGACCGTGGTCGCTGCGGCGTCCGAACAGGCGACGACCAATGTGCAGACGGTCGCGGGCTCGGCCGAAGAACTCTCGGCGTCGATCCGCGAAATCGGCGAACAGGTCACGACGTCCGCAAACGTCGCGGCTGGTGCGAGCCGCGAGGCGGTCAGCGTCGCCGACCTTGTCCAGACGCTGGCGGCGAACGCGCAGCGCATCAGCGAGGTCGTCAATCTGATCAGCGACATTGCGGCCCAGACCAATCTCCTCGCGCTTAACGCCACCATCGAGGCGGCACGTGCGGGCGACGCCGGGCGCGGCTTCGCGGTTGTCGCCATCGAGGTGAAGGAACTGGCCTCGCAGACGGCCAAGGCCACGGAAGAAATCTCGGCCCAGGTCCATGCCGTGCAGTCGGCGACGACGGAAGTTGTCG
The DNA here is from genome assembly GCA_001464335.1 of Rhizobiales bacterium Ga0077545. GTDB lineage: Bacteria > Pseudomonadota > Alphaproteobacteria > Rhizobiales > Methylopilaceae > Flaviflagellibacter. The sequence continues at coordinate 56,382 of LNEV01000007.1, read as the reverse complement.
GCGCAATCGGCTCGATCACGACGACAATCGACCAGATCAACACGATTTCGGCGACGATTGCCGCGGCGGTCGACGAACAGGGGGCTGCGACCAACGAGATCTCGCGCAATGTCACGCAGGCGGCCCAGGGCACACAGGAAGTGACCTCGAACATTGCGGGCGTCAACGACGCGGCGGCGCAGACCGAGCAGGTCTCGGGCGAGATCGTCAAGGCTGCCGGCGATCTGTCCGTGCAGGCTTCCTCGCTGCGCGAACAGGTCGACAGCTTCATCGCGCGCGTGAGGGCCGCCTGATGGGAACCTCCAGGCCGCTGAGGCATCTGAAGCTCGTCGGCGAGCTTGCCGAACCGGCAGGGCGTGCGCACAGCGCCGATTCGTCGAACTCCTCAAGGTCTGGGGAAAAACGATCACCCACGAATTGTCGGTCGAATCCGCCTCGCGGATCGGCCTCGTCATCGCAACGGAGCATCTGTGCGCCGTCGAAGCCGACACCCTGGCACGGGCGCAGCCTGCAGCCGTGCCGTGACGACCGTGGCCTGACCCAAGGCCACGGTCCTGTGGCGGGCTCGCATTACTCCTGCGCGAGCCCGCCATTTTTATGTGAGTCCAGTTTTCCCTCAAACACCGCCCGCTTCTTGCCGAGTTCGTTGCCGACGAAATCCATGAAGGCCCGCACGCGCGCACTGCCCCGGATGTCGGCGTGCGTAAGAATCCACAGCGAGGCCGGGCGCTTGGGCGGCGGGCATTCGGCGATGCGCGCCAGGCCGAAATGCGTGCCAATATAGCAGGGCAGGGGGCCAATCCCGATTCCGGCCTTGATGGCCTCGGCAAGCCCCAGAACCGTATTGACAGTATAGACGATGTTCCGCGGATCGACGATCTCGCGGATGACGGCAACGCTCTCGATGCCGCCGAGCGGCGGGCCGGGTGTGACCCAGCGGCGGCCCTTCAACTCGTCCAAGCCATGCACGGTCGGACTGCCGTCAGGCCCGTACACGGCCCAGGCAATGTCCGCGAGGCGGCGGCCGATCAGAGTATCGGGCGGCTGCTCGGTGGCGCGAATTGCAATATCGGCATCGCGACGCGACAGATTGAGCGCCTGATTGCCAAGAATGATTTCCAGCCGGATGTCGGGATAGGCCTCGCCGAAGGCCGCGAACACGGAAGAGAGTTCGTAGGCGAGGAAGGAATCGTTCGTCGTGACGCGAAGATCGCCGGAAGGACGAAGATCGGCACCGGCTGCGCGGCGTTCGAAGCTGGCAACGTCCTCGGCCATGCGGGCGGACAGTTCGGCCATTTCCTCGCCGGTGGGCGTAAGCTGATAGCCGCCGCGCCTCTTGTCGAAGAGTTTCGCGCCAAGCCCTTCTTCAAGGGTCCGCAGGCGCCGGAAAACGGTCGAGGAATTTACCCCGAGGCTGTCGGCGGCGCCCGCGAGTGACCGGCTTTCGGCCAGAGCCTTCACAAGGCGGAAATCCTCCCAGGACAGCATTGCATGACCCTCGTGCCGGGCGCGTGCGTGCGCCTTCCGCTCTATAACCTGTTCCTCGCCACCATGCCGGAAATCTATTGCGAAAATGCAATTTTAGCTGACCGCCTTAATCTTCGCGGAACGGTAAGGAATCGGCCGCTATGCTCAGCGCCGGGTTAAGGGACGGGGCAGATGGGCGCGTCGGCGGCAAAACGCGAAAGCGGAGGCGATTGGCTGGTCGAACTCGACCCCGGCCCCCTGGAAGCGTTTTTGTCCCGTACGATTCCGAGTTTTCGGGCGCCACTCAGTCTTCATCCTGCCAAGCCGGACGCCAGCACGACCTTTATCGTCTCGACGCCCGACAATCGCTATGTCCTGCGCCGCGCCGGGGAAAGCGTGGACCCCGAGACGCTCGAGCGCGAATTCCGCGTTCTCGCAGCCCTGCACCAGCGCGGTTTCCCTGTGTCGCAGCCGCTTATCTATTGCGATCACGACAAGCTGCTCGGCAATGCGTTCTACGTGACCGCCCATATCGAGGGCCGTCACTACACCGATCCCGCGATGCCGGGCGCGAGCGCCGCCTTCCGCAACAAGGCCTACGATTCGCTGAACGCGGTTCTTGCCCAGCTTCACATGCTCGATCCGCGTGTGATCGGCGTTGGGTCGGCGACCAATGGTCGTAACTACGTTTCCGAGCAGGTCGATCTGTGCACCAAGCTCTATCTCGCAGGCGCAACGGAAGCTGTGCCGGAGATGGACCAGCTGATCGCATGGCTGCCGCGCAATCTGCCTGCAGATCGGCAGCCGCGCGTCGTCCACGGCGATTTCAGGATCGAGAACGTGCTGTTCCATCCGACCGAGCCCCAGGTGATAGGCGTGCTGAACTGGCAATATGCCGGGCTCGGCGATCCGGTGGCGGACGCGGTCTATCATTTCATCACCTGGATTTTGCTGAGCACGGCGAACGGCGGGAAAGGCATCAACGAGCAGGATATGGCCGAACTCGGCATTCCGGCGCTCGATGCATACACGGCGGCCTACGTGCACAGGACGGGCCTCAAGACGATCCCGCATTTCGAGACCTATTTCGCCTACAGCCTGTTCCGCATGGCGGTTCTTGAGGGCATGTCACAGGATCGAAAGGCGCTACGCACCGGCTTGCATCTGAGGCCTCTGGCGGCCATGGCCTGGGCCTTCGCGCGACGCGCGGGCGCGACTTAAGGCTGTCGGCGCTCGCGGAAGAAGGTGCGCAGCATGTCGGCCGCCTCGCTCTCGCCGAACCCGCCATAGACATCGGGGGCGTGATGACAGGTCGGCAAGTCGTAAAGACGCGCGCCCGACACGACCGCGCCGCCTTTCGTGTCTTCGGCGCCGAAATAAAGCCGGCGGATTCGGGCGAACGAGATCGCCGCGGCACACATCGGACATGGCTCGAGCGTGACCCACAGATCGCAGCCGATGAGCCGTTCTGATCCGAGTGTCGCGGCAGCCGCGCGGATCGCGAGCACTTCGGCGTGGGCGGTCGGGTCGTTCAGCTCGCGGGTGCGGTTTCCGGCCTGGGCCAGCACCTCGCCGTTCCGGGCGATCAGGGCGCCCACGGGCACCTCGCCGCGGGCCGCAGCGGCGCGGGCTTCTTCAAGCGCAAGGGCCATGAAATCGCGATGAGCCATATGTTCCCCTTCGCGCCCGCGCGCACTCATGCTAGGCGGTCGCCATGACAGACACTGATAACGACAAAGACGCCGCGCCGCACGCGGAGCCGACCGAATATGAGGGCGAGCGGATCGCCAAGGCCATGGCCCGCGCCGGCCTTGCCTCGCGACGCGACGCTGAGACCTGGATCCGCGAGGGGAGGGTCGCGGTCAACGGGGAGGTGGTGACCTCTCCCGCGCTGAACATCGGACCGCGTGACAAGGTGACGGTCGACGGAGCTCCCATGCCGCTGCGCGAGCGGACGCGCCTTTGGCTCTACCACAAGCCGCGCGGCCTCGTGACGACGGCCAAGGACCCTGAAGGCCGGACCACGGTGTTCGACGTGCTGCCACCCGAATTGCCGCGCGTGGTGTCGGTCGGGCGTCTCGACCTGAACACCGAGGGGCTGCTGCTGCTGACCAATGACGGTGGCCTGGCGCGCGTTCTCTCCCACCCGGAAACGGGATGGCTTCGGCGCTATCGCGTCCGGGCGTTCGGCGAGGTCAATCCGGCCTCGCTGCACGCTTTGGCGAAAGGCATAGAGATCGAAGGCTTTTCCTACGGTCCCATCGAAGCGACGCTCGACCGCCAGCAGGGCGACAATGCTTGGCTCACGCTTGGCCTCCGTGAGGGCAAGAACCGTGAAGTCCGTCGCGTGCTCGAACATCTCGGATTGTCGGTGAACCGATTGATCCGCCTGTCTTTCGGCCCGTTCCAACTCGGCGACCTTGGGGAAGGAGCCGCGGAGGAGATTCGCACCCGCTATCTCAAGGATCAGCTTGGCGGGCTTGCCGAAGAGGCGAACTGCGATTTCGAAGCGCCGATTTTCGACCGCGATCCCGAGCCGGTGAAGAAGGTCCTCCGTCAGCGCGAGGAGAACCCCGACGCCAAGCGGGTTCGCGGCGGTATGACAACGGACCGCAAGGGGCGCCGCGTCGTTATCGAGCGCATCGAAAAGGAAAAACCGGCCGAGGACAAACCGCGCCGTGGGCGCGATGACCGGGCAACGGCCCGGCCAGGCGGCGAACGGGGCGCAGGACGTGGCGGCGAGCGCACTTTCCGCGGCCGTGATGGCGAGGACGGGCGTCCCCCGCGCCGCGAATCGCGCGGGGAGGGCGGATTCCGCGCACGCGAGGACCGTCCGGGCCGTCCGCAGGGAGATCGCCCGGCCCGCGAGGGAGAGCGCGACGGGCGTCGTGGCCCTCCGCGAGATCGCGATCAGCGTCCTCCGCGCCGCGAAGGCGAAGGCGGGCGGGGTTTCAAGCCGCGTGAAGATCGGCCACGAGAGGACAGGACGCGAGACGACAGGCCGCGCGGGGACAAGCCCGACCGGAAGTTCGGCGACCGTCCATCGGGAGGCCGTTCGTTCGGCGATCGTCCTCCACGCGGCGACCGTCCGTTTGGCGATGAACGTCGCGGTCCGCCGCGCGATCGTGATTCCCGTCCTCCACGCCGGGATGGAGAGGGCGGCCGCCCCTTCAAGCCGCGTGGGGACAAGGAAGAGCGTCCGGAGCGCAAGCAGGAGCCGAGGCCAGATGGCAATCGGGCCCGTGTTTTTCGGGTCCGCCCGGATCGCCCGGACCGGCCGCCGCGTGAAGCACGGGGGGAGCGCGAAGAGCGCCGTGATTCCCGCCCGCCGCGCAGGGACAGCGATTCGAGGCCACCGCGTCGCGAGGGTGATGCCCGTCCGCCACGGCGCGATGGCGAGACCCGGCCCCCGAGGCACGACGGTGGAAAGCCGCGTGGCTCTGGCGGAAAGCCGGGCGGGTTCGGCGGACGCCCGGGCGGCGGCCGTCCCGGCGCCGGAGGCCGTCCAGGTGGAAAGCCTGGCGGTGGAAGGCCGGGTGGAAAATCCGGCGGGGCGCGCCCAGGCGGGAAGCCGCGCGGCGGACGCTGATCGGTGCGCATCATCGCGGGCCGCTTCAAAGGCCATGCTTTGAAAACGCCGAAGACCTATCGCGTGCGGCCGACCTCCGACCGCCTGCGCGAGACCCTGTTCAATGTGCTCGCCCATTCCTACGAGGATCCGGTCTCCGGGGCTCGGGTGCTTGATCTTTTCTCAGGGACCGGCGCGCTGGGGCTCGAGGCCCTGTCGCGGGGCGCGGCGTTCACGCTGTTCGTCGAGGATGGCGTCGAGGCGCGGGGTCTGTTGCGCGGAAATGTCGAGGCATTGGGCGTTGCCGGGGCAAGCCGGATCTTCAGGCGCGATGCGACCAAGCTTGGGGCCGTGCATCCGAACGAGCCTTTTTCACTGGTTTTTGCCGACCCGCCCTATGGCAAGGGACTTGCGGAAAAAGCGCTGACCTCTGCCCGAGACGGCGGCTGGCTCGCACCCGACGCGCTTGTCGTGGTGGAAGAAGCCGGCAATGTGCCCTTCGAGGTGCCAAGCGGGTTCGAGGAAATCGAAACCCGTCCCTACGGAGAGGCGCAGTTGATCTTTCTCAAGACCTCATCCTGAGTGGGCAAGCGTTCAGGGAAGCTTGTCGAAGCCCGGGCCGAATCCGTTCAGCGAAACGGGAATGCCGATTCCCTCTTCCGGGGTCTGGAAGATGATGAAGACCGCGTTCTTGCCGGTGCGCATTTTCGTAAGCAGGTTCTCGTCCATCACGACCTCCGCCACGCAGCCGTCCGGCAGGCAGCGAACGAACCCGGCGCGTCCGATTTCGGCGTCGTCGATTCGCAGGCCAAGCCCTGCCGGAAGCAGCACACCAAGCGGCGCAAGAACGCGCAGAAGGCGGCTTTTGTTGTCGGCAAGCTTCAGAACGATGATCGACAGCCCGACATTGGGACGGTCTTCGGCGGTGACGCTCTGCACGAGGGCACACTGTTCGGCCTTTGCGCCGGGCGGTGTGTCGCAGCGAATCTGCCAGTCGGCATGCGTTTCCTTGATAACGCCCTGAGCGGCGGCAGGCCCTGCCGAGAGGAAACCGAGAGCCAGAAGGGATGCGGCAAAGCCGGGCAGGCGCAGAAAAAAGGGCATGGAAAAAGGGCGCTCCGAGGAGGCTGCGCAGAGGTTGCGAAGCCTTCTATCGAAGGTCCGCCTAACAGACAGTGATGGCGAGTCAAGGGCAGGAAAGCCGGCGGAAAATTTTGCGTCGTCCACACTCTTTAATTTCGCGCCCATATGCCGCACAGTCTGGAACTACCCCAAAGTTGCAGCACAAAGACCTTTGTGTTTGAAACGGCCAGCATGCGGCAGAGGGCCTTCCCAATGCCGTATTTTCTTGGCACCGCCTCGCTCAGGAGAGCGCTTCCGACATGACGTTCGGCCCTCGCTTCGTCTCCCGGCTTATGGCCGCGACCCTTCTGCCCCTCGCTGCCTCGTCGGCTCATGCCGCAGGCATCGGCCAACCCGAACCCTGGCAGATCAATCTGCAGGGCGCGGTGACGCCGATTGCGGAGCAGATTCACAGCTTCAACACGTTCATCAACATCATCATCGCGGTCATCGTGCTGCTGGTGCTGGCGCTGCTGCTGATCTGCATCGTGCGATTCAGCGAAAAGGCCAATCCGGTGCCGTCGAAGACGACGCACAACACGCTGATCGAAGTGGTCTGGACCATCGCTCCGGTGGCGATCCTGATCGTGATCGCGGCGCCGTCGTTCAAGCTGCTCTACGCGCAGTACGACATGCCGAAAGCCGATCTGACGCTCAAGGTCACCGGCGTGCAGTGGTTCTGGAAGGTCGAATACCAGACCGCCGCCGCACCGGCCGAGGGCGCTGCCCCGCCGCCGGTCGCGGAAGGCGAATCGGCTCCGCTGGAGCCCGACTTCGAATTCGAGGCGCGCCTTCTGCCGAAGGATCAGGTCGGGGACCAGCCCTGGCTTCTCGCGGTGGACAATGTCGCCGTTGTTCCGGTCGGCAAGGTCGTCCGCGTTCAGGTCACGGCCGCCGACGTCATCCATGCCTTCGCCGTGCCGAGCTTCGGCGTGAAGGTCGACGCCGTGCCCGGCCGTCTCAACGAGACCTGGTTCCGCGCAGACCGCGAGGGCATCTATTACGGTCAGTGCTCGGAACTCTGCGGCAAGGACCACGCTTTCATGCCGATCGCGTTCCGCGTCGTCAGCGAAGCCGAATATCAGGCCTGGCTCACGGGAGCCCGGGAACAGTTTGCGTCGAATCCAGCCCCTCGCAACATGGTCGCCGACGCGGCCGTTGCGGGTAACTGAGACAAGCGGAGAAAGTCAGGGTCATGGCGACAAGCGCGACCGCTCATCACGAACACAGCCATGGCGACACGCCGAAAGGCTGGCGCCGCTGGGTCTATTCGACCAGCAACAAAGACATCGGGCTCATGTATCTCGTGTTCTCGATCGTCGCCGGCATCATCGGCGGCGCGCTGTCGATCGGCATCCGCATGGAGCTGCAGGAGCCGGGGATGCAGATCTTCGGCAATCCGCAGATGTTCAACGTCTTTACGACGGGCCATGCGCTCATCATGGTGTTCTTCGTGGTCATGCCGGCCACGATGGGCGGCTTTGCCAATTACTTTGCGCCCATCATGATCGGCGCGCCCGAGACGGCCTTCCCGCGTATTAACAACATCGCGTTCTGGCTGCTCGTCCCGGCGTTCCTCCTCCTGCTGATCTCGATGTTCGTTCCCGGCGCGCCCGGCACGACCGGTTTCGGCGGTGGCTGGACGGCCTATCCGCCGCTCTCGGGCTCCGGTGCCGAAGGCCATCCGGGCCCCGCGATGGATCTGGCGATCCTGTCGCTGCACATCGCGGGTGCGTCCTCGATCCTCGGCGCGATCAATCTGATCACGACGATCCTCAACATGCGCGCTCCGGGCATGACGCTGCACAAGATGCCGCTGTTCGCCTGGGCAGTGCTTGTGACGGCCTTCCTTCTGCTGCTCTCGCTGCCGGTTCTCGCCGGTGCGATCACCATGCTGCTGACGGACCGCAATTTCGGCACGACCTTCTTCAAGCCCGAAGGTGGCGGCGATCCGATCCTCTACCAGCATCTGTTCTGGTTCTTCGGCCACCCCGAAGTGTACATCATGATCCTGCCGGGCTTCGGCATCGTCAGCCACATTATCTCGACCTTCTCGAAGAAGCCGATCTTCGGTTATCTCGGAATGGCCTATGCCATGGTCTCGATCGGTGTCGTTGGCTTCATCGTCTGGGCGCATCATATGTACACGACCGGCATGTCGGTGAACGCGCAGGCCTATTTCGTGTTCGCGACGATGGTCATCGCGGTGCCGACGGGTGTGAAGATCTTTTCGTGGATCGCCACGATGTGGGGCGGGTCGATCTCGCTGAAGGCTCCGATGCTGTGGGCCGTCGGCTTCATCTTCCTGTTCACGGTCGGCGGCGTCACCGGCGTCGTCCTGTCGAACGCGGGCATCGACCGCGCGCTGCACGACACCTATTACGTCGTGGCGCACTTCCACTACGTGCTGTCGCTCGGCGCCGTCTTCTCGATCTTCGCGGGTTGGTACTACTGGTTCCCGAAGATGTTCGGCTACATGTACTCCGAGACCATCGGCAAGCTGCACTTCTGGGTCACGTTCATCGGCGTGAACCTCGTCTTCTTCCCGCAGCATTTCCTTGGTCTTGCCGGCATGCCGCGTCGTTACGCGGACTATCCGGACGCCTATGCGGGCTGGAACTACGTCTCCTCGATCGGGTCGTACATTTCGGGCTTTGCCGTCCTGATCTTCATCTGGGGCGTGTTCGAGGCTTTCGCGAAGAAGCGCCTGGCGGCCGACAATCCGTGGGGCGAGGGTGCGACGACGCTGGAATGGACGCTGCCGTCCCCGCCGCCCTACCATCACTTCAACTCGCTGCCTCAGATCAAGTGAGCCGCGGGTCAGGAAACTGACGATCTCAAGCGCGGCCGGGGCACTGCTCCGGCCGGGCCAGTTGAACCTCAAGGACCTTTTCGGCTCATGAGCCTGACGAACGAACATCTTCCCCTTGCAGCCGGCGGCTTTGCTGAACCGAGCCGCGCGGAAGTGCGTGATTTCGTGACGCTGCTGAAGCCGCGGGTCATGTCGCTTGTCGTGTTCACCGCCCTTGTCGGCATGGTGCTGGCACCGGGCGGGCTGCATCCGGTTCTTGCTGCCGTCTCGCTGTTCTGCATCGCCATCGGCGCGGGTGCCTCGGGCGCCCTCAACATGTGGTGGGACGCGGACATCGACGCGATCATGACGCGCACGCGCGGGCGTCCGGTCCCGGCGGGCCGCATGGAGCCGGGTGAGGCGCTTGCCTTCGGCCTCGTCCTGGCGGTTGGCTCCGTGCTGACGCTTCTGCTGGCCGCGAACTGGCAGGCGGCCGCGCTGCTCGCCTTCACGATCTTCTTCTATGTCGTCATCTATTCGATGTGGCTGAAGCGCTGGACGGTGCAGAACATCGTCATCGGCGGTGCGGCCGGCGCGTTCCCGCCCATGGTCGGCTGGGTCGCGGTGACAGGCTCGATCAGTGTCGAGAGCGTGGTTCTGTTTCTCATCATCTTCATCTGGACGCCGCCGCATTTCTGGGCGCTGGCGCTCGTGAAGTCCGAGGATTATGCGCGCGCCGGCGTGCCGATGCTGCCGGTTGTCGCCGGCGAGGCGGAAACCCGCCGCCAGATCCTGATCTATTCGCTCATTCTCGTGCCGCTCGCCGTCGTGCCGTTCGCGATGGGCTTCGGTGGCCTGACCTATGGTGCGGTGTCGATCGGCATGGGAGCGCTGTTCCTGATGCTCGCCATCCGCGTCTTCCGCGTGCGCGAGGGTGCGCCCGCGATCAAGGCGGCGCGCGATCTTTTCGCCTATTCGATCCTTTACCTCTTCGTGCTCTACGCCACCTTGCTTGGCGAGGCGCTGTTTTCAGCGGGAGCCTGAGCGATGGCAGAGCCGGACAAGGGATTGGTTCTTTCCGATGAACAGAAGCGCCGCCGCCGCGCGCGCAACATCGCGCTCGCGCTGGTGCTCGGCGGGCTTGTCGTCCTGTTCTACCTCATCACCCTGTTCCGCCTTGGCGGGGACGTCGTGAACAGGCCCCTGTGATGAGCGCGCCGAGGAACAATCACAAACTGGTCGCGGCATCCTGCGCCGTGTTCGGGCTCAGCATGCTCGGCGCCGCCTTTGCGGCCGTGCCGCTCTACGACATGTTCTGCCGCGTGACGGGTTTCGGCGGCACGCCGCTTGTTGCCAGTGCCGCGCCCGACAAGGTCACCGACCGGGTGATCCGTGTGCGCTTCGACGCAAACACCGCCGCGGGTTTGAACTGGAAGTTCCAGCCCGTGCAGCGCGAGATGGATGTGAAGGTCGGCGAGACCGTTCTTGCCTTTTACCGCGCCAAGAACATGTCCGCGCAGGATCAGTGGGGGTCCGCCACCTACAATGTCACGCCGGATGTGACAGGCGGGTTCTTCAACAAGATCCACTGCTTCTGTTTCGACAAGCAGTTGCTCGCCGCAGGCGAAGAGATCGACATGCCCGTCCAGTTCTTCATCGATCCCGCTCTGGTGGACGACAAGACGCTCGACGGTCTGACCACGATCACCCTGTCCTATACCTTTTTCGCGACCGAGCCGCCAGCAGTTGCCGCAGCTCCTTCCGCGCCGAAAATCTGACGGAGAAACGCCATGGCCGATGCCCACGCAAAGCATCATGATTATCATCTGGTTGATCTGAGCCCGTGGCCGATCCTCGGCGCGATGGGTGCCTTCGCGCTCGCGCTCGGCGCGGTCTACGGCATGCATGGCGGCGGTTATGTGTGGATGCTGCCGGGCCTCGGCCTCGTCCTCTACACCATGTTCATGTGGTGGCGTGACGTCCGCAACGAAGCCAATCGCGGCGACCACACCCGCGTCGTGCAGATCCATCACCGCTACGGCATGATCCTGTTCATCGCCTCGGAAGTGATGTTCTTCGTGGCGTGGTTCTGGGCCTATTTCGACGTGGCCCTGTTCCCCAATGACGCCCACCAGTTCCTGCGCGCCGAAGCCACGGGCGGTGTCTGGCCGCCGGCGAGCATTGCGACCTTCGATCCCTGGCACCTGCCGCTGCTCAACACGCTGATCCTGCTGACCTCCGGCACGACGGTCACTTGGGCGCATCACGCCATCATCGAAGGCGACCGCAACGGAGCGAAGCAGGCGCTCTGGATCACGGTTGCCCTGGGCGTGCTGTTCAGCCTTCTGCAGGCTTACGAATACAGCCACGCCGCCTTCGACTTCTCGGGCAACATCTACGGCGCGACCTTCTTCATGGCGACCGGCTTCCACGGCTTCCATGTCATCGTCGGCACCATCATGCTGTTTGTCTGCCTGATGCGCCTCTACAAGGGTGATTTCACGCCGCAGCAGCATTTCGGCTTCGAGGCGGCTGCCTGGTACTGGCACTTTGTCGACGTGGTCTGGCTGTTCCTGTTCGCGGCCATCTACGTCTGGGGTTACGGCGGCCCTGTCGCCGGCGCCCATTGATCGGAAAAGCCCTCCCATTCGGGAGGGCTTTTTTTATCCATCGAGAGCCGGTCGTGGCACGGGATTCGGCGCTTTGCGGGCTTGGCCGCAGCCCGTTTCGCTTCTGAATGATCGTCAAAAGGTTGCAAGTCTCGGGGAAAGTGCCTTCGGGTGTCTCGTGGCATGCAACCAAAAGTCGTGCAATCTCAGGCGATTATCTTACAAATTTACTGTGTTGTTAGACAGAAGTTGTAATTAACGTTTTGTGAATTCATTCTCCCTCTCGACGGTGGATGGAGACTGAAATGATGAGTGTGCAGGATCTTGCCCCGCTGGCGGGCGAAAATTACGGGCCGTTTGCCCCCGAACGTAAATCCTGGGCTGACAAGATTGGTGAGGATTTCGAGCGCGAACTTCGCCAGCGGACGCCGCTGCAGGAAATTCTCGCAAAGGCGTCCGAGGACGCACCGCTGCGCGACGCCCCCCGGCAGCCGCTTCGCATGGCGCTTTCGGCCATCCGCGACGATCTCGAACGACGCACCCGCGAATGGCGCGGCAGTGCGCAGGTTGTCGAGCAGACCTTGCGTCAGCTCGTCGCCGCCGAGCAGGATCGGGCGGCCGCTCTTGAGGAGCTTTCCAAAGCCGAAGCGCGGGTGGTGCGCACCGGCGATGCGCTGACGGAGGCGCTCGCGACCTTCGATGAAACCGGCGAGAGCAAGAATCTGGATCCGCGTTTCCTCGACAGCGAAGGCGCGCTTCAGGATCTCGACCGCGCCGCAAGCGATCTAGCCGTTACCCAGCATTGCTGCCGGGCCGCATGGAAGGCCTATGAAGAGGCTCTGGCGGCCGAGCAGGATCTGCGCATCCGCATCAAGACCGCGGCGGTGTGAGCCTCACGTGACGGGAATTTACTAAAGCTCTCATCATCGTTTGCAGTTGCGTCCTCACGATTGCATGTTGAGGGCAATCGCGGGGGCGGTTGGGGTTGACGCGCGGGCCGTGGGGGATCACCAGAACCCTCATGGGCCCGCGCTTTCCTTTTCTGATTACCTTTGCCGCCTCGGTGGCGTTCCTCATCCTTATAGCTCTCGGCACCTGGCAGCTCGAACGGCTGCAGTGGAAAGAGGCGCTCGTCGCGCGCGTCGCGTCGCGGACGGCGGAAGCGCCCGTTCCGCTGCCCGATCTGGCGGACTGGGAAAACATCGACCTTGATGCCTGGGAATACCGGCCGGTGGAGGCGCGGGGCCGTTTTCGCCACGATCTCGAAGCCCGCGTCTACACCCTCCTGAGCAATGCGAAGGGGCCTCTGTCCGGGCCGGGCTACTGGATCGTGACGCCCCTGGAGATTGCCGGAAGCTCGGCCTCCGTTCTCGTCAATCGCGGCTTCGTTCCGACGACGAACACCGGAGAGATGGCGCGGCCGGACGGGGACGTCGTCGTGCGGGGCCTGCTGCGAGGGCCGCAGGACCGCAACCTCTTCACGCCCGACGACGAGCCCGCCAAGCGCCTGTTCTATGCCCGCGATGCCGCCGCGATTGCCGGGGGGCTTGAGGTGACATCGGCGGCACCCTTCACCATCGATGCCCGCGACACGCCGCCCGGCGGCCTGCCGCAGGCGGGGGAGACGCAGTTGTCGTTTCCCAATCGCCATCTCGAATATGCCCTGACGTGGTATGGCCTTGCAGGGTCTCTTGTGGCGGTGTTCATCGCTTTTCTGGTGTCGCGGCGGCGACAGCGGGGACAGGGCTAAGGGACCAGAGGTCTCAGGGTTGCCTCAAAGGGGGGCGAAGCCTAATTTGCGACCCTCTTTTCAAGGAATGCCATGAGTCTGTCTTACGTCTCGACCCGGGGCGATGCTCCGCCGCTCGGCTTTGCCGATGTCTTGCTGACCGGTCTTGCCCGCGACGGCGGCCTCTATGTGCCTGCGACCTGGCCCGTAGCCAGCACGGAGGCGATCACGAGCTTTGCCGGACGCAGCTATGCAGAGGTGGCGGAAGCGGTGATCCTGCCTTTCGTCGGGTCGGCGTTCGGGGGCGGGGAGCTGCGCGACATGATCGCGGACGCCTATGCGACCTTCCGGCATCCGGCCGTCGCGCCTCTGGTCCAGACCGGCCCGAACACGTTCGTCCTGGAACTTTTCCATGGGCCGACGATCGCCTTCAAGGACGTCGCCATGCAGCTTCTGGCGCGCTTGATGGACCGCGCACTGGCGCAGCGCGGCGAGCGTGCGACGATCGTTGTGGCGACGTCCGGCGATACGGGTGGGGCGGCCGTCGAGGCGTTCCGCGCCTGTTCACGCGTTGATGTCGTCGTGCTGTTTCCGAACGGCCGCGTCTCGGACGTGCAGCGCCGCCAGATGACGACGGTCGATGCGCCGAACGTGCATGCGGTCGCGGTCGAGGGCAATTTCGACGATTGCCAGGCGCTGGTGAAGGCGATGTTCAATCACCACGATTTCCGCGACAGGACTCGTCTGGCCGCCGTCAACTCGATCAACTGGGCGCGCATCGTCGCGCAGGTGGTCTATTACTTCACCTCCGCAGTCGCGCTCGGCGCGCCGCACCGGCCCGTCAGCTTCGTCGTGCCGACCGGCAATTTCGGCGATGTCTTTGCCGGATGGGTGGCGAAGAAAATGGGCCTTCCCGTCGAGCGCCTGATCGTTGCGACCAACCAGAACGACATTCTCGCCCGCACCATCGAGAGCGGACGCTATGAGGTGCGCGGCGTTGCGCCGACCTTCTCTCCGAGCATGGACATTCAGGTTTCGTCCAATTTCGAGCGCCTTCTTTTCGAGGCCGAAGGCTGCGATCCGGACGCGGTGCGCCGGCACATGTCCTCGCTTTCGCAATCGGGCTCCTTCACCGTCGCTCCGGTTCCGCTGGCAGCGATCCGTGCCGAGTTCGACGCGGGCCGCGCCTCCGAGGAGGAAACGGTGGCGATGATGAAGAAACTTCGTAAGGACACCGGCTATGTCCTTGATCCGCATACGGCTGTGGCCTACGCGGTCGGCGAGGCGATGGGCGGCGATCCGTCCGTGCCGAAAGTGGTTCTCGGCACCGCGCACCCGGCGAAATTCCCCGATGCGGTGAAGGCGGCAACCGGCGTCGAGGCGGGCCTGCCCGAGCATCTCGCGGGCACCATGGAGCGCAAGGAGCGCTTCACGGTTCTGCCGAACGATCTTGAGAAGATAGAAGAATTCGTCTCTGCCCATACGCGCGCGGCGCAGGAGGTCGCGTGAGCGTCGAAGTTACAAAGCTGGCCAACGGGCTGACGGTCGCGACCGACCACATGCCGGGCATCGGGACGGCCGCGCTTTCGATCGCGTTCGGCGCGGGCTCGCGCAGCGAGACGCCGAACGAGCATGGTCTTGCACATCTTCTGGAGCATATGGCGTTCAAGGGAACGAGCCGCCGCACGGCGCTCCAAATCGCCGAGGAGATTGAACAGGTCGGCGGCGATCTCAACGCGGCAACGGGCATCGAACAGACGAGTTACGATGCGCGCGTGCTTGCCGAGCATGTGCCGCTCGCCGTGGACATCCTCTCCGACATCCTGACCGACCCTTTGCTGACCGAGGAGGAACTCGCGCGCGAGAAGGGCGTCATCCTGTCGGAGATCGGGGCGACGGAGGACACGCCGGACGATATCGTCTACGACATCGCACACGCCACGGCCTTTGCAGGCCAGTCGATCGGCCGCCCGATTCTCGGCACGCCGCAATCGGTGACGGCGCTCGACCGGAACGCGATCTCCGATTTCCTCGGCCGTCATTACAAGGGTGAACGGGGTGTGCTCGTTGCGGCCGGTGCCGTCGATCACCGCGAAGTCGTGAAGCTCGCCGAAGACCATCTTGGCGGTGTTGCCGCCGCGGCCGGGCCCGGCATTTCCCCGGCGATCTGGAAGGGCGGGGAGGTGCGCACGCACCGCGACCTCGAACAGGCCCATCTTGTCCTGGCGTTTCCGGGCCGTGCGCTCGGCGACACGGACACGCTCGCGCTCCAGGTGTTTTCGAACATTCTGGGCGGCGGCATGTCCTCGCGCCTGTTTCAGGAAATCCGTGAAAAGCGGGGGCTCGTCTATTCGATCCTGAGCTTCCACTGGGCGTTCGCGGACACCGGCCTGTTCGGCATTTATGCGGGGACGGGCGAGGACGACCTCGAAGAACTGATGCCGGTCATGCTCGACGAGATTGCCGGAACGACGGTGTCGGCAACCGAACGGGAAGTCGCGCGGGCCAAGGCGCAGATGCGCATGTCGCTCGAACTGGCGCAGGAATCGCCGCCTTCGCGCACCGAACGCCTGACGCGCCAGCTTCTGACGCTCGGCCGTCCGGTCGGCGCCGAGGAGATTCTGGAGCGGCTCGAAGCCGTCACGCTCGAGGACGTGAAGCGGGTCGGGCTTGCCGCCCTTTCCGCGACGCCGTCGCTGGCCGCCATCGGTCCGGTCTCGGGGCTTCCTCCGTTCGCGCGCATCTGCGAGCGGCTTGGCGCACCCTCCGCGGCGGCCTGACATGACGTTTCTGCGCGCCTTCTCCGGCGATGACCACCTTCCGGCGCTGAGAGGAGACGGGGTGTGGCTGCGGGCTCCCGTCGCCGCCGATTTCGAGGAATGGGCGGATCTGCGCAGCCGTTCGCGTGCCTTTCTGAAGCCCTGGGAGCCTGTCTGGCCTCAGGACGACCTGACGCGCGCCGCCTTTCGCCGCCGCCTGCGCCGCTACGCCGAAGAGCGGCGGCTCGACACCGCATACAGTTTCTTTCTGTTCGCCAACGCCTCGGGAGAACTGCTGGGCGGCGTGACGATCTCGAACATCCGGCGCAGCGTCGCCCAGACCGGAACCATGGGCTACTGGATGGGCGAGGCCCATGCCGGAAAGGGCCATATGACCGCCGGTGTGCGCGCGCTCGTTCCCCACGCATTCGGGGCCATGCGGCTGCGGCGGCTGGAAGCGGCCTGCCTTCCACACAATGCCGCGTCGGTGCGCCTTCTCGAAAAAGTCGGCTTCACCAAGGAAGGTTATGCCCGCGAATATCTGTGCATCGACGGCGTCTGGCAGGATCACCTTCTTTTCGCCCTTCTCAGGGGCGATGCGAACGGCCGATAATGGCTGAACCTGCCGGGAGACCGGCCAAAGGCCGACGACAGGGCTGACGGCCGGAAACGGCCAAGGGGGAGAACAGGTTGGATCGCGTACGGGCCAGGGTTTGCGCCCTTTTGGTTCTGGTGTTGGCACTTGTGGCCGGCGGCCGGGCCTTTGCGCTTGAGCCGATCATCGTTCCGCTCGACCGCCCCGCGATCGATCTGACCCGCATCATCGAGCGCTTCACCTCGGAGGGAGATCGCGTTCAGGTAACGACGGCTCCGTCGGCCGAGGGCATCGTGCGCCGCATCGAGGTCGTCGCGCAGGAGCCGGGTCCGACCAATTGGGCGCTGTTCGCACTGACCAACACGTCCGACGAACAGATCGACCGCCTGCTGGTCGCGCCGCATTACCGTCTTGTCGGCTCCGGCGTGATCTGGCCCGATCTCGGATCGCGCCGTCTTGCGGATGTGACGGCGAGCCAGGGCTTCCGGCCCGAACGCGAGAATTCCGGCGATACGGACATTTTCAACATCACGCTCGATCCCGGAGCCACCGTCACCTTCGTCGTCGAGCTGGCCTCCGACAAGCTGCCGCAACTGCATCTGTGGGAGCCGGACGCCTACAAGGACAACGTCAACAATCTGACCCTCTACAAGGGCATCGTGCTCGGCATTGCCGGGCTGCTCGCGCTCATTCTCACCATCGTCTTCGTGGTGAAGGGATCGGCCATGTTCCCGGCCGCCGGCGCTCTCGCTTGGGCAGTGCTGGTCTGGCTCGCCATCGATTTCGGCTTCTGGCACAAGATCTTCAATCTCGGACCCGGCCAGGATCACCTCTACCGCGCCGGCGCCGAGGCCATGCTGGCGGCGACGCTCATCGTCTTCCTTGTCGCCTATCTCAATCTCAGCCGCTGGCATGTGCGTTTCGGCCATATCAGCGCGGTGTGGCTGCTCGGCATGATGGCGCTGGTCGGGATCGCCATCGTGGACGCGCCGGTCGCGGCGGGCATTGCACGCATATCGCTCGGCTTCGTCTCCATCATGGGCTTCGGTGTCGTCGTGTGGCTGGCGCTGCACAATTTCGACCGCGCGGTGATGCTGATCCCGTCCTGGTTCCTGCTCGTCGCCTGGGTTGCGGCCGCGGGCCTGACGGTTGCCGGAATCATCGACAACGACGTCGTTGCTCCGGCGCTTGTCGGGGGTCTCGTGCTGATCGTGCTGCTGCTCGGCTTCACCGTGATGCAGCACGCGTTCGCAGGCGCTGGGCTCGCGCACGGTCTCGGCTCCGATCTCGAGCGCCGGGCATTGGCCATCACCGGCTCGGGCGATCTCGTCTGGGACTGGGATGTCGCGGCCGATCGCGTTCACGTCACGCCAGAATTCGAGCATCTGCTCGGACTTCAGAAGGGCGATCTGCACGGCCCGGCGGCGAGCTGGCTCGATGTGCTTCATCCTGGAGATCGCGACCGTTTCCGCGCCGCGCTCGACATGATCGTGGCGGAGCGCCGGGGCAAGGTGTCCGAGCAATTCCGCTTCCGGGCGCAGGACGGTCATTACCATTGGATGTTGCTGCGCATCCGCCCCGTGGTCGCAGCTCATGGCGAAGTGACCCGATGCGTCGGTACGCTGATCGACATCACCGACGCCAAGACCGCCGAGGAGCGGCTTCTGCACAACGCGGTCTACGACAACCTCACCGGCCTGCCGAACCGCCAGCTTTTCCTCGACCGCGTCGAGGCGGCATTGGCGTTTGCGGCGGCCGACGACCGCATCCGGCCGACCGTCCTCGTCGTCAATATCGACGGTTTCAAGAAGGTCAACGATACGGTGGGCCTGACCGCCGCCGACACGCTGCTTCTGACCATCGTGCGCCGCGTCGGGCGGCATCTGAAAAGCCAGGACATGCTGGCGCGGCTTGGCGGCGACCAGTTCGGTCTTCTTCTGCTGTCCGAACGTGAGGGCTCGCGCATCACGCAGTTCGCCGATACGGTCCGCAAGGCGATCTCCGCTCCGGTGGCGAGTTCGGGCCGCGAGCTCGTCCTGACCGCCTCGATCGGCCTTGCCGTGATGGAGCCGCGCACCGCGGTCTCGTGCGAGGACATGCTCCGCAATGCCGAAGTCGCGATGTTCCACGCCAAGCGCGCGGGCGGGGGCAACCATATCGAAGTGTTCCGCCCGACCATGCGTACGGCCAAGACCGACCGGCTTCTCGTCGAGGGCGAGCTACGCCGCGCGCTGGAGCGCGAGGAATTGCGCGTTCTCTACCAGCCGATCGTGCGTCTCGAAGACCGTTCCATCGTCGGCTTCCAGGCCATGCTGCGCTGGGATCATCCGCGCTATGCGAAACGTCCGCCCGCCGAATTTCTCTCCATCGCGGAAGAAACCGGCCTCATCGTCGATTTCAGCCTGTTCGCTATCGACCGCGCCTCGCGCCAACTGGCGGCGTGGCAGCGCCGCGTGCCGCTCGACCCGGCTCTGTTCGTGACCGTCAACCTGCCGGCAAAGCAGTTCGACCGGCAGGATCTCATCCAGGATCTGAAAACGGTTCTGGCGCGCACCATTCTCGTGCGTGGCTCGCTGAAACTGGAACTGACGGAAAATCTCGTCGTCCAGAGCCCCGAGCGCGCGGCGCATATTCTGGAGAAGCTGCGCGAACTCGGCCTTGGCCTTGCGCTCGACGATTTCGGCACGAGCCATGCAAGCCTTGCCTATCTCGAGCGGTTCTCGTTCGACACCGTGAAGATGGACCGCAGCTTCCTGCGCCAGCAGTCGAAGGTCCACCGCGTCGCCATTCTGCGCTCGATGATCCAGCTTGGCCGCGAGCTTGGTCTCGATGTCATTGCCGAAGGCGCGGAGACGGATTCGGATGCGGTCGAGCTCTATCATATCGGCTGTCAGTACGCGCAGGGCGCCGCGTTCGGCGAGCCGATGGCCGCCGAACAGGCCGAGCGTCTGCTTGGCATCGCTCCGGAGAATTCGGCGGTTGCAAGCGCCCGCCGCGTGATCGGCGCGGCGCTTCGAACCTGACGCTGCCGGGCCGGCCGGGGATAATGGAAACCATCACCATCGCGCTTGTTCTTCTGCTGGCGGTTGTCGTCAGCGGAGCGGTGACGCGCATGATGCCGTTTCCCGCGCCGCTGCCGCTGGTGCAGATCGCGACCGGGGCGCTGATCGGCTCCATGGCCGAGCTGCATGTGGTGCTGCAGCCCGACATCTTCTTCCTGCTGTTTCTGCCGCCGCTTCTGTTTCTGGACGGCTGGCGGATTCCCAAGCACGGCTTCTTCCGCGACATCGGCACAATCCTCGAACTTGCTCTGGGGCTTGTTCTTTTCACGGTCATCGGCATGGGCTTCTTCATCCACTGGATGATCCCGGCAATGCCCTTGCCCGTCGCCTTCGCGCTCGCGGCGATCCTGTCTCCGACCGATCCGATTGCCGTGTCCGCGCTTGCCAAGCGGGTTCCGATGCCCAAGCGCATGATGCACATACTGGAAGGCGAGAGCCTGCTGAACGATGCGTCGGGGCTCGTGTGCATGCGCTTTGCGGTCGCGGCGGCGCTCAGCGGAAGCTTTTCCGTCGTCGATGCATTCGGCACGTTTTTATGGCTTGCCATCGGCGGCATCGCCATCGGCATCGGGGTGACGTGGAGCGTCGTGCGCCTGAAGGATGCGATCACGGTGCGTTGGGGCGAAGACACCGGCGCGCAGATCCTGATCAGTCTTCTGATCCCGTTCGGCGCTTATCTCGCGGCCGAGCACGCGCATTGTTCGGGCATTCTGGCGGCGGTGGCGGCGGGCATCACGATGAGCTTTTCGGAAAGCACCGGCAACGCGCTGGCCGTGACGCGGGTGCGGCGCAGCGCGGTGTGGGACACGGTGCAGCTTGGCGCGAACGGCGTCATCTTCGTTCTGCTGGGCGAGCAGCTTCCCGGCCTTTTCCTGCGGGCCGGAGACGCGGTGCGCGAAAGCGGCAACCACGATCCGGCATGGCTTCTCGTCTATGTGCTTGCCATCGTCGTCGGGCTGGGGGTGCTGCGCTTTGTTTGGGTGTGGATCTCGCTGAGGTTCACGCTGTTCCGCGAAGCGCGCAAAGGTTCGAAGATCGTCAATCCCGGATGGCGGGCGGTCGCGGTGGTGTCATTGGCGGGCGTGCGCGGGGCGATCACGCTTGCAGGCATCCTGACGCTGCCCTTCGTGATGAACGACGGCACGATGTTTCCGGCCCGCGATCTCGCGATTTTCCTCGCCGCAGGCGTCATCATCACCTCGCTTGTTCTGGCCAGCCTGTTCCTGCCGTTTCTTCTGAAGGGCGTGTCGCTGCCCGATGAGCCGCAGGTTCTGGAGCGTCTGGACAGAGCGCGTGTCCGCGCGGCGGAGGCGGCCATCCTTGCCATCGGCGCGGCCCAGAACAGGCTGGCGAAAGATGCCGACAGCGAGGCCCTGTCGTCCGATGTCGCCACGCGCATCATGGATATCTACCGCATCCGCATTTCGGCCCTGAACGAGCCCGGAGAGACCGCCGACGCGTTTCGGCGCGATAGCGCGATGGAGCGCGAATTGCGCCTGGCTGGGCTGCAGGCCGAGCGGACGGAGATCTTCCGCCTGATGCGCCACCGCGAACTCGACGATCAGGACGGCCGCCGCCTTGTGCGCGAGATCGATCTTGCGGAAGCGCGCTACGGCGTCTCCTGACGCTGCATCCGACGTTTTTCGCGATTGACGGACTCTGTGCAGGCGTCTTCGATTGCGCCACGGCCTTGGGGGCCGTGAACGGGGGATCCATGTCAGAGGCAGCCAGGCCGACAGGCGCGGTGAGGGGAGGCGTGCTCGAACGCTTCTTCGATCTCTCCGCCAACGGCACCACGGTCAGGACGGAGGTGGTGGCGGGTGTCACCACATTCCTCACCATGGCCTATATCATCTTCGTCAATCCGAGCATTCTTTCGGCTGCGGGCATGCCGAAGGAGGCGGTGTTCGTCGCGACCTGTCTCGCGGCGGCGATCGCCACGCTCGTCATGGCGCTCTATGCGAACTATCCGATTGCGCTGGCGCCCGGAATGGGCCTCAACGCCTTCTTCGCCTTTGCCGTCGTGGGCACGATGGGCTTTACGTGGCAGCAGGCGCTGGCGGCTGTGCTTGTCTCCGGCGTGCTGGCGCTGATCGTCTCGATCCTTCCCATCCGCGCCTGGCTCGTGAATTCCGTTCCGAATTCACTCAAGCTCGCGACCTCGGCGGGCATCGGCTTCTTTCTCGCGATCATTGCGCTTCAGGGGGCAGGGCTTGTCGTCGATCATCCGGCGACGCTCGTCACCCACGGCAATCTGCTTGCGGCGGCACCGCTCTTGGCGCTGCTGGGCTTCGCGATCATCGCGGCTCTGAACCAGCTGAAAGTGGTGGGATCGACCATCATCGGCATTCTGGTCGTGACCTTGCTCGGCATTCCGCTTGGCGTGGCCTCGATTGCCGGCATCGTCGATGTGCCGCCATCGCTCGCGCCGACCCTGCTTCAGCTCGATTTCTCGCGCGTGGCCGAAACCACGTTCTGGATCGTCGCGCTGACCATGTTCTTCGTCGATTTCTTCGACACGGCCGGGACGCTGGTCGGCGTATCTTACCGCGCGAAGCTGCTCGACAAGGACGGCAACCTCCCGCGGTTGCGCCAGGCGCTGATTGCCGATTCATCGGCCACGACAATGGGCGCTCTGCTCGGCACCTCGAACACGACATCCTACATCGAAAGCGCCGCCGGCGTGACGGCCGGCGGGCGCACCGGACTTGCCTCTGTCGTTACGGCGGGCTGTTTCCTGCTGGCGCTGTTCTTCGCGCCGCTCGCGGGTTCCATTCCGCCCTATGCGACGGCGGCGGCGCTGCTGTTCGTCGCGGTCGTGATGGCGCGTTCGCTGTCGGAGGTGGATTGGGACGACCTGACCGAGGCCGCGCCGGTCGCGGTGACGGTGGTGACCATGCCGCTGACCTATTCCATCGCGGTCGGTCTCGGCCTCGGCTTCATCACCTATGTGGTCGTGAAAATTCTGGCCGGACGCTGGAGGGATATCACGCCGGCGGTGGCTCTTCTCGCGGTGATCTTCGCGCTGATGCTGCCGATGATCTGAAAGATTTCACGCACAGACGCCGGGCGGCGCGGGCCGTCCGGCGTCTTGCCAGAGATGCCTAAAGATTGCGGAGAAGATTGCCGAGCGCGAGCAGCGCGAAAGCCGCAATCAGGAGCCAGACCGCATTGGCGGACACGAAGGGTATGACGACGAACAGCCCGAGGATGGCAAGCACGCCGACCACGAGCGAGATGAGAAAGACCGGCTGGGTAGGAGCTGAAAGATGCATGAAAGTCCCCCGTTTTTTGTTGCCTTGATGCGGACTGCCATTAAGCGGCGCAGCCGCACGGCAGAATCTAATCACAACGCCGCTCTCATCGCCATTGGCGCGCCGAGCCTGTGAATTCCCTCTCAGACGAAAGCTGAATATGTCCGTCTTTGCATCGCCTTATGTCGCCCCCATCCTGCTTCTGGTCTGCTCCAACCTGTTCATGACCTTCGCCTGGTATGGGCATCTGAAGTTCACCAGCACACCGCTCGTCTGGGTGATTCTCGCCAGCTGGGGCATCGCCTTCGTCGAATATTGCTTCGCGGTTCCGGCCAACCGCATCGGCCATCAGGTCTATTCGGCGGCCGAACTGAAGACCATGCAGGAAGTCATTACACTTCTGGTCTTCGCCGGATTTTCGGTTCTCTACCTGAAGGAAAGCCTGTCCTGGAACCACGCCGTGGGCTTTGCGCTGATCGCGGCCGGCGCCTGGTTCATCTTCCAGAAATGGTGAGAACAGCCGCTAGATTCCGCGGACGACGGTCGAGAAGGCCAGCACGGCCCATGCTGCGAACATGACGATGAATTCGTTTCCGTCGACGACGGGAATGGAGGTGATCATTGCAAGGACGGCAAGCGCCGCCAGCACGCACGACACGATGAACATGACCGCAGAAGGTTTGCCGACGCGCATTCTCTCTCTCCCCATAAGTGACGTTACCCAGAACGTCACGTGAGCCGTCAAAGTTCCACGTCACAGCGAGCCGGATCGCGGCGATAACGCCTCTTTTCTTGGTATACCTGTTCGTATATCAGACACTTATTCGACTGGACCCGGTGAAATCCCGGGTGGCTCTTCCGGCCGCCAATCCGCCGGACCACGCAACCGCCGCGATGTTCGCTGAACGGGACTGATCAGTCCCGGGCCGTCGTGGTGCTCTGCGGAAACTGACATGACCTTTCAAAAATACACCCGAGAATGGTTTTCCAATCCAGGGCGCGACGTGCTGTCCGGCATCGTGGTCGCCCTTGCCCTCATTCCCGAAGCCATCGGCTTTTCGGTGATCGCGGGGGTCGATCCCAAGGTCGGCCTGTACGCGTCGTTCGCCATCGCCTGCGTGTCTGCTTTCACCGGCGGGCGGCCCGGAATGATTTCTGCGGCGACCGCCGCGACCGCGATCCTGATGGTCGGCCTCGTGCGCGATCACGGACTCGAATATCTGTTCGCGGCGACGATCCTGATGGGTGTGCTCCAGATCGGGGCGGGTTTTCTCAAGCTCGGCCGTTTGATGCGCTTCGTGTCCCGCTCGGTCATAACCGGTTTCGTCAATGCACTGGCGATCCTGATCTTCATGGCCCAATTGCCGGAACTGACCGGCATGCCCATGGAAACCTACGCGCTCGTCGCCGCGGGCCTTGGCATCATCTATCTCTTTCCTCTCCTTACAAAGACCGTTCCGTCACCGCTCGTCGCGATTGCCGCTCTTACGGGCGTCGTTCTGTGGTTCGGCATCGATGTGCGGACGGTGGGCGATCTGGGAGAGCTTCCGGGCACGCTGCCGGTCTTTGCGCTGCCGCAGGTGCCGCTGACCTGGGAAACGCTGACGATCATTTTCCCCTATTCGGTGACGCTCGCCCTTGTCGGGCTTCTCGAGAGCCTGCTCACGGCACAGATCATCGATGACATGACGGATACGCCGAGCAGCAAGAACCGCGAATGCTTCGGTCAGGGGACGAGCAACATCGCCTCGGCGCTGATCGGCGGCATGGGCGGCTGCGCCATGATCGGCCAGTCCGTCATCAATGTGACATCCGGGGGCAGGGGACGGCTTTCGACCTTCGTGGCGGGCGCGTTTCTTCTCTTTCTAATCCTTGTGCTCGACGACATCGTCCGCATCATCCCCATGGCCGCGCTTGTGGCGGTGATGATCATGGTGTCGATCTCCACCTTTTCGTGGCGTTCGATCCTCGAACTGCGCGTCAATCCCTGGCAGTCGTCCGTGGTCATGTCGGCGACGGTCGCGACCGTCGTTACGACGCATGACCTTGCGCAGGGCGTCCTCGTCGGAGTGCTGCTGTCCGGTGTGTTCTTCGCCGGCAAGGTGGCGCGGCTCGTTCAGGTCGAGCGGATCGATGCGGACGGCGCGGTGGTCTGGAATGTCTATGGACAGATATTCTTCGCATCGGCCGAGGCGTTCGCAGCGGCATTGGTCATGGAAGAGGTGCCGGAGCGTGTGACCATCGATGTCAGCCGCGCTCATTTCTGGGACATCACGGCGGTCGGGGCTCTCGACAAGGTGGTGTTCCGCATGAGGTCCAAGGGCGCGACGGTCATGGTCATCGGCCTGAACGAGGCAAGCGCGACCATGATCGACCGTTTCGGCACGCACGACAAAAGCGAAGGCGCCGTGGCGCGTCCGCACTGATCGGCGGAGCGCGGGGCCGGGCGAGCCCGGCCTTACGCTCCGCTCAATTCCCTCTTTCGGGCGCGGCGCCCGGCGTGCAGGATGTATTCGGTGTAACCGCCCGGCTGCGCGCGGCCTTCGAGGATGAGGCGGCGGGCCGTCGTGAACGCGATGCCGTCGAAGTCCGGCGCCATCGGGGTGTAGCCTGCGTCATCCGCGTTCTGTGCGTCGACCAGACCCGCCATGCGCCGCAGACTTTCATCGACATCCTGTTCCGACACGACATCGTGCAGCAGCCAGTTGGCGATGTGCTGACTGGAAATGCGCAAGGTCGCGCGGTCTTCCATCAGGCCGACGCCGTTGATGTCGGGCACCTTGGAACAGCCGACGCCCTGGTCGATCCAGCGGACGACATAACCGAGAATGCCCTGAACATTGTTGTCGAGCTCGCGCAGAACGGCGGAGCGTTCGAGATCCCGGGCTTTGGCAAGCGGAAGGGCGAGCATAGCCGTGACCGGCATCGGAAACAGGGATTTCAGAGTGCTCTGGCGCTCTTCCACGCTGTAGCGATGGTAGTGCAGGGCATGCAGGGCCGCAGCGGTCGGCGAGGGCACCCATGACGTGCTGGCGCCCTGCAGGATGTGCGAGGCTTTCTGGTCGAGCATGTCGGCCATGCGGTCCGTTGCCGTCCACATGCCTTTGCCGATCTGGCCCTTCAGTTCCAGTCCCGTCATGAGGCCGAGCGCGACGTTGCGGCTCTCATAGCTCGCAAGCCAGGCGCTCTTTTTCATGTCGGCCTTCGGAACGACCGGGCCGGCCTCCATGATCGAATGGATCTCGTCGCCGGTGCGATCGAGGAAGCCCGTATTGATGAAGAAGACGCGCTCGCGCGCGACATGCACGGCGGCAAGAAGATTGGCGCTCATGCGCCGCTCCTCGTCCATGATGCCGATCTTGATCGTCTTGTCGGGCAGTCCGTACATCTCCTCAATCCGTGCAAAGAGATCGACGGCGAGCTGCACCTCGTCCGGTCCCTGCATCTTCGGCTTGACCACATAGATCGAGCCTGAACGGCTGTTGGTGCCCTTGTGCGGACCGCGCAGATCGTGGAGCGCGATCAGGACGGTCACGACCGCATCGACCAGAGCTTCGCACACATCCGTGCCGTCTGGGTCGCGCACCATGTCCGTCGGCATGTGCTGGCCGACATTGCGAACGAGAAGCAGGCTTGTTCCCTTGAGCGCCAATGGCTCGCCGGACGGTGCCGTGAACATGCGATCTTTGTTCAGTGTGCGGGTGATCGTCTCCGCGCCTTTGGGGAATGTGACGCTGAGGGTTCCGTTCATCAGGCCGAGGAGATTGCGGTAGATGAGGATTTTGTCCGCGGCATCGACGGCGGCGACGCTGTCTTCCGCATCGGTGATCGCGGTGATCGCGGCCTCGACAATAACGTCCGACACGCCCGCCGCGCTGAGCTGGCCGACGGGCGAGGTCCGGTCGATGACGAGTTCGATATGAAGCCGGTGGTGCTTCAGCAAAATCGCATCCGGGTTTTCCGGTGTGCCTTGATATCCGGCGAAGACATCGGCGTTCGACGGTTCGGCCAGAGTGCCGTCTCTCAGGCGACAGCAGAGCCAGCCGCCCTCGACGAAATACCGCTCGACCTCCGCGTGATCACCTTCCCGCAGAGGCATGATGCGGTTCAGGAATTCCTGTACATAGGACACGACGCGCGTGGCACGTGCGGTGTCGAACCCGCTTGGCGCCATATCTTCCACGGGAAGAAGGGCGTCGGTGCCGTACAGCGCATCGTAGAGGCTAACCCAGCGCGCATTGGCGGCGTTGAGCAGATAGCGCGCATTGCTGAGAGGGACGACGAGCTGCGGCCCCGGAATTGCGCGGACTTCAGCGTCGAGACCGGACGTACCGACAAGGAAGGGGCCTGGCTCCGGGGCGACATAGCCGATCTCCTTGAGAAAGGCGAGCTGCTCGTCCGTGCTCGTGGGAGACGCGCGGTGTGCATGGAAATAGGCGTCCAGTCTTTCCTGAAACTGCGCCCGCTGCTCCATGAGCGCGCGGTTGCGCGGCTCGAACTCTTCGACAAGCGCGTTGAACCCGCGCCAGAAATCGTCGCGGTCGACCTCCGTTCCGGGAAGAACCTCGGTCTCGATGAAGGCGGCAAGGTCCTGATCGATCTGAATGCCGTTCGAGGTAATGGCGCGCAATGGAATCTCCGACTGTTCGCGTATGAACATTTATCGTTGTGACGTCGGCTTGCAGGTCAGACGTAGCACAAGATTTTGGCATGCGTTACCCTCGTCAACTCGTCCCTTCGGAGTAATAAAGCGTGGTATTTTGCGCACCACATTCCATGTGCTGAGAAATACATTTGCGGCTTTTTATAGTTACATGCGTTGCTTGGACGCGTAGCCGAAAGCAAAAAGCCCGCGGGAGGCCGCGGGCTTTTGTGTGCCCGAAGCGGGCTTTGAGTCAGCCAGGTGTCAGGCGCAGCACTTTGCCGTCCTGATCGTCGGTCAGAAGGTAAAGGAGGCCATCCGGCCCCTGAACGACGTCGCGTATGCGCTCGCCGAGATCTCCAAGCAGGATTTCTTCCGCGCCGGGTTTTTCGCCGTCCATATCCACGCGCACGAGTCGCATGCCGGACAGACCGCCGATGAACAGATCGCCCTTCCAGTTGGCGAAGCGGTCGCCGGTGTAGAAGGCAAGGCCCGACGGAGCGAAGCTCGGATCCCAATATTTCAGCGGCTGCTCCAGGCCCGGCTTTTCGGTGCCTTCGCCGATCTTCGAGCCGTCATAGTTCACGCCGTAGGAAATGACCGGCCAGCCGTAATTCTTTCCCGCTTCCGGCTTGTTAAGTTCGTCGCCGCCGCGCGCGCCGTGTTCCGCCGTGAAAAGAGCGCCGGTGTCGGGATGCAGCGCCGCGCCCTGGATGTTGCGGTGTCCGTACGACCAGATTTCCTTGAGCGCGCCCGCCCGGCCGACGAAGGGATTGTCTTCGGGAATGGTCCCGTCCTTGTTGATGCGCACGACCTTGCCGATCGTCGTGCCGAGATCCTGCGCGCTGTCGCGCTGCGCGAACCGATCTCCGAGCGTGATGAACAGCTTGCCGTCGCGTGCGAAGACGAGGCGCGAGCCGAAATGATTGTTGCCGGAGACCTTCGGCGCCTGACGGAAGATGACCTGTTTTTTCTCGAATTTCTTGAAGTCTTCGGACAGAACGCCGCGCATGACGGCGGTTCCAACGCCCATCGCCCCGGTCTCGGCATAGCTGAGGTAGACAAAACGG
The DNA here is from genome assembly GCA_001464335.1 of Rhizobiales bacterium Ga0077545. Classification (GTDB taxonomy): domain Bacteria; phylum Pseudomonadota; class Alphaproteobacteria; order Rhizobiales; family Methylopilaceae; genus Flaviflagellibacter. Next base: position 27,714 of record LNEV01000007.1, on the reverse strand, counting down.
TTGCTCGCGAAATCCGGGTCGGTCGCGACATCGAGCAGGCCGCCCTGGCCGCGGGCGTAGACGTCGGGCGTGCCCTCGATCCGTGTCTTCTCGCCATTGCTTGCCACAAGCAGGAGGCGCCCGGCACGTTCGGTCACCAGCATGCGCCCGTCGGGCAGGAATGCGAGACCCCAGGGATTCTTGAGGCCGCTCGCGAGAGTTTCGGTGGCGATTTTGGTGGTTTCCTGGGCCGCGGCGGGAAGACAAAGCGGGGTAAGGACGGCGACAAGGGCAAACGCAACAGACCGGTTCATGACATTCTCCTCTGCCGTCTGATGTAGCGAAATGTGCGGCGGTTCCGAGGCATTCCGACCGGGCAGAATCTGCCGGGACCGGGTCGAAACTTCCACCCTCAATATGGATCGTTCACGACTAAGTTATTGATTTTTCAGGAGTCAGTATCTGGCCCCCCGTTTGCAGATCCCCTGACAGGCAATGATTTCGGCCCCGCTCGGGCGGCGCCGGTCCATCGGGAGACGATTATGGGTATCTTCGGGGCACTGACCACCGCGGTTTCGGGGCTGAGAGCGCAGTCCTACGCGCTCGAGAACATTTCGGGCAATATCGCGAACTCGCAGACGACCGCCTTCAAGCGGACGGATACGAGCTTCACCGATCTCATCCCCGACAACATCCCCTCCCGTCAGGTGGCGGGCGCCGTCATTTCCCAGAGCCGCGCGACCAACACCGTGCAGGGCGATATCCAGTCGGCCTCGAACGCGACCTATATGGCGATGAATGGCGACGGCTATTTCGTCGTCTCGACCGCGACGGGAACCTCAGACGGGCAGCCGCTGTTTTCCGGCACCGATACGTACACCCGCCGCGGTGACTTCGAGATCGACAAGAATGGCTTCCTCGTCAACGGCGCTGGCTATTACCTGAAGCTTCTCCCCATCGACCGCGCCACGGGCAACGTCTCCGGCAGCGTGCCGGAAGTCATGCCGCTGACGAACGACATCCTTCCCGCCCGCGCGACCTCCGTCATCACCTATCGCGGCAATCTTCCGCTTTCGCCGACCAGCGGGCTCGTGCAGCCGAGCGATTATGCCAACGATCCGCGCACCGTCGGTTCGCTCATTCCCTTCGTACAGACCGGCGTTGCCGTGACGAACGGTGCCGACCTGACAAACGCGGCGGGTGGAACGCCGACGGCCGCGACAACGACGTTCTCGGCTCCGAACGCGATCGGCACCTCGTTCACCGTTGCCGGACAGACCATCACACTCGCAGACACCGATGTGAGCGGCACGGTCGACGACGCCGAAATCATTGCGCAAATCAACTCCGCCCTGGCGACGGCGGGGGTGACCGGCTTCACGGTCTCCTCCACGACCACCGCAGGCACGGCCGCAATCGACATCACCGAAACCACGCCGTCGGGCACCACGACCGCCGTTCTGGTCGGCGGCGCGGGTGCGAGCGCCGTCGCCGCCACCAATGGCGGGGTCACTCCGGCCGGAGGCCCGGGCTATGTGGCGAACAACAGCGCGCTGACGCTGCAGGTCAACGGCGGCGCCTCCGTCAGCTTCAACATCAGCAATGCCGGGGGTGCGAACGATTACAACAACCTGGCCTCGCTGATGGCCGCCATCAACGACAACGCCGATCTCGACGGCATCACCGCATCGATTACCGGCGGCAACCAGCTCGTCATCACATCGGACAGCCCCAACCACACGCTCACCGCATCCGGTGCGGGCGCGGCGACGCTCGGCATCGGTAACGGAGCGCCCACGCCGCTCGCGACCATGGGCTCTGTGCAGGCAAACGAATCCGCGATCTTCGAAGCCCAGTCCATCTCGGGCGATGCGATCACCATCTATGATGCGCAGGGCACGCCGGTGCAGGTGCAGTTGCGCTGGGCCAAGGTCGACAGTGCTACCGAGGGCGGCCAGGACACCTGGAACCTGTTCTACAAATCCGACAGCAACGCCACCGGCACCGAACCAATGTGGACCAATGTGGGGCAGGATTTCACCTTCGTGAACAGCCAGCTCACGCCGCCTTTCGCGACGACCACCATCAACGATTTGACGGTCGATGGCGTGCCGGTCGGCGATGTGACTTTGTCGCACGGCTCGACGGGCCTCACGCAATATTCGGCGGACAATCCCAACACGGCAAAGATCATTACGCTGAACCAGGACGGCTATCGCGCCGGTGAAGTGGTTCGCGTGCAGATTTCGGACGGCGGACGCATAACAGCCTTCTATTCGAACGGGCAGATGGCCGACATCGCCGAAATTCCCACGGTCTTCTTCAACGCCGACAACGCGCTGAAGCGTCTGGACGGCGGTGCTTTCCAGGCGACCTACGAATCCGGTCCTCCGATCCCCGGCGCGCCGGGCACGATCATCGGTTCCTCGCTCGAAGGATCGAACACCGACATCGCGGACGAGTTCACCAAGCTCATTGTCACCCAGCAGGCCTATTCAGCGAACACCCGCATCGTCTCGACCGCCGACGAGATGCTGCAGGAAGCCCTGGGCATGGTGCGCTGAGTAGGAGCGGCTTCTAAAGCGGCTTTCTGGAGACGAATATGGGTCTGTCCTTTGCCCTTGGTTCCGCCCTGTCCGGTCTGCGTGCCACGCAGACCGGGCTTGAGCTCGTCTCCACGAACATCGCCAACGTCAATACGCCCGGTTACACCAAGAAGAATGCGCAGCTCGCGACGAATGTTCTTGCCGACCGGGCGTCCGGCGTTCGCGTTACCGGCATCCAGCGCGACATCGACACCTATGTGCAGCGCCAGTTGCGCGTGGAAGCGGGCGGGCTTTCCTATTCCAATGTCGCGGCAAGCTTTCTGGACCGCGTGCAGCGCGTTTTCGGCACGCCGAACAGCAGCACATCGCTCGACACGCTCGTTACCAAGTTCACGAATTCGCTCGACACTCTGGCGACGACACCAAGCTCGCAATCCGCCCGCCAGGGTGTGTTGAACGAAGCGCAGATTCTCGCACAGTCGCTGAACTCGATGTCGGCCGATATTCAGGCGATGCGCGAGAATGCCGACCGTGGCCTTGCCTCGACCGTGGATGCCGTGAATGCTGCGCTGAACGGCATCGACCGCGTGCAGGAGCAGATTTCCGCGCTCTCGGCGAGCGGCAATGTCTCGCCCGATCTTCTCGATCAGCGCGACCGTTATGTCGACGAGCTGTCGCAGCTTGTCGATATACGCGTCAGCGATACCGGCGGCGATTTTCAGATTTATACGACGGGCGGCGCGCCTCTGTTTACGGGAAGCGCGCCTGCGACTTTGACCTACGAGAACCAGGTGGCGATGATGCCGCAGGCTCTCTATTCGCCGGATCCGGAGCAGAACCGCGCCGGTACGGTCATGCTGCGCGGCTCGGACGGCCAGCCCATCGATCTGTTGTCGGGCAGCTATCTCCGTTCGGGCGAACTGAAGGCCTACGCGGATCTGCGCGACGATGTTCTTGTCGAGGCGCAGACGCAGCTCGACGAGATCGCCTCGGCGATGGCGGACGCTCTCAGCACCAATGTGGTGCAGGGCACAGCGCCGACCGCACCCGCGACCGACTGGTCGATCGATCTTGCGGATCTGCAATCCGGCAACAAGGTCAATTTCACCTACAACCAGATGCCCGGCGGGCAATCGCGCACGGTGACGTTCGTGCGCGTCGAGAGCGCGGATACGCTGCCGCTCTCGAACGATCTGACCGCCGATCCGAACGACACGGTTGTCGGCATCGATTTTTCGGGCGGACCGGCGGCCGTTCAGGCGCAGATGCAGGCTGCGCTCGGAGCCAATTTTGCCGTCAGCGGAGCCGGGTCCTCGATCACGATCGACACCGCCAATCCCGCCGCCGTCGTGCCGACAGGGCTTTCCGCCCGTGTGACGGCGACCGGGTTCATGGACGGCCTTGGCATTCCGTTCTTTGTCGATGGAGCGGAAGCGTTCACCGACAGCCAGGAAGGACTGACGCAGCGCCTCGGCTTCGCGGCGCGCATCCAGGTGAACCCGGCTCTGATCGAAGATCCGGCCATGCTGGTGAACTATCAGGCGAGCATGGCGTCGGGCGATGCCTCGCGCGTCGTTCATCTGCGCAACGCGCTCGAAAACACTTCCATCACCTATCGTAACGACACGGGCCTCGGTGGCACGACGAGCCCCTTCACCGGCTCTATCGCCGATTTCGCGCGAGGCGTCATCGAGAAGCAGGCTTCGAACGCGGCCCTCGCGAGCCGCATTCAGGAAGGGCAGGAGGTTGTCGTCACCTCGCTGCTCGACCGCTACGCCGAGAAATCGGCAGTCGATGTCGATGAGGAAATGTCCAAATTGCTTCAGTTGCAGACGGCCTATTCGGCGAATGCGCGCGTCATCTCCACGGTCAAGGAGATGATGGACATTCTGATGCAGATGTAAGGTTGAACGATCATGAGCAGCACGATCAACGGCACCGGCATCTTCACCCATTCCTATGGGCGCGCACTTTCGAACATGCGCTCGCAGTTCGACGATCTCAATCTCCAGCTCGCGACGGGGCTGAAATCGCAGACCTATGGCGGGCTCGGGCTCGACCGCAGCCTGTCGCTGACCTTGCGCGGGAAGCTGGCGGATTTCGAAAGCTACAACGCAAACATCCAGCAGGTCTCGCTACGCACGAACATGATGATGACGAGCCTGACCGGGCTCACGGAGGTCGCCAGCCAGACACGCGGCGATCTCGACCCGAACAACTGGCTGATCGTCGACGACAAGCGCACCATCGCCCAGCAGTCGGCGCTGTCGCGGCTCGACACGGCCATCGAGGCGCTGAACGTCAATATCGGTGGGGTTTATCTCTTCGGGGGCCGCGAAGTGTCGGCGCGCCCGGTCGCGTCCGCGAGCGAGATACTGGACGGAACGGTCACGCAGGCGGGACTTCGCACCGTCATTGCGGAACGAAACGCGGCGGATCTCGGTGCGGACGGTCGTGGCCGCCTCACCCAGGCAAATGCGGTGGGCGACCTCGTGACGCTTGGCGAGAGCGCCTCGCCGAATGAATTCGGTTTCAAGCTGGGCGCGGTTTCGACAAGCAATTCGACCGCATTCACCGTTGCGAGCGCGGCCGGTTTGCCGCCGCAGGTTCAGGTTCAACTGACGGGCGATCCGAGGCCCGGCGATGCCGTACGTTTCGAGATGACGCTGCCGGACGGAACGAAAGAGGAGATCAAGCTGATCGCCTCCAACAATCCTCCAGCGCCCGAATTCGTCGCGCAGGCCGATGGCAAGGAGCTCCCCATCGGCACGCTCGGCACGACGGCGCTCGGCGATCCGCTCGTCAGTTTCGCGGCCGGGGATACGCTTACCATCAACGGCCAGACGATCACCGTTGTCGCGTCGGGCGCAGGGCCCGGACAGATCAACGGCTCCGCGAGCATCGACGATCTCATGACCCAGATCGAAGGTCTCAGCGGCATCGCCAATGCGGAATTCGACCCGACGACGCGCCAGATCCGCGTTCAAGGCACGAACGGAACCGATCTTGCCATTACGGGAACGGCCGGTGCGAAGCTTGGCCTCAACGGGACGGTAAAGGCCGAGGAGCTGCAAAAGCACACGTTCCAGATCGCCTACGATGCTCTGGGCATGGTCGACCACGACGCGACCGCCGCGAACTTCGCCTCCGCGCTCGACGGCGCGGTCAAGAAGGAGGCGAAAGTCTCGCTTACCGCAGCGTCGGCCGTTACGGCCTCGCAGAACTTTTTCGGCAACCCGCCGATGCGCGTCGACGGTGCTCCGCCGGAGGCCGCCACAGGTCTTGTCGATGGCTCGGCCACGACAATTGCGTGGTATCGCGGGGAGAACGGCACGGATTCGGCGCGTTCCACGCAGTCCGCGCGCATCGATTCCACGCTGAACGCGAATTACGGAGCCCGCGCCAGCGAGGACGGCATTCGCGAGATGATGGAGAGCCTTGCGGTTTTCGGCGCGATGGAACTCGATCTGGCCGACGAAAAGACCGGAAAACTGCAATACGAGGCGCTGACCAGCCGGGTGCGCCCTGCGCTCGCGAGTGATACGGGGATGTCGACGCTCGAGGTCCTCGTCACGCAGATTGCGAATGTCGCGACTTCGGTCGAGTCTGCCAAGGAGCGGCACAAGCAGTCGGAAGCTGTCGCCGAAACCATGCTCGCCAATGTCGAGACGGTGTCGAAGGAGGAGGTCGCGGCCAGCCTTCTTGCGCTGCAGACCAATCTCCAGGCGAGCTATCAGGCGACCGCGATGTTGTCTCAGCTCTCGCTCGTGAACTTCCTGTAAGAAGAGCCATCAGTTCAAAGAAAAAGCCCGGCGGAGTCGCCGGGCTTTTTCTTTGAAAGAATACGTACGTATCAGGCTGCAGCGGTCGCGCTGCTCATGAGGCCTGCGGCGATTTCGCGGTTGATGTTGACCAGCGATGCCATGCGCTTCGGATCGGGCTCGTGTTCGAGCTCAACGCAATGCGGCAGGACGAACATCGCGATATTGCCGATATTTTCCTTGATCTGGCGGGGCAGGGGGTTGGCGGCGGCGGTGGCCGAGGTCGAGAGAATTGTCCAGAGCTTGCGGTTGTAACGCAGCGCTTCGCGCATTTCCTCGATGTCCGCTACTTGTCCGGCCACAATCGACTGCAGGCGATTGGCGGCGCGTATGAGAAGCTGGGCTTCGACATCACGAGGATTCGCCGTCTTCTGAGCTATGTTCGCGTACGCCTGCGCGCCGTTTTGCATGATTGAACAACCCCGTTTCAAACTCGATGAGAGTTCTTGCTTCCCTCAGAGCTTTGTAGAGAGCGTTGGTTAAGATGGCATTATTGATGGTGTCGACGATGGGAAGACTACTGGGGGCAGCCCTGACAAAATCTTGTACGAGCGCGAGGTATTCGTCCCTTGTTTTAGATATGTCGCGCTCGAGGTACATGATCTGTACGGCCAGATAGATGCGCTTGGCGGGCGTATCGGCGGTGGCGAGCGTCAGGATGTCCTTCTCGCGCAGGATGGGCGCGTCGCCCTCTATGAACAGCCGCGTGCGCTGATTGTCGTTTGTGATGACGCATTCGCCGAGAATGATGCGTTCGCCCGGCTTCAGTTCAACTTTGAGGGCCATCGTGGAATCCTTCCTGGGTCCGTCGAATCGGCAATTGTCATCTTAGCTAAAGAAAAGCGGCGGAGCCGGGGCTCCGCCGCTTTTCCTGAACGCATGTGGTGCCGTTTAGCCGAACAGCCGCATCACGGCCTGGTCGGCCTGTGTGGCCAGCGACAGGGCCGTCGAGGACAGCTGCTGGCGGGTCTGCAAAGCCAGCATGTTGGCTGCTTCCTCGTTGGTGTCGGCCAGGACGAGAGAGTCCGCGCCGGTCTGCAGAGTGTTCATCATGGCCTTGGTGAACGCGGTGCGGTTTTCGACGATGTTGAGGTTCGTGCCGAAATTCGAGGCCTGCGAACGGATCGTGCCGAGTGCGCCCGTCAGCTTGTCGAGAAGGCCGTCGATGGAGGCGTCGCTGTCGAAGTCCGGACCCACGGCGAATTCGATGCCGAGCGTCGTTGTGTTGATGGCTTGCTCATTGCCGTCGAGATCGCGCGACTGCACTTCGATGGTGGACGTGCCGGTTTCGTTGAAGGTGATCTTCAGCAGGTCGCCGCGCAGCAGGTTGACGCCGCTGTAGGAGGCATCGTCGGACAGACGGTCGAGCTGGTCGCGCAGCACGTTGAACTGCTCGACAAGATTGGCGCGCACCTTGTTGCCGTCGATCGTATCGCTGGATGGTGCCAGCGGGCCGGTCGAGCCGTCCTTGTCGACGGACACCGAAAGCTCCTGCGTCGACAGGTTTTCGATGCGCAGCTTGCCGTTGTCGTTGGAGGCGCGGAGATTGCCGGCGTGGGTGCGGTTGATCTCTTCCACGAACTTGTCGACCGTCTGGGTCGCGTTGTAGGGCGAAATCGGCGCGGTGCCGGTGTTCGTGGGTGATGTGCCGAAAATCGCGGCCGCATCGGGGCCGGTGATCGTCAACGCCTTGGCCTCGTTGTTCTTCGCAGTGAAGACGAGGCTGCCGGCCTCGAAGCTAGCTTCGATGTTCTCGATGCCCGCTGCCTTGAGCTGATTGTTGATGCTCAGAGCGCGCTCGGTTTCCGTGCCGGCACCGACTTTGATCGCGGCCGTCTTGTTGTCGTAGGTGAGCGAGAACTCGTCGACTGCCGCTTCCTGCGTGGTCACCGTCGCGCCCGCAATGCCGGGCGTGGAGTTGACCGTGGTTGCGGCGAAGCCGTCGGTAACGCTGACCGCCGAAACGTTCGCATCCGCGGTGACGAGAGCGCCGGTCTGGGCGCCCGCCGGATAGGTGATCGAGAATTGATCGGGGCCGGTAAAGCTGACGGTCGCGCCGCCGCCGATGGCGGTTTCGATTTCCGCAGCAATGGTGGCGCCGTCGGTCGCGGCCGTCAGGTCGATGGCGGCGCCGTTGACCGTGATCGTGTCGTCGGCGAGCAGGCCCGCGACGGAACCGGTAAAGGTGGTCGTCGCCGGAGTGGCTGCGAGGCCGCCGATGTTCACGGTGCCGGCGCCGGGAGCGGTGGAGGCGACCGTGACTTCATTGGAGACCGTATCGACGCTGACCTGATAGCCGTTGCCGAGCGCGGTCTGCAGGTTGGCGCCGAAGCTCGTCACATCGCCGCTCACCGTGACGGGATTGCCGTCGACGGTGATGGTGGCGCCCATACGGGCCGGATCGTAGCTGAACGTCGCGCTGGCCGGAGTGGCCGCCCCCGACGGGCTGAAGCTCACCACTGGCGGTGTGGATTCGGCGCCGGTCGCGGTTGAGTCTTCGATGATGATGCTGGTGCCGTCGTTCGATACGACATAATCGGCGCCGAGGGCGGTGCCGATCGCGGTCGTTACGTCGCCGATCGTCGCGGGGCCCGGAACGGTCGACAGATCGATCTGGTTTCCATTGACGGTGATCGTGTCGCCGACGCCGCCAGCCATGTTGGCGTCGAAGGCGACGATCGCACGTCCGCCTGCGCCCGCTCCGAGCGTTCCCGCGGGAGCAAATGTCGGACCGGCATAGGCGGCGGAGCTGGAAAGTTCGGCGGGCGTGCCGGGCTGGGGATTCTGCAGCTCGATCGGAGGAATGATGTTGGTGCCGAACGCGCCTCCGCTGACGGTGATCTGGGTCAGATCCGTCACATCGTAGGACTTGGTCTGGAACGATTTGTCCTGACGCGCCTGGCGCAGCGTCGACTGCATGCTCTCGATCGCTTTGGTGATCGAGGTCAGGCCGTTATCGGCGGCTTCCAGCGTCTTGATGCCCGTCGCCATGCCGTCGAGCAGCGCGGCCATGTCGTTGGCGCGGCTGTGCAGGGCCGAGGAGGTGAAGAAGTTGGTGGGGTTGTCGAGCGCCGAATTGACCTTCTTGCCGGTGGCAAGGCGGTTCTGCGTCGTCGCCATGAGATCTGCCGTGCTCTGCAGGGAGAGCAGGTTCTGGCGGACGCCCGCCGTCAAGGTGATATTCGAAGCCATAAGTCCCTCTTCCGGACGTCGTGAGCGATCTGGCTTCCTCAGGGAAGCTGAACGCTATTCGGAGCGAAGGCCTTAAATTTATGGTTAACAAAACCCTCAAAAACACGATTAACGAGGCGTTACCGCCCCAAAACACCTCTTTTCCGCATTGCGGGACCTCCAAATGCAGGCGGCTGAGCTGCGCGCGCATCCTTCGTAAGCGGGGTGATTCGCGGGGGCGGGGTGCTTCTTTGAGTGCGGACAAAGAAAAACGGCGGGGCTTTTGGCCCCGCCGTTTCGCAGTCTTGTGCTGTGCGGATCAGAACAGGCGGAGGACCGCCTGATCGGCCTGCGAGGCGAGCGACAGAGCTGTCGAGGACAGCTGCTGGCGTGTCTGCAGGGCGAGCATGTTCGCCGCTTCTTCGTTGCCGTCGGCGAGGACGAGGGCGTCCGCACCGGTCTGCAGCGTGTTCATCATCGACTTCGTGAACGCGGTACGGTTTTCGACGATCGACAGGTTCGAACCGAAGGCCGAAGCCTGCGAGGCGACCGTGTTCAGCGCCGACTTCACGTCCGTGAGGATGGCGTCGATGTTGTCGTCGGAATCGAGCTCTTCGGCGCTCAGCGTCGTCAGACCCATGAAGACCGAATCGAGCGGCTTCTGGCCAGCGGTGCTGATGTCGATGCTCGACGATCCCGTCTCGTTGAAGGTGAGGCGGAGATTGTCGCCGCGCAGCAGGTTGATGCCGTTGAACGAGGCGTCATCAACGAGCTTGTCGAGCTGGTCGCGGAGGATGTTGAACTGATCCGCGAGGTTTTTACGAGCGGTGTTGCCATCGATCGTGTTGGTCGAGGCCGTCAGCGGGCCAGCTGCACCGTCCTTGTCGACGGACACCGAAAGCTCCTTGGTCGAGAGGTTCTCGATGCGCAGCTTGCCGTTGTCGTTCGAGGCACGGAGAGTGCCCGCATGGGTGCGGTTGATCTCTTCCACGAACTGGTCGACCGTCTGGGTCGCATTGTAGTCCGAAACCGGCGCCGTGCCGGTCGAGACAGAGCTGGTGCCGAAGATGGCCGCCGCGTCCGGACCGGTGATGGTCAGGGACTTGGCTTCCTTGTTCTTGCCTTCGATCGTCAGGTTGCCGTCAACGAACTTCGCTTCGACGTCGGTGATGCCGGCTGCCTGGAGCTGGTTGTTGATGCTGGTGGCGATCTCTTCTTCAGTGCCGCTGTTGACCGTGATGTTTGCCGTCTTGTCGTTGTAAGTGACGGAGAATTCATCACCGGCCGCAGCAACCGTCTCGGCAGTGGCGCCAGCCTGGCCCGTGGTGGTCGTCGGCGCAGCGGCGGCGGCGAGGCCGTCCGTCGCGACGGCGTTGGTCACGTCCGCGCTTTCGGTCACGACAGCAGCGGCCTGAGCGCCCGCAGCGTAGGTGATCGTGAACTCGCCCGCACCGTCATGCGTGACCGTGGAGCCCGCGAGGGCGCCCTGGATCGCGGTGGCGATGTCGTCTGCGTCCGCCGCAGCCGTCAGGTCGACCGCCGCGCCGTTGACTTCGATCGTGTCGGCCGCCAGCAGGTTGGCAACGTTGGCGTCGAACGTCGTCGTCGCCTGGGTCGCCGCCGGAAGGCCGGTGACAGTGACCGGCGTCGCGCCAGCCGTCGTCGAGGTCACGGTGACCGTGCTGGCATCGCTGTCAACGCTGACCGCGTAGTCATCGCCCAGAGATGTCTGCAGGTTGCCGGCAAAGTCTTCCAGCGTGCCGCTGACCGTGACCGCATTGCCGTCGACCGTGATCGACGCGCCCATGCGGGCCGGGTCGTAGGAGAACGTCGAGCTCGAGAACTGCTCGCCCGCGCCAGCGCTGAAGCTCACCTCGGGGGAGGTGTAACGCGCAGCGGCAGTCGCCGTCTTTTCGACGATGATCTTGCCCGCGTCGGCGCCCGTGCCTTCGGAGACCGTGTAATCGTCACCAAGAGCCGCGTCGATCGCCGTTGCGACGTTCGTGGCACCTGCCGCAACGCCGGAAAGGTCGATCTCGGTTCCGTCAACGGTAACCGAGTCACCCGCGGTGCCGACCATGTTGGCATCATAGGTGATGACAGTACGCGCGTTCGCACCAGCGGCTGCACTGCCGGTGGCGGCAACCGTCGGACCGGCGTAATCGGCCGTCGAGCCGATCGAGGCGGCCGTACCGGGCTGCGAGTTCTGAAGAGCGATTGTCGTGCTGGAGCCGAACTGACCCCCGCTGACCGTGATCTCGGTTGCGTTGGTCACGTCATAGGACTGCGACTGGAACGACTTGTCCTGACGCGCCTGACGGAGCGTGGACTGCATGGATTCAAGGTTCTTGGTGATCGCAGACAGACCGTTGTCGGCCGCCTGGAGCGTCTTCACACCGTTCGACATCGCGTCGAGGAGCGAGCTCAGGTCGTTCGAGCGGCTCTGCAGCGAAGAAGCGGTGAAGAAGTTGGTCGGGTTGTCGAGGGCCGAGTTGACCTTCTTGCCAGTGGCGAGACGGTTCTGGGTCGTCGACATGAGATCCGCGGTGTTCTGCAGCGAGAGCAGGTTCTGGCGGACGCCGGCCGAAAGAGTGATGTTGGAAGCCATTGAGAAACCCCTTTCCTAGGAGCAATACGAGTGAACTTCCTTCTGGAAGCTGCCGGATTTCTGGCATCGCACGGCATAACGCGTGGTTAACCCGCGAACCGAAACGTGCGGTCAATGGGCGCCCGGTTCCGTTCAGGGCGGTGTTCTTCAAAACATGGTTAACGGGGCGTTACCGGCGTTTTCTACCGGGTAAGCACGCACGTTTTCGTGGTGAGACTCAGATCGATCGAGCGAGGAACGGCCCGACGCTCTTTGACATTTCCTGCTGCACATAGGCGCGCAGCTTGAGCAGGCTTTCTGCCGGAAACTGGCTCAGAACCTCGCCGGTCAGGCTGTCGAGCCGTTTGACGACGAGGTCGTTGGTCTCGTCGCGAAACTCGATTTCGCGTTCGATTTCGCGAAGCACGTCGTCCGAGAGGCGGTCATGGGGCAGTTCGGCACGTGCGCGCGCGCGGTTGCCGTCGAAGCTGCTCGCGGACTGCTCGGCAAGAGCCGCCACGCTTTGGGAGGGTTGCGGCAACAGTGTGGGAACCGCCGCAGGCACAGGCGTCACATCGGCGCGCAGCGGAAGCGGCGCGGCCGTGTGGTAAACCCGAGGTGCAAGCGCGGCGTCCATATCCTGTCGCCTTTCATTCCGCTCCTGGCGCCGGAAACCTTCCGGCAGACCTGCAGAATAATCGGGGACAAGTCTAAAAAGACTCCCAAGAAATGTGGTGAATCAACTTTTTCTTAAGAGCTGGAAATTTTTGCCGAGCGCTCCGGTTGCGGCACAGTAGCGGCTTTTACGAGCGGCGCGACACCGTCAGCGACGCCGAGCGGGGTGCCTGCGCAACCGTGCCGTGCTGGCCGTAGACCTGCGGGCGTTCGCGCTTGGACACTTCGTCCGCCACCGTACGCATCATGTCTTCGGCGACGGCGCGTGCCGTACCGACAACAGCGAGATTGACCGACAATGTCTCCTGAAGCCCGGCAAGCCGCATGCGCAGCACGTCGGCGCGGTCGGGCACAAGGCGTCCGATCACGGAAGCTGCCGCGCGAACGGCCTCCAGCTCGCGCTGGTACACGCCCGCCAGAGTCGCCTTGTCTTCGACGAGCTGGGTCGCTTCCTTCAGCTTGGCCGCGCGGATGAGCTCGGTCTCGCGCTGCATGACCGATGTCAGGCGCTCCACCGTTTCGACAATACGATCGACCATCTGGCCGGCTTCGTCACGGGTGGGGAGTGTGGTTGCCGCATTTGACATTATAGAGACTGCTCCTGAACAGAGATAAGCTCGCGCATGACCTGGTCGGCGATTCCGATGCCGCCGGCCTGTGTGATTTCCTTGGCGTATTCGTCGACGAGGAAGGACCGCCAGGTCTCGCCGCCGGCGCCTCCGCCACCGAGGGGGCCGGACCCTTCTTCCAGGGTCGCAAACATCCCGTTGAGAACATTGGAGAGAAACACGCTTTCGAATTCGCGCGCTTCGTTCTGTGCCTTTTCCAGGCTCGCGGTCTTTCCGGGAGCCGTCGTGCCGCCCGAAAGGCCCGAAAGCTGCGCGAGGATGTGGGAGCCGTTCGCAGGTGTCATTACATCACCTCGATTTCGGCTTGCAGCGCGCCCGACGCCTTAATGGCCTGAAGGATGCCGATAAGATCGCGCGGTCCGATGCCGAGCGAATTCAGCCCGTCGACGAGTTCCTGCAAAGTCACGCCCTGTTGCACGATGGCGAGCTGGCGGTGGCTTTCGTCGTCGACCTGCACCGTGGTGCGCGGCACGACGACGGTTTCGCCGTCGCTGAACGGATCCGGCTGGCTGACGATCGGCTGTTCGCTGATCGTGACGGTGAGGTTGCCCTGTGCCACCGCAACGGTGGACACGCGCACTTCGCGGCCCATGACGATGATGCCCGACCGCTCGTCGATCACCACCTTGGCGGTGTTGTCGGGCTGGACGCGCAATTGCTCGATCTCGGTGAGAAGGCGGATGAGATTGTTCTTGTAGCTGAGCGGAACGATTAGCTGCACGGTCGCGGGATCGCGCGGCTCGGCGGCGGCTTCTCCCAGCAGCGTGTTGATAGCACCCGCGATGCGGCGCGCCGTCGTGAGGTCGGGATTGCGCAAGGCCAGACGTACCGCGGTCGCGTTGGCGAGCGCGAATTCGATTTCGCGTTCCACGAGGGCGCCGTTCGAGATGCGCCCGGTCGTCGGTACGCCACGAACGACTTTCGCGGCCGCGCCTTCCGCCTGAAAACCGATGACGGCGACCGGCCCCTGGCCGACAGCGTAGACTTCGCCGTCCGCACCCAGCAGAGGGGTGACCAGAAGCGTGCCGCCCTGAAGGCTCGTGGCATCGCCCATGGCCGAGACGGTTATGTCGATCCGCGTACCCTGCGTGCCGAAGGGCGGCAGGCTTGCGGTGACCATGACGGCGGCGACGTTCTTCGTCCGCAGCGTTGCGTTTCGTGTATTGACGCCAAGGCGCTCGAGCATGGCGATGAGCGACTGGCGGGTAAACGGCGAGGCGTTCAGGCTGTCGCCGGTGCCGTTGAGGCCGACGACGAGGCCGTAACCGATGAGCTGGTTTTCACGCACGCCCTCGATGTCGATGAGATCCTTGATGCGCGCGGAGGTCGGCCCGGCCTGTCCCGGCTGGCCGGCCCCGCTGAATTCGTCCCGTTTCCAGTAGGGGGCATCGGCCGGAGCCGTGACCGCAGCGACGACAGGTCCGCTCGGCACGACATATGTGCGGATGCCCGGCGTGGTTCCGCCCGAGGCATAGGGCGGGGGTTCCGCGGCGCGTGCATGGGAGACGGCAAGGATGGCTCCAGCAGTTAACGCTGCAAGGGTCACATTGCGGATCAGGATGGACATCGAACGCTGCATGACAGTCTCCTTGACGGGAGCAATGCCAGAACCGTGCCCTTTATGGTTAACGTCTCAAGTATCTGGTTTATATGTATATTTATGACGGGACGATGGGCGCTCGACGGTCTTTTGCCGAGGTCAAACATGCCTGCCCGGCAAGTTTTGCCGGGGCGTTAACGGGTGGTTAATCACGTCCGGCCGAGGCTTGCCTTCGGACGGTGCGATTCGTGCCGTGGAGCCAGGACATGCGGGTCGAGGGACCAAACAGGATCGGGCAGGGCGCTCAGGGAGCAAAGCGAACCGTTTCGGGTTCCGGCTTTTCGCTCCCGGAGACAAGCCAGCAGGCGCCTGCGTCGCGCGCCTCAACTGCGATGGCCGCGCATGGGCTCGACGCCCTTCTGGCACTTCAGTCCGTGGATACGCCGACGGAGCGCCGCCGGAAGGCTTCGGCGCGTGGGCGGAAGATCCTTGACCTTCTGGATCAGGTGAAACTCGACGTTCTGGGCGGGACGTTGTCGCCGGGAACGCTCGAAAACCTGACCTCGGCTCTTGCCGGGCGGGAGCCCTCCGAGGATGCCGGTCTGGAAAACGTGCTCGACGAAATCGACCTGCGGGCGCAGGTGGAGCTGGCCAAGCTTTCGCGCAGAACGAGCTGAGGCGTTTTGCCCGCGTCAGGGCGATCTCAACAGAAAGCCCTTTTGAATCAGCCATTTCCTGCGGAATCGAAAGCCATTGTACCTAGAACAAAGCGTGGCTATATTCCCGACCTCTTTCGAAGGGGCTGTTCCACGGATTGCGGGATTCGCGGCAGTCAACAAGGGGTGCGGGCAAAGATGGAATTGAAGGACGAGTACCGGCCTTCGGAATCCGAGGCCTTCATGAGCGAGCGGCAGCGCGAATATTTTCGCCACAAGCTCCTGCGCTGGAAGGAGGAGATCCTCCATGAAAGCAAGGAGACGCTCGAACACCTGCAGGACGAAAACCAGAATCACCCCGATCTAGTCGATCGCGCCTCGTCGGAAACCGACCGCGCCATCGAGCTCCGGGCACGCGATCGCCAGCGCAAGCTGATTTCGAAGATCGACGCGGCGCTGAAGCGGATCGAGGATGGTTCTTACGGCTATTGCGAGGAGACGGGTGAGCCGATTTCGCTGAAGCGGCTCGATGCGCGTCCCATCGCAACCTTGTCGGTCGAAGCGCAGGAACGCCACGAACGTCGCGAGCGGGTCTACCGCGACGAATAATCAGAGTGAGGGGCATGCGGTGCGTGCCCCTCACGCTTTTCCTCGATGAGAAGCGCCCCAAGAGCCCCCGGTTTTTTCACTCTTTGCTGTTCTTCCGTTGTCGGTCGCCGTGGCGCCGCCTGAACCGTTCGCGTGCGGCCGTTCTGTCGATCCATGTCTTTACGAAAGAAAGCGGCCCTCGCGGGGAAGGCGAGGGCCGCTGTGCCGTTCTCCGGGGAAGGGAGAGCGGCAGATGGAAGCCGGGCGTCCCCGGCTTCGGTCGGGAAGATCAGAAGGGAAGAACGATATCCATGACCTGCTGCCCGTAACGCGGCTGCTGGACATCGGTGATCTGTCCGCGTCCGCCGTAGGCGATGCGTGCTTCGGCGATCTTGTTGCTGTCGATGACGTTGTCGGACTGGATGTCTTCCGGCCGCACGATACCGGCGACGATGAGTTCGCGAATCTCGAAATTGACGCGGATTTCCTGGCGGCCTTCGATCACCATGTTCCCGTTCGGCAGGATCTGCGTCACGACGGCGGCGACATTGGTCGTCAGCGCTTCGGAGCGGTCGACCTTGCCTTCGCCCGCCGACACCGAACTGGAATTCGTGCTGACAAGACTTGATGGGTTCATCGCCGTCGGCATCTTGGTTTCGAGGCCAAACAGATTGGGCACGCCCATCTTCTCGTCACCGGTGCGCGTACGCTCTGTCTTGTTCTCCATCTCGGCCTTGTCGGAAAACTTGACCTTGACGGTCAGAAGATCGCCGACGCGCGAGGCGCGCTGATCCTTGAAGAAGGCGCGCGAGCCGGTCCGCCACAGCGAGTTGTTGTTGAAATGAGGAGCGGTCGGCTCCGGCATCGGCATCTGAACCGGACGATACCCGGCTTTCGCCGTCGGATCGTCGATCGCCGAAAGAGCGGGCTCGCGGCCGACATTCTTCAGGCGTTTGGCCGCGCCGCATCCGGCGAGCGTCAGCGCAACAAGGGCGAGGCTCACGATGCGGAAGGCATGGGTGGGGACGGCGTTCATTTCGAAGCGCTCACAAGTGTGCGGGGAGTGTGGATGGAAACCTGGTTGGGGCCGGTCACGACGGCCTGAAGCGTGCGCTTCGACTGGACGTTCACGACCTGGATCGTGTCGCCCATACGTCCGTCGCGCAGCGCCTGGACGGTGGCAGTCAGCGTCATGTTGCCGGACCGCAGAACGATAGCGACCTGGGCTCCGCTTTTGATCAGCAAGGGCTGTTCGAGGTCGGTGTCGCGCAGGGCCTGTCCTTCGCGCATCGCCCGGCGCGCCTGCATGCCGACAGCGGCTTCGGGCGAGGACAGCGCATCCATCTTGGTGATGGATTTCGGCCTGTAGCCGATCTCGATGTCCGCGTTCGAGAGGATCGCGCCACGCTCGACCGCACGGACCAGCGTGACCACGCTTTCGGTCTCGAAAGCCTTGCCGTTCACGCCACGCGTTTCGTCCGTACCGTCCGTGCGTGCGATCCGAAGAACCGCATCGAATGTGCCGAGCGTGCGGTCCCATGACACGCTGTCGACCGAGACAAGGCCGTGGGCCTCGATCGGCAGGTGAAGGGATTTAGAGCTGTCGTTGATCTGAACGCCGATATCCGCAGGATTGCTGGAGCCGATCTGTGCGGCCAGAGCGGTGATCAAGGGAACGCGGATCTCGTCCTCGGAGACGCGGCGGCCGGTGCGTGCGACGCGGATGCTGGCGAGGCCGGATGTTTCGATGTCGACAATGCCGGCACGCCGGGCTGCGTCCAGCACATCCTGTACGGATACTTCTCCGTTCGCACCTGGATCGGGCGCGCGAAAAGCGGGCTGGCTCGCATTGGCCCCAGCGTCCGAAATGAGATCGCCGAGCGTGACGATGCCCGACGTGACGACGACCGACGGCTTCAGCACCGGGGCCGCGTGCGCCGCGCAGATGAAGGGCAGGAGCGCGATGAGAGGAAGTGAGAGGGTACGGATCATGTTTCTCACCGCATGTTCGAGGTGGCTTGGAGCATTTCCTCGGCCGCCGAGATGACCTTGGCATTCATCTCGTAGGCACGCTGCGCGGCTATGAGGTCCGAAATCTCGGTCACCGCGTTCACATTGGCCTGTTCGAGATGGCGCTGAAGAAGCGAGCCCATGCCTTCGCCGCCCGGATCGTCGGTCAGCGGCGCGCCCGAGGCTTCGGTCTCGACGAACAAGTTGTCGCCGATGGATTCGAGGCCCGATTTGTTGATGAAGCGCGACAGCTGGATCTGACCTGAATCCTGCACTGCCCCATCGACGGTAACCTGAACGAGGCCCTCGGCGTTGATGGAAATGTTCGTGGCGCCTTCCGGGATCGTGATGCCGCCTTCGATCTGATAGCCGTCGACAGTGACGAGAACGCCGTCCTGATTCAGTTCGAACGATCCGTCGCGCGTATAGGCGATGCGGCCATCGGGCATTTCGATGCGGAAAAAGCCCTCGCCGCGGACCGCGACGTCGTATTCCTTGTCGGTCGGCAGGACGCCGCCCTGGCTCATGATGCGGGGCGTCGCGGCTGTCTTGACGCCGGAGCCGATCTCCACGCCGACCGGAGCGATCGTGCCGGTGTCGGACGTTGTCGTGCCCGCGCGACGATAGGTCTGGTAGAGCAGGTCCTGAAAATCGACCCGCTGCTTCTTGTAGCCGGTCGTGCGCATGTTCGCGATGTTGTTGGAGATGACTTCGACGTTCTTCTCCTGAGCCATCATGCCGGTTGCGGCGGTGTAGAGGGCACGCATTGTTTTCTCCTCAGGCCTGCACGTCGGCGAGACGTTCGATCGCAGAGCGCCTCAGTTCATCGCCGCGCTGCATCATCTGTGCGAGCGACTGATAGGACCGCGACAATTCGATGAGCCGGGTCGTTTCGACGATCGGCTCGACATTGGATTTTTCCACCGCGTACTGGACCGTACGTACCTCGCCCGGGGCGAGTTCGCGGCCGGGGATGTCGGCGCGGAAAAAGCTCGAACCTTCCGACACAAGCTGCTGATTGTTGTCGAACTGGGTCAGGAGCAGGCGGCCGCGCGGGCCCTCGGCCGTCGAGATCGTCCCGTCATTGCCGATCGTGATATCGGTCTCTTCGTCGGCGAACTGGATCTGCCCGCCATTGCCGAGGATTGGGAAGCCTTCGTTGGTGACGAGGCGGCCCTGCGCGTCGAGCTGGAACTGGCCGTTGCGCGTGTAACGCACGCCGTTCGGCGTTTCGACCGCGAAGAAGGCATCGCCGGCAATGGCGACGTCGAGCTGGTTGCCGGTCGTCAGCACGGGACCGGACTTGAAGTTCTGCCACGTCGAGCGATCTTCGACATAGGAAAGGCGGCGGTCGGAGCCGCGCGGAAACGTTTCGGCGCTGGCGACCGGCATCAGATATTCGCGGAACACCATGTCCTGGCCTTTGAAGCCGGCGGTGCCGATATTGGCGAGATTGTTGGCCACGACATCGAGTTCACGACGCAGCGCGACCTGACGGGACAATCCCACGAGCAGAGTGTTTTCCACGAAGCTTCCCCCTTCGCGTTGCGATGTTGTCCGTTCATCCTTCCCGATGCCCGGACCCCATAAGCAATTCACGCTCCGTGCCAGAGCGGAAAACCGTTATTTACCAATGGGAAACCATAGAGTGCGTTGAAATTTCGACAGAAATTTCGGCTGCCCCGGCAAAAACGACCCGGCAAATTTTGCCCGTCGAAAGAGGTTGTTAACCATTTTTAACGTAAAGATTCTCGCTGTAGGGCCTGCAAAGCGGGCTCGGCTGGGTTGGGACGAGAGATGGCCAATACCGAGGCAGCGGGCGAGGTCGAAGGCGAAGCACCAGGCAACGCCAAGGCCAAAGGCATTCTCGGCAATAAGAAGCTTCTTATGATCGCCGGTGGTGTCGTTGTGCTTCTTGGTGCCGGTGGTGGTGCCTACATGTTCCTTGGCGGTTCGTCCGACACGGACTCGGCGGTGCATGCCGAGGAGGAAAAGAAGCCGGTTCTTTTCGTCGACATGCCCGACATGCTCGTCAATCTCGTCGCGCCGGCGGATCGGCCGAAATATCTCAAACTGAAAATCGCGCTCGAAGTGTCCGATCAGAAGACGGTCGAAGCCGTGACCCCGCTCATGCCGCGTCTCACCGACACGTTCCAGACGCATGTGCGCGAGATGCGGCCGGAAGATCTCGACGGATCGGCAGGTCTGTACAGGCTCAGGGAAGAACTTCTCCGCCGCATCAACCAGGCCATTTTCCCCGCCAAGGTCGATGCCATCCTCTTCAAGGAACTTCTGGTTCAATAATCGATCATGGCCGACGAGGAAGACATCGATATTGCCGCCGAATGGGGCGCCGCGCTCGCGGAGCAGGGCGCCGGCGGCGACAATCCGGAGGACATGGCCGCGGGCTGGGCCGCGATGCTCGATGGCGGCTCGAACGTTGTCGCGTCCAATTCGCGTGGCGGCGCCGACCGCGTTCTCAACCAGGAAGAGATCGACAGCCTTCTCGGCTTCAATCTGGATGAACTGTCGCTCAACCAGCATTCGGGCATTCGCGCCATCATCGATTCGGCGATGGTGTCTTATGAACGCCTGCCGATGCTCGAAATCGTGTTCGACCGTCTCGTGCGGCTGCTCACGACCTCGCTTCGCAATTTCACCTCGGACAATGTCGAAGTTTCGCTCGACCAGATCACATCGGTGCGGTTCGGCGATTATCTGAATTCGATCCCGCTTCCGGCCATCCTCGCGGTCATCAAGGCCGATCCGTGGGACAATTTCGGCATCGTCACCGTCGACAGCTCGCTGATCTATTCGATCATCGACGTGCTGCTCGGCGGGCGTCGCGGCGTCGGCCCGATGCGGGTCGAAGGACGTCCCTACACAACGATCGAAACCAGCCTCGTCAAGCGCATGATCGAGCTTGTGCTCGTCGACGCCATACAGGCCTTCAAGCCGCTCTCACCGGTCAATTTCCACATCGACCGGCTGGAAACAAACCCGCGATTCGCAGCGATCGCACGTCCGGCCAATGCCGCAATCCTGGTCAAGCTGCGGATCGACATGGAGGATCGGGGCGGTACATTCGATTTTCTGTTGCCCTATGCGACGATCGAGCCGATCCGTGATGTCCTGCTTCAGGGCTTCATGGGCGAGAAGTTCGGCCGTGACGCCACATGGGAAGGCCATCTGGCGACCGAAATCTGGAGTGCGGAAATCGACGTCAAGGCGGTTCTGTATGAACGCCTTATGCCGCTGAAGCGGATCATGGAGCTGAATGTCGGTGACACGCTGATGCTCGATGTCCGGTCGGACAGTCTGGTCGAGCTGCGCTGCGGAGATTTTCTTGTGACGCAGGGGACAATGGGGCGCGCCGGCGAAAATGTCGCCGTGCAGGTCGCCAGGCCCGTGCGGCGTTCGCGTACAACAATGGCGATTTTCGAGTCCGCTGAGACTCAGAGGGAGACACCGTAATGGGGAACGGGATTGCTTTGATGATCGAGCTCATGGTGGCGGTTCTGCTTGTCATGACGATCGGTTATTGCTGGTTGCTGAACCGCCGGCTGATGAAATTGCGCGCGGATGAAAGCGTGCTGAAGGCGACGATTTCCGAGCTTGTGACGGCGACGGACATTGCGGGGCGTGCCATTTCGGGACTGAAACAGGCGGTGCACGATTGCGACGCGGCGCTCGGGGAACGCCTCAGCCATGCCGAAGCGATCTCGCGTCACATTACGGAGCAGACAGCGCTGGGCGAAGATGTGGTAAGGCGTATCGCCATGATCGCCACCGCCGCCCGCCCGGGACCGCTTCGCCCTGACCAGCCGCCCGCCAATACGCAGGCGCCGCGCCCGTCCTCGACGCTTGCGGCAGCTCAGGCCTTCGTGCGTCGCAACCAGGAGCGCCAGTCGGCGGCCTGACCCGGATGAAGATACGCGTTCTGCCGCTCGTGATGACAGGAGCCGGCCTGCTGCTTGTACTGAAAGCAGCGGGGTTGGTGACGGGCGGTCACTACGCATTCGAGGCAGAGACGGTGCAGCCGCCCCATCGCGTGGTCGAGGCGACCTACCGGCCGCTTGCGGTGTCGCGCGCGCCGGGCACCTCCTATTACGATCCCATCGTCACCGGCAGTCTTCCTCCGAAGAAAGAAGAGCCGGAGACTGCGGCGGAACCCGCTGCCGATGCCGAGCAGGCAGGAGAGGCGGTCACCGAGGCGCCGGCCGAAGTAAAACCCGTCGAGCCGCCACCGCCGGCCGACATGTCGGCATCCGAGCGCGCGTTGCTCGACCGTCTCCAGAGCCGCCGCCAGGAGCTCGATGGACGTGCGCAGGAACTCGATCTGCGCGAAAGCCTTCTGCGCGCCGCCGAGCAGAAGCTTGAAGGCGAGCTTGCGACGCTCAAAAGCACGGAAGAGCGGATCTCAGCCGTACAGGCCGCGAAAAAGGCCGAGGAAGATGCGCGCCTGAAGGATCTCGTCACCATGTACGAGAACATGAAGCCGAAGCAGGCTGCCGCGATCTTCGACGGGCTCGACCTCAAGGTCCTCGTCGACCTGACAACCCAGATGAACCCGAAGAAATCGGGCGAGATCATCGCCAAGATGACGCCGGATATGGCCCAGCGGCTGACGGTGGCGCTGGCACGCAAGCAGATGGAGAACGCGGCGGCGAGCGCCCCGGCTGCCGCAACCGAACTGCCCAAGATCGAAAGCCGCGCGCCCGGTCAATAAACCCTGATATTCACGAAATTTCGAGGCACTTTTGTTAACCGGCCTGAGGCTATCTGAGGAGAGAGCCGCAGGATGCGGGGGTGGGGCATTGCCACACAAACAGGACAGAAGTCGTCGACGTGTATTGCAAGCTTGGCCCGGCCTGACCGGGGCGGGCCTTTTGGCGTTCGCGCGGCTGGTCTGCATCCTCGGTCTTCTCGGCGAAGGCTTTGCCCCCACATCTGCACGGGCGGCCGAGGCCAGTGTCGAAGCGTCCGAGCAGGACGGGTTCGGGCGCATCGTCTTCACCTTCACCGATACCCCGGCCGCCGAAGCGGTGGTGTCCAGCGGCATTCTTGTCGTCACGTTCGATAAAGCGGTCGATGCCAGCGTGGCTGTCGTCGAACAGGGCCTGACGCATTTCGTCACCGCGGCACGTCGCGATCCGGACGGCATGGCGGTGCGTTTTGCGCTCAGCCGTGCGGTCAAGGTCAATACGATGGCGGCCGGCGAGAAACTGTTCGTCGACATCATGCCCGCCACATGGAGGGGCATGCCTCCGCCGCTGCCGCCCGAGATCATGGCGGAGCTGACGCGGCGCGCCCTCGAGGCGCAGAAAGCCAAGGAAGAACTGGAGCGGTCCAGAAATCCTCCGCCGGCCACGATGACGCTCAATCCCGGCTCCAACCCTGATAATATCCGTCTGTCCTTCGCCTTCACGCGTCCCGTCGATGTCCAGTTCGAGCATGACGGGCCGCATGCCGTGCTGACGGTTCCGGCCGATACGCAGTTCGACGCCGCGTCCGCACGGGCAGCCCTGCCGCCGCAGATCACCGCGTTCAGCGCGAAGATTTCCGGCGATACGCTGGTCGTGCGCTTCAGCGCTCCGGATGGCAAGCATGTCCGCGGGCGCATGGAGGAAGAAGACTTCGTCGTCGACATGGCCGAGCCGAAGACACCGGCGCCGGTGGCGGGCATTCCGCCCGGAACGCCCGCTGCGGCTGCGCCGAGCCAGAGCCCCGCGGCGGCGGCGCCGAAGCCGGTTGCCGATGCCCCCCGCGCCGACATGGCTGCGAAGGCTCCCGAAGAACACCCCGCGCCGGTCTTGCAACCTCATGAAGCGCCCACGGCCGTGGTGACGGCGGAACCGCGTCTTGCCTCGGAGAATGCGGCGGCATTGGCGGGCGATAAGGCGGTCGCGGTTGCCGATGCTGTGCCGCCGAAGCACATTGTCGGCGAAGCGCAGCCGGCCGAAAAATCGCCTTCGGCGCCCGATCTCAAAACAATTCTGAACGACGCCCCGGGCAAGACCTCGGCACAGGACATGGCGGCGGCCGATCTAGCGAAAGCAGCGGAAGAGGGCCAGGGCGTCGACGTACATGCCACCGACAAGCTTCTTCAGATTGCATTTCCCTTTTCGGAATTGCCGGCTGCCGCCGCCTTCGTGCGTGGCGCGCAGCTTTTCGTCGTGTTCGACGGCGTGAAGGATTTCGATGTCTCGGCGATCGAGAAAGCGCCCCGCAGCGCCGTTTCGGCTGTCCGCAAAACGGTCAATCCGGAGGGCGTCACGCTTGCAATCCACATGGCGGAGCCCAGGCTCGCCAGCCTGACGCTTGCGGGCAAGAGCTGGGTTCTCTCGCTTGGAGAAAACATTCTTGAACCCGTGCGCCCGCTCGATTTCCGGACGACCTTCCTGAAGGATGGCCGCACGGCGCTTGAAATCGGGATGCAAGATGCCGGCGGAATGCATGAAGTCATCGACCCCGTCGTCGGCGACACGCTTCGTGTGGTGACAACGAGGGATGCGTCCTACGGTGTCATGCGCGGCCGTGAACTGATCGATCTGTCGGTGCTTCCGTCGGCGCAAGGGCTCGTCGTGAAACCCAATGCGGACGATCTTTCGTTCCTCGTCGAGGACAACACGGCCGTCATCACGCGTGCCAAGGGCCTCACGCTGACGATCAATTCCCCCGCGGGCGAAGGGGGAGACACGGTCGAACTCCGCAGCGACAGCCCGTTTGCCGCTGAGGCCTGGCGCAAAGCCAAGATGGCGACGCGCGAGACGTTCAACGATCTCGAGCGGGTCGTGGCGACGTCGAAGGTCGGCGAGCGCACCAAGGCGCGCGTGCAGCTCGCACGGTTTTATCTGGCGAACGGCGATGCGGCCGAGGCCAAGGGCGTTCTCGATGTCGCGGAAAAGGATTCCACCGCGCTGAGCGATGATCCAGATGTGAAGCTCCTGCGTGGTGTCTCGCTCATCATGCTGCGCCGGTTCGAGGAAGCATCCGAACTGCTCACTGCCCGCGAGCTAGCCGATATGGGCGAGGCCGCGCTCTGGCGCATGGTGGCGGAAGCCGGACTTGGAAATGTTGCGCTGGCCCGAGAAGCGTTCCGCGAAGGCGAGGCGGTGCTGCCGGCCATGCCGGTCGATCTGCAACGCATATTCCGCCAGGCGATCGCAAAAGTCGCGGTCGGTGCGCAGGATTATGCGGTGGCCGCGGCGCAGATGGACGCGCTCGACAATCTCGACATCGAAGAGGATCAGGCGAAGCGGGAAGTGCTGCGCGGGCGCATCGCCGAAGGTTTCGGCCAGAATGCTCAGGCGCTCGAAGCCTATCGGCGTGCGCTGGAATCGGACGACGAGATCGCCAAGGCGGAGGCCCGTCTTTACGCGACGAATCTGCGCTATGCGATGAAGGAAATCGAGCGTCCCGAGGCGGTGAAGGAGCTGGAGGAACTGACGGCGTATTGGCGCGGGGATTTGGTGGAGGCAAACGCGCTGGCGCGTCTCGCCGATCTTCACAGGGAAGAAGGGCAGTGGCGCGAGGCGTTCACCGCCATGCAGACGGCGGCGATCTATCATCCCGACGCGCCGTCGACGCGTTTCGTGCAGGAGGAGATGTCGTCCGAGTTCGCGCGCCTGTTCCTGTCCGAGGGACCGGATGCGGCGCCGCCGAACATCGAGAGCGTGGCGCTTTTCTACGACTTCAAGGAACTGACCCCGCCCGGCAACAAGGGCGACGAGCTGATCCGCAAACTGGCCGACCGCCTCGTTCAGGTCGATCTTCTGACGCAGGCCGCCGATCTTCTGTCCTATCAGGTGCGTAATCGTCTGAACGGAGCGGCGCGTGCGCAGGTTGCCGCGCATGCCGCCGCCATCGAGCTGATGGACCGAAAGCCCGACCGCGCGCTCGATCTTCTGCATGAGACGCGCCTTGCGGGACTTCCGGAGGATCTCGTTCGCAGCCGTCTCATTCTCGAGGCGCGGGCACTGTCGGACATGCAGCGGCCGGATCTGGCGCTCGAAATGATCGCGGCCTATTCCGGCGAAGAGATCAGCCGCCTGCGTGCGGACATACAATGGTCGGCGCGGCGCTGGCAGCCGGCGGGCGAGGGGCTGGAAGTCGTTCTCGGCGATGCCTGGAAGGGCGACAAGCCGCTCGATCTGATCGCCCGTCAGGACGTGCTGCGCGCGGGGATTGCCTATGCGCTGTCGGAGGATGTGCTCGGGCTCGACCGTCTGCGCCAGAAATTCGCGTGGAAAATGGCCGGTACGCCCGAACAGATCGCGTTCGACACGGTGACCGCACCTTCCTCAAGGCGCAGTGCCGATTTCGGCCGCATCGCGGCGGCGGCGTCCGTGGCGGACACGTTCCGCAACTTCCTCGAAAGCTACCGCAAGCGCTATCCGGAGAACACGCCGCCGCAGGTCGATCCAGCCGGTGAGACGAAGGCGGAAACGGGCGCGCCCGCGCGCACCTGATCAGGCCGCGCCGAACAGCTTGCGGTATTCGTCCTCATATTCGGCGACGCGCTTCCAGAACGGCGGCGCCATTACATTGTTGGACTTCGCCTCAAGCACGTTCAGATGGGCGTGCCAATGGGCGGCGGTCTCGATCTGGATGTCCCGGCTCTCGAGGCCCTCGATGGTGATCGAGGCGCGGATCTGCCCCTGAAGCTGTGTCAGCACCATGCCGATCTTCGACTGCGGGCCGCCGGGCTCCCAGGTGAGGGTGAGCATGTTCGGGAATTTGCAGGAGACGACCTCGCCGCGCACGATGACGCCCTTCGGCGAAGAGAATTTCTCCGGCGCGATTTCGGCGTGCGGCGTCAGCTCGTCATGGCGGAAATGCAGTTCGTATTTGCCGCCTTCCTTCAGGTCCATCGGGCCGGTCGCAAGCCAGCGGCCGCGGATCGTCGGATGGGTGAGATAATCCCAGATGCGCGGAATGGGGCCGGGCATGTGACGTTCGAAGCGGATCGTGCCGGGGGCGATTTCGGTCGCGGGGTCTCTCATGGTCCTGAACCTGTTTTCGGTGTCGTCGTGTGTCCGCCGGGACGGGGACTTGGGGTCGGTGCCGGATGGAGAACCCGGCGGTGCGGAACGTGCCCTGCATGTGAGGGTTTTTCGCCGCTTCCTCAAGCCCTTTTGGGTGTTTGCGGGGACTGATGGAGAGCCCTTTCCTTGTCGCCTCACCTTCAGCGCGGTTTCCCTCTCCCATAAAAGGAGAGGGGTGGGCTTATCTTGCGGCCTCATCCTGAGCCGCGCGCAGCGCGTGTCGAAGGATGGCCAACGGGCTTGGAGTTCGCTGCCGATCCTTCGACACGGCTCGCCTTTCGGCGAGTCCGGCTCAGGATGAGGCTGGTGGGATGAGGGCGCACGAAAGCGTCCTCCGTGGGAAGAGTGGAATGCGCGAGCCTTCCGGCTCGGCGGGCAGTCCGGTCCCCTTTGGAGGGGCGCGCGGGACGCCGGGAGATTGACCGCTCCCGCGGCGGCGTTGGCTGTGGTTTGGTAATGCCAACA
>LNEV01000006.1 GCA_001464335.1 Rhizobiales bacterium Ga0077545 | reverse complement strand
GGCAAGCCAACCCTCATCAACGCCGTCATCGACCCCGAAGCCGGTTCCGAATCCGGCAACATCGGTAACCTCAACCCACAGTCCATCATCAAAAAGAAGGCCTGAGGGCAGGACGCGGCCGGTTTCGGCCGCCGTAAAGACAAAGAGCCGGTCCGCAACGACGGGCCGGCTCTCAAAACCCAAAAACAAACTGACAGCGTCAAGAGGAACAGAAGATGGGCAAAGCGCTAGACGGCGTGCGTATTCTCGACTTCACCCATGTTCAGTCAGGACCGACCTGCACCCAGCTTCTGGCCTGGTTCGGCGCCGACGTGATCAAGGTGGAGCGTCCGGGCGAGGGTGACATCACCCGCTCGCAGCTGCGCGACATTCCGAATGTCGACAGTCTCTATTTCACCATGCTGAACTCGAACAAGCGTTCGATCACGCTCGACACGAAAAATCCCGAGGGCAAATTCGTCCTCGAAGAGCTCATCAAGATCTGCGACGTGATGGTCGAGAACTTCGCCCCCGGCGTGCTCGACCGCATGGGCCTGACCTGGGAGCGCATCCACGAGATCAATCCGCGCATCATCGTCGCGTCCGTGAAGGGCTTCGGCCCCGGTCCGTTCGAAGACTGCAAGGTCTATGAGAACGTCGCCCAGTGCACCGGCGGCTCGGCCTCGACGACCGGCTTCCGCGACGGCCTGCCGATGGTGACCGGCGCGCAGATCGGCGACAGCGGCACGGGTCTTCACCTCGCTCTCGGCATCGTCACGGCGCTCTACCAGCGCACGCTGACGGGCAAGGGCCAGCGCGTTCTCGCCGCCATGCAGGATTCGGTGCTCAACCTCTGCCGCGTCAAGCTGCGCGACCAGCAGCGCCTGCAGCGCGGGCCGCTTCAGGAGTTCAGCCAGTACGGCGAAGGCATTCCATTCGGCGACACCGTTCCGCGCGCGGGCAACGATTCGGGCGGCGGCCAGCCGGGCCGCATCCTGAAGTGCAAGGGCTGGGACACCGACCCGAACGCCTACATCTACTTCATCACCCAGGCCCAGGTCTGGAAGCAGGTGTGCGAAGTCATCGGCAAGCCGGAATGGGTCGAGGACCCGGAATATTCGAAGCCGCTCGCGCGTCTGCCGAAGCTGAACCACATCTTCGCGACGATCGAGGAGTGGACGATGACCAAGACCAAGTTCGAGGTCATGGACATCCTCAACAAATACGACATTCCGTGCGGGCCGATCCTCTCCATGAAGGAGATCGCCGAGGACCAGTCGCTCTACGCGACCGGAACCCTCGTCGAAGTGGACCACCCCGAGCGCGGCGCGTATCTGACGGTCGGCAATCCGGTGAAACTGTCGGACAACGATGTTCCGGTCGAGCGCTCGCCGCTGCTGGGCGAGCACACCGATGAGATCCTTTCCCAGGTTCTCAAGCTCGAGGAAGCCCGCATCCGCGAGATCAAGGCCTCCGGCGCCACCGGCGCCCCGGCCCGGGTCGCCGCCGAGTAAACCGGGTTTCCAATCCGTAAAGCCTAGAGACTTTTCAGGGCCGCTTCTGGTAAGGAGGCGGCCCCACCCTAGAACACGACAAAACTTGGAGGGGCACGCCCCATGAACATTCATGAATACCAGGCCAAGGCCATTCTGAAGGAATATGGCGCGCCGGTCTCGCGCGGCATTGCGGCCTTCACGGCCGAGGAAGCGGAAAAGGCAGCGCGCGAACTGGGCGGCCCGGTCTGGGTTGTGAAGTCGCAGATTCATGCGGGCGGCCGCGGCAAGGGTACGTTCAAGGAACTCGGCCCCGACGCCAAGGGCGGCGTGCGCGTCGTCAAATCGGTGGAGGAGGTTGCCTCCTCCGCGAAGGAGATGCTGGGCAACACGCTCGTGACGCTGCAGACCGGCGATGCCGGAAAGCAGGTCAATCGTCTGTACATCGAGGAAGGCGCGGCGATTGACAAGGAGTTCTATCTGTCGATGCTGATCGATCGCGAGACGAGCCGTGTTGCTTTCGTCGTGTCGACCGAAGGCGGCATGGACATCGAGGAAGTCGCGCACGCGACGCCCGAAAAGATCCTGACCTTCTCGGTCGATCCCGCGACCGGCGTCCAGCCGTTTCATGGCCGCAAGGTTGCGGATGCGCTGAACCTCACGGGCGATCTCGCCAAGCAGGCCGGCGCGCTCGTGGGCAAGCTGTATGCCGCATTCGTCGGCAAGGACATGGCGATGCTTGAGATCAATCCGCTCGTCGTGACGAAGGATGCGCAGCTCAAAGTGCTCGACGCCAAGGTCTCGTTCGACTCCAACTCGCTGTACCGTCATCCCGACGTGGTCGCCCTGCGCGACGTGACGGAAGAAGACGACAAGGAAATCGAGGCCTCGAAGTTCGACCTCGCCTATATCGCGCTCGACGGCACGATCGGCTGCATGGTCAACGGTGCCGGCCTTGCGATGGCGACGCTCGACATCATCAAGCTGTACGGCGAGGAACCGGCGAACTTCCTCGACGTCGGCGGCGGCGCGACGGAAGAGAAGGTGACGGCGGCGTTCAAGATCATTACCGCCGATCCGCAGGTGAAGGGCATTCTCGTCAACATCTTCGGCGGCATTATGAAGTGCGATGTCATCGCACGCGGCGTCATCGCCGCCGTGAAGGCGGTTGGCCTCGAAGTGCCGCTCGTCGTTCGCCTCGAAGGCACCAATGTCGAGGAAGGCAAACAGATCATTCGCGACAGCGGTCTGAATGTCATTCCCGCGGACGATCTCGACGACGCCGCGCAGAAGATTGTGAACGCCATCAAGGGGGCGAAGTAATGTCGGTCCTGCTCACCAAAGACACCAAGGTCATCGTTCAGGGCTTCACCGGCAAGAACGGCACCTTTCATTCCGAACAGGCGCTCGCCTACGGCACCAAGGTCGTCGGCGGCACCTCGCCCGGCAAGGGCGGCTCCAAGCATCTGGACCTGCCCGTCTTCGACACGGTGATCGAAGCACGCGAAAAGACCGGTGCGGACGCGAGCGTCGTGTACGTGCCGCCTCCGGGCGCCGCGGACGCGATCCTCGAGGCGATCGACGCCGAAATCCCGCTGATCGTGTGCATCACCGAGGGCATTCCGGTGCTCGACATGGTGCGCGTGAAGCGCGCTCTCGACGGCTCGAAGTCGCGCCTTCTGGGACCGAACTGCCCGGGCATCGTGACTGCGGGTGAATCGAAGATCGGCATCATGCCCGCCAACATCTTCAAGCCCGGCTCGGTCGGCGTGGTGTCGCGCTCGGGTACACTGACCTATGAGGCCGTGTTCCAGACGACCAGCGAAGGCCTCGGCCAGACGACGGCGGTCGGCATCGGCGGCGATCCGGTCAAGGGCACCGAATTCATCGACGTGCTGGAACTCTTCCTCGCCGATCCGAAAACCGAATCCATCATCATGATCGGCGAGATCGGCGGCTCGGCCGAAGAAGAAGCGGCGCAGTTCCTCAAGGACGAGGCCAAGAAGGGCCGCAAGAAGCCGACGGTCGGCTTCATCGCGGGCCGTACCGCTCCTCCCGGACGCCGTATGGGCCATGCCGGTGCGATCATTTCCGGCGGCAAGGGCGGTGCGGACGACAAGATCGCGGCGATGGAAGCTGCCGGCATCCGCGTCTCTCCGTCACCTGCGAAGCTCGGCCGCACATTGGTCGATCTTCTGAAGAGCTGAGCGATTGCAAGGGGTTCGCGAGAGTTCCGTAGAATTTGCGGAACCTGCGAACCCTTTACGCCGCACAGAAAAACCTATGCGGTTCTGTCCTTTAACTTGCGGCTTGAGGACTGCTTGGTTATCTCCGAACCCACCATTTGGGGCGTAGCCAAGCGGTAAGGCAGCGGATTTTGATTCCGCCATCCCCTGGTTCGAATCCAGGCGCCCCAGCCAGTTTGACCTGTGCTCGCGTTCAGTGGGCAAAGGTATGTGCAGGTAGTTTGTCATTGGAGCCCGAACGCTGTATTGGCGATGCGGGCAGGAAAACCGGAGGAATACGGATGGCCAAAGCAGCTGAGAGCAAGCCGAACTCGGCGTTCATGAAACCCCTCAAGCCGTCGGCAGAACTCGCCGCCGTTGTCGGCAGCGAGCCGCTGGCACGCTCCGAGGTGGTCAAGAAGCTGTGGGAGTACATCAAGGCCAACAACCTGCAGAACCCCGAGAACAAGCGCGAGATCATCTCGGACGACAAGCTGAAGCCGGTGTTCGGCAAGGACAAGGTCACGATGTTCGAGATGAACAAGCTGATCGCGGGCCATCTCAAGTCCTGATGTCAATACGCCGCGTCCGCGCGGCCTATTGTTCGAAAGCGCGGCGATCATCTCGCCGCGCTTTTGCATTTTTAAGTCCCGGACAAGCCGGGCGCCGGGACCGTGTCAGAGCAGAACCACATCCGATGCATCGAGCGCCGCTGCGGCCTCGGCAATGCGCCTTCCGGCGAGCACGCGGTCGGGATCGATCTCGGCCAGAGGAACGAGCACGAAGGCGCGTTCGAACAGATGCGGGTGCGGCAGGATGAGGCCCGGCTCCTCCACCGCGATGTCGTCATAGAACAGCACATCGATGTCGATCGGGCGCGGTCCCCACCGGCGGCTTTGCGCGCGGTCGCGCCCCAGCCGGGCTTCGATCGACAGACACAGATCGAGCAGCGCGCGCGGCGAAAGGCTTGTCCGCACGATGGCGCAGGCATTGACGAACCAGTCCTGCTCCGTGTCGCCCCAGGGCACCGTGCGGTACAGACGCGACCGCACCAGCACATCTGTGTCGGGATGTTCGCCGATCAGCGAAAGCGCGCTTTCGATGGCGTCTTTCTTGTCGCCCTGATTGGAGCCGAGGCTTAGCGCCGCGTCAGCCATGCCGCTGGCGTCGGATCTGGATCTCGACGAAATCGAAGACGGCCTCGATGGGCGCGCTCGGCTTGCGGATCGTCACTTCGACGGCCCCGACGATGGGAAACTTTTCGAACACGCGGCGCGCGACGCGCTCGGCCAGCGTTTCCAGAAGCTTCTGGCGCTTCTCCGTGAAGGCCTCGCTGACGACCTTGACCAGTCCCGCATAATCGACCGTCTTGTCGACCGCGTCGGATATGGACGCCGGCTCGAGATCGGCCTCGACGACGACATCGAGATAAAAACGCTGGCCGATTTCCTGCTCGCCCTCGAACACGCCGTGATAGGCGAACAGGGCGAGGTTTCGGACGGCAATGCGATCGGCAATCGGGGCGGCGGTCATCTGCGTGTACTCCGGATGGCGTCGATCATGTCGAGCGCCTGACGATGAGGTTTTATATCGTGGGCGCGGACGATGTGCGCGCCCGCGTCGATGCCTGCAAGATGCGCCGCAAGCGTGCCATAGAGCCGCTCGCGGGGCTCGGCGACGCCAGTGGCCTGGCCGACGAAACGTTTGCGCGACGCGCCGAGCAGGACCGGAAAGCCGAGCGCCGCTATGTCGGACAGCCGGGCGATGAGTTCCATGCTCTGCCGATGCGTCTTGCCGAAGCCGACGCCGGGGTCGAGCGCGATGCGGTCTTCGGCGACACCGGCGGCCAGCGCGATCTCGACGGAACGGGACAGGAAGCCGATCACTTCCGAAATCATGTCGGCGGCCGGATCGTCGTGCGTGCGGTTGTGCATCAGCACCGCGCCCGCGCCGACATCGGCGGCCACACGCGCAATGTCAGGATCCTTCTGGAAGCCCCAGACATCGTTGACGATATGGGCGCCCGCCGCGAGCGCGGCCTTGGCGACGGCGGCCTTGTAGGTATCGATGGAAAGGGCCGCGCCCGGTTCCCGCGCGAGGATCTCGACCACGGGGACGACCCGGGCGATCTCATCCTCCGTGCCGACAAAGGCAGCGCCGGGGCGGGTGGATTCGCCGCCCACATCCACGATGTCCGCACCGTCCGCGATCATGCCGCGCGCATGGGCGAGAGCTGAGGCCGGGGCGAGAAAATCGCCGCCGTCGGAAAAACTGTCCGGTGTCGTGTTGAGCACGCCCATCAGCAGCGTGCGCGCGCCGATCTCGAAGGACAGGCCGCGCGCGCGCCAGAGGCGCGGGGTCAGCGCCATTCGGCGAGCCGCGCCAGGATGCGCGCCCAGGAGCGCGTGCCCTTGTGGAAGCTCGACAATTCGTACTTCTCGTTGGGGGAATGGATGCGGTCGTCGTCGAGCGCAAAGCCGATGAGGAGCGTGTCCATACCAAGCTCGCGCTTGAACGCGCCGACGATGGGTATGGAGCCGCCCGAGCCCATCAGAAGCGGCTCCTTGTCCCATTCGTCCTGAAGCCCCCTGGCCGCAAGCGCCAGCGCCGGGCTGTCGGCGGAAAGTTCGAGGGCTGCGCTGGCGCCGTGGTCGTGGAACGCGATTTTCGCGCCCGCCGGCAGCTTTTCCGTCAGATAGGTACGGAAGGCGTTGCGGATCTTCAGCGGGTCCTGTTTGCCGACAAGGCGGAAGGAAATCTTGGCCGAAGCCCCGGCGGGAATGACCGTCTTGAACCCTTCGCCCGTGTAGCCGCCGAAAACGCCGTTGATCTCGCAGGTCGGGCGCGCCCAGATCTTTTCGAGCACGCTGCGGTTTTGCTCGCCGGAGGCGACGGAAAGGCCCGCTTCACCGAGAAAGCCCTTTTCGTCGAAGCCGAGGCCGCGCCATTGCGTGGCGATGGCGTCGGGGAGTTCCTCGACGCCATCATAGAAACCGGGCACCGCGACACGGCCATCGGTATCGTGGAGCGTCGCGATGAGGTTCGCCAGAACCTTGATCGGGTTCAGCGCGGGGCCGCCATACATGCCCGAATGCAGATCGCGGCCGGCTGTCGTGACGGTGATTTCCTCGCCGACAAGGCCGCGCAGACGCGTTGTGACGGCCGGCGTCGTTGCGTCCCACATGCCGGTGTCGCAGACCAGCGCGAGATCGGCTTTGAGTTCGTCCTTGTTGGCGTCGAAAAACGGTTTCAGCGAAGGACTTCCGGACTCTTCCTCGCCTTCCAGCAGAACGGTCACCGCGACCGGCAACTCGCCCTCGGTCTCGATGAACGCGCGGGCGGCCTCGATGAAGGTCAGAAGCTGGCCCTTGTCGTCGGAGGAGCCGCGCGCAACGATCTGCTTGCCGCGCGGGCCGTCCTGCAGCCGTGCTTCGAAGGGCGGCGTCGTCCACAGATCCAGCGGGTCCGGCGGCTGCACGTCGTAATGACCGTAGAACAGGACGTGCCGTGTCGCGCCCTTCGGCTTGCGATGGGCGACGACCATCGGGTGGCCCTGCGTGTCGGCAACGCGCGCCTCGAAACCGATTGCGGACAGCTCGTCGGCCGCCCATTGCGCGGCGCGGCGGCACTCGGCCTTGAAAGCCGAATCCGTCGAGATCGAGGGGATCGCCAGAAATTCGGAAAGGCGCTTCAGGCTCGCATCGAGATTGCCGTCGATGCGGGCCAGCACGTCGTTGATGTCGCTCATGTCCTTACCGCCTCAGAATGCTGCCGAGAGCGCCGCGCACCAGAGCCCGGCCGACCGAACTGCCCATCGAGCCCGCGACGGATTTGCCGAGATTGGCCGCGATATTGCCGGCGACGCGGTTCGTGACCGTGCGCGTGATCTCGCGTGTCACGCGCTGCGTGGCCGTCAGGCGCTTGTTGCGCGGCACGCCGATGCCGAACAGCGAGCCGAGGATCGAGCCGACGCCGCCGCCTGTCGGGGCTTCCGCGCCGGGCTCTCCTTGAGCTTCCTCGACGCTTGCCGCCGTTTCCTGCGCGCGCTTCTGCAGCACCTCATAGGCGCTCTCGCGGTCCTCCGTCGTGCTGTACAGATTGGCGACGGGGCTGTTCTGGATGATGCCTTGCCGCTCCACCGGGGTGATGGGGCCGAGGCGCGAGGAGGGGGGGCGGATCAGGGTCTTCTCAACCATGCTCGGCACGCCCTTGTTTTCGAGCATCGACACCAGCGCCTCGCCGACGCCGAGCTGCATGATGGCCTCCTGGGTGTCGAAGGCCGGGTTCTGGCGGAAAGTGGAGGCTGCCGCCTTGACCGCTTTCTGCTCGCGCGGGCTGTAGGCACGCAGCGCATGCTGGACGCGGTTGCCGAGCTGCGAGGAGACGCGGTCCGGCACGTCGAGCGGGTTCTGCGTCACGAAATAGACGCCGACGCCCTTGGAGCGGATGAGGCGCACCACCTGCTCGATCTTTTCGAGAAGCGCGGGAGGCGCGTCGTTGAACAGAAGATGCGCCTCGTCGAAGAAGAACACCATTTTCGGCAGATCGGGATCGCCGACCTCGTCCATGTTCTCGAACAGTTCGGACAGCAGCCAGAGCAGGAAGGTCGCGTAAAGGCGCGGCGACTGCATGAGCTTGTCGGCGGCGAGGATCGAGACATAGCCGCGTCCGTCGCGCGTCGTGCGCATCATATCCTCGATCTTCAAGGCGGGTTCCCCGAAGAAGTTCAGCGCGCCCTGATTTTCGAGAATGAGAAGCTGGCGCTGGATGGCGCCGACGGAGGTCTTCGAGACATTGCCGTAGCGCAGCGTGAGCTGATCGGCGGTTTCGCCGACAAGCGTCAGCAGGCTCTGAAGATCCTTGAGGTCGAGGAGGAGGAGGCCCTCCTGATCGGCGACGCGGAAGGCAATGTTGAGGACGCCCTCCTGCGTGTCGTTGAGGTTCATCAGGCGCGCCAGAAGCAGCGGCCCCATTTCGGAAACGGTGGCGCGGATCGGCGTGCCCTGTTCGCCGAACAGATCCCAGAACATGGTCGGGAAGGCTTCCTGCGTGTAGGGCTCAAGGCCGATCTCCGCGGCGCGCTTGACGAGGCCTTCCTTGGCTTCGCCCTTGGCGGCAATGCCCGCAAGATCGCCCTTGATGTCGGCCGCAAAGACCGGAACGCCCGCATTGGAGAACCCTTCCGCGAGGATCTGCAGGGTCACGGTCTTGCCGGTGCCGGTCGCGCCGGTGATGAGGCCGTGGCGGTTCGCGAGTTTGTAGGTCAGATATTCGGGTTTGACGCTCTTGCCGACAAACAGCTTTCCATCGTCCTGCATCCGTCGTTCTCCGGCTTCCAGATGAACCGACTTCGACCTTCTGTGCGCGTCATCGTCAAGTGCCATGGCGCGCCGGATGTGCCAATCTTCGGACAGAAACATGTGCGGAGATCGGCAGATGGCTTTATCGCGTCGGGCATTTCTTGTTTCGGTGGCGGGCACGGCGCTCGCCGGAGCGGCCGTTTGTGGAGGGGCGCTGGCGGAGGATGCCGTCGATGTCGCGCTCGTCCTGCTGGCTGACGGATCGGGCTCGATCGATCCCGAGGAATTCCGCCTGCAGCGAGAGGGCTATGCCGAGGCGCTTGCGAGCAATGAGGTGCTGTCCGCCATCGCCTCGAACCCGCATGGACGGATCGGGGTCGTCTTCGTCGAATGGGGCGCGCCGGAAAGCCAGGAAATCATCGTGCCGTGGAGCGTGATCGACGGGCCGGACACGGCCCGCGCGTTCGGCGAGCGCCTGCGGGCCGAGCCCAAAAAGACCTTCGGCTACAATTCCATCTCGAACGCCGTGGATGTGGCGGTGAAGCTGCTTGCCGATGCGCCGTTTGCCGCCGGGCGCGAGGTGATCGATGTCTCGGGCGACGGGCCGAACATCGGCGGGCGCGACATCCACGCGGCGCGGGACGAGGCCGTGGCGCGCGGCATTACCATCAACGCGCTGGCGATCCGCAGTCCGGGAAGCTCGGTCGCCGTCAGCCTCGGCATTCCGCTGGAAGACTATTACCGCCAGAACGTGATCGGGGGGCCGGGAGCGTTCGTGGAGACGGCGGAGGGACGCGCGCGGTTCGCCCAGGCCATCCGCACAAAGCTGGTGCTGGAGATCGCCGCGCTCGACGCCGGCCCTCGCATCCTACGCCGAGCGGATCGCGGCTAGCCGCATTCACCTTTCGCCGTAAAAGCGTTTGACATCACTTATCCTTTTGCCACTTGCTTC
Source organism: Rhizobiales bacterium Ga0077545 (assembly GCA_001464335.1). GTDB lineage: Bacteria > Pseudomonadota > Alphaproteobacteria > Rhizobiales > Methylopilaceae > Flaviflagellibacter. The sequence goes on along the minus strand of LNEV01000006.1, from coordinate 249,528 downwards.
AACTTGCGGCTTTGGATCTTGGGTGATGCACGGACTTTCATTCTGGGATCAGCTGGAAGAGCGCGGCCGCGCAATCGCCTTTGTTCTGGCCGATGGCCGGACGGTCGACTATGCGGGCCTTGCAGAACTTTCGGACGCGTTTGCCCGCCGCCTGCCGTCACGGCGTCAATTGGTGGCAATCGCGGCGTTGAACGAGCCCGAGGCCGTTGCCGCCTATCTCGGCTGCCTGCGGCATCGCCACCCCGTCCTGTTGATACCGGACGAAGCGCTGACCGACGGGCGCATCGTCGAAACCTATCGTCCGGACTGGCTTTACCGCAAAGGCGAGAATGGCTGGACGCTCGAGCGGCTCGGCGAAATGCCGGCCGAGGAGTTCAATCCGGAACTGGCCGTGCTCCTGTCGACATCCGGAACGACAGGAAATCCGAAGCTCGTCCGGCTGTCGCACGAAAACATAAGCTCCAACGCCATCGCGATCGGCTCCTATCTCGGACTCGATGCAACCGATGCCGCCATTACATCTCTCAGCTTCTACTATTCCTACGGAATGGCGGTTCTGAACTCCCACCTCGCGGCGGGTGCGCGCATCCTACTGACCGACGAGCCGATTACCTCGCACGGTTTCTGGGAGCTGTTCTCGGCACAGGGAGCAACGCATCTGGCTCTCGTGCCTTATCATTTCGAACTTCTGGACCGCGCGCGGTTTTCGGAAAAGACACTTCCGACCCTTCGTCACATCACGCAGGCGGGAGGCAAGCTGCATGCGGACAAGCTGCGCGCATATGCTGAACTGTCCCGCGCGAAGGGCTGGCAATTCTTCGTCATGTACGGGCAGACGGAGGCTTCGCCACGCATGGCCTTCGTGCCGCCGTCCGACATTCTGGAGAACGTGCAGGCCATCGGGCGGCCGATCCCGGGCGGCACCTTCAGCCTGCTCGACGATGCCGGGCGGGACATCGCAACGCCCGGCGTCGCCGGGGAGCTCGTTTATCGCGGCCCCAATGTCATGCTCGGCTATGCCGACAACCGTGCGGATCTGTCGAAGCCGCGTGAGGTGGAGGCCCTGCATACGGGAGACATGGCCGAGATCCAGCCGAACGGCTATTTCCGGATCGTCGGCCGCCTCAAGCGCTTCATCAAGCTCTATGGCCTGCGGATCAATCTCGACGATGTCGAGCGCCATCTGAGCCAAAAAGGACAGGCCATCTATTGCACGGGGACGGACGAGAAAATCTCGGTCTTCTCCGAGGCAGATGTGGACGCGGACGAAGTCCGCTCAAGCCTCCTTGCCGCCTACAACATCCAGCCAGCGCAGATCGCCGTAACCAAGCTTCAGAGTCTGCCTCTTTTGCCGTCAGGGAAGGTGAACTACCAGGCGCTCTCGGCAATCAAGGTCTCCGATGAGAACGATGTCGAGACGCGGGACTCGTTGTTGCAGGACTATGCGGATATTCTTCGCCGCCCGGACATCGGCCCGAATGACACGTTCCAGACTATCGGCGGCGATTCGCTTGCCTATCTGTCGATCTCGTTCGTGCTCGAAAAGCGCCTTGGCTACGCGCCGCCGAACTGGGAAGGGATGACGATCGCCGAGCTTGAGCGTCTTGAACCGTCCGGCTCCAGCTTTGTCAGCGTGCCCTTCACATCCCCCTTGCGTCTTGCCTCGGTTTTCACCGTGGTCTTTGTTCATGTCGCATGGATTTCGCTCGTCGGCGGTGCTTTTCTTCTGCTGATGTTGTCAGGGCATTTCTTTGCCAAGACGCAGTTTGCCGAGATCGCGGCGGGCAGGAGTCTTCTGGCGGCGCGGCAGACATTGCTCAGAATCCTGATCGCCTATTTCATTGTATTGACGGTATATTTTTCCCTCGACGGGTTTGCACATGACCCGACCGACTTCATGGCTGCCTGGTATTTTCTGGTTGCGAACACCCATTGGTGGGATCACGAGCCTGTCCTGTATCCCTATTGGTTCGTATCCGCATATGTGCAGATCGTCCTTCTCATGTGCCTCACATGGAAGATCCCTTCCGTTCGATCCGTCTTCCGGCTTCAGCCGCTCTATTTCGGGTATCTCTTCACGCTCTTCTCGTTTGCCGGAGCCATGATCGAGCGGGCGATCTATGGGATCGACGTTCCTTATCAGACGCAGACCGTGACGCTTCTGCATCTCTTTGCGCTCGGGTGGTGCATCGCGTTCTCGAAGACGAAAGCGGAAAAGATCATTACATCGGCCGTTTTGACCATCGTCTCGGGTTTTGTCTGGTACGGCGTCGAGGTCTATCCGGTCACCATCTATGTCTTTGTCATACTCGGCGGATTGGCGACGATCTGGATCGACAGTGTTCTGCTTCCAAAGCGGGTGGCCACGGTCGTTTCGTTCCTGTCCGCATGCAGTCTCTACATCTATCTCTCGCACATCGTTCCGGTCTATATTCTGAGATATGTGTTCGACGTGTCGCCTTATCTGACGCGTGTTGGCGAGGGGATTTTCGGGTTTGTCATTTCCGCTTTCCTGGGCGCGGGGATTTATCTCATCGTTCAAGGTCTGATGAATTATCGAGCGCGAAACGTGGATAAGGTGTCGGAGAAGACCGCCTGAAAGGAGATCGAGCGTGGCAAAGCACGGACGATTTATTTTCTGGATCTCGGCGAGCGTGTTCGCCTCGGTGGCCGTCGCCTTCCCATCAAGTGCCCAGCCGCGTCCGGCACAGGGCGATTGCCGGGCGATGAGTGCGTCCTATGGTGCCGACAAAATCTGGTGGGGACGCTTTTCGGGGGGCAAGGAGATCATGGGCTTCGGGGACAGCGATCCCATCGTCGTGCAGACATACGAGGCCTGCTTCACCTCGCAGAAAAGCTGCGAGGCGTGGCTCTATGAACTGAAGAGCGAGTACAACATCCAGCCGCGCTGGAACCAGTGCGACCGGGGCTACCGGTCGGGCGCGCAGCTGAAGCCCTGGTATCAGCGCCAGAAATGAAACGGGGCCCGAGGGCCCCGTTCTGGATTACTTGATCTCGCCGTACAGCTTCTCGACATATTCCCAGTTGACCAGGTTTTCGAGAAACGCCTTGAGATAATCGGGACGGCGGTTGCGGTAGTCGATGTAATAGGAATGCTCCCACACATCGACGCCGAGGATCGGGGTCGCGCCGTGGACCAGCGGGTTCTCGCCGTTCGGGGTCTTCTGGATGACGAACTTGCCGTCCTTGACCGACAGCCAGGCCCAGCCCGAACCGAACTGGCCGACGCCCGCTGCGATGAAGTCTTCCTTGAACTTGTCGTAGCCGCCGAGATCCTCGTCGATCTTCTTGGCGATGGCCGCCGGGGGCTTGCCGCCGCCGTTCGGCTTCAGCCAGTTCCAGAAATGGAGATGGTTGTAATGCTGGCCGGCATTGTTGAAGAGCGCCTGATTCTTGCCGAAGGAAGCCTTCACGACTTCTTCGACGCTCGCATTTTCAAGGCCGGTGCCTTCGAGGAGCTTGTTTCCCGTCGTCACATAGGCGTTGTGGTGCTTGTCGTGGTGGAATTCCAAGGTCTCCTTGGACATATACTCACCAAGGGCGTCATAGGCGTAGGGAAGGTCGGGCAGTGTGAAGGACATCTAGGCGTCTCCCGGTTGGCTGAGGTGTTTAGATAAGGCGATGACGCCGCCCCGGCAACTCGGCTATGACGTGCAGGGGCAGGAATCTTTGAATGCCGGAGACGGCGGAAGGTGTGGTTTGACAAAGGTTTTCTCCATGTCGCGACTGATGTTCGGTCTTGGCGCCGTTCTCATCCTCTGGGGCCTCTATGTTTTGGCGACGGGGGATTTCGTTGCCACCGTGGATATTGCCGGTGGCCTCGTCGGCTGGGGCGTCGGTGCCATCGGCCTCGGCGCGGTCATCGGGTCGCTGGATCGGATCGCGGACAAGCTCGGCATGCAGACGCCGGGGCGCGCGGCTTTTCGCGATGAAGCCTTTGCAGGGCGCGACGACGAGGTGGCCGAGGCGCTGCCCGCACCGCGTCCGCCCGTGCTGAAGCCTGCCGCCCGCAAGCTGCCTCCCATGCCGGATGAGCCGAGCGCGCCTGAGCAGGCGCCTCCTGTGCCGGCCTCCCGGCCTGTCTCTCAGCCTGTGGCTCCGGCCGAGCCCGAACTCGTGCGCGAGGGCGTGATCGACGGGCGACGCTACCGCTTCTTCTCGGACGGCTCGATCGAAGCCGAGGGAGCCGATGGGCTGAAGCGGTATAAATCCATAGAGGAGGCGCGCGAGCACATCCTGCGCGAGAGGGAAGAACGCGACGAGGCGCCGGCATCCGCGCCGCCCCGGCCTGCGGCTCCCGCCGAACCCCAGAACGTGCCCACGCCGCGACCTCCGCTGGAACAGCCACTGGTGCCGCCCGCAGCGCCGTCCGCGTTCCGCCGCCCGGCCGCTCCGCCGTCCGCCGCTCCGTCTTCGTCCGCTCCGCCGTCCGCACCCCCGGCAAACAGGCCCGCTGTCCGGCCTGAGGCGGTGCCGCGGCCCGCAGAGCCCGGGCGCATGCCGCCTGCGCCGCCGCCCGCCGCGGCGCAGGCCCCGCAGGTGGCTGCCGCGCCGCGACGCCCGCAGGAGGAGCATCCGCGCGATGCCGCAAAGCAGGCGGGAGAACCGGCGGTTACCTGGGAAAGCTACCTTGCGGCCGGCTCATCGCCTCAGGCTTCGGAGCGCAGCGGTGCAAAATCGCCTCAGCCTCCGGCTCTGGACGAGGAAGAATGGGCCGAGCCCTTCCGCATGCTCCTGAGGGGCGGCGCGAAGGACCCGGACGATGGCGAGCCCAAGAAGCGCTGAGCTCGTCATCGCGGGAAGGTTGCCATCTGGTTGTGACGCATCTTTCGCAGGTAAAGCCCTGCGAATTGGGTGTGGCCGACGGGTGAAAGCCCGAAAATGGAACGTTATTATTTGCGGTAATCTGTGATCTGAAGAAAAATCACGTATTCAGCCATAAGATATCTTGCCACCGGGTCTCCAGGGCGGTACCAATTTCGCACCTAATTCGTACCGTAGATTCGGTGGGGCCGCAGAGCATTGTACTCGGCCCTGAAAGTATCCACTCTTGATAAAGTCGATGTCGTCGGTATCGGCGATGATTTCGACCATTATGATGGGTTTAATCCTATGGCTGACAGCACGTTTTCTCCCAATTATGTTGAGCTGGCTGCTGATATTGTTTCAGCCTATGTGAGCAACAACTCGGTTTCGACTTCTGAATTGCCTGCGCTCATCAGCGATATCCACTCCGCGCTTCTGCGTGTCTCGGGTGGAACGGTCGAACTGCCCGCGGAGGCACTCAAGCCTGCGGTGCCCGTCAAGAAGTCGATTACACCGGATTACATTATCTGCCTGGACGACGGTAAGAAGTTCAAATCGCTCAAGCGGCACCTTCGGACTCAGTACAACATGACGCCCGAAGAATATCGCGAGCGCTGGGGCTTGCCGCCGGACTATCCGATGGTCGCGCCGAACTATGCCAATGCGCGCTCCCAGCTCGCCAAGAAGATGGGCCTTGGCCAGCAGCGCCGGAAGCGTGCCTGAGCATCCCATGATGTGAAGGGGCCGCATGAGCGGCCTTTTCTTTTTGCTCCATATAGGAAAAAATACTTGATCTGCGCGGCGGGGATGATATTCCTATTCTCCGGGATGGAGAACAGCAATGGCGGCACGCAGGAAGACGGAAAAAGCGAACGGCGAAACGAAAGGTGAGCGGTTTCTGGCGCTGATGATCGAACGCAATCTCCGCGCATGCCGGGCGTGCGAGGACGCGAAATGGGAGATCGCGGGGCAGCGTTTGCGCCTTTCGCACGCCGATGCGGAGGATCTCATGGCGCGGGATCTCGCCGCCGTGCGCGATGATGGAGCCTTCGTGCCGACCGATGCGGGGCTGGCGTGGGCGAAGCGGCGCAAAGCCGGAGATTATCGCGCGCAGCACGGCGATCTCGTTCAGGTCGATCCGCAGGGGCCGAAAATCGATCTCGCCGAAAGCCCGCTGCTCTGGCTCTACCGCCGCAAGGACACTTCCGGCCAACGGCTCATTGGAGAAGCGAGTTTCGCCGCCGGGGAGCGTCTGCGCTCCGATTTCACCTTCGGGCACATGGCGCCGCGCGTGACCTTGAACTGGAGCGCGCCGGTCGAGGCGAGCCGCAAGCCCGACGGGGGAGAACCGGGCGAGACGGCGCTGGCCGCAAAGCAGCGCGTGCGCCTTGCCCTCGACAGGGTCGGCCCCGAACTGTCCGGAATCCTCATCGATGTGTGCTGTTTTCTGAAGCGGCTCGAAGAGGTCGAGCGCGATCGCGGCTGGCCCGCGCGTTCGGCCAAGGTGATCCTGACGCTCGCACTGTCACGGCTTGCCCGTCACTACGGCTATTCGGATGTGGCGGAAGGCCCTGTGCGGCGAAGCTAGGCTGCGGCGGCGAGGGCGCGTTCCGCCTCGCTGCGGATGCGGCCCACCATGGACCTGAGGCCGTTGGAGCGCTGCGGCGTCAGATGTTCGCGCAGCCCGAGTTCGTCGAAAACGGCCAGGGCGTCGGTGCCCCGGATTTCCGAGGCGCGGCGTCCCGAATAGAGCGCCAGCAGGAGCGCGACGAGGCCTTTCACGAGATGGGCATCGCTGTCGCCCTTGAAGGTCAGGACTGGATCCTCACCGTCTCCGACGGAGGTGTCGAGCCAGACCTGGCTGGCGCAGCCCTCAACCTTGTTTGCCGCCGTGCGGGCCTCGTCCGGATAGGACGGAAGATCCCGTCCGAGCTCGATGAGATAGCGGTAGCGGTCTTCCCAATCGTCGAGAAAGCCGAAGGATTCGATGATGTCGTCGATGCTCATGTCTCGTCCTGCCCTCGCATTTCGGCAAAAGCCGGTGCGGGTTGCTCCTTATATTAGAGCGACGCGGGCTGGCGCGAGGGTGCGGGCAGTGATTTTTGCGTTTGCAGGATGAAGTCGGCAGGAATGCGGAGCGCCTGAACACCCAGCCCGGCCGTCGCGGCGCATGTTTGCGCGTTCTGGCGGCAATAATCGACCGCCGCTCCGGCGATCTGGCCGGCTGCATCATGAAGAGAGACCGGCTCTTGCTCGCGCGCCGGCATCAGGGCCGAGACGACCGAGAGCCAGAAAACCGCGCGCAGGATGAACATCATGGGGTCCGTGCTCCAGTGTCCGGAACCTCCGGACCTCATGACCCTGCCACAGACAGATCAAAACCTGTTCAAACCGAAGGGTCAAATTTTCTTACAATTTGAACTATCTGCCGTCAGCGGACGGTTTAGGCGGCGATTTTAGCGTTCGCTTAAGCCGCCTTTGCCAATATCGCGGCCTGTTGTGTGGGCGTTGGGCGCGAGGCGCCCCGTGTAGGCGTTGCGTATGGCGTTATTGTCGGCTGTCGGCGACTATTTCGGAGGTTTCGTGCATCCGCGCATTGCGCGGGACGAGCTTGTCTCGGCGCGCCACAAGACCTTCATTCTCTTTCATCTGTGCGGCGGCATTGCCGCCTTTGCGACCTTGCCGCTTGTTCTGCTGGCGCGCGGCGGGACACCTTCACCAGTCGAGATCGCGGTACTGGCCTGGTGCGTGGTGCCGGTTCTGGCGGCTCTCGATCTGTCGCGCGGCGGCAATCTGGAGAGGGCCTGTTTCACCGTTTCCGCATCCTTGTCCGCACTTGTCTTTCTGATCGCGGTCATCAGCGGGGGCATCGGCTCCTTCGCTCTGATCTGGTTGCCGATTGCGGTCTTCGCCGCCGCTTTTTCAGGTTCGCGCCGCGTGACGGTTGCAGCTTTCGGCGCGGCGGCGCTTGCGGTCGTTCTGCTGCTCGGGCTTGAGGCGGTTCACCTGCGCGAAGCCTCGCCGCAGGGAGGGACTTTGGCGGAAGTGTCCGCACTTCTTGCCGTGCTGTACGCAGCCGGTCTTGCCTATGGCTGGGACGGCATTCAGAAGACGGCCAGCGCGAGCCGGCACAAGCACGATACGCATTACCGGCTGATGGCCGAGCATGCGAACGATCTCGTTACGCGGCATTCGGCGAGCGGCGCGGTTGTCTTCGCTTCCCCGGCGGCCGAACGCCTGTTCGGCGTGTGCGCGAGCGAACTGCATGGCCGTGGCCTGTTCGAGCGCGTCCATATCGGAGATCGCCCTGCCTTCCTCACGGCGCTCGACGACGCACGGCAGGGGATTTCGGGAACGGTTCGGCTGCGGCTGCGCGGCCTGTCCTCGGCCCAGGTGAACAATGCGCCGGGCTTTGGATGGGTGGAGATGCGCTGCCAGCCTGCAGGAGATGACCAGGCGATGGTTGTGGCCGTCATCCGGGAAATCGCGGCGCGGGAAGACGCCGTCACCATAGATACGGACAAAGTGCCGGACCGCGCGACCGAGGCCAAGGGGCGCTTCCTTGCAAATATGAGCCATGAATTGCGCACGCCCCTGAACGCGATTATCGGCTTCTCCGAAATATTGGCCAATGACGATATGCGCATGGATGCCGCGCGCCGCCGCGAATATGCGGATCTCATCCGCGAATCCGGCCTGCATCTGTTGTCTGTCGTGAACGGGATGCTCGATATGTCCCGGATCGACAGCGGAAAATTTGCGATCCTTGCCGAACCGTTCGAGATGCCGCCGGTTGTCGAAAGCTGCGTGCAGATGTTTGGCCTGAAGGCCGAAAAATCCGCCATTCGTCTGAGCTCCGATGTGAGCGCGGATCTGCCCGAACTGCTTGCCGACAAGCGCGCGTGCAAGCAGATCCTCATCAACCTGATCTCGAATGCGATCAAATTCACCCCCGAAGGGGGCGATGTGCGCGTGCAGGTGCGTGCCGAGCGGGACGATATCCTGATCGAGGTCACCGATACGGGCGTCGGCATTTCGTCCGAAGACCTTCCTTTCGTCGGCACCAGCTTCTTCCAGGCGCGCTCGGGATATGATCGTACGTATGATGGAACCGGGCTCGGCCTGTCCGTCGTAAAAGGGCTGATCGGACTTCACGGCGGGACGCTCGAGATCGACAGCGAGCTTGGCAAGGGCACGCGCGTGATCGTGCGTCTGCCGCGCGATCCGGGCGAGGCCGTGGCTGTGAAAACATCGACGCAATCTTATCCCGCGCATCAGGAAAAGCGCGTGGCCATAGGGTGATGGCAATGGCAAAGAAGAAAAAGACGACACGCCGCAAAAAGCCCGCAGCGCCGCCGCGGGAATTCCACCTGCCGATGCCCGCGATCGTTCGCGAGAACCCGCTCGACAGCATGGGTCTTGCGCTCGCCATCGCCACGGCAGGTGTCATTACGATGAACGCGCTTCTGATGCAGGGGCCGGCGACGGCTGCCGTCCACACGGATCAGCATCCCGCGAGCGTCGCACCCATCATGACCCCGGATGCCGGTGCGTCCTCTTCTTCCTCTCTTTCGTCGTCCCCCTCGTCATCGATCACGGTCCGGCCGGAAGCGCCGAGCATGCTCGTTCTCGAAGTGCAGTCGGAACTACAGAGACGGGGTATTTATGACGGACCCGCGGACGGCGTATTCGGACCGAAAACCGAAACCGCCATCGCCGCCTATGAGGCCAAGATCGGGCTGAAGCCCACGGGCCGTCCGAACCCGCAGGTTCTGGCCGCGCTGCGGGCGGCGGATGCGGCGCCTGTCGCCTCATCGCGCGTCATGTCCGTCCAGCGCGTTCTGTCGCAGCAGGGCTTCGGTCCCGTGAAGATCGACGGTGTTTCGGGCGAGGGGACGCGCGCAGCCATCCGGCGCTTCGAGGCGAGTCGCGGGCTGCCGCAAAAGGGCGAGATCACGCCCGAATTTCTCTCCCAGCTTTCGCGGGTGTCGGGCGCGTCCTTCGACTGACGTCATTTGGGCGGACGGCGCGTCTGGGATAAAGTGCGCGCATGAGACTCACATCGAGCATGTGGATCGCCGCCTATGTGCGGCGCTGCCATATCGAAGGCGCGTATGCGCTTGTGCGCCGCAAAGGCTCTCCCGAAGCCGGGGCGATCTTCGTCGTTCTCGATTATCTGGACGGCAGGCGAACGCTGTTCACGCAGGCGCCGCAGGCTCTCGTGCCATCCGAAGGCGGTATGGGGCTCGACCGTGTGTTCATCCCGCTTGAAGGCGTCATCGACGGCGCTGCGGTGGAAGAGCGGCTGACGCGGGAACAGAAATTCGACCCGGACCTCTGGATCGTGGATGTCGAAGACCGGCAGGGCCGGCATTTCCTCGATCTTGTCTGATTATCCCTTGCCGGGAATTTCGATCCGCCGTGCCGGAAGCGCAGGCCGCAGAGGGCGACGGCGCGGCTGAGCTGACCGCTGGGGCGTGCCGGAATCGTGCATATGGGGTTCGAACGGCGGCGCGGCGCGCTGCTCCCCGACCACGGCCGCCACGATGCGGCGCGCGACGTGGCGGGGTGTCGCCTCGATCAGGTCTGCGGCCGCAAAGATGCGCGCGACGGATGTGCGGACGGCCGGCACCGCGGCGACCAGCAGAATGTTGACGGCCGGTGCGCGCTTGATGCCCGCGGCAAGGAGGGCCAGGGCGAACATTTCGCCGGTCGGCTCGTCCAGAACGAGGCTCATGCGGGCCGCATCGAGGCCGAGCGCATTCGAAAGCGCCTCGCCGATGCCGGCGCGATCCTGTGTCTGGACGGCGCTGTTGAGCGCGCCGAGGGCTGAAATCGGCACGGACGCGGCATGAGGCGTGCGCCGGTTGGCGAGCGCCTGCCGGATGACGGCGCGCTTCTGCGGCGAGGCGTGCGGGTAAAGACCCGAAAGGTCGGCGGCGTCCGCACCCGGGTGGGCAAGAAGAAGGGCGACAAGATTCGGGTGATCCTGCACGCGCTTGACCAGGAGCCCCGTCGCAAGGGCATCCAGAACAAGGCGGCGGTTTTCCAGAAGAGCCTCGATGACGATCTCGTTCCGGTGGGACGCGACAAGGCGGATGGATGCCGGGTCGAGATCGGTGCGCCGCGCGAGCGCTGCCGCTTCCGCGGGCCCGCATTCGGCGAGGAAGGCCGCGATGTTCGTTTTCTCGAGCGCCGCCGAATGCTCGAGCACTGGCGCGGCGACGCTGACATCCCGGTCGTCCAGCAATTCGCACAGAACGCGCGGGGGCGCGTGCGGATGCCTTGCGAGTTTCTCCGCAACCGCGCGCCGCGTCGCACCGTCGGCGGTCTTCAGGAGCGGCAGCGCAAGCTCGGTGTAGCGGGCGATATCGGCGGGCGAGTGCTCGTTCATCTGGCAGAACAGGTCTGTTGCCACGCGAAGCACGGTTGTGCGGACGTCGACGCCATGATCGTCGACGAGCCTCTGAAGCCCAAACAAACGCGCCTGATGTCCCGTCACGGCCATGCCCCGTCCAGACGCAAATGTTAGCGGGTTGGGCTTAGAACTTCGTTAACCCTGCATGTGTTGCGCGGGCGCCGCATCACGGCGCGCAACGGGGCCGGAGTGGGGTTTGCTAACCATCTGTTAACCATACCGGCAGCTAATCGATCACAGGCGACTTCCAGACAGGAAACCGGACCTATGGCCTCGGTGGGCCGCGTGCCCAACGCGGAGACAGACAATGGGAACACTCGTGACGTTTCAGCCAGCGGTGCAGTCTTCGCGCCCGGCGCTGCCAGCAGCGGACAGGGGAAAACTCCTCCTCTTCACGGGCATCCGCTACGAGCGGAGCGGGGAGAACGATCGTCCCGACGGCAGTTCGCAGGGCGCACGAAAGACGCCGCGGCGGCGCGGCTGAACAGCATAACGCGCATCGCATGTGCCGGGGTTCTTCTTGCGGCATTGGCCGGCTGTGCGCCCGCGCTCGGCGATTTCGAACGCCCACGCCCGTCGGTCATCCACGAGGACGTGTTTCCGTTCCTCGGGCGCCAGGCCGCAAAGCATCGCGGCGAACCGACGTCGACATTTCCATACACCGACTACGAGCGCGAACTGCGCGACAGATCCTGGTCGCTGCTGATGCCGCAACTGGAACGCCAATACCTGCAGTATTGGCTCGCCGAAGCGCGCCGCACCCGCATGATTTCCGTGGCCGAGACCATACCGGACCGCGAGAATTACGTCAGAAAACTGCTGTCTCAGGATTTCCGGTCGAGCGGGGCGCGCTACCAGCGCCTTGCCATGGACATCCGCAATGACCGCGAACTTTATCCGCTTTTCATCCGCGCGGCGAACATGGTCGCCGAATTCGACCGTGTGCGGATGCGAAGTCTCGACCATACCGCGGACCTTGCGGGGAAGGAACATGCCGAGGCAATCGGCCGTGTGGAGGAGAACCGGCTTCTCGTCTGGACGGTGCAGACCAGCATGAACGAGCGGGCGGACATCTATCGTTACGCATTCCAGCGCCTGCTTCTGCAAACGCCCGATGCCGCGGCCATCCGGGCCGAGCGTGAACTGATCGCGCTGGAAAGCGAACTGGGTGTGCCGGGTGCTCTGCCCGAGCGCTTTGTCGTCAGCGGAAAATAGACGTCAGCTTCGCGCTTCGCAGATCGTCTTCGAGAGTTTCTCGCGCACGCTCTCGACTTCGGTTGGCCAGGGCGCATAAGCGCGGACAATCACAAAGCCGGACGCGCCCGGCGCCGCAACCGAAATGGTGCCTGCTCCCAGCGGGAGCGACTTTGCCACCTCGTCGCTGGCGTCACGCAGCTCGACATCCAGAACCGCTCCCAGCGCCGAACGATCGTTCAACGCGAAGAAGGCCGTTCCGTCGCGGTCGTGGAACGAAATCGACACGTAATCGCCCGCGAGCGGAACGCGCAGCCGCAGCGGCAGAGGCGAGAGGTTGAAACGGCAGACTAGCTGGACGAAAGCGGGGTCCTGGAACGGCAGGGCCTTTGCGGGATCCGCCGTGTCGAGCAGGATCGGCGTGTTCTCGGCGCCGAGCGCCTCAAGCCGGTGGTACGCATCCCTGGGCGCCAGGACGGGGACGGCCAGAAGCGAAACGATGTGCAGGACACAGCCGATCAGGATGGCGCTTGCGGCCAAGAAAAGCCATCTCATGAGGTGCACCCGATTTTCCTGATCTCCGGAAGTTCGGGAGCGGTGCGGCCGCCTGAAATCGCCGCGGCCGTGGTGTCGTAAAGACGCAGAACGAGGAAGATCGGGCTTGCCTTTGCGACGGGAAGCCAGTCGCCGGGCTGAGCGGTCGCGGACAGGGAAATCCTGATGGCGCCGCTTGCGTCGCGGGTGACGTCGCTGCTCGAATAGCCGAAACGCTGGCTCTTGTTGGCGAACGGTCTGCCTTCCGGGTCGAAGGCGGCAAGCGACCAGACACGCACGCTGGGCATCACACCGGAGATGACGTAGGTGCACGAGCCGGACAGCGCGTTGCCGTCCGCATCGTTGCGCGCCCGGAAGATCAGCCCGTCGGCAATCGACAAGGGCGCCTCACCGCGGTGGGCAAGGCCGGCGAGGGCATAGGCGTCGACATCGGGCGCGCCTTCCTTCTCGATCGCCACCCAGGAACCGGCCTCGATCAGCCCGAAGGGCGGCGGATTGCGCACCGCGAGCGCCGTCAGGCCAAGACCGACACCGCCCGCCAGCGTGCAGATGAGGAGAAGCTGAAAGATGAGCCGCACAGATTCAGACCGCTCGTGACGGCGAAGGAAGACGCATCATTCTAATTGAGCCCGCGCCCCACGAACATGGCCGAATTGACGGTGCCTTCGGCGGGAGCGGCGGCCCGGCGAGCCGGCTTGACGCCGGCAACCTGCTCGGAAGCGCGCATCATCAACGTATAAATCTCGTCCAGCACCACAGCCGTCTTGCGCGGAAGCTTGCCGCTTTGCGCGGCCTGATCCACGCTGTTCGGATCGAGCGCCGCAATGGGAGTTCCCGTGGCGCTGCCGCGTGGCGCAAGACCCGGGATGGGTTTGGGGTCGACGCCGCCCTGCGCCACCATCATGACGTCATGGAATGTCATGGCCGGGAGGCTGCCGCCGGTCATGTTGCGCGTGCCGGTAAAGTCGTCATTGCCGAACCAGACCGCAGCCGTGAAATCGCCGCTGAAGCCGACGAACCAGGCGTCGCGATAATCCTGGCTGGTGCCGGTCTTGCCGCCGACGGTGACGCCGGGGACGATGGCGCGCCGTCCGGTGCCGTTCTCGACGACGTTGACGAGGATTTTGTTCATGTCACCCACCGCCTGCAGCGGAATGGTGCGTTCGGGCTTCGGCGCGTCCTTCTCGTGCGTCCAAAGCACATTGCCGAGATTGTCGCGGATTTCGGTGGCCGCATAGGGAATTGTGCGGAAGCCGCCATTGGCGAGCGTCGAATAGCCCGCGGCCTGATCCATCACGGTGACTTCCGAGGTGCCGAGGGCGAGCGCACGGTTGATGCGCAGCGGTGTGCGTACACCCATCTTCTCGGCTGTAGCTACAACCTTGTCCAGTCCGAGCGTGCGTCCGAGGCGCACGGGAACCGTGTTGTAGGAGCGCGTGAGCGCATTCATCAGCGTGGTCGGGCCGGCGAAGGAGCGCCCGTAATTCTGCGGCGACCAGTTGCCGATGGTGATCGGTCCGTCCGTGATGACCGAGTTGGGCGTGTAGCCGTTCATCATCGCGGTCGTGTAGACATAGACCTTGAAGGATGAGCCGGGCTGACGCTGGGCATCCGTCGCGCGGTTGAACTGGCTTGCGCCGTAGTCGCGTCCGCCGACAAGCGCGCGCACCGCACCGAGAGGCTCCATCAGCACGAGCGCGGCCTGCTTGACGCCGTACTGGCTGCCAAACTGCCGAAGATTGTTCTCGACCGCTTCTTCGGCCTTCTTCTGCACGAGCGGATCGAGCGAGGTCTTCACCACGACCGAACGCACGCCGTTCAGGCGGCCGGCATCCGAGAGCCCTTTCACCTCGTTGAACGCCCAATCGAGATAATAGTCCGGGCTGTTGCCGCGCTGACGGTTGACGGGTGTTGCCGGATTGAGGCGGGCGGCATGGACCTGGCCCTCTGTCATGAAGCCGGAGGCGACGAGGGCATCCAGAACGACATTCGCGCGGGCGCGGGCGGCGGAAAGATTGATGTGCGGCGCAAACTTCGTCGGCGCCTTGAACAGGCCGGCGAGCATGACCGATTCCGCAAGGGTGAGATTGCGCGCGGATTTGTTGAAATAGAACTGCGCGGCGGCCTCGACCCCAAAGGTTCCGCCGCCGAGATAGGCGCGGTCGAGATAGAGTTTGAGGATTTCGTCCTTCGACAGGTTCGTTTCGAGCCAGAGCGCGAGGAACGCCTCCTTGACCTTACGTTCGAGCGTGCGCTCGTTCGACAGGAACAGGTTCTTGGCAAGCTGCTGGCTGAGCGAGGAGCCGCCCTGAACGACCGTATTGGCACGCGCGTTCTCGACGACCGCACGGAACGTGCCCAGAACGTCGATGCCGAAATGCTGGTAGAAGCGGCGGTCCTCGATCGCCATCGCCGCCTTGCGCATGTGGTCGGGGATGTCGGTGAGCGACACCGCATCCGTCTGCAGGATGCCGCGACGGCCGATTTCCACCCCGGTCCTGTCCTGGAAGGTCACCGCAAGGTCGACGCGCTTGCGCCAGTCTTCTTTCGTGGCCTGAAACGCCGGCTGGGCGAGGGCGAGCATGCCGACGGCGCCGATTGCGCCCCAGGTCAGACATTCGGATGAGATTTCGCTGAGCGCCCGCTGCCAGGTGCGGACCCGGAGGTCCTGCGAGAAGCCGACAAATCTCGACCAGACCTCGCTGAAGGATGAGCCGAGCGCATAGACGCCGGAATCCACGGCGGAGTCCGCAGAAAGAAGGGCTTTCTTGATTTTGGCCAGCTGTTCGCCGGAAAACGGATTTCGCACCCGAATAGCTCCGCGGCGTTTAACTCTCGTTCAGCATCTCTTGACCCGGTCTGGGGGTGGGCGCAAGGGGTTTGTTATGGATGTGAAAATGCTGGCCGACGGTTATTGGCGGAACAAGGGTCTGGATGAGATGTCTCCCGAGGAATGGGAGGCGCTCTGCGACGGGTGCGGCAAATGCTGCCTCGTCAAGCTCGAGGACGAGGACAGCGGCGAGATCCATTACACCGATGTCGGCTGCACGCTGCTCGACGGCGACACCTGCCGCTGCCGCGATTATGCGAACCGCCAGGCCAAGGTGCCCGATTGCGTGCGGCTGACGCCGGACAAGGTGTCCACGCTGAACTGGCTGCCGCCGACCTGTGCCTACCGGCTTCTGGATGAGGGCAAGGACCTGCCGGACTGGCATCCGCTGGTCTCGGGCGATCCGGACAGCGTGAACCGCGCGGGCGTTTCGGTCCTCAAACGCATTTCGGCCAGCGAGGACAATCTCACTCCCGATGAAATCGTGGAACGGATTGTTCGCTGGCCGATGAAATGGCCGCGGCGCGGACGCCGCTAGCGATTACTTCTTTTTCGCGGCGACCTTCTTCTTCGCAGCGACCGGCTTCTTCGCAGCAGCCGGCTTCTTGGCAGCGGGCTTCTTCGCAGCGACCGGCTTCTTGGCAGCCGTCTTCTTCGCGGCGGGCTTCGCCGTCTTGGCGGCAGCGCGCTTCACAGCCGGCTTCTTGGCAGCAACCGGCTTCTTGGCAGCAGCAGGTTTCTTGGCAGCAGCCGGCTTCTTGGCAGCGGGCTTCTTTGCAGCAGGCTTCTTAGCCTTGGGTGTCGTAGCCATAATTTTTTTCTCCGCGGGTTATTCGCGACTCAATACACGCACACACGAAAACCTTGACCTTGCTTTTTCGAACTCGGCAAGCGTAATCGACATGTACCAACAGCAATTGGCATGTTGATTGGTAATTTTAAGTTAAGCAAGGAGGATGAGCTGCGCGACGAACGCGCGGGCGCTGAATCAAACCCGCCGAACACATGCCGCGCGGAAAGATTCGCACACGCTCTTTGCTTGGCAAGACACCTTTCGGATGGACGCGGCAGACAGGGCCGCGCCAGTCGCGCCTTCAGGAAATACAAGGCAAAATCGGCACTTGGATGTTAAATGCGCGCGCGCTGTTTTCGCGTGCCCTCATCTTCCCGATATTGTCGAAGTGCATACAGGCACGAAACCGCAGGCGCTGCCGCACGCGCCGGCTTCCCGCTCAAAAAAATTGTGCCCCGAGACCGTCGGAAGGCGTCCAGCGGGCGTGCCGCGACGGCTGGCGTGCCAAAATCCAAAATTCGAATACTTCGGAGCGCGGCAAAAAGGACACAGAAATTTGGGTGCGCGCGAACCTCCCCGGCGTTCGCGGAACGAGTCGCGCGGCACGGCAACGGCGCTCGCGATGCGTTTCGCGAATGCCCGCACAAAACGAATATAGGAAAAAGTTCTTGACAGCGTGACGCTGGTTTGCTACAAGATATGCACGATGAAGAATTGCGAACGGCGGACCCGCACCACGGGGCCGCCGTTTTGTTTTTGGAGTGCTGACATGTCCGAAGGGGAGATCGTTTCGGAAGACAAGAACATCGACGACAACGGGAGCGAGGATCATGTGCTGATCTGTGCGCGGGCGCTTTACGAGCAGACCGATGTGCCGATGGCGAGGATCGCAAAGCTGATGGGGATCGGGCAGAGCACATTGTCCCGGCGCGTTGTCCGCATGGGCTGGAATTTGCGCCTGCCGAGCCGTCTCGGCAAACGCAAGGAGCCGGAAGGCGCCACGATGAAAGGCCTTTCCAGGCGGGTGCGCGCGCACATCGAACGGCAAATCCTGCTGGCCGAATTCGATCTCTCGAAACCCGGCCCGCGCACGGCGCGGGCCAACGACAGCGAACGCGCTGCGCGCACGCTCGCGAGCCTGGTCAAGACAATGGCGGAACTGAAGCGGATCGAGGGTGAAACTCCGCACGAGCCGGTGGCAGAGAGAGACGAAATCGATGTCGATGAGTTCCGCCGCGATCTTGCGCGCCGTCTTGAGGCATTGCTCGACAGTGCAGCAGACGAGGCAGGACGCCTTTCGGATTCTGCAGGAGAAGCTTGAAGCGCTGCCGCAGCAGGATGTGGCGCGCATTCTGGACGACTGGATGCTGTTCGGACGTGCCGAACAGCGGCCACCGGAGGGCGCGTGGAGCGTATGGCTTTTTCTGGGCGGACGCGGCGCGGGCAAAACGCGCGCGGGCGCCGAATGGGTGAGGGGGCTTGCGCTGGGCCTTCCGGGTTTCACCTCAGAGCCCGTCGAGCGCATTGCCCTGATCGGCGAGACGGCTGCGGATGTGCGCGATGTGATGGTGGAGGGCGTCTCCGGCATTCTCTCGCTGCCGGGCGCGCGTCCTGACTGGACGCCGACCCTGAAAAAACTGACCTGGCCCAACGGCGCGGTGGCGCAATGTTTTTCGGCGGAAGATCCCGAAAGCCTGCGCGGCCCTCAATTCGGCGCCGCCTGGTGCGATGAACTGGCCAAATGGAAGAAGGCCGATGCGGTGTGGGACATGTTGCAGTTCGGGCTTCGGCTCGGCACACGCCCGCGCCAGATGGTGACGACGACGCCGCGCCCGACGCAGCTTCTGAAGCGCCTGATGCGCGATCCCGGCACCGTGATGACGCATGCCGCGACGCTCGCCAATGCGCGCAATCTCTCGCCGCGTTTTCTGGACGGGATCGTCAATCGCTATGTGGG
This sequence comes from Rhizobiales bacterium Ga0077545, assembly GCA_001464335.1. Classification (GTDB taxonomy): domain Bacteria; phylum Pseudomonadota; class Alphaproteobacteria; order Rhizobiales; family Methylopilaceae; genus Flaviflagellibacter. The sequence continues at coordinate 230,954 of LNEV01000006.1, read as the reverse complement.
GACCCGATTGGGGCGGCAGGAACTTGAAGGCGAAGTGATCGAAGACCGTGCCGATGCGCTGTGGACGCGCGCGATGATCGAGGAGGCGCGGGCGAGCGAGGTGCCGGCGCTGCTGCGGATCGTCGTTGCGGTCGATCCGGCGGCAACGGGCCACGCGCATTCGGATGCCTGCGGCATTGTTGCGGCGGGCCTCGCGCCGGACGGCGTGACGTATGTATTGGGCGACCGCACGATCGCGGCGGCGCGGCCCGATCTGTGGGCGGCCGCCGCGGCCGCCGCGTTTCACGCCTTCGAGGCCGATGCGCTGGTGGCCGAGGCCAATCAGGGCGGTGAGATGGTGCGGGCCGTGATCGGCCAGGCCGATCCGTCGATCCCGGTGACGCTCGTTCATGCGACGCGCGGGAAATGGCTGCGGGCCGAGCCGGTCTCCAATCTTTATGCGCAAGGGCGGGTGCGGCACGCGGTTCCGATGAAGGAGCTCGAAGACGAGATGTGTGACTTCGGCCTGAACGGCCTCACGTCCGGACGCTCGCCCGACCGGCTCGATGCGCTGGTGTGGGCGGTGAGCGAACTGATGCGCGGAGCCGGGCGCGGTGTGCCGAGGCTGCGGGGGATGTGAGGGGATGTGAGGGGATGGTATCTGGCCCGACCTCATCCTGAGCCAGATGCGTAGCATCTGTGTCGAAGGATGGCGGCACATTCGGAGCCCGTGGCCATCCCCGACACGGCTCGCAACTGTGTTGCGAGTCCGGCTGAGGATGAGGCTTCGACGCGAGTCCGGCTCAGGATGATTGAGATTGGCGCGCGAGAGTTGCGCGGCACTTCGCGAGATCTTGCAGCATCCCAAAATTTCCGTCGATCAGCGCCTGTTTCTTGGCGCGGCTCCAGCCTTTGACCTGGCGTTCGGCGGCGATGGCATCGGTGATGCGGTCGAAGTCCTGCGAATAGACGAGTGCGACCGGACGGCGGGTAAAGGTGTATCCGCGAAACGAGCCGGCATTGTGCTGGGCGATCCGTGTTTCGAGGCTGTCGCGCGTTGTGCCGACATAGAAGGAATTGTCGGCGCACCGGACGATGTAGAGCCACGCGTTCATTCAAACCTCATCCTGAGCCGAGCCTGACAGGCTCGTGTCGAAGGATGGCCCGGAATGTTGAGCGTGTCGCTATCCTTCGACACGGCTCGCAACTGCGTTGCGAGTCCGGCTCAGGATGAGGCTTCGACACGGCTCGCTTTCAGCGAGTCTGGCTCAGGGTGAGGTTTTGAATCGTTCAAGGGCCGAAGGAGATCGAATTGTTCCAAGGACTGCAGAACATCCTGCGCCGCGTGGCGCCGGAGGAGAAGGCGTCGCGCGCGGGGGCCGTGGTTGCGCTGCATCAGGCGGGGCGACCGGTCTGGACGCCGCGTGATTATGCGGCTCTGGCGCGCGAAGGCTTTACGAAGAACGCGGTGGTGTTTCGTTGCGTGCGGATGATTGCCGAGGCGGCGGGGTCCGTGCCGCTGCTCATCTATAATGAGGCACGCGAGCTCGACACGCATCCGCTGCTTTCACTTCTCATGCGCCCGAACGCGCGCCAGAGCGGTTCGGCTTTTCTCGAAACGCTGATCGGGCATCTGCTCGTGGCCGGCAACGGCTATTGCGAAGCGGCGGCGCTCGATGGCGTGCCGCGCGAGCTTCATGTGCTGCGCCCGGACCGGATGAAGGTCGTGCCCGGCGTGGACGGGTGGCCGGAGGCCTATGATTACACGGTGGGAGCCGACAGCGTGCGTTTTCGCCAGAGCGGCGAGGTGCGGCCCATTCTGCATCTCACCTTCTTTCATCCGCTCGACGATCATTACGGGCTGTCGCCGCTCGAAGCCGCCGCGCAGGCGCTCGACGTGCACAACGCGGCTTCGGCCTGGAACAAGGCGCTGCTCGACAATGCGGCGCGGCCTTCCGGTGCGCTGGTCTATTCAGGACCGGAGGGCGCAAACCTTTCGGAAGAGCAGTTCTCGCGGCTGAAGGAGGAACTGGAAAACCAGTTTTCCGGGCCGCGCAATGCCGGGCGGCCGCTTCTGCTCGATGGCGGGCTCGACTGGAAGAACATGGCGCTCAGCCCGAAGGATATGGATTTCATGGAGGCCAAGAACGGCGCGGCGCGCGAGATCGCGCTCGCCTTCGGCGTGCCGCCGATGCTGCTCGGCATTCCGGGCGACAATACATATGCGAATTATCAGGAAGCCAACCGCGCGCTGTGGCGCCAGAGCGTTCTGCCGCTGCTGAACCGCGTGCTGGCCGACATCGCGCACTGGCTCGCGCCCGGCTTCGGCGAGAGCGCGCTCCGGCTGGAGCCCGATCTCGACAGGATCGAGGCGTTGTCGTCCGAGCGCGAGGCTCTGTGGCGGCGGATCGCGGCTGCGGATTTTCTCAGCGATGCGGAGAAGCGCGCGGCCGTGGGGTATGGCGGTTGACGCCATCCCGGACGGCGCAGCCGATCCGGGATCGTTTCGTGAGTGGTGGACGATCCCGGACAATCGCTGCGCGATTTCCGGGATGACGGAGTGTGCATCCCATGCCCGACATTCTTTCGCACATCGCCGCGCGCGGCGATCTTGCGCATCTGGCGCTGTTTGCGCTGGCGGCGGCGGGGTGGGGTGCGTTCGTCATGACGTTTCGCGAACTCGCCTGCGCCAACCGGCGCTTCGACACATTCGTGCGCGAACTGGCGCGCTTCAACAGCCGTTTCGAGGGAGACTGACCATGCCGCAGAGCGAAGCGGAGACGATCATCCGCGCCTTTCTTCAGGTGCTGGCTGCCTTGTCCGTGAGCCGCCGCCGGATGGCGGGCCGCTGAATTTTTATCGGCCTCATCCTGAGCCGAGCCCGCAGGGCTCGTGTCGAAGGATAGCCACACATTCTGAATGCGCCGCCATCCTTCGACGCGGCTCGCGGCTTTGCCGCGAGTCCGGCTCAGGATGAGGTTTGTCTGGGAGCGATCCTTCATGTCCAAACTCTTTACGCCCGTGTCCGAGACCAAAAAGCTCGCGCGGGCACCCAACATCATTTCCGGAAACGGCTTCAGCGGCGTCATTACGGGGTATGCCAGTCTGTTCGGCGAGACCGATCTCGGCGGCGATCTCATCGTCAAGGGCGCGTTTTCCGACAGCCTCACGAAAACGGGCGCAGGGCGCGTGCGGATGCTCTGGCAGCACGATCCGGCGCAGCCGATCGGCGTGTGGGAGGAGATCCGCGAGGATGCGATGGGGCTGCGTGTGCGCGGGCGGCTCTGCCTCAAGGTCGCCCAGGCGCGCGATGTCTGGACCCTGATCCGCGAGGGCGGCATCGACGGGCTCTCCATCGGCTTCAAAGCCGTCAGCGCGCGGCGCGATGCGCGCACGGGCGTGCGCCGCATCGAGCGGATCGATTTGTGGGAGATTTCCATCGTGACGTTCCCGATGCTGCCCGAAGCCCGCATCGCGGCGGTGAAGGAGACGCCGGTTTTCTTCCGCAGCGAGCGGATGCCGTTCGGCCGGGCTTCTCCGCGCGGTGCACGCGCCGAGGCCGAGGCGCTGTTCCGGCGCTGACCTCTTCTTTCCATCCCGAGCCGCCGCGAGCGGCTTTTTTTATGTCCACGAGGTGACGATGACCGGATTTGCAACGCCCCGCGCGCCCGAAAACAAGGCCGCGGATTATGTGCCGACAAGCGGCGATGTGGTGGAGGCGTATGACGCCTTCCTGCGCTCGTTCGAGACCTATCGCGAAACCAATGACGAGCGCCTGGCCGAGATCGAGAACCGGATTTCCGGCGATCCGCTGACCGAGGAAAAACTGGCGCGCATCGATGCGGTGCTTGACCGCCAGAAGGCGACGCTCGACGAGATCGTGCTGAAGGCGCGGCGGCCGGCGCTCGGCGGGGAGCATGAGCGCCTGACGCTCGGCACGCGCGAACGCAAGGCCGCGTTCGAGACTTACATTCGCCGTGGCGATGCGTCCGCGCTCGTCAGGCTCGATGCGAAGGCGCTTTCGGCGGGAACCGGCGCCGACGGCGGCTGCACGGTGCCGGACGAGACCGAGCGCGAGATTGGCAAGAGGCTGATCGCGGCATCGCCGATCCGTGCCATTTCGGGCCTTCGCACCATTTCGGCGGCGACCTACAAGAAACCGTTCGCGACGACGGGCTTTGCCTCCGGCTGGGCGGGCGAGACCGACGCACGTACACAGACGACCACGCCGACGCTTGCCGAACTCGAATTCCCGGCCATGGAACTCTATGCCATGCCGGCGGCGACGCAGACCCTGCTCGACGACAGCGCGGTCGATCTCGACCAGTGGATCGCGCAGGAGGTGGAAAGCGCGTTTGCCGCGCAGGAAAGCGCGGCCTTCGTGAGCGGCGACGGCAACAAGAAGCCGACCGGCTTTCTGCACGGCACGAAAGTGGCCGAAGCGGACTGGGCCTGGGGCAGCCTCGGCTACATCGCGACCGGCGTGTCCGGCGATTTCGCGGAAGAGGCGCCGGCCGACGAGCTGATCGAACTCGTCTACGCGCTGAAGGCGGGCTATCGCCAGAACGCGCGCTTCGTGCTGAACCGCCGCACGCAGGCAACGCTGCGCAAGCTGAAGGATGTCGACGGCCGCTACATCTGGATGCCGCCGACGGAGGCGGGAGGCGATGCCACGCTGCTCGGCTTCCCGGTGACCGAAGCCGAGGACATGCCCGACATCGGCGCGAACAGTTTCGCGCTGGCGTTCGGCGATTTCCGGCGCGGCTATCTCGTCGTAGATCGTCTGGGCGTGCGCGTGCTGCGCGACCCGTACTCCGCAAAGCCCTATGTGCTGTTCTACACGACCAAGCGCGTCGGCGGCGGCGTGCAGGATTTCGATGCGATCAAGCTGCTGAAGTTCGGCGTGAGCTGAGATTTCCCATCGTCCTCCGGCTTCGGCCGGGGGACGCACCTTCCTTTCATCCGGATATTTTTATGCCTGTGATCCTCATCTCGGAGCCCGAGGAGGAGCCGCTGTCGCTCGTCGATGCGAAGCTCTTTCTGCGGGTCGAACACGACGCGGAAGACGCGCTCATCACAAACCTCATCCGCGCGGCGCGGCGCCATGTCGAGACGCAGACCGGGCGACGGCTCGTGACGCAGATCTGGCGGCTGGTGCTCGATGCCTGGCCGCTGGATGGCGTGATCGCTTTGCCCATCGCGCCGGTTGCTGTGCTGGAAGGCGCGCGTCTGCGCGCGGTGGACGGCAGTGCGAGCGAGCTCGATCTTTCGGGCTGGACGTTCGATGCGGCGTCCGCACGCGTTCATGTGGCGCACCGGCCGCGGCTGCTGCGGGCGTTCGCCGGGATCGAGGTGGATGTGACGGCCGGATATGGCGGGGCGGAGGATGTGCCGCCTGTATTCGTACAGGCGATCCGGCTTCTGGTCGGCCATTGGTACGAACACCGCGCGGAGGCCGTGACGCGGGCCTCCATGCCGCTTGCGGCGGCGGCCCTGATGGCGCCCGAACGCGCGTTGAGGATCTGACATGGCGCGCGATCCGATCGGGCGGCTCCGGCAGCGCATCACCGTGATCGAGCCCGAGGAAGAGGAGGACGGCGCGGGCGGTGTGCGGCGCACCTACCGCGACGCGCAAACCGTGTGGGCGTGCGTCGAGCCGATGCAGGGCGTCTTCCGGCTGACCGGCGACTATGCGGGGCAGACCATCACGCACCGGGTGATCGTGCGGGAGGGCGTTCGACTTACGTCGCAGACCCGCCTACGCCATGGAACCGCGCTTCACCACATACGTTCTGTTCACACGGCCGACCGGGGAGAAGGTTTCCTGGTCGTCCTGACCGAGGAGATTTCGGCATGAGCTTCGACCAGGTTTTGAAGAACTGTCAGGGCTTCACACAGAAGCTGGCGGAGCGCACCGGCGCCCAGATGGATGTCTGGTTCTCGCCGCGCCGGATCCATATCGAGAAATCGAATTTCGTGCTTGGCGCCGAAGCCATTCCCGCGCCGGTGCATGCGGGCCGCCGCCGTTGAGCGCAGCCTTGGCATTGAGGGCTGCGGTGCGCGCACGCCTGTCCAGCGACGCTGCGCTGACATCGCTTCTCGGAGGCATCAAGATATTCGACGAGGTGCCCGCGCAGACAAGCGCGCCGTACCTCGTTCTCGGCGAGATCGAGAGCCGCGAGGCGGGCGCTTCCGTGGACGAGGGAGAGGAACACCGCCTCACCCTCAATCTGTGGTCGCGCGAGGGCGGCATGGCCGATTCGCTGAGCGCGGCGGCGCGCGTCGCCTCCGTTCTCGATGGAGCCGATCTTTCGCTTGCCGGCCACAGGCTGGCCAATCTGCGCTGGATGGCGACCGATGCCCGACGCATGGGCGACGGCCGCCATCGCTTTGCCTCGCTCCGCTTTCGCGCGTTGACGGAGCCTGCTTCTTAGACGCGAGCGTCCGTCTGCGATGCACGCAGACGTTTCTCCTGAAATCCTGGGCCTCCGCGAATGGGGGCCCTTTTTCTATTTGAAGGTACAGACAGATGGGTGCTCAGAAGGGCAAGGACCTGCTGCTGAAGATCAGCGACGGGGAGGGCGGCTTTACCAGTGTTGCGGGCCTGCGCGCCCGCGCTGTCGTGCTCAACGCCGAGGCGGTGGATGTGACGCATTCCGAAAGCGCGGGCCGCTGGCGCGAACTGCTGGAAGGCGCCGGCGTGAAACGCGCGAGCCTTTCGGGCGCGGGCGTGTTTCGCGACAGCTCCTCCGATGCGATGGCGCGCGAACTCTTCTTCGAGGGTGCGATCCGCCCCTGGCAAATCGTGGTTCCCGATTTCGGTGTGATCGAAGCGCCCTTCCAGATCACGGCGCTTGAATATCGCGGCGATCATCTGGGAGAGGTGACGTTCGATCTGGCGCTGGAGAGCGCCGGAGAGGTCGTGTTCGCGGCCGCCTGACGCGCGGCGTCAGCGCCCGGGGATGGCGCGGAATATCCGCACATACAGCGCGGACAGATAGGCGAAATAGGCCGCGCCGAGAATTCCGGTCAGCAGCGCATCGAGAAGACGCTGGCCAAGGGTCGGAGTCGGAACGATATCGGCCTCGAAACTCTCCGCACCGAACACGCCGAATTGAATGGCGACCATGATCAGCATGTAAGGGACAAGCACGACCAGCGAGGCCAGAAAGGTGCGCAGGATGAACCAGACATGTCCCTTCGTCTCGGCAAAGCGCGCGCTGATGCTCACAGGCCCGTCGAGCGCGAGCCCGACGAGCACGGTGCTGAGGCGCAGATAGGCCCAGAACATGGCGATGAATGTCAGCGCGGTCAGGGTGCCGATGATGGCGTGCGAAGCGCCTCCGACGAGAAAGGCGATCACCGCGGCAAGGCTGAAGATGAACATGCTGGCGAACCCGAGCGCCAGCATCCAGCCGAAGACGCGCAGGATCGGACCGCGCGGCTCGAACCCCGCCGATATGTCGCCGTACAGGAAATAACGAACGAGCCCGATATAGGGCGAGATCAGCAGGAACGTCGAAATCAGCATGAAGCCGAGCACGAGGAACGAGGCGAGGGGGCTGACATCGGCCTGCGGATCGAGGCTGTAGGGCAGGACGATGAATTCGGTGAGCGCCATCACGACAAGCACGATCACATAGGGACGCGGCACGTCGCGGAAGCCCTGGACGGTGTCGCTGACGGCCGCAAGCGCGGTGTGCAAGGCGCCGGGGCGGTTCGTTGTCATGCTGTGTATCCGTGCTCGCACATTCCAGCGCAGCTCTAGCAGGCGGCAGCGGATTCTGTCTCGACAAAATCAGGAACACATGATGCCAAACCGATATCGCGGCGAGATTTCCGCCGAGCTTGGCGGGCGCAGCTTTACGCTCTGCCTGACGCTCGGGGCGCTGGCCGAACTCGAATCCGCCTTCGGCGCGGACGATCTCAACGCACTCGCGGCGCGCTTCGAAACCGGAAGGCTGTCGGCCGGGGACGCGATCCGCATTCTCGGCGCGGGGATTCGCGGTGGCGGCACCGCGATGCGCGACGAGGAGATCGCGGCACTGCCGGACAGCCTTCCCGCGCATCTCGATGCCGTGGCGCGGCTGCTTGCCGCGACCTTTGGCGCAAGCGAGGGCGGCGCATATGAGGAGACCGGGGCGGACCCTTTCAAGGCCGCAGCACGATAAGGACCAGGCAGGCTTTTCCGTGGCGCGATGTCATGGCGGCCGGGCTTGGCGTGCTGCGGCTGTCGCCACACGATTTCTGGACGATGACGCCGCGCGAACTCGCGTCCGCACTTGAGGGACTTTCCGGCGGCCATGTCGGGCCGCTCGGGCGCGCGGAACTTGCGGACCTGATGGCCCAGTTTCCGGACGGCCCGGTAAAAACGGAGTGACCAATGTCGTTTCTCGACGAGGGGCGCGGCGCGCCTCTCACCGCCAATACACAGGACCTGGAGCGCTCGCTCGGCAATCTCGACCGCCTGTCGCGCGGCTTCGGCCGCTCGTTGACAGGCGCGCTGGAAGGCGCGGCGATCCGCGGGCGCTCGCTGTCGGAGGTGCTGAACGGGCTCGGCAACCGTCTGGTCGATCTGTCGCTGCGCAGCGCCATGCAGCCGCTGGAGAGCCTGATTTCGGGCGCGCTGGGCTCGGTGACGCGCGGGGCGCTTCCCTTCGCCAAAGGTGGCGTGGTGCGGCCGTTCGCATCGGGCGGGATCGTTTCCGCGCCGACCTATTTTCCGATGGGGCAGGGCAAGCTCGGCCTGATGGGAGAGGCGGGCGCGGAAGCCATCATGCCGCTGGCGCGCGGCCGGGACGGACGCCTCGGTGTCCGCACGGAAGGCGGAGCTTCGACGCATGTGACCGTGAACATTTCGACGCCGGATGCGGACAGTTTCCGCAAATCCGAGGCGCAGGTATCGGCCGCTCTGGCGCGCGCGGTGGCGCGTGGACGAAGGGGAATGTAATGAGCTTCGAGGAGGTGCGTTTTCCGACCGGGATCGCGCTCGGCGCGCGCGGCGGACCGGAACGGCGGACGGAGATCGTGACGCTCGGCTCCGGTCGCGAAAAGCGAAATGCGCGCTGGGCCCATGCCCGCCGCAAATGGGATGCGGGCTGGGGCATCAAGACGGTTGGCGCGCTTTCCGAGGTCGTGACCTTTTTCGAGGAGCGGCGCGGGCGCCTCAACGGCTTTCGCTGGCGCGACCGGCTCGATCATTCTTCGGCTTTGCCGGGTGCGGTCGTGACACCGTTCGACCAGACGCTCGGGACCGGGGATGGTGCACGTACACAATTCCAGCTCATCAAGGCCTATGGAACGGGAGACGATCCCTATCTGAGGCCCATCGTGAAACCCGTTGCCGGGACGATCCGCATTGCGGTGGACGGGGCCGAGATTGCGGACGGCTATGCGGTCGACACCGCGACGGGTGCCGTGACCTTCGCCGCGCCGCCGGAGGAGGGCGCACAGGTTACGGCGGGCTTTCAATTCGATGTGCCGGTGCGCTTCGACACCGATTACCTCGAAGTCGATCTTGCGGCTTTCGAGGCCGGGGCGATCCCGAGCGTGCCGGTGATCGAGGTGCGGCTCTAGCCGGAGATTCTCATGCGGACATTGTCTCCTGAACTTGCCGCGCATCTTGCCGGCGAGACGACGACCCTGTGCCATTGCTGGCGGCTGACACGGCGCGACGGAATTGTGCTGGGGTTCACCGATCACGACAGCGATCTCACATTCGAAGACACGGTGTTCCGTGCGGCGAGCGGGCTCGATGCGGCGGAGGCCGTGAGCCATGCGAGCTTTGCCACGGGTGGCGGCGAGGTCGCGGGCGCGCTCGATTCGGATGGGCTCGACGAGGCCGATCTTGCCTCCGGCCTCTGGGACGGCGCGCGTGTCGAGACCTTTCTTCTGAACTGGCGAGAGCCGGAGCAGCGCGTGCGTCTGCGGGTCGGCGAGATCGGCGAGGTGCGGCGGACCGGCGGGGCCTTCGTCGCGGAACTGCGCGCGATGATGCACCGGCTCGATGTGCCGCAGGGCCGTCTGTACGCCGCGCTCTGCGACGCGCAGCTCGGCGATGCCCGCTGCGGGCGCGATGTCAGCGGACCTGCCTTTCGCGGCAACGGGGCGGTGCTCGATGCGGCGAGCCGGTTCGAGATCGTGGCGGAGGGGATCGGCGATTATTCCGCCGGCTGGTTCCGCAGCGGGACCATGACCTGGCTGTCCGGGCCGAATGCCGGGCGCGTGTCGCAGATCCGCGATCACCGTCTCGATGGTGCGTATGTGCGGCTTGCCTTCTGGCAGGAACTGGCCGCACCGGCGGGACCGGGCGATGCCTTCACCGTGACGGCGGGATGCGACAAGAGTTTCGACGCGTGCCGCAACCGCTTTTCCAATGCGGTGAACTTCCGCGGCTTTCCGCACATGCCCGGCACCGACCGCGCGCTCGCCTATGCTGGCAATGGGGGGGAGATGGACGGCGGGAGCCTGTTCCGATGAGACAGAAGATCGTTGCGGAGGCGCGCGCCTGGATCGGCACGCCCTACCGGCATCAGGCAAGCGCACGGGGCATCGGCTGCGACTGCCTGGGGCTCGTGCTCGGCGTGTGGCGGGCGCTGTATGGCGAACTTCCGGAGGAGGTGCCGCCTTACGCGCCGGACTGGGCGGAGGCGGGCGGGCGCGAGACTTTGGCCGATGCGGCGGGGCGGCACCTTCGCCCGTGCGACGGCGCGGAGATCGCGGCGGGCGATCTTCTGATCTTCCGCTGGCGTCCGCACGTGCCCGCAAAGCATCTGGCCATCGCGACGGCGCCGGGCCGCATGATCCACGCCCATGACGGCGCGGAAGTCGCGGAAGTCGCGATCACCCCGTTCTGGCGCCGTAAGATCGCCTATCGCTTCAGCTTTCCGGGAGCCCCGTAATGGCAACGCTCGTACTTCAGGTGGCGGGGGCGGCGGCCGGAAGCGTGTTCGGCCCGCTCGGCTCCATGGCGGGACGTGCGCTGGGCGGGCTTGCTGGGGCGGCCATCGACCGGACCTTCCTCAACGGCGGCCGTGCGTCGGCGCCGCTGCGGACGGTGGACGTCACCGCCTCGACCGAAGGCACGCCGGTGGCGCGGGCCTGGGGCCGGGTGCGGCTTCCCGGCCAGATCATCTGGGCGTCGCGCGTCGAGGCCGTGCGCAGCGCAACGCGCAGCGGCGGCAAAGGCGGGGGCGGCGGGCCGGCAACCGAGAATGTGAGCTATTTCGCCAATCTGGCGCTCGGCCTTTGCGAAGGCCCCGTGGCGCGCATCGGGCGCATCTGGGCCGACGGGCAGGAACTGGATGCGGGCGCTTTCACGTTGCGTCTGCACAATGGCGCCGAGGATCAGGAGCCCGATCCGCTGATCGTCGCCAAGGAAGGCGCGGAAAATGCACCGGCCTATCGTGGGCTGTCCTATCTCGTGTTCGAGCGCATGCCGCTTGCCGCGTTCGGCAACCGCGTGCCGCAGCTTCATGTCGAGGTGATGCGCCCGGTGGGGAAGCTCGAGCGCCAGATCCGCGCGATGACCATGATCCCCGGCTCGTCCGAATTCGCCTATGACACGCGGATCGTCGAGCGCGTGCTCGGCATCGGCGAGAGCGTGCCGGAAAACCGGCACACACATGCAGGCGAGAGCGATTTCATCGCGAGCCTCGACGAGCTTGTCGCGCTGTGCCCGAACCTGAAGCACATTTCGCTCGTCGTCGCCTGGTTCGGCGACGATCTGCGCGCGGGTGCATGTACAATCGCGCCGCGTGTGGACAGCGCGGCCAAGAAGACGCGCGGGGCGGAATGGTCGGTCGCGGGGCTGTCGCGTGCCTCGGCCCGCGTCGTGTCGCTGCATGAGGGACGCCCGGCCTATGGCGGATCGCCTTCCGACGGCAGTGTGATCCGTGCCATCCGCGCCATCAAGGAGCGCGGGATCGGCGTCACGCTCTATCCGTTCCTGATGATGGACATTCCGGCGGGCAACGACCTGCCTGACCCGGTGTCGGGGCTTGCGCCACAGCCTCCTTATCCCTGGCGCGGAACGATCCGCGCGGCGGGGGACGGCACGTCCGCGGCAGGCGAAGAGATCGCGCGGTTTTTCGGCACGGCGTCCGCATCGGATTTCGCGGTCGCGGGCGAGGCGGTGTCTTACTCCGGACCGAGCGAATGGGGCTGGCGGCGCTTCGTGCTGCATATGGCAGCGCTCGGCCAGGCGGGGGGCGGGGTCGATGCGCTGGTGATCGGATCTGAGTTCCGCGACCTGACGCAATCGCGCGATGACGGCGCGGCCTATCCGGCTGTGGCGGAACTCGTGCACCTGGCGTCCGAGGTGCGCGCGCTTGCGGGGCCGGGGACGAAGATCACCTATGCAGCGGACTGGACGGAGCGCGGCGCGCATGTGCGCGACGGCGGCAACGAGGTGCGCTTTCCGCTCGATCCGCTGTGGGCAAGCGATGATCTGGACGCGATCGGTGTCGATTTCTATCCGCCGTTCGCCGACTGGCGCGACGGAGCGCAGCATCTCGACCGCAGCGTCGCGGACAGTATTTACGATGCCGGTTATCTCGGCGGAAATGTCACGGGCGGGGAGGCTTGGGACTGGTATTATCTCGATGACGAGGCACGCCGCGCGCAGGAGCGGGTGCCGATCACCGATGGTCTCGGGAAACCGTGGGTCTATCGCTCCAAGGATCTGCGCTCGTGGTGGGAGAACGCCCATCATGAGCGCGTCGGCGGCGTCGAACTGCCGGAGCCGACGCTTTGGCAGCCGCGCTCCAAGCCGATCTGGCTGACGGAGATCGGCTGCCCGGCGGTCGACAAGGGCGCGAATGCGCCGAACATGTTTCCCGATCCGAAATCCTCGGCGGCGTCTTTGCCGCCGTTTTCCTCCGGCGCGCGGGACGATCTCATCCAGCGGCGGGTTCTCGAAACCCTGCTCGACGTGTATGGCGCGGAAAGTGCCGCGAACCCGTCCTCGCCCATCTATGACGGGCCGATGGTCGATCCCGACCGCTCCGCTGTCTGGACATGGGATGCGCGGCCCTATCCCGCCTTTCCGGCGGCGCTCGATGTCTGGTCCGATGGCGCGGCACACGAGACCGGGCATTGGCTGAACGGCCGGCTGGGCCAGATGCCTTTGCCGGAACTGACGGCCCGCATTTTCGACGAGGCCGGGCTGGCTGACACCGGCACGCAGGGCCTGACCGGAAGTCTCGACGGCTATGCGGTGGATCGCCCGTGCTCCGTGCGCGATGCGATCGAGCCATTGGCCGATCTATACGGGTTCTCGGCCTGCGAGAGCGACGGGAGGATCGTTCTGTCGATGCGCGGGCAAGGCGATCCGGCCGTGCTGACGATCGCAGACCTGGCGGAAGAGAACGGCGCCGCCGAGCCGACCTATATTCGCGGGCAGGACAGCGAGAGCCCGGGCGAAGTCGCGATTTCCTTCAGCGATGTTCAGGCGGACTTTCAACCGAAGATCGCGGCCGCACGCCTTCCCGCGGAGGGGATGCGCGGCATTGCGACTATGGACACCGCCATCACAGCGGCCTTCGCGGACATGCAAAGGCGCGCGGAAATCACGCTTCAGGACATCAGGGTCGGGCGCGACACGGTGCGCTTCTGCCTGCCGCCGGACAGGATCGCGCTTGAGGCAGCCGATGTCGTTGCGCTCGACATTCGCGGAATGTCCAGACTGTTCGAGATCACGGAAATCGAGGACGGGGCGGTTCGGCGCGTTTCGGCACGGGCGATCGCGCCCGCTGTGCTGGACGCGCCCAAACCTGTGTCCTCGCGGCCTCCCGTGGCGCTCCCGGACATTGCCGGAACGCCCGATGTCGTCGTTCTCGATCTTCCGGTGCCCGATGGCGATCCCGTCGTTTTGTCGCGCCTTGCGGTGTCCGCGAAACCGTGGGTTGGCGGCTATGTGGCGTGGCGGGGCGCGGGCGGCTCCTTTGAGCCTGCCGTGCGGATCGATCGGCCGGCCTTGATGGGTGAAACGCTGGACGTGCTTGCTCCCGGCCTGTCCTGGCGTTTCGATCGCGGTTCGACGGTCGATGTCCGCATCGCGCGCGGCGAGCTCAGCGGTGCCAGCAATGAGCGCCTTTTCGCCGGGGCGAATGCCTGCGCGATCGGCAGCGCGGAGCAGGGCTGGGAAGTCCTTCAGTTCGGCCGGGCCGATCTTGTCGCGCCGTCGATCTATCGCCTGTCGCATTTCCTGCGCGGTCAATACGGCACCGAGGCGCATGCACGGATGACCAAACCCGCGGGCAGTGCGTTCGTTCTGCTCGACAGCGCGCTCATGCAGCTGGTGCGCGGGCTCGACGCTCTGTCCCGCCCAGTGGATTGGCGTGTCTCGGCCGCAAACCGCGACCACGCCGATGCCTTGGCGGTCTCCTTCACCGCGCAGCCCGGCGACACGGCGCTGCGTCCACTGGCGCCCGTTCATGTGCACGCCGCCAGAACCGATGCTGGCATTGCCATTGGCTGGATCCGCCGGGACCGCATCAATGCGGATGCCTGGGACGTCGTCGAGATACCGATGTCCGAAACCGCCGAACTTTATCGGCTCGACATTCTGGCGGGCGCGGAAATTGTCCGCAGCGTGCAGACGAATGCGCCGTCTTTCCTCTACGCGAGCGATGACGAAATCGCGGATTTCGGCACGGCGCAGACGAGCCTTTCCCTGCGCGTCGCGCAGGTTTCGGCAAGCGTCGGGCCGGGCCGCTTCACGGAGATCAATCTGAATGTCTGAAACGACACCACGCTTCGGCCTCCCGCTGATCGCGGCCGGGCAGGCGCAAAAACATGTGCCGGTGAACGAAGCGCTCGCGCAGCTCGACGCGCTGATCCATCTGTCCGTGCTGGGACGGCTTTCCACACCACCGGAGGGGCCGGAAGAGGGCGACCGCTACATCGTGGGCACCGCCGCCACCGGAATGTGGGCGGGACAGGCGCGAAAGATCGCGAGCTTCGACGGCGGCTGGCAGTTTCTGATGCCGCGCGAAGGCTGGCTCTGCTGGGATGCGGCGGCGAATGAGCTGGTCGTCTTTACGGACGGAAACTGGGTGGTCTTCTCGTCCGGAGAAGGCGGCGGTGGCGGTGGCGGCGACTTCCAGAACATTCCTCTGCTCGGAATCGGTGCGGAAGCCGACGAGACCAACCCCTTCACGGCCAAGCTGAACGCGGCGCTCTGGACCGCGCGCGAGACCGATGACGAGGGCACTGGCGATCTGCGCTATGTGATGAACAAGCAGGCCAGCGCCAATGTGCTGTCGCTGCTGTTCCAATCCGCATTCGGCGGCCGCGCCGAGATGGGGCTGATCGGGGACGAGGATTTTCTGTTCAAGGTGTCGGCCGACGGGACGCTCTGGCACGAGGCGCTGCGCATCGACCGCACGACGGGACGCGCGCTCTTTCCGCAGGGCGGCGTGCGCGAAGCGCTGACGGAGAACCGCATTTATTATGTGCGCACGGACGGCAGCGACCTGAACGACGGGCGTGAGAATTCCGCGGGGCGTGCCTTTCAGACGATCCAGAAGGCGCTGAACGCCGCCGCGACGATCGATTTCAATGGGCACGCTGTCACCGTCCAGCTTGGCGACGGAACCTACACGGCCGGCGGTGTCGTTCCCGTGACGGTCGGCCAGGCCAATATTCCCGATTTCGTCATCAAGGGAAATGCCGCCGCGCCGGGCAATGTGATCGTTTCGACGACATCGGCGTCCTGTTTCGTGACGGCCGCCGGAGCGCGCGTGCGCGTGCTGGACATGGAGCTTCGGACCACGACGCTTGGGCATTGCCTGCAGGCGGTGGCCGGGAGTGTCATCGCTTTCGACAACATCCGCTTCGGCACCTGCGCCCGCGCGCATCTGTCCGCACGCGGGGGTCTGATCGAATGCGCGAACGGCGCTTATTCGATCGTCGGCGGCGCACAGCAGCACATCCTGTGCTCGGACACGGGCGCGTATGTCGAGACCCGGTCGAACTCGGTCACTCTGGCGGGTGAGCCGTCCTTTTCGACGGCGTTCTGCAATGTCAGCACGAACGCGACGGCGCGCCTCAACAGCAACAGCTATTCCGGTGCCGCGACAGGCGTCCGCTACATCGCGGAAAAGGGCGGATGGATCGAGACTCTCGGGGCGAGCGCGACCTACCTCCCCGGAAACGCCGACGGGATTGCGACCTCCCCCGGCGGATATTCCTGAACGCCGCGCCTCTGCGGCCTGACGACCAACTTCAAAAAAAGGATGTCTGACGATGGCGGCTGCGAATTTCGCGGCGGCGCTGGATGCTGTCCTGCGCCATGAGGGCGGCTATGCCGACCATCCGGCCGATCCCGGAGGAGCGACCAATCTCGGCGTCACGCGCGCAACACTCGCGCGCTGGCGCAGACGGGCGGTGAGCCGGGCCGAGGTGAGGGCGCTGAGCCGTACGGAGGCTTCGGCGATCTACCGCGCGCTCTACTGGAATGCGGTCTGCGGCGATGCACTGGCGGCGGGTGTCGATCTTTGCATCTTCGATCATGCGGTGAATTCCGGGCCGTCCCGCGCTGTGCGTACGCTTCAGAAGATCCTCGGCGTGACGGCCGACGGGCAGATGGGACCGCGCACGCTCGGGTGTGCCGCACGGCACGATCCGCTGGCGCTGATCCATGCCTGTTGCCGCGCACGGCTTTCCTTCCTCGAACGCCTCCGGACGTTCGCCGTGTTCGGCCGTGGCTGGACGCGCCGCGTCCGCGAGACCGAGCGCACGGCCCGCGCAATGGCCGCGGCATCCGCCGCATCCCCTTTCACACTGGAGAACTAGAACATGTCTTTCGAAACCATTTCCCAGCTTGTCCGCATCGTCGCCTACGCGCTGGGGGGATTTTTCCTCGGACAGGGCGTTGCCGACGGCGAGCTCTTCCAGGCAGCTCTGTCCGGGCTCGTCTCGATCGCGGCCTTCGTCTGGTGGATCGCCGTCGAGAATCGCAAAACAATTCTGTGACGCGGCCATATGACGTGGGCCGCGATCTTTCTTGAGCTTCTGAGGCTGCTTGCTTCCCTCATCGCGTTTTTCCGATCCCGGCGCGAGAGGGAAGCGGGACGCCTCGAGGCCGTTCTCGACCAGAAATCGGACAATGAACATGCGATCCGCACGGCGGATGAGGCGCGCCTGCGCGCTCGCATCCGCGATGATTCTGCTGACGGGCTGCGCGCGGATGACGGTTTCCGGCGGGACTGATGCGGGTGTTGCCTGCCGCGCCTTTCGCCCCATCGCCTATTCGCGGCAGGACACGCCGGACAGCCAGCGGCAGAACCGCGAACACAATGCCGCGTGGGCAAGCCTCTGCAGGAATTGATAAATCCACGGCGGGAACTTGTTCAGATAGAGTTCAGCCAATTCGGGTTATGCTCCCTTCATGTCAGGATCAGTTGTCAGGATCGCCGGATTGGCGTTCGCCGCCTTCGCGGCCTTTTCTGCCGTGCCGGTCGCCGCGCAGGCGCCGGTCGCGGCTCCCCCCGCCGCTGCCCGGTCGGGCGGTCCCGCCTCGTCCACCTCTCTCGAGGGCTGTGTCAGCCGCCGCGATGCCATTTCGCAGGTGCGCGCGGGGCTCGTCATGCCGCTGCGCGAACTTCGCCGCACCGCCGAGGAGGCGGCCAAGGGCGAAATGATCAACGCCGCACTGTGTGCACGGGATGGCCGGACCGTGTATGTCGTCACCGTGCTCGGCACGTCGGGCAAAGTTGCGAATGTCACCCTCGACGCCAGAAATGGCCAGCTTCTCAGTGTGCGGTAATGCGAGCCCTTGTCGTTGAAGACGATCCCGATCTGAACCGTCAGCTCCGCACGGCGCTGACCGATGCCGGCTATGCGGTCGACACCGCTCTCGACGGGGAGGAGGGGCATTTTCTCGGCAGTTCCGAACCCTATGACGTGGTGGTTCTCGACATCGGCCTGCCGAAGATGGACGGGCTTCGCGTGCTCGAAGACTGGCGCAAGAACGGGCGCACCTTCCCGGTTCTGCTGCTGACGGCGCGCGACCGCTGGTCGGACAAGGTGCAGGGCTTCGACGCCGGTGCGGACGATTATGTGCCCAAGCCCTTTCATGTCGAGGAAGTGCTGGCGCGTCTGCGGGCGCTCGTGCGCCGCGCGGCGGGTCATGCGACGAGCGAACTTGCCTGCGGCCTCGTGCGGCTCGACACCCGCAACGGGCGCGTCTCGGTCGACGGCAATCCGATCAAGATGACGTCGCACGAATACCGGCTTCTCTCGTATCTGATGCACCATCAGGGGCGCGTCGTGTCGCGCACCGAACTTGTCGAGCATCTGTACGACCAGGACTTCGACCGCGATTCCAACACCGTCGAAGTGTTTGTCGGGCGCATCCGCCGAAAGCTCGGCGTCGATCTCATCCAGACCGTGCGCGGTCTCGGCTATGTGGTGATGCCGCCCGGCCAGGAGGCCTGACTTGGCGGCAACTTCGCTCGCCTCGCGCCTGCTTTTTTCGGCGGCTCTGTGGAGCGCCATCGTGCTGACGATCGCGGGCTTTGCGCTGTCGTCCTATTACCAGTCGCTCGTCGAACGCGGCTTCGACCAGCGACTCCATGTCTATCTGAAGGCGCTGGTGGGCGATCTCGCCAACACCGCCGACATCGACCAGGTGGATTTCAAGGTCGGCGAGCCGCGCTTCGAGCTGCCTCTGTCCGGGTGGTACTGGCAGATCGGCCGCCGCGACGGCGGCAACGAGAATGTGTCACGCTCATCGCCTTCGCTGTTCGATCGCAATCTGCCTTTCCTCATCGATTCAGATCCCGACAAGGACGAGGCCGCCACCCGCGATGCCTATGTGACGGGGCCGGACAATGAGCAATTGCGGCAGGTCGAGCGCGTCATCCAGATCGGAGACGCGCGCTACATCGTGGCCGTTGCGGCCGAATCGGGCGAGATCACCGCCGAAACGAGCGCCTTCAATTCCGATCTCGCCATCACCTTCTTCCTGCTTGGCCTTGGCCTTGTCGCGACGGCCGGATTGCAGGTCGCATTCGGCCTCCGACCGCTGAAGACGATCTCGCAGCAGATTGCCGACATCCGCGCGGGGCGGCGCGAAAAGATCGAAGGCCGCGTGCCGACCGAGATCGCCTCGCTTGGGCGCGAGCTGAACGATCTGATGGATTCCAACCGCGAAATGGTCGCCCGCGCGCGCACCCAGGCGGGCAATCTGGCGCATGCGCTGAAAACGCCGCTTTCGGTCATCGTCAACGAAGCCAATGCCACGGCGGACCCGATGGGCGCGAAAGTCGCCGAGCAGGCCGCGATCATGCGCCATCAGATCGACCATCATCTGGACCGCGCGCGCGTCAGCGCCGGAATTGCGCTGGTCGGCGCGGTGACGGAGGTGCGCCCGGCGCTCGAAGCCCTGGTGCGGGCGATGAACAAGGTCCATCAGGACCGCGATCTCGTGATCGATCTGTCGTGCGAGAGCGTCTCTTTTCGCGGCGAAAAGCAGGATTTCGAGGAGATGGTCGGCAATCTTCTCGACAATGCCTGCAAATGGGCGGAAGGCCGGGTGTCTGTTGCCGCGTCGAAGGTGCCGGACCCGGGCGGTGGCGGTGCGGCGCGGATGCGCGTCGTTGTCGATGATGACGGGCCGGGTCTGACCGTGCAGCAGCGCGAAGCTGCGGTGCGGCGCGGGCGCCGTCTCGATGAGAGCAAACCAGGCTCCGGCCTCGGCCTCGCGATTGTGGCGGACCTGTCGGCTCTCTACGGGGGAAGCTTTGTGCTCGGGGCGTCGCCATCGGGCGGTTTGCGGGCCGAACTGCATCTTCCCGCCGCGCTCTGACAGAGTTTCGCCCAAATCGGAAACTATCGCCGGTGAACGGGGAAACGGACGATGTTTGGGGCTTTGCACGGTCCGGCCTGAGGGGTTTCGATGATCTTCAAGAAAGTGATTGCGGTGGCCTTGGTCGCGGGCGTTGCCGCGGCGTGTACGCAGACGACAGGCGAGACAGGGCCGCGCGAGGGCGTCGGCACGGTTGCGGGCGCGGTGGCGGGTGGCCTGATCGGCTCCAGCATCGGCAACAGCAGCGGAAGCCGTCTTGCGGGCGGTCTCGTCGGCGCGGTGGCGGGCGGCATGCTCGGCAATGCGGTCGGCCGCAGCCTGGACGAGCAGGCGCGCCGCGAAGCCATCGCGGCGGAATATCGCGCGCTTGAGAGCGGGGCGCCCGGCGCTCCGGTTGCGTGGCGTTCGCGCGAATATTACGGCACCGTCACTCCGGGGCCGGACTATGAGCGGCCGGGTTATGCGCGCTGCCGCGAATTTGCCCATACGGTCTATATCGACGGCCGTCCGGAAACCGCACGCAGCGTCGCGTGCCGCCAGTCCGACGGGCGCTGGATTCCCGTCTGATGCGTGAAAGGGGGCCGCGAGCCCCCTTTTTGCAACCTGCCGTTAAGCACGTGCCTGTTAAGACCGAAGCTGGACATTCGCGGGTGCAATCGGCGACGCCATGGCGGGCAGCCTTGAATATGAGAAACTGACGGCCTTCTTCCTCGATCTTCCGGCCGGGGCGAGGACACGGCTGAGCGCGGCCCTGCACAGCGAATCCGGCGCCGAAATTCCCTACCGCACGATCATTCTCGAACCTTTGATGGCCGCGCAGCGCGCGCTGGGCGAACTTCCGCAGACCTTGCGGGCGGAGGAGCTGCTGCTGGCGCCGCTCGATCCGTTCGTGCTGCCCATCGACGTCAAGACAAAGACGACGGGTCTGATCGGTCACACCTTCCGCGAGCGTCTGCCGAAATGGCTGGCGACGGATGGCGCGCCCGACATCGTGCGTGAGCTGGACGAACAGCTTGCACGAACGGCGGACAAGGCGGCTCAGGACACCGCAATCGATCAGGCGCAGGACAAGCTCTCCCGCCACCTCGAAGAGGCGCTTGCCGCCGCGAACGGCGACAAGGCGCGCAATCGGCTGGTGGGGAGGATCGGCGGCAACAATGCCGGCGCCGATCTCGAAGACACCGCCGTCATCCTCAAGCGGCGTTTCGTGCTCGCCAAGTTCGCCGCCGAGACGAGCGGACCCATTTCGGGCGCGACCGGCCCGAACATGGACGAGACGCTGAAGACGCTGAAAACGCGTCTCGATCCCATCGCCGCCAAGCATCCGGAGCTTCTTCCGTTCGCGCTCGTTCTGGTGCGCAAGAAGCTCCCCACCCCCCAGACCTTCGCACGCCTTGCCGCCGTCGCCTGCGAGACGACCGATGCCGCGCGCATCCTCGAAACTCCCTTTGTCTGCATTCTCGATCTGGCGCTGGCCGAGGCCGAGCGCGAGCAGATCCGGGCGAAAGCCGTTTCCTCGAGCGCGGACCGCGGCCAGATCCTGCAGGCGGTGCGGGGGTTCGGCGCGGCGACCCGCGCGCTCGGCACGGAAGTCGATCTCCTGTCGGATGGGCACCATGCCAAGAGGCTTGCCGGGCTGAAGCGCGAGATCGCGGACAGTGTGCGCGCCGATCTTCAGGATCTGTCGCCCCGAGTCCGGCGTCTGGTGCGCCCGCGCGCGCAGGAACGCAATTTCGAGCAGCACGAGATCGACCGCCTCGTCGCCGATCTCGATCTTCTGCTGATCGCGCGTTCCTACGCCGAGGAAATCGCGATGAACGCCCTCAGCAGCCGCATTTTCAGCGAGGTGCGCGAACTGCTCGACACCGGAACGCCGCCGCTTATCGAACGTCTGCGCGCCGCCGATGAAAGCGCAAAACCCGCTTTGAAAAGCCGCCTTTCGAGCATCGTCACCGTGTCGGCGAAGATCTTCGGGTCCGAATATGCGTCGCTGATGTCGAAGGCGGTCGAGGTGGCGAGCCAGCCGGCACAGCAGCGTTCGGCCTGATCTTCAAAGCCCGATCGTCAGACGGGCGGCGGGGACGCCGTTCCGAACAAAGCAAGGCGCCCGGGCGTGCGTATCGCCTCGACCAAAGATGCCGAGACATGCACGCCGTAGGAGCGCGGCGCGAGCACCTGCCAGGACGGCACCGAGCTTTCCTCACGGATCAGCAGGCAGCGCACGCCGGCGATCGAGGTGCCGCGTGCAAAGCCAGGCTCCACTGGCGCAAGATCGAGCGCGCACACCCGCGCCAGCACCTCGTTTGAGTTCGCCCCCGCAACCCGCAGGGCCGCGAACGCGCCCGTCAGGTCCGCCGCGATCGAGGCGGCAATGGACTGCCGCAGCTCTTCCAGGAGTGCGTCCACGCCCTCGCGCGGTGCGATGACCTGCCAGCGCCACGGGCGCGTCCAGACAATTCGGCGGTCCTCGGCGACAAGGCTGGCCCAGGGCTTCATCGGCAGCTTGCCGCCGAGGATCTTTTCGCAGCGCCGCTGCACGTAGAGATCGTTGACCGCCAGATGCAGATCGATCACGCCCGGATCTTCGATGGCGGCGACGGCGGTCGTCTCGCGCGTTGCAAGCGAGCGTGGCGCCAGAAGGCTCTCCGTCCAGACGGACGTGCTCATGCATCGTCTCCCACAGTTCCCAGAAAGTCGGTCACCGTGATCTCGGCGCCGTGCGCGTCGCCCGTCATCATGACGAACACGCGGTCGCCGAGATGCTTCTCGCCCGCCGAAACAAGCGCCAGCGCGAGCGAGCGTCGCAAGGTCGGTGAATAGCCCGACGTCGTGATGTGACCGACGACGCGGCGCGGCGTCGGCTCCTCCGGATCAAGGATGAGATGGCTGCCCGGAGGTGGGGTCAGCATCTTGTCATCGAGCAGGACGCCGACGAGATGACGGCGGTTGGGACGCGTCAGCGCGGGTCGTTCAAGCCCGGAACGCCCGATGAAATCGCTCTCGGACGAGACGAGATCGCCAAGGCCGAGATCGTAAGGCGTCACGGTGCCATCGGTCTCGCGGTCGAGATCGAACGCTCCGGCTTCGAGACGCAGCCGCTGCATGGCGTCCATGCCGAAGCGCGCGACGCCGATGTCGCGCCCGGCCTCGAGGAGGAAGTTCCAGAAGGCGGGAGCATTGCCCGCCGGTATGGACAGCTCGACTTCCGCCCCGGCCGTGTAGCGGCTCGCGAGCGCGCGCGCCGGAGCGCCGTTCACATCGCCTTCCGCAAACGAATCCACCGTAAAGCTCGATATGTCGATGTCGCCGGGAATGCGCGAGAGAAGCTCGGGCACCTGCGGCCCGGCCAGCAGGATCTGCGCCCAACGTTCCGTCTCGTCCACGATGAAGACGTCGAGATCGCGCAGCAGGGTCTGGTGCCAGCGCTCGAACCATCCGGACAGCGAGGCGGCCCGGCCGACGCCCGTCGAAACGAGAAAGCGATCCTCGCGCAGGCGCGCGACGATGCCGTCCTCGATGACGAACCCTTCCTCGTTCAAAAACAGCGCATAGCGCGACGTGCCGATCGGCGTGTCGCCGACATCCGTCGCGCTCATCCGGTCCAGAAACTCGCCCGCGCCGGTGCCGGACACGAGGATCTTCGCACCCGCGCTGGCATCGAAAATGCCGATGCCGCCCCGGACGGTGCGCACTTCGCGGCGGATGGCGTTTTCGCGCGTTTCGCCGGGCTGCGGGAAGGCCGCGGGAAGCCGCCACAGACCGAGCGGCTCGAGGATCGCATCCCCGAAAAGATGGGTCAGCGGCGTCGTGCGTACGGGCCGAAACAGCGGCCCGCGCCTTGCGCCCGCAATCGCGCCGAACGCAATGGGCGTCCAGGGCGGGCGGAAGGTCGTGTGCGCGGAACTGTCGGCCGCCGTGCCGCCAAGTCGCGGCAGGATGGCGGCGGCATTCGCCACCGAGCTTTTGCCCTGATCGGTGCCGAGGCCGAGCCCGGTGTAGCGTTTGAGATGTTCGGGCGCGCCATAGCCTTCGCGGACCGCGATTTCCATGTCGCCGACCGTCGTGTCCGTCTGCACATCGACGAAGGCGCGCAGGCGCTCCTCCGGGGTGGAGATGTCGGGCAGGGAGCCGATGGCTTCGGCGGGATCGTCCTGCGTGGCCTCGACCGCGGCCGAAAATCCGGCCTCCCGTGCGGCGGCGCCGAGGATGTGCCGGGCCGCCTCGACACCGCCGCGCCAGCCGTCCCCGACGGCAAGCGCCAGATCGAATTTTCCGTTGGCGGCTCCGGCGACGATGAGGCCTTTCGGCACATCGCCGGGACGGAAGGCGCCGAGCTCGCGGTCGAAACTCAGGCGCGCGCCGAGATGTCCGGCGAGCATGGGCGCCGGTGCCCATCCGCCCGACACCAGAAGCGTGTCGCAGGACATGACGGAGCGGAGCGCCGGGCCGTCCACGGTCAGGCGGTTGGCGATGGTGACGTCGGTGATACCGCGCGTGCCCTTGCCGCGTGTCGACACGGGAGCCGAGGCCACCGAGATCGACTGGCCGCCGGATTTGACCATGTGAAACAGCGCGCCGTCCGGCGCAATGCGCAGATCCACGATGCGCGAAATGTCCGCACCGGCCGCCGCGAGGTCCGTTGCGGTGCGATAGCCTTCATCGCTCGATGTCGCGATAACGATTTTCTGCCCCGGCACGACGCCGTATCGGCGCAGATAAAGCCGCGCCGAGGTCGCGAGCATGATGCCGGGCCGGTCGTTCTCGGGGAAAACCAGCGGCTTCTCGAACGCGCCCGTTGCCAGCACCACGGCCTTCGCGCGCAGCTTCCAGAGCCTCTGGCGCGGCATGTTGCCGGCCTCTTCCGGTCGCGTGTCCGGCGTGACGTTCTCGACGATCACCGCAAGACCGTGATCGTAAAGACCGGACACTTCGGCGTGGACGAGAAGATGCACGTTCTCCGCCGCCGCCAGCTTCGCTGCCGTGCGGCGGACCCAGTCGAGAACCGGCATTCCGTCAATACGCCCTTCATAGGCGTCCGCGATGCCGCCGAGCCGCGGGGCGGCCTCCGCGAGGAAAACCTTGAGGCCCTCGGACGCGGCAGCTTCGGCGGCTGCAAGGCCCGCAATGCCGCCGCCGACGATCAGCACGTCGGCATGGGCGTTCACATGCTCGTAGCGGTCGGGGTCGGGTTTGTCGGGCGCGGTGCCATAACCGGCGATCTTGCGGATCGCCTTCTCATAGGCGCGCCAGGCCTTCAGCGGGCGCTTGAACGCCTTGTATTGAAAGCCCGGCGGCATGAGCGGGCGGGCGCGCTCGAGCAGGGCGCCGGCGTCGAAGCCGAGGGACGGCCAGGCGTTCTGGCTCGCCACGGCAAGCCCCGCTTCGAGCGGGATGCGCGTCGCGTTCTGGTTTGGCGTGCGCAGATCGCCCGTGCCGGTCTGCACGATGGCGTTCGGATCGTCCGCACCCACGCTCATGATGCCGCGCGGGCGGTGATATTTGACGCTGCGCGCGAGCGTGCGCACGCCGTTCGCCAGAAGCGCGCTCGCCAATGTGTCTCCCGCAAAGCCTTTCAGCTTCTTCCCGTTGAAGGTGAAGGCGAGCGGCGCGTCGCGGTCGATCAGGCGGCCGAACCGCGGGTCCTTGTCCTTGGGAATGCGGGACGAGGTCATGCCGTCTCACCCGGAAAGAGGGGCGGTTCCTTGCCCATGGTCCAGCTTCCCAGAATGCGCTGGTTCACGCTGTGGCGGGCAAGGCCGAACCAGCTTCCGCAGCCGGCCGCGCACAGCCAGTATTCGCGCACGACGCCGCGCGCGTAACGACGTGTCTCCCCCGGCTGGACATGGAGCCCGCCGCACGAAAATTCGGTTTCCTCGGCGGTGACGGCGCAGACGGGGCAGGTGATGAGCAGCATGGCGGTCTCAGTGGGCCACGGCCGAAGCCGCGCTTTCGTCGATGAGGCGGCCCTGCCGGAAGCGGTCGAGGCCGAACGGCGCGACCACATGCGCCGCCTTGCCGCCCGCGATGAGGCTGGCGGTGCCGTAGCCCGAGCCGGGAATGGCCTTGAAGCCGCCGGTGCCCCAGCCGCAATTGACGAAAAGCCCCTGCAGGCCCAAAGCGCCGATGATGGGCGAGCGATCGGGCGTGATGTCCACCGTGCCCGCCCAGTGCCGCATCATGCGCACGCGCGACAGGGAGGGGAAAAGCTCCAGCATGCTGGCGGCCGTGTCCTCGATGCTCGCAAACGCGCCGCGCCGCGAGTAGCCGGGCGCTTTGTCCGTCGCGCCGCCGATCACAAGCTCGCCCTTGTCGGACTGGCTGATATAGCCCTCGACCTCGCCCGCAATGGCCACCACATCGAGCGCCGGTTTCAGCGGTTCGGACACGAAAGCCTGCAGCGCCACCGGCTCGATGGGCAGGTTGATGCCGAGCGACGCAAGCAAAGCCGGCGTGTCCGCCGCGGTGGCCACAAGCACCGTCCCCGCTGAAATCGTGCCGCGCGAAGTGCGCACGCCCGAGATGCGCCCGCCGATCGTCTCGATCCGCTCGATCTCGCAATTCTCGATGATGTCGATGCCGAGCTGCGCGGCCATGCGCGCATAGGCCCAGATCACGGCATCGTGCCGGGCGATGCCGCCGCGCGGCTGCCACAGCGCCCCGAACAGCGGATAGCGCTTGTGCGGCCCGTCATCGAGCAGCGGCAGCAGCTTCCTCACCTCGTCGGGCGGGATCATCCAGCTTTTGATACCGTAATGGGTGTTGGCGTCGGCGGTGCGCGCCAGCAATTCCATGTGCTGGCGCGTATAGGCCAGTTCCACGAGGCCGCGCGGCGAATACATGACGTTGAAGTCGAGTTCGGTCGACAGATGCTCGAACAGGGAATGGGAGAGGCGGTAAAGCGCCATGCTTTCGGGCCTGAGATAGTCCGAGCGGATGATGGCGGTGTTGCGCGCCGCATTTCCGCCACCGAGCCAGCCTTTCTCGACGACCGCTATGTTGCGGATGCCGTGAAGCTTCGCGAGGTAGTAGGCCGTGGCCAGTCCATGCCCGCCGCCGCCTGCGATCACGATTTCGTAGGAGGCTTTCGGTTCGGCCTTCGGCCAGGCCGGTTCCCAGCCGCGATGCTGCCGCCGCGCTTCTTTCAGGAGCGATGTCAGGGTGTAGCGGCGGGTCGGTCGTCGCGGCGGCAATGGGAGGCCTGATTGGGTGTGAATCGTCAGCAGTCGTGAGAAACGACCCTAGCGATACCGCCCGCGGCGTGAAAGAGGACCGGCACCCGTGACCACAGACAGTGTCGCCACGGCCAATGACGAGTGCTAGATGACGCGCGCATGATGTTGTTCGTTCTTGTTCTGCTCGCCATGACGGTTCTGGCCGTTCTGGCCGTTCTGGTGCCGCTCGCGCGCCGCCCGCATCTGCGCGACGGCGGGGAAGAGGCCGTTTATCGCGACCAACTGGCCGAGATTGAGCGCGACCGCGCGGAGGGTCGGATCGATTCGGCCGAGGCGGAAGCCGCGCGCACCGAGGTCGCCCGCCGCCTTCTGGCCGCTTCCGCATCCGGCGAAAGTGTTGCAAACGCGGGAAATTCGGGCTCTCGCCGCCGCGCGGTGGCGGTTCTGGCGCTTGTCGTTCTGCCGATTGCGGCAGGCCTCGTTTACAGCGGACTGGGCCGGCCGGACCTGCCGGATCTGCCGCTGGCCTCCCGCGAGGAGGCACGGCAGGACCGGGAACTCGCCGCGCTCGTCTCCCGCGTCGAATCGGAACTCGCCAGACGGCCGGACGACGGGCAGGGCTGGGAGGTCATCGCCCCGGTCTATCTGCGGACCGGCCAGCCGGACAAGGCCGCGAAAGCCTATGAAAACGCCATCCGCCTTCTCGGCTCGACCGCCGAGCGCGAGGCCGGCCACGGCGAAGCCCTGACCATTTTCGCCAAGGGCACAGTGTCCCCGGAGGCGCAGGCCGCGTTCCAGCGGTCCGTGGCACTCGACCCGAACGCGCCCCGGGCGCATTTCTATCTCGCGCGTGCGGCCGAGCAGGAAGGCGATCCGGCGGCGGCGGCGGAGATCTACCGCAAACTGCTGCAGCGGGCATCGCCCGACGCACCCTATCTCGGCATGGTGCGCGAGGCCTTGGCGGCGGTGTCGCTGGGCGAGGAGGGCCGGGCCCCGGCCGTCGATCCCAAGGCTCTCGAAAATGTGACGCCCGATCAGCGTCTCGCGACGATCCGCGGCATGGTCGAAGGCCTCGAAGCGCGGTTGAACGCCGAGCCGGGCGATCTCGGAGGGCAGCTTCGCCTCATCCGGGCGTGGAGCATGTTCGGCGAAGAGGACCGAGCGAAGGCC
This sequence comes from Rhizobiales bacterium Ga0077545, assembly GCA_001464335.1. Classification (GTDB taxonomy): domain Bacteria; phylum Pseudomonadota; class Alphaproteobacteria; order Rhizobiales; family Methylopilaceae; genus Flaviflagellibacter. The sequence continues at coordinate 202,820 of LNEV01000006.1, read as the reverse complement.
GCGGCCGAAAAGGCGCGCACGGCCTTTGCGGGCAATCCCGACGCGCTGCGGCGCATTGGCGATCTTCTTCTGGCTCTCGGTGTGGAGGATAAACCGGCGTGACCCGCAAAGGACGTCGTCTTGCTCTGATCGCTGTCGCCGGCACGGTGCTTGCCGCCTCGGCCGGTCTTGTCCTGTCCGCGCTGAACGACACGATCGTCTTCTTCAGCGCGCCGACCGAACTCGTCCAGACGCCGCCCTCGCCGGACCGGCGTCTTCGTCTCGGCGGTCTCGTCGAGACCGGAAGCGTGTCTCGAAACGGCTCCAATGTCCGCTTCGAAGTCTCGGACGGCGCACACAAAATCCCCGTCACGTTCGCGGGCCTTCTGCCGGATCTGTTCCGCGAGGGGCAGGGGGTCGTCGCGGAGGGCCGTCTTGGTGCCGACGGCGTCTTTACAGCCGACATCGTGCTCGCCAAGCACGACGAAACCTACATGCCGAAGGAAGTGGCCGATGCCCTCAAGCAGCAGGGCACGTGGAAGGGCGATACGAAGTGATTGCCGAAGCCGGTCATTACGCACTCGTTCTGGCGCTGGCTCTGGCGCTCATCCAGAGCACGGTCCCGCTCTGGGGTGCGCGGCGCGGCGATGCGGTTCTGATGGGCGTTGCCGACGGGACCGCCTTCGGCCAGTTCATTTTCGTCGCGCTCGCCTTCGCGGCGCTGACTTTCGCCTATGTCACATCCGATTTTTCGCTGCTGAACGTCGTCGAGAATTCGCACTCGGCAAAGCCGATGATCTACAAAGTCTCGGGTGTGTGGGGAAACCATGAGGGGTCGATGCTCCTCTGGGTTCTCATCCTCGTTCTGTTCGGCGGCGCGGTGGCCTTGTTCGGCTCGAACCTGCCCGCGCGCCTGCGCGCCAATGTGCTGGCGGTGCAGGGCTGGGTCAGTACGGCTTTTCTCCTTTATCTTCTCGCCGCATCAAATCCATTCACGCGCGTCGATCCGGCCCCGCTCGAGGGCCGCGATCTCAATCCGCTGCTGCAGGATATCGGCCTCGCGATCCACCCGCCGATGCTCTATCTCGGCTATGTCGGCTTCTCCATCGCTTTTGCCTTCGCCATCGCCGCGCTGATCGAGGGGCGTATTGACGCCGCCTGGGCGCGCTGGGTGCGCCCGTGGACGCTCGCGGCCTGGCTGTTCCTGACGCTCGGCATCGCGATGGGGTCTTACTGGGCCTATTACGAGCTTGGCTGGGGCGGGTTCTGGTTCTGGGATCCGGTCGAGAATGCGAGCCTGATGCCGTGGATTGCGGGAACCGCGCTTTTGCATTCGGCCGTTGTCATGGAAAAACGCGCGGCGCTGAAAGTGTGGACGGTGCTGCTCGCCATCCTCGCCTTTTCGCTGTCGCTGCTCGGCACCTTCCTTGTGCGCTCGGGCGTGCTGACATCGGTTCATTCCTTCGCTGTCGATCCGACTCGCGGCCTGTTCATTCTCATCATTCTGGCGGTCTTCGTCGGCGGTTCGCTCGCGTTGTTCGGCCTGCGCTCGGGGACGCTGCGGCAGGGCGGGTTGTTCGCGCCCGTCTCGCGCGAGGGCGCGCTCGTGCTCAACAATCTCCTGCTGACGACGGCAACCGCCACGGTCTTTGTCGGCACGCTCTATCCTTTGGCGCTGGAAGCCGTCACCGGCGGCAAGATCTCGGTCGGTGCGCCCTATTTCAACGCGACGTTCGGGCCGCTGGCTCTGGCGCTTCTCATTGCGGTGCCGTTCGGCCCGTTGCTGTCGTGGAAACGCGGCAATCTTTTCTGGGCCGCCCAGCGGCTCTGGATCGCTGCCGGATTTGCCCTGATCGCTTGGGCGGTCACGCTCTACATCGAGGGTTTCACGTCCATACTGGCGCCGTTCTGCGTCGCGCTATCCGCCTTCGTCATCATCGGCGCCTTTGCCGAGATCGTGGAGCGTGCGCGCCTGCTCCGGGTTCCGCCGGGCGAAGGTCTCAAGCGTCTTACCGGTCTGCCGCGCTCGACCTGGGGCGCGGCCTTTGCCCATTGCGGGCTCGGCATCATGCTGCTCGGCGTCACCGCCGCGACGTCCTGGAATGTCGAGCGCATCGACATGATGCGTCCGGGCGAGAGCTTCGAGGTCGCGGGGATGGATCTCGTTCTGCTCGAAACCGGCATGCGCGACGGGCCGAATTATCAGGATTTCGTCGCCCGTTTTGCGGTGCGCGAAGGCGGCGTGGAAAAGGCCGTCACCGAATCCTCCAAGCGCGTCTTCGCCGTGCGCGAGATGACGACCACCGAAGCCGGGCTCGTCACCTTCGGCGTCTCGCAGCTTTACGTGTCTCTCGGCGAGATTTCCAACGAAGAGGGTGTTGCGGTGCGCGCCGAATGGAAGCCGCTCGTTCTTCTCATCTGGATCGGCCCGCTCCTGATGTCGCTCGGCGGCGCGCTGTCTCTGGCCGACCGCCGTCTTCGCGTCGGCGCTCCGCGTCCGGCGCGCCCGCGCCTTCAGCCAGCGGAATGAAAATGCGCCGCATTCTCCTCCTTCTCGTCCTCCTGCTGGCAGCCCCCGCTCATGCGTACGATGCCAGCGGCGCGCTGCCCGATGCGGCGCAGGAGGAGAAGGCGCGCGCGCTTTTCCGCGAACTGCGCTGCATGGTCTGCCAGAACCAGTCCATCGACGACAGCGACGCGCCGTTGGCAAAAGATTTGCGCGCATTGGTGCGCGAGCGCGTGGCGGCTGGCGACAGCGAGGAGACGATCAAGACCTTCCTCGTCGAGCGCTATGGCGATTTCGTTCTGCTGAAGCCGCGTTTCAGCGCGGCCAATCTGCTGCTCTGGGGTGCGCCCGTTCTGGCGTTCGCCGTTGGCGGAGCAATCGTCGTGTCATCGCTGCGCCGGCGGAAAAAGCTGGCCGATGGCCGCCCGCTCACCGACGATGAAAAGCGCCGCCTCGACACTTTGCTCGGAGACTGAGCCCAACCTTACCGCGATTTAATCTTCGCGACATGGAGCCGTAAGGCGCCGTCCCCCATTTCTGTTGTCGAAGCGGTCGCAAGCACCGCCCCGGATTCTCGCCAAGAGGAATGACATGTCCGAACCCCGTACCTTCTTTAATTCCCTGAAGCGCCGCAGAAGCGTGCTGCTCGCCTCCGTCTTTGCCGCCGGTCTTGGCGGCGTTCTCGCCGGAGAGACATTGTTCGACAGCAAGCCCGCCACGGCGCAGGTCGTTCAGGCGCAGGATCTGTCGCGTCAGAACCAGCTCCGCAACGATGCCCCCCGTCAGGATCAGATCGGCTTTGCCGACATCGTCGACACCGTGAAACCCGCCGTGGTTTCGGTGCGCGTGAAGACCGCGCGCGAAAACTCGTCCGCTGTCGAAGGTCAGCTTCCGCCCTTCATGCGTGATCTGCCGGAAGGCCACCCGCTGCGCCGCTTCTTCGACGAATACGGCGGCCGCGAGGAAGGCCCACGCGGCCGTGGTCCCGGCGGTCGTCAGGGCCCGCGTCAGTTCGGCATGGCGCAGGGGTCTGGCTTCTTCATTTCGCAAGACGGCTATGTCGTCACGAACAACCATGTCGTCCAGAACGCGGAAGAGGTTGAGCTCGTCACCGATGGCGGCGACACCCACACTGCCAAGGTGGTCGGCACCGACCCGCAGACCGACCTTGCTCTGCTGAAGGTCGACGGCGGTAAATTCCCGTTCGTCAGCCTGGGCGGTGACGTGCCGCGCATCGGCGACTGGGTTCTGGCCATCGGCAATCCGTTCGGCCTCGGCGGAACGGTCACGGCGGGCATTGTGTCGGCCCGTGGCCGCGATCTCGGCTCCGGTCCCTATGACGATTACCTGCAGATCGACGCGGCGGTGAACCGCGGCAATTCCGGCGGCCCGACCTTCAATCTCAAGGGCGAAGTCGTCGGCGTGAACACCGCGATCTATTCGCAGTCGGGCGGCAATGTCGGCATTGCGTTTGCCGTGCCGTCCAATGTCGTTGCCAGCGTCGTCGAATCGCTGCGCGAAAGCGGCTCGGTCACGCGCGGCTGGCTCGGTGTCGGCATCCAGCCGGTCGAAGAGGACATGGCGACCGCCCTCGGCCTGAAGGAAGCCAGCGGCGCGCTGGTCTCCGAGGTCCATTCCACGACGCCCGCCGCCAAGGCCGGCATCAAGAATCAGGACGTGATCGTGTCCCTCAACGGCCAGAAGGTCGCCGACCCGCGCGAACTGACGCGCATGATCGGCGGGCTGAAGCCGGGCTCGAACGCCGAACTGAAGGTCTGGCGCGACGGCGGCGAGCGCGACGTTACAGTCGAACTCGGCACCCGCCCGAACGATGTCGCAAGCCTGAACAAGGATGAAGAGGGCGGCGGCGCGCCGGAAGCGGCCAAGCCGTCCTCCAGCCTCGCCGATCTCGGCATCAAGCTCGACGCGACGCCCGACGGCAGCGGCGTTGCCGTTGCCGATGTCGAGGCCGATGGCCCGCTCAGCGACAAGCTGCGCCAGGGCGACATCATTCTCGAAGTCAGCGGCCAGCCGGTCTCCGACCCGACCGAAGTCGCAAGCGCCCTCGAGGCGGCCCGCAGCAAGAATGGCCGCTTCGTCACTCTCCGGGTCAAGTCCGGAGAGAATGCCCGCTACGTCGCAATTCCAGTGGGCAAAAAAGGCTGATCCCTCCCAGCCTTTGAAAAGAGCGGCGGTCGGTCTCCCCCAGGGCCGGCCGCCGTTTCATTTTTTCCGGGCGCGCAATCATGTATGAAGCTCCCATGCGCATCCTGCTTGTTGAGGACGACCGCGAAGCCGCTGCCTATCTCGTGAAGGCATTGCGGGAAGCGGGACATGTTCCGGACCACGCCGTTGACGGGGAGGACGGCCTCGCCCAGGCCGATTCCAATCCCTACGACGTGCTCGTCGTCGACCGCATGCTGCCCCGGTTGGACGGCCTCACCCTCATCGGCCGCCTGCGCGCCGAGGGAAACCGCACGCCCGCGCTCATTCTCTCCGCGCTCGGCCAGGTGGACGACCGCGTCGCCGGTCTGCGGGCGGGCGGCGACGATTACCTAACCAAGCCCTATGCCTTCTCCGAACTCCTGGCGCGCATCGAGGCGCTCGGGCGCCGCAGCGCGCCCAATTCCGCCGACACGGTGTACCGCACCGGCGATCTCGAACTCGACCGCTTGGCCCACAAGGTGACGCGCGGCGGGGCCGAAATCGTCCTTCAGCCGCGCGAATTCCGCCTGCTCGAATATCTCATGCGCCACGCCGGGCAGGTGGTGACGCGCACGATGCTGCTCGAAAATGTGTGGGATTATCACTTCGATCCGCAGACCAATGTGATCGATGTCCATATTTCGCGTCTGCGCTCGAAGATCGACAAGGGGTTCGAGGCGCCGATCCTGCACACGATCCGAGGCGCCGGATACATGATCCGTGACGGCGCTCGCTAAACTGTTCCGCACCACCGCCTTCAAGCTCGTGCTCGGCCTTCTGGCCGTGTTCGTGCTGGCGGCAGGGCTCGGCCTTGCCTTCGTGGTCTGGGAATCGGGGCGTGTCATCCAGGCGCAAAGCGCCCGAATGGTCGATGCCGAAACAGCCAATCTGGCGGAGCGTTACCGCCTCGGCGGTTTTCTCGGAATGGCGGAGGCGATCTCGGAGCGCGCCGCTCAGCCCGGCTCCTTTCTCTACCTTCTCACCGCCCCCAACGGCGAGGTGCTGACCGGAAATGTCGGTACGCTCCCGACCGATGTGCTGGCCAAGCATGGCACCCGCGAGGTCCAGTACACGCGGCTCGGCGCAAATCAGGGGCCGACCCCCGCGCTCGTGCGCGTCGAGCGCCTGCCGAACGGCTCGCGTCTTCTCGTCGGCCGCGATCTGTCCGAACGCGCGCGCTTTGCCGAAATCCTCGTCAGCACCATGCTCGGCGGCCTCGCGCTCGTCGTGCTTGTGGCGCTGGTCGGAGGCGCCATTCTCGCACGGCGCGTTCTCGTGCGCATGGACGCGGTGACCGCGACGAGCCGCACCATCATGGCGGGCGATCTGTCCGGACGGCTCCCGGTGTCGGGCAGCGGCGATGAATTCGACCGCCTGGCCACGGCCACCAACGACATGCTGGAGCGCATCGGCGAATTGATGGAGGGGCTGCGGCAGGTCACCGACGATGTCGCGCACGATCTGAAAACGCCGATCACGCGCCTGCGCAACCAGGCCGAAGAGGCGTTGCGCTCGGCGAAGACCGAAGAGGAATACCGCGCGACGCTCGACCGGGTGATCGAGGAATCGGACGGCATGATCCGCACCTTCAACACGATGCTGCTCATCGCCCGCTCCGAATCAGGCGCTGCCCGCCAGAGCATGTCCGCGCTCGATGCCGCCGAACTCGTCGAAAGCATTGCCGAATTGTACGAGCCTGCGGCGGAGGAGGCGGGCCTGTCCCTTGTCGTTCGCACGTCGCCTGGACTTACCGTCCACGGCAATCGCGAACTGATCGGACAGGCGCTCGTCAACCTCGTCGAGAACGCGCTGAAATATGGCGTGCTCGACGGCGGCACGGACAAGACGGTCGAGCTTGCCGTGGAGGAGGCGGGCGATCGCCTTCGTTTTCTCGTCGCCGATCATGGGCCGGGCATTTCCGAAGCCGACCGCGCGCGCGTGCTCGAACGCTTCGTGCGACTCGAGACGAGCCGCACCCGGCCGGGATCCGGGCTTGGCCTCAGCCTTGCGGATGCGATCGCGCGTCTGCACGGCGGCACACTTGAGCTCAACGACAACAATCCGGGTCTGCGCGTCACGATGGACCTGCCGAGGGAACGGAGCGAGACGGCTCGATGACACTTGCACAGATGCTGAAAAAGGGGCCGCTCTCCGCCGATGCGGGACGCGAAAAGCTGAACGAACTTGTCGGCACATCGGAAGAACTCGCTGGCGTGCTTGCGGAAAATCCGGCCGCCTCCGCGCTTCTGTCAGGGATCGCCGAAGGTTCGTCCTTCCTCTGGCAACTCGTCGTGCGCGATCCGGCCCGCGCGGCGCGGCTTCTCGGTGAAGACCCATCGGCGTCCCGCGCGCGCATTCTGGAGATGGTGCGTACGCGCCGCCAAGGCGAGAGCGAAGCCGAACTGATGACGGACTTGCGTCACGCCAAGCAGGAGATGGCGCTGTTTCTCGCATTCACCGATCTCGGCGGCGTCTGGGATGTGCCCGAGGTCACGGAGGCGCTCAGCGATCTTGCCGACACGACGCTCTCGGCCGCGCTTCGCTTTCTGCTCGGTGCGGAAATCGCGAGCGGGAAGTTTCTCGGAAATGCGGACGACCCGGAAAAGAATTCGGGCCTGATCGTGCTGGCCATGGGCAAGCACGGCGCGCGCGAACTGAACTACTCCTCCGACATCGATCTCATCATCTTTTACGATACCGACATCGCGCCCCTGCGCGAGGATGTCGAGCCGTCGCCCTTCTTCGTGCGCCTCGTGCAGAAGCTTGCCCGCATCATGCAGGAGCGCACCGGCGACGGTTATGTGTTCCGCACCGATCTGCGCCTGCGGCCGGACCCCGGGTCCACGCAGGTCGCGATCCCGGTCGTTGCCGCGCTCTCCTATTACGAAAGCGTCGGGCAGAACTGGGAGCGCGCGGCCATGTTGAAAGCGCGCCCCTGCGCAGGCGATCTTGCGGCGGGTGAGGCGTTTCTGAAGGAGATGACGCCCTTCATCTGGAGGAAGCATCTCGATTACGCCGCCATCGCCGACATCCACGCGATGAAGCGCCAGATCCATGTCCATCGCGGGCATGGGGCGATCGCGGTCGAAGGCCACAACCTCAAGCTTGGTCGGGGCGGCATCCGCGAAATCGAATTCTTTGTCCAGACGCAGCAGCTCGTCGCGGGCGGCCGCAACCCGGCGCTGCGCGTGCGCGGCACGGAAGAGGCGCTCGCCGCTCTGACGCAGGAAGGCTGGATCGACGAGGAAACGCGCACGCATCTCGTTCATTCCTACCGCTTCCTGCGCGGCCTCGAACATCGAATCCAGATGGTCGCCGACGAACAGACGCATGCGCTGCCGCAGCGCGAGGATGAGATGGAGCGCTTCGCGCGTTTCGCCGGCTACGAAGACCGCGACGGGCTAGCCGCCGCGCTGACCGCCCAGCTCGAACAGGTTCAGGGCCATTATGCGCATCTGTTCGAGGATGCACCCGCGCTCGATGTGTCGGCGGGCAGCCTTGTCTTTACCGGCGACGGCGACGATCCGGAGACCCTCGCGACCCTGCGCAATCTCGGCTTCAAGGATCCGGTCCAGGTGTCCTCGCTCATTCGCGGCTGGCACCACGGTCGTGTTCCGGCGACACGTTCGGCCCGCGCGCGCGAACTTCTCACCGAACTCGTTCCCGCGTTGCTCGCCGCCATCGGCCGCACATCCGATCCGAACTTCGCGCTTCTGGCGCTCGACAAGGTCTTGAGCCGCCTTCCGGCGGGCGTCGAATTTTTTGCGATCCTGCGGTCCAATCCGGGCTTTCTCTCCCTTCTGGCCGATGCGCTCGGCACGGCTCCCAATCTTGCCAACACGGTCGCGCGCCGCCCGCATGTGCTGGATGCAGTGTTCGAACCGGCGTTCTTCTCGCGTCTGCCGACCCGCGATGAGCTGTCGGAGCGGTTCGAGCACACTCTGTCCGAGGCGCAAAATTATGAGGATCTGCTCAACCGCGCCCGCATTTTCGGGCAGGAGCAGCGCGTTCTCATCGGCATGCGCGTTCTTTCGGGCATGGCGAGCGCCGAAGATGCCGGTGCCGCGTTCGCGCGCCTTGCCGATGTCCTCATCGCGCGTCTGTACGCCATCGCCGAAGACGAGATCGCGCGCGTGCACGGTCATATCCCCGGCGGGCGAGTGACAATCATGGCGATGGGCAAGCTCGGCGGACGCGAAATCACCGCCGCGTCCGATCTCGATTTGATCCTTATCTACGAGCATCCAGATGAGGTCGAGGCGAGCGATGGCGAACGGCCGCTCGCGCCCAGCCAGTATTATGCCCGCGTCACACAGCGCCTCGTCTCCGCGCTCTCGGCGCCCACGAGCGAGGGCACGTTGTATGAAGTCGATTTGCGGCTGCGCCCTTCGGGGCGTGCGGGTCCGCTCGCCACGCGCCTCAAGGCCTTCGAGGCCTATCAGATGAGCGAAGCCTGGACATGGGAGCATATGGCGCTCACGCGCGGCCGCGCCGTCGGTGGCGATGACGATTTCCGCCGCGATGTCGAGGCGGCAATCCTGCGTGTCCTGACCTCGCCGCACGACAAGGGGAAAGTGACGAGCGATGTGCGCGAGATGCGCGCCCGGCTTGCTGCGGAAAAAGGCGACGGCAATGCGTGGGACATCAAGCTCGCGCAGGGCGGGTTGATCGATCTCGAATTCATCGCGCAATATCTGCAGCTTGTTCACGCGAGCAAGCATCCGGACATTCTCGTCACCGCGACGGCCGCGGTGCTTGAAGCGGCGCACAAGGCCGGGATTCTGGCCGATGAAGACTGGGAGATCGTGCGCGCCTCGGCGCAGCTTCAGAACAATCTGATGCAGATCCTGAGGCTCTGCCTCGCCGGTCCGTTCGACGCGCAGACGGCGGGCGAGGGTGTCCGCACGCTTCTGTCACGCGCGGGCGGCGCGCCTGATTTTCCGAGTCTCGATGCCGATCTGCGCGAGACCCAGAGAAAGACCCGTGCGGTGTTCGAGAAAATTCTCGCCTAGGCGGCTTCGCTTTCGCTTTCCTGCAAAGGCATGCGAACGAGCACGACCGTTCCCGAGCCGACCGTCGAGCGGATGCGCATCGCGCCGCCGTGCATTTCGACCAGCGAGCGGGCAATGGCCAAGCCCAGTCCCGAGCCGCGATGGGTCTTGGTGAACTGGTTTTCGACCTGCTCGAAGGGGCGGCCGATCTTGCTCAGCGCGTCGCGCGAAATGCCGATGCCGGTGTCCTCGACATAGATGTTGATGGCGCCGCCGACCTGGCGGAGCCGCACCGCGACGCGCCCGCCGGGCGGGGTGAACTTCACGGCGTTCGAGACGAGGTTGATGAGGATCTGCTTGATGGCGCGGCGGTCGGCGCGGGCGACGATGCCGGTTGCCGCTTCGGCGCGCAGCGCAAGGCCCTTCTCTTCGGAGAGCGGGGTAATGACGCGCAGGGCCTCGAGCACGGTCGCGTCGAAATCCACATCCTCGATCCGCAGACGGTGATGGCCGCTTTCGATGCGCGACATTTCGAGAATGTCGTTGATGACGTCGAGGAGATATTGGCCGCTGTCGCAGATGTCACGGCAATATTCCTCGTATTTTGCGGAGCCGAGTTTGCCGAACGCGCCCGAGGTCATGATCTCGGAGAAGCCGATGATGGCGTTGAGCGGCGTGCGCAGCTCGTGGCTCATATTGGCGAGGAATTCGGATTTCGCCGTGTTGGCCTTTTCGGCCTCGGCCTTCTGCTCGGCGTATTTCTCCGCGAGATCGTGGAGCTGCTGGGCCTGCACTTCGAGCGTCTGGCGCGATTTGCGCAGGTCCGAGACGGTCGCCATCAGGCGCCTTTCGCTGTCGAGCAGCTTCTCTTCATGCCGCTTCAGCGAGGTGATGTCGGTTCCGACCGACACGAAGCCGCCGTCCTTGGTGCGGCGTTCGTTGATGTGCACCCAGCGCCCGTCCTCGACCTGGGCCTCGTAGGTGCGGGCGCCTTCCTCGGGGCGGCCTTCAGGGCGCACCTGCGTGCGCACGAGCGGCGCGCGGCCCGTCAGGATGACCTGCTCATAGGGTGTGCCGGGCACGACCGCGCTGTCGGGGATCTGATAGAGCTGCTGGAACTTCGAATTGCACAGGACGAGACGGTTGTCCGCATCCCACAGAACGAAGGCTTCCGAAATCGTCTCGACGGCGTCGCGCAGCCGCATGTCGGCGGTGGCCGTGCGCTCGGCAAGCTTGCGCTCTTCGGTAATGTTGACGCAGATGCCGACGACGCGCGGGCCCTGATTGTCGGCACGCACGACTTCGGCACGCGCCCGCATCCACACCCAGCCGCCCTGCATGTGGCGTACCCGGAAGGCGCGGTCGATGGAATTGATCTCGCCCCGCAGAAGGTGGTCGGCGAGTTCATAGAGGTCGATGTCGCCGGGATGGACGAGCGCCTGGAACTGACCGAACGAGATCAGACCGTCCTGCGGCTCCATACCGATGAGATTGTACATTGAGCGCGACCAGAACACCTTGCCGCGCGCCAGATCCCAGTCGAACAGCCCGGAACGGCCACGGGTGAGGGCGGTGTCGACCTGCGCCTGCACATGGCGGAAATTGATGTCGGCACGCCGGGCTTCCTTGGTCAGGAGGTGGAAGCCGAGGCTACTTAGCGCGAGGGCCGCACCCGTGCCGATAAGAATCAGAAAAATGAGGCGCGCGTCCGAACGCCAATCCGCCAGCGCGGCATCCACCGGCTGAACCACCGCGATCTGGCCGAGCGGGGCGGAGAGCGAGCGCACCGTTGCGAGCAGGGCCTCACCCGACGGGGAGGCGATCGTCATGACGCCGGCCTTCTCGGCGAAGGTGGTCAGCACCTGGCCGGGGCCGAGCGAGGCGACGAGATCGCCGCCCACCGAGCCGATGCCGGTTCCGGTCGCTGCAAGAATGCGTCCGTCAGGTCCGGCGATCATGAAGCCGCCGCCGAAATTCATGTCCACCGGGAGCGCGCCACGCACATAGGTGCCCGCAAGCGCCGCCACGTCGCCGGAAGCGCCCCCAACCGCGCGGTCGAGATCGGAGGCAAGTCGCGCCGCGATCAGGTCGAGTTTTCCCGAGGCGTCCTGCAAGGCGCGTTCGCGTGCGTCGATCAGATGAAGACCGGCCATGGCGCCGGCCGCCAGGACTAAGAGTCCGGCGAAGGCCGGAACAAGCCAGCGCAGGGAAGACTTGTCGGGGAGTGGAGATTTTCCGCTGCGGCGCGCAAACACATCCGCAAAAGATTTTGCAAATCCAGACCGTACAGACGCAACCGCTGCGTCGTAACGCAATGCCATCGAAATCCCCTCTGCCCCTCCGCACATGGCGTTAACCATGTTCGGTTGAGGCGATTGGAGTATTTGCGCCATGATTTGTCCAGCAGGATTAAGGGCGCGTTAACGAATGTTAAAAAACTGAGTCTCCAGAATCATTTGGCCTGTGCATACCGTTTCAGGCGAGGGCGCGGGACACCATGTCCGACACGTCCGGAGACAGATTATCCTTGGCCGCAATGCGCCTTAGCGCGGATTCGGCGAGCGAGCGCCGCGTCGGTTCCAGCGCCTTCCAGCTGCGGAACGCCCCCATCAGGCGCGAGCCGAGCTGCGGGTTGCGCGGGTCGAGTTCGATGACGATCTCGGCGAGGAAATCGTAGCCCGCGCCGTCCGGCCGGTTGAATTGCGTCGGATTGCCCGAGGCGAACGCGCCGATCAGCGAACGCACGCGGTTCGGATTGTTCATCGAGAAAGTCTCGATGCCCATCAGGCGCTTCACGCGCGCCAGCGTTCCTTCCTCCGGAATGGAAGCCTGCAGCGACAGCCATTTGTCGAGCACGAGCGGGTCGAGCTTGTAACGCTCGTGGAAGCTGTCGAACGCCTCCTCGCGCTGCGGGCCGGCAATCGCGGACAGCACGGCAAGGCCTGCAATGCGGTCGGTCATGTTGTCGGCCCCGATGTACTGCGAGAAGGCACGCTCGGCGGCCGTCTCGTCCTGATCGGCGCACAGAAGATCGAGCACCACGCCGCGCAGCGCGCGGCGGCCCGCGCCTTTGGCATCGGGCGAGAACGCAACCGGCTCGGACAAGGCCTCGTAACGCGGTTCAAGCTCGCCGCGCAACGTATGGGCGAGGCTGAGCTTGAGCGCTTGGCGCGCCGCGCGAATGGCATCGGGATCGACATCCTGCCCGATCTCGCGGGCGATGTCGGATTCGCCGGGCAGCATCAGGAGCTGGGCGAGCAGAGCGGGGTCGAGCTTGGCGTCGCGCATCGCCGCGAGCTGGGCCTCGCCGAGGCGCGGTTCGACCAGCGGGCGTCCGCCGCCGCGAATCTCCTGCACCGAGCGCGTCAGGACACGAATGGATGCCGTCTGCATCGCCTGCCAGCGGTTGAAGGGATCGCTGTCATGCTGGGCGAGGAACAGCAATTCCGAATCCTCGGCATCGAGCGAGAGCTTGATCGGCGCCGAGAAGCGGCGATTGATCGACAGGACCGGCTTTTCCTTCAGGCCGGAGAAGCCGAAGCTGTGTTCGGACTTCGTCAGAACGACAAGGCCGTTTTCGACGCCCTCCGCCGTCACGCGAAGGTCCTCGCCCTTGCCGTCCAGCAGGCCGAAGGCGAGCGGAATCAGCATGGGTTTCTTGATGTCCTGCCCAGGCGTCTTGGGAACGCTCTGCACCACGTTCAGCGTGTAGGTGCCTGTCGCGGCGTCCCAGTCTCCGGTGACCGCGACCTCGGGCGTCCCGGACTGCGAGTACCACAGCTGGAACTGGCTCATGTCGCGTCCGGACGTCTCGGCAAAGCAGGCGATGAACTGCTCGATCGTGGCCGCCTGTCCGTCGTGGCGGTCGAAATAAAGGTCCATGCCGCGCCGGAACGCCTCTGCGCCGATCCAGGTCTTCAGCATGCGGATGACTTCCGCGCCCTTCTCGTAGACCGTCGCCGTGTAGAAATTGTTGATTTCTCGGTAGACTTCCGGCCGCACCGGATGGGCGAAGGGGCCGGCGTCTTCGGGGAATTGCGCGGCGCGCAGCGTGCGCACATCGGAGATGCGTTCCACCGGGCGCGAGCGCATGTCGGCGGTGAATTCCTGATCGCGGAAAACGGTCAGGCCTTCCTTCAGGCAGAGCTGGAACCAGTCGCGGCAGGTGATGCGGTTGCCGGTCCAGTTGTGGAAATATTCGTGCGCGATGACGGCCTCGATGCCGGAATAATCGGCGTCGGTCGCGGTCTCGGCGCTGGCCAGCACATAGCGGTCGTTGAAAACGTTGAGGCCCTTGTTTTCCATCGCGCCCATATTGAAATCGGACACGGCGACAATGTTGAACACATCGAGATCGTATTCACGGCCAAAGACCTGCTCGTCCCATTTCATGCTGCGCTTCAGCGCGTCCATGGCATAGGCGGCGCGGTCTTCCTTGCCGTGCTCGACATAGATCGCAAGATCCACGTGCCGTCCGGACGCGGTCTTGAAGTGATCCTTGACCACACCGAGATCGCCGCCGACCAGGGCAAACAGATAAGACGGCTTCGGCCACGGATCGTCCCACACCGCGTAATGACGGCCGCCGGAAAGCTCGCCCGCCTCGACCGGGTTGCCGTTGGCCAGCAGAACCGGCGCCTCGTCCTTGGCGGCCTCGACGCGCACGCGATAGACCGAGAGCACGTCCGGCCGGTCGAGGAAGTAGGTGATGCGGCGGAAGCCTTCGGCCTCGCACTGCGTGCAATAGGCAGATCCCGAGCGGTAAAGGCCCATCAGTTTGGTGTTCGCCGCCGGATCGAGCTTCGTCGCGACCGTCAGGCGGAAGGCGCGCTGCGGCGGCGCGTGCACCGTCAGCGCGTCGGGCTCCTCTGTGAAGGCATCCGAAGGCACGGCCTGATTGTCGAGAAGGAGCGGCCCGTCGAGGGCAATCTCGTCGCCGTTCAGAACGAGCGGCGCACCCGAGCGCCCGGCCGGGTTCGGGCGAATGTCGAGAACCGAGGTCACGCGCGTCTCCGCGCCGTTCAGCACGACGTCGAGGTCGACCCGGTCGATCAGGTAGTCGGGGACGCGGTATTCCGCGAGACGGACGGGGCGGGCTTCCTCGGAACGCATGCAAACTCCAGCGGGCAGGTTGTCGGCTCGTCCGACAGGATGGTTGCGGCATGACTTAGGCCCGTTAGGCCGCTTCGAACAGACCCCCCGGGCTTGCATCCTCGGGCCGATCCGGCTTTCTGTCGCGGGCCGATGGTTGCAGGGCAGCCCGTCGCCGCCATATCAACGCCGTCGCAAACCGCGCTTTCCAGGAGAGTTTCGCTGAAACCGAGCGAGCACCGCTTTTCGGTCGCCCCGATGATGGACTGGTCGGACCGTCACTGCCGCGCCTTCCACCGGAGGCTGAGCGCGCATGCGCGGCTCTATACGGAAATGGTGACGACGGGTGCGGTCATTCATGGCCCGCGCGAGCGGCTTCTCGGCTTTTCGCCGGAGGAGCAGCCGGTCGCGGTTCAGCTCGGCGGCTCCGACCCGGCGGCCCTCGCGGAGGCGGCGAGCATCGCGGAGGCCTTCGGCTATATCGAGGTCAACCTCAATGTCGGCTGCCCCTCGGACCGGGTGCAGGACGGCAGGTTCGGCGCCTGCCTGATGCGCGAGCCGCGCCTTGTCGGCGAATGCGTGGCCGCCATGAAGCGCGCGGTGAAGGTTCCCGTCACCGTCAAATGCCGCATCGGGGTCGACGATCAGGACACCGAGATCGCGCTCGACGATCTGGCCGATGCGGTTGTGGCGGAGGGCGTCGGTGCGCTCATCGTCCACGCCCGCAAGGCATGGCTTCAGGGTCTGTCCCCGAAGGAAAACCGCGATGTTCCGCCGCTGGATTATGCGCGCGTCCACCGCCTGAAGCAGCGCTTGCCGGACCTGCCGGTCTCCATCAATGGCGGCATCGCAACGCTGGACGAGGCCGAGGAACAGCTGAAGCACCTCGACGGCGTCATGCTCGGCCGCGCCGCCTATCAGAATCCGGGGCTTCTCCTGGATGTCGATGCCCGCCTGTTCGGCGCGGACAGTTCCGCCGAGGCCCGCGCTGTCGCCGAAAGCATGGTGCCGTATATCGAGGCCCATATCGCCTCGGGCGGCAAGGTCTCGAACGTCACGCGCCACATGCTCGGCCTGTTCCAGGGGCTGCCGGGCGCGCGTGCCTGGCGCCGCCATCTCGCCACCGAGGCCGTGAAGCCGGGGGCGGGGGCGGAGGTTCTGCTGGAGGCCCTGTCCTTCGTCCGGGAAAGCGCGGCCCGCGCGGCCTGACATTCGAAGTCTTGGCCGAAAGCATCACGTAACATCACTTGCGTGGAGGTCCCCAAGGCCTCACAAGACGCATCCCATGTTCGGAATTCCCGTCCAGGAACTCGCTTTTCTCGGTGCGCTGCTTCTGGTCGGAGGCGTGGCGACGGGCCTTCTCGCGGGTCTGCTGGGCATTGGCGGCGGCGCGATCATCGTGCCCGTCCTGTATTATCTGTTCGGCGTGCTCGACGTGCCGGACGATCTTCGGATGCATCTGTCGGTCGGCACATCGCTTGCCATCATCATCCCGACCTCCATCCGCTCCTATCTCAGCCACAAGAAGCGCGGCGCGGTGGACATGCAGGCGCTGCGCATCCTGGCGGTGCCGCTCATTGTCGGTGTGCTTTTGGGCGCGGCGCTCGCCGCGGTGCTGGGGTCCGACCTTCTGAAACTCGCGTTCGGCCTGTTCGGCGTCCTGCTCGGCAGTCAGATGCTGTTTGCCGGAACGAGCCGGCTGAAGATCGCGAACGATCTTCCCGGCCGCACGGCGATGTCGCTTTTTGGGGGCGCCATCGGCATGTTCTCGTCGCTGATCGGGATCGGCGGGGGCGCGCTCGTCACGCTCGTTTTCACGATGTACGGGCGCACGATCCATCAGGGCGTTGCCACGGGCGCGGGGGTCGGCGTCCTCATCTCGATTCCGGGCGCCATCGGTTTTGCGGTGGCGGGCTGGCCGGAAATGGCGGAGCTTCCGCCGTTCTCGCTCGGCTATGTCTCGGCCATCGGCGCGCTCTTGATCGCGCCGGTCAGCATGCTGGTCGCGCCGCTCGGCGTGCGCATCGCCCACGCCTTTTCGCGCCGCCAGCTCGAAGTCGCGCTCGGGATTTTTCTCATCACGATGGGCGGGCGTTTCCTCATCGACCTCATCGTCAATCTGGTCGACTGAGCGTCAGGAAAAGCCGAGGCTTTCGCGGTAGGTGTAGGCGAGGGCGATGACGGCCGCGATGGCAAGCCAGATCGCGATGTGCTGCAGCATCGTGCCGCCGCGCCCGGCATAGCTTCCGAATATCCCGCCGCCGAACACGATCAGAAGCGCGGTCATGGCGACGAGCGAAACGATCTGGTCGCCGCGTGCCCCTCCCATGCCGGTGAACATGTCGCCGAGGACGAGCAGGATCATGCCCGTCACGACCACGGCAAGTCCGACCCAGAGCAATGTGTTGCGCATTTTGTCTCCCGTTCCCCGGAAAGATAGGGGCAGGGGCGGCCTGGGCCAAGCCTTCAGGCGGAGTGGCGCATTCTCGGCGGCTCGGGCGTTGTCAGCGGGGCGAGGGGCGTCATCACGCGGTTGGCCGGGAAGGTCACGGTCACTTCCGTGCCCTCGCGCAATCTGCTCTTCAGGTCGAATGTGCCGCCGTGAAGATCGATGAGGCCCTGAACGATGGGCAGGCCGAGACCCGCGCCCTGTTCGGCGGTCTTCATCGCAAGCGTTCCCTGTCCGAACGAGGAGAGGATGACCGGGATTTCATTTTCCGGGATGCCGGGGCCGGTGTCGCGGATCGACAGATACTGGCCGCCGTTGACGGTCGATCCCGTGCGTACGGTGATTTCGCCGCCCTGCGGCGTGAACTTGATGGCGTTGGACAGGATGTTGAGCGCGATCTGCCGGATCGCCCGCTCGTCGGCCCAGAGCTGCGACATGCCCGGCTCGAACGCGTCGCGGATCGTGATGCCGCGGTTCTTCGCGCGCAGCTTGAGGAGGTGGCAGCACTCGTCGACCACGCCGGTCAGGCCGACGCTTTCCTCGTTCAGTTCGTAGCGTCCCGCCTCGATGCGCGAAAGATCGAGGACCTCGTTGATGAGATTGAGCAGGTGCTCGCCCGATTGGTGGATGTCGCCCGCATATTCCTTGTAGGTCGGGTTTGCGTGCGCGCCGAAGATCTCGGTCTTCAGCACTTCGGAAAAGCCCAGAATGGCGTTCAGCGGCGTGCGCAATTCGTGGCTCATCGTCGCCAGAAAGCGCGATTTGGCCACATTGGCTTCCTCGGCCCTGCGGCGTGCTTCGTCGGAATTCGCCTTGGCCTGTTCGAGCTCGGCGATCAGCGCATCCTTTTCCGCGCGGTATTGCAGCGTCACCAGCGAGGATTTGAACAGGCGCTGACCCAGAAGCCCGAAAAAAAGCTGCGCGAACGGGGCGATGATGGCGACGGTGCGCAGGCCCGGCGTCTGCATGAACAGGAAGAAGGCGGCGATGGCGAGAGTGATCGGCAGCGAGCCGGCATAGACGACGACGGGCAGGCTCGCCGACAAAATTGTACGCACGGCAACGATCAGAAGCATCGCGAAGATGAGGAAAATCCGCGCGCTGTCGTTGTCGACGAGCGCCAGCGGTGGAACGATCATCGCAAAAATGCACGCATGCCCGAATTCGGCGAGCGCGAAGCGGCTGCGCCAGCTTTTCAGGTCCTTCTGGCTTGTCTTGGACGAGAGATAGCGCCGCACGTAAAAGAGGATGAGGCCGTGCATGGCCAGCGCGGCGGCGAGCCAGATCGAGACCGTCAGCGGCGGAAGCCAGATCGCCAGAGTTCCGGCAACGCCGATTTCCAGTGCCGCGATTGCATAGGCCGCCGCGGCACGGTTCTCGGCGTAAAGGCGAGCAAGTTCGGCGTCGAATTCCGGCCGCGTTCCGGTCGAGGATGTCAGCTTCTGGCGCGCTTCGCGAACCTTCTGGTTCACATGGCGGCGCTTCTCGCGCACGCGCAGCGTCTCGTCGCTGCTTTCATGGGCGAGGCGATGCCGGATCTGGCTCATCGTCCATGCGGCTTCGTCCGCTGCGTGCAGCGCCCGATCTCTCGCCGTTTCGACGTGCCCTGTCGCTTCGTCCGTCATTTTTCCGGTCTTTGTCCCGGGACGGACTATGAAATTAAAAACCTTAAGACGAGGCTGACCGAGATGGTTGACGAGGGGTTGCGAAAATCACCCCAATTGCATCGGTTCCCTGTCGGGCGGCCGCAAGCGGGCGTCAGTAGACGCTGAATGGAAAGTATTTGTCGTTAATTCGCTGATAAGTGCCATTTGCGAGCAGGGCATCGAGTGCGGCGTCGAATTCGGCCTTGAGGGCGGGGGCTTCCTTGCGCAGTCCGATTCCAATGCCTTCGCCGATGATGGCCGGATCGCGGATTTCCCCGCCGCGTGCGCAGCAGGCTCCCTGCTCGGTTTTCTGCAGCCATTCATCCACGGCGAGCTTGTCCATCAGGATGGCGTCGATGCGGCCGCGCACGAGGTCGTATTGCTGCTCGGGCACGCTGGAATAATGGCGGATGGATGCGCCCGCCGGCTTGTAGACGCGGTCGAGATAGGCGGCCTGCACGGTATCGGAGACGACGCCGATGAGCCGGCCCTTCATGGCCTGCGGGCTCGTGTCGCGAATGTTCGATGAGCGGGTGACGGCGAATGTGGACGTTGTCCGGTAATAGCGCTGCGAGAACGCGATCAGCTTCTTGCGCTCTTCGGTGATCGACAGCGAGGCGAAGATCGCATCGAACTGCCGCGCCAAGAGAGCAGGGATCACGTTCGTCCAGTCCTGTTTGATGAAACGGCACTCGACCTTCATCTGCCGGCACAGCGCGGTCGCGATGTCGATTTCGAAGCCCTCGGGCTTACCTGTTTTGCCGAAGGAGCTGAACGGCGCATAATGGTCGACCACGCCGATGCGGATATGTCTGTCTGCGTGTGTATCTGCGAGGGCGCTCGCGGCAAGCAGGGTTGAAAACGTCAACCCCAGTATCATTCGAATCATTCGATAAAACCGCTGAAATCTATTAACCCGGCAAGTCTGAGCCACGCTTCCTACGGGGACAAGTCGACCCCGCCGAGGCGAATTGACCCGCGAGCTTGTCCGACTATGGTGCCGCAAAACCACTTTCGAGGCGTAAATGGCTGTTTCCAGAGATGATGTGATCCGTGCGCTTGGCGCCGTCCCGGCCCCGGAAGGACGCGGCAGCCTGGCCGACAGTCCACAGGTTTCGGAGATCGTGATCCAGGATGGCCGCGTCTCCTTCGCCATTCTGACCACGCCCGAAAAGGCCTCCTCTCTGGAAACGATCCGCAGCGCCGCCGAAGCGGCTGTCAAAGCGGTTCCGGGCGTCACTGACGCTCTGGTTGCGCTGACGGCGGACCGCCCGCAGGGCGCGCCGAAGGCGCCGCCCGCCGCCGGACCTGCAAAAGCCCCGGCGCCGCTGAATGTGCGCTACATCATGGCGGTCGCATCGGGCAAAGGCGGCGTCGGCAAATCCACCACGGCCGCCAATCTGGCGCTTGCGCTCTCCGCAAAGGGTCTGCGCGTCGGCGTTCTCGATGCCGATGTGTATGGACCCTCCATGCCGCTTCTTTTCGGTGTACGCACGAAGCCGAAATCCGACGGCAAGACCATCGAGCCCATCGAGGCCTATGGTCTCAAGATCATGTCGATCGGGTTCCTCATCGAGGCCGACACCGCGATGGTCTGGCGCGGGCCGATGGTGATGAGCGCGATCACGCAGATGCTGCGCGATGTGGTGTGGGGCGATCTCGATGTTCTCGTGGTCGACATGCCGCCCGGCACCGGCGATGCCCAGCTCACGATGGCCCAGCAGGTGCGGCTCGCGGGCTCGGTCATCGTGTCGACGCCGCAGGACATCGCTCTCGCCGATGCGCGGCGCGGCGTTGCGATGTTCCGCAAGGTCGATGTGCCGATTCTCGGCGTCGTCGAGAACATGAGCTATTTCTGCTGCCCCAATTGCGGCCACCGCACCGAATTGTTCGGCCATGGCGGTGCGGCGGAGGAGGCGGAGCGCCTCGGGGTGCGCTTCCTCGGCGAAATTCCGCTGCACGCCCGCATCCGCGAAATGTCGGATGCCGGCACGCCCATCTTCGCAACCGAGCCGGACGGCGAATATGCCGCCGCCTATTCGGCCATCGCCGACAAGGTGTGGACAGCGCTCGAGGCGGGTTCCGGCCAACGCCCTGCGCCGCGCATCATCGTCGGGTAGCAAACGGCGCATAAACTGATTGCGCGAGGGCAGCATCCGCCCGAACATCGCTTGGTGGAACCTTCCGCAATGCGGGCGCGTTGCGTTAGCGGGCGGGGTGTTGCCACCAGGAAAGCCGGGAGAGTGTCTGCCGCGTTGCGTGCGGAAAGGGCGGGATGAATCTGATCGACAACGTGACCGGCCCGCTCGCCGACGACGAGCCGACGCCGCCCTTTCCTCAGGATCTGACGAAATGGGCCCTGTTTCTGGACGTCGACGGCACGCTTCTCGACATTGCTCCGAGCCCCGATGCCGTCATCGTGCGTCCCGAACTGCCGGGGCTGCTGTCATCCTTGTCCGAGGCGCTGGACGGCGCGCTGGCGCTGGTCACGGGCCGCGAGATCGCCGTCATCGACCGCCTGTTTGATCCGCTGAAGTTTGCGGTCGGCGGCATTCACGGCGCCGAATTACGCTTTCCGGATGGCGAGCGCCGCGGCGCGCCTCCGCATCCCGATCTGCCGCGCATCGTCGAGGATCTGCAAGCCTTCGCGCGTGCGAACGAGGGCATTCTCGTCGAAGCCAAGGGCCGCGCGGTCGCCATCCATTACCGGCTCAATCCCGAGCTTGGCGAGGCGGTCGAGGCCTGTGTGCGTGGGTCGGTGGAAAAGGCCGAATCCGGCCTCGAAGTTCAGCCCGGCAAGATGGTGGTCGAGGTCCGGCCGGGCCGGGCCGACAAAGGGCAGGCCATGATCGCCTTTCTAGACGAGGCGCCGTATCTCGGCCGCATGCCGCTGATGATCGGTGACGACTGGACGGACGAAGCCGGCTTCCGCGTCGCCAACGACCGCGGTGGGCGCTCCATCCGCGTCGGCCGCGACAAACGCCTTACCGAAGCCCATGAAAGCCTCGCAGACCCGGCCGCCGTCATCGAATGGCTCTCGGAAATGCTCATCCACGCCGCCTTGATGCCGGAGAAAAACTGACCGTGCCCCGTCTCGTAGTCGTATCCAACCGCGTTCCCGTGCCTTCCTCTCAGGGCTCGACGGCAACGGCCGGCGGCCTTGCCATTGCCCTCGAGGCCGCGCTGAAAAGCCATGGCGGGCTTTGGTTCGGCTGGTCGGGAAAGACCTCCGGCGAGCGCGAAGTCGAGTGGCTGGAGATCCGCGATGTCGGCAACGTCACCTATGCGGTGGCCGATCTCAACCGCCGCGATGTCGAGGAGTATTATGCCGGTTTCGCCAACCGTGCGCTGTGGCCGCTCTGTCATTACCGTCTCGACCTGACCGATTTTTCGCGCAAGGACATGGCGGGCTATTTCCGCGTCAACCGTTCCTTCGCGCGGCTTCTTGCGCCGCTTCTGCGCAAGGACGATCTGATCTGGATTCACGATTATCACCTCATCCCGCTGGCGTCCGAATTGCGCCATATGGGCGTGAAGAACCGCATCGGCTATTTCCACCACATCCCCTGGCCGCCGGTGGACGTGCTCGCCGCGCTGCCGGTCTACGACACGATCATGCGGGGCCTTGCCGCCTATGATCTCGTCGGCCTGCAGACCGATTACGATGTCGAGAATTTCGAGGGATGCCTTCTGCGCGAAGGCTTCGGCAAGCCGCTCGGCGGCAATTGGTATGAAAGCTACGGCCACCGTTTCCAGGTCGGCAATTTCCCCATCGGGATAGACACCGGGGCCTTCGTCAAGACGGCTGCGGAGGCGGTCAAGAACCCGACCGTCAAACGCACCTTGCAGAGCCTCAACGGCCGCGATCTCGTCATCGGGGTCGACCGTCTCGATTATTCCAAGGGCATCGGCCAGCGCATCGAGGCGTTTTCGCGCTTCTGCGAAATGAGCCCGAGCGCGCGCGGACAGACCACTTTCCTCCAGATCACACCGAAATCGCGCTCCGAAGTGCCCGAATATGCGGACATGCAGCGCGAGATCGCGGAACTGACGGGCCGCGTCAACGGCCAACTCGGCGATGTCGACTGGGTGCCCATCCGCTACGTCAACAAGGCGATCGGCCAGCGCGAGCTTGCAGGCCTTTACCGGATGTCGAAAGCTGGCCTCGTTACGCCGCTGCGCGACGGCATGAACCTCGTCGCCAAGGAATATGTGGCCGCGCAGGATCCGGAAAATCCGGGCGTCCTCGTTTTGTCGCGCTTTGCCGGGGCCGCGCGTGAGCTCGACGGTGCGCTCATCGTGAACCCCTACGACACGGAAGCGACGGCAAACGCCATCGGCCGCGCCATCTCCATGCCGCTGGATGCGCGCCGCGAGCGCTACAACGCCATGATGCCAAAGCTCCGCAAGCACGATGTCGCCAACTGGTGCCGTTCCTATCTTGACTGTCTGGCCTCAGCGCCCGAAATGCCGAAAGAACATCCCGCCGCGGCAAGCTGAGATTTCGAAAAATGACTGTTTCCGCCGAACCCTGGCCGGTCGAGCTTCGCCTCGCCGATCAGAAAAGCACCCTCATCGTCGTGTGGGAGGATGGCCGCACCGACGAGCTGCCCGCCGAATATCTGCGCGTCGAAAGCCCGAGTGCGGAAGTGCAGGGGCATTCGCCCACCGAAAAACAGACCGTGCCCGGCAAGCGCGACGTGACGATCAAAAATGTCGAACCCGTCGGCTCCTACGCCGTGCGCCTCACCTTCAGCGACGGCCACAACACCGGCCTCTACAGCTGGCCCTATCTGCGCAAGCTCGCCGAGGAAAACGAGACCGTCTGGGCCGCCTATCTCGCGGCCCTGGCGGAAAAGGGCCTGAACCGCGGCTGATCCACCTGCCGGATGCGACACAGCTTGACAGCCCGCCCCCATCCCCATACCAACCCCGGCAGGGCGGGCGATTAGCTCAGCGGGAGAGCACTCCCTTCACACGGGAGGGGTCACAGGTTCAATCCCTGTATCGCCCACCATTTTACCTCCGCCACCAGCCTTTACTCACAACCCGAGGCCCGATATTGGCGCGACTTTGCGACCATATCGGGCATGAAGCACGAACTGAAAAGTCGTGGGCGATGATGGTTATTGGAGGCCCTGAAGGGCTTGTCGATCCTCGTTCCTCATTTCTCTAATGAGGTCGAATGCACCTTCTATCTCAATCAGCTTACGTGTTCGGGGGTCATAATAGACCGAAAGTCTGATGCACGCCGTATGGAACAGCTCCTCAATCGTCCTCGCCTGGGTTCTCCGCCGGATCTTTTGTCTATCATCCGTCAGGCCCCATCCTGAATAGAAGGGCATTCCAAAAGTAACAACTTTTTTGTCCCGCAAAAGGGCCTCGAAGCTGACTTGAGAAGAGACAGTATAGACAGCATGGCAGGAGTCGAGGATGGAAGTTACATCGCAATCGTCGGGCAGAACGGAAACTAAGGATGGGACTTTTGGGAATGCCGATTTGTTATTATGAATGTTGTCGGGATGCCGCTTCAGATAGACTTTCCTGCCTGGGTTTTCGCTGACCGCGGCTGCTATCATTTCTTGGAAAGTTTGCGCGGAGCCGCCTCCGAAGGCCACGGAGGCATCTGATAGTTTCTGGTCTACCACAAGGACAGATCCCGCTATCATAGGGGATGCATCTTGACCCGCGTACTTATTATACTTCGTTATCTTCTCGTCTTTGATCTGTTGAATCAGTTTTTGGCAACGTGCGATGTCTTTGGAATCGAGTTGGAATGTCGAGCTATTCAGGATGGTCTCTAGACGAGATGGTTGGCTCGCGTCGAAAAAATACCCTAGATCGTCAAGAACATACCCAAACGCTTTCTTCTGATGATAAGGCGCAAGCGGGTCATGATATCCAGCGTACGCACCGAAGAACGATGCTTCTGCGAATATGATACTCACTCCCATTTGTGATGCCATCAGACACTTCCATTGTCTGTCACTATAAAGATCTTGGAGAAGAAGCATCGAGAAGTCTGCATTGGCCGGATGTATGTTTGTGCCGATGTTCGCTGTGCGGAAAATATTCTTTAAGTTCTCATGAAAGCCACCCGAAAGATCATCGCCGTTTCCGCTGTAAGCGATACGGCTATTTTCCGGCAAAGATGCAACGAATCCGCTTGCGCTAAAATGCCTTGACGAAATATTTTCCCCGTGTCGTCGTAACAACGACTGCATTTGGCATCGCAAGGATATATCTGCAATATCGGCGTTCGCTTGCAGTAATTTTATAACGTGACGTAGTTCGCGTGGCCGTTTTCGGATGCGATCCCAAAAGCGTTTTAGCAAGCCAGTTTGCCGAGCTAAGGGGGATCCAGATGTCTGCGAAAGTGAAGAATTTAGGACATCCCAGTATGGAGATAGGCTAGCGTAATCATGCCACTCGCAGTTCTTGCGATGTTTTCTTCCAGCGCTCCAGGGCTTTATCTCACCGCAGTAGTGCATGATTGCGGGATCTGTGCGTGCATCTGCAATTTCCTTAGGCGATATTCCATTTGAATCTCGGGATCTGAAGCCATCAAGGACGTGTCCATGAAGGTTCCATTTCAAATGTACTAACTTAATCGATCCCTGAAAAGTGTATTGATAATCTGCTGATCTCCGAGCGTGATTATGTACTTATTGTCCGTTATAAAATCTTCAATTTTTCTTAGGAAATCGAAGCGGCGCATTCCACTGACGTTCGATACGAGGACACCGCAGTTTATGTGTTTGGCTGTCGCCTCAAGATTGAATTGGCGACGATAACGGTTGCTGAGAGTGTCTTCGACGCCCGCGAACAAGGTGTCACCCATTTCGATGTCGAATAATTCGGAGATATCCGATCGCACGATAACATCGCCATCCAGCCAGATGGCTTTATCGACGTCGGGCGGTAGAAGCAGATGCATATAGAGGCGATAGTAAGTCGGCGTTGTTATGCCGTTTGTTGTTCTTATATTCTTAAACGCTGATGCATCTGCGACAATCACGTTCAACTCGAACGGACGGCCCGCCGTAAGGCTTTCGAACCTACGCTGGTCGTCGTCCGAAAGAGGCTGATCGACGAGCAGAAATATCCGGAGATTCCTGTGGTCCTTATAGTTCGATAGAAGGGATTGGAGAGCAACGGCTGTGTACGGAAGAAATGGTCGGTCGGAGCCGAACACAACATTGACGCTGTTGAGTGTTGTTACGTTGGAAGATAGCGCAGAAAAATGTTTGGTCATAGAGATCGGTTCTGTTTCTAGATGACGCGATGTAAGACACAGGCGTTCACGCGTGAGGTGGGCGATCGGGCAGCATTGATCGAGTTATCCTCAGGGGCTTATGTGCCGTGGGGGATTGGGGCATTCGCATAGAGGTGCCAATATTTTGTGATCGACACGCTTGCGATGAGTGCAGCCGTTTTGAGCCAAGTCATTGCCGCACCGGATGGGCTGTAGGATTAAAATTGTAATCGTTATAGTTGTGCTTCGTTTTGAGTTCAATCGCGCTTTTGTGCCACGCAAACCGTGTCCCTCCGGCCACACTCCTGCCTTAACGGCGTCCGAACCGTGTCATCGCAATTGAAAAATCAGTCTTACCTTGGGAAGAACAGGGAACACTGTGGGCAGGCTTTGAGTGCCGCCCCTGGAACGAGGCCGAACATGCGCCGTATCCTTCTTTCCTTCGCCGCTCTTGCCGCAGCCGCGGCTTTTGTCGTTCCCGCGAATGCGTTTGCGCCCCTGATGGTCGATCCGTCGAGCCGCCAGCCGCTGGAAAACCGTGGCACCGGCCGCATGGGCACCTCGCCGATCAAGAAGACGGTCGTCGAGTATCCGGGAAAATACAAACCCGGCACGATCGTCGTGAACACGACCGAGCGTCGCCTCTATCTCATCCAGCCGGATGGCAAGGCGCTGAAATACGGCATCGGTGTCGGTCGCGACGGCTTCACATGGGGCGGGGCGCATTCGGTGACGATGAAGCGCGAATGGCCGGATTGGCGTCCGCCGGCGGCCATGCTGAAGCGCCGTCCGGACCTGCCGCGTTTCATGCCCGGCGGCCCGAACAATCCGCTCGGCGCGCGTGCGCTCTATCTCGGCTCGACCATCTACCGCATCCACGGCTCCAACGAGCCGTGGACGATCGGCCAGGCTGTGTCGTCCGGCTGTTTCCGCATGACGAACGAGGACGTCGCCGATCTTTACGAGCGCGTGAATGTCGGCGCCCGCGTGGTGGTTCTTCGCTGATCCGAGGGCGGGGGCTAAGGGATCAGCATGAAGGCCGGCGCTTGCGCCGGCCTTTTCATTTTTACTTCGCGGCGGCGACTTTCACGGCCAGGGCCTGCGCGGCTGCCGCCGGCACATCGGCAAAGTGCGAAATGACCGCCTCGGCATCCAGATCGCGCACATCGACATCCGAATAGCCATAATCGAGAAGAACGCAGGGCACGGCCGCGTTGCGCGCGGCTTCGCGGTCGGTCGGTGAATCGCCGATCAGCACGGCACTCTCGCGCAGCCCTCCGGCGCGCTCGATCGTGCCGAGCAAATGCACCGGATCGGGCTTGCGCCCTGAAAACGTATCGGCGCCGCAGATCGCCGCGAAACGGTTCCGCATGCCGAGCGCGTCGAGCAGAAGAAGCGACAGGTGTTCCGGCTTGTTGGTGCACACCGCCAGCGTGTGCCCGGCCTCTTCGAGTTCCCCGAGCACGCGCTCGACATCGGGATAGATGCTCGAATGATCGGCGATGTGCCGCTCGTAATGGGTCAGGAACGCAGAAGTCAGTTCTTCGAAACGACCGTCCGCGACCTCCCGCCCGCGCGAAGACAGGCCGCGCCGGAGGAGCACGCGCGCGCCGCGCCCGACCATCATCCGCACCTCGTCCACCCCGAGCGGCGCGAGATCCTCAAGCGCGAGCGCGGCGTTGAGCGCCCCGACGAGATCTGGGGCGCTGTCGACGAGCGTGCCGTCGAGATCGAACACAAAGAGAGGTTTGGTCATGGCGGCCATGCAGGTGGGATCGGGGAAGGCAAGCGGCTAATATCACCCGCGCGGCGGTGAGTCGCCATGGAACAAGGTATGCAACGCTTCTCGCTCATCCTCGTGGCAGGTGCCGTCGGCACCGTGCTTTTTTCGGGCTCCGGTGCCGCTCTTGCGCAGGAATACCGCTTCCTGCCGGCCCCGCAGATCGACCTCAACCGGCTCTACCGCGTCAACCGACTGACCGGCGAAATGGGCGCCTGCCAATATGCCATCAAAGAAAACACCGTCGGCGTGTCGGTCTGTTACGCGGCGGGCGAGGGGGCCGGGCCGCAGCCTGTACCCGGCGATTACGATCTCGTGCGTTCCAATCACGAGCGCGAGGGCGGTATCTTCCGCGTGAACACGAGGACAGGCGAGATCAGTGTCTGCTATGTCCTCGCCGAGCGCGTGGTGTGCACGCCCCAGGCACGCTGAATCGGAAGGCCGCCGAGCCGCAAAGCCGGTTCTGTGCGTTGGGGCTGGTACCCATGCTAGTCCGAGAGATATTTTATGCCTGAGCTGAAGAACAAGGACCTTCTGCGGGAGGCCTGCCTCGTCGACGGACGGTGGATCGGCACGCCGAAGATCGAGGTGACGAACCCCGCAACCGGCGAGCTTGTCGGCCGCGTGCCGGAATTTGCCGCCGATGAGGCAAAACAGGCGGTCGAGGCGGCTGCAAAGGCGCTGAAGTCCTGGTCGGGCAAGACCGCCAAGGAGCGCTCGACCGTCCTGCGCGCCTGGTTCGATCTCATCCTCGCCAACAAGGAAGACCTCGCCGTCATCATGACCCGCGAGCAGGGAAAGCCGCTCGCCGAAAGCCGCGGCGAGATCGAGTATGCCGCGGGGTTCATCGAATTCTACGCCGAAGAGGCCAAGCGTCTGTACGGCGAGACGATTCCGAGCCCATGGCCCGGTTCGCGCATTCTCGTCCTGCGGCAGGCGGCGGGCGTCGTGTCCGCCATTACGCCGTGGAATTTTCCGGCGGCCATGATCACCCGCAAGGTCGGTCCGGCGCTCGCAGCGGGTTGCACAGCGGTGGTCAAGCCCGCGACGGCAACACCCTTCACCGCGCTTGCGCTCGGCGTTCTGGCCGAGAAGGCGGGCGTTCCAGCGGGCGTGCTCAACATCGTCACCGGAAAGTCCGGGCCCATCGGCGAAGTGCTGACCACGCATGAAGCGGTTCGTGTGGTGACGTTCACCGGATCGACCGAGATCGGCAAGGCGCTGATGAAGCAGGCCGCCGAAGGCGTCAAGAAGGTCGGCCTCGAGCTTGGCGGTAACGCGCCGTTCCTCGTTTTCGACGATGCGGATGTGGACGCGGCGGTGGCGGGGGCGATCCAGTCCAAGTTCCGCAATATGGGGCAGACCTGCGTCTGCGCGAACCGCATTTACGCGCAGGACGGTATTTACGACGCCTTCGTCGAAAAGCTCGCCGCGGCGGTGAAGAAACTGAAGGTCGGCAACGGGCTTGAGGAGGGCGTCACGCAAGGGCCGCTCATCAACGAAGACGCCGTGGAAAAGGTCGAGGACCACATCGCCGACGCGCTCGCGAAGGGCGCGAAGCTCGAGCTTGGCGGCAAGCGCCACGCGCTTGGCGGTTCCTTCTTCGAGCCGACCGTTCTGTCCCATGTCACGCAGGACATGAAGATCGCCCGCGAGGAGACGTTCGGCCCCGTCGCGCCGGTCTTCCGTTTCACGACGGAAGAGGAGGCGATCGCTTACGCCAACGCGACGGAATTCGGCCTCGCTTCTTATTTCTACGCACGCGATGTCGGGCGCATCTTCCGCGTGGCCGAAGGGCTCGACTACGGAATTGTCGGCGTCAATTCGGGCGCCATTTCCACCGAGGTCGCGCCGTTCGGCGGCGTGAAGCAGTCCGGCATCGGGCGCGAGGGCTCGCGCCACGGCGTCGAGGAATTCACCGAACTCAAATATGTTCTTCTTGGGGGCCTTCAGGCGTGAGCGGTAACGATCAGAAACGCGCGGCCGCGGCCGCCGCACTCGAATTTGTCCAGCCCGGCATGAAGCTCGGTCTCGGCACGGGCTCGACGGCGGCGCATTTCGTCGAACTGCTCGGCGAGAAGGTGCGGGCAGGGCTCGATGTAGTCGGTGTACCGACATCGGAGGCGACGCGCGGCCTTGCAAAGCATGCGGGCATCCCCCTGACGACGCTCGAGGAAATCCCTGAGCTCGATCTGACGGTCGACGGCGCGGACGAGCTCGATCCGCACCTTCGCCTCATCAAGGGCGGCGGGGCCGCGCTTCTGCGCGAAAAGATCGTCGCCTATGCCTCAAAGCGCATGGTGATCATCGCGGACGCATCAAAAAAAGTTGATGTGCTCGGCGCTTTTCCGCTGCCCATCGAGGTCATCCAGTTCGGCCTCGGCGCCACGGAAATCGCGGTGCGGCGGGCCATCTCCCAGGCGGGCTGCGACGGCCAGATAAAGCTGCGGCTTCGCCCGGATGGTCATGCTTTGGTCACGGATTCGGGCCACTTCATCCTCGATGCCTCGCTCGGGCGGATAGCCGAGCCGGAGGCTCTGGCGCATGGACTGGCGGCTGTTCCTGGGGTAGTTGAGCACGGGCTGTTCATCGGTCTCGCCAGTGATGCGTTCGTCGCCGGGCCCTCCGGCATCGAACATATCGTCCGATCTTCCAACTGATGTTCCGGAGAAAACTTTGATGACACTCCATTCGCTACGCCGCGCGGGTGCCGCCCTCCTCGTGGCCTGCACTTTGGCCGCACCGGCCTTCGCGCAGGCCCCGGCGGCGAAACCTCCGAGCCCGGAACATGTCGCCCTTGCCCGCGCGGTGCTCGATTTCACCGGCGCCCGCAGGAGCTTCGACAATGTCGTCCCGCGCCTGCTGACGGACGCGCGCAACATGTTCCTGCGCACGCAGCCGAACCTCCAGGCGGATCTCGACGCTTCCATCGTCGATGTCGGCAAGAGGTTTGCGAACGCGGATGAGGATCTCGTCAGCAAGATCGCGCTGGTCTATGCGAGCCGGTTCACCGAGGAAGAGCTGAGGGCGATCGCTTCGTTCTACCAGTCCCCGGCGGGCAAGAAGATGACCGCGGAACTGCCGAACGTGCTGAACGCCAGCTACCAGCTCGTTCAGGACTGGTCCCGCACCTTGAGCCTTGCCCTCATGGACAGCCTGCGGGCCGACATGAAGAGGAAGGGCCACGACCTCTAAGTTCTTCGGCCGATAGCCAGCCGGAAAAAACGCGGTGGCCTGGGCCACCGCGTTTTTTATTTCCGATCAGTCCTCGAAAGCGGGCCGGATGTCCGAGCCCGCTTTTTTGCGCCTCAGCGCCCGCATCGCGAGCGGCCCCAGAAGGACGAGCGCGCAGATTACGTAGATTCCGATCGACAGCCCGGTCTCCACCAGCGCCGCCGGATCGCCCTGGCTGATGGCGAGTGCGCGGCGCAATTGCTGCTCGGCAAGCGGTCCCAGAATGAGCCCGATGATCACCGGCGCCACCGGATAGTCGAAATAGCGCATCAGGAAGCCGAGGAAGCCGAGGCCCGCCAGCATCGACAGCTCGAACTGAGAAGGATTGGCGCCAAGCGTGCCGAGCGTCGCAAAGACGAGAATGCCGCCATAGAGCCAGGGCCGCGGAATGGAGAGCATGCGTACCCACACGCCGATCAGCGGCAGGTTGAGCACGAGCAGCATCGTGTTGGCCACGAACAGGCTCGCGATCAGGCCCCAGACGAGATCGGGATTGGTGGTGAACAGCAGGGGGCCCGGGTTGAGGCCGTATTGCTGAAAGCCCGCAAGCATCATCGCGGCGGTGGCCGTTGTCGGAAGGCCGAGCGTCAGCAGCGGAACGATGGTGCCGGCGGCCGAGGCGTTGTTGGCTGCTTCCGGCCCCGCCACGCCCTCGATGGCGCCGTGCCCGAATTCTTCCGGGTGCTTCGAGAGCTGCTTTTCCATCGAATAGGACAGGAAGGTCGGGATTTCCGCGCCGCCCGCCGGCAGGGCGCCGATCGGGAAGCCGAGCGCGGTGCCGCGCAGCCATGGCTTCCACGAGCGTGACCAGTCCTTAGCCGTCATCCAGACGGAGCCGCGCACGGCCTCGATCGTCTCCTGCGAGCGCGACAATTGCGAGGCCACGAACAGCGTTTCGCCGAGCGCGAACATGCCGACGGCCGCCGTCGTCACTTCGACACCGTCCAGAAGGTCTGGCACGCCGTAGGCAAGGCGCGCCTGGCCGGTCTGCAGATCGATGCCGACAAGGCCGAGGCAGAGGCCGATGAAAAGCGCGGTCAGGCCGCGCAGCATGGAGCCGCCGAAGGCCGATGAGACGGTGGTGAAGGCGAGCACCATCAGCGCGAAATAATCCGCCGGTCCGAAGCTCAGCGCGACCTCGACGATCGCTGGAGCAACGAAGGCAAGCAGCGCGGTGGCGATGCTGCCGGCGACGAAAGAACCGATGGCGGCGGTGGCCAGTGCGGGACCGCCGCGTCCCGCACGGGCCATCTTGTTGCCCTCGAGCGCGGTGATCATGCTCGCGCTTTCGCCGGGCGTGTTGAGCAGGATCGATGAGGTCGATCCGCCATACATGCCGCCGTAATAGATGCCCGCGAACATGATGAGCGATCCGGCGGGATCGAGCTTGAACGTGACCGGCAGCAGAAGGGCGACGGTCAGCGCCGGACCGATGCCGGGCAGCACGCCGACGGCCGTGCCGAGCGTCACGCCGATCAGTGCGTACAGCAGGTTGATCGGCTGTGTCGCCAGCGCGATGCCGGAGAGGAGGGCGTCGAAGCTTTCCATCAGATCAAACGCTCCAGCGGGCCCTGCGGAAGACTGAGCTGAAGCCCCTTGGAAAAGAGGACATAGAGGACGAAGGACAGAACGATTCCGGCCGGAATCGACGCCCAGAGCGGTTTGCCGCCAAAGCCGCGCGCAACCAGCGCAAACATCAGGCCGGTGGCGATCGAAAAGCCGACGAAGGGCAGGATCGCGATCTGCAGGAAAAGCCCGCCGGCCACCCAGCCCAGCGGGCCGATTTCAAGCGGAGCACGTTCGGGAAAGGTCCCGCGAAACGCCGCGATGGCGGTCACAAGAGACAGGATCGCCAGTGCACCGGCGACGGTGTAGGGGAAGGCGGCCGCTCCCACCCGTGAATAGGTCGAGACACGTGCCGACAGATGCGCCGCATCCCAGGCGACCAGCGCCGCAATGCCGACAAGCACCACGGCGATGACGAGCACGGCCTTGTCAGGCCGTGCTCGGGATTTTCCTTCGTCCTGGGAGGTCATTTAATGAGGCCGATGTCCTTGAGGACGACATTGGTCTTGGCGATTTCGTCCTTCAGCACCGTGCCGAAGGCGTCGCCCGCGAGAAAGGTGTTGGCCCAGCCCTTGGTGGCGAGGGTGTCCGTCCAGCTCTTGGAGGCGTTCACCTTCTCGACGAGGGCGATCAGGCCGGCCTTCTGCTCGTCTGTGAGGCCGGGAGCGGCCCAGACGCCGCGCCAGTTCTGCACTTCGACGTCGAGGCCCGATTCCTTGAGCGTCGGGGCATCGATGCCCGCGATCCGCTCGGGGGCGGAGACGGCGATGACGCGCAGTTTGCCCGCCTTCACCTGCTGCTCGAATTCGCCCCAGCCGGAAATGCCGGCCGTGACCTTGCCGCCGACAATGGCCGCGAGGGCTTCGCCGCCGCCGGAGAAGGGAATGTAGTTGATCTTGGTCGGGTCGACACCGGCCGCCTTGGCGATCAGGCCGACCGTGATGTGGTCGGTACCGCCCGCAGAGCCGCCGCCCCAGCTCACCGTGCCTGGATCGGCCTTGAGCTGGGCCACGAGGTCGCCGATCGTCTTGATGGGCGAGGACGTGGGGACAACGATGGCTTCGTATTCGCCGGTCAGGCGCGCAACGGGCGTCACCTGGTCGAGCGTCACGGGGGAGGCATTGGTGGCGATGGCGCCGACCATGACATAGCCGCCGACAATGAGGGTGTTCGGGTTGCCCTTGTGCTGGGAGACGAACTGGGCGAGCCCGATGGTTCCGCCGGCGCCGGGCACGTTCACGACCTGGACGTTCTTGGCGAGACCTTCGGTCTGCAAGGCGGTCTGCAGCGAACGGGCCGTCTGGTCCCATCCGCCGCCCGGCCCAGCCGGGGCAATGATGGTCAGTTCTTGTGCGAGAGCCGGCGCGGCCATGGCCGCGGCGACGAGAAACCCTGTTGCAAACCGGGTAAGAACGCCCATGGAAATCCTCCCTTATTCTTGGCGTTGAAGCTCTTGGTGCATATCTTGGTCTGTGCCCTTCGGGAAGTCGAGGGGTCCCGCCTAGTTCCTTCCGGTGACAGACATGGTTGATTTCGACGTGGATCTTTTCGTCCTGGGCGCAGGCTCCGGCGGCACCCGTGCCGCGCGCATCGCGGCCGGGCACGGCGCGAAGGTCGCGGTGGCGGAGGAATTCCGCACGGGCGGCACCTGCGTGGTGCGCGGCTGCGTGCCGAAGAAGATCATGGTCATCGCCAGCCGGTTCCACGACGCGTTCGACGACGCGGCGGGATATGGATGGACGCTGAAGACCCGGCCGGAATTCTCGTGGCCGACGCTCGTTGCCGCCAAGGACAAGGAAATCGCCCGCCTGTCGGAGCTTTATGCCAAGAATCTCGAACGCTCCGGCGTCACCCAATATGCCAGCCGCGCGGTGCTGGAGGACGAGCACACGGTGCGCCTGGCGGACGGCAAGGCCGTGCGCGCCAAAAACATCCTGATCGCCACCGGCGGCCATCCGGTCGCGCCGCACATACCCGGCGCGGAGCTGGCGATCTCGTCCAACGAGGCGTTCGACCTCAAGGAATTGCCAAGGCGCATCCTCATCGTCGGCGGCGGGTACATTGCGCTGGAATTCGCCTGCCTGTTCGATCGCCTTGGCGCGGAGGTCACGCTCGTCCATCGCGGCGAAAAGATCCTGCGTGGTTTCGACGAGGATCTGCGCGACGAGCTCATGCTCGCACTTGCCGCCCAGGGCATCACGCTGAAGATGAACAACACCGTCGCCAGGATCGAGAAGGCCGCGGACGATTGCCGCAAGGTGACCTATGTGAGCGGCGACGACGACGAATTCGACGTCGTGTTCTTCGCCACCGGCCGCGCGCCGAACACGTCGGGGCTCTGCCTCGAAAAGGCTGGCGTGCACCTCAGGGAAAACGGCGCGGTGAAGGTCGATGCCGCTTCGCGCACGAATGTGCCGCATATTTTCGCGGTGGGAGACGTCACCGACCGCGTCAATCTCACGCCCGTCGCCATTCGCGAGGGCCACGCTCTGGCCGACACGGTGTTTGGCGGCAAGGAATGGACCGCCGATCATTCGCTCGTGGCGACGGCGGTGTTCACGACGCCGGAAATCGGCACGCTCGGCATCACCGAGCAGCAGGCGCGCGAGGATCTGCGGCCCATCGATATTTACAAATCGCGCTTCCGCAGCCTGAAGCACACGATGACCCGGCGTCAGGAACGCACCTATATGAAGCTCGTCGTCGACGCGAAATCGGACAAGGTTCTTGGCGTACATATTCTCGGCGAAGATGCGGGCGAGATGATCCAGCTTGCGGCGGTGGCCGTCGGCATGGGCGCCACCAAGGCCGATTTCGACCGCACGGTGGCCGTCCACCCGTCCGCGGCGGAAGAACTGGTCACCATGCGCGACAAGATCCACGTCCCAAATCCCGGCGGCGCCATCTGAGCGCTGCCCAAGCCTTTGGCAAAAAAGGACGTTTTTGAAACGGTAAATTTACCGCTGGCCCTTATCGTCGCCACGAATCTGCCGGCTGGGGCTTGGCTATGCTTGCGAAAACGGATGTCGCTGAGGGACATGTTTCCCTGTCGGACGTGGCCGGTCTGACCGGCCATGTGAGCGCCGTTACGAATCAGAAAATCCAGGAAATCCAGAAGATTACGGGCCGCATGCGCATGCTGGCCCTGAACGCGATGATCGAGGCCGCGCGCGCCGGAACCGCCGGTGCCGGCTTCTCGATCGTGGCGCAGGAAGTGCGCGGCGTCGGCGGCGAGGTCGCGCAGGTCGCAACCGCCCTCGAGCAGGAACTCGCCGGCCAGATCGTCAAGCTCGAACGCCTCATCGCCGTCATGGCGGAACAGGCGCGTGGCGCCCGCCTCGTCGATCTTGCCTTGAACGCCATCGAGATCGTGGACCGCAATCTGTACGAACGCACCTGCGACGTGCGCTGGTGGGCAACGGATGCGGCGCTTGTCGATTGCGCGCACAATCCGGGCGAGGGCACGTGCAGTTACGCCAGCGAACGGCTCGGCGTCATTCTCGATGCCTACACCGTCTATCTCGATCTGTGGCTGTGCGATCTGGACGGAAAGATCATCGCGAACGGGCGCCCGGGCCAGTATTCGGCCGTCGGGCGCAACGTCTCGCAGGAACAATGGTTTCGCGCGGCGAAGGGCCTTGCCTCCGGCGATGACTACACCGTCGCCGACATCGCTCCGCAAGCGGCGCTGTCCGGCGCGACGACCGCCACCTATGCCACCAAAGTCTGTACGGGTGGCCGCGCCGACGGTGCGCCGCTCGGCGTTCTGGCCGTGCATTTCGATTGGGCGCCGCAGGCCAGGACCATCGTCGAGGGCGTGCGCCTTTCCGCGGAAGAGCGCGCCCATTCGCGTGTGATGCTCGTCGATGCCTCCCATCGCATCATCGCATCTTCGGACGGGCAGGGCGTTCTCAGCGAGCGTTTGTCGCTCAAGCTGGATGGGCAGGGCAGCGGCTATTACATCGAGCCGGACGGAAGTCTCGTGGCGTTCCACGCCACACCCGGCTATGAGACCTATCGCGGCCTCGGCTGGTACGGCGTCATCGTTCAGGGCGTCCACTGAGGCGGCAGAGCCGCTCAACTCCCGACGTTCCGCACCATGCTTCTCGGCATCCTTGCCGGTCTTGCGACCGGCGCCCTCTGGGGTCTCATCTTCATCGCGCCGCTCGCGGTCGCGCCCTATTCGGGGGTGGATCTCGCGATCGGCCGCTATCTGGCGTTCATGGCGGTCTCGGTCGCGGTGCTCGTCTTCTGGCGCCACGCGCGGATGCCGGGGCTCAGCCTGACAACGGTGCTGAACGGCATCTGGCTCGGCGTTCTGGGCTATTCCATCTTCTACGGCTTTCTCGTCATCGCGGTCGCCCAT
Organism: Rhizobiales bacterium Ga0077545; assembly: GCA_001464335.1. Classification (GTDB taxonomy): domain Bacteria; phylum Pseudomonadota; class Alphaproteobacteria; order Rhizobiales; family Methylopilaceae; genus Flaviflagellibacter. Next base: position 165,752 of record LNEV01000006.1, on the reverse strand, counting down.
GCGGGCGTTCAGGTCTCGGCGGTCGTACTCGGCCTTCTGCCGATCATCCTCGCGCTGGCCGGAAATGTCAGCGCGGGCCTCAGATGGCGTGCGCTCGCCCTTCCGCTGGTCCTCCTCGCGCTGGGCCTTCTCATCGTGAACGGTTTTGCGCTGATGGACGCCGGAACGCCCGCCGCGCGCGGCGAGATCGTGTTCGGCATCGTCGCGGCGCTCTGCTCGGTCGCGTCCTGGGTCGGCTACGGCATTCTCAACGCGCGCGCCGTCGCCACGATCCCCAATCTCGACACGATCGGCTGGACCTCGCTTCAGGGCGTGGGTGCCGGGCTCGGCATTCTTGCGTTCGGCCTTGCCGCCGAGCCGTTCGGTTATGTGAACCTTATCGATCTCGGCCTCGCATGGCCCGACGCGAAGAACCTCCTCGTCTGGTCGCTCCTGACCGGCGTACTCGGCGGCTGGATCGCCACCTATTTCTGGAACGTCGCCTCAAGCCGGCTTCCGCTCGTTCTGTCCGGACAGCTCTATGTCAGCGAACCGGCATTCGGCGTCGTCTACGGCTTTCTGTGGGAAGGGCGCTGGCCGACCGTTCCCGAAGCGGTCGGCATCGCGGCGGTGTTCGGCGGCGTTCTCGTCGGCATCGCGGCGGTCGGCAAGGCGCGTCGGGCCGCGCAGGCATTTTCTCAATAGAATCAAGACCTGCCATGCCGTGCGCGGCCGTGTGCCCGCGCACGCCCGGACCTCACTTCCGGTGTTGTGTGGCGTCGGCGCCATAAAGCCGTTCCCCGCTTCGCCGCGCCCCAGCCATGCTTTGCACTCGGGGCACCCCGGGGCTATATACCCCGCCTTGGGCCGGGCACCTGCCGGCCGCAACGGAGTAGGGGACGATGACTGAGCGCTGGACGCCGGACAGCTGGAGATCGAAGCCGATTGTCCAGGTTCCGGGTTACCCGGATGAGGCCGCATTGAACGCTGTCGAAGAGCAGCTCGGCACTTTTCCGCCGCTCGTCTTTGCGGGCGAAGCCCGCAAGCTCAAGAAAGATCTCGCCAAAGTGGCCGCGGGCCAAGCTTTCCTGCTGCAGGGCGGCGATTGCGCCGAGAGCTTCCTCGAACACCGCGCCGACAACATCCGTGATTTCTTCCGCGTCGTGCTTCAGATGGCGGTCGTGCTCACCTTCGCGGCGTCCTCGCCGGTGGTGAAGGTCGGCCGCGTCGCGGGCCAGTTCGCCAAGCCACGCTCGTCCGATGTCGAGACGATCGGCGGCGTGACGCTGCCGAGCTATCGCGGCGACATCATCAACGACAGCGCCTTCTCGACCGAATCGCGCGTGCCCGATCCGCAGCGCCTTCTGCGCGCCTACCGCCAGTCGGCGGCGACGCTCAACCTCATCCGTGCGTTTGCGACGGGCGGCTACGCCAATCTCGACAACGCGCATCAGTGGATGCTCGGCTTCATCAAGGACAGCCCGCAGTCGAGCCGCTATCAGGAACTGGCGGACCGGATCACCGAGACGCTCGATTTCATGCGCGCCTGCGGCATCGATCCGGAAGTGCATCCGGAACTGCGCACGACCGATTTCTACACCTCGCACGAGGCGCTTCTGCTCGGCTACGAGCAGGCCCTGACGCGTGTCGATTCCACCTCCGGCGATTGGTACGCGACCTCCGGGCACATGCTCTGGATCGGCGACCGCACGCGCCAGAAGGATCACGCGCACATCGAATATGCGCGCGGTGTAAAGAACCCGCTCGGCCTCAAATGCGGCCCGAGCCTGAAGCCGGACGATCTTCTGGAACTGATCGATCTCCTCAACCCGGAGAACGAAGCGGGCCGTTTGACGCTGATTGTGCGTGCAGGCTCCGACAAGGTCGCGGACGTGCTGCCGGGCCTGATCCGCGCCGTGCAGCGCGAGGGAAAGAACGTCGTGTGGTCGAGCGACCCGATGCACGGCAACACGATCACCGCAGGCGGCTACAAGACCCGTCCGTTCGACCGCATCCTGAAAGAGGTCACGGACTTCTTCGCGGTCCACCGCGCCGAGGGCACCTATGCGGGCGGCATCCACATCGAGATGACCGGCCAGAACGTCACCGAATGCACGGGCGGCGCCCGCGCGATTTCGGACACCGATCTGTCGGCCCGCTATCACACCTTCTGCGATCCGCGCCTCAACGCGGAGCAGGCGATCGAACTGGCCTTCCTTCTTGCCGAGCAGCTCAAGAAAGAGCGGCAGGGCAGGGAGCGGCCGATCATCGCCGCCGAGTAATGAGCTTCGATCGCCCGTTCGGCCGGATCGGGGAAGGCACCCGCCTGCGCTTCATGCGGGGCGGGGCCTACATCAAGCTGGTCGCGGCCTATGTGATGGGCGAGATCGGCGCGAGCGAATTTCAGGCGGAATATCGCCGGCTCTACCTTCACGATCCGGATCGCCCGGACCGGGAGGATGAGCTCGGCGCGCTCCTGCACCAGATGTTCGCGGCGGTCGACAGCTTCACCACCGACCGCGCCGTGCTGACGGCCGATCCCGAATTCTTCATCACCGAAAAGACGCTCCGCGAGGAAGCGGTGGTGGTGCTCCAGAAGCTGCGGATTCTGAACCGGGCGTAGCGCGCAAGTGATCCATCGCACGGCGCCGTTCGTTTAGCAGACATGGCATCGCGCGCACGGCACTTGGTTTTGACGGTCTTTCTGCTCCTTGCGGCGGGCGAGGCCGCGCGCGCGGATGAGGCTATCTGGCGGAAAGTGCGCGAAGGCGGCTATGCCCTGCTGCTGCGGCATGCCAACGCCCCGGGCATCGGCGACCCGCCGGGTTTCACGCTCGGCGACTGTGCCACCCAGCGCAATCTCGATGATCGCGGACGCGACCAGGCGCGGCGCATCGGTGCCGCGATCCGCGCGGCGGGCGTGCAGATCACGCGCCTTCAGACGAGCCGCTGGTGCCGCGCCTCCGAAACAGCCGGCTTGCTCGCTGTCGGCAAGGTTGAGCCGGCGCCATTCCTGGATTCGTTTTTCGCGGGGCGCGGGTCCGAGAAAAGCCAGACCGCAGCGTTCCGGCAGGCCGTGGCCTCGGTCGGGCCGGACGAGATCGTGCTTTTCGTCACGCACCAGGTCAACATCACCGCCCTGACCGGCGAAGTACCGCGATCCGGCGAGATCGTGGTGCTGAAGGCCGGACCGGGAGGCGGCGCTCCGATCGGGCGCATCGCCTTCTGAGCGGCGATTGGCGGAAAGCGGCGGTCAACATTGAAGCGCCGGGAGCGACAGGCTAACTAGACGCCCCATGACCCCGCCCGACAAAATCTCCGTCGCCATTGCCCAGCTCAATCCGGTCGTCGGAGACATATCCGGCAATCTCGCAAAGGCCCGCGCGGCGCGCGCCGAGGCGGCGAAAGGCGGGGCGGATCTCATCGCCTTCACGGAAATCTTCATCGGCGGCTATCCGCCGGAAGACCTCATCCTGAAGCCGAGCTTTGTTGCGGCCTGTCAGGCTGCGGTCGAGGATCTGGCGAAGGACACCGCGGACGGCGGTCCGGGCGTGCTCATCGGCACGCCGTGGAAGGGCAAGGCCGGGGTGCACAACGCGGCCGCGCTGCTCGACGGCGGCAAGGTGGCCGGGGTCCGTTTCAAGGTCGATCTTCCCAATTACGGCGTGTTCGACGAGAAGCGCGTCTTCGTGCCGGGCCTGCTGACCGGCCCGTTCGATTTCCGTGGTGTCCATATCGGCGTGCCCGTCTGCGAGGACATCTGGACCGACGAGGTCATCGAGACCCTGGCAGAGACCGGCGCGGAGCTTCTCATCGTTCCGAACGGCTCGCCCTATTGGCGCGGCAAGCCGGACGAGCGCATCCAGATCGCCGCCGCGCGCGTCGTCGAGAGCGGGCTTGCGCTGATCTACACCAACCAGATGTGCGGACAGGACGATCTCATTTTCGACGGCGGCTCGTTCGCGCTGAACGGCGATGCGACGCTTGCGCTCCAGCTTCCCACCTTCTCTGAAGAGGTCGTCGTTACGCACTGGAAACGCAAGGGAAAGACGTTTCATTGCGAAGGGCCGAAAGCGGTCCTGATCGAGGACGACGAGGCCGATTACACGGCCTGCGTTCTGGGCCTTCGCGATTACGTCACGAAGAACGGATTTCCCGGCGTCGTGCTCGGCCTGTCGGGGGGCATCGACAGCGCCATCTGCGCCGCGATGGCGGTGGATGCGCTCGGTGCGGACAAGGTGCATTGCATCATGATGCCCTACCGCTTCACCTCGGAAGAGAGTCTGGGCGATGCCGCCGGATGCGCCAAGGCGCTCGGCGTGCGCTACGATGTCGTGCCGATCTCCGAGCCGGTCGAGGGGTTCGAGGCGGCGCTGAAACCTCTGTTCGAAGGCACCGAACGCGGCATCACGGAAGAGAACCTTCAGTCGCGCGTGCGCGGCACGATCCTGATGTCGGTGTCCAACAAGTTCGGTCCGATGGTCGTCACGACCGGCAACAAGTCCGAAATGTCGGTCGGCTACGCCACGCTCTACGGCGACATGAACGGCGGCTTCAATCCGATCAAGGATATTTACAAGACTCAAGTTTATCGCCTGTCGGAACTGCGCAACAGATGGAAGCCGGTCGGCGCGCTCGGCCCGGACGGGGAGGTGATCCCCGTCAACATCATCACCAAGGCGCCGACGGCGGAACTGCGCGACAATCAGAAAGATCAGGATTCGCTGCCGCCCTACGAGGTGCTGGACGCAATCCTCGAAGCCCTTGTCGAGGATGAGAAGAGCGTTGCCGAAATCGTCGCGCAGGGCTTCGACCTCGAAACGGTGAAGAAGGTCGAGCGGCTGCTCTATCTCGCCGAATACAAGCGCCGCCAGGCGGCGCCGGGCGTGAAGGTGACGCGCCGGAATTTCGGCCGCGACCGCCGCTATCCCATCACGAACCGCTTCCGCGATCAGGGGTAAATCCCGGAAAGCAAGCATGAGGAATTGTGTACCCGGACGGCGTGCGCGCAGCGCATCGCCCGATCCGGGGCCCAGCGCACAAACGCGCGCAGCCGCTCTTTACTTGTAGAGCGCCTTCGGCGCACTCCGCTCCTGGGTCCCGGATCGGCGCACGGCTTCACCGCGCTTGTCCGGGAAACGCCTCATTCCCCCGGCCCTGACACAGACTTGAGGTGCATTCAGGCGCGCCTTCCGTGCCGTTACCGGAAGTTCGGATGCACCGGCTGTTCGCGGCGCGGCGGCGGCGCGTAATAGGGCACGGCCGTGCGCTCGGTCGGCTGCGTGCCGTAGCTTTCGAGGCCGGGCGGCGGGTCGGTGTTGGCGGGCGCCTCGGTCACGCCTTCGTTCGTGAAGGTCTGGTCCTGCGCGGCGCGGGCGGCCTCGTCGGGCGTCGCCGCCTCTCCGCCCTGCGACATGGCACGCGAGCGCTGCTCGTCGACGATGATGTCGCCGCGCTGCACGCTGTCGTCCTCGGCGCCCGCGAGCGCCTGCTCCCAGGTCATGTTCGCGGGCTTGCACGAGCAATCCTTCACGAACTCGGTCTGGTAGCGGAAGGCGTTGGGCAGCGCCGTGTAAGGCTGGCCGTCCTGCGAGGTCGCCTGCTGCATCGTGCCGCCGGGATTGGGGTAGGAGAACATCATGGCCTGCGTGCCCGGGCAGGTGCGGCGGCACATGTTCTCGTCCTGCGGGAAGCGCGAGGGCACCGTGGAATAGCTGACCGGAAAGAAGAAGCCGTCGCAGGTGCGCACGCACACGGTGCGGAAGGTCGAGGTCTGCGGCACCTCGACATAATCCTGCGGCGCGTTCTGCTGGTAGCCGCCGCCGCGATCGCCGAACAGCATGCCGAACAGGCCGCCCGCGCCGCGCGGCTGCTGCCGCTGCTGGGGGGCCGCCGCCTGGTATTGCGGGCCGCACTGGCGCTCGGCGAGTGCGGCGATGATGTCGCGCCGCCGCGCTTCGCGCAGGCCCGCATCGCCGCCGCCGCGGCGCAGCTGGTCTTCCAGCCGTTCCACCTGGTCGCGCACACGGTCGATCTGGGCTTCGAGGCCGCGGCATTCGGCGGGCGGGCGGGGGCCGAACAGGAAGTTGCGGCCGCAGCCCATGCCGCGCGAGCGGGCGATCATGGCGTCCATCTGGCCGCGCTGCTTGTTGTAGGCCTGCTCGACCTGCTGGCGCTGCGGGTCGGCGCCGCCCTGGGCGTCGAGCGAGGCAAGCTGGCTTTCGAGCCGCACGCAGGCCGGGTTGGCCTGCGGCTGGGCCTGATATTGCGGCTGCTGCTGATACTGGGGCTGCTGCTGATATTGCGGCTGGGGCTGGCCGGGCGGCGCGTAGACGGGCTCCTGCTGCGCAAGAGCGAAAGTCGCCGCGGCACCGAGACAAAGCGCGCCGAGCGCGGGAACCAGAATCTTTTTCAGCATCACACCAATCTATAGCGCATCGGCCGGGCGAAGAACCCCCGGGTAAACCGTCCAAATCGGGCGCAAGTGTGAAGCATGGCGCCGGGGCGGAGGAAAGGGAGGGGAAAGACCAAGGCTTGACGGGCCGTCGGCCTTCCACCTATTTCGGCGCCATGTCGGCCCACGCATCCACCATTTGCCGGATCGTTATCATTTGCGGTTAGCTCCAAAGCTGGCCGTGGCCGTATCTGTCTGACTGAATTGGAGAGACGCGACTGCCGGGGCCGGCACAAGGCACGGATCATTCATGTCGCTCGTTCTGCACAACACCCTGACCCGCTCCAAGGCGCCCTTCGTGCCGCTGGATGCCACGAATGTCCGGCTCTACGCCTGCGGGCCGACGGTCTATGACCGCGCCCATATCGGCAATGCCCGGCCCATCATCGTCTTCGACGTCCTGTTCCGCCTGCTGCGCCATCTCTACAACGCCAAAAACGTCACCTATGTCCGCAACATCACGGACGTCGACGACAAGATCAACGCCCGCGCCGCCGAGCGCGGCATCTCGATCCGCGACCTGACGGAGGACACCGCGTCGGCCTTTCGCGCCGATGTCGATGCGCTCGGCGTCCTGCGCCCGAGCGTCGAACCGCGCGCCACTGAACACATCGCCGAGATGATCGCGCTCATCGAAAAGCTCATCGCGCGCGGCCATGCCTATGCGGCGGACGGGCATGTCCTGTTCGACGTGCCGTCCATGCCCGCCTATGGCCGCCTCGCCAACCGCACGCTCGACGAGATGGAAGCGGGTGCCCGCGTCGAGGTTGCGCCCTACAAGCGCGACGCGATGGATTTCGTTCTGTGGAAACCGTCCGAGCCGGATCTGCCCGGTTGGGACAGTCCGTGGGGCCGTGGCCGTCCGGGCTGGCACATCGAATGCTCGGCCATGTCGTGGAAGCATCTGGGCGAGGTGTTCGACATCCATGCCGGCGGCATCGATCTCGTCTTCCCCCATCACGAAAACGAAATCGCCCAGTCCTGCTGCGCCTTCGGCAACGATGTCATGGCCAATGTCTGGCTGCACAACGGCTTCCTGCAAGTCGAGGGCGAGAAGATGTCGAAGTCGCTCGGCAACTTCACGACGATCCGTGATCTGCTCAATGACTGGCAGGGCGATGTCATCCGTTTGGCAATGTTGTCAACACATTACCGTCAGCCGATCAACTGGAGCCTGAAGTCGCTGCAGGACTCCGAGAAGGCTTTGGCGGGCTGGTTCGACATGGCGGGCGAGGGTGCCGAACCGCGCCCGGCGCCCGGCGTTCTGGACGCCTTGAACGACGACCTCAACACGCCGAAAATGATCGCCGAAATGCACGCGATGAAGGGCGCTGCGGGCAAGAAATCACTCGCCGGCACGCTCGATTTCCTCGGTTTCCGCGCGGGCGAATTCGCCGACTGGCGCGCCGCCACGGCCCCGGAGCCGAACATCCCGGTCGCCGAGATCGAGGCCCTGCTGGCCCAGCGTCTGGACGCGCGCCGCACCAAGAACTGGGCGGCCGCCGATGTCATCCGCGAAAAACTGTCCGCACACGGCATCGCCATTAAGGACAGTCCGGACGGCACGACTTGGGAGGTCATGCGGTGAAACCAAGGCCGTCATCCCGGACGCGTGAAGCGCGATCCGGGATCGCTCACGACGGGCAGGAGAACGATCCCGGACAAACGCGTCGCGTTTTCCGGGATGACGAGCCCATGTCATGACACGCGAACGCCTCTACCTTTTCGACACCACGCTGCGCGACGGCCAGCAGACGGCGGGCGTCGATTTCGCGCTGGAGGAAAAACTCACGGTCGCGCGCATGCTCGGTGATATCGGTGTGGATTACATCGAAGGCGGCTATCCCGGCGCGAACCCCACCGACACCGCCTTTTTCGGCGAACCGCGCCGTTTCGGCAAAGCCCGCGTCACCGCCTTCGGAATGACCAAACGGCCCGGCCGCTCGGTCTCGAACGATCCGGGGCTCCAGACCGTCCTTGCCGCGCATGCCGATGCGCTGTGCTTCGTCGGCAAGAGCTGGGACTACCACGTCGAGGTCGCGCTCGGCACGACGCTCGACGAAAACCTCCGGTCCATCCGCGAAACTGTCGAGGCCGGCACCGCCTCCGGCCGCGAGACAATGGTGGACTGCGAGCATTTCTTCGACGGCTACAAGGCCAATCCCGCCTACGCGCTCGCCTGCGCAAAGGCGGCCCACGAATCCGGCGCGCGCTGGGTCGTCCTCTGCGACACCAATGGCGGCACGCTCCCGCACGAAGTCTCGCGGATCGTGTCGGAGGTCACGGCGCACATACCCGGCGACCGGCTCGGCATTCACGCGCACGACGACACCGGCTGCGCGGTCGCGAACGCGCTCGCGGCGGTCGATGCGGGCGTGCGGCAGATCCAGGGCACGCTCAACGGCCTTGGCGAGCGCTGCGGCAACACAAATCTCGTCACGCTCATCCCGACGCTGAAACTGAAAGAGGATTACAGGTCCCGGTTCGAGATCGGCATCACGGATGAAAGCCTCAAAAGCCTCACCCAGCTCTCTCGCCTTCTCGACGAAATCCTGAATCGCAACCCGAACCGCCACGCGCCCTATGTCGGCGTCAATGCGTTCGCGACGAAAGCGGGCATCCACGCCTCGGCCATCCTGAAAGATCCGCGCACTTACGAGCATGTGCCGCCGGAAGCCATCGGCAACAAGCGCCGCCTGATGGTGTCGGATCAGGGCGGCAAATCGAACCTCCTGGCCGAGCTGGAGCGCATCGGCATGCAGGTCGACAAGGACGATCCAAGGCTCGCGCGTCTTCTGGACGAGGTGAAGGAGCGCGAGAATGCGGGCTATGCCTATGAGGGCGCGGCGGCGAGCTTCGAGCTTCTGGCGCGCCGTGCGCTCGGCACCGTGCCCGATTACTTCATCATCGACACCTTCCGCACCTCGGTCGAGCGCCGTCAGGACAGGAAGGGCGCGTGGGACACGGTCTGCGAAGCGGTGGTGAAGCTGCGCGTGAAAGGCGAAAGCCGGATGTCGGTCGCGGAGGGCAATGGCCCCGTCAACGCGCTCGACGGCGCGCTGCGGAAAGACCTCGGCATCTACCAGCCCTTCATCGCCGATCTGCGCCTGACGGACTTCAAGGTCCGCATCCTCAACGGCGGCACGGAAGCGGTGACGCGCGTGACGATCGAATCCACCGATGGGAACGGCGATGTCTGGACGACGGTCGGCGTCTCCGAAAACATCATAGATGCCAGCTTTCAGGCCTTGGTGGATTCGCTGACGTTCAAGCTGCTGAAAAGCGAAGCCCCGGCGCCTTGATCCCCCGCGTCATCCCGGAAATCGCGCAGCGATTGTCCAGGATCGTTCCGGGCAAAAAGAGGATGGCGATCCCGGATCGTGCTGCGCACGTCCGGGAAGACGTACTCACATCTTTCCGAGCGGCGTCCCGGCCACCGAACGCTTCGGCAGCTCGCCGGAATCGAGCACATCCGCCGCCGCGTTTTCCAGCATGGGCAGCACATCCTCGACGCGGTCGGCGATAAGGTAGGGCACCCACAGGCTTTCGCGGATGAAGGCATGCGCCGTCATGTGTTCGAGCATCGCCAGAAGCGGTTCCCAGTAGCCGTTGAAATTGGCGATCAGGATCGGCTTGCGGTGCCGTCCGAGCTGCGCCCAGGTGAGCTGTTCGACCAGTTCTTCCAGCGTGCCGATGCCGCCCGGCAGCGCGACGAACGCGTCCGCCTTTTCGAACATCAGGCGTTTGCGGGTGTGCATGTCCTCGACGACGATGTGCTCCTGCGCGTCCTGCAGCATGCTCTCGCGGTTGACGAGGAATTCCGGAATGATCGCGGTGACGTGGCCCCCGGCGTCGAGGACCCCCCGTGCGACGGTTCCCATAAGGCCGTTGCCGCCGCCGCCGTAGACGAGCGACACATCGTTCTCCCCGAGGATACCCCCAAGTGTTCGTGCATCTGCTTCATGACGGGGATCGCGGCCCAGCCCGGAGCCGCAATAGACACAGACCGATTTGATAAGTCCCATTCTTCTTGTTCTTTCCCTTTGTTTTCTCGGCTCATTAGAGCCCTAAAACCTTAACTGGGGTTGCATTTGCCATTCTGCCACGTGATCGTGACGCTCCCGGAAATCAACGCGGGAACAGTGGCGATATTCGGGTGCCGCCCGGATGGCGCCGGGGGCGGGGAGTTGAGATCATGACTGCGCGTCGTCTGGCCGTTTTCGGCATGGTCATTGTTTTGGCCATTCTTGTGGGTGTTTTCCTGCGTCGCGAGGTCATGGAGCGCGAGGCCGAGGCGCCACCACCGCCCGCCGCGATGTCTCCCGCGCCCCAGCCTGAAACTCCACCTGCCACGAGCGCCCCTGCGCCGCTGGCCGAAGCTCCCGCGCCCGAAACCCCGAAAGAGGCCCCCGCCAAGGTTCAGCCCGAGGCTCAGCCCGCGGAAGCAACGCCTGCCGCGCCGAGCGGCACGCGCCCCAGTTTCGATGTGGTGCGCGTCGAGCCGAACGGGTCCGCCGTCATCGCCGGGCGCACCGTGCCGGGCGGAGAGGTCCAATTGCTGTCGAACGGCACGGTCATCGGCCGCACCATCGCGAACGAGCAGGGCGAATTCGTCCTGATGCCGCCGCCGCTTCAGCCGGGAAACCACGAACTCACGCTGAAGACATCGGATTCCGCGTCCACTCAGGCTGTCACCGTTTCGGTGCCGCAGACCGGGCAAAGCGAAGTGCTGGTCGTCGTCGGCGAGCCGGGCAAGCCCTCGCAGGTGGTCCAGGCCGGTGCGCCGTCCGGTCCCTCGGCGGGCACGGTGCCGGATGTGCCGGGCGCGACGCCCCAAATCGCAAATCCGCAGCAGCCTCTGCGCGTCGGCGCGGTCGAGGCGGCGGGCGGGCGCCTGTTCGTGCAGGGCACGGGCCCGTCGGGGTCGAAGGCCATCATCTATCTGAACGACACGCCTCTGTCGGAAGCGCAGATCGGAGCGGACGGCCGCTGGTCGCTCACCATCGAGAAGGGGCTGACCACGGGCGATTACACGATCCGGGTCGATCAGGTCGATCCGGCGGGCAAGGTCATCGCGCGCGCCGAAGTGCCGTTCACGTCCGACATGCCCTCGGAACTGGCCGCCGCACCGTCCTCCCCGGCCGCACCCGCAGCCCCGGTTCCGTCCACGTCCTCTCCGGCCATGCCGCAGGCGCCGTCGCCGTCGTCGGTTCCCTCGGCGTCCGCGCCCTCGGCTCCCGCCGCACCGGCTCCGGCAGCCACGCCGGAAACGGCGCCCGGCACGCCGTCCGCACCTGCCGCCACCGCGTCCGCGCCGCAGCCGGCGGCGAGCCCCGCCGATCAGGCCGCAAACCCGGTCGTGCGCGAACTCGGCACGGTCACGGTAAAGCGCGGCGACAGCCTGTGGCGCATCAGCCGCCGCGCCTATGGCGAGGGCGTGCGCTTCTCGACCATCTACGACGCCAACACAGATCAGATCCGCGATCCGGATCGCATCTATCCCGGCCAGGTCTTCGTGATGCCGGGCAAATAGGCCCGTCGGGCACGTCTGCCTCTGGCAGGTCTCGCGATTTCCGCGCCGCGCTCCTATATGAGGCCCTGAACTCACAGATTCAGGGCCTCGATTCATGTCGTCTTCGTCCGACGCGCAGCCTGCGGCGCGCGTCCAGTCCGATTCTGGCGCCGCGCCGCGCGTCAACGCGGAAGGAAGCGCGTTTTTCCGCGCCTTCCGCGATCTGCGCCCCTTCATGTGGCCGGGAGACCGGCCCGATCTGAAGCTGCGCATCGCGCTCGCGCTCATCATGCTGGTGCTGACCAAGCTCGTCACCATCGCGGTGCCCTATGCGTTCAAATGGGCGACGGATGCGCTGACCTACACGCAAGGTGCTGCTGCCCCGGCGTCGGAAACCACATGGATGGCGATGGCCCTCGGCGCGCCTTTGGCCATGGTCGCGCTGTACGGTCTCGGGCGCGTCCTCATGGTCGTCACGGCCCAGCTTCGAGACGGCCTCACAGCGGCGGTCGTCATGCATGCGGTGCGCCGCCTTGCGCGCCGCGTCTTCGAGCACATCCACCGCCTCAGCCTGCGCTTTCACCTGAAGCGCCGCACCGGCGGCCTTGCCCGCGTCGTCGAACGCGGCCGCACCGCCATCGAAACCCTGACGCGCACCGCCATGCTGACGGTGATGCCGACCTTGTTCGAATTCGTGCTCGTCCTCGGCGTCCTGTGGTGGCAGTTCGACTGGCGCTATGTCGTGGCCATCTGCGGTATGGTGTTCGTCTACGGCTGGTTCACCTTCCGGGCCTCGGAATGGCGTCTGTCAATACGCCGCGTGATGAACGATCAGGACACGGACGCAAGTTCGAAAGCCATCGACAGCCTGCTCAATTACGAGACGGTCAAATATTTCGGCAACGAGGAGCGCGAGGCCGCGCGCTTCGACCGGGCGATGGAGGGCTATGAAAAGTCCGCCATCAAGACCTACACATCGCTTTCATGGCTGAACGCGGGGCAGGCGGTCATCTTCTCCATCGGCCTTGCGGTGTGCATGGGCATGGCGGTCATGGATGTGCGCGCGGGCAACAACACGGTCGGCGATTTCGTGCTCATCAACGCCATGATGATCCAGCTTTACCAGCCGCTGAATTTCATGGGCTGGGTCTATCGCGAGATCAAGCAGGCCGTCACCGACATCGAGGCCATGTTCAAGCTTCTGGGCGAAGATCCCGAAGTGCGCGATGCGCCGGGCGCGAAGCCACTTTCCGTAACGGATGGGCGCGTGCGCTTCGAGGACGTGCATTTCGCCTACGATCCGGAACGGCAGATTCTGAAGGGCGTCTCGTTCGAGATCCCCGCCGGAAAGACGGTCGCCATCGTCGGCCCGTCCGGTGCGGGCAAGTCCACGATTTCGCGTCTTTTGTTCCGCTTCTACGATGTCCAGCAGGGCCGCATTCTCATCGACGGTCAGGATGTGCGCAATATCACGCAGCACAGTCTGCGCGAGGCCATCGGCATGGTCCCGCAGGACACGGTCCTGTTCAACGACACGATCCGCTACAACATCAGGTATGGACGCTGGGACGCGAGCGAGGACGAGATCGAGCGTGCCGCGCAGATGGCGCAGATCGACACGTTCATCCGCGCCATGCCGAAGGGCTACGACACGGAAGTCGGCGAGCGCGGTCTGAAGCTCTCGGGCGGCGAAAAGCAGCGCGTCGCCATTGCCCGCACAGTTCTGAAAGGCCCGCCGATCCTCATTCTCGACGAGGCAACCTCGGCGCTCGACAGCTACACCGAGAAGGAAATCCAGGACGAACTGGAACAGGTCTCGCGCGGCCGCACGACGCTCGTCATCGCCCACCGCCTGTCCACCATCGTCAACGCCGACGAGATCATCGTTCTTGCAGTGGGCCAGATCGCCGAACGCGGCACCCATGCGGAGCTTCTCGAGAAGGGCGGTCTGTACGCCGGCATGTGGAATCGCCAGCGCGAAGTCGACAAGGCCCGCGAGCTTCTGGCGGAGGAGGGGGAGTTCGCGTCGGACGGGGCGGAGCCCGAAGACGCCGACGAGCCCCATCTCGACAAGCCGCCCGTCATCGCGGTGGCCGCCGGGTCGGTCGGGTAGCGAAAGGCCGCCAATCTCCGCGCCTGCTCAGGATGAGGATGCCCGTGTCCCGGACAAGCGCAGCGCCGATCCGGGACCCAGCGCAAGGAGCGTGCCGCAGGAGCCCAACCAGAGCAGCTTCGTCGTCACGTGGGACCCGCTTCCCGTTCAAAACAAAGGGAAGACCCGCCCGAAGCTTCCGGGACACGCGCCATCCGTGCTATCTCGGCGCCCCTGACCCGAGGAAACCATGATCTCGTCCGTTTTCGACTCCATCCGCAAATTCATCCCGCCGGTCCACCGCGAGGGCTATCCGTTCATCGCCATCGCCTTCGTGATCGCGCTGCTGCTGATGCTCCTGTGGCAGCCGCTCGGCTGGATCGGGCTCATCCTCACGGTCTATGTCGCCTATTTCTTCCGCGATCCGATCCGCACCGTGCCGGCCGATCCGAACCTCGTTTTGTCCCCGGCCGACGGCATCGTGACGGCGGTGGACCGCGCGGTCCCGCCCGCCGAACTGGGCCTCGGGCTCGAACCCCGCCCACGGATTTCCGTGTTCCTGTCGGTCTTTAACGTCCATGTGAACCGCGTGCCGGTCGGCGGCACCGTCACCCGCATCGCCTATCGCCCCGGCAAATTCCTCAACGCCGATCTCGACAAGGCCAGCGAGGACAATGAGCGCAACAGCCTTCTCGTCACCTCCGGCGAGCGGCAGGTCGCGGTGGTGCAGATCGCGGGCCTCATCGCCCGGCGCATCGTCTGCTGGGCCAAGGAGGGCGACATCATCGCCCCCGGCGCCCGTTTCGGCCTCATCCGCTTCGGCTCGCGCCTCGATGTCTATCTGCCCGAAGGCACCTCCGTGCTCGTCTCGGTCGGCCAGACGGCGGTGGGCGGCGAGACGGTGCTTGGCGATTTCGCCGGAAGCCGTCCCGCGGGCGTGTTCCGGCAGGATTAGTCTTTTCGGGCGCTCGCGCGTTACAAAAGAGACTGCCGCAAAAGAGGTTGCCGAATGTCCGGTCTGTTTTCGCCCTTCGATCCCGACGGCAACGAGCCGAAGCCGCGCCGTTTCCGCTCGGTTCCGATCCGCGTTCTCATCCCCAATCTGATCACGCTTTTGGCCATCTGCATTGGCCTGACCGCGATCCGCATGGGCATGGAAGGCCGGATGGAACTGGCGGTCTATGCGGTCGTCGTCGCCGCCTTCCTCGATGGCCTCGACGGGCGTCTGGCGCGGCTTCTGAAGGGAACGTCGCGCTTCGGCGCCGAACTCGACAGCCTGTGCGATTTCGTCAATTTCGGCGTTGTCCCGGCGGTGCTGCTCTACATCTACACGACCAGCGAACTCGGTTCGGTCGGTTGGGCGGGCTCCATCGTGTTCGCCGTCGCGGCGGCCTTGCGCCTTGCCCGTTTCAACGTTGCGCTCGATTCCCCAAAGCCCGATTACGCGCAGGACTTCTTCACCGGCGTTCCGGCTCCTGTGGGCGCGTTGCTCGTCATGCTGCCGATCTATCTCGGTCATCTCGGCTCGGTGAACCTGCCGGCCGTCACCGCCACGGTTTCGCTCGTCTACATCGTCGTGATCGCGCTTCTGATGGTCTCGCGTTTCCCGACCTGGTCGTTCAAGAAGTCCACCGCCCGCGTGTCGCGCGACATGGTTGCCCCGGTGTTTTTCATCGCGGTTCTCTTCGCGGCAATCCTCGTCAGCTACACGTGGGAAACGCTCACCGTCAGCGCGCTGATCTATCTGGCGCTCCTGCCGGTCGCCTATTTCAATTACAAGTCGCGCGCCCGCGCCCACACCGCCGGGCTTGCCGCAGCCGCGGCTCCCGCGGAGGCGGGGCCGGATGGCGAGCAGGACATCCGGACTCCGGACGACGAGACCAAGGACGATCTGCGGCTGCACTAGCCGTCAGCACGCTCAGTGAATTGAAAAAGCCCGCCTTAACGGCGGGCTTTTTTTATTCGGCGGCCTCGGAGAGCGGCCTTGGCGCGGAGATGCGTGGCGGCGCCTGCGCGATGTGCGGATCATCGTCCAGATTCTCGGTCGGCCCGATGAAGCGTCCGAGCTTCCGGGCGGTCAACGCACCGAGATCGTCCATGATCGTGTAGAAGCTCGGGACGAACATCAGCGACAGAACGGTCGACACCGCAAGGCCGCCGATCACCGCAATCGCCATCGGAGCGCGGAATTCGCCGCCTTGGCCGATGCCGAGCGCGGACGGCACCATGCCCGCGATCATCGCGATCGTCGTCATGACAATCGGGCGCGCACGCTTGCGACCTGCGTCGATGATGGCATGATCTCGCGGCACGCCGTGATGCTCCGCCTCGACGGCGAAATCGACCAGCATGATCGCGTTCTTCGTCACGATGCCCATCAGCATCAGAATGCCGATGACGACCGGCATGGAGACCGCATTCCCCGTCACCGAGAGCGCGAGGAACACGCCGCCGATGGACAGCGGAAGCGAGGCCAGAATCGTGATCGGCTGGAAGATGCCGCCGAACAGAAGGACCAGCACGCCGAGGACCATCATGATGCCGGCGCCCATCGCCTTTGCGAAACCGGTGAACACCTCGTTCATGATCTCCGCGTCCGCGCCTTGAACGATACGTACGCCCTGCGGCAGGTTCTTCGCCTCGGGAAGCGCCAGCACGGCCTCAATCGCCTGACCGAGCTGCATGCCGCCGGTCAGGTCCGCGCCGAGAACGACGCGCCGCTGGCGGTCGTAACGCTCGATGGAGGAGGGGCCCTCGCCGAACCCGATATCGGCGACGGCCGACAGCGGAACGGATTTTCCGCCCCCGGTCGGCACGGCGAGTTCTTCGAGAACCCCGGCGCTGCCGCGCGCGCCTTCGCGCAATTGCACACGGATGGGAATAAGCCGGTCGCCGGTGTTCAGCTTGGCGAGATTGGCATCGACATCGCCGATGGTCGCAACGCGGATCGTCTGCGAGATGGCGCTTGTCGTGATGCCGAGATCGGCCGCGCGGTCGAGCTTGGGTTCGACCACGAGTTCGGGCCGCGAAAGCCCTGTCGACGGCGCGACGTTGAGAAATTCGGGAACGCGCCGCATCCCGTTCTCGAGCGCCGCGGCCCCTTGCGCGAGTTTGTCGGCATCGGGGCCGGTGACCGTGATCGACAGCTCGCGCTCGCCGCGTTCGTTCACATACCAGGACCGCACATCGGGGACCTCGGAGACGATCTGCGCCACCTTCGCCTCGACCTCTTTCTGCGTCAGGTCGCGCGCGTTCTTCGGCGTCAGCCGAAGGATCAGCGCGGATTTGCGGATTTCGAGCGTGCCGGTCGGCGTCGTGCCGCCCATGACGAACACCGAGGCGACTTCGGGAAGCTCGCGCAGCCGTCGTGTGATGTCGTCCGTCACGGCGCGGGTGTCTTCGAGACGCGAACCCGGAGGCAGTTCCGCCTGCACGACGACGCGCGCCGAATCCTCATTCGGCATGAAGCCCGTCGGCAGAAGGCTGGTGAGCCCAATCGAGCCTATGAAGATCACGATGCCCGCCGTCAGGGTCTTCCAGCGGTGCCTGAGCGAGATGTCGAGCGCCTTGGTGTAGGCGCGCATGATGCGGCCGTCTTTTTCTTCGACATGCGCGTGCGGACGCAGCAGATAGGCCGCCATCAGCGGGGTAATCAGGCGTGCCACGAACAGCGAAATCAGAACCGCCGCCGCGACCGTCAGTCCGAACTGCGAGAAATACTGCCCCGCAACGCCGCCCATGAACGAGACCGGCGCGAACACCGCAACGATGGTGAACGTGATGGCGATGACCGCAAGGCCGATCTCGTCCGCCGCTTCCATCGCCGCGCGGTAGGGCGATTTGCCCATGCGCATGTGGCGCACGATGTTCTCGATCTCGACGATGGCATCGTCCACCAGAATGCCGGTCACGAGAGTCAGAGCCAGCAGGCTGACAAGGTTCAGCGAGAAGCCCATCAGATCCATGAGGAAGAAGGTCGGAATGATCGACAGCGGCAGCGCCACGGCGGCGATCATCGTCGCCCGCATGTCGCGCAGGAACAGGAAGACCACGATGACGGCGAGGACCGCGCCTTCGATCAGCGTGTGCATGGCGCTTTCGTAATTGCCGTGCGTGTAGCTGACGCTGTCGTCGATCAGCGAAAAGCTGACATCGGGATTTGCCGCCTCAAGCTCCTTGATCTTGCGGGCGGCTTCTTCGGCCACGGCGACATCGCTTGCGCCCTTGATGCGGAACACATTGAAGGACACGACGGGCTCGCCGTTGAGGCGCGCGAACGAGCGCGCTTCCTCGGCCGTGTCGATCACGGTGCCAAGCTCGGCCAGCCGGACCTGACGGCCGTTGGCAAGCGCGATCTTGAGATCCGTCAGGTTCTCGGTGCTGCGCTGGTTGGCGAGCGTGCGGATGGTCTGTTCCTGCCCGCCGATCTCGCCGCGTCCGCCCGCCATGTCCGTATTGACGGCGCGGATCTGCGCGTTGACGTCGGCCGCTGTCACGCCCAGCGCCTTCAGGCGGTCGGGATCGAGCTCAACGCGGATTTCGCGCGACACACCGCCGATGCGCTGGACGCGCCCGACGCCTTTGAGACCCTGCAATTGGCGGATGACGACATCGTCCACATGCCAGGACAATTGCTCGAGCGTCATGCCGGGCGAGGAAGCCGCATAGGAGACGATGGATTGTCCCTCGACGTCGATGCGGTCGATGATCGGTTCCTCGATCGTGCCCGGCAAATCGGCGCGTATTTTCGCAACCGCATCCTTGACGTCGTTGACCGCGCGGTCGGTGTCGGTTTCCAGCTGGAATTCGATCACGGTCGAGGACAGCCCGTCCGACACGCTCGACATCACGTGCTTGACGCCCGTGAGGTTCGCGACCGAATCCTCGATGCGTTTCGTGACCTGCGTTTCAAGTTCCGACGGTGCAGCACCCGATTCAGACACCGCGACCGAAACCAGCGGAATGTCGATGCTCGGAAAACGCGTGATCGGCAGTTCGGCGAACGAAAACAGCCCGAGCACCGACAGGACGACGAAGAGCACGATTCCGGGGATCGGGCGGCGGATCGAAGCCGCCGAAATGTTCAGTCTCATTTCGCGGCCCCGGCATCGCTGGTTTCGACGTTCGCTTCGATCGGCGTGACCTCATCGCCGCTGCGTAGGAACGAGCCCGCGCGGGCCACAACGATCTCGTTCTCGGCAATCCCGGACTTGACCTCGACACGCGTCGCGGACCGCAGGCCGAGTTCGACCTCGCGGCTTTCGACCTTGTTGTCCTTCACGACCTGAACAATGTTTTTGCCGCCGGTCGCGGTCACCGCCGACAGCGGGAGCGTAATGGCGACCTGACGACCGATCTCGACGACACCCGAGGCAAACGAGCCGATGCTCACTTTGGCATCGAGAGGAAGCGCGACACGCATCCGTCCAAGCCGGGTCGTCGCGTCCACCTCCGGCGAGATCAGGCGGATCGTACCGACCAGCGCCTCGGTCGTGCCCGCCGCGATGACGCGCACGGTCTGCCCGGTCGCAAACCGCGCCAGAGTGGCGTCGACCACCTCTGCCTCAAGCTCGATCGCGCCGTCTTCGATGATGCGGAAGGCAGGCTCCGCCGCCATGCTGGCAATGCCGCCGACCCGCAGAGTGCGGCGGCTGATGACACCGGCTGCGGGTGCCTTGATCTCGGTTCGGCGGAGCTTGATGTCCGCCTGTTCCTTCTGCGCTTCCGCGACCTTCAGATTCTCCTCCGCCGCCGTCTTGCGCGCTTCGGCCACCTGGAAGGCGGAGAGGCGCTGTTCGTAGACGGACTTGCTGACGGTGGAGGATTTGACGAGCGATTGCGCGCGTTCCAAAGCGAGGCGTGCTTCGACAAGGCTCGCATCGCTTTCGGCGATCTGCGCCTTCGCCTGCGCAATCGAGGCGGCAGCCTGTGCATTCTCGGCATCGACCGCCGAGCGCGACAGGCGCGCCAGCACATCGCCGGCCGCGACGCGGTCGCCTTCCTCGACAAGGATGGCCGTCACCGCGAGGTTGTCGACCTCCGGTGCAACGAGCACTTCCTCGCGTGGCACAAGCGTTCCGGAGATGTGGACGTCTTCCACGATCTCCCGGCGCGCGGCGCGCACCACGGTCACGCTCGGGGGGCGGCGTTCAACGGCCTCGGTCGCACCGGAAGCGGTGTCGGACGCGCCACCCCACAAAAGCCAGCCGCCAAGAACAAGGCCGGCCGCCGAGATGGAAACGATGATCAGAATGCGACGCATGACATGTTACTCGGCGGCGGTGGATTGCTGTTTGACCGCCGGCATGTCCGGCAGGCAGCAGATGGAAAGTTCATCGCCGGGCCCGGCCGTGCCCGCAAACGCCTCCAGGCGCGCGCGGTTCTTCTCGATGAAGGCGACCTCTGTGGCCATGATCGCCAGGCCCCATTCGATCAGCCATCCGACCGGCCGGTCCTTCTCGATCTCGGCGATCGGCGTCAGTTTGGAAATCTCGGCCTTCTGCTGGCGCACGCGCTCATCGAGCGCGCGGGCGAGCGTGTCCCGCGTCAGATGGCGCGCGCACAGCGTGATGACCCCGAAATGGGAGCGGAAATCGTCCGGCTCGGGCAGGGCGCTCATCTCGTCGATGAAGGCCTGATAGCCAGTCTCGGTCAGGGAATAGACCCGCCGCGCGGGTTTGCCGGGCTGCACTTCTTCGCGGCTGCGGATCAGGCCGTCCTTCTCCATGCGCGCCAAGGCCGGATAGATAGAGCCGAAGCTTGCACCGCCCAGATGATGGAAGGGCCCTTCCTCCCAATGCTTCTTCAGGTCGTAGCCGGACGCCTCGCCGTGGGCGAGGATGGCCAGACAGATGGTGCGGATGTTCATGCGCTCTCCTATCGGCCCGGTATATATCGAACCGATATAGGCGAAAGCAAGGCGACGAGGCCGCTGGCGGTTCCGCCGCGACAATCGTGTTCTGTCGCAAGTTGTTGATCGGAAATGACGCCCGGGCCGTCTAGATTTGTTCCAGATTCGCAGGATGGAGAGATGGATGCGGAAGGTTGCTGTGGTTCTGACGCTGGCCCTTGCGGTCGCGTTTGCGGCCTTCTGGTTTGTCACGGCGCCCGAGCAAGCCGGCGCGACGGTGTCGGAGGGCGCGCCCGATCTAGACAACGGCCGCACGGTCTTCTTCGCCGGCGGCTGCGCCTCCTGCCATGCGACGCCCGACCAGCCGGACCGCACGCTGCTCGGCGGCGGCCATGCTCTCGCAAGCCCGGTCGGAAACTTCGTCGCGCCGAACATCTCTCCCGATCTGCAGCACGGCATCGGCGCCTGGACGCAGGAACAGTTCGCGAGCGCCCTCCTGAAAGGCGTCTCGCCACGCGGGCGTCATTACTATCCTGCCTTCCCCTATACGGCCTATCAGCACATGAAATCGGAAGATGTCCGCGACCTTTTCGCGTTCATCCAAACGCTCCCGGCCACCGGCCAGACCAATCCCGGGCACGATTTTCCGCTGGATCTGGCAATCGTGCGCCGTGGAATGGGGCTGTGGAAGCTCATCAATTTCCGTGGCGAGCCCTATGACGATCCGGCTGCAGACCCGCAGCTTGTGCGCGGGCGCTATCTTGTGGAGGCGCTCGGCCATTGCGGCGAATGCCATTCGCCGCGCGACATCACCGGCGCCGTGGCCGAGGACCGGCTCTATGCGGGCGGCAAGCTGCCCGATGGCGACAGCGTGCCGAACATCACGCCCGGCAAAGGCGGGATCGGGGAGTGGACGCAGGAAGATCTCGTCTTCTTCTTCGAGGACGGCACGACGCCCGAAGGCGATGTGACGGGCGGCGAGATGGCGTCCGTCATTGCCAATACATCGCAATTGCCCGAAGCCGACCGGCAGGCCATGGCCGCCTATCTGAAGAGCTTGCCCGCCCGCGAGGCTCCCTGACTACTGCCAACGGATGACTTGATTTGCAGCTTTGCCGCACGAGGTAATGTCTGGGTGGGCGGGAAGCGCTCAGGAGACCCTCCGATGGGAAAGAAAGACACCTCGTCCGCAAAGGCGCGCCGCAAGGCGGATCTGGCCACGCCGACCGATCTGGGAAGCAACGCAACGCAGGACATCTCGGCGGCGCTGAACGGCGTTCTGGCCGACACGTTCGCGCTCTACCTCAAGACCAAGAACTTCCATTGGCACGTCAGCGGGCCGCATTTCCGCGATTATCACCTGATGCTCGATGAGCAGGCCGAGCAGATCTTCGCAACGACCGACGATATCGCCGAGCGCGTGCGAAAGATCGGCGGGACGACCATACGCTCGATCGGCCACATTGCCCGTCTGCAGCGCGTTCTCGACAACGATGCGGACTTCGTGACGCCGGAAGGCATGCTTGCGGAACTGCGCGAGGACAACAAGGAAGTCGTCCAGCGCCTGCGCGAGGTCCACGATCTGTGCGACGAGCACGAGGATGTCGCGACCGCGAGCCTGATCGAGAACTGGATCGACGAAGCCGAACGGCGGGTCTGGTTCCTGTTCGAGACGGGCCGCAGCTGAGCGTTTGATCTCCGGGACGGCACGCGTGCGGCGGAGCGAATTTCCCGGCCCCTTCTGCGAATCCGGGTAGGGTCTCCTCAATCTCGGGGGGAAAACATGATCCGCTTGTGCCGTTCCGCAGCCGCCTTCGGCGGCCTCGCTTTGTCCTTGTGGCTCACGCCCGCGATTGCGGACATGGCGGGCGTGCCGCCGGTTGCCGAGGCGCGGGCGCCCGCGCCAGCGGTTCCGAAGGCCGTTGTTACAAAGCTGTTCTCCGGCACCACCACCGCGCTCGGCCAGCCGCTGGCCCTTCCGCAGGGCCCGGTCGAAGTCACCGTTCTGTCCTATGAAATACCGCCGGGCGCGACGCTGCCGGTCCACAAGCACCCCCATCCGCGCTATGCCTATGTCCTGGCCGGACAGCTGGAAGTGTCGACCGGCGACGGGGTGAAGACATTCGAATACGGACCTGGCCAGTTCATCGTCGAAATGCTCGATGAATGGCATTACGGGCGAACGCTCGGAAACGAGACGGTAAAGCTGCTCGTCATCGATCAGGCGGCGCCCGGTGCGAGCAACACGATCCTGAAATAGGGTTGAAGCCCGCCGGCGTTGTAAAATGGGCGCGGTGTCAGCCGACCTGCTTCATCACAAGGTCGGCCGCAAAGCCCGCGCCCGCCGACACGCTATTGCCGAGCGGCAAGGCGACATAGATGCCCGAAAAGAAGATCCAGTCGATCATCAGGGCAACGAGGAGCACGGTGAGGTAAAGGCGCATGGGCGCAGATTAGCCTGTGGAGCTGAATCCAAGGTGAATCCGGATCGCGTAAAATCTTCAGTCGTCGGTGGGGTCGTAGGCGGGGACGAAAACGCCCAGCGCCTGAAGCTGTGCTTCTGCCGATTTGAGCCGCTCCAAAGCCGCATCTCCGCCGCGCGCGGCCAGCGTGTCCAGCAGATGCTCGGCGATCGCCGAGGCGGACACGAGCGACGGGAACAGGCTCGGGCCTTCGGTTGAAAATGTCAGGACGATCTTCGCCTCGCGCGCGAACGGGGCGAGGGGGCTGTCGGCAATGGCGATCAGCGTAGCGCCACGCCGTGCCGCGTGCTCGGCGACCGTGACGCTTTCGCGCGAATAGGGCCGGAAGCCGATGATGCAGACGACATCGCCCTCATCGACCGCGCGCAACTCCGCTTCGAGCCCGCCGCCAAGTCCCGACAGCAGCACCACATCGCGCCGGAACAGCTGGTAGACATAGGCAAACGCATGGGCCGGGCCGAAACAGGCGCGAAAACCGGCGACAAAGACATTCTGCGCGCTTTCGAGCGCTTCCGCCGCGGCCGAAAAGGTCGAAGCATCGTTCAGCGCCTGCGTCGCCTCGAGCGTCTTGATGTGGCTGAGGTGAAGTTCGGCGGGCGCGGTGGCGGGCAGTTTCTTCGCGCGGTCCGAATAGAAGGCCGGCGCACTGCGCATGCGCTCGATGAACGGCTCCTTGAAGTCTTCCCATGCGGTGTAGCCAAGCGTACGTGCGAGACGCACGAAGGTGACCGGCTGGACACCGGCATTGGCCGCCAGGGTGCGCATGGACACGATGGCCACTTCCTCCGGCCGCTTCAGAACGAAGGCGGCCGCACGTCTCTGCTGGGGGCTGAGATCGACATATCGCGAACGGATCTTGTCCACGAGACTGGAAAAAGTGTCGGCCATGCCGCGATCTACAATCACTGATGCAGTTTTCGCAACAGATGTTTCATCGGCAGAGGGCTCAGTCGATGAAAGCGAGGCCCATCCGCGTTTCGGTACGCCAGGCGATGCGGACGCGGCGGCGGATTTGTGCGTCCGCCGTCTCAAGGATCACTTCATAGGGAATGCCGAGCGTGGAGGGCAGCTCCACCATCGCGCCGCCATCGGACAGGTTGCGCAATGTGCAGGAAAAGGTCGAACCCGAGCCGGGGAGAACGAGGCTGGCCCCTTTGAGGGTGCGATGACGCTGCGACTTCCGCAGCTCTTCTTTTTTCTCGTCGGGCGGTGCCATTTTCAACTCAAGGCGCGGTACGGGCCGCAGCTGTCTCTAAAATTGGTGCAAATTTCTAACAATCGGTTGAGCCGGCTCTTATTTTCGGGCGAGGAGGAGGCCCCGGTTCGCGCCCCGAATCCCCACCAGAACAATCTAGGTCTGTTATTTGCTTCGGCAAAGGCTAAGCGTCGGGCCTTTCGCGATTTACCATCCCAATTGAATAAAATTGAGCCAACACGACGAAGATGCATTGTGCTGCGAGGATCGACCGAAAGTTGAATGCGCATGGCACAGGTAAAGATTGTCCCGGTTATTCTGTGCGGCGGGGCAGGCACGAGGCTCTGGCCGGCCTCACGCGAAACGCGCCCCAAGCAGTTTCTTCCTCTGGCCGGGCCGCGCTCCACGTTCCAGGAAGCCGTATTGACGGTGTCCGACACCGAGCTTTTCGCAAAGCCCATCGTCGTCGCGAACCGGGACCACGGCTTTCTTGTCAACGAGCAGCTTGAAGGCATCGGCGCATCTGCCGAAATCCTTCTCGAACCCTGCCGCCGCGATTCCGGACCGGCGGTGGCGGCTGCGGCCCTTTTTGCCCTGTCGCGCGATCCCGAAGCGGTCGTGCTTGTTCTCGCCGCCGATCATCTCGTGCGACGGCCAGACATTTTCCGCGCGGCCTGCGCCGCCGCGCTGCCGGTCGCCGAAGCCGGCCATATCGTCGTGTTCGGCGTGTCTCCGGCCACGCCGTCCACCGCTTACGGCTACATCCGGCCGGGCGCAGCGCTTGCCGAAACGGGCCTCAGCGCGGTCGAGGCCTTTGTTGAAAAGCCGGACGCGGCAACCGCGGCGCGCTACCTCGCGGACGGCTATCTCTGGAACTCGGGCAATTTCCTCTTCTCCGCGAAAATCATGCTCGGGGAATACGAGGCCGTCGATCCGCGCACGGTTAAGGCCGTTGCGGAGGCGGTCGGGTCTGCCGAGAAGGATCTGAACTTCCTGCGGCTGAATGAGGAAGCTTTCGGCCGCGCCACCGCGCGAAGCCTCGATTATGCGGTGATGGAGCACACCCTGCGGGCCGCCGTGCTGCCGATCGATCACGGATGGTCCGATCTCGGCACCTGGGACGCGATCTGGGACGTTGGAACAAAGGATAGCAGCGGCAATGTCGTGCGCGGTCCGGTCGAGATGGTGGGCAGCACCAATTCCTTCGCGATGTCCGATCGGCACCTGATCGCGGTCGCTGGCCTTGATGACGTTGTTGTTGTTGCCGACGACGACGCCATCCTCGTCGCCCGCCGTTCCGACGCCGACAGCATTCGCGCAACGGTCACGAAACTGCGCGAGAAACGCTATGCGCAGGCCGACAGCCACGCACGTGGCTACCGCCCTTGGGGCTTCTATCAATCAATCGACACCGGCTCCCGCTTTCAGGTGAAGCGCATCGTCGTCAAGCCGGGCGGGCGCCTGTCGCTGCAGAAGCATCTGCATCGCGCCGAGCACTGGATCGTCGTGCGAGGGACGGCCGAGGTCGTTATCGGCAACGAGACGCGGATGCTGCTGGAGAACGAGTCCACCTACATTCCGCAAGGAGCGATCCACCGGCTCGCCAATCCGGGCAAGATCGATCTCGAACTGATCGAGGTCCAGACCGGCAGCTATCTGGGCGAAGATGATATTGAACGTTTCGACGACATCTACGGTCGCTGACAGCCGCAAGCGGTTCCAGTGATCGCTTTCTGGACCGATTGATACGCGTTGCAGCGAGTGCCGTATGCCTCGAGAGAACCCATCGGTTTTGTGGCTTCCGCGCTGCGGGACGCAATTGCCAGCATGTTATCTTTCGTAAATAATTATATAGATTTTTCAATGCCTTAAGAAGCCCTTCAGCACGGCTTTCTTTGCCACTCGCATTGCGTGTCCCCAAAGCAACAGTACTCGTTCAAAGAGTCACGAAATCGCCGGGTTTGCTTGTGGCTCCAGCAAACCGGATGCTACTCAAAGGCGGGTTGATTGGGGGTTCGCTTGTTTCGATTCGCGCCACGGCTGGTTACGCTTGGACTGGTGTCGACGCTTCTCGTCGGCTGTCAGAGCATGCCCTCCATGGGACCCAAAGGGTCCGATATCGTTAAGGGCAAAGTCACTCCCGATAGCCTTCCTTATGCGCTGGTTCCCCTGAACGAGAGGAGCCTCGACATTCTGACTCGGCATACGCCGGGGCTGTCGCGGGTGTTCCAGGATCGTCGAGCGCCAGGCGAGATCAAGTTCGGTGTCGGCGATGTGGTTGCCGTCACGATCTTCGAGTCTCAGGCCGGCGGCCTGTTCATTCCTGAACAAGGCGATCGCCCGGGCAATTTCATTTCGCTGCCCAATCAGGCCGTCGACAGTGCCGGCAATATTTCGGTTCCGTATGCTGGCGCGATTGCTGCGGCTGGACGCACGGCTGCCGATGTTCAGAAGTCCATCGTGGATGCGCTTTCGAACCGGGCCATCGAGCCGCAGGTTGTCGTGGCGCTGGTCGATCAGCGGACGTCTCTGTTCAGCGTGCTCGGTGAGGTCAACGCGCCGGCGCGTATTCCGGCAAGCGCGGCCGCTGAACGCATCCTTGACGCGATCACGCGCGCGGGCGGTCCGAAGGGGCAGGGCTTCGACACGTGGATCACGCTTGAGCGCAAGGGGCGTCGTGAATCCGTGCCGTTCGGCGCGCTGGTCTATGAGCCGTCCAACAACATCTACGTCCATCCGAACGACACCATCTATGTCTATCGTGAGCCGCAGACCTTCGTTGCCTTCGGCGCTGCCGGACAGCAGGGGCAGTTCAATTTCGACGCTTGGCGTATTTCGATGGCCGAAGGCGTCGCCAAGGCCGGTGGTCTGAACGACACTCTCGCCGATCCGGGCATGGTCTTCGTCTATCGTGGCGAAAGTCGCGAAGTTGCCGAGAGTCTCGGTCTCGATGTGACACGCTTCCCCGGACCTGTGATTCCGGTCGTGTATCACGTCAATTTCCGCGATCCGTCGGAGTATTTCCTCGCCACCAAGTTCCAGATGCGGAACAAGGATTTGCTCTACGTCTCCAACGCGACTGCCGTGGAGACCGCGAAGATCCTCAACTACATCCGCCTCATCACAGCGACCACAAACGATCCGCTCGTTGCGGCGCAAAACGGTGTGGATCTTCACAACTCGCTCCAGTGATCCTTCTGTCCTGCCGGCACGGTCTCGGGCTGGCAGGATGAAGGTCCGGGAGTCGTCCATGGACGCCCGAAAGCCTGCCCTTTTCGTTCTGGCTGTAGCGATCGCGCTGGCGCCCTTGTTCTTCGGGGCCATGAATCCCGTCGCGGGAGCAGGCCTCATTGTCCTTTGCGCGCTGGCACTTGTTCTGTCTCCGATTGACAGGCTGGATGGACGCCATTGGGCGATCCTCGCCGCTCTCGCAATCCTTGCTCTTGCTCTTTGTGTTGTGGCTGCCTTGCAGGTCGCCGCGGGCCCGTGGGTGCCGTCAGCCGAGCGTGACAGGATCGTCCGTCTGCTCGGTTCCGGTGTGTCGGCTTCCGGGGCGCTCATAGGCCAGTACGTCCAGGCGATGGTCCCCGCATTGGCAGCGATCTTCGCCTTGGCGGCAGGTCTCGTTCTCGGCACCGGCCAACGGGCATGTCGGGCTCTGATTGAAGTCTTTCTCTGGGTTGCGAGCGTTTATGCAATCTTCGGCATCGTCCAGCACCTCGTCGCACCCGGATATGTGCTGTGGCTGCCAAAGGAAGGGCATTTTGAAGATCTGACCGCCACGTTCACCAATCGAAACACGGCGGCGGTGTTCTTCGGGATCGCCTGTGTCTGGGCCAGCCTTCGTGTGCTTCGCGCTTTAAAAGCGCTGGGCGGAGGCTGGGAGGGGGAGGGCAAGTTGGCTGTCGAAGCCGTGCCGAGCGGCGATCCGCGCAAGCGCCTTTTCAGCGATCTCGTCCGGCTAGCGCTCTGCTTCACCGCGCTTCTGATGACACATTCGCGCGCCGGAGGTGTGCTGTCGATCGGCGCATGCGCGCTGGCTGCAGGCCTGTTCATGCTGTTCAACGACTCCCGTTTTTCCCGCAGTGGACGCAACATCTTTGTCGGCGTTGCCGGCTTTGCCGTGCTGAGCGTCTTGATCCATGGCCGCCTCAATCTTGAGGGTTTCGGCGATGGGGGCCGCTTCGAAGCCTATCGTTCGGCTTGGGAAATGGTCTGGCAGCGGCCCATGATCGGATTGGGTCTCGGTAGCTTCGAGACCTATTTTCCGATCTTCCGCAGCGGCGACATGAGCGTGTGGGGAACCTGGGATCGCGCCCACAATGTCCTGCTTCAGGTGGCAGTCGAGGCAGGTGTGCCGGTGGCGGCGCTCAGCCTTGTGTTCAGCTTGGCTGTTCTTGGGCTTTTACTTCGTGCGTTGGTTAAACGACGAAAGGTTTCACATGTGACTATTGGGAGCCTCGCGATCTTGGCGCTTGTTCTTGGGCATTCGCTGGTCGACTTTTCGTTGCAGATTCCGGGACTTGCTGTGCCCGTTCTTATCCTCGTGGGAGCAGGGATATCGCAGTCGATGAGGATGTCGCGGTCCGGCCGGTAATCACGTTCTTAAATAAGTCTTACGCGTGCTATTTGCCTCCAACTTTATTTAAGGTAGAAGAACACAACTTGATGGGAGAGGTCCCGAAAATGCTTAAACACCTGTTGGCACCGCATAAATCGCTGGCCATTGCTCTTCTGACCGTTGTGTCCGTGTCGCAGGCTGAAGCGGCTCCGGCCGGGTGTTTTCGCAGCGATCTTGGAGCTTCGACCGAGCAGATCGGACTCTTTCTAAGCAATCCACCCGCTCTTCTCGGCACCCACCCGGATGGCGGCGGAGCCCTTATTCGTGACGCTCGCGATCTGGTGTCGACCGACACGTCGACGCTGGCGCCGATGATCGAGCTTCTGAAGCAGGCGAACGACGACCAGAAATCCGCGCTGGCAACGGCTCTCGCTCAGGCCGCTGCGGGTTGCGTGCGTGCGAACAATCCTTATGCCAGCCAGATCCAGGAAGCCGTTGCGGCTTCGGGCGATGAAAGCGTGATCGTGGCCTTCACCGCCGCGAGTGGCGATCGGCCGACGGCTGCTCTCGGCGGTGCGCCGGGTGGTGGTTTCGGTGCTTCTTCGACGGGTGCATCCGGCGGTCAGGTATCGCCTTTCGGCGGCCCGTTGGGCGGCGGCGGCCCCGCCGAGCCGATTGGCGCCAATCCGATCTCGACGCCCTTCTTCAGCTACACGTCTTCGGTTTCCGGAGCGGGCGGCTCTGTGTTCGACGACGAAGACGATACAGACTCGATTGTTACGCCTGTAAGCCCGTGACTGGGTGACGAAACGTCAGACGGCGCCCGGAAGGCAAGCGTATGAACAGCGTTGACCGTCTGCTCAATATCAGGCCGCATCAGCAGCCTGAGCACCTAATTTCTCCATCGCAGCTCGTTCGGGCGACGATTGGATTCATCAAGCGCCGCATCCTTATCATTGGTGCTGCGGTCGGGTGCATGCTTCTGCTCGGCATCGTCTATATCGTCAACGCTCCGCCGGTCTACACCGCCCAGACGCGTATTCTGATCGACAAACCTCAGGCGCAGATCCTGCAGCCGCAGTCGCCATTCATGGACATGGCGCTCGATGTCGGAACCATCGAAAGCCAGGTCGAGCTTCTGCGCTCCGAAACGATCGCCAACAAAGTCGCCCAACAGCTCAAGCTGCAGACCGATCCCGAATTCACGACCGGTACTGCCAGTCCGCTCGGATCGCTCAAGCGCAAGATATTTGGCTATTTTTCAACGCCGGAGCCGTTGTCCGAAACCACGCTCAATCGTGCGGCTGTCGGTACGGTGCGCGGCAACACGCGGGTCTATCGCGTAGGCCTCACTTATGTAATTGCCATCGAATACAGCTCAATCGATCCGCGCCGTGCCGCCGAGGTCGCCGACACGATCGCCAATGTGTACATAGCGGACCAGCTTAGCGCGAAATTCGATGCCGCCCAGCGCGCGAGCGTCTGGATGCAGCAGCGTATCACCGAGTTGCGCGAGCAGGCCTCGACCGCCGAGCGCATGGTCGTTGAATACAAGACCAAGAACAACATCGTGGAGGACGGCGGCGGACGGCTTCTGGACCGTCAGCAGCTTGCCGAGATCAACACGCAGTTGATCCTGGCGCGATCGCAGACGGCCGAGGCGCGCGCGCGGCTTAATCGCGTCCGTCAGATCCTCGAAAGCGGCGTGAGCGGTGCGACCGTTACCGATCAGCTTCGCAGCGACGTCGTCAATGCGCTGCGGTCACGCTATCTCGATGTTGTTGCGCGCGAGTCCGACTGGAGTCGCAGATTCGGGCGTGATCACCTCGCCGCCGTGAACGCCCGCAACCAGATTCGCGAGATTGAGATTTCGATTCAGAGCGAACTGAAACGGCTGGAAGAGGTCTACACCTCCGACCTCGACATTGCCCGCAAGCGCGAAGAAGACATGCAGGCAAACCTGGAAAAAGCCGTTTCGCTGTCGCAGGACAGCAACGAAGCGCAGGTTACGCTGAACGAGCTACAGAGTTCGGCGCAAAGTCTGCGTACGCTGTACGATACCTTCCTGCGTCGTTACATGGAAACGATCCAGCAGCAGTCGTTCCCGATCTCGGACGCGCGCGTGATTTCGCGTGCGGAGCCGCCTGCGGGACCGAGCCAGCCGAAGAAGAAGCTTATTCTGCTGGGGTCGATATTCGCTGGGTTGATGCTCGGTCTAGGGCTTGGCGCGGCGCGCGATCTCGCCGACCAGGCATTTCGTTCTCCGGAGGAGATCGAGAATGATCTTCACCTCGACTGTCTGGCCATCGTCCCCAAGGCTCTCGATCAGGATGGAGTGAAAAAGACATCCCGGCGCAACAAACCGGGCGAGTTCCAGATCGCGAGCGGGGGCACGCCGGCATGGACTGTTGTCGAAAAGCCGTTCTCGCGATTTGCGGAAGCGATCCGTTCGATGAAGCTGTCGGTGGACAGCACGCCGCATAGCAGTGGCGCGCGCGTTATCGGCATTACATCTTCACTGCCGGGTGAGGGCAAGTCGACACTCTCGACGGCGCTTGCGCTGCTGATCGCCCAAACGGGCGCGAAAACCCTTCTTGTCGACGGCGATCTCCGCAATCCGACTCTTACGCGCACGCTGTCGCGAAAAACACGCTCCGGCATTCTCGACGTTCTGAAAGACGCGACAAAGCTGAAGGAAGTGATGTGGTCGGATTCGGAGACAGGTCTGTCGTTTCTGCCGTGCTACAGCAGCAGCCCGCTTTCGCACTCCAGCGATGTCTTTGCTTCGGAGAAAGTCTCCGAACTGTTCCATGCGCTGCGTGCCGAGTATCAATACATCATCGTCGATCTCTCGCCGCTCGCACCGGTCGTGGATGTGCGTGCGACCTATCGGTTGATCGACAGCTATCTGTTCGTTGTCGAATGGGGCAAGACCAAGAGGGAAGTCGCCAAATACGCTCTCGAGGCGACGCCTGGCCTCCGCGACAAGCTGGTCGGCGCCGTGCTCAGCAAGGCTGACCTGCGCGCGATGAGCCGCTACGACAGCAATGTGAAAGACTATTTCTTCGGCAAGAGCTACAAGTCGTACGGATACACCGACTGAGCAGGATCATGACCGCCGGACGTCTGCTCATCATAGGATTCGGACTGTTCGGCATCGCGGCGGGGCTGACCGTTTTGGCGATTTCGCCGCCGCGCTGGAATTTGCAGCGCACGAGCGAGCGCATCCTGCACGGCGAGCGCTACAGTTCTACTCAGATTGCGGAGATCGGAGCGCTCACCGATGGTCCTCGCAGGGCCCGCTTTGCTGATCCACATATTCGACGTGCCATCGCAATCATTGATTTCGAGGCCGCCCGCCGCAGCACGGACGAGGGTGATCCGGCGGTGATCGATCGCGCCGCAGACGCGCTTTCCAGTTCTGTTCGCTTGGCGCTTGTGGCCGCACCCACCGACCCGTTTTTGTGGCTGATCTTTTTCTGGGCGGAGAACACGCGGACAGGATTCAGCGCAGGCAACCTTGATGCCTTGCGTTTGTCCCATGCGTTCGGCCCTAACGAGGGCTGGATCATTTTACGCCGCAGCGCGCTTTCGCTTCCTCTTTACCCGTCACTTCCGGGAGATCTGGCGGGGGAGGCCGTGGCCGATCTTCGCAAACTCATGAAGAACGGTCTTTACAAGGATGTCGTGCGGCTTCTGCTCGGGCCGGGCCGCAACGTCCATGCGCGATTGCTCCCGGCACTGGCCGCTGCGCCTGTTGAAGAGCGGCAGGAACTTGTCGCTGCGTTCGACTTTCGCGGTTACAAGCTGGATCTTACGCAAGCGCGTATCGACCGGATTCCGGGGCGGTGATCAGGCTGGGCGCAACCGCTTCAAGAGGCTGATCGCGTCGTTGCGAAACAGAATGAACATGGCGAGCGTGTAAAGACCCACCCCTCCCAGGACCGCGATTGCCAGACTGAGCGGGCCGGTGCCCGTAACGAAAAAGCCCGGCACGAACACGCTTAGGGATGCCAGAAACACTTTTCCGGTTTCCGGGATCGGGATCGTGAAGCCCGTCTCGCGGCGGCAGTAAAGGCCGAGCACGAAAATGCTTACGCCTTGCACGGCAAGCAGCGCATAAAGCACGCCGACTACTCCGAAAGACAAGACGGTCGGAAGCGTGAGGAGCAAAACCAGCGCCGCCATTGCACAGGTGACGGCGGCGACCACGTGGCTTCTCTTGAACAGCAAAAGACATTGCTCGAAGACATGGCTCTGCACACTTCGCAGCGCGCCGGCGAGGGCGGCCAGCGGAAGGACGACAAGGGCGACGGCGCGGTAATTCGCACCGACGAGATTATCGACGACAAGTGGTGTGACTGCGAAAAGCCCGGCCGTCGCCGGAATGACCAGTGCCAGCAAAAGAAGCGCATTCCGCCGCAATTGCCCGATGGCAGCTGCCGTCCCTTCTTCGTTGAGACGGCGGACGGCAAGCGGGTATCCGGCCGCAACGACCAGCATCGCGGTTATCGACAGCGCCCTCATGCCGAGGCCATAGCCGACGGAAAATTGCCCCACGGCCTCCGTTCCCAACGCGTAGTCGATGACGTAGCGGCCGATGTTGAAGATCGTCCAGATGAAGATGTTGGCAAGTATGAGCGGTCCGCCGAAGCGCAGGCCCGCCTGGATGAAGGAAAGGCCGGGACGTGGGATCCAGCCGCGAAAGCCCCAGCGCCTCGCGATGTCGTAGAGACATCCGGCCAGATAACCGAGGCCCAGACCCGCAAGCGGCCAGCTCGCGGTGAGATCGCCGAGAGCAAACCCGGCTGCGGAGGCGGCCAGCCCTCCTGCCGGTCCGCATATTTGCAGGACGGTATAGGCAAAGGTGTCGTTCAGCGCGCGCGCACGATCGCTGAGATAGACCGCCAGCGCCTGCCCTCCGCTGTAGCAAAGCGCAGCAAGCAGCGTCGAAACCGGCGCATCCTTTGCCCAGAAGGCCAGAAACAGCGACATGCAGGCAAGATGCGCGAGCAGAACCAGCGTCATCACCGTCACTTCGCTGGCGATGAACCTTGCCGCGTCAGGACCCTCGCGCGGCTCGCTGCGAAAGCGCAGGACATAGTGCTGCCACCAGACGAGCAGGAGCGAGGAGAACAGCTCTTGGGAGGCAATGCCAAGATTGAGGAAGCCCAGAACTTCGCTCGGCAGATGGAACGTCCAGTAAAGGAAGACACTGATCTGAAGAAGCGGCGCCACAACCTGTGCCGGAAGATATCTCAGGGTCGAGGAGATCAGCACGTTGAGGGGTCTCTGAAAATGAGGCGTGATTTAAGTGATCGAAAGAGCACGGCGTAAAGGTTAACAACCTGAGGTCGGTCAAACCTGTTCTAAGTTGCATCGAAATACACTAAAATTCTAACATGTATTCCGGTGAGTTAACCATCGATTGGACCCATATGGGACGCCGCAACAGCGGCATCGAACGTATTACTTCGGAATTGTTTGGGCAGGAAAGTCTTCAGGGGCTTCCAAGCCGCGCAAAGCGGGCGACGGGAGAAAGCAGGTTCTCGATTTTCGGCACCCAGATGTTCGGTCTGCCTTGGCACATGCTGCGGCACTCCTCGGACATCATGGTGCTTCCCGGCTTTCCGCCATCGCCGCTGCTGCGGGCCTTTACCGATCGTGCGGTTCTTTACGTCCACGACCTGTTCCTTCTGACCCGAAAGCAGGACCTCAACGCGACAGGCCGCTATTACATGGCCACCTGTTTCGCCGAAGCTCTGCGCAACTTCCGTTATTTTTTCACGAACTCGCTGACGACGGCCGACGAGTTGCGTAAGTACTGCCGTCCGGATGCCGAAATTCTGACCTATCGGCCGGTGGTGCGCAACGTGTTCGGGCTGTCGGCCGACGAACGGGAGGCACGTCCTGCGATCGGCGATGCCTTGCGCCTGGCTGCGGTCGGAACGATCGAACCCCGAAAGAATTTCTCCGCCGCCGCCCGCATCGCGGCGGCGCTCGGCAAGGCGCTCGGCCGCCCAGTTGAACTGCACATCATCGGGCGGGAAGGGTGGGGGCCGGATGCCGAGCTGCTGAAAGCACATTCGCATGTTGTGGTGCATGGATATGTCGACGACGCGGCCGTACGCAGCATCCTCACCATGTCGGACTTTCTCATCAGCTCCTCGCACGACGAAGGACTTGGGCTGCCCTTGCTTGAGGTGCAGCACGGCGGACTAGCGGTGATCGCTCCGGACAAGCCGATCTTCCGCGAAGTGCTCGGCTCGTCCGGGATTCTGGTCGATACGGACGATGAAGATGGATCAGCCGAAAAAATTGCTGCCGCTTGCGTAAGCCCGGACTGGCGCGCTGAACGCAGCCGAGCCGCACTCGATAATCTGGCCACGTGGAACGCTGCCGCCGCCGCCGATGCCGCGAACGCGCGTGCATTTCTCCGCCTTTTGCTTAACAAAGCGGGGCGCGCGTGAAGACGCCGGTTTTCGATATCTCCGGGGTGTCCGTCACCGTCCGCTCCCCTTGTGAGGCGGTGGCCGCCGTCATGGACCGTCTGGACAAAACCTCCTCGTTTCAGATTCATACGCTCAATCTCGATCATCTGGTAAAGCTTCGGCAAAGCGGGGAATTCCGCGCCTCTTACGCGACCGCGGATATCGTTACGGCGGATGGTTTTCCGATAGTCCTCCTCGCGCGTATGGTCGGCGTCTCTCTGAGCCGGACCACGGGCGCGGATCTGATCGTGCCGCTTTGTCAGGCTGCTGCGAAGGCAGGCGTTGGAGTCTTTTTCCTCGGTTCGGATGCGGCCACGCTTGAGAAAGCGCGGGCGGCTCTCACAGATGTGGCTCCCGGGCTTGATGTTGCCGGGATTCTGGCGCCGCCATACGGATTTGATCCGACCTCGAGCGAGGCGGCCGCAATGGCCGCGCAGGTCGCTGCGTCGGGAGCGCGTTTGTGCTTTATCGCGCTTGGTGCACCCAAGCAGGAACTGTTCGCGGCCTTCGCCGCGAACAGAACGCATGGTATAGGCTTTGCCTGTATTGGTGGCGGCCTGGACTTTCTGGCCGGAACGCAGACCCGCTGCCCGAGGCTTCTGCAGCAGCTTAACCTCGAATGGGCGTGGCGTATGGCAACAAATCCGCGTCGTCTGGGTGTACGCTATCTACTGTGCGTGGCGCTGTTCGTTCGTCTTTTCGCCGCCGCAGCTCTTGGAAACCGAACGACACCGCTCACGGGGGGGTAGGGAATGAGCCACTCTTTTCCAACCGGCACCCCCCGGGATTACGATCCGCCATACTTTGCGTCCGGCAGCGCGACGGTCCGGCTTGATCTTGGCGTCCTGCTTTTCGCTTTCATCGCGGCACTGCTGTTCAGTCTATCCTCTGCCGTTTTGTTCTTTCTCGGAGTCCCGTATGCGACCTCCGAAGGATCGCCGCTATCGAAGATTCATCCTGCCTCCTACGTTGCGATCCTGACCGCCTTTACGATCATAGGCTATTATCTCATCAATCTGCGCAATGTCGTTATCACGGGTCGGCAAGCCTTCAATCTTGCATTTTTCTTGTGCATACTTGCCGTTGTTGCGCGAAACGTGGTTCTTGGCGCGCATCCCATCTCACTCCTGGTTGACAGCTTCCTTCTGCCTGCGGCGATGATCCTCATTCTTGAGCATCTTGGCAGGCCCGTCATTCCAGGGCTTGCGGCGATGGTTCACATCTTCTTCCTGGTAAATTCGCTGATCGGCATTGCCGAATTCGTGTCCGGCCAGAAACTGGTTTTGATGTTTCCGTGGCTGCTTGGGCCGGGGGCCTATCTCATCTATCTGGATTGGCGTTCCTACGCGCTTTTGGGTCACCCTCTCAACGCATCCATGGCGACAGGGATCTATATTGTCGCCATCGCTGCTATGGCGTTGAGTGGTCGTCGGACATTCGCGGTTTACCTGCTCCCGATCCATCTCTTGGCAATGCTGGCGTTTGGCGGCCGCGCGGCGGCGGTTTCGCTTGGCGTCTCGCTCGTCCTGATGGGGACCGTCGCTTTGATGCGCGCGCTCTATTCGGATGTCATGTCAAAGACGACCGCCTTTTTTCTCGCCTGCGGGCTGATTGCCGTTTGCGCCATTCCCGTTCTTTTGTTTGCGACCGACATCTTTGCGCCGTTCATCGACCGCTTTACCGACGACAATGGAAGCGCACTTGCCCGTCTTCTCATCACGTCGGTTCTTGAGCAGGTTTCCTGGAACGATCTGCTCTTCGGCATGAACTCGGAATCGATCCGTGCCGTGCAAAAGATGTTCGGGCTCGATTTCGGCGTCGAGGTTTTCTGGATCGCGATGGTGTTGTTGTACGGTCTCATAGCCATGCTGCCGTTTTTCGTTCTGTTCGTCGGCAGGCTGATCCTTGATGTGCAAAACATTTATATGGGCTTCGTGCCGTTCTTCTTTCTGATGTGCGCCACCGCGTCCCTCAGCCTGTCCGGAAAGACGATTTCCTACGCATTGTATGTGCTGATCATGCATGCGTTCCGGACGCCGGACCGCGTTGAGGCTCCCGTTGGTCAAGGCGTCCCGCAATGAAAAAGCGATTTCCGGATCGTCGCTCGGTTCTGGCCGGGCTCGCGGGCAGCGCGCTCTGTGCGGTTCCCGGCGCCCGCGCGCAGGAGGAGCCCGCACGCAAGACCGGCCTTATTCGCGATGCCGCCGCGCGCCGTGGTATTCTTTTCGGGTCAGCCTTCGATGTCTTTGTTGGCGATGACCATGAATACGCGGCGCTGCTGCGCGATGAATGCGCTATCCTTACGACGGATTACAGCCTGAAATTCCCTAGCATCCGTCCGGACCCTCAAACGGTCAAATATGAGAGTTCGGATTATCTGATCCAGTTCGCGCAAGAGCTAAAAATGCCGGTCCGCGGGCATAATCTCATCTGGAACGACTGGATGCCCGATTGGGTGCATCGGCTTCCGCGCAACAAGATCAGGTCGCTTTTCGACCGCCATATCGACGAGCTGGTCGGGCGCTATGCGGGGCGCGTGCATTCCTGGGATGTCGTGAATGAGCCAATCTGGCGTGATCATGGAAATCCGGGTGGGCTTCGCGACGGGCCATGGCTGGAGGCCTTCGGGGAAGGGTATATCGCCCGGGCGTTTCGCCGTGCGCGAAAGGCGGATCCCAAAGCAAAATTGATCCTCAACGAATCCGGCATGGAACTTCCGGACTGGGGGCCGCCGGTTGCCGCCGATATTCTGCGTATTGTCGAGAAGCTGCTCGATGCGAATGTGCCGATCGACGGCGTCGGCATCGAATCGCACCTGCAAGTCGGTGAGTACGATCCCGAAAATTATTGCCGCTTCCTCGAAAAGCTGCAGCAATTGGGGCTCGACATCTACATCACCGAGCTCGATGTCGATGAGGGCGGGGTCAAAGGAGATATCGAGACGCGCGATCGTGTCGTGGCTGAGTTTTACGAGACATATCTGCGCGATGTCCTGCAGTTCCATGCGGTCAAGGCGATCATTACATGGCAGCTGTCGGACCGCCACACATGGTATCCTGGCAATGTGCGGGAACCTTCTGACGAAATCCGCCCGCCGCGACCGCTTCCGTTTGACACAGAGCTGAAGCCGAAACCGGCTTATGACGCCATATTGAGAGCACTCAGCACATGAGTGCGCAGTTTCACGTCAGCGATCATGACCAGGCGCCGGCATCAGGGATCGGCGATGCGGTTCCGACAATCCTCGTCAATCATCTGCTGGAGCCGTCCGGCCGGCTGACTGGCATCACCCGATATCTTTTTGCGCTTCTGCAGGCTTTGGCCGAGCGGGGCCGCCATCGCTATGTTCTGGCGACGACGTGGTCTGCCGAGGATCTGCCTGACGCGTTGACGCGAGCGGGTGTTGTCTGCCTGACGCGGCGTGACATCGGTTCCATGCCTTTGAACGTGCTTGCGCAGTTGCGCATGGTGCGCCGCTTGATGCGTGAGACCGGGGCATCGCTCGAATTCAACGCAAATCCTATTGGCGGATTTTTCGGGGACTGGCCGCGTGTCGTTACCGTCCATGACCTCTACTACAATGTCAGTCCGCAGGATTACCCGATGCGCCGGCGCATCGCGTGGAATCTCATTTTTCCGCGTGTCTTGGCGAGCGCAGATGCGATCATCTGCGTCTCCAACGCGACGCGGCACCAGGTTGTCCGCCATTATCCTGCCGCCGCTCCCCGCACGCATGTCGTTCTCGAGGCCTCAGCGCTCAACTGGTCCATTCATGATGGCTCCCAACCTCTCGACATCGTGGAGCAGAGCTTTGGTCTCATCGTCGGAAACCTGTCTCCAAACAAGAATCCCGCAGTGCTGGTTGCGGCGCTGAAATCTCTCGAAGAGCAGGGCAGGTACGTCCCGTTCTTCCACGTCGGAAGAGACGAACTGGGACTTCTCTCGGATGCCCAGAAGAAATCCGGTCTGGTCCATCCGATTGTCTCGGTCGGTTCGCCGGACGATGCCCGTCTCGCGCAATTCTATCGTCAGGCGCGCTGCCTTGTCGTGACATCGCTGGACGAGGGGTTCTGCCTTCCGGTGATCGAGGCCCAGAGCGTGGGCACGCCGGTCATCTGTTCGGACATCCCCGTTCTGCGGGAAGTGGCGGGAGATGCAGGATTGTTCTTCGATGCAAGACAATCCGATGAATTGGCCGCACGTATCATACAGATATTTTCCGACGATGTTCTGCATGCGGACATGTCCCATCGGTCGAGAGCAAATGCCACGCGGTTTTCCTGGAAGAAGGCGGCGCGCGAGACCGAAAGCTTGTTTGAAGAACTTCTCTCCAAGCGGCACATGAGCAGACGGTCATGACGATGCACAAAGTTTCGCACGCTGTCGCATCGAGCGATGTCGCGCCTTATCTGGCTGGACCGTTCCTTCTGCGTCTAATCCATCCAATGGACCCTCGGGGGAACAAGGTCGGCGGAATCGAGACGCATATACGCTCTCTTCTGCGTAATTATCCTGCTGGATGGCGGCTTCTTTTCATCGGTATCGACGAGTTTGGCGACTGCGAGATCGGAAAGGTGCGGAAACTGGAATTCGAGGGCCGTACAATCGAATTCCTGCCCGTATTGCGTTTTCCGCAGGAGGATCTGCACAAAGCGGCAAGCTCGATCGGGGGCTCGGTGACGTTCCGGTTTCTGCTTGCCATGCTCCGTCACATCGGCGCATTGCGGCGCGCAATGGCGGGAGCGCCCGGCACAATGGAGATCCAGCGCTTCGAATTTGCGCTCATTCCGCTCGTGTTGCACGTACCTTTTGTACAGATCGTGCATGGGGAGCCGGATCCTGGGGCTCGGATGGATTCGCTTCTTAAAAAATACTGGTTCGTCAATCGGATAGGCGAGTGGTTTGCAGTGAAATGGGCACGCCGTGTCGTGGTCGTTCATCCGAAGACTCTGGAACGTTACCGGCGGGATTATCCGGCGGCGGGGGAGCGCTCCGTGTTCATGCCGGTTTCGGTCGATGCGCGCACTTTTGCGGAGGCTCCGTTCGATGTTGCAGATGGTGTGCTGCGCGTCGTTTTTGCGGGGCGGCTCGACGAGTTCAAGGACCCGCCGACCATGTTCCGTGTTCTCGCGGAGACGCATCGGCGCCTCGGCGGGGCGTGCGAGTTCCACTATATCGGCACGAGCGATCCGCACCGCTATCCGCAGTTTTCGCTGGTTGAATCTTTCACCGCGCGCCACGGCTTTCAGACCGCGCCTGACGTCGCGAGGATCATGGCCGGATGCCATATCGCGATCCTGACCTCGTTCTTCGAGGGCATGCCGTGTTTTCTTCTGGAAAGCCTGTCGGTCGGACGTCCGGCGGCGGTCATCGACCTGCCGCAGTTCGATCTCGTCGTGGAAGAAGGCGTGTCCGGCACCGTGATTGCCCGTGCCGGCACCGACGAGGAAACGACCGCGCGCTTTTCAGAAAAGCTGATCGCGTTGTGGGATGCCATCCGGCAGGGGCGCGTTTCGACGGCGGCCGTGCGGGCCAAGATCATCAAATATTCGGTTGGTGTGCAAATGCAGGAACTGTTTCGCCTGCACTGGGAAGCGGGAGCCAGGAAATGACGTTCGATAACCAGGTGCTCGCAGGCCGAAGCTCGACGACATCCGCATTCTCGCCGTCTCCGGCGCGCGTTCTGGTGGCGGGCTTCGTGCTCGTCTGCGCAGTCCTGGCCGTGCTGCCGCTGAACCTGCCGATCGGCGTCGGATACTGGGATCTGTCCATGTATCTGGACAGCGGATACCGGATTGCGCTCGGCCAGATGCCGCACCGCGATTTCTTCGTGCCGTTCGGTCCGCTGTCGACCTATCTGTTCTGGCTGTTCGACACTTTGTTCCCGAACATGCATCCGGTTCTGGCGGCACAACTTCCGTTCGGTCTGCTGTGCCTGCCGTTTCTGCTGGTCGTACTGCGGGATGTGCGGTCGCGGACCGTGGGGTATCTCCTCGTCTTCTCGTTCCTCGCGATGACACTGTTGCCGATCAACATCTTCCAGCGTTTCGTGCAGTCTTCGGTTGACGGGTTTGGTATTTACAATCGACAGGCCGGATTTGCGCTGTTCCTGATGGTCGCGGCGGTCTGGCAGGCGCGCTCCCGTTCGGTTCTTCTCATCGTTCTGACGGCTGCGCTCGTCATGCTGGCCCTGACCAAGATCACGGCTTTTGCCGTGGCGCTTCCTTTGGCCGCGCTCGTTGTGGTGCAGGGGCGGCTCAGTTTGCGCGATGCGTGCGCCGTCGCGGTGGCCGCCGCGGTGCTTGTCGTTGCGATCGAACTGCCGAGCGGGCTCATTTCATCCTATCTTTCGGATATTCGCGAAATGGTCGCGAGCAATGACGGCGGAACGCTGCGGCGCCTTTACGCCACGACGAGCGAGCAGCTTGCGACCCTTCTTCTGCTGGGCGCTCTCGTGTTCTTCGCTGCCCGCGGCTCGGCGCGCCGCATAACGGTGGGGCTCCGCGCGCTGCCGGCACGGCCGCTGCGTGCCATCCGTGTGCTGTCGCGCGTGCCCGCTTTGTCTTTTGCGCTTCTTACCCTGCTGGCGGTCCTGATCGAAAGCCAGAACTCCGGCAGTCAGGAATTCGCCTTCCTTCTGCCTGCGATCTTTGCGCTGATGCTTCCGTTCGGCCGGTGGAAGACAGCGCCTGTGCCCGTGGTTGCGCTGGTGTTTTGTGCCCTCATGGCGACCGAGGTCGCCGAGCGTGTGGTGCGCACGGGCATCACGCTCGTCAGCGGCCAGCGGATCGAGGTCGGTGAGACCGATCCATTCCGCGTTGTGACAAAGCCGCAATTCATCCAGCAGTCCGGCCTGTGGCGTGCGATGACCGGACGGGAAGGCGATGTGTTCGCGCGGGCGTCGAGCCTTGGCTACACGCTCACCCAGCCGAGCTTCTACGACCGCATCGATTTTCAGGTCTTCTTCCTGCAATCGGCGGGGGAGGCGGCGCGTGCGCTGAAGACCGTGACGCTCCCGAACGGCAGCCCGGTACGGACGGCCGCTAGCCTCGATTTCGTCGATCCGGTCGCCTATCTCGCGGGTCTTGAGCCCGTCAAAGGCCTCGCCGTCGTCATGGACCCGTACCGCACCGTCTCGCCCAATCTGCACGCGCGGATGCTCAAGGCCTGGGCCGACACGGACGCGATCCTCGTTCCCTATTGCCCCTCAGAGCGCATGCGCATCGACATCGCGGCGCTGGCAAGGCCGGAACTCGACCGCCGCACCCGGATCGAGCTCAATCCGTGCTGGGACGCATTTGTGAAAAGCTGAGGCCGGAAACCTTTTCGGAGCGTGGCCTGGCCAGTGTTTCTCGGCGGGCCGCAACCGCGAGAAGCCCAAACAGCATCAACCCGCCGAACAGCCGGTAGGACTGCAGGACATTTGCCGATGTGTCCTTCAGCAGGTTGAACACCGGCATGTCGGCGGCAACGAGCACCCAAGACAACGCCAGAACGATCAGACCGTACGTTCTGTAGGTGCCGGGCCGCTGGTTCAGCAGATGCATCATCAGCGCGATGTAGGCCGGCAGGGCAATCCCGTAATGATGATCCCAGGCGATCGGGGAGGCGAGCGTCAGCCCGACGCCTGCCGCCGAGAAGCCGAGCAGCCCGATCGAGCCCGGCGGACGCCGCCAGGCAAGCCAGAACACCAAAGCCAGCAAGGCAAGGCTGGTGGCGGTCGTCACGGCGTAGACGAGCGCGTTGTAGGGCGGTATCGGGCTCGCCCCGAAACAGACATTGCATCCGTTGAACAACAGGCGGTTCATCAGCCCATTGACCGACGCGTTGAAGTAGAACGACTCGCCGTGATGGGAGAGGAATGAGAGCACTTTCAGATAAT
This sequence comes from Rhizobiales bacterium Ga0077545, assembly GCA_001464335.1. Lineage (GTDB taxonomy): Bacteria > Pseudomonadota > Alphaproteobacteria > Rhizobiales > Methylopilaceae > Flaviflagellibacter. Next base: position 122,253 of record LNEV01000006.1, on the reverse strand, counting down.
CGAGATGATCTGAAAGTCCGTACCGGGCCAGTCCGGCCAGCCCGACCGCCGCCCCCGTCAGGAACAGGGCCGCCGCGAACCGGCCCTCGCGCGCCAGAAGCGCCCACACCAGAAACACCGCAAATTGCGGTTTGGTCGCGCACAGAAGACCGATGCACACACCGGCGCTCGCGCGACGTCCGGCCAGCCAGGCAATGCAGGCCAACGTGAATCCGAGGTCGATGAAAACCTTGATCTGGCCGATCAGGGCGGCCTGGAGTGTCGGTTGGAAGACGAAGGGCAGGGCGAAAGCAAGGCATCCGGCGCCGAGGCCGAACACGGTCACGTTCCGGCTGTTGTCCCGCTCGTAAGGACCAAACCCCTCGCGGCGGGACAGGCCGACAGCCAGCCAGGCGAGAGCTCCTGCGTTGAGAAAGAAGAAGATCGAGTTGAGGGCGTTCCACTGAGCGTTGGAACGCAGGCCAAGGCTTTCGAGAAACTCGAAGGGCAGCAGGCTTGCGGGTGGGTACTGGAATTTCTTGCCGTCTCCGAAGAACACCCGCTCGTAAATGCCTTCGCCATGCTCGCGAAAGGCGTCCACGGCGCGGCGCATGACATCCCATGAATCGGCGTTGGGATGCGGCGCGAACAGCGTGTCGACGAACCATTTTCCAAGTGACAGCAACCCCGGAGGGACCGTCACCACATCGCGCAGAGCGTTCTGCACAGCAAAATGAGCCGCGCCGATCAGAAGGAGGGGGATGATCGCACAGGCTGCAAGGGCGCAAACAAGGACGAGATCGCGGCGGGCAGACGACCCGTGAACTGAAAGCTTACGCATTCCGCCACCCCGCTGTCCCAAGAAGCTTTGTGGCGCTTATTTTAGCGAATTTTCAACCTTTTAATCCAATGCTCTCATGCAACTTGGTTACTGGTCGTAATCCGTCCTTCTCAGGCGCCCGGCGCTGGGGTGCCTGACAGGGCGGAGTTTCAAACATCTGCAGTTCCTGCGGTCTGGCACCAAAGGTTCGAAGCCCCGCAAACACTCCGCGCAAATTCGGCCTTGTGCTTCGCCGATTGTACCGGATGATCATCTTGGGTGTAGGGAATGGTCGAGGCACTTGTGATTCTCTGTGGCGCCGTCCTTATGGGGCTCCGATTCAAGGTGCTGCTGGTGGTTCCGGTCGTTCTGGCGACAGCGGTGGCGATTGCCGCGCTCCAGCCCGATGTTTCGGCATTCTCCATTGCACGCGATATTCTGATTGCCGTCGTTCTCATCCAGGGCGGATATCTGCTCGGCGCAGTGCTCCGCGGTTTCTTCGCAACGCAGGCCGAGGCCGAGGTTCGGACCGAAGCGCGCCGCTTCACGCCGAAGGCTGTCGGGGCTGAAGATGCTGTCCCGCTTGAGGCCGCCGAGCCGGAGCGCGCCGTTGCGCGGGTGCCCCAGACCAAACGCCGTCGCCGGGCCTGATCAGATAAAAGTCAGCCTGTCTTCCTCGATGCGAAGGCATGTCAGGACATTCGTCGCGTAGGCGCCGGTGTCTATATTGGCCCTGTTGCGCCGGATGTCGGGTTTGATGACCGGCGTATGGCCATGCACGACGAATTTCTCGAACAGGGCGTCGGAATCGAGAAAATCATCGCGAATCCACATCAGGTCGCGTTCGGACTGGGCATCTAGCGGGACTTCCGGGCGGATGCCTGCGTGGACAAACAGAAAATCCCCGCAGGAATGGCTGGTCGGCAGTCCAGACAGCCAGTCCTTGTGCTTTTGCGGGATGGCTTTTTGCAGGCGGTCGGCGAGCTCAAGAGTGAGATCCTCGTTCCGCTCGTGCGAGATCTTTATGCCGTAGGACGACAAAGTCGGTACGCAGCCAAGCGCCAGCCATGTGTCGAGGCTCTTTTTGTCCTTCAGGCATGACGCAAACAGATCTTCGTGGTTTCCCTTGATGGCGATCAGACGGGTGCGTTTCTGCCGTGCGATGAGGGCGTCGATCACCTGCCGGCTCGACGGCCCGCGGTCGACGTAATCTCCAAGGGTGATTTCGACAATACGGGGGGCGGATGCCAGGGCGATGTCGGCGTCGATGCGCCGGAAGGCGGCTTCCAAAAGGTCCAGGCGTCCGTGCACATCCCCGATCGCGTACACGCGCGTGCCACTCGGCAGGCAGAAACGCCGATCCTGCTGCTTCTTACGCCCAAACCACATCCAGATTGCCTTGGTTACGAGTAAGTTGATGCGAGTACTATGCTTTTACGAAAGTTGGACCGAACGCTTTAGATCAAGGTCAAGACGATTGTGGTTGAGTCCCGGCATCAAACTTGCTGGGACGAAATCATGTCTTCCTTTGCCAAGACGTCGGCTGTTGGGCTTGTGCTGTTGTCTGTCGTTCCGACCGAGGTCGGGGCCAGTCTTAGCACGTTTCCGCAGCGTCATTTACTCGGCCCCTCCCTTGTCTTCGGCGCGCCGACATTGGCGCCCATGGCCCATGTGCTGTTCTGCCTGAAGGACCGTACGCGGTGCGAAGCACCGGAGGAGACGTTCCAGCCGGTTGTCCTGACATCGGAAAAGTGGCTTGAGCTGCACCGCGTCAACCGGCAGGTCAACGGGGCCATTCGCCCGCAGGTCGCTTCCCTGGACGAATGGCTGATCGCGCCGGCGAAGGGCGATTGCAACGATTATGCCGTGACCAAGCAGCAGCGGCTTGTCGCTGCGGGCTGGGACCCGCGTGCGCTGCTTCTCGCCGAAGTTCTGACCGCCGACAAGCAGCATCACCTGGTTGTCGTCGTTCGGACCCAATCGGGAGACTTCGTTCTCGACAATCTGTCCGGTCAGGTCACGCACTGGTCGAGGTTGAGCTACCGCTGGCTGCGCGTGCAATCTCCGGAAAACCCGCGCTTCTGGACGCATGCGCACAAGGGCCCGGCGCTGACGAGCTGAGCCTCGAAAAAAGGCCCGGACGGACCTTTTTGCGGCTCAGGAGGGTTATATCTTCAGAGAAGCTATAACCCCGGAAGACGTCATGAGACCGATTTTCGTTTTTGCTTTCCTCGTCGCGGCGAGCGCGGCGGTGGCGCAGACCCCGACAGGTGGCCAGCAGCAGGGCGGCGGCGGCAGCGTTCGCACCCCCGTCGAGCAGAATGGCCCGTTCGGATCGCAATGGTCGAAGCCGACATCGCAGACGGGCGGCACCATCTATATGGATCCGCGCGTGAACACCGGTCCGCAACGGCCGCGCAATTCCACACAGTGTCCCGGAGGCCGCACCTTGCGGAATGGTGTCTGCCAATAGGGGCAGGGGGACTTCCAAGAATCCGGCGGCTGTTTATAGTCCGAGCCAACGTTTTAGAACTGGGGTGGATTTCATGCGTGTTGCAAGCTTGCTCGCGGCCGGTGTCCTGAGTTGCATGGCTTCGGTGGCGATGTCCGCCGATGCGGCGGCACCGATGTCTTCCCAGATCACCACAAAGCGCATCGCGTCGGGGCCCGCCTGCCGCATCGTCGAGGTTTGCGGTCCCGAGGGATGCTTCGAGAAGAAGGTGTGCGGCTGCCCGGACCGTTATTCGTGCGCTCCGCTCTACGGAGCCTACGGACCTTATGGCGGGACGGGCTATTGGGGCGCCTACACCCCATCCGGCTGGGGCTACTGAGCCGAAGGCTTCAATAGGCGTTGCGGGCGCGCACGATCTCCACGCAGCTGCGCAGGAGAATCCAGCAGTCGAGCCAGATCGACCAATTGTTGATGTACCAGAGATCGAAGCGGATGCGCTCTTCCATGTCGCGCAGTTCGCGGGTCTCGCCACGGAAGCCGTGAATCTGCGCCCAGCCGGAAATGCCCGGCTTCACATGATGCCGGAACGCATAGTTTCCGATGAAGCGGCCATATTCGGTGTCGTGGGCAATGGCATGCGGGCGCGGCCCGATGAGCGACATCTCTCCGCGCAGCACATTGATCAGCTGCGGCAGCTCGTCGATGCTGCTGGCCCGCAGGATGCGCCCGATAAACGTCACGCGTGAATCGTTGCGGCAGGCCTGGCGCACGGCCTTGTCGTCGTGCATCCGCATCGTGCGGAACTTGTAGATGGTGAAAACGCGCCCGCTGAAGCCCTTGCGGTCCTGCTTGAAGATGACCGGGCCGGGCGAGCTGAGCTTGACGAGAGCTGCGACCATCAGAAGGAGCGGTGAAAGCAGCAGGACGGCCGGGATCGTCAGGACGAGATCGAGTGTCCGCTTCAACGCCAGTTCGACGAAGGACAGCGGGGCGCGCTGCAATTCGACGCCGACCAGCTGGCCCATCTGCAGGATCGGCTTGGTCAGCACTTCGCGAAGCCTGCGGTCCGGCAGCATGATCACCGGAATGGGCAGAAAGCGGAAGCTTTCGCACAGGGATTCGCGGCGGCGGACATCGCCCCATTTCAGAACGAGGACGATCTGGTCGACCTTGTTGTCGCGGATGAAGCTGATGACCTGCTGGGCAATGGACGCATCGATCTTCTGCAGAGAGGCAGCCGAGCCCTGCGCCTTCAGGAGTTCGAAACGCGCGATCTCCTGCACACCATAATAGCTGAGCAGGCGGTCGGAGCGCAGATATTGCAGTTCCTCGTAGTCGCCGACGAGAAGCGCGCGCTTGCCGCGGAGGCGGCCCTTTTTCACGGCGTTCATCAGCCATCGCGAGGCGTTGACGCGGAAGAAGACCAGCACGATGGGCGCGACGATCATGAAGCTGGTGATCGTGCCGCGCGACCAGGCATCCGAGCGCTGCAGGAACAGGAACGTGGTCAGAAGGAGGGCCACGCCGACCCAGGAGAGCAGGACGAACTTCACCTGCGCCACAGGCGACAGCATGTTCGTCGGCTCGCTCAGCCCGGTCCACTTGGACACGAGGAGCAGAAGAGTTGCCGAGATCGCGCCAAGCACAACGGAACTCTGCCAGTCGCCCGTGTAATCGTATACCAGCAAATGATAGAAAACGTTCGTAACGACAGCCGTGGCACACAGCAGAATGGCGTCGATTGTCGAGATGAGGACGATGGCAGTGCGCAGGGAAACGCCGCCAAGCTCCCGGACTTGCCTCGGTTGCGACGGTTCTTCCATGTCCGGTTGGGTTCGCAACGAAAGCGACATACGGATTTACACGCCGATATTGAGCATTACCATCTTAAGTAGCACAGGCCACTTGCGCCCGGAAGTAGACAGCGCTTGAATCAAATACCGTTCAAGTTTTAGTCTTAAGTTTTATGATTAAAGTTCAAGCTGCGGCGTTTTTATCACGCAGAAACCGGTCTTTTCGGCCCGCGAATCTTCAGCCGGCCGAGCGGATGAAGCCTGACGTTGTGATCAGTCGCCGGCTTTCCGCGGGGCTGCGAAAGTCAGGAATTTGTGGCCGACAAAGCTCGTTGCTGCCGATGTGCCGATGGCGATGCCATGGCCGAGGGCTTCGCAGAGATCCCGGTCCGCGAAGATGAGCGGAAGCAGATGGTGCGAAAGCATCTTGGCCAGCACGACGACCACCACCGCGCCAATGGCGTTGACGAGGAGAAAGTTTGCGACCTGGCTGCGGAGGGAGCGGCTGGACGCGGGAAACACATAGCGCCGGTACAGCAGAAAGCCGCTCAGCATGCCGATGGCATAAGCGCCGAGAACGGCGATCTCGAACGGCAGGAACAACGACAGTGGAAAGCGCGCCAGCCAGTTGATGAGCGCCGCCAGCGTGCCGAAGACAAGAAAGCGAATGAGCTCGCGATGGTTCTTGCGGCCGCCGCGTTGTCCGGCCGTTTCCTCGGACGAAGCCATCCTAGAGCACCAGCGAGGCCGCGACGGCACCGGCCGCGACCGTGCCGAGGATAAGGCTCTTCCGGTCGCGGATCGCGAACTCGACGGGGTCGTCGTGAAGCTCGCCGCGTCCGCACAGAAGCCAGACCCGACACAGCCACAGCATGAGGATGACGGGGCAGGCCCACAGCGCCTGCGGCCAGGTGAAATAGGCGGCCCGGAACGCGCCCTCGATGAGATAGAGAACGAAAATCAGCACCGAGGAGATGCCCGATGCAACGCCCATGCTCATGATGAACGGGCCGTCCTCCGTGCGGTAGCCGCGCCCGGCAAGCGATGTCTTGCCCGTCGCGATCATGCGCGTGATCTCCGTGTGCCTCTTGGCGAGCGAGAGCGACTGGAAGAAGGCAAACGAAAAGACGAGAAGCCAGGGCGACAGCGCGACGCCGGCGACGAGCACGCCGACAAAAAGCCGCCACGTGTAGAGCCCGGCGAGAAGAGATGCGTCGAGGATAGGCACGCGCTTCAGGCGGAACGAATAGGCCAAAGTGAGTGCGGCATAGCCAAGCAGCCCGAGAAAAGCCGGCAGACCGAGCAGGGCGCCAATGCCGAGACCTGCAAAGCTTCCCAGAGCGACGAGCGCGATGCCCCAGCTGATGGGCAGCTTGCCGCTGGCGAACGGGCGGTTGCGCTTCGACCAGTGCTTGCGGTCGTTTGGGATGTCGATCAGGTCGTTGACGAGATAAGTGGCCGAGGCCAGCAGACCGAACCCGACGAAGGCGGCGATCGTGCGGACAATCGCGTTGCCGTCGTCGATTGCGCCGCCAAGGATGATCGGCACGAACAGGAGCGCGTTCTTGGCCCATTGGTGCAGACGGAGCGCCTTGACGACCGTGCGGAGCGTGACGCGATGTTCGGCGATCAGCTCAAGCGGCTCGCCATCCTTGAGCACGTCGAGCCCCGGGGCCAGCGGGCCGCGCACGATGTAGCGGCGCCGAGCGGCGCGCCAGGCCGGGACATCGTCGTCCGAATTTCCGATATAGTCGAACCCGCCCTCGCCGAAGGCCTCGACCAGCGCATCGCGCTTTTTTTCGCGGCTGAGATTGGTCGATGCGCTGGTGCCCAGAACGCGGTCGACGAAACCGAGATGCTCGGCAAGCGCCTCGACGAATTTCTGGCTCGATGCGGACGCGAGAACGATCATGCGTCCGCGCGCTTTCTCGGCTTCAAGGAAGGCAAGAACGTCGGGGTCGATGGGCAGCGTGTCGATGTCGAGATCGACCCGCGCGGCAATCTCTGTTTTCAGTACCGATTTTCCGCGCATCAGCCAGAGCGGGATGCGCAAAGCCTCGAACGGGCGTGTGGATGCGAGCTTCAGGGCCGATTCATGCAGGATATCGGTCCGGATCAGGGTTCCGTCGACGTCGACGACGAGCGGAACATCGACAGCGGACAACTCCGGAGCGCCGATGTCCCGCGCAAGTTTCACAGGCTGATCCACAGATGACGCCTTCCGGAAGTACCAGTCCGGCGCTGATAACATGTTTCAGTTTCGCCAGAATGACTTTTTCAACGTTTAGTTAAATCTGGAAGGAATGCTCGCATATACTGTGCCATCAGCGGTGGAGCCCATGAATGCCTGCCTTGCGGTTCTTCGCCTCCTCTTCGAGAGATCGTAGCGCTTCGCCCTGGGGAACGAGGGGCAGGGCCCATCCGGCCAGAACGAGAGCTTCATCGACGGGGCGCTCGCCATCAGAGCAGGTGGCGTCGCCGCCGTTTACCTGGCAACGCACATCGGCGCCCCGGAAGAAATTGACCCAGGCAATGTAAGCCGCCGCGCCGCAGGCCCAGGAGCCGCGGTCGCCGGGGCACAGCCGGGTGCGTTCGGGCAGGGCAATGGTTGCGAGGCGCACACGTTTGCCGTCGATGTCGAGTTCCCCCGAGGTTCGCACGCGTATGGTCTGCGGCGGGGAGGGCGCTGCCACGACCGGTTCGGGCGTCTGCTCGATGCCGTGCATGTGAGGGCCTGGCTGCTGCGGCCGCGTCAGCCAGGGCGGGCTGACATCGCGGACCGACTGGGCGTGCGCCGTGCAAACGCCGCTCAGGACAAGGATGACGACAAGAGCACGCGAAGAGACCGTAAGCTGGCGCCGCACCGGCTGGTCCTCCCGCTGCCTGTTCTGCATGAAATCAGCAATGTTCAAGACTTTCCATCGACAATGCCGCCCGCGGGCGGTTTTCCTGTCCCGCTTGATCCTTATGGGAACTTCCGCTCAAACGGCGGACGATCATCCAGGCGAGCCGCGTGACAGATAAACATTCGCTATCGACGGCAGATTTCGGCCAGGCCCTCGGCCGCTCGCGCACGCTGCGGGCGCGCATCGTGCTCTGCCTGCTGCTGATCGCGGTCTATCTCGTTCTCGAATGGTTCAGCTTCCTGCAGGACTTCAGCGGCCTGCCGGTGTCGCCCTGGAATCCGGGCCTCGGGGTCGTGTTCGCCTTCATCCTGGCGCGCGGCTGGTTCTATGGAGGGGTGCTGTTCGTCGGCATTCTGTTGGCCGAACTCGTCCTTCTTGGCACGACGGCGTCCGGGTATGCGGTCGTGCTGGTGGCGGCAATATCCTCGTGTATTTACACGGCTGCCGCCTATGTGGTGCGCATCGCCATCAAGGACGATCTTGAATTCGACCATGTGAAGAGCGTGGCCGCGCTTATCGTCGGCGGGGCGGGCGGCGCGATGTTCACAGCTCTCATCCTGTACAATCTCTTCATCGGGTGGGAGACGGCGCACGGGCAGATTCTGCTTCAGATGTTCATCGGGGATGCGGCCGGCATTGCCGTGATGACGCCGCTGACGCTGCGTCTTTTGCGGGTGAACTTCAGCGATGTCTTTCCGCTGCAGAAATATGATCGCCTGCTGGAAGTTCCGTTGCATGTGTTTGCACATTGCGTCGCGCTTTTCATGGTCACCTGGGACGGGTTCGGCGATTTTTACGTTCTCGTCGTTCCCATCGTCGTTACGGCCGCGCGGTTCGGCTATGACGGCGCCTGCGTCGCGGTGGCGGGGGTCCAGTTCGGCCTTGGCGCCATTCTCCATGCGCTTGGGGCCGACGCAAATGTGTTCTTCGAGTTCCAGTCCTCCTTGCTCGCTTTGACCATTGCCGGACTTCTTGTCGGCGCGGAAGTGAATGCGCGCATGCGCTCGGAGCGGCTCGTCAAGGAGGCCGAGGCACGGCTTCAGGACATGAAGGACGAGGCGACGCAGGCGGGGCGGCTTGCGCTTGTCGAGAGCATGGCAAGTTCGCTGGCGCACGAGATCAACCAGCCGATGACAGCGGCGCGCGCGCTGTTGCGCACCTCGCAGGTTTTGATGTCCGGCCAGAAACTCGATCTGCCCCGCGCCGAAAAGAATGTCGAAACCGCCATCCTGCAGATCGATCACGCGGCGAATGTGCTGCGGCGCATGCGCGAGTTCCTGAAGCGCCGCCGGCTTTCCCTGTCCTGGGTCAGCACACGCGAACTGCTGAACGAAGCCCTCATCCTCTCACGGACGGCCACATCCAATCCGGTAACGATCGAAGCCGATCCGGGCGCGGACGATGTGACGCTTGCGGTGGACCGGATCCAGATCCAGCAGGTGTTTCTGAACCTGATCCGCAATGCCGTCGAATCCATCGAGAGCGATCCATCCATACGCGGCCGGGTCATTATCTCAGCGCGGCGCGACAGCACGCCCGAGCGCGTCGAGTTCTCCGTTCTGGACAACGGGCCGGGAATCGACCCCGAACGTCACAAGCATGTGTTCGAGCCGATGCGCAGTTCGAAAGACGAAGGCCTTGGACTCGGGCTCGCGATATGCCTAACCATAATCGAGGCCCATGGAGGCAAGATATGGCTCCACAGCGGCCAGGCCGGCTCGACGGAATTCCGGTTCTGGATTCCCGTCGACCGCACGGAGGGACGATGAGCGCAGCGAAAGTATTCATCATCGACGATCAGGAGGCGGTACGTCACGCCATCGGCGAGATGATGTCGGTGTTCGGGTTTACCGTCGAAACCTACGAATCGGCGGAGGAGTTTCTCGACACGATGAAGGTTAGCCCCGTCATCGGTCCGGCCTGTGTCGTGTCGGATGTGCGCATGCCGGGCATGGACGGTGTGGAACTCGTGCGCCAGTCCCGCCTGCGGGGATTCGATATTCCGATCATCCTGATTTCCGGCCATGCGGATGTGCCGATGGCGGTGTCGGGGATCAAAGCGGGCGCGGCGGACTTCATCGAAAAGCCGGTGGATGACGTTTCGCTGGTCGCGGCGATCAACCGGAGTATCTTTCCGAAGGTCGAGGAAAGCCGTGATGTCGAGAAAAATCAGGAGCTTGCCGAACGATTCGACCGGCTGACGGCTCGCCAGCGCGAGGTTTTCGATCTCGTGGTCGCCGGGTTCACCTCGCACGCGATCGGCGAGAAGCTCGGTCTGTCGAGCCGCACGGTGGAAAGCTATCGTGCTCAGATCATGCAGAAAATGGGCGCGGAAAGCGTGGCGGTCCTGGTCCGTCAGGCGATCAAGATCGGCCGGGCGGTGCCCTGAAGTCGCTACAGTATAACTACTGTAGAATCGATACGAATAGAAGTCTTCCCGCAGCAGCGTATTTTCACGATCGGGAGCCATACTTACCGCGGAGATACCGTGGACGTGTGGCTGCCGAGCTAGGGAGCGATGTCGTGAATACGCGCGCAGGTTCGTCCCGGTCGCGTCTGTCCTTCGGGGACCTTCATTGGTCCGCGCAATTGGAGGCCATGACGCTTGTGTGTGTCGGTGTATTGGCGGTCCTCGCCTACGCCGCTCCGCCCGGATACGGTCTGCCGATTTTCAGCACATTGGCGCTGGCTGCGGGGGGAATACTTGGCGCTTATGCCTGGATTCGCGGACTTCCGCGGCTTGATCGGGTGACGGTTTGGGATGTGTCGGGAGGCCTTCTTCTGGTGGGCTTCTTTGCAGCCATCCTGTCACGATCGGACCAGATCACACAGATGATCGCTCTCTAGTTTAAGACAGAACGTACAGACCGGGCCCCTCTGGCAGTTCGCAAGAACTGTGATGTCGGACTGACAACCGTTAAACCGGGCCCGGAACGGCGATCTTTGTGCATCCGCAGCACGAGGAATGTCCGCTTCGGCCCAAAATGATGGAAATGGGCCAAAATGCTGGATCAACTAATTGCTGAAATCTTTACGCGCGAGGGCATGATCGCGCTTGGCCAGGTCATTATGATCGACCTGGTTCTCGCCGGCGACAATGCAATCGTCATCGGTCTTGCGGCGGCGGGTCTTCCGGCCGATCAGCGCCGGAAAGTCATCATCATCGGTATCGCCGCCGCCACGCTGATGCGTATCGGCTTCGCGCTCATCACCACGCAGCTTCTTCAGATTGTCGGTCTGCTGCTCGTCGGTGGCCTTCTGCTCTTCTATGTCTGTTGGAAGATGTATTCGGAACTGCGTGCCGGTCATGGCGAAGCGGCGCATGCGACCGACGATTTCGTCGTCAACGCCGACGGCACGATTGTCGGTACGCCTCCGCGCAAAAGCTTCGGTGCGGCGGTCTGGCAGATCATCGTCGCGGACGTCTCCATGTCGCTCGACAACGTGCTGGCCGTGGCCGGCGCCGCGCGTGAGCATCCGAGCATCCTCGTCATCGGTCTGGCCATCGCCATCGCCATGATGGGCTTTGCCGCAACTTTCATCGCCAAGCTGCTGTCGAAGCATCGCTGGATCGCGTGGGTCGGCCTTGCCGTCGTCATCTATGTCGCGATCGACATGACCTATCGCGGCGTCATGGAAGTCCTGCCTTATCTGAACTCGTAACGTCGCACGAACGAGACGGACAACAGATCGCCGCCGGGAACCCCCGGCGGCGATTTTCGTTGCGGCGCTGTTGGCTCTTTGCGAAGCCCACCCATATCCTGCCTGTCGCCGCGGAGGATCCTGCACATGAAGTCGACCCCGATTGCCTATCTCTTCTGGTTTTTCTGCCTCGTCGGCTTTTGCGGCATCCAGCGGTTCTATACCGGGCGGTACTGGACGGGCGCGCTCTGGCTGGTAACCCTTGGCCTTCTCGGCATCGGCCAGATCATCGATCTGTTTCTCATCCCCTCGATGGTGCGCGAGGCAAATCTCGAACGCCGCGTGGACGAGCTCGAGTCGGGCCGCGTCTGACGCCGGTCCGTCACCCACAGGTCTGCGGCTGGGGCCTTCCTTTGCCGCGGCCGGATGTGTCACTCTGTCCCTTGTCTGGCATCGCTCCTGCATAGGAAACGCGTCGATCCATCGAGGACATCATGACACGTCGATTCTTCTTCTCCCGCCTTCTGGCGGCCTTCGCGGTCGCTGCTTTTGCGCTTTCGTCCGGCATCCCGGCCGAGGCCAAGGAAAAGCCCCTCAAGGTCGCGGCCGTCTACACGGTTCCGGTCGAGCAGCAATGGGTCAGCCGCATCCACCTCGCCCTCAAGGCCGCCGAAGCGCGCGGCGACATCACCTACAAATTCTCCGAGAACGTCGCGAACACCGACTATGAGCGCGTGATGCGCGAATATGCCGAACAGGGCTCCGACATGATCTTCGGCGAGGCCTTCGCCGTGGAGAAGGCGGCCCGCAAGGTCGCCGCCGATTATCCGAAGATCGCCTTCGTTCTCGGCTCCAGCTTCAAGCCGGAAGAGCCGAATTTCTCGGTGTTCGACAACTACATCCAGGAGGCCTCCTACCTCTCCGGCCTCGTTGCGGGCAAGGCGACGAAATCCAACAAGATCGGCCTCGTCGGCGGCTTCCCGATCCCGGAAGTGAACCGCCTGATGAACGCCTTCATGGCGGGCGTGAAGGAGGTCAACCCGGACGCGACCTTCACCGTGACCTTCATCGGCTCCTGGTACGATCCGCCCAAGGCCAAGGAAGCGGCATTCGCCATGATCGATGCCGGGGCAGACGTTCTCTATGCAGAGCGCTTCGGCGTGTCCGACGCCGCCAAGGAGCGCGGCGTGAAGGCCATCGGCAACGTCATCGACACCGCGAAGGATTATCCGGGTGTCGTGCTGGCAAGCGCGCTCTGGCATTTCGAACCGACCGCCGATTACGCGATCAAGCAGGTGCTGGACGGCACCTACAAGGCCGAGGATGTCGGCAAATACAGCGAGATGAAGGTCGGCGGCGCGAGCCTCGCCCCGCTCGATCCGGCTCTCGTTCCGGCGGACGTGATCGAACTCGTCAAGGCGAAGGAAAAGGCCATTCTGGACGGCTCCTTCAAGGTCCAGGTCGTCGACACCGAGCCGAAGCCCTGAGCGATCCTGCGTCCGGGTCAGCGAGGCCCGGACGCATATTCCCATGACCGGATCATCCCAAACGCCCGCACAGCAAGCGTCTCTCGCGCTGTCGATTTCCGGCGTCACGAAGAGATTTGGAAATCTCGTCGCCAATGATGCGATTTCGCTCGATCTGGCAGAGGGCGAGATTCTTGCGCTGCTCGGCGAGAACGGCGCCGGCAAGACGACCTTGATGTCGATCCTGTTCGGCCATTACCTCGCCGATGAGGGCGAGATATTCGTGGCCAACGGGGAAGGGCATCTTGCACCGCTGCCGCCAGGCTCGCCCAAGGCCGCGCTCAATGCGGGCATCGGCATGGTGCACCAGCACTTCACTCTGGCCGACAATCTCTCGGTTCTCGACAACATCACGCTCGGCACCGAAAGCCTGCTGAAGTTCTGGCGTTCGGACCGCGCCGCGTCCGCACGCCTGAAAGAGCTTCAGGAGAATTCGGGTCTGCACGTCGATCTCGACGCTCGCGTGGGGCGGCTCTCCGTCGGCGAGCGTCAAAGGGTGGAGATTCTGAAGGCGCTTTATCGCGGCGCGCGCATTCTCATTCTCGACGAGCCGACAGCCGTGCTGACGCCGCAGGAAAGCGATGCACTGTTTGCCACGCTGAAGCGCCTCACGGCCACGGGACTTTCCGTCATTTTCATTTCGCACAAGCTGAACGAGGTTCTGGCCGTGTCCGATCGCTTGGCGGTTCTGCGCGCAGGCCGGAAGGTCGCCGAGATCGACGCGAAAGCCGCCGACCGCGCGCTTCTTGCCGAGACCATGGTCGGCAGCGCCGTGCAGCCGAATGTCCGCCGCGCTCATATTCCAGGCGAGGCCGTCATCGTGGCGCGGAATGTCCGCGCGCCGGACCCGCGCGGGCGGCAGACACTGGAGAACGCGGACTTCACCATCCGCGCGGGCGAAATTCTGGGCATTGCGGGTGTGTCCGGAAACGGGCAGTCGGCGCTTGCGGCGCTCATCTGCGGCCTTGTTGCTCCGCAGGAGGGGGAGATCGTTATTGCAGGCGAGCCCGTCCGCCGCTTCTCGCCCCGCGCGCTCATGCAGGCAGGCGTCGGCCGCATCCCCGAAGACCGCCACCACGACGGCATTGTCGGTACGATGCGGCTTTGGGAAAATCTCGCCCTCGAAGACATCCGCGATCCCGCCGCACAGACAGGCGGATTTCTGCGGCAAGGCGCTTTGCGCATCCGTGCGAAAGAGGCGATGTCCGCGTTCGATGTGCGCGGCGGCGGGCCGGAGACCGAGGCGCGGCTGCTTTCGGGCGGCAATATGCAAAAGATCATTCTGGCGCGCGTGCTCGACGGCGAGCCGCGCGTCATTCTTGCGAACCAGCCGACGCGCGGCCTCGATGTCGGCGCGGTGTCTTTCGTCCACCGGCGTCTCCTCGATGCGCGGGCGCGAGGCGCCGCTATCCTGCTGATGTCGGAGGATCTCGACGAGCTTCTCGCGCTGTCGGATCGTGTCGGCGTGATGTATCGCGGCACGCTGTCGGCCATTCATCCGGCGGAGGACATGACGGTGCGGCGCCTCGGCCTTCTGATGGCCGGGCACGACGATCTCGGGGATGCGGCATGATCCGCCTCGAACCACGTCAGGAACGCTCGTCGGCCCTGTCCATCGCAGCGCCCGTCGTGGCGGCGATTGCCGCGCTGGCACTGGCGGCGATTCCACTCTTCATCGCCGGTGCGCCGCTGGGAGCCGCCTATGCCGCGATGTTCAACGGTGCACTCGGCTCGCAATTCGCGCTCGCCGAAACGCTGACGCGCACGACGCCGCTCATTTTCACCGGGCTTGCGGTGGCCGTCGCCTTCCGCGCGCGGCTGTGGAACATCGGTGCCGAGGGGCAGCTTTATGTCGGCGCGCTTGCGGCGGTCGTCGTCGGGACGGGGATGATCGATGCGCCCGGTTTCGTGCTCATTCCGCTGCTGTTCCTCGCGGGCGGATTGGCCGGGGCCGCGCTCATGGCCGTGCCGACCGGGCTGAAGCTGAAATTCTCCGTCGATGAGGTCGTGACGAGCCTTCTGCTGAATTTCGTCGTGCTTCTGTTCGTGTCGATGATGCTCGAAGGCCCGCTGAAGGACCCGATGGGGCTCGGCTGGCCGCAATCGGAGGCCATCGTGGACGAAGGGACGCTTCCCGTGCTGATGGCGCGCACGCGTGTCCATGCGGGTCTCATTCTCGCGTTGTTCATGGCCGTCATCGTCCATATCGTCATGGCGCGCACTGTCTGGGGTTTCGAGACGCGGGCGGTGGGCAGCAATCCGTCTGCCGCGCGCTTCGCGGGCATGTCGACCTCGATGGTGATGCTGCGCGTCGGTCTGGTGTCGGGTGCGCTCGCGGGGCTTGCGGGCGTGTCCGAGGTCGCGGGCCTCAAAGGTTATCTCACGCAGGATCTGTCACCCGGTTTCGGCTATTCGGGCATCGTCGTCGCGATGCTGGCCGGGCTGCATCCGCTCGGGGTCGTCGTCTCGGCGTTTTTCGTAGCCGCAGTGTTTGTCGGTGCGGACAGCATGAGCCGCGCCGTCGGCGTGCCGAGCTACATCGCCAACCTCACCGTCGCCGTGGCGCTGCTCGCCGTTCTTGTCGCCGGTGTGCTGACGCGCTACCGCATCCGCATCCAGAAGCCCGGAGCCCGCAATGTCTGATCTGTTCGACATCATCACGGCGGCGGCCTTCTGGAGCGCGGCGATCCGCATCGCGACGCCGCTGATCTTCGGCACGCTCGGCGAACTTATCTGCGAGCGTGCGGGCGTTCTCAATCTCGGCATCGAGGGCATTTTCACGGCAGGCGCCATGTCCGGCTGGATGACGGTCTATTTGGGCGGCGATCTGTGGACCGGCGTTCTCGTCGCCGCGCTCGTCGGGGCGGGCTTTGGCCTGCTGCATGCCGTGCTGACGGTGCCGCTCGGCCTGTCGCAGCACGTGACCGGGCTCGGCATCACCTTGCTGGCGACGTCTGCCTCCTACTTCACTTACCGCATCGCCTTCCCGAACGTCTCCTCGCCGCCGCGCATCGAGCCGTTCCAGCCGATTTCCATCCCCGGCCTGTCCGATCTTCCGTTCATCGGCCCGGCTCTGTTTCAGCAGACGCCGCTGACCTATTTCGCGGTGTTTCTGGTCATCGTGGTAGCCTATATCCTGGCGCGAACGCCGCTCGGGCTCGCAATCCGCGCGAGCGGCGAGAATCCCGCGGCTGTCGATTCACAGGGGCTCAGCGTGTATGGACTTCGCATCGGAGCCGTCATGGCAGGCTCGGCGATCATGGCGGTCGGCGGCTCGTTCCTGACGCTTTCGGCGTTCAACGCCTTCTTCTTCGAGATGATCGCGGGGCGTGGCTGGATCTGCATCGCGCTCGTCGTCTTCGCGTCGTGGAAACCGGGCAAGGCGCTGCTGGGCGCGCTTCTGTTCGGGGCGTTCGATGCGTTGCAGGTGCGCCTGCAGCAGAGCATGGGCGGGGCGATCCCGTATCAGCTGTTTCTCATGCTGCCTTACGTCCTGTCGATCCTTGCCCTTGTCATCATGTCCCGCCGCGCGGCCTATCCCAACGCGCTCATGATCCCCTTCATCAAAGGTCAGCGCTCGTGACGCCCGAACTTATCGTCCGCAACGCCACGCTCCCCGACGGCCGCAAAGGCCAGGACATTGCCATCGCGGCCGGCAAGATCGCCGAGATCCGCCCCGCCATCGCGGCAAAAGGCGTGATCGAGATCGACGCAAAGGGTCATCTCGTTTCGCCGCCCTTCGTGGACGTGCATTTTCATATGGACGCGACACTGTCGCTCGGCATGCCGCGACTCAACCAGTCCGGCACATTGCTCGAAGGCATCGGTCTCTGGGGCGAGCTGAAGCCGCTTCTGGCCGTCGAGGCGGTGGTCGAGCGCGCGCTGCGCTATTGCGATCTCGCCGTCTCGAAAGGGTTGCTCGCGATCCGCAGCCATGTCGATGTCTGCGACGACAAACTCACCGGCGTCGAGGCACTGCTTGAGGTGAAGAAGCAGGTCGCGCCCTACATCGATCTGCAGCTCGTCGCCTTTCCGCAGGACGGTCTGTACCGCTCACCGAGTGCCGAGAAGAACCTCATCCGCGCTCTGGACATGGGGGTCGATGTCGTTGGCGGCATTCCGCATTTCGAGCGCACGATGTCCGATGGCGCGGCATCCGTGCGCGCGCTCTGCGAGATTGCAGAGGAGCGGGGGCTTCTGGTCGACATGCATTGCGACGAGACCGACGACCCGCTGTCGCGGCACATCGAGGCTCTGGCCTATGAGACGCAGCGGGTTGGCCTTCAGGGGCGTGTCGCGGGCTCGCACCTGACGAGCATGCACTCGATGGACAATTATTATGTCTCGAAGCTCCTGCCGCTGATGGCGGAGGCAGGTGTGCATGCCATCGCCAATCCGCTCATCAACATCATGCTGCAGGGCCGTCACGACACCTATCCGAAACGGCGCGGCATGACGCGCGTTCCGGAAATGCGTCAGCACGGCGTCAATGTCGCCTTCGGGCAGGATTGCTGCATGGACCCGTGGTATTCGCTCGGGCAGGCGGACATGCTGGAGGTGGCGAGCATGGGGCTCCATGTCGGCCAGCTCGCCGCGCGCGAGGCGATGGGCTTCTGCTTCGATGCGGTGACGACCAATCCGGCGAAGATCATGCAGCTTGAGGGGTATGGACTCGAACCGGGCCGCAACGGCGATCTCGTGATCCTTCAGGCCAAGGATGCGATCGAGGCGATCCGCCTGAAGGCGACGCGTCTTTACGTCATCCGGCGCGGCAAGGTGATCGCCGAAACGCCTGCGTTGGAAACGAAATTGTCGCTGGCAGGACGCCCGGCCTTGGTGAATGGCGCGGATTACGCCCCGGTCGAGGCGGGCTGACTACTTGGTTCCGAACAGCCGGTCGCCCGCATCGCCGAGGCCGGGGCGGATATAACCGTGGCTGTCGAGCTGGCGGTCCACGGCGGCAGTGTAGACCGTGACGTCCGGATGCATCTCGGCCAGTACCGACAGGCCCTCGGGCGCGGCGAGCAGGCACACGAAGCGGATGTTCTTCGCGCCCGCCTGTTTCAGGCGGCTGATCGCGGCGGCGGCGGAATGGCCGGTCGCCAGCATCGGATCGACGACGACGGTGAGGCGTTCGCCGAGATCGTCCGGCACTTTGATGTAATATTCCACCGGCACCAGGGTTTCCGGATCGCGGTAAAGCCCGACATGCCCCACGCGTGCGGACGGAACGAGATCGAGCATGCCGTCGAGAATGCCGTTGCCCGCGCGCAGGATGGACACGAAGCAGAGCTTCTTTCCGGCAAGGATCGGCGCCGTCATCTTTTCGAGCGGGGTTTCGATTTCGGTCGTCGCCAGCGGAAGATCGCGCGTCACTTCATAGGCGAGCAGGAGGGCCACTTCCGAGACGAGCCTGCGGAAATCCGTCGTCGGTTGTTCCTTCCGCCGCATCAGAGTGAGCTTGTGCTGCACGAGCGGATGATCGACGAGAATTACATTTCCTGCAGCCATGCCCCGACCCTCTTAAAAAACAGTCCCGTCGCTGAGAACCTGCAAAGGCGGCCCGCCGCCCTCGCGCTTTTCGCGTGCAATCTTGCGTCCCGCCGCCCAGGTGCCGCCTTCGAGCACACGCGCGAGCGGCATGTCCTCAGCGCTTTTGCCAAGTCGTTCTCGCACGGGCTCGGCGATCAGGTCGAGCAGAGCGAGCGTTAGCGCGCGCCATTCCACAATTGCTTCGTGGTCCACCGGCAGCGGCACTTCGGCGAGCGCGGCATCGCGCAGTTCCAGCACGCCGAGATCGAGGAAGAGGCCACCATTGCGGTATTCGGGAAGTCCCGTCAGATCGTCGAGGCCGGACACGCGAAGTCCCGCATCCTCGAAAATCTCGACCAGCGAATAACTCAGCCATTGTGAGAGTTTGTGGAAGGGCACGAGGCCGCTTGTGGCGTCGTCGGTGACGATGGCGGAATGATGCCACACATCCCCGAGATTTTCGCCACCGAGCGTCATGCGCGAGGGCCAGATGGGGCCGAAGCCGTCGATGACGGCCGCCAGAATGTCGCGGGCGGGCAGGGCACCGTTCAGCGCCTTGAGTTTCAGCACGTCGTATAGGCGTCCGACCCGTCCGTCCGTGCCGAAAAGATCCGATCGCGCGTTCAACGCGGCACCGAGCGCGCGCATCAAGGCCGCGCGGCCCTCGATCCCGACAAGCGGATTTCCGGCGCTGGTCTGGAAACAGGCTTCGATGTCCTGATGGGTGATGTTGCGGAGCGCCTCGGCGTCGGTACGCAACGGATGCTCGGGATCGGATGAGAAGGCGCCTGCCGCAAAAGCGTGGAAGCTGGCGACGGCCAGTCCCTCGGAGCGTCCGATGGACAGATGCGTTCCCGGCTCCTCGAAGCTCCAGTCCGGCCCCGCGCCGGCATCGAGGAGCACGCTCGGCACGCACAGATCGAACCGGATGCGCGCGATCTCGTCGGCATTGAGATGCTTCAGATCGCTGCGGAGTGCGTGCCAGCGGTCGATGCCGCCCGCCGAAAAATGCCGCCATCGCGCGTGGTAGGGGATGTCGAGGCCGGGATAGCTCTCGCGGATGACCGAGGCGACATAATCCGCAGCCGAATCCAGACGGTCCAGATGAAGCGTGAAATGCGCGAGCCTGTCCTGCCCGGCGAGCGCAAGCAGAAAATGGCAGCGTTCGCGGATCGCCTCGGGAGAGCGCAGCCAGGTCAGCGCCGTCGCAACGTCACTCATGTTCCTGTCCGTCACGCTTCGAGCCCGCGGCCTTTCGCGATGGCAAGCTCCGCGCTGTCGGGAACCTTGTCGGTGAAATAACCGGCGGCCTTCTTCGCATCCATCTCCACGCGCGCATCGGCGGGGATGAGGTCGTCCGGGATCGGCACACGCTCCACCACTTCGATGCCGCTGGCGACGATGGGCGCATATTTCATATTGCTCATCGAGACGAGGCGATCGATACGGGCAATGCCGAGCCAGTGCAGCACGTCGGGCATCAGTTCCTGAAAGCGCATGTCCTGCACGCCCGCGACGCATTCGGTGCGTTGAAAGTAAGCGTCCGCCCGGTCGCCGCCTTCCTGGCGCTTGCGTGCGTTGTAGACCAGGAATTTCGTGACCTCGCCAAGCGCCCGGCCTTCCTTGCGGTTGTAGACGACCGCGCCGACGCCGCCTTCCTGCGCCGTCTCGATACACACTTCGACGCCGTGCGCGAGGTAAGGACGGCAGGTGCAGATGTCGGAGCCGAACACATCCGAGCCGTTGCATTCGTCGTGCACACGGCAGGCGATTTTTGTCTTCCGTTTGCCGAGTTTCGCAGGATCGCCGAACAGATAGACCGTGGTTCCGCCAATGGGCGGCAGGAAAAGCTTGAGGTCGGGCCGCGTCACGAGCTCGGGAAACATGCCGCCTGTGTTCTCGAACAGGACGCGGCGCAATTCGGTCTCGCGAACGCCGAAACGGCGGGCAATGCCTTCGAGTTGCCAGACCGGCTCGATCGCGATCTTGGTGACGCGCACATCGCCGTTCGGGGCGAGAATGTCGCCGTCCGGATTGAGGCGTCCGGCTAGGATCGCCGCGCCGATTTCCGGCATGTTGATGTGTGCCTTGGTGACGGCGATCGAAGGCCGGATGTCCGATCCCGCCGCGATGTCCTCCGCGAAGCGTTCCGGCATATGCCCCCAAGGATCGAGCGAGACGATCTTGCTCCCATCCGCCCATTGCGGGAATGGGCCGATCGGCTCGGCGGGGGCCGTGTTCGTCAGGTCCGGTTTGTGATCGGGGGCGAGCTGCCCGGCCGCGACGGCCAGAGCCCGGTAAACGGAATAGGCGCCGGAATGGGACCCGATGGCATTTCGGCCCGCCGCGCGGGGCGTCGCGATGACGGGGCCGCGCGTTTTGGGATCTTTCGCGCCCCACATTACGGGCCGCGGCGTGCTGCTCGAATTTCCGGGATGAGAGGTCAGCAGAATGGGTTGCGGGATGTCCCGCTCGTTGCCGCGTACAGGAAGGTCTCGTTCCATCACATGCACTCGCGCCGGCGAAGGCTTCGCCGGATCAAGCAATTAAATGTATATAAGCGTAAAGGAACCGCAACCGGCGGCCCGCCGGTTGCGGTTTTGCTACTTTCTCATCGCGGCCTGAAGGGCGGCGGCAAGCGCGCTCTGGCCTTCGGGTTGGCGCTGCGGGCGCGTGTGGCGGTCGGTGTCGCGGCGGCTTGCGGCTTCGGGTTTCTGGCCCATGCTTTTCTGGGCCGGTGCGGCGGCGCCGCCATCCTTGCGCATGGACAGGGAAATGCGCTTGCGGCCCGCATCGACGTCGAGCACGCGCACCTTCACCACATCGCCCGCTTTGACGACCTCGGACGGGTCCTTCACGAACCGATCAGCGATCTGGGAGATGTGGACGAGACCGTCCTGATGAACGCCGATATCCACGAAAGCACCGAAGGCGGCGACATTCGTGACTGTTCCTTCCAGCGTCATTCCGGGTTTCAGATCGGAGATTTCGTTGACGCCGTCCGCAAAAGTCGCGGTCTTGAAGGCCGGGCGCGGGTCGCGGCCGGGCTTTTCGAATTCGGCGAGAACGTCGAGCACGGTCGGAAGACCGAAATCCCCGGTGATGAATGTGCGCGGGTCGATCGATTTGATCGCGGCCTTGTCGCCGATCAGCGAGCGGAGATCGCGCCCGCACGCCGCGATGATGTTGCGGGCAAGCGGGTAGGCTTCCGGATGCACCGATGACGCATCGAGCGGTTCGGAGCCGTCGCGGATGCGCAGGAAGCCCGCGCAGAGCTGGAAGGTCTTGTCGCCGAGGCGGGACACTTTCAGGAGCTGACTGCGCGAGGCGAACGGGCCGTTGGCATTGCGATGTGCCACCACCGCTTCCGCGATGGAGGAGCCGAGCCCGGAGACGCGGGCGAGCAGCGGCGCGGATGCCGTGTTGAGATCGACGCCGACCGCGTTCACCGCGTCTTCCACGACGGCATCGAGCGCCTTGGCAAGACGGTGCTGGTTCACATCGTGCTGGTACTGGCCGACGCCGATGGATTTCGGCTCGATCTTGACGAGTTCGGCCAGCGGGTCCTGCAGGCGGCGGGCGATGGAAACCGCGCCGCGCAGCGACACGTCCACATCCGGCATCTCGTTGGAGGCGATCTCGGAGGCCGAATAAACGGATGCCCCGGCCTCGCTGACGACCACCTTGATGGGGCGCGGTTCGGCGAGATCGGCGATCGTGTCGGCGGCGAGTTTGTCCGTCTCGCGGCTTGCGGTGCCGTTGCCTATGGCGATGAGTTCCACATTGTGCTTGCGCATCAGGTGACGCAGCGTCTCGGTCGCCCCACGCACATCGTTCTTCGGCTGGAAGGGATAGATCGTCGCGGTGTCGAGCAGGCGGCCGGTGCCGTCCACCACCGCAACCTTGACGCCCGTACGTATGCCGGGGTCGAGGCCCATCGTGGCGCGGTTTCCGGCCGGGGCGGCGAGGAGAAGATCTTTCAGATTGCGCGCGAAGACGCGGATCGCTTCTTCCTCGGCGCGCTCGCGGGCTTCCCCGATCAGTTCGCCCGTGAGCTGCGAGCGCAGCTTCACGCGCCAGGCCCAGCGGGCGGCGGCGCCGAGAAAAGCCGCCGCCTTGCCCGAGCCGGACACGCCGTTCGTGTGCGCGACGATCAGCTCCGCGCGCGAGACGGGTGCGGGATCGACCGCATCGATTTCCAGATCGAGCGAGATGACCTGCTCGTGCCAGGCGCGCAGCATCGCAAGCACGCGATGGCCCGGGGCCTTCGACCAGGCTTCCTTGTGGTCGAAATAATCCGAAAACTTCGCGCCTTCGGTTTCCTTGCCCGGAACGACGCTCGCTTTCAGCACAGCGGTGCTGCGCATATGCTCGCGAAGCTGTCCGAGCGTTTCGGCATTTTCGGCAAAGCCTTCGGCGATGATGTCGCGGGCGCCGTCGAGGGCAGTTTTCACATCCGGCACGTTCTCGCCGAGATAGGCGGCGGCCAGAGCTTCGGGATCTGCGGCGGCGTCGGTGAGGATGGTTTCGGCCAGCGGTCCGAGGCCGTTTTCGCGGGCGATCTCGGCGCGGGTGCGGCGCTTCGGCTTGAACGGAAGATAGAGGTCTTCCAGTTCGGTCTTGGTGACGGCCCCGAGGAACTTCGCCTCAAGATCAGGCGTCAGCTTTCCCTGTTCCGAGACCGATTTGACGACGGACTCGCGGCGGTCCTCCAGCTCGCGCAGATAGGAGAGACGCTCCTGCAGCGTGCGCAACTGCACGTCGTCGAGCCCCCCGGTCGCCTCCTTGCGGTAGCGGGCAATGAAGGGAACCGTCGCGCCACCATCGAGCAGAGCAATGGCCGCCTCGACCTGTTCGGCCCGGCTCGAGATTTCGGCGGCAATCATTGAGGGGATGGCGATACGCGACATGAAACGGACCTCGTGATTCGAATGGCCGCATCATGCCCGCCGGGATGCGGCGGAGCCAAGGCATGGGTGAGCAAGGTGTGGAAGGCGGGGAATTCCGCCGGAGCGGATGCGTGTCCCGCCGGTTCACTCCTCCCGGAAGGCGCGCCGGACCTGATCGAGGAACGGCTTGGTGAGATAGGAGAGGGCGCTGCGCTGGTCGGTCGAGATGTAGACATCGACCGGCATTCCGGGCACGAGCTTGCGGCCGTCGAGGCGCTTCATTTCCTCGGCGGGCACATCCATGTCGGCGATGAAATAGGCTTCCCCGGTCACGGTGTCGCGCGTCGTCGCGGGCGAGACATAGACGACCTTTCCGGCGAGTTCGGGGGTCGTGTTGCGGTTGAAGGCAGAGAAATGAAGCCGTGCGGGCTGGCCGTCGCGAATCTGGTCGATGTCGCTCGGCCGGATGCGGGCTTCGATGCGCAGCGGGGCGTTTTCCGGAACGATGGTGACGAGCCGTTCGGCGGGTGTGATGACGCCGCCGATCGTATGCACGGCGACCTCGTTGACATAACCGGAAATGGGCGAACGTATGTCGGTGCGCGCCAGCCTGTCGTCGACGGCGATGCGCCGTTCGGTGAGTTCGGAAAGCTTGGCCTCCACCAGAGTGAGCTCGCGTTGAGCCTCGGTGCGGGCGCTCTGGTCGATGGCGATGACCTGAAGACGGATTTCGCTCATCGTGGCGTTGGCGCGCGCGATGCCGGCTTCCACCTCTCCTCGGCTGCCGAGCAGTCGGGCCGCCTCGCGGTCCGTGTTGTAGACGCGCACATTCTCGATCAGCCCCTTCTGGAGGAGTTCCTTCAGCTTGCTGTTCTCGGTGTCGATCAGGCGAATCTCGTCCACCTTGGCGACACGCTGCGCTTCGAGACCCGAGATTTCCTTTTCGACTTGCGAGACGCGCAGTTCGAGCTGTTCCTTCTGGCTGCGGCGGTGGATGAGATTGCCGCGAAACAGATTGCTTTCGCTCTCGGCCAGCGCCGCCGCTTCGGGGGAAGATTCCGCAAAGCCTTTGGGGAAGGGGATCGTGTCCATCATGTCGCGCTCAGCCGACAGGCGGGCGCGGCGCGCGGTCAACTCGTCGATCTGGGCCCGGATTATGGAGAGTTCAGCGCGTGTCTGGGCATCGTCCAGACGCAGCAGGACCTGACCCTGTTTGACGAAATCGCCCTCGCGCACCTGGATTGCGCCGACGATGCCGCCGTCGCGGTGCTGTATGGATTTGAGGTTGCGGTCGACCTTGACCGAGCCTTGGGCGACGACTGCGCCGGACAATTGCGCGAGCACCGCCCAGGCGCCGATACCGAAGACCAGAAAGGCGCCAAGGGCGATGCCCACAAAGATGCGGGACTTCAAATGAAAGCCGGGATCATCGTTTATGTCGGAGAGAACGCGGGACATGAGACACTCCTTCAGGCGATGTTCTCGGCAATAAACAGGACGTGGTGGCCATCGAGATTGATGGCGAGTTCGTAAAGCGCATCGCCGTCGAGATCGGCTTCGATGCGCGTCCGCTCCATCTCGTTGTAGCGTTCGTTGTGGTAACGGATGGGGCGGCGTTCGCTGTCGTCGGGCTCATCTCCGTAGATGTCCTCGAACATGTCCTCGATCTCGTCGCGGGTATCGCGCGACAGGCTGTATGTGCCGACATGGATCCGGTCGCCCACCTCGAAATCCTCGATGCAATGTTCGACGGGCGGACCGAACGCGATGGCGGTGAAGTGGAAATCGTCGTCTCCACCGCCTCCGCGCAAGGTGACGGCCTCGGTCGCGATGAAGGTGTCGTCGCCGTCGCCGCCGATCACGGTCTCGATGTCGCGGATGAGATCCTCTCCGATCTCGACGCCGGTGGCTTTGCCGGTTTCGAGGTCGACGACCACGCCAAGAAGCGTGCCGGAATAATCGAGCGTGTCCGTTCCGCTGCCGCCATCATAGAGATCGGGTGCGGCATCGGACGTTCCGACGATGATGTCCTCGCCGTCGCCGCCCAGAACCTCGTCCTCGCCTTCGCCGCCGTCGAGGACATCGTTTCCGCTCATGCCGAACAGAGCGTCCTGGCCTGTGCCGCCCTGCAGCACGTCGTTGCCCTCATCGCCGGACAGAAGATCGTCGTCCGCGCCGCCATCGAGAACATCATTGCCCGCGCCGCCGCGCAGCGTGTCGTTGCCTTCCTCACCGAAAAGCATGTCGTTGCCGTCCTCGCCGAAGACGCGGTCGTTTCCTGCACCGGCGAACACCGTGTCATTGCCCGCACCGCCGAAGACAAGATCGTTTCCAGCACCGGCATAGACGATGTCGTTGCCGGACCCTGCGTTGATGTTGTCGTTGCCGCCGCGCGCCCAGATCGTGTCGTGGCCGTCCCTCGCGTCGACATTGTCGTCGCCATCGTCCGCGTCGACGAAGTCCTTGTGGGTCGTTCCGACCAGCATGTCGGCGCCCGGCGTGCCATTGATCTCGTGGTAATCGACCACGCGGATTTGCGCGCTGTGCTGCACCACGCCTTTCCCGTCGTTGACGAGATAAGCCAGCGAGACCGCACCCGTGAAACCCTCCGCGGGCGTGAACATCCACCCTCCGTTCACAGCCGCGAGCGTGCCGTGCGAGGCCGAGAGATGTGAGACGCTGAGCGTATCGGCGTCGGCATCGGACACGTTCTGCAGCAACGAGGCGAACGCGATCAGGATGGCATGTCCGCTGATGGCGTCGCCGAGCCAGGCCGTTCCCTGCGTGCGCGGCGCGCGATTTGCCGGGTTATCGTCGTCATCGCCGTCCGTCGGGCTTTCCGCTCCGGGCGAGGAGGGGCCGTTTCCGCCCGCGCCGCCGGGAGAGCCCGCGTCGTTACCGCCAATGCCTGTGAAGCCGACATTGTCGTTCATCGCGCGCGGGCGAACTTCGAACGAGTCTTGTCGTACGCGCACCGCCACATCCGGCACCTGATAGGTGATGGACGGGTTGTCGAGCATGACGAAGCTCAACGGTTCGGGGTCATAGGCCGGGCTGCCGGACCCGTTGGGGCCGGGACTGCCGGAGAAAATATCTCCGGTCACTTCCGGGTCGGCGGGAATGGTGTCGGCCTCCGCAAGAGCGACGGGCTCCTCGGTCCCTGATTTCGCGTCCTCCGGCTCGGGCGGCTCCTGCGCTTGCGCCGGGAAGAACGAGCGCAGATAGAGAACAAGCGCGGCGATCAGCCCGCCGAGATAGATCGGCGCTTTTGTAAAGACGATGCCCTTGAGAAGATAGCGGTCGTGGGCGGCGGTCGGGCTTTCCGCCTGAGCCTTGGTCGCTTTGACGCTGATGGTCATGCGGGCACCTTTATCTCGGTTGTTCTGCGTTTGGCGGCGGCTGCCGGGCGGGCGGGGGACGATATGATTTCCTCCTTCGGGCCGAACCCTGCGAGGCGTCCGTTCTGGATGACGGCGACGAGATCGATCGCGGCGAGCGCGCTCGGCCGGTGCGCGACCACGATGGCGATGCCGCCGCGGGCGCGGATGCCGGAAATGGCCGCCGTCAGCGCCAATTCGCCCTCGTTGTCGAGATTGGAGTTCGGCTCGTCGAGCACGACGAGGAAAGGTTCGCCGTACAGCGCGCGGGCAAGCCCGACGCGCTGGCGCTGGCCGGCCGAGAGCACAGCGCCCTGCGGGCCGATCCGCGTCTTGTAGCCTTCGGGCAGGCGCACGATCATCTCATGC
Organism: Rhizobiales bacterium Ga0077545; assembly: GCA_001464335.1. GTDB lineage: Bacteria > Pseudomonadota > Alphaproteobacteria > Rhizobiales > Methylopilaceae > Flaviflagellibacter. Next base: position 94,968 of record LNEV01000006.1, on the reverse strand, counting down.
ACGCCCGCCGCCTGCGCCGCAGCAATGATCTTGCGGGGATCGGCGTCTTCCTCGAAACGGCTGATGTTTTCGCCGATAGTGGCATCGAGGAGCGCCACTTCCTGCGGCAGATAGCCGACCGAACGGCCGAGATCGGCATCGTTCCATTGGGTCAGTTCCGCCTCGTCCAGACGCACGCTGCCGCGCAGAACCGGCCACACGCCCGTCAGCGCCCGCACAAGCGTCGTCTTGCCGCCGGCGCTCGGGCCGATCACGCCGAGCGCTTCTCCGGCTTTCAGTTCGAAGCCCACCTCGCTGAGGAGGATGCGGCCGGACGCCGGAGCAGCCACCGTTATCTTCTCGACCCGCAAGGCAGACGCGGGGGCGGGCAGCGGCATCGGGTCCTCGGCCTTGGACAGCGTAATGACGGTCTCCTTGAGGCGGCCATAGGCCTGGCGCGCGGCGACCACGCTTTTCCAGTTGCCGATGGCCAGATCTATCGGTGCGAGCGCCCGCGAGGAGGCGACGGAGGAAGCGATGATCGCTCCCGCGGACAGCTCGCCCTTTATGGTGAGATAGGCCCCGAGGCCCAGTAGCGCCGATTGCAGCAGCATGCGCAGCACCCGCGAGACGGCGCCGAAGGTTCCGGTGATGTCGTTTGTGCGCGTCTGCAATTCGAGGTGTTCCTGGTTCGCCGCGTTGAAACGCTGCACGGCACGCCCCGCAAAGCCCATCGCCTTCAGAATGTCGGCGTTGCGGGCGTTGGAATCGGCAATCATGTTGCGTGTAATGGCGGCCTGCTGCGTCCGGGAGGCGAGACGCCGCGTCATCAGCTCAGTCGCGAGCGTCAAAAGGGCCAGCACGATCGCTCCGCCGAGCGCAAGGCCGCCGAGATAGGGGTGCAGCAGGTAGACGAAGATGAGATAGATCGGCATCCACGGCAGATCGAACAGGGCAATCGGCCCCTGGCTGCCGAGGAATCCGCGCACCGTGTCGACATCGCGGCCGCGCTCGAGAGCTTCGGCCGTCGAGAAGCCGAACCGGGGCATGTCGATGGCGACGCTGTGCGCCAGCGGCGCGATCTTCTTGTCGAGGCGCGCTCCGACGCGCACGAGAACCTGGCTGCGGATGACGTCGAACACGCCCTGGAAGAGATAGAGCCCGATGGCAAGCACCGACAGCGCCATCAGAGTCGCGATGCTGCCGCCGGTCAGCGCCCGGTCATAGATCTGCAGCATGTAGAACGATCCCGTCAGGGCGAGGATGTTGATGATGCCCGAGACGAGAAAGAGAAACAGAAGAACGCCGCGGAAGCCGGAGATCAGCTTCGTTGCATCTTCCTTGCGGGGAGGCCGCCTATTGGAACTCATGGGAATAACGCTTTCCGCAAGGGGCGGGCCGGAAAACCGGTCCGCCCGTCTGGGATGGGATCAAAGCTTGAAGTCGTCGGCTACGAGATCGTGCGTGCCTTTCAGGCTGAGCTTGAAATCGGCTGCATTGTCGCCGCCGGTATTGCCCTGCACCACGGTGTAGGCACCGTCCGCACGCGTCTCGTGAGACACGATGAGCTCGGCGAGCGCCGTGAAGCTTGAGCCGGCCACGAGTGTGAAGGCCTGATTGCCCGCAGCGCCCGTATTGGCATCCACGCCGACGAGGTCGATCTTGTCTCCCGGCTGGAAGTCTAGGATCGTGTCGCCGTCCGCGGCGGCCGCGCTGAGGAAGCGGAAGGTGTCGTTGCCGCCACCGCCTGCGATCACATTCACCGCGTCGGATGCGGTGATCTGGTCGCTGCCGGCGCCGCCGATGACATTCTCGACGCCGAACAGAGCGTCGGTTCCGCTTTGCGCGCTTGTCGCGCTGCCCTGTCCGCCAAGGCCGGTTCCGAGATCGACCACCGCCGCGGCGGTCAGCGCCGAGAGGTCGAGCGTGTCGACGCCCGAACCGCCATTCGCCTCGTCGCCGAAATAGCTGTCGCTGCCATCGCCGATCTCCGCGACGAACCGGTCGTTTCCGGCGCCGCCGAACACGGCATCGTTGCCGGCGCCCGCGGTGATGAGGTCGTCCCCGGCATCGCCGAAGATGCGGTCCTCGCCCGCGTCGCCATAGACGATGTCGTCGCCGCTGCCGGCAAAGACATGATCGTCGCCCGCACCGGCCGAGATCACGTCACGTCCGTCGCCGCCGTTGACGTAATCGTTGCCGTCACCCGCCAGCACGGCATCGTCGCCGCTTTGGCCGAGAATGACATCGTCACCCGCAAAAGCGATCAGATCGTCCGCGCCGGATGTTCCCGTCAGGACATCGGAAAGATGCGTGCCGATTCCGGGCTGGGCCGGAGGTGTCGGCGTGTCGTCATCCTCGTCGGTATCGTCGTCTTCGTCGTCGTCCTGATCATCATCCTCGTCGTCATCGTCATCATCGTCCGTGTCGTCCTCATCCTCATCCTCGTCATCATCCTCCTCGTCGTCGTCATCATCATCATTGCCCGTGTCGTCATCATCGTCATCATCATCGTCATCGTCATCGTCATCGTCATCGTCGGGCAGCGGAGTGTCGTCGTCATCCTCGTCGGAGACTTCGAAGATGTGCTCCGGCAGATCGTCGATGCCCGTGTTGCGGGCCACGATGTCGGCGAATTCCTGCCCGTCGATGAAGTTCTCGTAGAGGTCGAAATCGTCGAAGCGGGAGATGTAGTAGAAGCGGTCTGCATCCTGCAGGCGCTCGAACTGGTCGCTGAGCACGACCCAGAAGGTCTGGCCGACAATACCGTCGTTGATGTGCGTTTCGGCTAGGCCGCCGACCCAGAAGTCGACACGGTCGATTCCCTTGACGATCTTGCTGCCGTTCGGTCCATCCAGCAGCTGGATGTCCGGATTGACGGCGACGAAGGCCGCGATCTTGTCCGGCGTGTCCAGAACGAGATCGGGATAGGCCTGCATGAACTGCGCGATGACCGCATTGCTGAGGCTGTTGCGCGTCTGGAAGTCCTCCCAGGACGTGTAGGGCGAAAGATCGCCGCCCGCAAAACCCACGGCTTCCGCCACATAGCGGTCCGTCGAAGCCGCGAGATCCGCGCGAACCTGGTTCAACGTGCCAAGACCAAGATCCCAGCCGCGCGCCACATTGAAGGCAAACAGGTCCGCACTGATGCGCACGAGATTGTCGCGCACGGCGTCGACAATGTTGAAGTCGACATTTTCGGATGCCTGCGTGATCGTGCCGCCGACGATCGCGCCGACACCGTACTGGGCATAACCCGGCTGCGGCGTGTAGCCGGGAGGCAGCGGTGCCGTAAAGACGCCCGGATCGTTGCTCGGATTGAGGAAGGCATCGACCAGCGAAACCTGCCGCGGCACGCCGTTGGCGTCGAGAACCGTGAGGGTTTCGCTCACCAGCGAATGGCCGAAGCGGAATGCCGCCGCCGCAAATTCGTGCGAGATCGCGGCATTGGCGTCCGGATCGTACTCGTCGAACCCGTGCGTGCCTTCGCTGCGCAGACCGCCCAGCAGGACCTCAAGATATTCGTCGAAGACGACGCGCTGATATTCAGCTTCGTTGATCATCTTCGCGGCCTGGAACAGCTCTTCTTCCGTGCCCTCGAAGCCCGCGGCTTTCAGCCCTTCCACGTGATAATTGTGGTTACGCGCCCAGATCGTGTGGATCGAGGTCAGGGCAAAGTTCTCGTTGGCCCGTCCGTCGCCCGTGATGTAATGGTCGAGGACGCTGATAAACGGGTTGGTGTCGAGCAGCAGGGGATGCGTCGAGCCCATGAAGTTCGTGATAAACTTGGACAGGACCCCCGGATCGAACGCGCCGTTCTGCGGGTTGAACAGGGTTCCGGTCGTGGTCTCGTCGATGGCGTAGTTCGTGTAGTAGGTGCGGAAGCTCACCTGACCACCCGTCAACGACGGATCGGTGAAGATCGTGTCGTTCTCCCAGTGGTGCACGATCAGCTCGCGCAGCGTCGGCAGCAGACGGAAATCGGGATTGGACGGATCGACTGCTCCCGCGAGCAGGTGCGAACCGAGCCCGCCATTGCCGTCGCCTTCGCGGAGGAACTGGCCGATGAGGCTGTGCGAGCCATAGGCCTGGTTCTGATCGACGAAAGGCGATGTCTGGTTCTTGTGGAGCGGATTTCCATCCTCGTCATAACCCATGACGGTGCCGCGCGTCAGATCGGCAGGGTTGCCGGTGCCCGGCTGTCCGCCGCCCGGCGCACCGATCACGATGGACCCGTTGCCGCCTTTGGGCAGGAAATCGAGGCCATGATCGATGTACTGGCCCATCGCCATGAAGAAGATGTTGGCCTCGTTCCCGGCCTTCGGAAGCGCAACTTCCTGATCGCCGATGATGTTGCTGATCTCGCGCGGATCGAGTCCGTCGAAGATCGGATTGATCGCCTTGTTGCCGAAGCTGTCGGCCGCGCCGTAACGCGCGTCGGTAATGCGGATGAACGCCTGGTCGGCATTGCCCCAGGTCGGGTTCTCGACATTGTTGCCCTGGCCGGAAAGCGTGCGAACGCCAAGCGGCACATCGTCGTCGCCCGCGGCCGGAGGCTGAAGCCCGCGCACGAGAGCCTGGAGGCCCGCGATGTCGCTTTCGGTGTAACCGAACGCGCCGTCGATCACGTCGTCGTCGCCGCTGGGAACGAAGGTGACGGAATGGGTGCCGTTCGAATAGGTCACCGTGCCGTTGGCGTTGGTGGTCGCCGTGTAATCGGAGAGCGTCTGGCCATTGGGCAGTTCGACGACATCCTGCGGACGCAGCGTGCCGACGATCGTGTCATTGCCGCCGTTCGATTTGAACACTATGCGGTGGGCCGATGTTAGGGAAGCGATGTCCACGACATCGTCGCCCACGCCGCCATTGATGGTGATCGTGTTGAGGTTGAGGCTCGTGCCGGAGAAATTGCCGATCACCTGGATGTTGTCGCCAATTCCTCCGAACGTGTTGATGGTGATTTCCTCGACATTGTCGAGTTCCGCGATGACCGTGTTTGCCGCGCCGCGGGTGATCACGATCTCGCTCTCCGCATGCAGCAGGACAAGCCCGGCATTCGTCGCCTCGAGGCGCGTGTAGACGCGGTATTGCTCGCTGTTGTTGTTGCCGTTGACGATGAAATGATCGTCCGTTCCCGCGCCGCCGTCGACCACGTCGCGGCCGTCGGTGCCGTTGAGAGTATTGGCCGTGGCGTTATTGGCGTTCCAGACGATCGTGTCGTTGCCGCCGCCGGCAAGAACGATGTCGTTGCCGCCGCCGGCATCGAATGTCGAAATGCCATCGCTGCCGACGAGGATGTCGTTGCCTGTGCTGCCGTCGACATTGCCCGCGACGTCGCGCGAGACGTTGACGGTTGCGTTGTCGGTATCTCCGGGCGCGCCCGTTGCCGTATAGACGAACGATCCGCCGCCGCCCTGGCCTCCGCCGCCGATGACGGGATCGGTGAAGCTGACCGTGGTGGCCGTATGGGCGAGGTTGCTCAGGCCGTTTGCATTGCCGACGCCGGTGATGGTCGCAGTATTATCGAGATCGGTGTCGTTGAACAGCAGCGCCCATTTCGGAACGAGAATGCTCGTCGCGCCGCTGATATTGGTCACGATTGAATCGTTCGCGGCGTTTACCGGATCGTCCACCGGCACGACATTGACGGTCGTCGTCGCGACATTGCTGTCCACGATGCCGTCATTGACCGAGACCTGAATGACGCGATCGACCGCGCTCGGATTCTCGGAGTTGTTGGTGAACTGCACCGCTGCAAGCGCGGCCTGCCATTGCGCGAGGCTTCCGGTGCCCGTCAGATTGACGGTAATGCGACCGGGCTGGCTCGTATCGACGGCGCTGTCGATGTCTCCGGGGAGGTTTCCGGGAATGTCGAAACTGTCGTTTGCCTGGGCGTTTGTCAGCACGATGCGTGCCGAAACGATGCTGTCGCTCTCCACGATGAGCGGATTGCTCGCGATGTTCTGGTCGGCGCCGTCCTCCGTGAAGGTCGTCTCGAAATCGGCAGTGGCGGGACGTGTGAAATTGATCGCCAGATTGTCGATGGAAACGATGTCATTCGTGTTGTTCATCGAACTTGCGACAAACCGGATCGCGGCATTGGCCGTGAAAGGCCCGGTCAGTATGTGGGTGTACGGAGTGGTCGGCCCTTCGCCGGTGATGGTGTTGAGCGTCACGAAATCCGTGCCATTGGCGGCAAACTGCACGAGCACGGTTTCTCCGGCCTCCATATCGTCCGGATTGGCCGAATAGCTGAGGCTGGCAGACGTCACGCCGCTGAGATCGACGGCGCGGGTGATTTCCGCACCATTGCTGCCACCTCCGCCGACAAAGCGCAGAACGTTGGTGCCGCCCTGGCCTCCGGCGTCGAGCTGGATCTGGCCTTGCGTCAGGCCGCCGCTGTCGTTGGTCTCGATCCAGTCCGGTCCCCACGGGGTCGTGCCGGTGGAATTGCCGAAGCCCGAATTGTTGAAATTGTCGGCGTATTGACCGTTTTGCGGGCCGCGCAGGAAAAGTTGCGGCGGGCTGATGGTGAGATCGCCATCCGCAAAGCGCAGAACTTCGACATTGCGCAGTCGGTCCGCGCCATCCGACACGAGCCTCTCGCCATCGGGCACGTTGCCTTGGTCGAATCCGGTGTGCGACACGGTGATCGAGCCGTCGGCATTGGCGGTGATCGTGTAGTTCGCACGCACATCCCAGAACACCGCCACATCGGTGTCCCCGACGCCGTCGTCCTTGACGATTTCACGCACGATGTGGAGCTGGTCCGGCACGATGACGCGGTCGATCATCAGCTCGAACAGGCTCTTGCCGGACCATGATGCCGGCAGGTTGGCGGCGGCCACTTCCGCTGCCGTGAAGATATGCTTCAGGCTGTCGATGGTGGCGATCTGGTTCGCCACCGTGTTCGCCTGTCCGGGTTCTGTGATGCGGATGCGCACATTGAGCCAGGCATCGCCGTCGATGAAATCATCTCCGCCATTGCCCTGGATGATATCGCTTCCGCTGCCGCCCAGAAGAACGTTCCCGCCGGTAAAGGCGAGTTCGGCTTCCAGCGCTTCCGGCGTCGTGCCGGTGGCGGCGGTAATCAGGTTGCCGAGAAGCTGACGCAGACCCTCGATCCGGTTGACGCCCGCCTGGCTCAGTTCGTCGTTGAAGAAAACCTGTTCGTTGGCCGCGGTGCCGCCGCCCTCGACCTCTCCGTCGCCGCCGAGGGCGTCTTCGGCCACGCGGTCGTCGCCGATCAACGTGTCGTTGCCGTTCCAGCCGGAGAGAGCTTCGGTCTTGTCGAAGCGGTTGCGCAGGATGTCCTCTTCTTCTGTGGTGAAGATCTTGATGCGCATGTCCGCATAGGCGTCCGTCTGCACGCCTTTGAAGATCGCCCAGTCGAAGCCGAACATGCCTTCGTTTCGCATGACGCTTTCGCCCTGAACCATGATGTCGTCGCCGGATTCGGCGTCGAAATCGTGCTCGTCGGAGCCTGCGAACATCACGTCATGGCCGAGAATCTTCGAGTTGAAGAACAGCTCAGAATTGTCCCCCGCGGTGGTGTCAAAACCGGCTCCGGCCTCGATCCAGTCGTCGCCTTCGTTGCCCATCAGCAGGTCCATGCCGTCGCCGCCGAGGATGAAGTCGTTGCCTTCGCCGCCGAACACTTCAGTGTCGTCGACGCCGACGAAGATCACGTCGTCGCCGCTGCCGCCCATCAGGATGTCGAGGCCGTTGGAGTTGGCGATCACGTCGTCGCCTTCGTCGCCCTTTAGGAAGTCGCCGGTATCGCCACTGTCGGTGATGATGTCGTTACCGGCACCACCGTTGACGAGATCGACGCCCGCACCGGATTCGATGCGATCATTGCCCGCGCCACCCCAGATTCCGTCATCGCCGAAATCGGTGATGATCGTGTCGGCGTTCTCCGTGCCGCCGACCACGACATGCTCACCTCCGGTAAAGCGCAGATAATTCGCATCGGCGCCGGGCGTTCCGGTATCGTCGCGCTGGACCTTGCCAAGGCCCATCGCTTCCAGAACCGGATCGTTGTCGGTCGGGTCGGGATTGGCCTGGTTGGCGGCATTCACCTCAAGAACGAAATCGTAATTTGCGAAGACATCGACGCCGATATGGCGGCGGATGATGTCGTCGGCGGTGCCGCGAATGCCGTCCGCGCCCGCATCGGCAATGTCGGTGTTCGCCATGATCATCTTGGCGAAGGAGTTCTGTTCCAGTGCGTGGAGGAGGTGCTGGCCCTGCGTGCGGGTCAGGTAATAGAAGCGGTCGCCGTCCTGCAGCGCTTCCATTTGCGCTTCGAAAATGGCGTTGAACGTCGAGCCGAGGAAGCCGCCGAACGGCATCTTCTTTTCGGCGAGGCCGCCGATCCACAGATCGATCAGGTTGAAGCCGGTTTCCACTCCGGCCCAGGCGCCCGTCCCGTTGAGGAAGGCGAGGCGGTCGCCCGCCACCACGGCGTCGCCGTTCGCATCCGTCCCGAAGACGAGTTCCATGGCCGCAGTGCGCTTGTCGTCAAGCGTGGTCGCGCTCGTGACCGACGTGTGCGTGCCGTAAGCGGCGATGAAGTTCACCACCGACATCGGGTTCTTGAGATTGGCCGCGAGCTCGACCCAGCTCGTATAGGGGGTCAGGAACGACGAGCCGGTTGCGGCATACAATTGCTCGCGTGCTTCGTTCAGCGTCGGCATTCCGGTGTCGCGGCCGCGCGCGATGTTGATCGCGGCCAGATCCAGCGGCAGGCCGAGCAGGCTGTTGCGCAGCGCGCCCGTGACGAATTCGTCGATCTCGTTGCCGCGTTCGACCGTCATGCCACGCACGATGGCGCCGGCCGCCTGTTCGGCGGTCAGTGCGCCGTCATTGTCGAAAGCCACGGGATTGAGGAAGGAGGCGATCAGCCCCATGTCGTCGGTCGCGGCGACCGATCCGTCCGCATTGAGATGAATGCGCGGCATGCTGTCGGTCAGCATGGAATGGCCGAAGCGGTACACCACATTGGCGAACTCGGCGAAGATGGACGGATCGATGTCCGTGACCGAATTGAACACGAACGGGTCGATGGCCGGTTGAATCTTGCGGCCGAACTCCTCGAAAACGAGATGCTGATATTGCATCTCGGTGGCAAAGCGCGCCGCCTGGAACAGGCGCTCGCCATCCCAGTTCAGCGTATTGGCAAAGGCGAGCTGCTGCAGCGCCGTCATCGACGCAAAATTGGCGGGCAGGCCCGGCACGTCCGTCGCCAGCCATTCATTTATGAAGGCAAGGTCGCCACTGTTCAGGATTGTCAGCTTCTGTGCATCGATCTGACGGTTGTGCTCGGAATGGAAAATGTGATGGACGGAGGTCAGGCCGATGTTCTCGTTGCCGCGTCCGTCGCCTGTGATGAAATGGCGGTCGAGCAGTTCGTTGTCGTACTGCGTCGGAGATCCTTGCGTGTTGACTGGCGCAGGTGTGCCGTCGGCGTTTTCGTAACCGATCTCGCTGTCGTCGTCGGCAACCTTGGCCGCGCCGGCGCTCGTGACGGGCACTGCGTTGTGAGCAATATCGTCCAGAAAAGCGGTGCCGGTGCGCACCGCACCGACCGCCCAGCTGTTGACCGCAACATCGCCATTCGTCGTGCGGGAGACGACGGTGTCGTCGGCCGTGTTCGGAACGCCGTCCGCACCGATATTGGTGATGACCTGCGCATAGCCATTCGCGTCGGGAATGAAATTGCCGTAGGCGTCGGTGCGCAAAAGCGGCACGCTGACAGCATCGCGGTCCGTCAGCTCGATGCCCAGCATCAGCGCCTGCGCCTTCACGTCCGCCCAGGTGGGCAGTCCGTTCCGAACGCCGCCCTCGCTCACGCCATCGAGCAGCTTTCCGGTTGCGACCGGCCTGCCTTCGACGAGCGCATATTCGCGCAGGAACACCTGATGAGAGGCATGGGAGGTATAGGTCTGGTTCTGATCGACCCATGATGTGGTGACGTTTTTCTGGGAATCGCCCTCGGGCGTCGAGCGCGTCAGCACCATGAAATTGGTGTTCGGGCTCGCCGGGTTGTACAGCGGATCGTCCGGCTGAAGCGGAATGTAGATCGTGCCGCTGCCACCCTTGGTGATCAAATCGAGGCCGTGATCGAAGAACTGGCCGAAAAAGGTCATCCACGCATTGAACGGAGCCGACAGACCCTCGTCCGGCGCCACATTGGGGATCAACACCGAGCCCGTTTCATCGACTTCGATGCCGAAGCCTTGAAGGAAGAGATTGATGGCCTCTTGCGCTGCCGCTTTCTCTGCCGGCGTGGTGGTGGGGCTGGTCAGGACGTCCAGATGCGGCTGCCACGTGGCCGAGGCGGCAAGGATGCTCGTAAGGTCGCCGGTCGCGCCGTGGATGACTTCCGATCCGGCGAAGGTCAGTGCTGCGACGATGGCCGCCGGATTGTTGAGGCTCATGTCCACGACGAGATTCGAAATCAGCCGCGGGTCGGCATCGACCACCGATCCGTTCGCGACCCCCGGAGTGTTGCTGGGCGTGCCGGGGGTGTAATTGTTGTTGCCGAACTGGATGGCGCCGCCACCGAAGGCGATCGTGTCGTCCTGCTCGTTGCGGTAGGTGACGTCGTCGAACAGACGCGGCATTTCCTGACCGGCAGCGCCCCAATGCTCCCGCCCTTCGACAAGATTGTTGTAGGTGCCGTCCACCGTGCGCAGGCCGTAGGGCGTCTTCGGGTCCGGGATGGCGAGAGCATAGGTGATGGGAGCGCCATTGGTGTCGGTCAGCGGATAGCCTGGCCCGCCGATGAACTGACCAGAAGCGTTGTAGAGGTTTGCGTTTGCCAGGACTTCGCCCGTTGCTGGATCGAGCCGGATTTCGGTCAGCGCCGCCCCATTCGCATGGGCCTCGGAGATCTTGATCTGCCGGAGGATAAAATCGAGGTCGGCCTGGTTGAGGGTGAAAGCAGCCATGACATCCTCCCGAGCCTGACGATCAAAAGATCCGGCGAAGTGAACCCGTCGGCGAATGAAATTTCGCCCGTGACATGCTGCGCAGACCGGCATTTGCGGCACTGCGCGATGGGGTTCACTGTTGTCCGTCTTTACAAGGAGAGCGACTTCACAAGGTCGAACGATTTCATGGATGGAGGTCCGGTCCGTGCCCGCGACCATCGGCAGGCACGGCTTCGGACCTTGGTCCCACGCGTCGCGGACCTAAGACCTGAACGAAAACGCCGCGCAGGGCGCGGCGTTCAGGGCAGGGAGGAGAGCTTCTTATTGGGTGTAGCGGGTTGCGCCTTGTCCCGGCAGGCCCTGCGCGGCGATGACGACTTCGAGGCGGTTCCGCGCGTGCAGTTTTTGCATGATGATCGTCATGTAGTGTTTGACGGTCTTTTCGCTGATCGCCAGATTCTGGGCGATTTCGCGGTTGGTGTGCCCCTGAAGCAGATGCTGAACGATCTGCTGCTCGCGCAAAGTCAGCTTTTCCTTTTCGGCCGCGGCCTTGAGCATTGCGGATTCGCGCATGGAACCGATGATTTTTGCAGCAAAGCCTTGATTGATGAAGGTTTCGCCGCGCGAAACGGCATCGAGCGCGGCCATGAGATCCAGCTCGCTGCTGCCTTTGAGCACATAACCGCTGGCCCCGGCATCGAGCGCGCGGACGGCGCCGTCGACATCCGTGCGCGCCGTACAGACGACGATCTTCGTCCGGCGCGAGATCGCGGGCATGTCGCGCAGAGTACCGAACGCATCTCCGGGCTGCGTGATTTCCGTGATGAGAATATCGGGCTTGTGCTCGCGCAGAATCTCCTTCGCGTCCGCGAAGGACCGTCCTGTCGCAACGACCGAATAGCCGCCGGTCACCGTGAGAAGGCTGGAAAGCCCAGCCAGGAAAAGAGGGTGCTCATCCACCAACGCTACAGACGCGCGTACCATCGTGGCCTCCCGGCCTTTATCCCCCCGCGGCGCTTGGGTGACCAACGTAGCCCGATTATACAAAAGTCGTAAACTTAAAATTGTTATATATTTAATTTCCGGGGTCGCACCGAAGTAAATCTGTCATTCCGTGGCGCGAATGCTTGGGGGGACGCCAGTTCCGGCAATATCCAGCAGTCGCAATGTTCTAGGGGATGACGCTCGTCGCTCGGTGGTCCGGTGCGGGGTGGTAAAGAGCAGGGCCGATGATGGAGCGGCCCCGGCGGGAATATCTTAATTTCCGCAGGTGCTGCACAAGGTCGTGCGGTCCGCCAAAATTTCGGGGATGGGTTTCACCGCGTAACGACATGCTTTTGCCAAGGCGAAGGTAGCGAGGCGCGGACGCCTCGCTATGCCGTACAGGATCAGCGGGGGCAGTAGTCCCAGAAGCCGTTCCGGCGGCTTCGGTCGGTGTAGTACCAGCACATCCCGCGTGCGGGCGCCGGGCCTGCCCAAGCGGCGGCCGTTCCCGCCGCGACAAAGCCGAGCGCGGCACCGGCTGCGATCGCGCCACCTGGGCGCCACCGATAGCCGGGGCGCACCCACGGTCCGGGTCTGACCGGTCTCACACCCGGCCTGACGACAGTACGCCTGGTGACGTTGCCGCGTGGCCCGACGCGCGTCGTCGTGCGCCGCCTGGCCTGGGCTTCGGTGAACGCCGCATCCTCATGGGCGAATTCGCCGGTCCAGACCGATGTGCCGATCTGGGCGGGATGGTTGGCGGACGCTGGCCCGCCATGCAGCATGACGGCCAGCGCGCAAGCGAGGAAAGATGCTGTTCGGATACGCATGTTGTATCTCCTTTGTCCCAGCCCTTGGGTCAGTGCGATCGTCCCTTCTGTCGTTTTTCAACCGTGCCGCTGCGATCGGTCGCGTTCATCACACGAACACCTCGCTCCAGTCCTTGGCCATGCTGACAACCTGGATGCGATGTTCGGCGGCGGTTTCGAGCGCCTCCCGCAGAGGGCTGAGCTTGAAGTCGCGGTCGTAGGCGAATTCCCGCGCGGCGTCGTCGTGGTGGAGGAGAAGCGCGAAGCGCGGACCGTCGCCGGTCATGGTGTAGCGCATCATGGCGAGATCGCCGTCCGAATTGCCGAAGCACAGGATCGGCCGGCACCCGATGTGCAGGCCGATATTGACGACCTTCTCCTCACGGTCGTCGAAGCTGTGGAGCTTGGGAAGCTTGCGAAGATTGACCGTCGTCCCGCTCGCCTCGATCTTCATGTGCAGGCTTGAGCCGATCACCTGTTCCGGCGGTATACCATAGGCCGTCTCGGCGAAGGCGCGGATGAGGTCGATGCCGCCGCCGGAGACGATGAACGGCTTGAAGCCGTTGGCCCGCAGATAATCGAGAAGTTCGACCTGTGGGCGGTACACGCATTTCAGGAAAAGCCGGTCGAGTTTCGGATTGCGGGCGCTTTCGAACCAGTCGCGCGCATGCGCGTCAAACTCCGTAACGGTCATGCCGGCATGGGTTGCGAAGGCAAATTCGAAGACGGCCTTCTTGCCGAGCCTGTGGAGCGTTTCAAGATCGTGTTCGAGGAAGGCCTTGTACGGCTGGCGCTTCTTCAGTTCAGGATCTTTTTCGACCAGTCCCGCCAGTTGGGCGAAACCGAAATAGACTTGGGTCTGCATCGGATATTCGCACCATAGGGTGCCATCGTTGTCGAACACGGCGATGCGCCGGGCCACGGGCACGAAATCCGTGCTTCTTTCGTCCGTTACGCGCGCTACGAAATCGAAGATCGCGCTTTTGGCCGGACCTTCATTCCATGATGCCAGAGGGTTCATGATGGCCCCCCGCAAGTTGGCAGAACCGTGAGAGAATGCGGATGCGCCGCAGCGATCTCGTTGTGCATGGGCTGCAGATAAAGGCAAAAAGCGAAGTGCCCGTCGGGTCTTGCCGCGATCACGGTGCAGAAGGAATGCAGACTGTCGGTAAGACGGCCCATACAGATTCTCCGCATCTCCGGGCATGTTCCGGCCGCGAAAAAGCAGTGTCGGTGAAAGAGCAGGTCCGCCGGAAGTTACCGGCGCAGATGTAACAGTTACAGAATGCAGCGCCCCGGCTGCGCGGGCTGTGCGGAGCTCGGATCGTCATGCGCACAGCTTTCTCTTTCAGTTTGAAGAGGATGACAGCCCGACCATCCCGGTCGGACCGCAGCTCCGGCTGTTTTGCGCTTCATTTGCACCAATTTGGAGCCACCCGTTTTAACCAGAAAAGAAGCCGCACGCGCGGGGTCTGTGCCGGCTCTGTACAGCACTGCCGAATATGATACCGTTACAGGCGACAGCAGCAGACGGGTTCATATTGATCGCGAGATGCGGACCGCATCCCGGCGAGAGAGGGATGGGCAAGTATGCGTCCTATCCATGCCCTGCACGAACCGCGCGCGTCTCCCGGAACGGGTTGCGCCGATGGCGACGTAGTAAGTACAGAACGTCGGGACGCCATCGGGTCCGATGAGATCAGCACGGCTCTGGATCAGCTCCTTTCGGATGATCGTCTTCATATGTCGGAGCGGAACCGCCGGTTTCTGCGATTCGTCGTCGAGGAGACTTTGGCCGGGCGGGAAGCGCGGATCAAGTCATACACGATCGCGGTCGATGTGTTCGGGCGCGCACCAACGTTCGACAGCATCTCCGATCCAATCGTGCGCATCGAGGCCGTGCGTCTGCGCGGCGCTCTCGCGGATTATTACGCGCAGGATGGCGTCAAGGCGGACACACGCATCGACTTGCCGAAAGGCGGTTATGTCCCGCACTTTTATCGATGGCGGGAGCCGCAACAAAGCGGTCACGCCGAGGCCAAAAGTCCAGATGATGCGGATGCTCCCGGCGAAACGCCGGGCCGGTCCGGGGGGCGCAAGAGCCTCCATCCTGCCGTTTCTGTGTCCCGCAAACAGCTCGCAGGACTGGCGATCGGGGGCCTGATCTTCGCAGGTCTTTTCTGGCTCCTGCCGTCGCAAAATGGGAGTTCGCGCGATGTGCCGGTTCTGGCCATCGAGTCCGTTGCCACCGCGGAAGAGCAGGCGGAAGGCCGCGCCGTTGCCGACGGTCTCACTTTGTCCATCGTGTCCAGCCTGTCGCGATTTCCTGGCCTGAAACTGGTTCATGTGCGGGAGGGCCGCGCAAGCGGCACACGTGAACCGGTGCAGGCAGAACTCGATTACATATTGACGTCCAATCTCCGCGTGACCGATGGATCCTTGCGGTTCTGGTGGAGCATTCTGAACGCCCGGACGTCGGAAACGGTGTGGTCCGAAACATTCGACCAGTCGACCGTCGGGAATTTGCCCTACAAACTCGAAGACCGCATTGCGGCCCGCGTCGCCTCGCGTGTCGCGGAACCTTATGGCATTGTCGGGTCGGACATTTCAGCCCAGTTCAAGTCGAACGCGATTGGCTATCGCTGTGTCCTTCAGGCGCGCGCTCTGTTCGTATCACCGGATGGGAGTCGGCAGAAACGCGTCCGCGCATGCCTTGAGCGCACCGTCGCCTTTGAGCCGGACTATGCGGATGCGTGGGCCGCTTTGGCACTTGCCTATCTTTATGAGGAACGGCCGTGGCGCATGTCCGGCATTCGCGATGAAAACCTGCCCCACATGGCGCTTGCCGCCGGCGAGCGTGCGGTTCAGCTCGACCCGCGTTCGGGCTTTTCACAACTTGCGCTTCTTGCCAGCCATTTCCGCCTCGGGGACTTTGCCGCGTCCGATCACGCGGCCAAAAAGGCGCTTCAGCTCAATCCGAACGATCCCGAAATTTTGTACGCCGTCGGCATTCGGACCTATGTAAGGGGAGACCGGGAAGGAGGCCTGTCTTACATCGAGCGGTCCCAAGAACTTTCCGGCCGTGTGCGGCCGGGCGCACAATTCGTATTGGCGCTCGATGCGTACAGGAGCCATCAGTTTGAAAAAGCGCACCAGCTTCTGCAGGGGATGGATCGGGGGCAGATTCCTCTGATGGATGTTCTGTGTGCGGCAAGCCACGCCAAAGCCGGGCAGCAGGCGGCGGCCATGCGCGATCTGGAGGAATTGCTGCGCCAAAGACCCGATTACGGCCTGCAGATGCGCACGGACCTCAGCCTTCTTCATTTCGATCCCGAATTGTCGGACCTCCTGATCGATGGGGCGCGAACCGCCGGGCTGACCGTTCGCTGACGACCGCTCACGGGCGGAGGTGCCATCTCTCAAATCGCAACGGCTCCGACCGTCAGCCCGTACGCGACAGCGATGCAGCATGTGAGAAGAAGGCCGAAACCGATGGCTTCACGATGCGTGAAAAGGCGCGCGCGCTGTTCACGCCGGGCGATGATGTAGAGCACTGTGCCCGGCGCATAAATGGCGGTCGACAAGAGCAGGAATTTGAGACCACCGGCATAGATCAGCCCGACGGCATAGAGGGTCGCGAGCGCGGCCAGGATGAAATCGGCGCGGCGGTTGTCGGCGGCAGCATAGGTCTCGCCGGTCCATGCCAGCTTGAGCGCATAGGCCGCCACGAGCAGATAGGGCACGAGGATCATCGACCCCGTGAGCTTCAGCGCCATCAGGAACGCCTGGTCGAAAAAGAGCGTCAGGATGAGGAAAATCTGGATAAGGCCGTTGGTCAGCCACAGGGCCGAAGCCGGCACTTGATTGCGGTTCTCGTGTTGCAGGAAGGACGGCATGGTCCCGGTGCGCGCCGCCGACCACAGCACTTCGGCTGCTAGAAGAGACCACGACAGATAGGCGCCTGACACCGAAACGATCAGCCCTGCGCTGACGAAGATCGCACCCCACGGACCGACAACGGCCTGAAGCACGCCCGCCATCGACGGATTGCGCAGTCCGGCAAGCTCGGATTGCGTCAGTACGCCGTAGGACAAGAGCGTTACCAGAACCATCAGCGCCAGCACGCCGAGAAAGCCCGATATGGTGGCGATGCCGACATCCTCGCGCCGGCGTGCATAGCGGGAATAGACACTGGCCCCCTCGATGCCGACGAAGACGAACACCGTCACGAGCATCGTGCCGCGGACCTGATTGAGGATGGCCGCGACGGAGGGCTCGCTGGTGCCCCAGAAATCGAGGCGGAACAAATCGGCTTTGAAGGCCGCCGCAACGATGACGATGAAGACAAGGATCGGAATGATCTTGGCAATTGTCGCAACCGTGTTGATGAAGGCGGCCTGGCGCACGCCGCGCAGGATCAGAAAATGAACCGTTCACAGAAGCATGGACGATGCGGCGACGGCCTGCACCGTGTTGCCGTCGCCGAAGGCCGGGACGACCGCGCCAAGGGTCGATTTGATGAGAATGAAATAGGAGACATTGCCAAGGCAGCACACCGTCCAGTAGCCGAGAGCGGACAGAAAGCCGGGATAGTCTCCGAACCCGGCCTTTGCGTAGGCGTAGACGCCCGCATCCAGTTCGGGCTTGCGGCGCGAGAGGGTCTGAAAGACGAGCGCGAGCGTCAGCATGCCGCTGCCCGCGATTATCCAGGAGACGATTGCGCCGAAAGGTCCTGTGACCCGTCCGAAGGTCTGCGGCAGCGAAAAGATTCCGGCCCCGACCATCGAGCCGACCACCATGGAGGCGAGGACGAAGACCGAAACCTTTTTCGTATCGGGCGTGCTCATGCGGGGCACCGTGGATCAGGACGGCGCACCGGCATGAGCGGGGCCGGCAGCCCGGCCCCGCGGCGCGTTGTCAATACCACACTCCCGGCGACCACACCCAATTGCCGCCACGCGACGACCAGCTGCCGTTACGCCAGCGGCGGCCAGAGCGAGCCACGACCCAGCGACCCGAAACCCAGGTGTAGTCCCACAGCCACGGGTCCCAGGCCCAGTAGCCCGGCACCCAGATGAAACCGGGGCGTCGCGCGGGCACGCGTTCCCACCGCACGGGCGGAGGACGCCGGTTTGGCCGGGGTCGACGGTAGGGACGGCGTCCCGGCCTGTTGCCGGATCCAGGTCTTCCGTCGCCGGGGCGCCCCGGTCTGTTGCCGGATCCCGGCCTGCCGCCACCGGGTCGTTCGCCGGAACCTGGCCGATTGCCCGAGCCGGGCCGGTTTCCGGAACCGCCGCCGGGGCGATTGCCGGAACCCGGGCGATTGCCGGAGCCGGGTCGATTGCCCGAGCCTGGGCGATTACCGGAACCGCCGCCCGAGCCACGGCCTCCGGAACCTCTTCCGCCGGAGCCGCCACCCGATCCGCTGCCGCGTCTGGGCGGCTGCTGCTGGGCGTCGGCGTCTTCGGTGAGGGCGGCAACGGGCACCAGAGCCGCGACCAGCCATTGTATGAAAGATCGTCTCGATATCATGGCAATCTCCTCAAATGCGACCTTTGTAACAACATTTTCAGGTCTCCAGAGTCGCGCGATCGCGCGGCGGCCAGACGCTGGCCGCCGCCACGACACCGGCACCCGCGATAAGTCCAAAAGCGAGGAACGTCACGGGAATTCCTGCTTCCGCGCCAAGCCAGCCCGCGAGCGGGTAGGTTACGAGAAGGCAGAGACTGGAAATGGCGAATTGCGCCGCGTAAAGGCTCTGCCGGTCGTCCTCGCCGCTTGAGCGGCAGATCAGGACACCCGCAGGCGTTTGCGCCAACGCCGAGCCGAAACCGAGACCAAGCCAGAGCGGCAGCAGCGCGGCATAACCTGCAATGGCCATTCCGAACAGAAGGGCCAGTGCCGCAAGCGCGCCCCCGGCGAGCATGGCCGAGCGGTCGCTGCTCCAGGCCATCAGCCGTGGAACGAGCAGAGCCGCCGCCACCGATCCCGCGCCGTAGACCGCAAGCGCCGCGGCCGTCGCCGTATCGCTCATCCCAAGATTTGCCTGCACATAGACGACCGTGTTGACGATCACCATCGCCATCGCCGCCGACGCCGCGAGATTAAGCGCGATCAGCGCGCGCAGGCGCGGCGTCCGGAAGAATGTACGGAACCCGCGGGTCAGGCGCTCGCGCAACACCCCGGTGCCGGAGGCGTGGCTTGTCGGCAGCGCGGCAAAGAGAATGAGCGCGGCCGACACCAGAAAGCCGAACACGGTCAGGATGAAAAGGCTGCGGAAGCTGAGCGCGAGCAGAAGTGCTGCCGCCAGAAGAGGGCTGACCACGTTTTCGAGCTCCACGGCAAGCCGCGTCAGCGACAAGGCGCGCGTATATTCATGGCGGTCCGGGAGCAGTTCCGGCACGGTCGCCTGCATCGAGGTGGTGAACGTTGCGGAAGCTGCCTGGAAGATGAAGATCAGAATGTAGATTTCGATCACGCGGGAGACGAAGGGCAGGGTGAGGACCACCGCGGCGCGAACGAGGTCCAGCATGACCAGAGTGGCGCGGCGCGGCAGCCGTTCCACGAACGCCGATGCGAGAGGCGTGACGAGGACATAGCCCAGCATCTTGATGCCGAGCGCCGTGCCGAGCACCGCGCCGGCCTCGGCGCCTGCGATGTCATAGGCAAGAAGGGCAAGGGCGATGGTTGCGACACCCGTACTGACAAGTGCGAGGGCGTGCGCGGCCAGAAGCTGGTAAAAGACGGCGCGGGCCGATGCGAGGCTTCGGCCGGATGCCGATCGCGCGATCATGCCGGGCTTCCCGATGGCTTGATGCCGTCGGGCTCGCGCTGCTCGGCCGTGGTTTCCGGCGCGCGGAACCAGGTGACGTAGAGCGTCGGCAGGAACACAAGCGTCAGCAGCGAGGCAACCATCAACCCGCCCATGATGGCGAAGGCCATCGGCCCCCAGAACACGGTCGGGGCAATGGGCAGAAGACCGAGCACGGTCGATCCCGCCGTCAGCAGGATCGGACGTGCTCGCGAGGTGCTCGCACTGACCACGGCATCCCACATGCTCCGGCCTTCCAGCCGGTCGGCTTCGATCTGCGTGATGAGGATGACCGCGTTCTTAGCGACCATGCCGAGCAGCGAGAGGATGCCCAGAATGGCGACGAAGCCGAGCGGTTGGTTGAACAGAAGAAGCGCCAAAACGACGCCGATCAGGGCCAGCGGCACGACGCCGAGAACGAGCGCGACGCGCTGGAAGCTCTGCAGATGGAACATCAGGATCGTGAGCGTCAGCAGCAGCATGAACGGCACGACAGCGAGCACGGAGCCCCGCGAATAGGCGCTTTCCTCGGCAATGCCGCCAAGATCGATCCGGTAACCGGCGGGAAGGCCCGCTCTCAAGGTCTGCAGGGGCTCGTCGAGTTCCGAAACGACGGCTTCCGCAAGGGCGCCGGGGGTGATGTCGGCCCGCACGGTAAGTGTCGGCACGCGGTCGCGCCGCCAGACGAGCGGAGATGCCTGTTCGTATTCGAAACTCGCGAATTGGCCCAGCGCCACCGTGCGGCCGCCCGGCACCGGAACCTGAAGCTCGCGGACGGTGTCGATGGAGGCGCGCTGGCTGGCGGTGGCGCGCGCAACGACATCGATCAGATAGATATGATCGCGCACTTGCGTGATCGTGGTCCCGGTCACCGCCGCGTTCAACGTCGCCGCAAGGCTCGCCGAACTGAGGCCGAGCCGCCGGGCCTGATCCTGATCCACCCGGATCCGCAATTGCCGCTTCGGCTCCATCCAGTCGTAATTGATGTTCAGAACGTCGGGATGTGCGGACATCGTCTGTGCAAGGGATAGTGCGATGCGGCGCACCTCGGCCGTGTCCGGACCGGAAACGCGGTATTGGACCGGCCAGCCCACAGGCGGTCCGAGCTCAAGCGGGTAGACGCGGCCAACCGCGTCGGGAAAGCGTTCGGCAAGAGCCGTTTCAAGCTTGGCCTGCAGGCGGTGGCGCGCATCGACGTCCTTGGCCACGATGACCGTCTGGGTGAAGAAATCGTTGGGAAGCTGCACGTTCAGCGTCAGGTAGAACCGGATCGCGCCACGTCCGACATAGCTGCTCCAGTGCGCCACGTCAGGATCGCCCGTCAGCACGGCGTCCAGACGTTTTGCGGCATCGTCGGCGGCATAGATCGACGCGCCTTGGGACAACGTGAGATCGACGATCAGTTCGGGCCGGTCGGATGCCGGAAAGAATTGCTGGGGAACGAAACGCAGCGCGAACACCGACACAGCAAACAGGCCAATCGTCAGGGCAATGGTGATCCAGCGCGCACGCATCGCGAAGGTCAGGAAGGGCACATAGATTCGCTCGAGCAGTCCGGGACGGTCCGATGCGGTTTTCGCCGGCGCCTTCACGATGGCCATGCCGATAAGCGGTGCGAAGAGAACCGCGACGAACCACGACACGACAAGCGCGATGGCGACGACGGCGAAGATTGAGAACGTGTATTCCCCGGCGCTGCTTTTTGCGAAGCCGATGGGCACGAAGCCCGTGATCGTGACCAGAGTTCCCGCCAGCATCGGTGTCGCGAGCGCACGGTAGGCGAACGTCGCGGCCTGTTCCTTGCTGTCGCCAGCGGACAGCCGCCGCATCATTGCATCGACCGTCGTCATGGCATCGTCCACCAGAAGCGTCAGCGCGATGATGAGCGCGCCGAGCGAGACGCGGTGAAGGTCGATGCCGAAGACCGCCATCAGTGCAAACACGATGGCGAGCGTCAGCGGGATGGCGAGCGCGACGACCGCGCCGGGCCGGGCGCCGAGGCTGAAGAAGCTGACGACAATGATGATGGCGATCGCCTGCCACAGCGAGGTGGTGAATTCGTTGATCGCGGTGTCGACAGTCACCGCCTGGTCGGCGACGACGACCGGCTCGATGCCGATCGGCAGATCGGCGACAATGCCGTTCATCGCGGTCTTGATGTTGCGGCCGAGCGCGAGGATGTCCCCGGAATCCCGCATCGCGATGGCGATGCCGACGGCGGGCCGGCCGTTGACGCGGAACAAAGGCTGCGGCGGGTCCGCATAGCCGCGACGCACTTCGGCGATGTCGCCAAGACGCACGAGCCGCCCATCGGCGAAAATATTGACATTGGCCACGTCGTCCGCGGTCTCGAAAGCGCCGGAGACACGCAGCGACAGCCGTTCCAGGCCGGTCTCGATGACGCCGGAAGGGCGCACCACGTTCTGCGCCTGAAGGGTCGAGATCAGCGAGGGGTAGTCGAGCCCGAGCGCCGCGAGCCGGTCGGGTGCGAATTCGACGAAGATCCGCTCGTCCTGCACGCCGAGTATTTCGATCTTCGACACGTCGGGAACGAGCAGCAGCTTCGAGCGGATGTCCTCGGCATAATCGCGCACCTGCCGGTCGGTGAAGCCGTCCGAAACGAGGCCGTAGATGATGCCGTATGTATCGCCGAAATCGTCGTTGAAGCCGACCCCGGCAATGCCGGCCGGGAGCGTGTGCCGTATGTCGCCGACGCGCTTGCGCACCTGATACCACAGATCTTCCACATCGCCCGGCGGCGTCGAGCCCTTGAGGTCGACGAAGATCGTGGTCACGCCGGGCCGCGTGTAGCTGCGGACCGTATCGATCTGCGGCGTTTCCTGAACCGCGCGCTCGATGCGCTCCGTCACCTGCTGCAGCGTGTCCTCGATCGTGGCCCCCGGCCATGAGGCCTGTACGACCATGGTCCGGAAGGTGAAGGCCGGATCTTCCGCGCGGCCGAGCTGCAGGAAGGCCAATGTGCCGCCGACAATGGCCGCGAGCATCAGATACAGGATCAGGGAAGGCCGCCGGATCGACCATTCCGAGAGGTTGGGCCCCATCATGACCCGGCTCCCGGAAAGCGTACTTTCTGACCCGGGCGGAGCGCCTGCACACCGGCCGTCACAACAATTTCGCCCGGCTCCAGACCGCTCGAGATCAGAACGCGCGTTTGGTCGAAGCGCGCGATCTCGATGGGCCGGATCTGTGTCTCCATGGTCTGCGGATCGACAACAAACACGCTCGGCTGCGCGTCGCTGCCGCCAAGCGCGGTGGCGGGGATCGAAATGCCGGCATCGCGGTCGATGGTCATGCGCCCGGTCACGGTCGAGCCGAGCCGCATCTGCGGGGGCGGTTCGCTGAGGCCGACGCGCACCTGAAACGTGCCGGTGGCGGGGTCTGCGCGGGGGGACACCTCGCGCACGCGGCCCTCCGCGCGGACCGCCGGGTCCATGGTCAGCGAGACCTCGATCTCGGGATTGGCGGGCGCCTGGTCCTTGACCTGCGGCGGCACGTCGAACACGGCATCCTTGCCGTCCTTGCGTGCCAACTGGACGATCATCTGCCCGGCCCGCACGACTTCGCCGGGTTCGGCGCCGCGCGTCGTGACGGTTCCGTCCGCATCGGCGACGAGTTCGGTGTATCCGAGACGGTCCTCGGCGATGCTGAGCTGGGCGTGCATGCTGTCGAGCTGGGCCTCGGCGGTTTGCCGGGCCTGCTGGGCCTGGTCGTAGCGGGCCTTGGAGACCCAGCCGCCGCTGAGAAGCTGGCTCTGGCGCTGGTAATCGTTGCGCGCTTCCGCTGCCTGTCCGGCAGCCGCCGCAACCGCCGCCCGTGCCGCGCGCACCGAATTCTGTTCGTTCTGCGGATCGAGCCGCGCAATGACATCGCCGGCTTTCACCGTGTCGCCGACATTGACGCGCCGCTCGACCAGCCGTCCCTCAATGCGGAACGACAGATCGACCTCGGTCTGCGCCTGAACCGTGCCGGTCAGGCTGATCGTGCTTCCCGCGGGCTGGCGTTCGACCGTGACGATGCGCACCGGACGAATGTGCGGAGCAGGAGCATCCTCCGCGCTGTCGCAGCCCGCCAGAAGAAATGCCGCAAGAATGATGGCGGATGAAAGGGTGACGAGGCGCGATCGACCGGCGCCGACCGAAGCATGTCCTGGACCTCGCCTGTTCATGCGCGTTTTCCTGACCAAAAGACCCGTCCGCCCAACCAGTGCCGGTGACGCTTCGTCGCCCTGTGGCACGCATCAGAAATCCACGGGATCGCGTATCAGCGGGCAGGTCATGCAATGGCCGCCGCCGCGCCCGCGCCCGAGTTCGGCGCCCACAATGGTGATGACATCCACACCCTGCTGGCGCAGAAGCGTGTTGGAATAGGTGTTGCGGTCATAGGCGAAGACGACGCCGGGTGCGGCGGCGACGTAATTGTTGCCGCTGTCCCATTGCTGGCGCTCGGTTGCGTAGGAATCGCCGCCGGTTTCGACAACCCGCAATTTCTTCAGCCCGAGCGCTTCCGCGACGACATCGACAAACGGCTTTTTCTCGACCGTGACATCGACCTTTCCGCCGTTGGGTCGAAGCGAGATCGCGTGCATGTTGTAGACGATGTTCGGGAACAGGGAGACGAGATCGCGGTCGCAGAACGTAAAGACCGTGTCGAGATGCATCGCCGCACGGAGCTTCGGCATCGCGGCGATGATGACATGCTTTGCGCCGCCGGTTTCGAACAGGCGTGCGGCAAGCTGGGTGATGGCCTGCCGTGACGTGCGTTCGCTCATGCCGATGATGGCGACGCCGTTGCCCGGGACAAGAACATCGCCGCCCTCCAGCGTCGCGGATCCGAAATTCTCCGTCGGATCGCCCCACCACACATTCACCTTTCCGGCGAAATCGGGATGGAACTTGTAGATCGCGGTGGTGAGCAGCGTTTCCTCGCGCCGCACCGGCCAGAACAGCGGGTTGAGCGTGACGCCGCCATAGATCCAGCAGGTCGTGTCGCGCGTGTAGAGCGTGTTCGGCAGCGGCGGCAGAAGATATTCGCGGCCGCCGGTCGATTCCTGCACCATCGCCAGATATTTCGAGGCGTATTTATCCGGAACATCGGTTGCGGCAAGACCGCCGATCATGAACTCGGCCAACTGCCGCGGCTCGAGGCTGTCGAGAAAGGCGCGGGTGTCTTCCACGAGGCCGAGGCCGACTTCATTCGGCACGATCTGGCGGTCGAGCAGCCAGGCCTTCCCTTCGGGAATGGCCAGGGTGTCGGCGAGGGCGTTGTGCATTTCGACGACATCGACGCCGCGATCGCGCATCTTGGTCATGAAGTCGAAATGGTCCCGCTTTGCGTTCTGTACCCACAGAACGTCGTCGAAGAGAAGATCGTCGCAATTTGTCGGCGTCAGGCGCGTGTGCGCGAGGCCGGGCGCGCAGACGAGAACCTTGCGCAGGACGCCGACCTCCGAATGCACGCCATATCCGGCCTTGGTTGCGCTCTCCTGGTCGGGCCGTTCCATGATTGACGATTTGGACATGACAGACTCCGTTGGTCAGAGAGTGATGTAGCCGGTGGCAAGGCCGTGAATGCCGACGACGCAAAGCACGATGACGGCGGCGAAGACGATCCATTCGATCGGGGTGAAAAGCTTCTTGTTCTGTTCACGCCGCGCCCAGAAATAGAGGGCCGTCCCCGGCGCGTAGAGGATGCAGGCCAGCAGCACATATTTCATGCCGCCGGCATAGATCATGAACAGTGTGTACACGGCGGCGATGGCGGCGATGATGAGGTCGCGGTTACGCTCTTCGGGGCGCACGTCGTAGGTCTCGCCGCGCCGGGCGATGAGGACGCCGAACGCAGCCACGAACAGATACGGGATCAGCGAGACCGAACTCGTCAGATTGAGCATCAGCGAGAAGGCGTCGCGCGACCAGTAGGTGCTGATGACGATCAGCTGGACGATGATGTTGGTGAGCCAGAGGGCTGCGACCGGAACGCGGTTTTCGTTTTGCCGGGCGAACAGCTTCGGCATATCGTCCGTCTTCGCCGCCGTGAACAGCACTTCGGCGCAGATCAGCGACCAGGCCAGATAGGCGCCGAGCACGGAAATGAGGAGCCCGACGCTGACGAAGATCGCGCCCCAATGGCCGACAACCGCTTCAAGAACCGCCGCCATGGACGGCTGGCGCATGCCGGCGATGTCTGCGCGGTCCAGAACTCCGTAGGGCAGGAGCGTCACGAGAACCATCAGGCAGGTGACGCTGAGAAATCCGAGGATGGTTGCCGTGCCGACATCCGAGCGCTTCTTGGCAAAGCGCGAATAGACGCTGGCCCCCTCGATGCCCAGAAAGACGAACACCGTGACGAGCATGGTCGCGCGGACCTGCTCGAACAGCCCGGCGGTCATGCCCGGGCCGCCCCAGAAATTGGCCTGAAAAAGGTCGAATTTGAACGAAAAGAGCAGGATCGCGATGAAGACGAGGATCGGGATGATCTTTGCGATCGTGACGACCGTGTTGATGAACGCGGCCTGCTCCGTCCCGCGCAGGATCATGAAGTGGAACAGCCAGATGCCGACGGACGCGACCACGATGGCGATGACCGTGTTGCCGTCGCCGAACATCGGGAAGAACGCGCCGAGCGTCGACTTGATCAGCACCCAGTACGACACGTTGCCGATGCAGCTGCCGATCCAGTATCCGAACGCCGAAAGAAAGCCCGGATAGTCGCCAAAGCCGGCCCGCGCATAGGCGTAGACACCGGCATCCATTTCTGGCTTTCGCGCGGCAAGCGTCTGAAACACCCGCGCGAGCATGTACATGCCGCCGCCTGCGATGACCCAGGCAATGAGCGCGCCGAACGGGCCGGTGGCCTGCCCGAAGGTGCGGGGCAGCGAAAAGATGCCCGCTCCGACCATGGAGCCGATGACCATTGCCGTCAGGACAGGAAGAGCAAGCTTTTGCGTGGGTTGCGACGCCGCGGGCGCGGATTCCATGGTGGAAGTCGTCATCGTTTGGCTCCGGATGCGAAAGCGGCTTTGCCCGACGATTGACGCTTGCGGACGGAACCCGACGGGCCACGGGAACGCGGTTGAAGCCACGTTGGCAGGAAGTCTGCGGGCCGCCAATTTTGTAACTGTAACGTTTACGGTAACGGCGTCCGAAAAAGCCTCAGAACGATCCGACAAGGCTGCCGATGCCGATGACGAGCGAGAGCGCGATCAACGGCCCCGCGATGACGGTCATCGCAAGGTTCGCATAGGCCGCGCGATGGGTCGTGCCGCACACCGAAAGCAGTGTGATAACGGCGCCGTTGTGGGGCAGGGCATCCAACGTTCCCGATCCCATGACGGCGATGCGGTGCATCAGGGACGGGCTGATGCCCTGTTCGGCGGCGAGCCGCAGGAAGTTCTCGCCAAGTGCGCCGAGCGCAATGGTAAGCCCGCCCGATGCCGAGCCGGTGAGGGCGGCGAGCGCGTTCACGGACGCCGCCAGCGAGATCAGCGGGCCGCCTTCGAGCGTCAGCATGACATCGCGCACCTGCGCGAAGGCGGGCATGGCCGCCACCACGGCCCCGAACCCGACGAGGCTCGCGACGCTGAGCGTCGGCAGCACGGAGGCGTTGGCGCCCGCATCCACCACATCGCGGATGTTCGGCACCCGGCGCCGGTTGATTAGGAGAGCGACGGCGATGGCGGCGGCCAGCGCGGTAATGACGGCCCAGACGCCGCCGACCCGTCCGAGCGAGGTCGGTCCCCAACGCGGGTCGGCAAGGTAGGACGCATCGATCAGCGGCAGGACGAACAGGCTCATCACGAAATTGACGGTCAGCACGACGACGAGCGGCGCGAGCGCGAAAGCAAGGCTGGGCAGGGAGCGGGGCGCGGTTCGATCCCGCATCTCGGCGGGGTCGAACTCGCCTTCGGCGGTCGCAAGCTCGCGGATGCGCGTGGGCGAGACGGTTGCGCCGACCGACGCGGTGTCCGGATCGCCGAAGCCTTCGCCAGCCGTGCGGGCGCGCGCGGCGACGAGGTGGAGCCACCAAAGTCCCAATGTCAGGATGACGCCGGAGGCGAACAGGCCAAGGCCGGGTGCGGCGAAGGGCGTCGTGCCGAAATAGGGGATCGGAATAGCGTTCTGCACCGCCGGCGCGCCGGGCATGGCCGACATCGTGAAGGTGAAAGCCCCGAGCCCGATGGCGGCAGGCATGAGACGGCGCGGAATGTCGGCGTGCCGGAACAATTGCTGCGCCATCGGCGCGAGCACGAAGAAAGACACGATCAGGCTGACCCCGCCATAGGTAATGATCGCACCGACGAGGACGACCGCCACGATGGCGTGCTTCGGTCCAAGCGCGCGGCTCATGAAATCGGCGATCGCGGCGATGGAGCCCGAGGCATCCATCAACTTCCCGAACAGCGCCCCGAGCAGGAAGATCGGAAAGAACTGCGCGATGAAGCGGGCCGCACCGCCCATGAATGTCTGTGTCCAGTGCGCCAGAACGGGCTCGTTTGCCGACAGCGCCACGATCATCGCCGCCGCGGGCGCGAGAATGAGCACGCTCCATCCCTGAAAGGCGAGCCACATCAGAAGGACAAGACAAATCAAGATGCCAAGGAGATCCATCGTCGCCTCCCGTGTCCGTGCGCGGTACATGCGCATGCGGTGCTCATTCAGCCGCCGCCGGTCTTGCATCTGCGGCCATCAAGCCCGCCAGCGGCTGCAGCAGCGGCGTCCGCGCGAACAAAGTCACGCATGCAATCAGTATGGGCACGCCGATAAAGGCCCCCGGAATTCCCCACAGGAACGTCCAGAAGAACACCGCGAACAGCACCATGAAGGGCGACAGCGACAGCGCGGCTCCCGCAATGCGCGGTTCGAGATAGCTTCCGAGCACGAACTGGACCGCGTTGAGCGCGAGAAACACGGCGAGCGCCAATTGCCAGGATTCCGTCTGCGCGGCCGTGAAGAAGGTCGGAAAGAGCGAGGCGACCAGCGGCCCGAGAAACGGGACGTAATTCAGGACGAAGGCGATCACGCCCCATTCAAGCGCAAGATCAAGGCCGATCGCCCGCGCCAGCGCCCAGACGGAAAGCCCGGTGGCGACGCTCATGATCGTGCGGATGACCATATAGCGCCGGAATTTGGCGGAGATGTCGCGTGATGCCGCGATGAGCGCGGCGCCGGTCTGCCGGTCGGGCAACGCGGCCAGTTTGCGGCCCGTGGCCTCGATCTCGATGAGGCCCAGCGCGACGAACACAAGCGTCACGACCATGAAGACGAGGATGGTATGGAAGCGGCCGCTGATCTGCTGGACGAGGCGGATCAGCCAGGAGACGTTGAAATGGTCGGCGAAGATGCTGGCCACATAGAAGTCGTGCGTTTCCAGCCAGGCCGCCGTGTCGGCGTAAAAAGCCTGGAACCGTGCGCCGTTGGCGACGAGCCATTGCGCCGCGCGCCCGAAGCCCCACACCGCCATCGACGACAGCACGGCGATGACAAGGATCGCCACGAGAACCGCGATGATCATCGCCAGCAGCCGCGGCATCAGGCTCTGAAGCCTGCGCTGCATCGGCCACAGAAGGGCGATGATAAAGAGCGCGAACGCCACCGGCGCCAGCACGGAGCGCGCGAGATAGAGTGCGGCAATTGTCAGTATCGCGGTGCAGATCGCAAGGCAGATACGCCCGTTCGTCATCGGCCGCTCAGCTCCGTGGACGGAAAACCCCCACAGATTGCGCGAAAGAACGGCGCACGCGGACATCCGATACGGTTACAGGATCGGATGAAACGGTTTCAGCGCACCCGCTGGCCGAGTGCGTGGCGTTCTTCGCTCGCCGCGTGACGGCCGGCACCGCTGCCTCCATCGCCTGAAACATGATCCGGGTGGCGAGCAATTGGGCAGACCAATGCGCGCTTTCGGCCTGATCGGACCGGTTTTCACCGATGCCACGCTGGCACACATGTTGCATTCAATATTGTATGCAATAGGAGGTGCCCGGTGTCCGCTGCCCTGATCGACGGCCAGAAACTCAGCAAGGTCTACGCAACGGCGACAGGCCCGCTCGTCGCTCTCGACAATGTCTCGTTCGAGATCAAGGAGGGCGAGTTCATCTCGCTTGTCGGCCCGTCCGGCTGCGGGAAGTCCACTCTTCTGTCGATCCTCGGCGGGCTGGAAGAAAAGTCCGACGGCACGCTCATCCTCGCCGGAAAGCACCACGACGCGCCACGGCCGGACCTTGGCATGATGTTCCAGACATCGGTGCTGTTCCCCTGGCGCACCGTGCGCGAAAACGTCCGGCTTCCCGGCATCATTCTCGGTCTCAGCGCGAAGCAACAGGCCGCGCGCTGCGACGAGCTTCTCGACATGGTCGGGCTGAACGGGTTCGGAGATCGCTATCCGGCCGAACTGTCCGGCGGCATGCGCCAGCGCGTGGCCTTGGCCCGTCTTCTTGCCCACGACCCGCGCGTCCTTCTCATGGACGAGCCGTTCGGCGCGCTCGACGAATTCACCCGCGAGACGATGAATGTCGAGCTGCTGCGCATCTGGGAAAAGACGCGCAAGACCGTTGTGTTCGTCACGCACAATATCGGCGAGGCGGTGTTCCTCTCCGATCGCATCTTTGTCATGACGCCGCGCCCCGGCCGCCTCGAAGGCATCATCGAGGTCGATCTGCCGCGCCCGCGCCGGACCGATGTCATGCGCGATCCCCGCTTCAGCGAACTCGTCTTCGACATCCGCCGCATGCTCGGCGTCGACCACTGACGCATCGGCGAAAGGAAACATCCATGACCATTCAGGCGACCGTCGACATGATCGAACCCGCGCCCCATGCGGCCACCATCGACCGCTTCATCGAAAACGAACGAAAGAAGCAGTTTCGAAAGATGCTTCTGAACCGGGCACTTGCCGCGGGCTTCGGCATCTTTGTTCTTCTGGCCTGGCACATTGCAACGACCGGCGGCTTCGTCCACGCGCTGATCATTCCGTCGCCCGCCGCCACCTTCCACGCGACATTGCGCGTGATGGGAGCCGATTATTTCTGGCCGAATGTCTGGGTCACGTTGCAGGAGATCCTGTGGGGCTTTGCGCTCGGCCTTGCGAGCGGCGTCATTCTCGGCGTCGGCGTTGCGATGTTCGAGACCGTACGTGCAACGATCTATCCCTATCTCGTCGCGCTTCAGGCGCCGCCGAAGATCGTTCTGGCGCCGATTTTCATCACCTGGTTCGGCTTCGACATGGCGTCCAAGATCGCGATTGCCGTGGTGATGAGCTTCTTTCCGATGTTCCTCAACACGCTGACAGGCCTGTCCTCGGTCGATCCGAACGCGGTCAAGCTGATGCGCTCGCTCACGGCGGGGCGCTGGAAGACCTTCCGCTATCTCCTTCTGCCGAATGCGCTTCCCATCATGATGGCGGGCGTCAAGCTGTGCTGGACGTTGGCGGTACTAGGCGTGATCGTCGGCGAGTTCGTCGGCGCCTCGGCCGGCATCGGCTATCTGATCTATGCGATGAACTTCCAGCTCGACATAGCGGGCGTGTTCTCGCTGATCATCATCCTCTCGCTGTTCACGCTCATCGTCTACCAGCTGATCGAGTGGCTCGAAAGCCGGGTCATCTTCTGGAAGCAACTCTGAGCGCCGACCTCCCGGCCGGCGCTTGTGCCGGCCGGTCCCAGTACCAACAAGACGTACACCACGACAAGGAGACGGGACCGATGTTAAAGACAGATATTCTGAAAGCAGGCGTGATGGGCGCGGCGATGTCGCTCGTCATGACATTCGGCGCCGCGGCGCAGGACCTCGTGAAGTTCAACGGCGTCACCGCGCAGGGCGGCCCGACAGCGCAGGTCTTTCCGATCTTCATCGCGATCGAAAAGGGCTTCTACAAGGACGAGGGCCTTGACGTTACGCTGAACTATTCGAAGGGTTCGTCGGATGCGGCGCGCCAGCTCGCGGCGGGCAATGTCGATTGGGGCATCTTCTCCTCGGCCGCGACGATGCAGACGGTCCAGCGCGGATTTCCGCTGAAATCGATCATGCAGATCTATTACCCCGACACGTTCGATGTCGTCGTTCCCGCCGAAAGCGACGTGAAGACGATGGCCGACATGAAGGGCAAGACGCTCGGCCTGTCGGATCTCGCGGGCGGCGAAGTTCCGATGTCGCGCGCCTCGATCATCGAAGCCGGTCTGAAGCCGATGGATGTGCGCATGGTTGTTGCGGGGGAGGGTGATCCCACCACGGTGCGTTCCTTCACCGAGGGCCGCATCCAGGCCTATGCGGGCGCGAAGCGCGATCTTCTGCTTCTTGCGCCACAGGGTATCAAGGCCCGCTCCATCACGCCGCCCGCCATCGCCGCTTTCCCGGGCGATGCGCTGTCGGTACGCGCCGAGACCTACGACAAGGACCCTGAGCTGCTTGTGAAGTTCATTCGCGCGACCATCAAGGGCTGGGCCTGGGGCATGGCCAATTCGGACGCCGCTTTCGAGCTGCTGAAGACGAAATATGCCGCCGCCTCGCTTGGCAACAATCCGGTCGCGCCGGAATATTGGGCGCTCGTCAAGACCTATTACACCGCCCCGGCGAGCGTGACGAAGCACGGCACGTTCATCCCCGCCGCCTGGAAGACCTATATGGATTATCTGCAGCTCGGCGAGGGCGAGCAGAAAGCCCTGGCAGGCCCGGTGGATCTCGCCACCATTCTCACCGATGACATTGTCGTCAAGGCGTGGGACGGTCTCGACATCAAGGCCGCGCAGGCACAGTAACGACAATCGGCGGGGCCGCGCCGCGGTCCCGCCTTTGTGTCAACGAAAATAAAAATCGAGGGAAACGTGGATTCCGAATTTGCAGATATTGTCGTCGTCGGAGCTCACCTGTCCGGCCTGCCGCTCAACGACGAGCTTGTCGCGCTGGGTGCCAGCTTCCGCCGCGCCGACCGCACGGCACCGCTTTACCGTTTGTTCGCGCTGGACGGCACGGTGCCTCCGAAGCCCGGAATGCTGCGCGTCGCCCAGAACGGCGCCTCGCTGAATGTCGAGGTGTGGCGGCTCGATCTGCGGGGGTTCGGCGCCTTCGTCTCCCGCGTTCCCGCGCCTTTGTGCATCGGCACGGTCGAACTGGCCGACGGGGTTCTCTGCAAGGGGTTCCTTGTCGAGCCGATTGCGGTCGAAAACTCGCGCGACATCTCGGAATTCGGCGGCTGGCGTGAATATATAAATCGGGCGGAACCGGCACTGTGAGCTTGGCGGTTTCCTCATCTCGACGCCCCGAGCCAGACCCGGTATCAGGCACCCCGATGGCAGCCAAAGTAAAGCAAACAGCGGCGGACCGCGTCCGGATGACGCTCGCGGATGAGATTGCCCGCGGGGTGATCGGCCCGGGCTCGGTGCTCGACGAAGCCTCGCTCGCGCAGCGCTTCGAGGTGTCGCGCACACCCATCCGCGAGGCGATCCGCCAGCTCGAGGCCATCGGTTTTGCGACGGCAAAGCCCCATTGCAGCGCGCTCGTTCCCCGCTTCACGCCCGAACAGCTCACCGAAATGTTCGTCGTGATGGCGGAGATGGAGGCGCTCTGCGCGCGCTATGCGGCCCAGCAATCGGTCTCCGCCTGGCGCGAGAAGCTGCGGGATGCGCACGAAGCCTGCCGCGCGGCGGCCGAAGGCGGGGACATCGATGTCTATTACGCGGCCAACATCCGCTTTCACGAGACGGTCTACGAGATCAGCGGCAACCGGTTCCTCGCCGAAGTCACCATGGGCGTCCGCAACCGTCTGGCCCCGTTCCGCAAGGCGCAGTTCCGGTCGATCGGACGTCTGATGCTGTCCGTCGCCGAGCACGAAAAGGTTGTCATCGCGATCCTCGAGAACAAGCCCGACGCGGCGGCGGGCTGGATGCGCGATCACATGCTGGAAGTCCGCACCTCGGTCGGGGATGTGTCCCCGTCCCTGAGATAGGTGCCCGCCTGCTTGTCGAACCGGCAGGGCGGCGGTTACTTGTCCCCGCCCGCCAGATGCGTGGCGACCGTTTTCAGCTCACGCAGAATGTTGGCTCCATCCGAAGACTCGGCCGACGCATCGGGGATCTCGATGTATTTCAGGCGCTCGCGTGCCGAGCGGATATGCCGCCGCATGAGGATTTCGGCCATTTCGCCGTCGCGGTTCCGGATGGCGTCGACGATGCGTACATGGTCGCGATAGGCCGGAGACTGGTCGTTCTCGGTCGAGCGGTAGCGGCAC
The DNA here is from genome assembly GCA_001464335.1 of Rhizobiales bacterium Ga0077545. Classification (GTDB taxonomy): domain Bacteria; phylum Pseudomonadota; class Alphaproteobacteria; order Rhizobiales; family Methylopilaceae; genus Flaviflagellibacter. Next base: position 61,207 of record LNEV01000006.1, on the reverse strand, counting down.
AGGCGGATGAGCGAATACAGATCCCCGCACAGAAGCCGGCGCAAGAGGAACGAACCTGAACCGTCGGCGATCAGGTAGTGGATGTCCTCGTCGCCGAAGGCGCGCGGATAGACGTGCCCCTCGGCGTTGACGATCGCAAGATCGCGTTCGATCAGCTGTTCTATGTTCTGCAAGGCCGTCTCGGCCATGTGGGTCGCGGCGAGGCGCGCGGCGAGGCCTTCAAGCACTTCGCGAACCTCGTAGACCTCGATGAGATCGGCGCGCGAAAGGCTGACGACGCGGACGCCGAGATGAGGCAGGCGCACAACGAGCCCTCCGCCTTCCAGGCGGCGCAGTGCCTCGCGCAGGGGCCCGCGACTCACGCCGAAGCGCGAAGCCAATGTCTCCTCGCCGAGCTTTGTGCCCATTGGAAGGCGCCCGCTGATGATCTCGAATTCGATCTCGCGAAAAATGCGATCGCCGCGCGTTGCCGATTCCAAGCCCTGCCTCACGATTCCGATGCGGTCGGCATCGTAGCCGTCTGCCGCTGGAGGTTCAAAGGGCTGGGGTTCGTCGGGCATCTTCATTGGTTCGGAGGGACGGCCGGTGGTGCCGGCCGTCCCGGTTTCCGTCAGGCGGGTTGATACATTTCCGCGAGGACGTCGCGGCCGCGGATCATGTCGTCGAGCGTGCCCCACACATTCATGTAATGGCCTTTGAAGCCCTTCTGATCGAGCTTTCGGAAGAGATCGACGAAATCGAAATCGCCGTCGCCGGGGAAGAGATGCTCTTCCTTGCCGTTCCGCCAGCAATCGGCGAGGCGGACTTCGTCGCAGCGGCCGATATCGAACGCATCGAGGAAGGCATCGACGCCGTCTTCGACAATATGGGCGTGATTGGCCGTGAAGGCCCAGCGCAGATTGGGCGAGTCGAGGCGGTCGAAGTAGAACTTCGTTTCCTCGACGTTGTGCGCGAGGTAGTGCACCTCGGCGTCGTCCGGCTCCCAGTTCATGTTTTCGAGCAGGAGTTTCAGGCCGATTTTCTCGGCATATTCGGTCATGCGCTGAATGCGCGCGAGCCCGGCGTCCATACGCATCTTCACATCGGACGTGAAGTGATAACCCGCGTGGATGACCATCCATTCGCCGCCGAGCTTCTTGCAGGCGTCCATATGGCCCCAGAGGTAGCGGTCGACGCCGTCGCGAACATGGGGCGCGACCTCGGCCACATTCACAGCCGACATCGTGTGGATGCCGATGCGTATGCCGTGCTTGTCGCAGACATCGCGGATCCCCTTGATGCGTTCGGGCGTCAAAGTCTCGATGGCGTTCGGCGCGACATCGATCTTCAGATCGAGGATTTTGATGTCGTGCTCCACGGCCGCCTTCAGCCCGTCCTCGATCTTGTTGCGCTGGCCCAGATCGACGCCAATTCGCTCCCGTAAATTCATCGGACTTCCCATATCGTTGTCAACAATGCGGCTCACAACCTCATCCGTCCTTTCGCCGTTGTCAACAATGGCGGGGCGGAAAAAAAGACATGAAGTAAAATAATCTAGCGATATCAAGGGGTATGGCGGTCTAAATAGTACATCTACTCCGGCCAAAGAGGCGATCGGCGGGCAATCGTTGTTGACAACGTGGAGGCAATTGATCGAACCTGCCGTCCGGTCCGGGAGAGATGCATGAAGATCGGATTTGTCGGCACAGGTGCAATGGGCGGCCCGATGGTCCTCAATTTGCTGGCTGCAGGCTACGACGTTCGCGTGTTCGCGCGCCGGCCGAAATCGGCAAAACACGTCGTCGGCGAGGGCGCCGTTCTCGTTGGCAGCTTGAAAGAACTCGCCGCCGAGACCGATGTGATTTTCACCTCGCTGCCCGATCCGCGCGCGGTCGAAGAGGTCATGTATGGAGAGGGCGGCCTGCTCGACGCGCTGCGTCCCGGCTCGGTGTTCGTCGATCTGTCGACGAATGCGCCGCAGCTCGTGCGCCGGATTTTCGCCGATCTGAAAAAGCGCGGAATCGGCATGCTGGATGCGCCCGTCAGCGGCGGTCCGAAAGGCGCGAAAAGCAAAAAACTCGTGATCTGGACCAGCGGCGATGCCGCGGCTTTCGAGACGTGCCGTCCCGTTCTGAGCGCGATGGGCGATCAGGTTCGTTTTCTCGGCGAAACCGGCACGGCGACGATTGCAAAGCTCGTGCACAATTGCGCGAATTATACGATCAACATCGCTCTCGCCGAAGCCTTTTCGCTTGGCGTCAAGGCGGGCATCGATCCGCTGGCGCTGTTTGCCGCCGTGCGGCAGGGATCGCTCGGCCGCCAGAGCACGATCGAGCGGCTGGCGGATCATTTTCTGCCGAGCCAATACGACGATCCTTCGTTCGCGCTGGCACTGGCGCACAAGGATGTTGCGCTCGCGACCGAACTTGCGCGCGAGCACAATGTGCCGATGCGCCTGGCGAACATCGCCTTCGCCGACATGACGGAAGCCATGAATCTCGGGTGGGGCGCACGGGATTCGCGCTCGCCTATGAAAATCCAGGAGCGCCGCGCCGCGATCGACATCGCGGTGCCGCGGCAACAGCTCCTGGACCTTCAGGAGAAGGAGCCGCTTGATCGCCGTTAACGCGTAAGCATTCGAAAGCTCTGAAGCCGGATCAACCGGCGAAGTGGGAGGAAACGATGAAAATGAATTGGCAAGTAGTTGCGCTGTCGTCGGCTGTGCTGGCGTTGAGTGTTCCGCCGGGTTGGGCCCAGGAAAAGCAAGCCTATCCGGTCAAGAATGTTACCATGGTGATGCAGTCGAGCCCCGGCTCCGGCGGGGACCTGTTCCTGCGCGGCGTATCCCTGCATCTATCGAAATACATCGACGCGAACTTCGCGGTCGAAAACATCACGGGCGGTTCAGGCGCAAAAGCGATGGCGTTCACGGCCAAGGCGCCGGCGGACGGCGGAATGCTGATGGGCGTTTCGCCGACCTACATCAACACCTCGATCATCTCGAAGCCTCCGGTCGGCTTTAGCGATCTGCAGCCTGTCGTGCGCCTGTTCCTCGATCCGGTGATTGTCGTTGTAAAGGGCGACAGCCGCTTCAAGACACTGGCCGATGTCGTCGCCGAAGCGAAGACCAAGCCGATGGGCATCAAGGTCGCCGTTGGCGAACCAGGCGGCCTCGAAGGCCAGACCATGGTCGAGCTCATGCAGAAGACCGGCACGAAAGTGGCGGTCATCAGTCATGACGGTGGTGGCGATGCGTTGCTCAGCGTTCTCAACGGCACGGCCGACCTCGGCATTGGCGAAGTCGCTGAACTGAAGGGCCAGCTCGATTCCGGCGAGCTCCGCCCGATCGCGACCTATTCCGACGAGCGGATCAACGGCTATCCCGATCTTCCGACCGCGCGCGAGCAGGGCATCGACATGGTGATCCGCAAGTTCCGCGGAATCATCGCGCAGAAGGACATTTCGCCCGAGGCCGTGAAGGCTCTCGAAGCGGCTGTTCCGAAGCTCCTTGAAGATAAGGAATTCAAGGCTTGGTATCAGCAGGGCTCACTTATTCCCGCCTTCCAGCCGCGTGAGGAGTTCACGAAGTTCATCAACGACTTCGCGGCGGCGCAGAAGGATTACTTCATCGCCAACAAGGTCATCACGCAGTAAGTGGCGATACGGTTCGGATGAGGGAAATCGATATGAAGCGCTCTGTAGTTACAGGTGCGGTCCTGCTCGGGATCGCGGTGCTCTACTGGTATCTGGCGGACGGGATTCCCAAAAGCCCGATGAGCGGAAGCGTCGGCGCGGATGGTTTGCCGAAACTTCTGGCGATCTGCCTCGGCGTTCTGTCCCTTATCCTTATCGCACAATCTGTGCTGTCGCCGGCTTCAGAGCCGGCGGCGGCCGCGGCTGACGTCGAAGACACCGGCGATGCGGAATTCACGGGGGAGGGATTTTTCCTGGCCCTGAAGATGCTCACGATCGCCGTCGTCTATGTCCTCATTTTGCCGGTGCTCGGCTATGCGGCGTCGGCGGGCCTTCTGCTGCTGGCCATCGCGATGTTCTTCGGGCGGCCGTTCGGCTTTCAGGTGCTGGCCTTCGCAAGTGTCGGCGCGGTCATGGCCCACCTCGTTTTCGTCACGCTTCTCGGCGTGCGCATGCCTACGGGCTTCTGGCCGTCCCTCGGCTGGTTCTAAGCAAAAGAGACACGCGCAATGACGAACCTTCTTTACGTTTTCGAGGGAATGACATCATTCCCGACACTGATCGCAGCAGTGGTCGGCGTGCTGTGGGGAATGTGCGGCGGCGCTCTTCCCGGTATTTCAACCGCGATCGCCATGTCACTCGTCCTGCCGTTTACTTACGGGATGGATCCGTCGTCAGCGCTCGTTCTCCTCGGTTCGATATATATCGGCTCCGAATATGGCGGCTCGATTCCAGCGATCCTGATCCGCACGCCGGCGTCCGGATCGTCGGCTGCGGCGGTGCTCGATGGCTATGCGATGCAGAAGCAGGGCCGTGGCGGCGAGGCGCTCGGCCTTTCACTTGTTGGCGGCACGATCGGCGGTCTGATCGGTCTTCTAATGCTGACGCTGATGACGCAGCAATTGTCGAAGCTTGCCCTCTTTTTCACGCCGCCTGCCTATTTCGCGCTGGGTGTTCTAGGCCTCAGCGTCGTTGCTGCCGTCTCTCCGGGCCAGATCGTCAAAGGTCTGATCGCGGCCATACTCGGCCTAATGCTCGCGACCGTCGGCTCGGACCCGGTATCGGGCGTCACGCGCTTCACCTTCGGGTATCCGGAGCTTCTCGGCGGCATCCCCGTGATCATTGTCATGATGGGCATCTTCGCCATCAGTGAACTTCTGATCCAGGCGCGCGAGCGCCACTGGCCCGATGAGGTCGCCAAAGGAAAGACGAAGCTTGTTCTGCCGAGCCTGAAGAAGCTCTGGGAATTGCGCGTGCCGCAATTCATTGCCGTGATCCTCGGCCTGATCGAAGGCCTGACGCCCGGTGGCGGCGGCTCAATCGCATCCTTCATGTCGTACAACGAAGCCAAGCGCTGGTCGAAAAATCCGGAGAAATTCGGCAAAGGGTCGGAAGAGGGTGTCATTGCGCCCGAGACGGCAAACAATGTCGTCGCGCTGACCGCACTCATCCCGACCCTGAGTTTCGGTATTCCCGGTACGAGCAATGCCGCGCTTCTTCTCGCCGCACTGCTCATTCACGGACTGCATCCCGGCCCACTACTTTTCAGCGCCCATCCTGAAGTTGTCTACCGCATGTTCGGCGGCCTCTTCGTCGCGAATATCGGAATGTTCGTCTTCGGCATCCTCTTGCTGAGCCCGCTCATCTGGCTGGTCAATCGCCCGAAGGCGTATCTTCGCGCCGGGATTTTCGTGCTGATTTTCTCCGGCGTCTATTCGATCAATCTGTCCGAGTTCGATCTGTACATGGTGCTCGCGGTCGGCGTTCTGGGCTTTCTGCTGCGCGCGCTGTCGTTCCCTTATCTGCCTTTCATTCTGGCCGTCGTGCTGGGTTACATGATCGAAGCCAATTACCGGCGCTCTCTTCTAATCACGGACGGTGATCACATCGTCTTCCTGCAGAGCCCGCTCGCGGTCGGCCTGTTGTCACTGGCTGCGCTGTTCGTACTGGCGCCGCTCTACCGTCAGTTCCGCAATCGCAAGTCCGTACCTTCCGCCACAAACGACATCGCGTGACATGGGCTGCCGGCGGAGCCGGCCGCCTGACAGACCGTCAAAGAGGAGTGTATCAATGGCACCCAAGCTGATCATCATGGCCCGCGTCAACGAGCGGATGTACAGAACGAAGAATCCCAACATCCCCTACACGGCCGATGAAATCGCCCAGAATGCGGTGGATTGCGAAAATGCGGGGGCGTCGATCATTCACTTTCACGCCCGTGGTCCCAATGGCGAGCAGTCCAGCGATCCGGATGTCTATCTCGAGGCGGTCGAAGCGGTGCGCGCTCGCAGCAATCTCATCGTCGATTCCAGCCTTGGCCAAAATCTGGTGAAGGGCGATGAAAACCGCGCGGCCCATATCCGAAAAATGGGTGAGAATATTGCCGCCCGCGCCGATATGGCTGCTGTCGACGTCGGCAGCACGAACATCGATTTCTTCGACCTTGAGAAGGGTGAATTCAAGACGACCGACAACACCTATGTCAATACGACGAAGACGCTTATGTTCCTGTCCGAGGTCATGAAGTCGGCCGGCGTTCGTCCGCATCTGACCTGTTGGACGATCCCGTTCCTGCGCACCGTCGACCGGTTGATGCAGATCGGTGTCATCGACGAACCGGCTTTCATCCAGCTTGCCTTCTCGGAAGGCGGTCATATGGGCTCGCATCCCTGCACGACCGAAGGCGCCCAGGCGTTCTACAATCATCTTCCCCACCACAGGAAAATCAACTGGACCGTGACCGTGATGGGCGGAACGCTGCTGCCCGCCGCCGCTTATGCCATGGAACATGGCGGGCATATTTCGCCGGGCATCGGCGATTACGAATATCCCGAGCTCGGATATCCTACGAATGCGAAACTGGTCGAGTTCTTCGTCACGCTTGCCCGCGCCTATGGCCGCGAGATCGCAACGCCGGCCGAAGCGCGCCAGATGCTGGGCCTGGCGCCGCTGGAAGCCAGCGTGACGCGAGTTGCAAGCTGACGAAGACCAAACGCTCGCTCCTCAAGCCGCCGGAACCGCAACCCGTCCCAAAAATGGGGCGGGTCAAAGTCCCATCGGTGGGACGCGAGCGCCGGTTTCCGGATTGTGGCGAGTGGCGCCCTGATCGATTTTGCAAAGGCCATCATAGGGATCTTGTATCAAAGTTTGCCGAGAGCATCCGTTTGGTACATCTGGCGACAATGCGCGAAAGAGACGGCACAGTTTAGAGCCCCTCCAGATGCAACACTCCGCGGGTCATCGGAGTGGATTCATGAATTGCAAAAACCTGATGCCCGCCGCGGTTTTTCTTGCGCTCGCAAGTGGCGCTGCACACGGGCAGGGGGCATCTCCCGACGGGCAGAAGCTGTTCCAGCAGCGTTGCGCGTCCTGCCACAGCGTTGAACCCGGCCAGGCGCGCATCGGACCCAATCTTCACGGCGTGGTCGGCCGCACCGCTGGAAAGCTCGAAGGCGCCCGCTATTCCCCGGCTCTCGAGAAATCCGACATCGTCTGGAACGACGAAACGCTGAATTCCTATCTCGAAAATCCGCGCGGCCTCGTCCCGCAGACCACGATGACGGTCGCGCTGCGCGACCCGGAGCAACGCATGGCGATTGTCTCCTACCTGAAAACGCTGACCTCACCTGCTCAATGAACCGAGCATTCGTCCATACGATCTGGAGGGATTGAACATGGCTCGCTTGAACATCAACGGACAGGACCGAGAGGTCGACGTCGATCCTGATACGCCGCTTCTGTGGGTCATCCGCGAGCAGCTCGGTCTCACAGGCACAAAATTCGCGTGCGGTGTCGCCCAGTGCGGCGCGTGCACGATCCACATCGACGGCATTGCAACGCGGTCCTGCGTCATGCCCGTGAGCGCGGTTGCACCGGAACAGAAAATCCTGACGATCGAAGGGCTTTCGCCGGATGGCTCGCACCCGCTTCAGAAGGCATGGCTTGCACACGAAGTCCCGCAATGCGGCTATTGCCAGGCCGGCATGATCATGGCGGCGGCGGGGCTTCTTCAGCAGAACCCCAATCCCAGCGACGAGGACATCAATGCGGAGATCACCAATATCTGCCGCTGCGGTACCTACAATCGAGTTCGCGCCGCGATCAAGGAAGCGGCTGCGGACACAACGAACGCTGGCTGAGGGGACATCGACATGACCATTGCAACCAACGTTTCGCGCCGCAATTTCCTCATCGGCTCCAGCGCGGCCATGGGCGGCTTCGTGCTCGGCTTCCATGTTCCGTTCACGAAGGAGGCTCTGGCCCAGACGGCCCTTCCGCCCGAGGTCAATGCGTGGGTCGTGATCAAGCCGGACGACACGGTCGTCATCCGCATCGCGCGCTCCGAAATGGGGCAGGGCACGCTCACCGGCCTCGCCCAGCTCGTCGCGGAAGAGCTCGAATGCGACTGGTCGAAAGTCACGACCGAATATCCGACGCCGGGCCAGAACGTCGCCCGCGACCGGGTCTGGGGCAATTTCTCGACCGGCGGCAGCCGCGGCATCCGTGAATCCCACGATTATGTGCGTCAGGGCGGCGCGGCAGCGCGGCATATGCTGGTCGCAGCGGCGGCGGCCGAATGGGACGTTACCGCCTCCGAATGCTCCGTCGACAAGGGCGTCATTACGCACGGGGCGAGCAACCGCACGACGACCTACGGCGCGATGGCGGAAGCGGCTGCGAAGCAGACCCCGCCCGGCAATGTCGTGCTGAAAGACCCGAAGGACTGGAAGATCGTCGGCCAGCCGCTGCCGCGTCTCGATACCGTCGAGAAGCTGACGGGCAAGCAGATCTACGGCACAGACCTGACATTCCCGGGCATGCTGAACGCGGCAGTAAAGGCCTGTCCGCATTTCGGCGGCAAGATCGCGAGCTTCGACGCCGCTGCGGTCTCGTCGATGCCGGGCGTCAGGAAGGTCGTCCAGCTCGATGACGTCACCGTCGGCGTGATCGCGGACACGTGGTGGCGCGCGAAGACGGCGCTCGATGCCCTCCCGGTCACCTGGGACGAAGGGCCGAACAAGGATGTCTCGAGTGCCTCGATCGCCGAAATGCTGAAGGAGGGCCTTGAGGCCGACGATGCCTTCGTGCTCCGCAACGAGGGCGATGTGCAGACGCAGTTCTCCGGCGGCGGCAAGGTCCTCAGCGCGGTCTATGCTTTCCCCTATCAGAACCACGCCACGATGGAGCCGATGAACGCGACGGCGCTCTACACGACGGAGCGCTGCGAGGTCTGGGCGCCGACGCAGAACGGCGAGGCGAGCCTTGCTGCCGCCGCAGAGGCCGCCGGCCTGCCGATCCGCCAGTGCGACGTGCACAAGGTCCATCTGGGCGGCGGCTTCGGGCGGCGCGGCATGCAGGATTATGTGCGCCAGGCGGTCCAGCTCGCCAGGGAGGTGCCCGGCACGCATGTGAAGCTGATCTGGAGCCGCGAAGAGGACATGCTCCACGGCGCCTATCATCCGACGACGCAGTGCAAGATGACCGGTGCGCTCGACGCCGAAGGCAATCTGACGGCGTTGCATATGCGCATTTCCGGCCAGTCGATCCTTGCGAGCGTGCGGCCGGAAGCCATGCAGGGCGGTATGGACCCGGTTGTGTTTCAGGGCCTGACCCAGAACAGCCCGGAGGGCCATCTCGCCTACACGATCCCCAATCTGCGGATCGACCATGCCATGCGCAATCCGCCGGTGCCGCCGGGCTTCTGGCGTGGGGTCAATCTCAACCAGAATGCGATCTACATGGAGTGCTTTCTCGACGAACTGGCCGACGCAGCCGGGGTCGATCCGTTGGAGTTCCGCCGCAAGCTGATGGTCAACCATCCGAAACACCTTGCCGTGCTGAACGCGGCGGCCGAAGGGATCGGTTGGGACAAGCCTGCCGCAGAGGGCGTGCATCGCGGTCTCGGGCAGATCATGGGCTTCGGCAGCTACGTCGCCGCCGCGGCCGAGGTTTCGGTGGCCGACGGACGCATGAAAATTCATCGCATCGTCGCGGCGACCGATCCCGGCCATCAGGTCAATCCGGCGCAGATCGAGCGGCAGGTCGAAGGCTCCTTCGTCTACGGACTTTCGGCGGCGCTCTATGGCGAATGCACGATCGGCAATGGCCGTGTCGAGCAGGAAAATTTCGATACATACGAAGTTCTCCGCATGGCCGAGATGCCGGAAGTCGAGACGATCATCATGCCGTCCGGCGGCTTCTGGGGCGGCGTCGGCGAGCCGACCATCGCGGTTGCCGCGCCCGCGGTTCTCAACGCGCTCTTTGCGGCAACCGGAAAGCGCATCCGCATGCTGCCGCTGAAGAACCACGATCTGGCGTGAGGACATGCCGGGTACACGATCACGAGCCGGACGCGGCGTGCTTCTTCTGGGCGCGGCGTTCGGTGTCATGACCATCGCACCGGCCCGCGCGGAAGCGCCGGCCGGTGCGAGCGCATGCTCGGGCTGCCATTCTCCGGCTGCGGCGGGCGTTGCGATCCCGACCTTGCAAGGGCGCTCGGCCGAGGCGATCCTTGCCGATATGCGGGCGTTTCGTTCCGGCGAGCGGCCTTCGACCGTGATGGGCCGCATCGCCAAGGGATTCTCGGACGAGGAAACACAGGCCATCGCCCGATGGCTTGCGGAGAACGATGATGCCGCGCCCCAGCCGTAGAGAGATCGTCTCCGGACTTGCCGCGGGCGGCGCTGCGCTGACCTTCGGTGCGCCGCATGTTCTCGGGCAGGCGGAGCCGCATGTCGTCGTCATCGGCGGAGGGTTTGCCGGTGCGAGCCTTGCGCGCGCGCTCCGCCGCGAGGATGCGGGCGTGCGCGTCACGCTCATCGAACCGTCCGCACAATATACGTCCTGCCCGATCAGCAATCTGGTCATTGCCGGGCTCCGCGACATGGGGGACCAGCAGTTCGGCTATGACGGGCTGCGCCGCGCCGGGATCGAGGTCGTGCATCAGGCCGCGACCGGCATCGACGCCGATGCGCGGCGTGTCCGGCTGGCCGATCAATCGGAGCTTGGCTACGACCGCCTCGTCGTCGCGCCCGGCATCGACGTGGATTTCGACGCCATTCCCGGCTATTCGCAGGCCGCGTCCGGCGTCATGCCGCATGCGTGGAAGGCAGGTGAGCAGACGCTTCTGCTGCGGCGGCAGCTTGAGGCGATGGAAGACGGCGGATTGGTCGTCATGTCCGCGCCGCCAAATCCGTTCCGCTGCCCGCCCGGTCCCTACGAGCGGGCAAGCCTGATCGCGCATTATCTCAAGACTCACAAGCCGAAGTCGAAGCTGATCATCCTCGACGCAAAGGATCAGTTCTCCAAACAGCGTCTGTTCGAGGCCGCGTGGCAGGATCTCTATCCCGGTCTCATCGAATGGGTGTCGCTGTCGTTCGGCGGGCGCGTCACCGAGATAGATCCGGCAACGAAGACCCTCGTCACCGAGTTCGGAAGCCACACGGCCGATGTCGCCAACGTCATTCCGCCCCAGCGCGCGGGCGCGATTGCTGTCATTGGCGGGGTGGCCGACCAGACCGGCTGGTGTCCGGTCGATCCGGCAACCTTCGAGTCGCGCCTTCGGCCCGGAATTCACGTGATCGGAGATGCGGCGGTCGGCGGCGCGATGCCGAAATCGGCCTTCGCCGCGAACGGGCAGGCCAAGGTCTGCGCTGCGGCGGTGGTCGCGCTGCTGCGCGAGCGCGCACCCGTCGTGCCGAAACTCATCAACACCTGCTACAGCCTCATCGCGCCCGACTACGCCGTTTCGATTGCCGGTGTGTACAGCCCGAAAGACGGCCTTCTGACGGAGGTCGAGGGGGCGGGCGGTGTCAGCCCGCTGGACGCGCCTGCCGACGCGCGCGCCGCCGAGGCCGTCTACGCCGACAGCTGGTTTCGAAGCCTGACCGGCGAGGTGTTCGCATGAAGTGGCTTTTCTCCGCCGCCGTTCTCGCTTCGGTTCCGGCGTCCGCGCAGGGAAGCGCTCCCTACGAGATTCACGGCGATGCCATTCCGGCTTCGCTGACCGGGCAGGTCGGCGATCCGGCGCGCGGCGAAAAACTGATGGGGGATCGCCATCGCTCGCTGTGTTCGCTGTGCCATTCCGGTCCGTTCGCGGAGCCGCATATGCAGGGCACCATCGCGCCGGACCTGTCGGGGCTTGGCAGTAGATTGTCGGAAGGCCAGATCCGACTGCGCGTCGCCAACATCAAGGCGCTCAATCCGCAAAGCCTGATGCCGTCCTATCTCGAAGCGCCAACACGTGCGGACATATCCGAAGACTGGCGCGGCAAACCCATCCTTGAAAAGGCCGAGATTGAAGACATCGTGGCTTATCTCGTGACGCTGAAGGAGTAATCCCGTGCAATCGCCTTTGCCCACTGCCTGTCTGAACCGGCGTGACATCGTGATCGGCGCGGCCGCAGGTCTCCTGATCCTGGCCGTGCCGCGCCGGGCTCTGGCGCGGCCGAGCCTTGACGAGGCAATGCAGGCCTTCTCCGGCGGCCAGCCGATCAACGACGGAAGGGTGAAGCTCGACATCCCGCCGATCCTCGAAAACGGTAATGCGGTTGGCGTCACGGTCGATGTCGAGAGCCCGATGACGGCCGAGGATCATGTGCGCCGCATCGCGCTGTTCAACGAAAAGAATCCGCAGGCCGACATCGCGGTCTTTCACCTCGGTCCAAGATCGGGCCGGGCACGTGTCGCGACGCGCATCCGCCTTGCGACCTCGCAGACGGTCGTGGCCGTCGCCGAACTCACCGACGGCAGCTATTGGTCGAGCCGCGTCAATGTCATCGTGACGCTTGCCGCCTGCATCGAGGATCTGTCATGACGGCGCGCGCTCTCATCAATGTCCCGAAGACCGCAAAACGCGGGGAGGTCATCGATATACGGGCGATGATCGCTCACCAGATGGAGACCGGCCAGCGGCAGGGCGTGAACGGTCAGATGATCCCGCGGGACATCATCAACCGTTTCGTCTGTACCTATGGAACCACCGAAATCTTTGCGGCGGACCTTCACCCGGCGATGTCGGCCAATCCCTTTATTTCGTTTTCGACGATCGCCATGGAAAGCGGAACGATCACGTTCGCCTGGACCGATGACAAGGGCGAGACGCAGACCGCGACGGCCGAGATCACGGTGACCTGATGACCGGCTGGCGCCTTTGCGTCGCGATTGCGGCTGTCCTTGGCGGCCATCCGGCCGCGGCGATGGACATTCCTGCCGATCAGCGGCGCTCGGGGAGCGAGTTCATGAGCGAGGCGACACGCGCGATGCAGGACGACGACCTCAGCAATCCCGGCATGTTGGGCGTTCTCGATGGCGCGCGCCTCTGGCAGGAGCCCGCCGGCGCAAGCGCCAGGAGCTGCGCGTCCTGCCACGGTGATGCGGCGGAAAGCATGAGCGGTGTCGGCGCGCGCTATCCGGCCATTGACGAGGCGTCGGGGCGGCCCATCGATCTGGCGGGACGCATCGGTCAATGCCGGCAGGAGCGGCAAGGCGCGGAGGCGTTCGCCCGCGAAAGTCCCGATATCGTCGCCTTGACGGCCCATGTCGGCAACCAGTCGCGCGGCCATCCGATCACGCCGCCTGCCGATCTGCGGCTGACGCCCTTTCGCGAGGAAGGCCGGAGATTGTTCGAGACCCGGATGGGACAGCTCGATCTGTCATGCGCCTCCTGTCACGACAACAACTGGGACAAAAGGCTCGGCGGCAGCCCGATCACGCAGGCCCATCCGACCGGCTATCCCTTGTATCGGCTGGAATGGCAGTCCATCGGCTCGCTTCAGCGGCGGATGCGAAATTGCATGATCGGCGTGCGCGCGGAGCCTTACGCCTTCGGCTCTCAGGAATTCATCGCTCTTGAACTTTATCTCAACACGCGCGCGGCGGGCATGGCACTGGAAACACCGGGAGTAAGACCATGACGAAAGATGTCGGTACAACTGTCGGAAGCCCGCTCGGCGATTGGCCGCTGTTCGGGCTGACGGACGATGTCCGTCCGGTCCTGCGCTCGGAACTCGATAGCAATCGCCCGGTGGCGCTCGTCACTCTGTTCGCGGCGGAGGGTGGGGCGCCGCGCGGCGTCGGCGCTCAGATGCTCGTGACGGCAGACGGCGCATCCGGCTATCTGTCGGGCGGCTGCGTCGAGGCCGACATCGCCTTGCATGGCCGGGCCGTCATCGCGGATGGCGTGCCGCGCCGTCTTGTCTACGGGCGCGGCGGGCCGATCGACATACGCCTTCCGTGCGGCGGACGGATCGAGGTTCTGGTCGAGCGGGTTGTTCCCGGCGATCCGGCCGCCGCCCGTCTCCTCGCCTTCGCCGAACGCCGCACGCCTGCGCTGTGGCTGACCGACGGCGAGAAACGTATGTGCGTGGCCGAAGACGAGTTCGAGGAGAGTGCGCTGGCCGGGTCTCTGTTCGCGCGCCGCCATCTGCCGCGTCAGCGTGTCGTCATTCTTGGAAGCGATCCCGTTGCGCTGGCTCTTGCCGGTCTCGCCGCGCAAACTGGGGCGGAGGTTATTCTGAACCGCCCGAACGGTCCCGTCGCGCCGCCGCCATTTCCGGTAGAATATGTACGCTCGTCGCCGACAGAGGCGCTTGCTGCTGCCCGGCCGGATCCCTGGACGGCGATCATCGTCGCGCTTCACGACGAGACGAACGATCACGAGGCGCTCGTTGCGGCGCTGCCGTCGGATGCAGGCTATGTCGGGCTTCTCGGGAGCACCCGCCGTCTGCCGCAGAAGCTCGAACGCCTTCGCGCAGCGGGCCTCACCGCACGCGACATTCAAAAGCTCAAAGCGCCTGTCGGCCTGCCTCTGGGCGGCAAGGCGCCGTGGGAAATTGCGGTCGCCATTGTCGCCGGCCTGATTAAGACGGCGAGCGCCTCGAACCGCAGCACGATCGTCCTCGGACATCCGAAAGATGCGGGTCTCGACCTCGGCGGACACGATGACAAGGGATCGGCAGCAAAAGCGAGCGAGCGCGTCGTCAACGCATCTCCTCGCGAGCGGGCTCGCCCCGCCTTCGATCATGCGCGATAGCTTATACATACAGGACGCGTGATAGCAGGCTGCGTGCCGCGCAACCCACGCGCGCCGAATAGAAAATTTCCTTCGTCAGAAAACCGTAAACGCGCTGTCATGCCCAGCCGCCTACAAATGTTCCCGAGCGGCGTTTGACTGGTCAGATTTGGCTGGGCGGCTTCCGTTCGGTTTGAACCAAGCGGGGCGGTCCGGCCGTCCCGTTTTCACAGCTTCAATCCTGTTCATTCTCGCTGCGATGTCCGTCGCAGCGATCGATCTCTCTTGGAGAATCCCATGTCCGACATCGTTCTTTATGCACATCGCGGCACCAACCCCTATCCGGATCACTCCGCTGAAGCCTATGTATGGGCGGTCAACTGGGGCGCGGACGTCATCGAGCCCGATCTGTTCCTTACCAAGGACGGCGTGCTCGTCGCGAGCCACGACAATCACAATTATTCCAATCTGACCTATGCCGAGGCCAAGGCCATCGAGCCGGCGCTGATGACCTTTGGCGAAGTCATCGAGATCGCCAAGACGATGTCGATCGAGACGGGCCGCGAGATCGGCATCATTCCCGAGACCAAGAGCACCGATTACGCGACCAGCGAAGCCGTCATCCGCGATCTGATCGCGCACGGCTTCACCGATCCCGACCGCGTCGTGATCCAGAGCTTCTCGTCGGCCAATCTTAAGATGCTGCACGAGACCATCATGCCGCAATACGGTCTGGACATTCCGCTCGCCTTCCTCGGATACAGCATGAGCGAGGCCACGATTGCAGATACGGCGACGTATGCTGACATCATCGCCCCAAATCAAGCGGTGCTTACGCAAGCCGGTGTCGACGCCGCGCACGCCGCGGGCCTGAAAGTGGTCACCTGGACGGTTCTGGGCACCGAGGCGCAGATCCAGCGTCTGGTCGATCTCGGCGTTGACGGCGTCTTCGTCGACGAAACCAACACCGCCCGCGAGAGCATTTCGAACATCAACGGCATAGAAGTCGCCTACGGCACCGAAGGCGATGACGAGATCGCCGGCACGGACGGCAACGATCTCGCCTACGGCATGGCGGGCGACGACACGATCGGCCTCGGCGACGGCAGCGACATCGCCTATGGCGACGCCGGTGACGACGTCATCGACGGCGAGGCCGGCAACGACATGCTGCACGGCGGCGCGGGCGACGATGAACTCATCGGTGGCGCGGGTGACGACATCCTCGTCGGCGGCGTCGGCGACGACGTGCTCGACGGCGGCGAAGGTAACGACACCGCCGCCTACCTCATCGACACCGCGGGCGTTACCGTCGATCTGTCGACAGGCGAGGCCTTCGGCGACGAGGCCGGTGCCGATACGCTCACCGACATCGAAAACGTCACCGGCGGCAAGGGAGACGACACGCTGATCGGCAACGATGCGGCGAATATTCTCGCCGGAGGCGCGGGCGATGACACGCTGGACGGCGGTGAAGGCGACGACACGCTCAAGGGCGGCGCGGGCAACGACACCATCATCGGCGGCGCGGGCTTCGACACGCTTGATCTCTCCGACGCCACCGGCGCGATCAGCCTTGATGTGCTGGCCGGCACCGCCTCGGGCGCCGGCATCGGCACGGACATGTTCTCCGGAATCGAAGCCTTCCGCTTCGGCACCGGCGACGATGTCGTGACCGGCGGCAACGGCAATGACGTGTTCGACGGCGGTGCCGGCGACGACACGCTCAAGGGCGGCGCGGGCGACGACGAAATCGCCGGCGGTGAGGGCGATGACACGCTGGACGGCGGTTCGGGTCACGACGTGATCCTTGGCGGCCTCGGCGACGATGCCATCAAGGCCGGCTCCGGCGACGATGAGATCGACGCCGGCGAAGGCGACGACGAGATCGATGCGGGTTCCGGCAACGACGTCATCGTCGCAGGAGCGGGTGCCGACCGGGTTCAGGCCGGTTCGGGCGACGACCGGATCGAGGGCGGCGCGGGCGACGACATTTTGTCGGGCGGTTCGGGCCACGACGCGTTCATCTTCGCGGTGGGCTTCGGCCACGACACGATCACGGACTTCAAGACCGCGGGCTCAAGCTCCGACGTTCTGGAGTTCGACACCGATGTGTTCGCCGATTTCACATCCGCGATCGCAGCGGCCGACCAGGTCGGCCAAGACGTCGTCTTCACCTTCGACACCGACAACACCCTCACGCTTGCGGGTGTGGAACTGGCCAGCCTTCAGGCCGACGACTTCCGCTTCGTCTGATACAGTCGGTTCACAGAAAGAAAGGGCGTCTGAAAGGGCGCCCTTTTTGCTTGGGACGGACCATCAATGTGTTTGGGGGCGGCGAAAGACGCATTCGTGCGCCGCTTCACTGCGAAACAACCCAAGATTTCCGTTTTTAAACAAAACGTTAGGTTGGCTGGGGAACCTGGATTCGAACCAAGATTAACGGAGTCAGAGTCCGCTGTTCTACCGTTGAACTATTCCCCAAAGGCGCGTTGCGAGCCCGCGAGTTGGGCGGACATAAACGCCGGAGCGCTTCTTGGCAAGGCATTGGGTGCCTGAAATCCGACCCTCGAAGATGTGTTCTCTGCGCTGGTATAAAACAGATACAAAAGTGCGGTATATCTCAAGTCTCTGTTTTGGAAGGTCAGGCGTGAAGCTTAAGTCACTTATCGCGGTCTCGGTTCTCGTTGCTGCCGCCGCAGGCGCATACCTTTTCACAAAGGGGGACGACGGGCTTGGCCGGTCCCCGGCGGTCGCGGCTCCCGGAGCCGCACCGGCAGTGAAGGCGCCGCCCGTCGAGGTCGCCAGCGCGCGCTCCACGCAAGCCTCCACTGAAATCGAAGCGGTCGGAACGCTCTCCTCCGATGAGGCGGTCAGCGTTGCCGCCGAAATCGCGGGCCGCATCGCCACGATCGCCTTCAAGGAAGGTGAATCGGTCAAGGCAGGCGATGTCCTGGTCAAGCTGGACGATGCGCTGGCGCGAGCCGAACTTGCGGAATCCGAGGCCGGGCTGAAGCTGGCCCAGGCGAATTTTGAGCGAGCGACATCTCTTTCGAAGTCGGGCGCCGGCACTCAGCGCGCCCGCGACGAGGCTTTGGCCGCTCTGGACACATCGCGGGCCGCCATCGAGCTGGCCCGGGTGCGGCTGGAAAAAATGGAAATCCGCGCTCCGTTCGACGGCGTGGTCGGCCTGCGCGCGGTCTCTGTCGGCGCCTATGCGCAGATCGGGCAGGCCCTCGTCAATCTGGAGAAGATCGACACGCTGAAGCTCGATTTCCGCCTCCCGGAAATCTACCTGCGCGACATCGCGGTGGGGCAGAAGGTCGAGGTCCGGGTCGATGCCATACCCGATCGCATGTTCGAGGGCACGGTCTATGCGATCGATCCCATGCTCGACGTCAACGGCCGCGCGCTGAAAATTCGCGCCCGTCTTCCGAATAAGGATGGCATTTTGCGTCCAGGCCTGTTCGCACGCGTCAAGGTGATCGGCCAGTCGCGCGGTGCGGTTGTGGTCGTTCCGGAGGGCGCCATTGTTCCGCGCGGCACCGAAAGCGTCGTGTTCACGGTCGAGGACGGCAAGGCGGTCGAATCCAAAGTCAGCCTCGGTCGCCGGACAAAGGGCGAGGTCGAGATTCTCGACGGTCTGCAGGCCGATTCGACGGTCGTGACGGCCGGCCATCAGCGGGTGCGCAACGGCCAGCCGGTCGAAGTGGTCGTTGCCCCCGGCCAGCCCGGCTAGACCGCGATGAACCTCTCGGAAATCTGCGTCCGCCGCCCGGTCTTCGCGACCGTGATGAGCCTTCTTTTGCTGCTCATCGGCGTGGTCGCCTATGACCGGCTGTCGGTTCGCGAATATCCGAACATCGACGAGCCGGTGGTGTCCGTCCGCACCAATTATTCGGGGGCATCGGCCGAGATCATCGAATCGCAGGTGACGCAGATCCTCGAAGGCTCGATCGCCGGCATTGCCGGCATCGATGTCATCGAATCGCAGAGTCGTCAGGAATCGAGCCGCATCACGGTGCGGTTCAATTTCGACGTCGATCCCGATGTGGCGGCGTCCGATGTGCGCGACCGCGTGGCTCGCGTGCGCGGCAATCTGCCGGACGAGGTGGACGAGCCCGAAGTCTCGAAGGTCGAGGCCGACGCCCAGCCGGTCCTGTTCATGTCGTTCACCAGCGACCGCGCCAGCCCGCTGGAAATCAGCGATTACATCGACCGTTTCGTCGTCGACCGCCTGAAAAATCTCACCGGCGTCGCGGAGGTCAACATCTATGGCGAGCGCCGCTATGCCATGCGCATCTGGGTCGATCGTGCGCGGCTCGCGGCCTACAATCTGACGGTTCAGGATGTCGAGGCGGCGCTGCGCGCCCAGAATGTGGAAATTCCGTCGGGCCGCATCGAGAGCGTCGATCGCGAGTTCACGATTCTTTCTCGCACCGGGCTGACGACGCCCGCCCAGTTCGAGAACATCATCGTCAAGCGGACCGACGGCTACCAGGTCAAGATGAGCGATGTGGCGCGCGTCGAGCTCGGCGCGGAAGACGAGCGCCGCTCGAGCCGTTTCGACGGCCGCTCCGCGATCTCGACCGGCGTCGTCAAGCAGGCAACGGCAAATCCGCTCGACGTGTCGAACGCGCTCGATGCGGTTCTGCCGGAGCTGCGCGCCGATCTGCCGGAAGGCATGACGGCGGAGCTCGGCTACAACAGCGCCGTCTTCATCGACCGTTCGATCAAGGCCGTGTTCACCACCATCGCCGAAGCCATCGTGCTCGTCGTTCTGGTGATCTTCTTCTTCCTGCGCTCGGTCCGCGCGTCGATCATTCCCATCGTGACGATCCCTGTGTCGCTCATCACGACCTTCGCCATCATGTATGCGATGGGCTTCACCGTGAACACGCTGACGCTCCTGGCGATGGTGCTCGCCATCGGCCTCGTCGTCGACGACGCCATCGTCATGCTCGAAAACGTCTATCGCTATGTCGAGGAGGGGATGGAGCCCTTCAAGGCGGCGATCACGGGCGCCCGCGAAATCGGGTTTGCCATCATTGCGATGACGATCACGCTGGCCGCCGTTTACGCGCCCATCGCCTTTGCCGAAGGCCGGACTGGCAAGCTGTTCCTCGAATTCGCGCTGACGCTCGCCGGCGCGGTTCTGGTGTCGGGCTTCGTCGCGCTGACGCTGACGCCCATGATGTGTTCGAAGCTGCTGAAGACGCACCAGCAGCACGGGCGGCTTTTCCTTTTGCTCGAGCGCGGCTTCGAGCGGTTTACGAACGGCTATCGCAACCTGCTCGGCGGCGCGCTCCGAATGCGTCCGCTTGTCGTGCTCATCGGCCTTGTCGTCGCGGGCTTCAGCGGCTTCTTCTTCACGCAGCTCTCGTCGGAAACGTCCCCGGTCGAGGATCGCGGCTTCATCCGCCTGTTCGGCCGCGGTCCGGAAGGCGCGACGGTCAGCTACACGCAGCGCTATGCGCTTCAGGTTGAGCAGGCAATCGCCGGCACGAAAGATATGCGCGCCTCGCTCATCAATTCCGGCGTGCCGGAATCGACCAACATGTTCGGCTTCATCATGCTGAACGACTGGTCCGAGCGCGATCGCAAGCAGCAGGAAATCACGCAGGAACTGCAGCGCAAGATCGGCCGCATCGCCGGCATGAATGCCTTTGCCTCCAATCCGCCTTCGCTCGGTCAGTCCGGCGGCCTCGGCGGCAAGCCGGTCAACTTCGTCATCCAGAGCTCGGGCACGTATGAGGAATTGCGGCAGACCGCCGATGCTCTGGTGGAGCGTTTGCAGGGGCTGGAATCGCTGCAGGATGTCGAGAGCGATCTGGTCCTGACCAAGCCGGAGCTTCAGGTCGCGCTAAACCGCGAGAAGGTCGCGGATATGGGGCTCGACGTTGCGGTGGCCGGGCGCACCCTTGAGACGCTTCTGGGCGGTCGACAGGTCACCCGGTTCGAACGCGAAGGCGAGCAGTACGAGGTCATCGTCCAGCTCGCGGACGAAGATCGCACATCGCCGTCGACGCTCGACACCATTTTCCTGCGCGCGCCGGGCGGCGAGATGGTCCAGCTCTCGAACGTGGTCCAGGTCCAGGAATCGGTCGCGCCGCGCGAACTGCGCCGCTTCAACCAGATGCGTGCGGCCACCGTCACTGCAAATACAGCGCCCGGCTATACTCTGGGCGATGCGTTGACGGCGGTGGAAGGCGTCGCCGGCACCATGCTGCCACAGGGCACGCAGACCGATTATTCCGGCCAGAGCCGCGAATTCCGCGCCTCCAACCAGTCCATCGCACTCGTCTTCGTCCTGGCGATTCTCTTTATCTATCTTGTGCTTGCGGCGCAGTTTGAAAGCTTCATCGACCCTGTGGTGATTCTGCTGACCGTCCCGCTGTCGATGACCGGCGCGCTCGCGGCGCTCTATTTCACCGGCGGCACGCTCAACATCTACTCGCAGATCGGGCTCGTAACCCTGGTGGGCCTCATCACCAAGCACGGCATCCTGATCGTCGAATTTGCGAATCAGAAGCGCGAGCAGGGCCTTGGTGTGCTCGAATCGGTCACGGAAGCCGCCGTCCTGCGCCTGAGGCCGATTCTGATGACCACGGGTGCCATGGTTTTCGGCGCGATTCCCCTCGCGCTCGCCTCCGGAGCGGGCGCCGAAAGCCGTCAGCAGATCGGCTGGGTCATCGTGGGCGGCGTGAGTCTGGGCACTTTGCTCACTCTGTTTGTCGTCCCGGTTGTCTATTCCATGGTCGCCAATTGGCGCAAAGAGCCTCAGATCTCTTCCGGTCCTGTCGCGCAACCTGCTGAATAATAATACATTTTTCGTTTTGTGAATGCGCCGCTTCTGCCCGCATTTTGGGCCCGTGCGCCGCACTTTTTGCTTACATTTTAATCGCGTGTTTTAAATGACACACCTGTCATCTTTGCGGAATTAAGCCTGTGTCTTTGGTTGCGAATTAAGGGGTGCTGGTTGATGTTCGTCATCACGAACGGGGTATTTCCCTGATCGTCCCGAACTAAGGATCATCCGGTCCGAGGCGAGGGATACGGGGGAAAGCCGGGTTCTCTGAGACGGGCCGGTTTCCCTGGGGTCTCGAACATTTTGGAGGGATTACATGAAGACGGTGAAAAGCCTTCTTCTCGGTACAGCGGCGGGTTTCGTCGCTCTCACTGGGGCAAACGCAGCCGATCTGCCGATGGCGGAGCCGGTCGAATACGTGAAGATCTGCGACACCTACGGCGCGGGTTACTTTTACATTCCGGGCACGGACACCTGCCTGAAGATCTCGGGCTACGTCCGCGTTGAAACCTACATCGACTTCAACGACGATGAAGGCCTGACGCCGTTCGACGGCTTCGCTGGCGAAGAAGAACTCGACACGCTGACCTGGTTCGCCCGCGGCGACGTGCGTTTCGACGCTCGCACCGAGACGGAATGGGGCACGCTGCGTTCGTTCATCGAACTCCGCGCCAGCAAGAACGGTCGTTCGGGCTGGGGCGTGGATGCCGATCAGGCGTTCATCCAGTTCGCCGGCTTCACGATCGGCCGCGCACAGTCGTTCTACGACTTCCTGCCCTACGACTTCTACGGCGACCTCTTCTCCGATACGAAGCTTGAGCAGATTGCCTACACCGCTTCGTTCGGTTCGGGCTTCGCTGCCACGATCGCCGTCGAAGACAAGACCGACCGCACGACGCTCGACTACAATGACGGCGTCATCGGCCTCGACAATCGTGGCTCGCAGGCATGGCCGAACATCGTCGCGGCTCTCCGCGTTGATCAGGCTTGGGGTTCGGCACAGGTGTCGGTTGCCATTCAGGATCAGGAAGGCAACGAGACCGTTCTGCCCGTCGACGCTGATGACATCGGCTTCGCCGTTCAGGGTGGTATGAGCTTCAACCTGCCGTTCGCGAACGAAGGCTCGTTCGTTTGGGCGCAGGGTGCTTACTCCGAAGGCGCGATGAGCTACGTCATTCAGGGCGTCGACACCGGTGCCTTCGTCGGTCAGCAGTATGGCTACACCGATGGTGTCTTCGATACCGCTCTGTCCGACGGTTCGAACAACGAAGCCTGGGCCGTTGGCGGTGGTGTCCACATCGCGGCGACCGAGACGATCACGCTCGCCGGTGCCGGTTACTACTTCGAGTACGACACGGCTGACGTCGGTGAAGACCTCACCGGTGTGAAGGTCCTCGGTCGCGTTGGCTGGGAGCCGGTCTCCGGTCTCCACCTCGGTGCCGAAGTTGGCTATGCCGACATCGAGTTCGAAGACGGTTCGACGCTCGACGATCTGGCGCTCACGCTCCGCGCTCAGCGCAGCTTCTAATTTTAGAACGGGCCCGGTTCTCCGGGTCCGATTCTCGAATCGGATAAGAATCCCGGCAGGCAACTGCCGGGATTTTTTGTTTCCGAATACTTCCCGAATCTCCGACTAGCATCTGAGCGTCTACCTCAACGGTATTAGGAAAAAATGCGGAAAGAACAGCCGTATTCACGCGAATGTCCCCTAAACCGTCGCCTTTCTGCCACAGCTGTGACTGAAACGCTTGTAGCAATTCCAGAAGGCGTTGCACCGGGAGGAACCAAATGGTCAAAGTTTCATCACGACAGGGGGGCACCCCGGTCGTCTCGTTTGGGAGGCTTAAAGAGCCGTTCGAGCGGGATACGGGGGGAAACCCGGGCCTCTGAGACGGCCTGGCTTCCCTGAGGGTCTCGAACTTTTTGGAGGATTACATGAAGACGGTGAAAAGCCTTCTTCTCGGTACGGCGGCGGGTTTCGTCGCTCTCACTGGGGCAAACGCCGCCGATCTGCCGATGGCAGAGCCGGTCGAATACGTGAAGATTTGCGACACGTATGGCAAGGGCTACTTCTACATTCCGGGTACGGACACGTGCCTGAAGATCTCCGGCTACGTCCGCGTTGAAACCTATGTCGACTTCAACGATGGCACCACCACGGATATCGGCGACTTCGTCGGTTCCGAAGAACTCGACACGCTGACCTGGTACGCCCGCGGCGACGTGCGTTTCGACGCCCGCACCGAGACGGAATGGGGCACGCTGCGTTCGTTCATCGAACTCCGCGCCACCAAGAACGGCCGTGCAGGCTGGGGCGTGGACGCCGAGCAGGCATTCATCCAGTTCGCCGGCTTCACGATCGGTCGCGCGCAGTCGTTCTACGACTTCATTCCCTACAGCTTCTACGGCGATCTCTTCTCCGACCGTAAGCTCGAGCAGGTCGCTTACACCGCTTCGTTCGGTTCGGGCTTCGCCGCGACGATCGCTGTCGAAGACAAGACCGATCGTTACGACGACCTCGGCTACCAAGACGGTGGCCTCGGTGACAACCGTGGTTCGCAGGCGTGGCCGAACATCGTCGCGGCTCTCCGCGTCGATCAGGCTTGGGGTACGGCGCAGGTTTCTGTGGCTATCCAGGATCAGGTTGGCAACGAAACCGAAGACCTCGGCGATGTCGTCGCTGACGACATCGGTTTCGCGGTTCAGGCTGGCCTGAGCTACAACCTGTCGTTCGCCAACAAGGGCTCCTTTGTTTGGGCGCAGGGTGCCTACGCTGAAGGCGCCGTCGATTACGTTCTCGACAACAAGGGTGTTGATGGCGGCCTCGTCGGTCAGATCAGCAACGTCTTCCACGACACAACCTATGACATTGTCGCCGGTGAGTGGGTGAACAACGAGATTTGGGCTGTCGGCGGTGGTGTCCACATCCAGGCAACCGAAACGGTTCACCTTGGCGCGGGCGCGATCTACTGGGAGTTCGACGAACAGGGCTTCTCCACGGCCGAAGGTCTGAAGGTTCTCGGCCGCATCGGCTGGGAGCCGGTTTCGGGTCTCCACCTCGGTACGGAAGTTGCCTATGCGAGCGTCGATTTCGGCGATCGCTTCATCGTCCCGGACGACAACGAGCAGGATGACCTGCGTCTCACCATGCGCGCTCAGCGCAGCTTCTGATAAACGAAATCGGGCCCGGTTCGCCGGGTCCGGTCCTTCGGATCAGTTCGAGAAATCCCGGCACGCGAGTGCCGGGATTTTTTGTTTCGCGAAAGCAACAGTTTGTGGCCGATTTTACCCTTGTCGGTTGATGTTGTTGCGGCTGCGGGCCATTTCCACGATGTTGCTGTGGGGAAGGGGAGTTGGGTCGGGTCTTTACAAGCTTCGCCGCGGCAACCTGGTGGGAATGACATGAAGCGCATCGGGAATGTGTCCTGTCTGGCTCTGGCTGCATGCCTTCTGGCATCGCAGGCGATGGCGTTCGACGCCCAGCCGGCAGCCCCCGCGCCCGGCGCCGCACCTCCCGCTGCCACCCGCGCCGCGCCGACACCGTCCGAGCGGGTCGAGCTGTGCGACGGGCAAGGCGAGAGCACCTTCGCCATTTCCGGCGTCACGTCCTGCATCAGCCTGTCCGACATCAACCGCGTGACATCCGCGTTCGGCGCGGCCACCTCGGCGCCGTCATGGCAGCCGGATCAGGCCGCCGGACTTCAAAATCCGGTTCCCGGTGCGGATGAGGGCGGCTGGGCCGTCATGACCGGCCTGAAATTCGACCTTCCCGCTCAGGCCGATGTCTGGCTGCAGGGTGGTTTTGCGCAGGGCAATGCGATTCCCGCCGCCACCGGAGACCAGATCGGCGCCGGTTTCTGGACTGGAGGCGTTCTGGACGATGTCATGGCCAGTTCCCTCTACGAGAATCGGGAGCTCGGGCAGGTTGGCGCGGGCCTTGGAATTCAGGCCTCCGATTCGCTGCGCCTCAGCGTCGGCGCGAGTTATTCCTCGGCCGAGGCAACGGGGCTTCCGCAATCGGATTTCGTGTCGGTTGGCGGCGGCTTCTTCTGGAACCCGACCGAAAATGTCGATCTCAGCCTCAGCGTGCTGTACAGCGAAATCGTCAAGGGCTTCGCGCCCATCGAGGAAGACCTGTCCCTGACCGCACGCATGAAGCGCGACTTCTGATCATCTGAGCTTTTTGTGTTCGCAGCCTCATCCCGAGGAGCGATGCAAAGCATCGCGTCTCGAAGGATGGGCCACAGGTTCCGAACACCCGTCCATGGTTCGAGACGGCGCTGTGCGCCTCCTCACCATGAGGCTCGACGGCCCCCGGACTCACCCCCGTCCGCGTCTGAGATCCGCTTCGATCGTGCGCGCCGGGCCGTTCATGCGGGCGCGGTAGACCTGAACATTCTCCATCACGCGCTGCACGTAATTGCGCGTTTCGGTGAAGGGGATGCGTTCGACCCAGTCCACCGGATCGACATCGCCCTTGCGCGGATCGCCATAGCGGGCCACCCAGTCGCGCACCCGGCCGGGACCGGCATTGTAGGCGACGAATGTCAGTATGTACGAACCGTCGTAATTGTCGGCCAGCTCGCCAAGATGCGCCGCGCCGAGCGTTGCGTTGAACGTCGCATCGTTCAACTTCTTCGCGTCGTAGGGCACGCCGAATTTCGAGGCCGTGCGCTTGGCCGTTTCCGGCAGCATCTGCAAAAGCCCGCGTGCTCCCGCGCTTGAGACGGCGGCGGGGTGGAAAGCGCTTTCCTGCCGCGCGATGGCGTGCACGACGGCCGGTTCGATGGCGGGCCCGGTGGGCTTGAAGGCCGGCACGCCGTTCAGCGGCCAGCTCGCCGCCTCAAGCGGGAAGCCGTTCGAAACGCCTGCTTTTCCGACGATGAGCAGCGAGCGCGGATCGTTCTGCTTGTCCGTCAGCTCGGCCAGAAGCGCGAGGCTTTCGGCGTCGCGCAGTCCATCTGCGGTCTCGGCAATCAGCGGAATGGCACGCTCGCGCGCACCGGCTGCGTACAGCAGCTTGATCGCACGTACGGCCGAATTGCGCTCGAACGATGCGCGTGCCTGCGCGGAGGGCCTGACCGGTTGCACGGCGGCCGCGCCCGCGCCGAGTTTCGCGCGTGCGATCTGGCCGTAATAGGTCGTGCCGTAGCGCGCGGCGGCCGAGAAATAGTTCTGGGCGGCCTGCCGGTTTCCGGCGGCTTCCTCCGCGCGGCCCATCCAGTAATTGCCGCGCGAGCCGGTGATCGGCGTCGTTCCGGCCTGCACCACGACGGCAAAATGCTTGCGCGCGGTCGCGGGGTCGTTGAGGAATCGCAAAGCGATCCAGCCGGCGTGGAATTCGGCATCGGCGATGTCCACGCGCTCGGTGTTCGAGTGCCCGGCGGCGATGCGATAGGCGGTCCGCGGATCGCCGAGATCGAGAATGTCGCGGGCCAGCCAGCGGCGCCGCTCCCACCAGGATCGGGTGTCGACCAGAGCCACCGGATCGCGGGTCACGTCCAGCATGATCTTCGCGGCTTCGTGATCCTGATCCTTGGCGAGAAGCCTCTGGATCAGCGCGAACTGGTAGCCGGGATGCTTGCGCGCGGCGCCGGGCACGGCGGCCAGAAGCGCATCCGCGTCCTTGGTCTTGCGGATCACGGCGGTGCGGGCCTTCGCGATGGCCTTGTAGGCATCGCTGGCGCGTGCGGCATTGCGCTGCGCGGCGCCGATCTCGTTGTTGTAGAAGAAATAATCGGCGCGGGCGGCGTGGTCCTCGCGCGTCATGAGGTTGCCGAATTCGCTGAGAACGCGGGTCTCGACATCGGGCGTCAGCCCGTCTTCGCGCCACACTGCTTTCACCAGCCGCTGCGCGTCGTTCTTGCCGGAAATGCGGGCGAGGGCGAGCTTGCCCATCGCGCTTTCGGGCATTTCGCCTCTGAAGAAGGTGCGGATCTCGTCCGGCGGGCGGCTTTCGAGATAAAGCGCTTCCTCGGCGCGGCGGCGGATCAGCTTGCGCGCCGGCCAGTCCGGGTTTTCCTTCAGGAAGCCGTCGATCATCGAAAAGCCGACCTGCCGCGAGGCGGCGCGGATCATCAGCCAGTCGAGCAAGGTGCGGGCGGATTTGTCCCGAAGGCGCGCGCGAATGGCCACGGCGTCCGCAAGGCGGCCCTTGTCGAGCGCGGAGATGGCTTCCTTGATGAGCGGCGCATCGGCGCTCACCGGCGCGGTCGGGCTGTGATCGTGGTCGATCAGCGAGGGCAGCACGGAAGACGGCACGGTGCTGGGCGCGCTCACCGGCGCGAACGCCGCGGCGGGCGGCGTGTAGAGGCTGCCGGGCGCTTTCTTGCGGGCGAGGATATCGTTGATGCCTTGGGGCGCGGCGGGTCGTCCGGCGAAGGCGGCGTGGGCGCCGGCAATGTGCTGCGGCGGCTGCACCGATCCTGTCAGCTGCGGCGTGCGCCACGGATTGGGCACGGGCATGGGCACTCCGCTGGCCGATGCCATGGCGGTGGATGCGAACAGGAAAGAGAGGCCGATGATAAGCGGTCTCGGGGTCACGTGAGCTCTCCGAAAGATGCCCCAACTCTCACGCGGTTCTGTTTACGAAGTGCTAACCGCGCGGAAAATGGCTCCGCGATACAGCCCCAGATAGTAGCCAAACCCGGCAAAAGCGTGACTTGCCGCGGCGGGGCGGCGCGAGGGGCTTCCCCAGCCGGGTCTGCGCCGCTAAAGCTTACCGCCCTCAACCGCGAAGGATGCAGCAGATGTCTCACGTTCTCCCGTTCAAGGGATCGTTCACCGCCCTGGTGACGCCGTTCCGCGACGGAGATGTTGATGAAAAAGCGTTCCGCGATTTCGTGTCGTGGCAGATCGAGGAGGGCACGCAGGGCCTCGTTCCGGTCGGCACAACGGGGGAAACTCCCACCCTCAGCCATGACGAGCATCGCCAGGTCGTGAAGATCTGCATCGAGGAAACCGCCGGCCGCGTGCCGGTCATCGCCGGTGCCGGGTCCAATTCCACCCGCGAGGCCGTCGATCTGGCGAAGTTTGCCGAGAAGGCCGGTGCGGACGCGGCACTTGTCGTCACGCCCTATTACAACAAGCCGACTCAGGAAGGGCTCTACCAGCACTTCAAGGCGGTGAACGATGCGGTCGGCATTCCGATCATCATCTACAACATCCCGCCGCGCAGCGTGGTCGACATGTCGGTCGAGACCATGGCGCGCCTGTTCGAGCTGAAGAACATTGCGGGCGTAAAGGACGCGACGGGCAATCTCGCCCGCGTCAGCCAGCAGCGCCACGCGATGGGGCCGGACTTCAATCAGCTCTCGGGCGAGGACATGACGGCGCTCGCCTTCAACGCCGCGGGCGGGCACGGCTGCATTTCGGTTGTCTCGAACATCGCGCCGCGTCTGTGCGCCGAGCTGCAGAAGGCCAGCCTTGCGGGCGATTATGCCAAGGCCAACGAGGTTCAGGACCGCCTGATCCCGCTGCACGCCGCGGTGTTCCAGGAGCCGGGCGTCGCGGGCGCGAAGGCAGGGCTCGCCGCGCTTGGCCGCATCAAGGACGAGGTGCGCCTGCCGCTCGTTCCGGCCACGCCCGCCGCGCGCGAGGCGGTGCTGTCGGCCATGCGGTTTGCGGGTATCCTGAACGCATGAGCGCCAAAAAGGCCGACCCGACAAAGCGCACCGTCGCCGATCACCGGCAGGCCCGCTACCATTACGAGATCGGTGAAGTCTTCGAGGCCGGCATACAGCTCACCGGCACCGAGGTTAAAAGCCTGCGCGAGGGCAAGGCCCGCATTGCCGAAAGCCACGCGGCGGAGCAGGGCGGCGATCTCTTCCTGTTCAATGCGTACATACCGGAATATCTGCAGGCCAACCGCTTCAACCACGAAACGAAGCGCCCGCGCAAATTGCTGTTGCACCGCCGGCAGATCGACAAATTGTCGGCCGCCGTCCAGCGCGAGGGCATGACGATCGTGCCGCTTCGGCTTTACTTCAACGAGCGCGGCATGGCGAAGCTCGAAATCGCGCTCGCCAAGGGCAAGAAGCTGCACGACAAGCGCGAAACCGAGAAAAAGCGCGATTGGGGGCGTGAAAAGGCGCGCCTTCTGAAGGAACGGGGCTGAACGAATACTTTAAATTTTACATGTTCAGCTTAACGTAATTTACTTCACTTAAACGCTATACATCCCCTTGAATGGGGGATCGCTGTTGCTTGCGCGTCAAATCACCGGGTGCATCGCGGTTGGCTGTGCCATCACCTTCGTGACGGTCGGTGCGATGGCATTCTGGATGGCCGACAAATACGACCGCCAGGCCGCCTCCGCATCGCGGACGATGATGGCCGGACACGCCGTCAACGCCTGGCAAAAGCTCGCCGAAACCACCAGCGATTACGCCTGGCGCAATGACGCCCTGCCTGCCTACCGGCGCAAGGACAAGCTCTGGCTGGATGCCAATATCGGCCGCGCGGTCACCGAGCGCAGCATGGCCGAGATCATGGTCATCCTCTCCCCCACCGGTGAGGTCGAATATGTCTGGGGCCAGTCCGGCGAGGAAAATCCGCGCCACACCATCAGCACGGACGTTGCCACCGCCATCAAGCATGTGATGCAGCCGTGGAGCCGGGACAATTCGGCCCGTACATTGCTGGCCCGGGGTCCCGGTGGCGTCCTGACAATCGGGGCGGCGAGGCTTGCGCCGCGCAATCATGAGGGCGAGCCTCCCGGCACGTTGCCGATCCTCGCCGTCGCCAGCTACCTGTCGTCGGCGCGCCTTCTGCGGGAGGGACGCGGCTTCTTCATCGACGATCTCTCCGTCATCCCGACGGCGGAGCCCGGCAAGGAAGCAAGGCCTCTGCGCGATATCAACGACCAGGTTATGGGTTATCTCGCATGGACACCCAAACGTCCCGGCCGCGAACTGCTTGAGACGATCTTTCCTCCATTGGCGGCTGCGCTCCTGCTGTTCTCGGTGGTCATGGGAATGGTCGCCGTGCGCGGGCAGAGGCTGGTGAACGCTCTGGGGGCGGCAGCCCGTCAGGACCCGCTGACGGGTCTCGAAAACCGCAAGGGGCTGAACGATTTTCTGGACACGGCGGCCTGCCGCGATGCGATGGCCCGGGGGCAGGTCGCGGCGATCTATGTCGACGTGAACGGCTTCAAGAACGTCAACGACACGGTGGGTCATCAGGGCGGCGACAGCGTGGTCTGCGAAGTCGCCCAGCGCCTGAAGGACGCGCTGCCGGAAGCCCATGTCGCGCGCATGGGAGGCGACGAATTCGTGGCCGTCTTCACGGGGCAGGATGCGCGGCACGTCGCCCGCCTCGCGGCGCGTCTGCCGCGGGCGATGCAAAAGCCCTTCGAGGTTGCCGGGATGGAATTCTGGATGTCCTGCGCCGTCGGCTATTCCCAATGTGCGGGCGAGGGCGGCAGCGCAGTCGAGCTGATCCGCCGTGCGGACATCGCCATGTACAACGCCAAATCGCTCGGGCAGAAGGAGCCGCTTGCCTACCAGCCATCGATGGATGCCGGAAAGCTCGAGAAGAAGCATTTCGAGAACAAGCTGCGCGCCGCGCTGGCAAACGGCGAATTGCGCGTCGTCTACCAGCCCATCGCGCGCGCGCGGGACGGGGCCGTGCACAGTCTCGAAGCCCTCGTGCGCTGGCGCTCGCCCGATTGGGGCGATGTGTCTCCGGAAAAACTGGTCAGCGTGGCCGAGGAATCCGGTTTCATCCGCGAGATCGGCGATTTCGTGCTGGCGCGCGTCT
This sequence comes from Rhizobiales bacterium Ga0077545, assembly GCA_001464335.1. Classification (GTDB taxonomy): domain Bacteria; phylum Pseudomonadota; class Alphaproteobacteria; order Rhizobiales; family Methylopilaceae; genus Flaviflagellibacter. The sequence continues at coordinate 29,957 of LNEV01000006.1, read as the reverse complement.
GCGAGGATCTCGTTCACTGGCCCGATCTGCGGATCGCCGTCAATGTCTCGCCCTCGCAGCTGCGTGAGGCCAATTATGTCCGCACGTTCCGCCAGAAGCTGAAGAAGCACGGCGTGCAGCCGGGACAGATCGAAATCGAGCTGACCGAGAACGTCCTCCTCAACGATCCGCTTCCGGTTGCCCGCAAGCTCACCCATTTGCGTCGGCTCGGCGTCACGGTTTCGCTCGACGATTTCGGCACCGGGTTCTCGTCCATCGGCTCGCTGCGCAGTTTCCCGCTCGACCGGCTGAAGATCGACCGTTCCTTCATCCGCGATGTCGCGACGGATGCGCGTGCCGCCGCGCTCGCGCGCTCGTTCATCGCGGTGGCGGATGCCCTGCGGCTTGATGTCGTGTGCGAGGGCGTCGAAACGCAGGAGCAGGCACAGACGATCACAGCCAGCGGTGCCGCGTTCCTCCAGGGCTATTTCCTGTCGCGCCCGCTCGAAGTGGACGAAGCGCGGGCCTATGTCGGACGCTCCAAGAAGGCGGTGGCGGCGTAAGGCGTTTGGATCAGCTATTGAGGCTCATGGGCCGCAGGCCGCCGGGCGGAAGGCCGAACATCCCCCGGACCCAGTTCAGAAACGCCCCATACGGACGCCCAAGAGCCAGCATCATGGCGGCGGCACCGAGTATCCCGAACAGCAGTCCGCGGCCCGACGCACCGCTCACCGCGATGATCGCGGCGTAGATCGGAACCTGAAAGCTGACCAGCGCGAGACTGTCCCAGAGAAGCTGCGACAGGCGGTTCGGCCGGGCGCGCCGCATGATCCAGTCGCGCCACACACCGTAGGGACGCCCGACCGGAACCATCAGCAGCGCCCCCAGCAAACGCGCGTGAAGCACCTGCTCCCAGCTCATGCCCGCGATGAAACGCTCATTGAGGACGCCGGTCGCGGTGAAAAACACGATCAGAGCCGTTGTGTCGGCGATAAAGGCACGGCGGCGGGAAGGGGACTTCTCAGGAACAGGCATGATGGGGCGCCCGATGGAAAAAAGCCCCGCCGAAGCGGGGCTTTTTATTTTTACGAGCCGATTTCGCCGGTGACCCAGTAATCGACGCGCGCCTTGTGGGCGGCGATGTATTTCTTCACCGCCTCGTCGATCGAGGTTTCGCGGGCGTCGAACATGGCCGCTTCCAGCTCGCCGACCGGAACATTGATCCGCATCAGGAACTCGGCGACCTGCGGGAAGTCGTTCTGGAAGCCCTTGCGCGAGACCGCATAGACTCGCTCGACGCCGCCGAGCGCGTTTTCGGGGTCTTCGATGTAGCGCAGCTTGTAGGCACCGAACATCCAGTGCGGGCTCCAGCCCGTTGCGACGATCCATTCCTTGCGGCGGATGGCGCGGTCGAGCGCGGCCGTCATGGCGGCGTCGCTGGCGGTCACGAGTTCATAGCCTTCGAGCTCGTACTTATCGAGCGCTTCCTTGGACAGGCGCGTCAGGCCCGCGCCGGGGTCGATGCCCTGCACCTTGCCCTTGAGCTTGTCCTTCACCTCGTCCTTCTTCAGGTCGGTGATGCTGGCGATCTGGTCCTCGGGAACATAATCGGGAACGACCCAGCCGAGCTTGGCGCCCGTATAGACGACGCCGAGCGTCACGACATCCTTGCCGACGCGGTCCCAGTAGTCGGCGTGGGTGCCGGGAAGCCAGACATTCATCGACACGTCCAGATCGCCCTTGGAAAGGCCCTGGAACAGCGGCGCGATGTCGAGCTGGGTGATCTCGGCGTTCACGCCCTCGATGCGCTCGTCGATGATCGTCTTGGCGAGGGCGGTGACGAATTCGGCGTCCGCCCAGGCGACGGAGCCGAGCTTTACCGTCTTGTCCTGGGCGAGCGCGGGGCCCGCCGTCAGCGAGGCCGCAAGGGCCATCGCGGTGATCAGTTTCTTCATGGGCTATCTCCTTTTCGTTGAAGCCGTAAGCGAAGTCACGATGTTTTGGCGTCGGCGGGCGCCGGTTTCGCGAACAGCGCGCGAAGGGTCTGCCCGAACGCGCTCTTCCTGCCGAAGCTCTGGGTGATGCGGTCCAGAATGACCGCAAGAACGACGACGGCGAGGCCGCCTTCGAAGCCGAGGCCGACATCCAGCCTCTGGATGCCGGTCAGTACGGTGTTGCCGAGGCCGCCGGCGCCGATCATGCTGGCGATGACGACCATGGACAGCGCCAGCATGATGGTCTGGTTCATGCCCGCCATGATGGAGGGCAGCGCCAGCGGGAACTGCACCTTCCACAGAAGCTGGCTGTCGGTGCAGCCGAAAGCCAGTCCGGCCTCGACATATTCCTGCTGCACCTGACGGATTCCGAGATCGGTCAGCCGCACGACGGGCGGCATCGAAAAGATCACGGTCGCGATCGTGCCCGGCACCGCGCCAAGCCCGAAAAACATGGCGGCTGGAATGAGATAGACGAAAGCCGGCATGGTCTGCATGAGGTCGAGCACGGGCCGCACCGCCGTCGCGATGAGGTTGCTGCGCGCCATGGCGATGCCGAGCGGCACCCCGATCACCAGCGCAATGAAGGTCGCCGCCAGCACCAGCGACAGCGTCTCCATCGTCTGCACCCAAAGGCCCATACCGGCGATGGCGGCCAGCGCGAGCGCGGTGAACGCCGCAAACAAAATGCCGGTGCGCCACAGCGCAACGAGCGCAACGAGCGCGATCAGCGCCGGGGCGGGCGCCCATACGAGCGCGGTCTTGATGCCGGTCGTGACGAGGCTGATCGCATCCGCGATGCCGTCGAGGGCGGGGGAGTAATTGTCGAGAATGTAATTGACGAGTGCATCGGCGCCGTCGCCGATCCCGAAATCGAACGTCATGGGAATCTCCGGTCAGCTCGCGCGGTCGAGCGTCAAAAGCAGCGAGGTCTTCGAGATCGCTCCGACATAGCGGCCGGCGTCGTTGACGACCGGTACGGGCCACGGGGTTTCCGCGACCTTCGAGACAATGTCCGACAGGGGGGTGGCTGCGGGAACCGGGTCGATCTCGCGCAGGAAGGCTGCGTGGAACGGATCGCTGTCGCCCGCTTTGAGGGACCGTGCGAGGGAATCGGCCGTCACCATGCCCTGGTATTGACGGTTCCGGCTGACGACGATGGCAAGCTCGCGGTCGTGGCGGCGCATGCGGTCGAGCGCGGTGTGCACGTTCGCGCCGGGGCGCTCGATGACCGTCACCTGCATCTGGCGCGCAATGTCGCCGGCGGTGAACACCTGGCTCACATCCACATTGCGGAAGAACGAGCGGACATAATCGTTCGCCGGGTTCATCACGATTTCTTCCGGCGTGCCGACCTGCACGACATCGCCGTGCTGCATGATGGCGATGCGGTCGCCGATGCGCATGGCCTCGTCGAGATCGTGGCTGACGAAGACGATGGTGCGGCTGTTCTCGGCCTGAAGGCGCAGCAGCTCGTCCTGCATTTCGGCGCGGATCAGCGGGTCGAGCGCGGAGAAGGCCTCGTCCATCAGAAGGATGGTCGGCTCGCTGGCGAGCGCGCGGGCAAGGCCGACACGCTGGCGCATGCCGCCGGACAGCTCGTCCGGCCGGCTCATGGCGTATTGCCCGAGGCCGACGGCTTCCAGCGCCGTCATGGCCTTGGCGTGACGCTCGGTCGTGCCGACCCCGGCGACTTCGAGCCCGAAGGCGCAATTGTCGAGCACGTTGCGGTTCGGCAGCAGCGCGAAGGACTGGAACACCATGCTCATGTCGCGGCGGCGCAGCGCGATGAGTTCCTTGCGGCTCATCTTCGTGACGTCCTCGCCGTCGATGGTGATGGAGCCGAGCGTCGGTTCGATCAGGCGGTTGATGAGGCGCAGCAGCGTGGACTTGCCCGAGCCCGAAAGGCCCATCACGACGAAGATCTCGCCCTCGTTGATGCTGAAGCTGGCATCGCGGACGCCGACCGTGCACCCGGTCTCGGAATGGATCTCGTCCTTGCCGCGCCCGGCGCGGATCATCTTGACGGCCTCGGACGTGTGGGCGCCGAACACCTTGTAGACATTGCTCAGCACGATCTTCTCGCGCGGGGCATCGGAGTTACTTTTCTCCGCGCCGGCCAATGCCGGCGGGGAAAGAAGTTCTTCGTTTGAAACCTCTGTCATGCAAACAACCTCTTGCTCCGGATTGTCGTCCGGATTTTAAATTCCTGATTTTCTATAGATAAAGCTTTGAAGGACGCAGTATTCGCACGGCTATGCGTCGTTTTAGACGCACAATATGACCATGATGGATTCGCGAATCCATCGGCGAGCGACTTCGAGAGCCGGTCTGTATATAGATCAACTGGCGGCGATTGCCAACCCGTGTGGCAAATCAGTGGCTATATTGTGATGGAAAACAGCCGACGGCGTCGCCCGGGCCCGCAAAAAGTCCCGTAAACAGGAGACTTAAGCCAAGTGGTCACGAACCCGTGCGAACACCGCGTGGAACATCTCTTCGGTCAGCCGCCCGGTGTTCGTGTTGTAGCGGGAGCAGTGATAGCTGTCGAAAAGGCGCAAACGGCCGGCCTGATGTTCGGCGCCGTGCGCGAACTTCGCCTCGGTCGCCTTGATGCCGAGCGTTCTCAGAACGCTGTCATGGGCGATGCGGCCCAGAAGCACCACGGCGCGCAGATTCGGCAGATCGTCGAATTCGCTGATCAGGAAGGGGCGGCAGGTGTTGATTTCCGGCCCCGTCGGCTTGTTCTCGGGCGGCACGCACCGCACGGCGTTGACAATACGCGCGCCGACCAGCTCCAGCCCGTCGTCGGGCCGCTCGTCGTAGACGCCTTTGGCAAAGCCGTATTCGAGCAGGGTCGCGTAGAGCAGATCGCCCGCCCAGTCGCCGGTGAAGGGGCGGCCGGTGCGGTTCGCGCCCTGAAGTCCCGGCGCAAGGCCGACGATGAGCAGTTCGGCGCCTTCGCCTCCGAACGGCGGCACGGGCGCGTTGTGCCAGCCCGGCGCCTCGGTCCGCCATTTGTGGCGAAACGAGACGAGCCGCGGGCAGAGCGGGCAATCGGGTGGCGGAACAAGGGGCATAGGGAGCCGGTCAGGCCTCGGAATCTTCTTCCTCGTGAACGCCGGGGCCTCGCACGAAGCGGGGCAGGCGGTCCGGCCGGTCATTCTGCGGGCGCCCGATCCGGGGAGCAAGCTCTCCGAGGTCGAGGAATTCGTCAGCCTGGCGGCGCAGTTCGTCGGCCACCATTGCGGGCTGGGTGTGGACCGCCGAAACCACCGTCACCCGCACGCCACGGCGCTGCAGGGCCTCGACCAGAGAGCGGAAATCGCCGTCCCCGGAAAACAGGTAGATGTGGTCGATCCGGTCCGCGATCTCGAGCGCGTCCACCGTCAGTTCGACATCCATATTGCCCTTGAACTTGCGCCGACCGGTGGTGGAGTCGGTGTATTCCTTCGAGGGTTTCGTGACGACCGTGTAGCCGTTGTAGTCGAGCCAATCGACGAGCGGGCGGATCGAGGAATATTCCTGATCTTCGACAATGGCGGTGTAGTAATAGGCGCGGATGAGACGCCCGTAGCTGCCAAATTCCTTCAGGAGTTTGCGGTAATCGACGTCGAAACCAACAGTTTTCGCAGTCGAGTAAAAGTTCGCACCGTCAATAAAAAGAGCAATCCGGGGCAGATTTTGGGTCATTGGTGGGTAACTGGCCGTTTGAGGATTACGGCCGGCGCGGTCCGAGAAAATCAGTCAAGTGGTAGATATTGACTGAATTCTGCTCTGACAAAAATACACATCCGGCATGCGAATATACGCAACATGCTGACGGCTGGATCACCTGTCAAGACACGCAATCTTTAAGCGGAATTACTTTTTGGCCGGTTTTTTCGGCATATCGCCGCCGAAATGAGGTTCGGATTTCACCCGCCCGGCACCGTGCGGCAGGGCGGGTCCGGGTGCCGGATTGCCCCATTGCACTTGAACCCCGCGGCGAACACGGCTATTTCCGGTGTCAAATCATCCCTGAACATCTGAAGAAAGGCCGTCCATGGCCCGCGTTACCGTCGAAGATTGCATCGACAAGGTCGAAAACCGCTTTGAACTCATCCTTCTGGCCGGGCATCGCGCGCGCAACATCGCCGGTGGCCAGCCGCTCCTCGTGGACCGCGACAACGACAAGAACCCGGTCGTGGCGCTGCGGGAGATCGCGGACGAGGCGATTGCCGCCGACGATCTGAAGGAAGACCTGATCCATTCGCTGCAGAAGCATGTGGAAGTCGACGAGCCCGAGCCCGAAGCCGTTCCGCTGCTCACCTCGGGCGGCGACGACAGCGATGTCGCGTTCGACCGCATGACGGAAGAAGACCTGCTGCGCGGCCTCGAAGGCCTCGCCCCGCCGGTCGACACCTCGCAGGACGACGACGGCGAGTAATCGCCGCGCCAAACCCGGCAGATGCGCCGCATTTTTCGGGTTATCGGTTCAGATTAAGCAACGCCGCGCCCAGTGCGCGGCGTTTGTGCATCAAGACTTGCCGAAACGATCTGTAAAATCTCATATACGGACGGGAGATGCAGCGGTTCGGGCCCCATCGCTGCCAAAGTCATGATCCGCCAGTACGAACTCGTCGACCGCGTTAAAAAGTACAATCCGCACACAGACGAGGCGCTTCTCAACCGCGCCTATGTGTATGCCATGAAGGCGCATGGCGGGCAGAAGCGTGCCTCCGGCGATCCCTATTTCTCCCATCCGCTCGAAGTCGCGGCCATCCTGACGGAATTCCGGCTGGACGATGCCAGCATCGTCGCCGCCTTGCTGCACGATACGATCGAGGACACGTCCACCACGCGGCAGGAGGTGGATGAGCTTTTCGGCCATCAGATCGGCGCGCTGGTCGACGGACTGACCAAGCTGAAAAAGCTCGATCTGGTCTCGCGGCAGGCCACGCAGGCCGAAAACCTGCGCAAGCTGCTTCTGGCGATTTCCGAGGATGTTCGCGTCCTCATGGTCAAGCTGGCGGACCGCCTGCACAACATGCGCACCCTGCATTACGTGCCGGAGGCCAAGCGCAAGCGCATCGCCGAGGAAACGCTGGACATCTATGCCCCGCTCGCCGGGCGCATGGGCATGCAGGAAATGCGCGAGGAGCTGGAGGATCTGTCCTTCCAGGCGCTGTTCCCCGACGCGCACAAGACGATCACCGACCGGCTTAAGCATCTGCGCGCGCGCTCCAGCGACATCATCGCCCGGATCGAGCAGGCTTTGGCCAAGAAGCTGTTCGAGAACGGCATCCAGGCCGACATTTCGGGGCGCGAGAAGCGGCCCTACTCCATCTGGAGCAAGATGGAGCGCAAGGCCATCGCCTTCGAGCAGCTCTCGGATGTCTTTGCCTTCCGCATCATCGTCGGCAGCGTCGAGGAATGCTACCGCGCGCTCGGCATCGTCCATACGACATGGCCCTGCGTGCCCGGCCGCTTCAAGGATTACATCTCCACGCCGAAGCAGAACGATTACCATTCGCTGCACACGACCGTCATCGGCCCCGGCCATCAGCGCGCCGAACTGCAGATCCGCACCGAGGACATGGACCGCGTCGCCGAATACGGCATCGCCGCCCATCCGCTCTACAAGGACGGCGCGAGCGAGGAGGAAAGGGCGGCTCTCGCCAAGGACAGCCGTGCCTATGAATGGCTGCGCCGCACCCTCGAAATCATCACCGAGGGCGACAGTCCGGAAGAATTCCTCGAGCACACCAAGCTCGAACTGTTTCAGGATCAGGTGTTCTGCTTCACCCCCAAGGGGCGCCTCATCGCCATGCCGCGCGGGGCGACGCCGATCGATTTTGCCTATGAAATTCATACCAATGTCGGCAATTCCTGCGTCGGCTGCAAAATCAACGGCCTGACGCAGCCGCTCGTCTCGGAGCTGCGCAACGGCGACGAGGTCGAGATCATCCGCGCCGAAGGGCAGACCCAGCCGCCCGCGGCCTGGGAAAGCCTCGTGCGTACGGGCAAGGCCCGCGCCGCGATCCGCCGTGCGACGCGCGCGGCCGTGCGCGCGCAATATGCGGGCCTCGGGCGCCAGATCGTCGAGCGCGGTTTCGAGCGTGCCGGAAAGGTCTATTCTGACGACATTCTGAAAGCGGTCCTGCCGCGTCTCGCGCGAACCTCGGTCGAAGAGGTGATGAGCGAGGTCGGACGCGGCGAAATGCTGGCGAACGATGTCGTGCGCGCCGTCTATCCCGAAGTGAAGGCCGACCGTCCCGTCGGGCGCACCGAAAAGGTGCCCGGCTCGCGCGGTCTCAAGCACGGCTCCACCCTCCGCGAAATCGGGCCCGGCGCCATCCACGGCGCGAGCGGTTCGGCCATCCCGATCCTTGGCCTGCGCGCCGATCTCGCGGTGCGCTTCGCGCCCAATGGCGGCGCGGTGCCCGGAGACCGCATCGTCGGCATCATGGTGCCGGGCGAGGGCGTGACGATCTATCCGATCCAGTCGCCGGAACTCGCGGGCCATGAGGACCACCCCGAGCGCTGGCTCGATGTGCGCTGGGACATGGAAGCGGCGGAAGTGCTGCGCTTCCCGGCGCGCCTGAAGCTCACCTGCGTCAACGAACCGGGCTCGCTCGCCAACATCACCGGCGCGATCGCCGAGCGGGACGGCAACATCGACGACATTTCGATGGTGGCGCGCTCCTCGGACTTCCACGAGATCACGCTTGACATCGGCGTCCACGACCTGAAACACCTCAACGACATCATCCGCGATCTGAAACGCCTCGACGTCGTCTCCAGCGCCGTGCGCGTGAACGGCTGACGCACATACATTTTCGGGATGAGGCCGCCGGGTGCACCCGGCGCGGACGCCAGAAGGAAACAGACATGACACAGGACGAAGTGCTGCAGAGTTTCCGCGAGGCGGGTGCCTTGCTCGAAGGCCATTTCATCCTGTCGTCCGGACTGCGCAGCCCGATCTTCCTGCAGAAGATGTTCGTCTTCCAGGATCCGCGGCGCACCGAAATCCTCTGCCGCGCGCTCGCCGAGAAGATAGCGGCCGCGTTCGGCAAGGTCGATTACGTCGTCTCGCCCGCCGTCGGCGCGATCGTGCCGGGCTATGAGACGGCCCGCCAGCTCGGCGCCATGGCGGTCTTCGTCGAGCGCGAGAACGGTGCGTTCCAGCTCCGCCGGGGCTTCCAGATCCCCGAAGGCGCGCGCGTCGTCATGGTCGAGGACATCATCACGACCGGCCTGTCCTCGCGCGAATGCCTGACCGCCATTTCCGGCATGCCCGGCACTGTGGTCGGCGCCGCCTGCCTGATCGACCGCTCGGGCGGCAAGGCCGATCTCGGCGTGCCCTTCGTCGCGCTCGCCACGATGGACATCCCGACCTATCCCGCCGACGCGCTCCCGCCCGAACTTGCCGCCCTTCCGGCCATCAAGCCCGGCTCGCGCGGATTGCAGGCCAAGGCCGGCTGATCCCGCGTCCCGGACAAGCGAGGCACAGCCGAGCGCCGATCCGGGATCCAGGAGCAATGTGCGCCGAAGGCGCTCTTCCGAGCTGGCCCCCCGGATCACGCGATGCGCGGCGCGCACACGGTCCGGGGAACCAAGCCTTGAGTTTGCCGTCAGGCGGGCGCATATGCCCGCCATGAAATTCGCCCGTCGCACGCCCAAGCCGTTTGCCGACAAGATCCGCGACACCGTCTGGCCGCGTATCGGCTGGCGGCGCGCGCTCGGCTACCGGGTGAAGGAGCTGATGCGGCTGTCCGGCTCGCCCCATGCCATCGCGGCCGGCGCCGCCGCCGGCATCTTCGCGGCCTTCAGCCCGTTTTTCGGCCTGCATTACGTCATTGCGGCAAGCCTCGCCTTTGCGCTCGGCGGCAGCGTGCTTGCCGCCGCGGCGGTGACGACGCTCGCAAATCCGCTGACGCTCCCGCTGTTCTGGGCGGCGTCTTATGAGGTCGGCGCGCTGTTCTTCACATCGAGCGCGCATTTCTCGGCCAGAGCGCTCATCGAGCAGCATTCCTGGGCGGCGCTCGAGCCGTTCCTCGAACCTCTGGTCCTTGGCAGCGTGGTGCTCGGCACGGCGCTCGGCATTGCCATTTATGTCCCGGTCCGCCTGATGATGGCGCATCGCCAGGCCAAGAAGGCCCGCGCATGATCCGTACCGTCCGGCTCGGCGTGAACGTCGATCATGTCGCGACCATCCGCAATGCGCGGGGCGGGGCGCTGCCGGACCCGGTCCGCGCCGCACGCGCGGCGATCACGGCGGGCGCGGATTCCATCACCGCCCATCTGCGCGAAGACCGCCGCCACATCCGCGATGCCGACATCGAGGCCCTGCGTGCGCTGTCCTCGCCGCTGAATTTCGAAATGGCCGCAACGCCGGAAATGATTGCCCTCGCGGTGCGCCTCGTGCCGCACGCCTGTTGCCTCGTTCCCGAACGGCGTGAGGAACGCACCACCGAAGGCGGCCTCAACGTCATCGGGCAGAAAGAGTCCCTGCGTCCGGCCATCGCGGCTCTGAAGGAGGCGGGCATCCGCGTCTCGCTGTTCGTCGAGCCGTCCCTTGCGGTGCTCGAAGCCGCCGCTGATCTCGGCGCGCCGGTTGTCGAGCTGCACACCGGCACCTGGTGCGATGCGCTCGCGGCCGGAGACAGCGCCAAGGCCGCCGCCGAATTCGAGCGCATCGCCGCAGCCGCGCACGGGGGCGAGAAGCTCGGCCTCGAAATCCACGCCGGTCACGGCCTCGATTACGCGAGCGCGGAAGAGGTGTCCCGGCTGCCCGAGATCGCCGAGCTGAACATCGGCCATTTTCTCATCGGGGAGGCAGTGTTTGTCGGCCTCGGCAACACGATCGCCCGCATGCGCAAGGCGATGGACACGGGCCGCGCCGCGGCGGGAGCGGCCGCGTGATCCTCGGCATCGGCTCGGACCTCATCGACATCCGCCGCATCGAACAGACCATCGAGCGCTTCGGAGACCGTTTCATCCAGCGCGTCTTCACCCCGCTCGAACAGAAGAAGGCCGAGAGCCGCGCCGAGCGCATCCCGACCTATGCCAAGCGCTTCGCCGCCAAGGAAGCCTGCTCGAAGGCTCTGGGCACCGGGTTTCGCGCGGGAACGTTCTGGCGCGACATGGGTGTGGTCAATCTGCCTTCGGGCCGCCCAACTCTGCAGCTAACCGGCGGAGCGAAGGAACATCTCGACCGCCTGACGCCGCCGGGGATGACCGCGCGGATCGATCTCACCATCACCGATGAATATCCGATGGCTCAAGCGCTTGTGATTATCAGCGCCGTGCCCGCCGGGGTTTCTTCGCGCAGTTGAGCGCGGCCCAGCAAACGTCTATCAGGGGCGCGCCCGGCAGGAGCGACCTCGAATCGAGGAAACGATGCAGCAGCGCAATGAGAGGCAGGCGAAATTGGCCACCCGGAAAAAGGACGAGGGCGGGTTTCTCGAAACCCTGCGCGTCATCGTTCACGCGCTCCTCATCGCGGTGGTCATCCGCACGGTGCTGTTCCAGCCCTTTTCCATCCCCTCGGGTTCGATGAAGGAGACGCTGCTCGTCGGCGATTACCTCTTCGTCTCGAAGTTCTCCTACGGCTACAGCCGCTTCTCGATCCCGTTCTCTCCGCCTCTTTTCGAGGGCCGCCTGTTCGGCTCCACGCCGGAGCGCGGCGATGTCGCGGTGTTCAAGCTGCCGACCGACAACGCCACCGATTACATCAAGCGCGTCATCGGCATGCCCGGCGACAAGATCCAGATGGTCGACGGCGTCCTGCACATCAACGGGCAGCCGGTCCCGAAGGAGCGCATCGACGATTGGGTCGAGACGGAGCCGTCGGGTCGTCAGGTCCGCGTGCCGCGCTTCCGCGAAACGCTGCCGAACGGCGTCGCCTACGAAGTGCTCGATCTCGTCGAGAACGGCTTTTACGACAACACGCCGCTCTATGAAGTGCCCGCCGGTCATTACTTCATGATGGGCGACAACCGCGACAATTCCACCGACAGCCGCGTCCTGTCGGCGGTGGGCTATGTGCCTTACGAAAACTTCGTGGGCCGCGCCGAGATAATCTTCTTCTCGGTGGAAGAGGGCCAGCATGCCTGGGCCATCTGGGCCTGGCCGTGGACGGTTCGCTGGTCGCGCATCTTCTCCCTGCTCTGATGGCAAGGTCCCCACGCGCTGCCGCCCGCGACACGCTGGAAGAGCGCCTGGGCTACCGTTTCAAGGATCAGGCTCTGCTTGACCGCGCGCTGACGCATATCAGCGCCACGCGCGGCGGCAACACGCGCCACGAAAGCTATCAGCGGCTCGAATTTCTCGGCGATCGCGTGCTCGGCCTGTGCGTGTCGGAAATGCTGTTCGCGCATTTCCCGACCGAGGACGAAGGCAGCCTCAACCGCCGTATGGCCGAACTCGTGCGTGCCGAGGCCTGCGCGGAGGTTGCGGCCGAGATGGAAGCGGGCGCGGCCATCCTGCTCGGCGAGGGCGAGGCGAGAAGCGGCGGGCGTAAGAAGAAGACGCTGCTGGCCGATGTTTGCGAGGCGGTTATCGCGGCGGTCTATCTGGACGGCGGCCTCGATGCCGCGCGCGCACTCATTGAAAAATACTGGCACGAGCGCATGCTGCATCCACGCCGCCCGCTGCGCGACGGCAAATCGGCGCTGCAGGAATGGTCGCTCGCGCGTGGCCTTGGCGTGCCGGTCTACCGCGAGATTTCGCGCACGGGGCCGGATCACAATCCGCTGTTCCGCGTCGAGGTCGATATCGGAACGCACGAGATGTCGAGCGGCGAGGGGCGCACCAAGCGCATCGCCGAACAGGCTGCGGCGGTCGCCTTCCTGACCCGCGAAGGCGTATGGACGGAGAATGCCGAAAATGAATGAAGAAACCGGCACAAAATGCGGCTACATCGCGCTGATCGGCGCGCCGAATGCGGGAAAGTCCACGCTGCTGAACGCGCTTGTCGGCGCCAAGGTGTCGATCGTCACCCACAAGGTGCAGACAACCCGCGCTCTGGTGCGCGGCATCGTCGCCCATGAGGGCAGCCAGCTCATCTTCGTCGACACGCCCGGCATCTTCGCGCCGAAGCGCCGCCTCGACCGCGCAATGGTCACGACCGCCTGGTCCGGCGCCCGTGAGGCCGATCTCGTCGGCGTGCTCATCGACGCCAAGAAGGGCCTCGACGATGAGGCGCTGAAGCTGCTCGAACAGCTCGGCAAGGTCAAAAAGCCGGTCTTTCTGGTCCTCAACAAGATCGATCTCATCCGGCGCGAGCAGCTTCTGAAGCTCGCGGAAGAGGCGAACGCGAAGTCGAACTTTGTACGCATCTTCATGATTTCGGCCGAAAAGGGCGACGGGGTGAATGACCTGAAGGCCTGGCTTTCCGGTGAAATGCCGTTCGGGCCGTGGCTGTACCCCGAAGACCAGATGTCGGACCTTCCCATGCGTATGCTCGCGGCGGAGGTCACGCGCGAAAAGCTTTTCCTGCGTCTGCACGAGGAACTGCCGTACTCATCGACCGTCGAAACCGAGCTGTGGGAAGTCAAGAAAGACGGCTCGGCCCGTGTCGAACAGACGATCTATGTCGAGCGCGAAAGCCAGAAGAAGATCGTGATCGGCAAAAGCGGCGCAACCATCAAGGCCATCTCCATGGCCGCCCGCGACGAAATCGCCGAGATCGCCGAACAGCCCATACATCTCTTCCTGTTCGTCAAAGTGCGCGAAAACTGGGCCGACGACCCCGAGCGCTACCGCGAAATGGGTCTGGAAATGCCGAAGTAAGCACCGTTTCCCTGACAAGCGCGCCGAAGCCGCGCGCGCGTCGGGGGAACAGGGTCGGTCATTCCCTCTCCCCTTGTGGGAGAGGGCGGCTCGCCGAAGGCGAGCGGGTGAGGGGTGTCCCCACGGCAGACGCACCCACCTCATCCTGAGCCGGAATCGCTGAAAGCGAGCCGTGTCGAAGGATAGGCCACACACTCCGAGCCCGCCGCATCCTTCGACACGAGCCCTGCGGGACTCGGCTCAGGACGAGGTCGCACAGAGAAAATAATCCTTGACTTTGGACAAGGATTATGATCCTATATCTTCACTTCCGATCACGGAGGGCGCTTCATGAGGCGTCGTTGAGCGGATCGAAAGTGCGGTGGCCGGAAATGCGGGAAGACGTAGCCTGCAGGAACGGAGGCCAAGGATTGCGAAGCCGGCGGAAAGCCAACCGCCACGGGTGTCTGGTCCCCATGTGCGCACCAGCCCCCAGAGGAAGACCAACAGGTAGGTCTTCACGGCCAAAACAATCCGAAGCCAAAAATCCACCGCGCGCGGGACGTCGTGAGAGCGATGCCCCGAGGTGAGTAAAACAATTGGTGTTGGCACTACAAACCACAGCCAACGCCGCCGCGGGAGCGGTCAATCTCCCGGCGTCTCGCGCGCCCCTCCAAAGGGGACCGGACTGCCGGCCGAGCCAGAAGGCTCGCGCATCCCACTCTTCCCCCGGAAGACGTTTCCGCGCGCCTGGATTCCAGAGCCTGAACTCCTCTCCCCCTGTGGGAGAGGTCGACTCGCGAAGCGAGCGGGTGAGGGGTAACGACCCCACCACACGTCCGGCACTCAACGCTGACGCCCTTACCCCTCAGCCGGCCACAGCTCCGCTGTGTGCCGACCTCTCCCACAAGGGGAGAGGGGGAGACGCACGTAGCTACATCACATCGCGCTGAACCCGTTATCGACAAACAATCTCTGCCCGCTCACGAACGCCGAATCCTCGCTCGCAAGGAACAGCGCGGCCTTCGCCACATCCTCCGGCAGCCCCATGCGCCCCTGCTGCGCGGCAATGGCGGCATCCGAAACATCGACGCCGTATTTCGTCAGAAGCTCGACCTCGCGATGGCCGTGCGGCGTTGCGATGAAGCCGGGGCACACCGCGTTGCAGCGGATGTTCTGGTCGCGATATTCGACCGCGATGGCCCGCGCGAACATATGGCAGGCGCCCTTTGTCGTGTCGTACAGCACCTCGTTTGGCGTCGCGAGTTCGGCCGAGATCGAGGATGTACATATGATCGATCCGCCCCCGGCGCCGATCATCTGCGGCAGCACCGCTTTCGTGACGAGGAACATGCTGCGCACATTCACCGCCATCAGCCAGTCCCATTCCTCCAGCGTGGTTTCGAGAAACGGCTTGATGACGATCGTCCCGGCATGGTTGAACAGCACATTGATCGGCCCGAACGCCCGCGACACGGCATCGACCGCCGCTTCCACCTGATCCGGGTCCGACACATCGGCTTTGGCAAACACCGCTTCGCCGCCCGCCGCCTTGATCTCCGCGACCATTGCGAGCCCGGCCTCCTCGTTGATGTCGACGATGCCGACCTTCGCGCCTTCCTTGGCAAACAGAAGTGAGGACGCGCCGCCCATGCCCGTCGCGCCTCCCGAGATCAAAGCCACTTTGCCGCTGAGCCTGGCTGTCATCGTCCCGATCCTGAACTGCGAAAAACCGAGTGGCATGGTGGCCGGGGAGAGCCCCGCGTTTCAACCCCGGCAAATGCCCGACCGCGCGGAAAAATCCAAAATCCTCTATAAGGCGCCCATGCACTGGTCCGATGAGGGCGTGATCATTTCCGCCCGCCCGCATGGCGAGAGCTCGGTCATCGTCGAGCTGCTGACGCGCGATCACGGGCGCCATCTCGGCCTCGTGCGGGGCGGGCGCTCGCGCCTGCAGCGCCCGGTGCTTCAGCCCGGAAATCTGGTCCGCGCCGAATGGCGGGCAAGGCTCGACGAGCATCTGGGAAATTTCGCCATCGAAGGCATTTCGCTGCGGGCTGCGGAACTCATGGAAACGCGGGCCTCGGTGTTCGGCCTCACCTGGCTTTCCGCACTTCTGCGTCTGCTCCCCGAGCGCGACCCGCACCCCGCGCTTTACGAGACGCTCGGCGTCGTGCTCGAGCATCTGCCCGATCCCGAGATCGGCCCGGCGCTGATGGTGCGCTTCGAACTCGCAATGCTGTCCGAGCTGGGCTTCGGCCTCGATCTCACCGAATGCGTGGCGACGGGCGCCCGAACGGATCTCATCTATGTCTCGCCGAAATCCGCGCGTGCCGTCAGCGCCGATGCCGGCGCGCCCTATGCCGAGCGGCTCCTGCCGCTGCCGCCTTTCCTGATCTCCTCGAGCCCCAACGCCCATCCGCAGCCTCAGGACATCGTCTCCGGCTTCCGCCTGACCGGCTATTTCCTCGCCCGCGACATCTACGAACAGCGCGGCGTTGCGGTGCCGGATGCACGGGCGGCCTACATCGCTGCGGCAGCGCTTCCGATTGCCTCGACTCACCCCGTGCGCTAGCCAGTCCGCATGGTGAAAACGGCTCCTCCGCCCTCGGGCGGCCTCCCGATCGAAAGCATTGACCTCCGCTCCGCGCTGGAGGAGCGTTACCTCGCCTATGCGCTATCGACCATCACGCAGCGCGCGCTGCCGGATGCACGCGACGGCCTGAAGCCGGTTCACCGGCGCCTTCTCTACGCAATGCGGCTTCTGCGGCTCGATCCGGGGCAGGCTTTCAAGAAATCCGCCCGCGTCGTCGGCGACGTCATCGGCAAATATCATCCCCACGGCGACCAGTCCGTCTACGACGCGCTCGTGCGCCTTGCTCAGGACTTCGCGCAGCGATGGACGCTGGTCGAAGGGCAGGGCAATTTCGGCAATGTCGACGGCGATAACGCCGCGGCCATGCGCTACACCGAAGCGCGCCTGACTGAAGTCGCGCGGCTGCTGCTCGATGGGCTGGACGAAGGCACGGTCGATTTCCGCGAGACCTATGACGGCTCCGAGGAAGAGCCCATCGTTCTGCCGGCGGCCTTCCCGAACCTTCTGGCGAATGGCGCGCAGGGCATCGCGGTCGGCATGGCCACCTCGATACCGCCGCACAATGCAGCGGAGCTTCTCGACGCCGCAACGCATCTGATCGACAATCCGAAAGCCGGTACGGACGATATCCTGCAATTCGTTCCGGGCCCCGATTTCCCGACCGGCGGTGTCGTCGTCGAGCCGAAGCACATGATCGCGGAGGCCTACCGCACGGGACGCGGCGGTTTCCGCGTCCGCGGAAAATGGCATCAGGAAGATACCGGGCGCGGCACCTGGGTCATCGTCGTCACAGAGATTCCATGGCTCGTGCCGAAAAGCCGTCTCATCGAGCAGCTTGCCAATATGGTGCTCGAAAAGAAGGTGCCGATCCTCGCCGATGTGCGCGACGAGAGTGCGGACGATATCCGCATCGTGCTGGAGCCGCGTGCGCGCACCGTCGACCCGGCGGTGCTGATGGAGAGCCTGTTCAAGCTCACCGATCTCGAGACGCGCATCGGCCTCAACATGAACGTGCTGGTGAAAGGCCGCGTGCCGCAGGTGCTCGGCCTTGCCGAGGCCCTGCGCGAATGGCTCGACCACCGCCGCGACGTCCTCATCCGTCGGTCCCAGTTCCGCTTCGAAGCCATTGAAAAGCGGCTTGAAATTCTGGGCGGCCTTCTCGTCGCATTTCTGAACATAGACGAAGTCATCAAGATCATCCGTACATATGACGAGCCGAAGGCCGAGCTGATCCGCCGTTTCGAGATCACGGAAGTGCAGGCCGAGGCGATCCTCAACATCCGCCTGCGCGCGCTGGCAAAACTTGAAGAGATCGCGATCCGCAAGGAAGACGAGACCTTGCGTGCCGAAAAGGCCGAGATCGAGAAACTGCTCGGCTCCGAGGCGCGCCAGTGGACCCGCGTGAAGAAGGAAATCGCCGAGGTCCGCAAGACGTTCGGTCCGGACACCGCGCTCGGCCGCCGCCGATCAGCCTTCGCCGAGACAACCGATATCCCGTTTGTGGACTTCACCGAGGCTTTCATCGAACGCGAGCCGATCACGGTGGTCGTCTCCGAGAAGGGCTGGATTCGTGGCCTGAAGGGGCATGTCGACGATCTGTCCAATCTGGCCTTCAAGCAGGATGATCAGCTCAAGACCGCATTTCGCACCGAGACGACGGCGAAGATCCTTGTCATGGCCACCAACGGCAAGGTCTTTACGCTCGACGCGTCGAAGCTGCCGGGCGGCCGCGGCCATGGCGAGCCGATCCGGATTCAGATCGATCTGGAAGACGGGGCCGATATTGCGACGGTCTGGCCCTACACATCGGGCCGGAAGCGGCTTGTCGCGACAACGGATGGGCGCGGTTTCGTCGTGCCGGAAGACGACCTGCTGGCTTCGACCAAGAAGGGCCGCAACGTGCTGAACGTGGATGGGCCCGACGAGGCGCGTATTTCCGTGCCGGTCGACGGCGACCATGTCGCGGTCATCGGCGAGAACCGCAAACTTCTCATCTTCCCGTTGTCCCAGATTCCGGAAATGGGCCGCGGCAAGGGCGTCAGGCTGCAGAAGTACAAAGACAGCGGCATTTCGGACGTCATCACCTTCGCGATGAGCGCCGGCCTGAGCTGGGTCGACAGTTCGGGGCGGACCTTCAATCTGGAGCAGAAGGAGCTGCGCGACTGGATGGGCAACCGTGCCGATTCAGGCCGTCTGCCGCCGAAGGGTTTCCCACGGACAAACCGGTTTACGCCGTACTAACGAAAAGATGAAAAACGTTTAATCGGAATTAACCTTTCATGCGCAATTTGCCCCTCGGGCGGCGGGCGAGTGTGGAGTATCCGATGAACGATTTCGTTTTCGCCGCGGCGATCACGACCGCCATAGCCCTGGTCAATCTGACGGCCTTGCTCGGCTGAGCGTGGCGACCGAATTTGCGGCCAGCTAAATGGCTTATGCCGCGACATTAACCCGCCTATGCGGCATGAGACTCCCCCTTTAAGCAAAGTGCGCTCCTTAGCGTACGGGGTGAGCATGCGTTCCTGGGTATTTGCGGGACTGGTCGGTGTCGGCGTCGCGGTTGTTGCCATATCGGGAGCCTGTGCTGCCGATCGGCAGATAACGATCGTGAACGGCTCGGCCTCCATCATTGTCGAGCTCTACGTGTCGAAGCCTGAAATCGACGATTTCGGTGCCGATCTCCTCAATCATGCAAAGATTCAGTCTGGCTCGTCCTCGCGTGTGACGTTCGAGGATGGCGGCGCCTGCGTGTTCGATTTCCAGGCTGTGACGGGTGACGAAGACATGTTTACCGCACGCAATGTCGATGTCTGCGCCATCCCCGAATTGAAACTGCCGCAATAGTTTCGTTCAGGTTGCGTTCAATTTGCCGTTCGTAACATGCGCTGATCGCTGGGGGCTTTCATAAATGCGCAAAACTTGGCTGCGACCGGATTGCCCGGTACTTTCTCGGTCACGTATCTCTCGGGGGATGAGGGCTTGGGACGGATATCGGCGGCAATGCCCATGCGCCTTTTGCTGGCGTTCATAGCGTCCTTCCTCATTTCCGGCCCGGCCGTCGCGGCTCCGGGGGAATACACGTCGACTTCCGGGCCCGGCACTCCCTGCGTTGCAATAGAAGGCTCGCGCCATGTGTCGGAGGTCTGCTTTCACTTCGACCTCGCCTACGATGTGGCCACTCTCCTTGGAGAGCCCGTTGTCGAGAGCCGCCTTGCCTGGACGATCAGCAAGGTTCGCTTGAAAAGCGGCACAAGCACCGGCGAAATTCTGGCTCGTGGCGCCCAGCATGTGGACGAGCGCGTCCGCGAAGCGGTCAACGCGCTCAAGCTGACGCAAGGCAGCTTCGCCGGGCGTCTTCCCACCGGAAACAATCCGGTCTGGCTTCCGCTGAAGCCGGGAGCGTTCAAGGCAAGCGGCGAAGGCTTCAGTTTCAACACACCGGGAAGTCCGAACTGGGCAGCGCTTTTCTTAAATGAGGAAGATGGCTGCGCCTCAAGCCGCTTCGTACCGGCAGAGCAGGCAAAGGCGCAGGTCAAGAATGGCGTGACCTTCACAAGCGCCAGCATTTGCGATGCGCGATTTGCGAACCTTGGAGCGCTCGACAAAGTTCTCGAAGAAACCTGCACGGTTGCCCCCGCGGACGGTAAGGCCTGTGCGCCCGTCGAGAAAGGCGCAGGAGCGCCAAAATCGCCGCTCGCGGACGCGCTCAAGGGAGCGCTCAAGAGCGAGTTGAACAAGCAGCAGGCATCCGAAGACGGACAAACCCCGCCGGCACCTGCACGGGCTCAGACCGCAGCGCTCGAAAGGGCGCAGGCGAAGCTCTCGCCTCGCCGCGAAGCGATCGGTGGGCAACGCGAGCGTGCCTTGCAGACATGCCGAAACTCAAAACCTGTTCGACCCGTCGGTGGAGAGTCCCAGACACTCCAATTGACGGCGACGCCGTTCCGCGATCCCTGCCGGGACTCGGGAAACTACAGAGCCTGCGATGCCGCACGCGAGCAGAAAAAGCGCGAGCGGGCGCGCCGCCAGCGCGAGGAAAAGGCCCGCAGGGAAGCGCGTTTTCGCGATGAGCTCGCCCAGTACGAGCGCGAAATCGCCGTGTGGCCCCAGACCCTGGCCACCTGCGAGCGCGATGCCGAGGCCTCTTATCGTCAGGCCGTCGCCGATCACCAAAAGGCGGTTGAAGCCGAAGCACGCGAGATCGAACGTCTCGAACGTGCAAGCAAAGACCTGACGAAATCGCTTTCGAAGGCTTTGCGGCCCGGCTCTCAATAAGAACAGGAGCGCGTTATGGGTTTCCGGACAAAGTGCCTCGGCGCGGTTGCAACGTTTGCAGCGCTCGTACTTGCTGCAAGTGCCGCCCGCGCTCAGCTTCCACCCGAAGTTCAGGCCGACATGATGGTGCGTGAACTCGTTCAGGCCGTGGAAGCGAAGGATTACAAAGCTGTCGTCATCCAGATCGAAAAAATGCGCGAGGTTACGCCGGATCTGCCCCCGGACGTGCTGTTCTACGAAGCCGATGCGCGTGTGAAAACGGGTTATCTGGAGCTTGGCCGCAAGGCGCTGGATCAATATCTGACGGCCGCCGGGCGATCTGGCGCCTATTATCAGCAGGCGCTGGAGCTTTACGCAGACCTCAAAAAACGCGCCTTGGAAACCGCCCGAAAGTTCCTGGAATATTACAACAAGCAGCAGATCGAGGCGAGCCAGTTCACCGTCTACAACGCGGTATCAAGAAAATTCGCCTTGTTCGAAACAGCGCGTTTGAAACGGCCGGACCTCTACGAGGTCTTCGGTGTACATGCAAATCGAAAGCAGCCGATTTTTTCGGATATCGAGCGCAATGCCTGTCACCCCCGTATCAACGATCAGGTTTCGCTTTCCGTGGCAGTGCAGCCGAAAGGTGCCAAATTCCAGAACAATCTTGTTCGCAAGCAGGATGCCCTCGTCTGGAGCAATGTCTCGTCGATCGACCTGCGGCGGATCACCAAAGTGCGCTCGGTAGACATGTTCGACTCCAGCAACGGAGTGACGAACTTCATGCTTCTTGAATATCCGGCCGACTTCCAGAACTTCAAATTCAGGTTCAACGACGATCGCTTCGTGGGCTTTTCCGGGGGCGGGCAATCTCATGTCAGTGCAAAAGGAATCCTGCTTTTCATCCCGGACGTCGATACGCACAAATCTTTCGTCGCGGACCTCAAGCGTGTGATCGAATTCTGCCGGATTGCTCAAGGGGATATCTGAGCGGCTGGTATCTTCCGCTTGACCTTCGGAGCCACGCCTCTAGCTTTCCGCGCCAACACCCCCGCGAGGATTGCATGCGCATCACCTGGTACGGCCATTCCGCCTTCAAGCTTGAATTCGCAACGACGAGCATCCTGTTCGACCCGTTTCTGACGGGATCCGGCTACACGAAGGATGTCAGCGAGGTGGCCAAGGGCGTCACCCACATCTGCCTGACCCATGGCCACAGCGATCATGTCGGCGATACGCTCGAAATCGCAAAGAAGAGCGGCGCCACTCTTATTTCGAGCTTCGAAATCGTCACCTGGCTGAGCGAGCAGGGGGTCGAGAAGGTCGAGCCGATGAACACCGGCGGGTCGGTAAAGCTCGACGGCTTCACCGTCACGCTTGTTCAGGCGTTCCACTCGTCCGGCGATCTGGTGAACGGGGTCTTCGCCCAGCTGGGCCATCCGAACGGCATCATCATCGAGGCGCCGGGAGAGCCGACGGTCTATCATCTCGGCGATACCGGCCTGTTCTCCGATCTCAAGCTCATTCAGGAACTGTATCAGCCGAAGATTGGCTTTGTGCCCATCGGCGACCGCTTCACCATGGGCCCGCGCACGGCGGCCTATGCTGTGAACAATTTCCTCGACCTCGACCTGGTCGTGCCCTGCCATTATGCGACGTTCGGGCTTCTCGTTCCAGACGCGGACGAGTTCGTGCAGGGGGTCAAAAACCCGAGGAGCAGGATCGTGATCCCGGAAAAGGGCAAAGCTTTCAACGCGTGAGCTTTCCGGTCTTGAGAGGGCGGGGGCGGGGTGCTATCCCGCCTGTCTGAATTGACGATTTCCTCAACTGGACAGGATTTGACATGGCGGTCGACGAGGCCACGGTCCGGCGCGTTGCGAAGCTTGCGCGTATAGCGGTCAGCGAGGACGATGTTCCGCATCTTAAGGGCGAACTGAACGCCATTCTCGCCTTCGTCGAGGAATTGTCGGAATTGGATGTCGAGGGCGTCGAGCCGCTGACCTCTGTAACGCCTATCAAGATTCCCATGCGCGAAGACAAGGTGACGGCGGGAGGCGAACCGGAAAAGGTGCTCTCCAACGCCCCCATCCGCGAGGGAGATTTCTACGTGGTTCCGAAGGTGGTCGAGTAATGTCCGAGCTGACCGATCTCACGCTGGCCGAGGCTCGCGACGGCCTGAAGGCAAAGAAGTTTACCTCGGCGGAACTCACGGATGCTCATATCGATGCCGTCGAGGCGGCGCGGGGGCTCAACGCCTATATTCTCGAAACGCCGGAAAAGGCGCGTGAGATGGCGTTCGCCTCCGATGTGAAACTCGCAAAAGGCGAGGGGGGCGCGCTCGAAGGCATTCCGCTCGGCATCAAGGATCTGTTCGCGACAGAAGGCTTCCGCACGACGGCCTGTTCGCGCATTCTTGGCGACTTCATCCCGACCTATGAATCGACCGTCACCACGCAGCTTTGGCGCGACGGTGCGGTAATGCTCGGCAAGCTGAACAATGATGAATTCGCCATGGGCTCGTCGAACGAGACCTCTGCTTACGGGGCGGTCGCAAATCCCTGGCTTGCGGGCAACACGGACAAAGTGACGGCGAAGTCCGCGCTCTCGGATCTCGCGACTGCGGGGGGCGCGGGCGTGCTGGTGCCGGGCGGCTCTTCAGGTGGCTCATCCTCAGCGGTGGCCGCACGGCTGTGCCTCGGCGCGACGGGTACGGACACTGGCGGGTCGATCCGCCAGCCCGCGGCCTTTACCGGCATTGTCGGCATCAAGCCCACCTATGGCCGCTGCTCGCGCTGGGGCATCGTGGCCTTTGCGTCCTCGCTCGATCAGGCGGGCCCCTTCGCCCGCACGGTGAAGGACACCGCGATCCTCCTGCGCTCGATGGCCGGGCACGATCCGAAGGACTCAACATCCGTGAACGTGCCGGTGCCCGATTATGAAGTGGCGGTCGGCCGCTCCGTGAAGGGCCTCAGGATCGGTGTTCCCAAAGAATACCGTGTCGAGGGAATGCCTGCCGAGATCGAGAAGCTCTGGCATCAAGGGGCCGAATGGCTGAAGGCGGCCGGAGCTGAAATCGTCGAGATTTCCCTGCCGCACACGAAATATGCACTGCCGGCCTATTACATCGTCGCGCCTGCCGAAGCGTCCTCGAACCTCGCCCGTTATGACGGCGTGCGTTATGGCGCGCGCGTGCCGGGCAAGGACATCACCGCGATGTACGAGAACACGCGCGCGGCCGGCTTTGGTTCCGAGGTCAAGCGCCGCATCATGATTGGCACCTACGTGCTGTCGGCGGGTTATTACGATGCCTATTATGTGCGGGCGCAAAAAGTGCGTACGCTCATCAAGCGCGATTTCGACAACGTCTTTGCAGCAGGGGTCGATGCGGTGCTGACGCCGACGACACCGTCCGCCGCTTTCGCCATTGGATCAAAGGCTTCGACCGATCCGGTCGAGATGTATCTGAACGACATCTTCACCGTCACGGTCAACATGGCGGGCCTGCCCGGCATTTCAGTTCCGGCGGGAATGTCGTCCGAAAACCTGCCGCTCGGACTTCAGCTCATCGGGCGCCCGTTCGACGAAGAGACGCTTTTTGCGCTCGGCGCGGCCATCGAGAGTTCGGCGGGCTCGCTGCCCAAAGCGGAGAAGTGGTGGTGACGGAAAACGCGGTCCTGGCATCCTGCCGTGCCGAGATCGACGCGCTCGACGCCGAGCTCGTTCGCCTTCTCGGCCGTCGCGTCGAAATCGTCGACCGCGTTGTGGCCGTCAAGCAGGCCAATAACATTCCAGCGCTTCTCCCGGATCGGGTTGAGGAAGTCGTGGCCCATGTCCGGGAGGAGGCTGAGGCCTGCGGTGCGCCGCCGGACCTTGCCGAAAAGCTCTATCGCCATCTGATCGCATGGACGATCGACTACGAAGAAACAAAGCTCGGAAAGGGAACGCCATGAACCTCGACGCCTTCAAGGCCGCGACCGCCGAAGCCCATCCGCCTGAAGGTCTGCCGGCCGCGCTCGCCGCGCTCTGGTGGATCAAGAAAGGTGATTGGGAACAAGCCCATTCGACCGCCCAGGCCGATCCCTCGAAGCAGGGTGCATGGGTCCACGCGCATCTGCATCGGGTGGAGGGCGATCTCGACAATGCCGGTTATTGGTATGGTCAGGCCGCACGGAGCCGCTGCACGGATCCGCTTGACGAGGAATGGGACCGGATCGCGGCAACGTTGCTGGCGTCGGCCTCATCCGCGGTGACGTGATGGTGCGCGCGGCTCTCATCGGTCTTGCTCTGTTTGCCGCGGCGCCGGCCGTTGCGGCGCAATTGCGCCCGCTGGGGCAGACCGACAGATGCCTAGAAGCCGGCGAAGAATTGCGCCCCGGCTTCAACAAGGTCGGCATCGCCGCCTGCAATGACAGCGAGGCGCAGGACGCTCGCCGTGGGCGCCTCGACACCATTTATCTCGGCAAAGCCTGCCTTCAGGCCTACATCGTCGACGGCCAGCCGGATGTCGAAGTCATGACGGCGCCCTGCCACGGCCGCGACGGCCAGCGCTGGATTTTGACGCGCGACGGGCGCTTGTCGTCGGGTGAGCGGCGCTGCCTCACCGTGACCGGCTCCGAGGAGGCGCCGCGTCTTCTCATGAACACCTGCGCCGAGACGCCGGAAGAGATGAGGGCCCAGAAATGGGCCATCTACGGAAAGTTCGAATAAGAGATGATCCATGCTCGTTGAAACACGCCCCGCCGATCCGAAGAAACTCATCAAGGGCGCGACCGCCGATTGGGAAGTCATCATCGGCATGGAAATCCACGCTCAGGTGACGTCGGAAGCGAAACTCTTTTCGGGCGCCTCGACTGAATTCGGCCGTCCCCCGAATTCAAACGTGTCTCTGGTCGATGCCGCCATGCCGGGAATGCTGCCCGTGATCAACGAGGAATGCGTACGGCAGGCGGTTCGCACGGGCCTCGGTATCAAGGCCGAAATCCACCAGCATTCCGTCTTCGACCGGAAGAATTACTTCTATCCGGACTTGCCGCAGGGCTATCAGATTTCCCAGTACAAGAGCCCGATCGTCGGCGAAGGCGAGGTTGTCCTCGATATGCCCGAGGGCCAGGTCAAGATCGGCATCGAGCGCCTTCATCTTGAGCAGGACGCCGGCAAGTCGATCCACGATCAGGATCCGAACAATTCTTTTGTCGATCTCAATCGCTCGGGCGTCGCCCTGATGGAGATTGTCTCCAAGCCCGATTTGCGCTCGTCCGACGAAGCGCGCGCCTATGTGACGAAGCTGCGGACGATCCTGCGCTATCTCGGCACCTGTGACGGCGATATGGAAAAGGGCAATCTGCGTGCCGACGTCAACGTGTCGGTACGCAAGCCCGGGGCGCCGTTCGGCACACGCTGCGAGATCAAGAACGTCAACTCGATCCGGTTCATCGGCCAGGCCATCGAATACGAAGCTCGCCGCCAGATCGGCATTCTGGAGGATGGCGGCGCGATCGATCAGGAAACGCGCCTGTTCGATCCGAGCAAGGGCGAAACGCGCTCCATGCGCTCGAAGGAAGAGGCGCATGATTACCGCTACTTCCCCGACCCGGATCTTTTGCCGCTCGATCTGCCGGAAGGGCTGGTGGATGAGCTGAAGAAAGAGCTGCCGGAACTGCCCGACGAGAAAAAGGCGCGCTTTCAGGCGGAGTATGGCCTGAGTGCCTACGACGCGGATGTTCTTGTCGCGGAAAAAGCTTCAGCGGATTTCTTCGAGCAAGTCGCCACGGGACGCGACGGCAAGCTGGCAGCCAATTGGGTCATCAACGAATTGTTCGGTCGCCTCAACAAGGAAGGACACGACGTCCAGACGAGCCCGGTTTCCGCAGGCCAGCTCGGCGGGCTGATCGATCTCATCAAGGATGGCACGATCTCCGGCAAGATCGCCAAGGATCTGTTCGAGATCGTGTGGACCGAAGGCGGCGATCCGAAGGAGATCGTCGAGGCTCGTGGGCTTAAGCAGGTGACCGACACCGGTGCCATCGAGAAAGCGGTGGATGAAATCATCGCCGCGAACCCCGACAAAGCGGAGCAGGCGAAGGGCAAACCCGGAATGCTTGGCTGGTTCGTGGGACAGGTGATGAAGTCGACCGGCGGCAAGGCCAATCCGCAGGCCGTCAGCGATCTTCTGAAGGCGAAGCTCGGCGTCGAATGAGTGCGTTTGTCGACCGGCTGCTCGGGCGGCTGTCGAGCTTTCGCGCCATCAGTCTGTTCTGGATCGGCTATGGGCTCCTGCATGGAGCGCTGCGCCTTCTCAGATCCGATTACCTGCCCTTCGACGAGACGCTTGCCGCCGAACTTATCCAGCGTCAGCTGCTGCCCGCCTATACGCCGCGCAATCCGCCGCTTTATGAGTGGATGCTGTGGTTGACCCAGTGGGTTACGGGACAAGGCCCGTTCGGGCACACCTTGCTGCGCGAGGGGCTGATCGCGTTGTCGGGTATTGCCCTGTTCGCTGTGGTTCGCGCGCTGTCGAAGGATGCCCGCCTTGCGGCGGCGGCCTCGCTCAGTCTCGTCGGCTTTTATTGGTCGGGCTGGTACGCACATTCTGCGCTGACCCAGTCGCTTGTCCTCATTCCGCTGGTCATCGTTCTAGTGTGGGTGCTCGACGCGCTGTGCGAGAAGCCGGGTGTGCCGCGCGGAATCCTGCTCGGGGCCGTGTTCGGCCTTGGCATCCTGTCGAAATGGAGCTTCGCGCTGCCGATCGCGGCGGCGTTTGTCGCCCTTATGTTCGACGAGCGGGTACGAATGCGCGACCTCGTTTCGCCGTTGTTCGCGGCGGCTACGACGGCTTTTTTCATTGTTTCACCGACGGCGCTTTTCCTGTGGGTGACAGAGGCCGATGTGGTCGGTGTTTCCGCAAGAAACCTGACCGGCGAGGACGCGAGCCATGCGATGCGGGCGCTTATAGGGCTTGGGCGTTTGCCGGTTGCCATCCTGACCTTCCTTGTTCCTTGGCTTTTCTTCGTGGGCATCGGCTTTTACCGGGTCCGTGCGTCGCCGCAGATCGGGGAGGCCGATGCAGCGACCCGTCTTGCGAGGCGGTTTGCGGTGGCGGCTGCCGCACTTCTGGCCTTCGGCATTGTCGTGATCGGGATCACGAACATCTCGGAGCGTTATCTCTATCCGCTTGGCCTTCCCATCATCGTGGCGGGAATGCTGATCGCGGGGCGCAGCCGGGCTGCGGAAAGTATCAGCCGCTGGGTTGGCGGTGGCGCGCTGGCGCTGGGCGTTGTTGTCCTGTGCCTGAAGGCCGGGCTTCTTGTCGAGGCGATGATCCCCGACCGGCCTGCGCTGCGGGAGACGACGCCGTATCCAGCACTGATGGACGAATTGCAGGCGCGCGGTCTCGGGGAGGCGGCATTCATCGCGGATGGTTTCCGGCTTGCTGCGCACATCATTGAACTGATGCCGGAGGCGATTTCCGTGGCTTCCGAAACCTCGCGCATCGTGAAGCCGGATACGTACACGCCGGAGCGGCGTTGTGTTGCGATCTGGACGGATAAGGTTGTCCCGCCACGGCTGGTGCATCGTGTGACCGGCGCGCCCGAAACGTTGAATGTTGCCGGCTCGCCCGGAGGGCTTGGTGCGCGGCGCAGCGCCGTCTGGCAGATTTTCGATCTCGGAACGGACAGCGAAGCCTGCCGCACGCATTTCGGGACGCCGCGCGGCTAAAGCCCGGGTCCTTCGTCTCCCCAGTCGAGGCGGCGGGCGGTCTTGAAGGTCGGTCCGTCGCGTTTGGTGATGAGGTGCTCGGCGACTGAGGCGTCCGGCGCGCAGAGCTTCAGGCGAATCTGGCCACTTGCGGTGCGCGGCGGTGCGAGGACACGGCTCTGTGCGGGAATGGCCGGCGCGCGGGCGGCGGCGATGTAGATGAACTTCTCGTCTTCCCACGGCAGGTCGGCGTTCTTGGCCTGGCGGTGCAGGCGCGAGCGGGCGACGCGGCGCGAGAAATGGCACCAATCGGGCGGGGCGATCCCGCAGGCCAGAACATGAGGGCAGGGTGCGGCGATGTGGGCGCCTTCCGCGATCAGGACATCGCGGGCGGACAGGATGCGCTGCCAGCCGGCCGGTGTGCCGGGTTCGACCACGAGGAGGAGGCCGGTGGTGCGTGCCCACAGATCCCGGACGAGAACCGCCCGCTTTTCCGGAGCCAGTTCGTCGAGGACGTAGGTGAGTGTGACGAGATCGGCGCGGAGATCGGGGAGTGGGGCGAGGAGATCGGCGTGGAGCCAGTCCACGCCTGCCATGCCCGCATGATTCATCAAGGCGGCGCCCTGCGCGCGGATGGCGGGGCTGCCTTCGAGAAGCGTTGCCTTCGTCAGGTCAGGCCAGATGTCGCGGGCGGCCCAGACGGCGGAGCCGGGGCCTGCGCCCGCATCGAGCTGCGAGAGCGGCGCAAAGCCCGGCAGTCTCTCCGTGGTCGCGGACAGAGCGGCGTGAATAGCCGCATAGGTCGCGGGGAGCCGTGTTGCGAGATAGGCCAGCGCGAACAGATCGTCGGAGAGATGCATGCGCCCGTCGCGCAGCTCCGCGCGGTAGCGCGCCGAAAGAACGGCGGACGCCTTCGATATCTCGCTGAGAGGAATGTCGTGCAGGACCGCATCGACCGCGGCGCGCAAGGCAAGAGGAAGTTCCATCGGGCGGCTATGCCATGCGCCGCCGGAAAAAGGGAGCCTTCGCGGGTGTCCGGAAAATGGGCGGCGTCAGAGGCCGAGGAACTGCGCGGCGTTGGCCGCCGTCACCGCGTTCGGGCCGGTCGTGAGGAAGAAATAAGCGCCGACCACCAGAAGGGCGCCGAGAAGAAGGGAATTGATCACTCTGTCTGACATGTTTCCCTTGTACGGGAAGATTTGGACCAAATTATTGCGGCAACGAGAAATTTTTAGCGCGAACACGCTTAAAGTTTGACCGAACCGTGCCGGATAATGCGGGTGTGGTGCGTTTTTGCATGTACATTGAGGAGATGCAGAGCTCGGTGTTGGGCTTAGGTGCGGCACACTCCGAGTCTGCCGCTTATCCTTCGAGACGCCCGCTGCGGGCTCCTCAGGATGAGGTTCGTTCTGTGGCTGGTTTCGCTTTGCTTTGTGCGCCTGCGGCGCGGACTTTGCGCTGGGTCCCGGATCGGCGCTGCGCGGCGCGCAGCTTGTCCGGGACACGGACGCGCGAAAGCGTCTTCCAGAGGAAGAGTGAGATGCGCCGCCGATAATCGGCGGGCGGGCAGTCCGTTGCCCCTTTGGAGGGGCGCGCGGGACGCCGGGAGATTGACCGCTCCCGCGGCGGCGTTGGCTGTGGTTTGGTAATGCCAACACCAGTTTGTCCTCACCTCGGGG
>LNEV01000005.1 GCA_001464335.1 Rhizobiales bacterium Ga0077545 | reverse complement strand
CTGTTGGTCTTCCTCTGGGGGCTGGTGCGCACATGGGACCAGACACCCGTGGCGGTTGGCTTTCCGCCGGCTTTGCAATCCTTGGCCTCCGTTCCTGCAGGCTACGTCTTCCCGCATTTTCGGCCACCGCACCTCCGATCCGCTCAACGACGCCTCATGAAGCGCCCTCCGTGATCGGAAGTGGGGATATAGGATCATAATCCTTGGATGAAGTCAAGGATTATTTTCTTGACACGACCTCATCCTGAGCCGAGCCCGCAGGGCTCGTGTCGAAGGATGCGGCGGGCTCGAAGCTTGTAGCCCATCCTTCGACACGGCTCGTCTTCGACGAGTCCGGCTCAGGATGAGTGTGGGGAATGTTGGCTTTGTCTTGCCTGCGTTAACGAACGGACAAGGCCGGAACAGAGGCGGCACGAATCACGGATTGAGGCATGTTCCGCTTTCGTCCGCACAAGATCGGGTAGGCGGCGGGCCTGATACCACCAGAGTTCAGGGCGAAGAGGCCAGGAGACGTTAACGCGCGTCCGGGCCTGTCCGATTTCAGGACAGTCCGCTGAGGCCCGTTCGTCGGTACGCCCGTTGCCGCATGCGTTCGATCTCGACAAGTGTGAGAACGCTGAGAAGCCCGAGTCCGCACAATCCGGCGAGGGCGGCGACGATGCCGAGCCGTTCCAGAGCGAGCGCGAAGGCGAACGGAGCAATGGATGCGAGGATGAGGCGGGCCGATGTAATGGCGCCGACGCGGCTGCCGAACCCCTCGGCTCCGAACACCGCAAGCGGAACGGTGCCGCGCACGATGCTGGTTAGACCTGCGCCGAGGCCGAACAGAACCGAGAACACGAGCGCCGAGGCGAGCCACGACGAGCCAAAGGCAAGGAGCATGAGCGCCACCGGCAACAGCGCCGAGGAGAGAATGGCGAGCCGCAGCGGATGCAGGCCGCGCCCGAAACCCATATTTACAATGCGGCTGAGCACCTGGGCCGGGCCGAACACGGCGCCGACAAACGCGCTCATGGCGCCGAGGCCGAGCGCCTCGAGGACCGGGATCATGTGGACGAGAACCGCCGACAGGACAAAGCCCGTGAGCGCAAAGCCGAACAGCAGAAGCGCGAAGGCGCGGCTGCGGTCCTTTTCCGAAAGAACGGGTTCGGCGGTCGCGGTCTCGACGCGGCTGTTCTCCGCGCCGGCCGGCGCAGGCGTGCTGCGGCGCAGGCTTGCAGCCTGGCGGGACAGGTACAGATGGGCCGGAAGGCAGACGGCGAGATGAAGGGCCGCGAAGACGAAGAACACTTCGCGCCACGACATCGAGGCCACAAGGAGCGAGGTGAGCGGCCAGAAGATCGTCGAGGCGAAGCCCGCGATGAGGGTGAGATGGGTGATGCGGCGTCCTGCATCCGGCCCCGACGTCTGCACAAGAAGCGCGAAGGCCGCCTCGTAAAGCACGAAGATTGCTGCGATTTCGATGAAGACAAGCCCAAGCGCGAACGAATAGCGCTCCGGCGCAAGGCCGCAGAAAACGAGGGCGCAGGCGGACAGCACGGACCCCGCCGTCATGACGGGCCCTGCGCCGTACCGATCGAGAGCGCGGCCGATGCGCGGCGAAGCAAGGCCGCCGAACAGCAGCGCCACCGAAAACGCGCCATACACCCAGCCCGCAGCAACCCCGAGATCCTGCGCCATGGAACCGGCAAGAACGCCGAAGCTGTAATAGAGCGTGCCGTAACCGATGATCTGCGTGACGCCGAGAAGCAGAACCGCACGGCTGCGCGCGTCCATCAGATCGATCCGAGTTTCACGCGCGCTTCAAGCTTGGCCGCATCTTCCCGGCGTTCGCTGTAGCGGTCTGTGAGGTAGCCGGAGGCATCGCGCGTGAGAAGGGTGAACTTGACGAGTTCTTCCATCACATCGACCACGCGGTCGTAATAGGAGGACGGCTTCATGCGTCCTTCCTCGTCGAATTCCTGAAAGGCCTTGGCGACCGAACTCTGGTTGGGAATGGTGATCATCCGCATCCAGCGGCCGAGAATGCGCATCTGGTTGACGGCGTTGAAGCTCTGCGAGCCGCCCGAGACCTGCATGAGTGCGAGCGCGCGCCCCTGTGTGGGCCGCACCGAGCCGGTGGCAAGCGGTATCCAGTCGATCTGGGATTTGAGGACGCCGCTCATCGCGCCGTGGCGCTCCGGGCTTGTCCATACCTGCCCCTCCGACCACAAGGACGCGGCGCGCAATTCCTGCACCTTCGGATGATCGGCCTTGCTGCCGTCGGGCAGGGGAAGCCCCGCCGGATCGAAAACACGCACCTCGGCTCCGAACGCCTCCAGAAGCCGCGCGCCTTCCTGGGTCAGAAAGCGGCTGTAGGAGCGTTCGCGCAACGAGCCGTACAGCATCAGGATGCGCGGCCTGTGGGTGGAGGGCGCGGGAGACAGGCGCGCCGGGTCGGGGCGCTCGAAAACCGGCATTGCGATGTGGGGAAGGTCTTTCACGCGCGAACCTCCCCGGAGGAGGGAGCCGAGCCGGCCTGTTTGCCGACCGCGATCAGCGAATGCGTGACCTCCATCCAGGCGTCGACGGCCACGTGGAAGGCCTCGCGCCCCTTGTCGGTCAAGGTGTAGATTCGGCGCTCGCGCCCGGAGACGGTCTGCGTTTCGCACGTGACATAGCCGCCGCTCTCGAACTCGCGCAGAACCGGATAGATGGTGCCTTCGGTGGGCGAGCAGCAGCCGTTCGTCGTGTTTTCGACGGTTCGCGCGATCTCGTAACCGTGCATCGGCCGCTGATTGAGGACCGACAGGATGAAGAATTTGGACAGGCTCATCTTGATCGTGCCGTTCCAATAGGCGCGGCTCAGGAAATCAGGCGTGGATTTTGCGACGGGCTTTGCCGCAGCAGGTTGATGCATCGATGATCTAGGCATGGGCCGGACGCTATACATTGCCCATCGATGGGTCAAGCGCGGCAGGTCCGCGCGCGATCTCGTGATGCTGCGCGGTAGGGAGCGCCCAAGATGCGACAAAGTTGAACCCTTCATTGAACCCGAACCCCATGCCCGCCATTTCCCCATCTCCCGGAATGCAAGCCCCAAGATGAAGCGCGTGATCCTTGCCTTTGTGATCTTCTTTCTGCTGCCGCTCGGCACCCATGCCGTCTGGTGGTGGAACCAGGGCTGGCCGGATTCCTGGTCGGATGCCGACTGGTCGTCGGCGGCGCTGCTTCCGAAGGCCGATGCCGAGCCGGAAGCGGTGGTGCATGTGATGGGCGCGCGGGTCGGCAAATGGCGGGGCATTTTTGCCCATCATTCCTGGGTCGTTCTGAAGGACGAGGGCGCGAAGACCTACACCCGCTACGATGTCGTCGGCTGGGGCACGCCCGTGCGGACCAATGTGCGCGACGCCGACGGACGATGGTATGGCAACACGCCCGTCGTATTGACGAGCCTGCGCGGCGAGGCGGCAAAGGCCGCCATTCCCAAGATCAAAGCGGCGGTGGCGGCCTATCCGTTTGCGGGGGCAGGCACCTACCGTGCCTGGCCGGGGCCGAACTCGAACACGTTCGTGGCGCACATTGCAAGCGAGGTTCCCGAGCTTGCGGGCGGGCTTCTGCCGACCGCGCTCGGCAAGGATTTTCGTGCCGCCGGATTTTTCGCCGGACATGCGCCGAGCGGGGCGGGCTGGCAGGTCTCGTGGAACGGGCTTGCGGGCGTGACCGTGAGCTGGGTCGAGGGCGTCGAGATCAACATTCTGGGCGCGGTGGCGGGGGTGGATTTCCGTCGCCCGGCCATCAAGCTGCCCGGCTGGGGCCGCATCGGACTTTCACCCCTGTAACCACGTCCGGAATGTGCGGACGCAGCACCGAAACGAGAAACGGCGGCCGAAGCCGCCGTTCCCGGTCATGGGAGTCCCGCCAGGGGGGCTAGGGTTTACTCCCACCACGCCAGATCGGTGACCTCGCCGGTCACATCGAGCTTCACGGCTTCCTTCGCCGCGCCGGTCTTCATATCGACCGAATAGAGCGTGCCGCCATGGGCGAGCCATGCGTCGTTCTTGCCTTCGCTGGCGACGATGTTGAACGCAACGGGGCCGGTCGGCGTCATGCCGATGGAGCCGATCGTGTTCAGCACGCCGTCGTTCGGCGGATCCTGCAGGACGAGCGAGCCGGACGCGTCGATGTTGAAGAGCTGGGTCTTTTCCGGCTTCGGGCCGTTCTTGGAATTGGTGTACGCACCGGCAACGATTTTCGCCGTCTTGCCGGCCATCTTGTCGCCGTCCTTGAACGTGTGCGAGCCGTCCGTCGTCACCTTGCCGTCGTCGACATTGACGCGAAGGCTGGTGCCGTCATCGCCCATGATGCGCAGGCGGTCTGCGGCGGGGTTGAAGTCGATCGTCGCGACGACGCCGTCCTTCAGCATGGTTTCGAGCTTGGACTTCTCGGTGGTCTTGCCGCTTTCCGGATCGATCGTGACGACCGTGCCCTGGGCGCTGACGCCGTAAAGCATGCCGTCGGCCGGGCGAACGTCGATGCCCCAGACGGGCGTGTCGATCTTCACCGTGCTCTTGGCCTTGCCGGTGGCCGGATCCATCAGGACGAGCGTGTCCTTGCCGACGAGGCCGATGAGCGTGTCGGCGGCGGCGATGCCGGCCGAAAGGGTCGTGGCGGCAAGCATCGAGGCGGCGAAGAGGGTCAGGTTTTTCGTCATATGCGGTCTCCCTGTTTCTAAAGGGCACCCTTGAGGGCGAGGGGCCTTCGAACGGGGGGGATACACACGGGGCGGCCGGATCGGATGCAGGCATGTGCAAAAAAACATCGGGCTGCATCCATTCGCAGCCCCTTGCGTGTAATCTCCCGTGAAAATCAAAAGGAGAGAGCCTCTGTTGAGCGGGATGACAGGACGGGACGTGGACCACAGTGCGGCGATCCGGGCCTGCGCGGCCGGCGACGAGGTGTCGTTGCGGGCGCTCTACGAAGCCGAGGCGGCGACCATGCTCGGCGTCGCGCTGCGCATCGTGCGGCGGCGCGATCTGGCGGAAGAGGCCGTGCACGACGCCTTCCTCCAGATCTGGCGCAAGGCGCACCAGTTCGACGCCAAGCTCGGTTCCGGCCGCACCTGGATGTTCGCCATTGTACGCAACCGCGCGCTCAACATCGTCCGCGACCGAAGCCGCGAGGATCTCGTCGACGACGAGACCTTCGAGGCCGTGGCGGGCGGCGAGCACGACGACATGCTGCTGCGGATGCCCGAGCGCGACGCGCTGCGCCTGTGCCTGGAGCGGCTGGAAAAGCCGCGCCGGACGAGCCTCATCCTCGCTTATGTTGAAGGGTTCTCGCATGGCGAGATCGCCGGACGGCTCGGCGTGCCGCTGGGGACCGTGAAGGCGTGGATCCGCCGCAGCCTGATCGCGCTCAAGGAGTGCATGGCATGAGCGCGGACCGCGATCTCGACGCCCGCGCGGGCGAATTTGTGCTGGGGCTTGCCGATGAGGCCGAAATGGCACGCATGGAACAGGATATGGACCGCGATCCCGCCTTCGCGCGCGCGGTGAACGACTGGCGCGAACGGTTGTCCGGCTTCGACCGGCTGGCCGAGCCGCTCGAACCTTCCGCCGAGCTGTGGGAGCGCATCCGCACGAGCGTCGCGGCAAAGCCCGTTCAGCAGGTCATCCGGCCGGGCGCGGCGCGGCCCTCGCTGTGGCAGAGCCTGTCGTTCTGGCGCGGATCGGCGTTTGCGGGGGCGCTTGCGTGCCTCGTGCTGGCGCTGGGGCTCGGCGCGACCTTGCAGGGCACGGCGCGCACGCCGGTGGTCGTTGCCATTCTGGAGGCCGACGATTCGACGCCCGGCGCCATCGTCGAGGCCTTTGCCGACGGAAGCGTTCTGCTGCGGCCCTTGCAGCCGGTCGATGTGCCGGACGACAAGACGCTTCAGGTCTGGACCCTGTGGGACCGCGCCGTCGGCCCGGTGCCGCTCGGCACTCTGGGCAGCCTCGAGCGAACGCGCCTCGAACGCGGCGGCCAGCCGGTGCCGCAGGACCAGCAGCTTTACGAGATCACTCTGGAGCCCAAGGGCGGCTCGCCAACGGGGCGGCCGACCGGGCCGATCCTCTACAAAGGTCTGGCAAGCTCGCCGCTCTGATGCCCTTGTGGCATCGGCGCGGCGCGCCTAACTGAGCCGGATCTTTCGCGAAAGAGGATGCTCATGGCTGCCGTCGAACAGGAACCGATCGATCTTTATTTCTGGCCGACGCCGAACGGCTTCAAGGTCACGATCTTCATGGAAGAAGCGGGCCTGCCCTACCGCATCATTCCCGTGAACATCGGCGCGGGCGATCAGTTCAAGCCGGAATTCCTGGCCATCTCGCCGAACAATCGCATGCCCGCCATCGTCGATCCGCAGGGGCCGGACGGCACGCCGATCTCGGTCTTCGAATCCGGTGCGATCCTGCAATATCTCGGCCGCAAGACCGGTCTGTTTTATCCGGCCGACGAGCGCACGCGCGTCGAGGTTGAGCAATGGCTGATGTGGCAAATGGGCGGTCTTGGCCCGATGGCCGGACAGGCGCATCATTTCCGCGTGTTTGCGCCCGAAAAGGTGCCGTACGGCATCGAGCGTTACACCAATGAGGTGACACGTCTGTACGGCGTGATGAACAAGCGCCTCGCGGACCGCGATTATCTCGCCGGGGATTTCTCCATCGCGGACATGGCGTGCATCGGCTGGGCGCGCAGCTGGGAGAAGCAGGGCCAGGACCTCAACGCGTTTCCGAACCTGAAGGCGTGGATGGAGCGCATGGAGGCGCGCCCGGGCGTGCAGCGGGGCCTCGCGGTCAAGCCGGAATGATGCACGGCGGCTTGATCCAAATCATTTGGAACTAGTCCCGGCAATGGAACGTTGTTTCCGGAGTTTCATAGAACCCCCGGGAGACGTTGATGGCCAGTGCACCGAAGACCCGTCGCGCCAATGCGGCACCGAAGAGCCCGAAAACCGCAGCACGCCGCGGCAAAGCCAAGTCCGTGACGCGCCGCGCACCGGCCGCCCGACGGGCGGCCGAACAGAACGCCGAATGGGCGCTGGGCGACATCGACAAGCTGCGCAACGACATCGTGCGCTTGAGCCAGAGCGTGTCGTCGCTGATGGGCGCGCATGTGTCCGACGCTCGCTCGGCCGTGACGGAAACGGCGCAGGATCTGATCGGCACCGGAGCGGGCTATGCGCGTGATGCGGAAGAACGCGCGCTCGGCCTTGCAAACGATGTCGCCAAGCAGATCGGAAAGAACCCGCTGCCAGCCATCGGCCTCGTTTTCGGCGTCGGCTACCTTATCGGAATGATGAGGCGCCGTTGATGCTGCAGGCG
This sequence comes from Rhizobiales bacterium Ga0077545, assembly GCA_001464335.1. Classification (GTDB taxonomy): domain Bacteria; phylum Pseudomonadota; class Alphaproteobacteria; order Rhizobiales; family Methylopilaceae; genus Flaviflagellibacter. Next base: position 125,980 of record LNEV01000005.1, on the reverse strand, counting down.
CTGCTGACATCGGCGCTTTCAGGACTGAAGGCCGATATGGCCGCTCAGGCGCAGCGCGTTGCGGTGATGATCGGTCTGAGCCTCGTCGCGCTGCTCATATTCTTTGTCGGGCTCGGAGCCTTCGCCACCGCGGCGGCTCTCGCGCTGGAGCCGTTCATCGGCCTTCCGGCGGCGGCGGCGGCGGTCGGTGCCGCCGCGCTCCTGCTTGCCGCGATGCTGGTTTTCATCGGCACGTATCGCAAGCCTGCGCCCTCGCGGAGTTCGCAAACCGTGGACGAGGCCTCCCGCGCAATCGGCGAGGCCTCGGCGGCGGCCCAGAAGTCGATGGCCGAGTTCTCCGACATCGCCAAGGGTGCGCCGCTGCCGATCCTTCTGAGCGCGCTGGCGCTCGGCGTGCTGTTCGGCAGCAAACCGAAACGCCGTCGCAAGTAGATTCATGGTTTCGGAATGGTAGACAGGTTCGTTACCCGAACCTTTCTACCCATTTGCGAATGTCTTGATTCTCAAGGCCAAGCGTGCCTAGCGAAAAGTAAAGTTTACATCGCATTTTACTTTCATTCAGATCCAATTAAGCTAGAGTTTTAAGCGCCTATAGACGCGCCAATACGAAAATCTCTCCTCAAGGCGGCACGTTGTTCGCCCCGGTTCTGCAAACGACCGGAAGTATTGGGAGAGTGTCATGAAGTATCTGGATGCAGGCATGCTGGAGACCGAAATCCTCGGTGCACCGAATGCCGGAGGCGAAGTCTTCGTTCAGCTCGGTCTGATGTATTCGACCGGTCGAACCGTGGAAGCCAACCGTGTCGAAGCGCACAAATGGTTCAATCTCGCGGCCTTCAAGGGCCACAGCGAGGCTGCCCGCCTGCGCAAGGAACTCGCGGCCGAGATGAGCGAAGACGACGTCGCGGTGGCGCAGCGCGCAGCCCGGCAGTGGATCGGAACCCACTGATCCATTGCCGACCGGACGCAGCAGGAATAAGCTCGAATTCATGATGGTCGCGCGTGCGTGACCGGATCGTTGGCTGGGCGCTCCGTCAGGCGGGCCGCGACTCTCGATAACACTTCGGGAGGACGCACAATGACGATCCGCAATCCGGTCGAATGGTTCATCGACGGGCTGAAACCCAGTTCCTATCGCTTTATCGGGTCGATGCATCGGTCCCGCCTGGACCTGACCGACCCCGCGCCGACGGTGCGGCACATCACGATCTCCGATCTCGGAGACGCGCTCGCGAAAGGCATCAGGGATTTCGGTGCCTGCCGTACGGACGTCCTCTTCCTCGGCCTCATCTACCCCATGGTCGGCCTTATTCTGGTCCATGGCGCGCTCTGGCGCGAAACGCTGCCACTCATCTTTCCGCTGATTTCCGGATTTGCGCTGCTCGGTCCCGTCGCCGCAGCCGGCCTCTATGAAATGAGCCGACGACGCGAGCTTGGCGAGCAGCCGAGCTGGGCAGACGGGTTCCAGGTTCTCAACGGGCCAAGCTTCGGGGCGATGGTCGGCCTTGCGCTCATCATGACCGCCGTCTTCGTTCTTTGGCTTTTCGCGGCCATGACCATCTATAACATGACGATGGGGCCGGAGGCTCCGGCCTCGCTGTCCTCCTTCGTTCGCGATGTATTTACGACAGAAGAGGGCGGGCTGATGATCGTCGCCGGGCTCGGCGTCGGTTTTCTTTTTGCGCTGTTCGTCTTGGCAACGAGCGTCGTCTCTTTTCCGCTTTTGCTGGACCGCAAGGTGACGCTCGGGACCGCGATGGGCACATCCATCCGCGCCTTCATGCAAAACAAGATGGTGATGTTGGTCTGGGGCGCCATCGTCGCCACAGGGCTTGTGCTCGGCGCCATCCCGTTCCTGCTCGGGCTGATCGTCATTGTGCCCGTACTCGGACATGCGACCTGGCATTTGTACCGCAAGGTGCTGATATAAAAAGCAGAAATGCATGTACGGCTCGGTATGTCGCCGGGCCGTATTTTTTTGAGCTCACGCAGGCAGAGAAAATTAAGAACGTGGGAGGACACTGGCTGCTGGACGACCGGGGGGAATTATCATGTTCGGCGCGAAATCGGATTCCGACGCCGCAGCGAAAGCCGCAGCCATCGACCGTGTACAGGCGGTGATCGAGTTTGACCTGAAGGGCAATATTCTGGGCGCGAACCAGAACTTTCTGGACGCCGTGGGCTATTCGCTCGACGAAGTCCGGGGACGGCATCATTCGATGTTCGTTGAGCCGGGCTCTGAGAAAAGCCCCGAATATCTGGAGTTCTGGGAGCGGCTTCGAAGCGGTGAATTTCAGGTGGCGCAATACAAGCGCTATGGAAAAGGCGGCCGCGAGGTCTGGATTCAGGCGTCCTACAATCCCCTTCTCGGCAAGGGGGGCAAGCCCTACAAGGTGATCAAGTTCGCGACCGACATTACGCGCCAGAAGCTGGAAGACGCCGACCGCGCCGGCCAGATCGCGGCCATCCGCAAGGCGCAGGCTGTCATCGAGTTTGACCTGAAGGGCAACATTCTGGACGCGAACGCGAATTTCCTCGGTGCGGTGGGCTATGCGCTCGAAGAGATCAAGGGGCACCACCACTCGATGTTCGTCGATGCCGCTTACGCGCAAAGCCCCGAATATCGCGGCTTCTGGGAAAAGCTCGGACGCGGAGAGTTTCAGGCGGCCCAGTACAAGAGGTTCGGCAAAGGCGGCAAGGAAATCTGGATCGAGGCGTCCTACAATCCGATCTTCGATGCGTCGGGCCGTCCATACAAGGTTGTCAAGTTCGCAACCGACATCACCGAGCAGGTGATGCTGCTGCAACGCCTGCGGCAGATGATCGACACGAATTTCAGCGAGATCGACCAGGCGGTCGGCAAGTCCTCCAGCGAAGCCGGGGCGGCGATGAACGCCGCGCGCGTGACATCCGACAACGTCAACCAGATGGCGGCGGCGGCCGAGGAGCTTGCGTCCTCCGTCTCGGAAATCGCCGAGAGCATGGAGAAATCCCGCACGGCGACAGACGGCGCCTATGACCTCGCGGAAGCGGCCGAGCGGCACACACGAAGCCTGGAAGAAGCGGCGTCGTCCATGGGCGGCATTGTCGGCCTCATCCAGAACATCGCATCCCAGATCAATCTTCTGGCGCTCAACGCCACGATCGAATCCGCACGCGCGGGCGAGGCGGGCCGGGGCTTTGCGGTGGTGGCCACGGAGGTGAAGAACCTTGCCAGCCAGGCGGCCCGGGCAACCGAACAGATTTCGAACGAAATCAACGGCGTGCGCTCGATTTCTGATGAAGTCGTGGGGGCGCTGACCTCGATCCGCACTTCCATCGACGAGATGCGCAGCCACGTTTCCGGCACGGCGACGGCCGTGGAAGAGCAGACGGCGGTGACGCGGGAAATGTCGCAGAGCATGAACCGCACCGCACGCGAGGTCGAAAACGTCTCGGGCAATATCCAGACGATTGCGGCGGCAGTCACGCAGGTTTCAAACGCGGTATCCACGACGCGGGAAGCGGCCTCGGTTCTGGCGCGCTGATCTGCCGCCGGGTTTTATCCGCTGCAGTTACGGCTGATACGGATCGGCGAGAGCTGCGTCCGGACGGCTGACCTCGGCGCGCTCCGATGTCAGGGCCTGAAGCCTTTTGGCGCCGGATTTGCGCAGGATTTCACGGAAGCTCGGATGCATGCCGCCGTCCGTATAGGCGAGCGCGGGACCGGTGGCCGATATCGCCGTCATGTCCGGTATGGAGGCCGTGACCGGAACATCCGTGACGCCGGCCGGGCACGCGCCGAGCGGATCGAGGCCGGAGCCGAGTTCGGGGTCGAGGCCGAAGGCGTAACGACGTCCGCAATAGGCAACCGACGGCGGCTGGCGGTTCGCGTCGAAGTAATCGACGCCTTCCTTTAGATTCTCCCAGAACGGCATGTTCGGGTCTCCGGCATGGCGCGCGAGGTTTTGTGCGTTCATGCGGAAAGGCAGGGCCTGAACCTGAACGGCGGTCTGGCCGCCGGCGAAGGCCTCGCGGACCACGGGGTAGATTTCGGCGATGCCCTGATCGCTCATCGCGTAGCAGCCCGAGGACGAGCAGGCGCCATGCACCATGAGCGCGTTGCCCGAATAGCCGAGCGCCTTTTCGAGCTTGTTCGGGAAGCCGAGATCGAAGGACAGGTAAAATTGCGAGCGCGGATTCATGCGCCCGGGCGAGACCATGTACACGCCTTCCGGCGCCTGACGGTCGCCCTCGCGCATTTTCGGCCCGAGCTTTCCGGACCAGCGGCAGAGCGGATAGGTCTTCATGAGCGCGTAGCGGCCGGACGCGGTGCGCTTCCAGACTTCGAGCTCGCTCTCCTGCTTGTAGATGCGGATGAAAACCGGGTCCTTCGGCTTCATGCCCTTGGACTTCATCTCGGACACGAGGCGCACGGGAATGGGCTGCGAGCCGCGGTCGTCCTTGTCGAGACTGGCGCAGGCGGCAAGCAAAGCCGCCGCGCCGAGGATCAGACCAAGGCGCGTCACACGGCGGAGAGGGCTGACAACAACGCTACTCACAGGACCTCCGGGCCTTTTTTGTAGACCGTCAAGGTTACCTGTCCGTTGACGCAAAGCGTCGATGTGCGCAGAAAATCATTGGCCAATCGGGTTTTTCCCGCAGAAGGGGGCTTCTCCGGCAGAGATGCCGCGACCGTTCTGCCGCCTCAATATGGCTTGTTTCTGGCGCGGCCTAATCCTTCTTCCACGCAAGAAGCCTGAGCGCATTGGCGGTGACGAGAACGGTCGCGCCGGTGTCGGCCAGAATGGCCATCCAGAGCGAGGTCGAGCCGGTGAGGGTGGTGACGAGGAACACCGCCTTCAGACCCAGAGCGAGCGCGACGTTCTGGCGGACATTCGACATCGTCGCGCGCGAGAGCTCGACAAGCTGGGGGATGCCGCTGACCCGGCCGTGCAGCAGCGCGGCATCGGCGGTTTCGAGCGCCACATCGGTGCCGCCGCCCATCGCTACGCCGACGGAGGCGGCGGCGAGGGCGGGGGCGTCGTTGATGCCGTCGCCGATCATCGCGACCGGGCCGTCGGCCTTCAGCGCGTTGATGCGCGCGAGTTTCTCATGCGGCAGAAGCTGGGCTTCGACGTCGATCCCGAGCCGGGCTGCGATGGCGCGGCCGGTGCGTTCGTTGTCGCCGGTCAGCATGACCGGACGGATGCCGAGTTCGCGCAGGCGTCGGATGGCCTGGGCGGTGTCCTCGCGCGGCTCGTCGCGCACGGCGATCAGGCCCGCGAAGACGCCATCGCGGGTGAGGATGACGACGGTCTTTCCGTCTTCTTCGAGGGCGGCGATGCGCTGCGCGTCATCGGCGCCAAGCGGCGCGCTCGTTGCAATGTGGAGCGGCGAGCCGATGGCGATGTCGTGCGTGCCGACGCGGGCGCCGATGCCGCGCCCGGGGTGGGTGATCGTGTTCTCGGCTGTCGGTACGGCAATCGCGCGTTCCTCCGTGGCGGCGAGGATGGCGAGCGCCGTCGGATGGCTCGATCCGCGCTCGACGGCGGCGGCAAGGCGCAGAAGCTCATCCTCATCGACATCGCTGCCGATCACATCGGTGACGACGGGTTTGCCACGCGTCAGCGTGCCGGTCTTGTCGAAGGCGGCGGTTTTCAGATGGCCGATAATTTCGAGCGGCGCGCCGCCCTTGATGAGAAGGCCGCGCCGCGCGCCCGCTGACAGGCCGGAGGCGATGGCGGCAGGGGTCGAGATGACGAGCGCGCAGGGACAGGCGATGAGGAGGAGCGCGAGGCCGCGATAGATCCAGGTGTCCCAATCCCAGCCAAGAGCGAGCGGCGGAACGAGAATGACGAGCGCCGCGACGGCCATGGCGCCCGGTGTGTACCAGGTGCTGAAACGCTCGATGAAACGGGCGAACGGCGCTTTGGAGGATTGCGCCTCCTCGACCATATGGACGATGCGCGCAATCGTGTTGTCGGCGGCCTTGCGCGTGACGCGGACGAGGAGGGTACCCGTCGCGTTTATGCTGCCCGCACTGACATCTGCGCCCGTTTCCTTTGCCACGGGCGCAGATTCGCCGGTGATGGGGGACTGGTCGACATCGGAGCGGCCTTCGACGATCTCGCCGTCGGCACCGATGCGGTCTCCGGGGCGGATGACGATGATGTCGCCGATGGTGAGCGCCTCGACCGGCGTTTCGCGGTCTCCGGCAGCCGTGCGGACGAGCGCGGTGCGCGGCACGAGATCGGCCAGCGCCTTGATGCCCGCGCGGGCGCGCCCGGCGGCGACATTTTCCAGAAGCTCGCCCACCGCGAACAGGAACACGACGAGCGAGGCCTCGGCCGCTTCGCCGATAAGGATGGCGCCGAGCGCCGCGACCACCATGAGAAGTTCGATGCTGAAGGGCGTGCCCGACACCGCGAGAATGGCCGCGCGCCGTCCGAAAGGGATCAGGCCAATCGCCGTCGCGAACACGTAGAAGATCTGCGCATGGGCCGGAAGAAGGTGCGAGGCGCCCCAGGCGAGTGCGAGCGCCGCGCCAAGTCCGAAGGCGAGGCGGGCTTTGGGTTTCTGCCACCACGGCGCATCGATGTCGTCGGCGGGGTCGTGGTAATGGGCGGGGCCCGCGTGATCGTGGGCCGCTGGGCTGTTGCCGTCATGGGTGCGGTGGGAATGGCCGGGGCAATCGTGATGGGCGTGGTCATGCTTTGCCCCGCTCTCCGGGGCGCCGCCATCGAGCAGGCGGGGCTTGAAGCCGAGAGCGCGGATCTTTGCCTCCACACTTGGCAGAGCCGCGTCCTGCGCCGACAATGTGAGCCGCTCGGCGCCGAAATTGAGCTGCACGCTGCTGACGCCGTCGAGCCGCCCGACCGCGTTCTCGATCTTGGCGGCGCAGCTTGGGCAGTCCATGCCCTCGACGCGATAGCGGAATTTCTCGGCAGCCATGTGGAAAACGACCTTCTTGTCACCAGCGAGCCCCTGACATAGGACCTGTAGCGACTACAGGTTCAAGGGGCCAAAATGACATTTTCTATCGGCGATCTGGCGCGGGAGACGTCCACCAAGGTCGAGACCATCCGCTATTACGAGAAGATCGGCCTGATGCCGCAGGCCGCGCGCACCTCCGGCAACCACCGGGCCTATTCCGCCGCGCATCGCAACCGTCTGACCTTCATCCGCCATTCGCGCGAGCTCGGCTTTTCGCTGGACGATGTCCGCGCGCTTCTGAAACTTTCCGACAGCCCGGAAAATCCCTGTGCTGAGGCCGACACCATCGCCACACAGCATCTGGAGCGCGTCCGCAGCCGCATCGCGCGCCTGCGCGCTCTGGAGGCGGAACTGACCCGCATGGTGGACGGGTGCTGCGGCAGCAAGGTTGCCGAGTGCCGGGTGATCGAGGTTCTCGCCGATCACAGCCTGTGCGGCCACGATCACTGAAACGGGATCGGGCAGGGGCTTGAACCTGAAGCCGGTTCAGGTCTCAACGTTTCGATCCGAGGAGACACATTTCATGAGTTCGACGAGACGAGGATATCTGGCCGGGGCGGCATTGGCCGTGGCGTTCTGGATGACAGGCCCTGTGCAGGCGCAGAGCGACATTGCAACGCCCGCAGGCGAACTGACCGAACAGGCGTTCGGCAGCGAGACCGCGCCCGTGACCGTTGTCGAATATGCCTCGCTGACGTGCCATCACTGCCGCGATTTTCACGTCAATTCGTGGCCCGAGATCAAAAGTAAATACGTCGATACCGGCAAGGTGCGGTTCATCTTCCGCGAATTCCCGCTCGACAATCTTGCCGCCGGGGCCTTTATGCTGGCCCGCTGCTCGGGCGACATGAAATGGTATTCGATGGTCGATCTGTTCTACAAGAACGACGACAAATGGGCTCATGCGCAGAACCCGCTGGAGGGCCTGCGCTCCATCGCGACGCAGACCGGCATGACCAACGCGGCCTTCGAGGCCTGCCTGAGCGATCAGACGCTGCTCAACAACATTCTCGCCGTGCAGAAGCGTGGGGAGGAGGCGGGCGTGAGCGCCACGCCGACCTTCTTCATCAATGGCGAGAAGAAATCCGGCGTGCTGACGCCGGAAGCCTTTGCGGCCATCGTCGATCCGCTCATCGCCAAAGCGCAGTAATGACAGTCCTGCGCGTTCTTCGTTATTCCGCGTGGGGAACTCTTGCCGGGTTTCTCATCGTGCTCGTTCTCGTTTCGACCGATGTCATCCGCGTCAAGACAAACCAGAGCACGCCCGTTGCGGCAGTCGGCGGCGATTTTTCGCTGACCGACCAGGACGGTGCTGCGCGCAACTGGGCGGATTTCCGGGGCAAAGCGAGCGCGGTGTTCTTCGGCTTCACCCAATGCCCGGAAATCTGCCCGACGACCTTGTGGGAGCTTTCCGAGAGGATGAAGGCGCTCGGGCCACGTGCCGACGGGCTGAATGTGGTTTTCATTTCCGTCGATCCGGAGCGGGATAAGCCGGAGGTGTTGAAGCGTTACATGCAGTCCTTCGATCCGCGCATCGTGGCGCTGACGGGCAGCGAAGCGGAGACCGACAAGGCCGTGGCGGCCTTCAAGGCCTACCGCAAGAAAGTGCCGACCGAGGGCGGCGATTACACGATGGACCACACCGCGCTTGTCTTTCTGTTCCGGCCGGACGGCCAGTTCGTCTCGACACTCGACCGCCATGAGACGGCCGAGGCGCAGATGCAGAAGATCGAACGCGTTCTGGAGTGATGCACCCGCGAACGGAGCGTGCGGTTCACCCCTGCGCGAGATCGTCCAGCCTGTCGACCATGCGCGTTTTGCTGCGGACGATGCCGTAGACGATCCAGAGGAACAGGAGGGCCGTCATTCCAAGGATCGCGGCCGTGATGGGGCGCTCCAGAATCGCCAGGAAATCCCCGCCCGCCAGCCGCATCGCACGGCGCAGATTTTCCTCGACCATCGGGCCGAGGATGAAGCCGATCATCAAGGGGGCCGGTTCGAACCCGAGCAGCCGCATCAGGTAACCGGCAAGGCCGAACATCAGCACCAGCCAGACCTCGAAGACGGAATTGTTGATGCTGAAAACGCCGATGCAGACCACGCAGACGATGGCCGGATAGAGAAACCGGTAGGGCACCTGAAGAACGCGCACCCACACATTGATCAGCGGAATGTTGAGCACGAGCAGCATGACATTGCCGATCCAGAAGCTGATGACGAGCCCCCAGAAGACCTCCTGGTGATCGATCATCATGCGCGGGCCGGGCGTGATGCCGTGGATCATCATGGCGCCGAGCATGATGGCCATGCTGGCGCTGCCCGGAATGCCGAGCGCAAGCGTCGGGATGAAGCTCGCCTGTGCGGCGGCGTTGTTGGCGGATTCCGGCGCCGCCACGCCCTCGATGGCGCCGCGCCCGAAACGCTCCGGCGTGCGCGAAATGCGCTTTTCGATGACATAGGCCATGAAGGCGGAAATCGTCGGGCCGGTGCCGGGCAGGACGCCGAAGAGGGCGCCGATGCCGGTGCCGCGCGCAATCGGCAGCGCCGCGCGGCGGACATCCTCGCGCGTCGGCAGCATGGACGAGATGGAGATGCGGCCCTTGTAGGCGCGATCGCGCGCCGTCATGACAGATGAAATGACTTCGGCGATGCCGAACATGCCCATGCCGATGATGACGACGCTGAAGCCGTCGAGCAGTTCGAGGAAGCCGAACGTGTATCGCTCGACGCCGCTGTTGACGTCCGTCCCTATCGTGCCGAGCAGAAGACCCATCAGAACCATCGCCATGCCCTTGAGCGGAGCGCCCTGGGCAATCGTCGCCGCCGCAAGGAGTCCGAAGGTCATGGCGGCGAAATATTCGGCGGGGCCGAAGGACAGCGCGACCTTCACCAGAACCGGCGTGAGGACCATCAGCAGGACGATGGCGGTGGAGCCGCCGATGAAGGACCCGATCGCCGCCGTGAAAAGCGCAACGCCCGCTCGGCCCTGCCGGGTCATTTCGTGACCGTCCAGACAGGTGATGGCGTTGGACGCGTCGCCGGGCAGTTTCAGCAGGATCGAGGCGGTCGAGCCGCCATATTCGCCGCCGTAATACACGCCCGCGAGCATGATGAGAGCGGTCGTCGGCTCGAGATAGAACGAAATCGGCAGGAGCAGCGAGACGGCCGCAAGACCGCCAAGGCCGGGCAGTACGCCGATAAAGGTGCCGAGCGTGACGCCGAGGAAACAGAAAGCGAGGTTCTGAACGGAGAACGCCGTCGCAATGCCGGTCAGTACGGCGTCCATCAGAAAACTCCCCGGAAGAAGGGCAGGGGAAGCTTGAGGCCGACCGAAAAGATGAGCCAGCAGACGATCGCGAGGAAGGCTGCGAGGATCGCCAGATTGAGCCAGCGGTTTTCCGGGTCGCCAAGCCCCGCGATGGCGGCGGCGGCAGCCACGGCCGGGCCGAGCCCATACGGCGTCAGAAGCAGAGCGAAGGCAGCAATTCCGCCGAGAACGGCCAGAACCGGCCGCAGCGCAAAGCCCTCATGTTGGGGGTCTTTGCGGGCTTTGCGGGCGAGCCCGTCAATCAGGATGGCGAGACCGATGATGATGGCGACGCCGGACAGCACCATCGGGAAGAAGCCGGCGCCCATCTCGGAAAGCGTGCCGACGCCGTAGGCAAAGGACCGGTAAAAAAAGGCGAAGCCGACGGCAATGACCGTGCCGCCGCCGATTACATCTCGCATCTCGCGACGGATGGCGGACATTGCTTACAAGCTCCAACGCGGTCTGCCGCGGCCTCAAAATGAAAGGCATGCGGGGCGACGTTTCGGCCACCCCGCATGCCATGCAGTCTTAGCCCTTGGCCTTCTTCATGATGGCGAGCCATTTGCGGATGTCGTCGTTGACCCATGTGCCATACTGTTCGGGCGTCATGGGCGCGGGTTCAGCACTTTGCTGGGCCATTTCCTTTTTCACGGCCTCGTCGTTGAGAACCGCGACGATGTCCTCGTTGACGCGCTTGACGATGGCAGCATCCGCCTTCGGCGGCAGATAAAGCCCGAACCAGCCGACCGATTCATAGCCCTTCAGCGTTTCAGCAACGGTCGTCATCTCCGGAAACAGCGCCGATTTGCCCGTGCTTGTCAGAGCGATCGCACGCAGGGACCCGCCCGCGATGTGCGGCTGCAGGGTCGGTGCGGGACCGAACATCGCGGAGACTTCGCCGCTCAGAAGATCGGTCACGGCCTGTCCCGTGCCCTTGTAGGGAATGTGGAGGAGCTCGACGCCCGCCATATCCTCGAAAAGAGCGCCGGTGAGGTGAGAGGCGGAGCCGACGCCGGACGAGCCGTAGGTGATCTTGCGCGGCTCCTTCTTGGCAAGGGCGATGAATTCATCGACTGTCTTGGCTTCCACCTTCGGATTGACGACGAGCATATAGGGCGGCGCGGCAACCTGGCTCAGCGGCGTCAGCATCGTGTTGACGTCGAACGTCTCGCCTTCCGGCACGTCCTCGGCGAGCGTCAGCAGCGTGCCGGTGGAGGCCATCAGCAGCGTATAGCCATCGCCCGCGGCCTGCATGGCCTGCTTTGCGCCGATCGCGCCGGAGGCGCCGGGCCTGTTCTCGACCACGACGGGCTGACCCCATTTCTCGGACAGGGCCTTGGCGACGATGCGGCCGAGAATGTCGGTGCCGCCGCCGGGCGGGAACGGAACGATCATCTGGACCGGCTTGTTCGGAAAATCCTGCGCCGAGGCCGGAAATGCCGCCGTGGCGGCCATCGCGGCAATCGCGAGTGCAGTAAGAATTCGCATTGTGGGTTTCCTCCCTTATTGTTTTCGTCTTCAGACGATGTGGTTGCGCAGCGTCATGACGCCTTCGATGCCGGCGTCGACGACGTCTCCCGGCTTGAGATAAAGCGCCTCCGCATTTTCCTGGGCGGCGGCGACACCGCCGGCGGCGCCGGTCGAGAACAGGTCGCCCGGCTCAAGCGGCACATAGCGCGAATGATGCTCGATGATGGCGGGAATGTCGTAGATGAGCTCGCCGGTGCAGAAGCGATTGCGCAGTTCGCCGTTCACATGGCATGTCAGATAAAGATCGTGCAGGTCGGCGATCTCGTCGAGCGTAACGACGTAAGGGCCGACGGGACCGAAACCGGGGCTGTTCTTCGCCGTCCAGAAGCGGGTGCCCGAAATGACTTCCCGGCGCTGGATTTCGCGCGAGGTCAGATCGTTGTGCACCGTGATGCCGAACACATGATCCAGCGCGTCGGCCTTAGACACGCCCATGCCGCCCTTGGAGATCACAAAACCCATCTCGACTTCGTAGTCGAGCTGGCGGATGTCGTCGGGCCGCTTCACCTTCGCGCCGTGGCCGGCAAGGCAGCTTGCAACCTTGATGAACCCTGTCGGCTCCTGCGGGATTTCCTTGATGAGGTTGGTGCGTACAAGCTCCTCGAGGTGATGCTTGGAGTTCTTGCCGACGCACAGGAATTTCCCGGGGTCGACCACGGGCGCATGGAACTGCACCTGAGTCTCATCCATGGACAGAGCGTCGGCCTTTTGCGGGTTTTCCCGGGCCCAGGCGTCCACCCGCCGCAGAAGGCCGGTGCCCGTCTCTCCGGCCTGCAGGCAGATTTTCAGCGAGCGCAGAAGCCCGATCTGGTCCTTCCCGGCGCCGAGAACCTCGGCCGCGTCCATCGCGTCCATGATCCGGCCGTTGGGAAGGCCGATGCCGAGCCGGTGTTCGCTGCTCTGAGGCTTGGAATAAAGCGCTACACGCACGCGTTGATTCTCCCTTGCTAGAGGCCCCATCTTTCCGTAGATTGGTCAGACCAATTACGCTGGGTGCCGTAAATTTGGCTCGATTTAGAACGTAAAAAGCGGTCTTCGTCAAATTTATATGGTCGGACCAATCGGAGGGAAGCGACATGCGGACAGTGCTTGCCGAGGATCTGAGGCCATCTCAGCGCGTGCGGAATTTCCTCGTGGCGGAAATCCATGAGGGGCGCCTGCAGCACGAGGACCGCCTGCCGACGGAGAGGGCGCTTGCCGAAAGTCTCGGCATTTCACGATCGGCGGTTCGCGAGGCTCTGGCGACGCTCGAAAGCGAGCGCCTGATCAAGAGGGAAATCGGGCGGGGGACTTTCGTCACGACACCGGACGATCCGGTCGTGCGTATGTTGATGCCGTTCCGGCTGGAGGCGAGCCCGGCGAAACTGATCGAAGCGCGATTCGTGATCGAGCCGCAGATCGCGGAACTTGCGGTCGTCAATACAACCGCATCCGACCTGACGGCGCTGAGAGCCTTGTGCGAAAAGCTCTCGACCGCGCGCACGGCCGCCGAGTTCGAAACGCTCGACCGCAGTTTCCATCAGGCGATTGCCGATGCGGCCCGAAACCCGCTTTTGACCGCGATCTATGAGGCGCTGAACGCGGCCCGCGACACGCCGGAATGGCGCAAGCTGAAAGACCACCGGTTCCAGAGCCGCCCGGAGCGCCGCCCCCGCGTTCTGGAGGAGCACCGGCGCGTCATCGATCTGATGGAGGAGCGGGATCCGGCAGGCGTGCGGGAGGCAACTTTGGTGCATCTTCGCAGCGTGCGGGAGAACCTGCTCGGCTTCTGAGCGGCATCGGCATGGCGGTGTAAGTGCCAATCAAAAGGCGAGGCCCGGCAATGATGTCGGGCCCCCTGGCGTTTCCGGTATTGAAAATAATCTGTGCCTGCGAAGATCAGCTGGGCTTCTTGGTCACGAGCGTCAACGTCCCGTCCTTGCCCATGCTGGCGGCGATGACGTGCGCGGAGACAACGCCCTTTGCATCGAGCGCCGACTTGATCTGCGGCGTGCCGTCGATCGAGGTGCGGAGGTTCTGAAGATCGGTTTCATTGCCCTGTGCCACTACCTCATTGACCTTGGTCTGCGTGGCTTCCGGCAATTCCTTGATGTCCACGACATTGACGCGCGTGATGGCCGGAGCGGCAGACGGCGTTGCGGGAGCGGAAGCGGGTGGCTGGGCGGCCGGGGGCGGGGCGGATGGTGTGGTCTGGGCATTCGCCGTCACGGCAAAGGCGAGCGAGGCACCGGCTGCGAGAACTGCAATCGTGCGCATATGTCTTCCTTCCATCAGTTAACGATCACGTGATCTCACAGCGCCGGTATGGTCAGAAGCTGAAGGCGGCTTGGTCATTCCGCGGCCATATCGCGCCGGAAATGTGTTTCGGATTCTGCAGGGGATGGGCCGCGCGCCGGGGCCGCGCTCAACGTCTCACTTCAAGGCCATATCGTATGATCAAGCCTCGACACGCGTTTCCTTGAGGAATGCGCGGTCCGGCGAGACACCCAGTCCGCCCGCCGGCGGCACCTTCATCGTCGTTCCGTCGAATTCGGACGATCCCGGGAACAGCAGATCGCAGACCGCCGCCGTCACCATGTGCAGTTCGACCGGCCCGCCATTCATCAGCCCGGCCATGAGATGCAGGTTGAAGGTCGGCCAGCCGCCGCCAATGGCCAGCGGAAGATTGAACATCTGCGCGGCGTGGCACACTTTTCTCGTGTCGGTGAAACCGCCGCCATAGCAGCAGTTCGGCTGGATGACATCGACCGCGTGATGCTCGATGAGCTCACGGTAGCGCCAGCGATGTCCTTCCATCTGTCCGGCGGCGATCGGAATTCGGGTGTTTCTGCGCAGATCGGCGAGCGCCCGGGCGTCGTTCTGATGCACGGGTTCCTCGAAGAAGGCGATGTCGAGCTCCTCGGCGGCCTGGCAGAGAAGCCGGGCGTCGAACGTGTTCATACAATAATTCGCATCCATCATGAGCGCGCGGTCCGGGCCGATGGCGTCCCGCACGGCACGCAGGCGCCGAAGGTCTTCGCGCCAGCCGCCCTTGGCAACGCCGACCACCATTTTGAGCGCCTCGTGCCCCTGATCGGCGAAATGCCTTGCGGCGGCCACCAGCTCGTCCTCGCGATATTCGCTGAGGCCGAACGTGCAATAGGTGTCGGCCCGATCCCGGAAGCCGCCGAGAAGCTGCGCCACGGTGCGCCCTACCGCTTTGCCGTGAATGTCCCAGAGCGCGATATCGAGGGCGGCAAGCGCATGGACGATGGCGCCCGTCTGGCACCGCATGTTCAGGCGGCGCCAGACGATGTGGTGGATTGCTTCGGTGTCGCGCACGTCCATACCGCGAACGAGCGGTGCGATTTCGCGTTCGAGCGTGTCCGCGACAGCAAAGGGAAGCATCTTGCCGGTCAGGCCGAAACCGGCATTGCCGTCTTCGGTCGTTACTTCGCAGAACACAAAACCCCAGCCGGTCTTGCGTGTTTCGACAAGAGGCATGGGCACTTGCACGCGGTGCACCGAGGCGGCGATGGATGCGATTTTCATGAGCAGGCCCTGTCAGACGAAAAGAAGAGCGATGAGACCGGAAAGGACGGGCAGCGGCAGCGATGCGAGGAGGCGCCGCGCGGTGAAAGGCACACCCATCAGCGGCACCTCGAACGAAACGATGCGGTGCACGGCCACCACCGACCATGCCGACAGAAGCGCGATCAGCTGCGCGGTGCCTGCGCCGGCGGATTGAAAAATGAGAATGAGGGGGAAAGAGACAATCGGGCCCCCGGGGATGAAGGCCCCGACAATTGACGCAATCACAACGCCGACAATGCCCGTCTCAGGCCCGATCCAGCGCCCGACAAGGCTGCTCGGAATGATCGGAACGAGGAGGGCAGCCGCGAGAATGGCAAGGCACACCGCCGGAGCAAGCCGTGCCAGCCCTTTCGCCGCGATCATGCTGGCCTGACGAAATCGTTGCCGGTCGCGCGCGAATGTGTAGCCGAAGCTGGCAATGGCTGCGCCGCCCAGAATGTAGTCGACGGCCATCATCGGGGGTCGCGCCGCAGCAGAAGCCGCATCAGAATTCCGGCGATGACGGGCATGGCGAGGCAGCAGAGGATGCGAAGATTGACGAACTCCGCGCCCAGCAGCGGCCATTCCCAGACAATGAGGCGCTGGAGGCCTAGAAGGCTCCACCCTGTGAGAAAGGACACCAGGCTCCCGGCCTCGACACCAGCCGCGGCCAAGGCGGCGACCAGCGGGAACGATGCGAACGGGCCCCCGACCGTGACGAGGCCGAGCGCGGACGCAATCACGAGACTTCTCAGGCCGCGCTTCTTGCCGAACCACTTCCCGACACCCTCACGCGGAAGCCAGACCTGTATGACGGCGGCGAGAACGACCGCGGCGGCGATGCGCGGGCCAATGACGACAAGGTCTTTCATCCCTTGGGATGCGCCGGCGGAAAGCCCGTCGGTGCCAAGAAAGCCGAAGTTCAAAATCGCCGCGATCGCGCCGAAAGCGGCCGGCAGCGCGAGGTAAGCGTATGGACTGCCGGCTTTGGAAGGTTCTTCGGTCTCTTTCATCCGCGGCTGACGGCCTCGTTTGCCTGACGCCGGGCGCGGCGGGCTGCCGCGATCTGCTGGAAAACAGGCATCAGCAAGGACCCCAGCGTCAGTACGGCGAGGATGAGGCAGACGGGCGTCGACAGGAAGATCATCGGATCGCCGCTCGAAATCGTCATGCCCTGGCGGAAAGCCTGCTCCATCAATCCGCCGAGCACGACACCGAGAATAAGCGGCGCGACGGGGATGTCGGCCTTGCGGAAGAAATATCCGACAATCGCAAAGCCGAGCGCGAGATAGACTTCGGTGATGCTGCTGTTGACGGAGTACACGCCGGTCAAGGCCACCACCAGAATTCCGGTCAGGAGAATTCCGGACGGAAGATAGAGGATGCGCACGAACAGGCCGATCAGGGGCAGGTTCATGACCAGCAGCATGATGTTGCCGAGATACATGCTGTCGATCAGCCCCCAGACGAGCTCGGGCTGTTCCTTCATCAGTTGCGGGCCGGGCTGAATGCCGTACATGATGAAGGCGCCGAGAAGAACCGCGGTTACCCCCGAACCCGGAATGCCGAGCGTAAGCAGCGGCACGAGATTGCCCGAGACGGAGGAATTGTTGGCGGCTTCGGGCCCGGCGACGCCCTCGATGGCGCCCTTGCCGAACATTTCCGGATGCTTTGAAAGCTTTTTTTCGGTCGCATAGGAAATGACCGTTGCGATAATGCCGCCGGCGCCGGGGAGCACGCCGACGATGAAGCCGATGATGCCGCCGCGGGTGATGGGTCCGATCGAGCGGCGCCATTCATCCGGCGTGCACCACAGGCGCCCGCTGATCCGGATCGGCTTGAGGTCGCCCGTGTACCAGCCCTGAATCTGATAGATAACTTCGGTCAGAGCGAAGAAGCCGACGACGATCGACAGGAACGGCACGCCGTCCTGAAGGCTTGGGACGCCAAACACGAAGCGTTCCTGCCCGCTCTGCAGATCGATGCCGATCGTCGCGATCATCAGTCCGAAGAAGACCGAGAACATACCTTTGGCGAGCGAACCGCTGGTGAAGGCACCGACAGCCGACATGGTGAAAATCATCAGCATGAAGTTTTCGGCCGGGCCGAACTGCAACGCGACGCTGGAGAACGGAATCGCAAGAAGTGTCAGCGCGATCACGCTGATCGTACCGGCGACGAAGGAACCGACGGCCGCGACGGCAAGCGCCGCGCCCGCTCGCCCGTTGCGGGCCATGGGATAGCCATCGAACACGGTGATGACCGATGTGCCGTCGCCGGGGGTGTTGATGAGAACCGAGGCGGCCGTCCCGCCATAGGACGATCCGTAATAGATGCCGCACAGCATGATGAGGGCGGAGACAGGCTCCAGACCGAACGTCAGCGGAAGGAGCAGGGCGATGCCCGCCGTCGCGCCGATACCGGGGAGGATGCCGATGATGGTCCCGAGCAACGTGCCGACGAACACGAACATCAGATTGTGTGGCTGCAGCGCGACTTCGAAGCCGCTGATCACATAAGGCAGAGCATCCATGTGTGTGTCCTCAGCCCAGGAAGCCGAACAGGCCCGCCGGGAGCGGCACGCCGAGAAATTTCTTGAGACCGTAATAAAGAACGGACGAGGTGCCGGCGGCCACGAGCAGGTTCGTGAGGTGCTTGCCGCGGTTGAACGCGGTCAGCATGCCGATCATCAGAAGGAATGTCGTTACGAGAAAGCCGACGCTTTCCATCGTGGCCGCATAGACAAGCGCAGCTGCGCCAGCGCCGAACACGCCGAGGCGTTGGCGGCGACGGAGTTCGGGGTCCGGTGCGGCCGATGGCGTGGAGACAGGTATTGCAGTGCGCGTCTCCAGCCAGAGCATCATTGCGATGATGAGCATGCCGCCGCCGAGCAGCAGCGGATACATCCGCGGCCCCACCGGATCTTCCATCCCGCGCACCGGAATCATCGAACTGAGAATGAGGTAGGTCGCAGCAAGTGCCGCGCAAACGATCGCGAGCGTTTTGCCCATCCAGGGGCTCCCCTTGAAGTTTTTGCTTTGTTGAACGCGAGCCTAGCGGGCTGGGACGGGATGTCAAATATATAAATATATAAACTATTGCGCGGGCCTTCGCGGTCGCGTTACAACTTTCGGGGCGTTGAAGGAGGTGTGTCTTGAAGTTTGTCTCGTATCGTTCCGCCGAAGGAGTGTCGTTCGGTGCAGTCGTCGGCGACGAAGTGGCGGTTCTCGGTGGTCCCTCGGACAGCCGATGGAAGAGCCTGCGCGGCATGCTCGAGGATGGTGGCGTTGCCGCCGGGGAGAAGGCGGTTGCCGGCGCGCCGCGCATTCCGCTCGACGGCCTCAGGTTTGCGCCGCTCCTTCCCGATACGGACATGATCTATTGTGTCGGGCTCAACTACGCCAAGCACATTGCGGAAATGGGCCGCGAAATGCCGCAATACGCGGCTTTGTTCCCGCGCACGCCGCGCAGCCAGATCGGCCATGACGAGCCGATGATTCTTCCGCGTGTCTCCGACAAGCTCGACTACGAGGGAGAGCTTGCTTTCGTGATCGGCAAAGGCGGCCGGTACATTCCGGAGGAAACCGCACTCGATCACGTCGCCGGCTATTCATGTTACAACGATGGAAGCCTGCGCGATTTCCAGCGCCACACACACCAGTTCCTGCCGGGCAAGAATTTCTGGGGAACAGGCGCTTTCGGTCCGTGGCTCGTCACGCCCGACGAGTTCGGCGATGTGGCCAGCCATTCGGTCACGACGCGCCTCAATGGCCAGGTGATGCAGAATGCCGGCTTTGACGACTTCCTGTTCACCGTCCCGTACCTGATTTCCTACATTTCCAGCTTCACGGAGCTGCTTCCAGGTGATGTCGTCATCACCGGAACGCCGGGTGGTGTCGGTACGGCACGAAAGCCCCCCGTCTACATGAAGCCGGGCGATGTGGTGGAAGTCGAGATCGACGGGATCGGCATTCTGCGCAACGAAGTTGTTTCCGAAGCCGATGTCACAGTTCCGGGTGCGGCGTGAGCCAGATCCTGACCTTCGCCTGCGGCCGAAACGACCGCACCGATGCCATCTTCACCGGGGAGGCGAAGCCGGACGGGGCGGTTCTTTCGGCCATCAATCTGCCGCCACCGGAAATTTTCCCGCGCGCCCTGAAGCGCGCCGAGTTCGATGTCACGGAGCTGTCGGCGAGTTCCTATGTCGTGCAACTATCGCGCGGCGCGTCCGAATATGTCGCGCTGCCGGTGTTTCTTTCGCGGCATTTCCGCTTCGACTCGATTTACGTGCGGTCCGACCGCGGCATCGAGAAGCCCGCCGATCTGAAGGGCCGGACGATCGGCACCCCCGAATTCCAGATGACGGCGGGTCTGTGGATCCGCGGCATCCTGCAGGAGCGCTTCGGTCTCGATCACCGGGACGTCGACTATGTCACCGGGGGGCTGAACGTCGCTGGGCGCAAGGAACGCATCAAGATCGAACCGGGTCCCGGCCAGAACATCCGTCCAGCGGGCGACAGCGTGACGCTGAACGAGCTGCTGGCGCGGGGAGAGATCGACGCGGTTCTCGCTCCCGAGCCGCCGCTCTGCTTCCGCGAGGGATCGGCTCCGGTCCGGCGTCTGTTCCCCGACACGAAAGCGGCCGAGCGGCAATATTTCGACGAGAGCGGTGTTTTCCCGATCATGCATCTTGTCGCCGTGCGCCGGGCCCTCGTCGAGGCGGCGCCCGATCTTCCGAAGCGCCTGTACGAGGTCTTTGTCGGCGCCCGTGATATCGGCTATCGGCGCCTCGAAGCCATGGCGAATGCAGCGACGCATCCCTTGATGCTGCCCTGGCTCGGCGTTGAGCTTGCCGAAACGAAAGCGGCGCTCGGCGCGGATTTCTGGCCGTATGGCGTCAACGCCAACCGCGCGACGCTCGAGGCGCTCTGCCGCTACTCCTACGATCAATCTCTGGCGGCGCGTCACGTCGCAGTCGACGAACTTTTCGCGGACACCCTGCTCGACACCTAACAGGACAACGACATGAAGTACTTTTTCCGTTTCGACGACATGAAACAGTTCGCTTTCGGTCCGAACGTCACCTCGTCGGTCGGCGCCAAAGTGCCGGGCGCGCGCATGATCCTCGGGCTTGCCAGAAAGGCGCCGGGCACCGGCTCGAAAATGCACAAGCACAATGCGGAGCAGTTCAACTACATGCTCCAGGGCACGGCCAAGGCCATCGTCGGCGACGAGGAGATGATCATCAAGGCTGGCGACGTCGTCTACATGCCCTCCGACGTGCCGCACGCCATCACGGCGATCGGCGATGAGGAAGTGATCTTCCTGACGGTCAAGGACTGTTTCGAGGAGTTCAAGGTCGAACTCGTTTAACGAGCGGCACAACGCCGCCATACACAAGAAAAATGGGAGAAACGCGATGTACCTACGAAAGATTTGTGCAGCAGCGCTTGCGGTCGGTCTTGCGGCGGCAACGCCCGCTTTGGCCTGGGAGCCGGAAGGCGATGTCGAAATTCTCGTGACCGTTGGACCCGGCACCTCGCCCGACCAATTGGCGCGGCAGCTCCAGGCCATCTGGCGCACGCAGGGCACGGTGAAGAACAACGTCGTCGTCACGAACAAGCCGGGCGGAGGCGGGGCGGTCGGTCTTGGCTACCTCAACAACAGCCATGCCGGAAGCGGCACGAATCTCGTGATTGCCGGCGCCAGCATGGTGTCGAACAAGCTGGCCGGCCGTTCGCCGATCGGCTGCGAGGAGGTAACCCCCATCGGCCACATCTTTGCGGAGTATATCGGCATCGCGGTCCATCCGGATTCGCCGATCAAGGACGCGAAGGATCTGCTGGAACGCCTCAAAGCGGACCCGCAATCGCTCTCCATCGGCATCGCGACGAGCCGCGGCAACAGCAACCATCAGGCAATCGCGTTGCCGGCAAAGCAGTTCGGCATCGACGTCAAGAAGCTGAAGACGGTCGTCTTCCAGGCGGGCAGCGAAGCGCGCACGGCCGTCATGGGCCGGCATGTCGATGTGGTTCCGGCCAGCGTCGGAAGCCTCGTGAAGCAGGTCGAGGCGGGCCAGTTGCGCCTTCTCGCGGTGACCGCGCCCGAGCGCATGCCGGGTTCCGTCTCCGATGTACCGACATGGAAGGATCTCGGGCTCGACGCTGTCGTGTCGAACTGGCGCGGGCTGATGGGTCCGAAGGACATGCCGGCGGAAGCGGTCACCTATTGGGAGGGCGTGCTTGAAAAGACGATGCAGGACGCGGAATTCAAGAAGTCCGCGGATGCCGCTTTCCAGACCGCCAAGCTGATGAAGCACGAGGAGTTCGCCGCCTATTGCAAGAAGGAAGGGGCCGATCTCTCGGCCATCCTGAACGATATGGGTATGGGCGAGTAAGACGGAACGCGCCGTCTCGTCCGCGAGGCGGCGCTTTACTCAGGAGCGTTTGGGAATGGAACTCGCGGGACAGGTCGCGTTTGTAAGTGGCGCGACGCGCAATATCGGACGCGCGATTGCCGAAGATCTCGCCGCGGCGGGCGCCGCGATTGCCGTGTGCGGCCGCAGCGACGCGGCGGCCGCCGATGAAATCGTCGCCGCAATTCGCAGCCGCGGCGGCCGCGCCGTTCCGCTGCTTGGTGATGTTCGCGACCGTTATGACGTGGCGGGCATGGTCGGGGCTGCGCGCGCGCAGCTCGGCCCGATCTCGGTTCTCGTCAACTGCGCCGCCGTTCGCGAGGAAACGCCGTTCGATCAGATCGCGCTCGTCGATTGGCAGCGCATCCTTGCCGTCGTTCTCGACGGCGCATTCAATCTGTCTCAGGCTGTCTTGCCGGATATGCGTGGCAAGGGCGGAACCATCGTCAACATCGGCGGCGAAACGGGCCACACCGGCGCGCGCGAACGCGCACATGTCGTGACCGCGAAAGCGGGGCTTGCAGGCTTCACCAAAGCGCTGGCGCTCGATCTTGCGCCGGAGCGGATCACCGTCAATTGCGTCGTGCCAGGCACGATCGAAACGGACGGGTCGAGCATGAAGCGCCACGCCGGATCCGAATTCAAACAGAAACGCATGCCGCCCATCGGACGCCGCGGAGAGCCGTGGGAGATCGCCGCAATGGTGCGCATGCTGTGCGGGCCGGGCGCCCGCTACATCACAGGTCAAGCCATTCACGTGAACGGCGGCTATTCATGTCACTGAACATCGTTTTCCCGGGCGCGACCCGGCAGCTTGCCGACTTTGTTGTCGCCACCAATTATTCGGATTTGCCGCAAGCGACGCTCGATGCGGGACGAAGGTCTCTCGTTAATTTCCTCGGCGTGGCCGTCGGTGGCGCGCATCACGAGGAAGTCGAAAGCGCGCTGAAAGCGCTGCACAGGCTTGGCGCCGGGGGCAATGTGCCGCTTCTCGGCCGCCCGGACCGCATCGACGCTGTCAACGCCGCGCTCATCAACGGCACGAGCTCCGCCGTGCTCGACTTCGACTCCACGCAGATGAAGCGCACGAACATTCATCCGTCGGGCCCGGTGCTTCCTGCGATCCTTGCGTTTGCGCATGGACGCGCGATCAGCGGTCCGGACTTCATCGCGGCCTTCATTCTGGGGGTCGAGGTCGCGTGCCGCATCGCCAACGGCGTGTTCGGTGAACATAATCCGGGCTGGCATGTCACGGGCGTCACCGGCGGCATCGGCGCGGCGGCGGCCGTTTCAAAGCTGCTCGGTCTCGATGCCGAGAAAACGGTGGCCGCAATGGCCATCGCCGCAAACCAGGCGAGCGGCCTGCGCGAGATGTACGGCACGGCGTGCAAGGCGCTGACGCCGGGTCGCGCGGCGCGCGATGGTCTGCTGTCCGCAATGCTTGCGGCGGAAGGCGTCTCGGCGCCGGACCGGCCGATCGAGGGGCGCAAGGGCCTGGCAATGGTGTTCACCGGCCATGAAGCGCCGCGTTCGCTGACGAAGGAACTCGGCGACCGCTACGAGATCGAGCTGAACATCTTCAAACCCTATCCTTGCGCCATCGTGACCCATGCGGTGATCGACGGCGTCTCGCGGCTGTGTGCAGGCGAGGAGATCGATCCGGCGGACATTGCGGAAATCCAGCTTGAGGTCGCGCCGATTGCGGCCGAGCTTGCGGGACATGCGGCGCCGCAGACGGCTCTGCAGAGCAAGTTCAGCCTGACGCATGCGGCCGCGATTGCGGCCACGCACCGTGTCGCGCGCGTGGAGCATTTCAGCGATGAGGCGCTCCACGATGCAGGCTATGCCGCGCTGCGCACATCCGTCGGCGTTCAGAGCCGCAAGGGCCTGAAGAAGAATGAGGCCCATGTGCTGATCCGCACGAACGATGCGAAGACACATGAACTGCATGTCGAACATGCGCTCGGCTCGCTTGAGCGCCCGATGAGCGATGACGACATCGCCGAGAAATTCCTCGGTCTCGTCGAGCCGGTTCTGGGCGGGGAGCGGGCGCACGCACTTCTCGGCCGCGCGATCGAACTTCACATGAGCACCGACGCGGGAAGCCTTGCCGACTACCCGGGCTGAGAACCTGCCGGCCTAGTCGCGGTGAAGAAGCCGATAGAGGTGCGGCAGCGTCAGCAGCGTGAATACGTTGCGGAAGATCTGGCAGGCGATCACGAAGGCAACTTCGATGCCGAGGGCATAGGCGATCAGGGTCATTTCCAGCATCCCGCCCGGCGCGAGCGACAAGAGCAGCGAATTGAACGGAAGCCCGAGAGGGCCGGAGGCCGCGTAGGCCGTGAGAAACGCCGCGCCGACGATCAGAAGCGCCCAGCCCACACTGCCCAGAACGATCGATTGCGCCTCGCGCCACCGAATGCCGGCAAAGCGTGCCCCCGCGATGCAGCCGATGATGACCTGCACGCCGCTGACGAGCCAGGAAGGCGGCGCAGCCTCGGTGATCTGCGCCAGGTGAACGCAGGCGCTGAAGAACAGGCTGACGAGCATGGGACCTGCGGGAATGGGCAGGCGGGTGCCCACGAGATACCCTCCGGCGCCACAGGCTGCGAGAATGAGCCAATCCGACAGCTGGCCGGTCGACGGCTCGGGCATGAGCGCCGACACATCGACCTCCGAAGAGGTGCGGACAATCAGCGGAATGATCGAAACCACCGCAACGATGCGCGTCGCGTGAATGAGGACGAGGGCTTTCAGATCGCCGCCGAGGGAATCCCCCAGCAGCGTCATTTCGTTGAGACCGGCGGGTGTCGAGGCGAAGAATGAGGTGGTGGCGTCGAAGCGGCAGGCGTGCCGGAAGAACAGATACCCCCCGAGCGTGCTGACGACGGCGAAGATCGCCACGACAAGGAGCGCCGGCCACCAGTCTGCGGCGTTTGCAAAAAGCGCCGAGGTGAATGTGCTGCCGGCGAGAACGCCGATGACCGGCCTTGCGAAGGTGCGCGCCGCGCGCGGCATCCGCCACGGGAACGGCGTGGTCATGGTGAGGAGGGCGGTCGCGAACATCGGACCGAGCATCCACGGCAATGGTGCGCCCGCCCACACGAACGCCGCGGCGCCGACAAGGCCGATCGATCCGGCGGCAAGGATGTGGAGAAGCGTGCGAAGCGCGATCATCCGCCTGTTGTATCTAAATATATAAACATTTGTCGATTACGAAACGCGATGCTATCGTCTCTCATTCAGCAATGGGAGGTTCTCCGTGCCGTTCTACACCCTCGACACCATGAAGCCGGGCAAACAGAAGGGTAATCCCAATGTGAGCGTCCGCTCAGCCATCGGCGAGTTCATGAAAGTCGGCATCGTGACGAAGCCCGAAGGCGACGGGCCGGCGCTGCATGAGCACCCGAACGAAGAGCAGTGGACCTATATCCTGTCCGGCGAGATGCACTTCATCCTCGGAGACGAGGACAAGATCGTCGGTGCCGGAACACTTGTACATATTCCACGGAACGTGCCGCATCGCAGCCGCCCGGTGAACGGGCCTGCGACCTTCCTGACCGTCAAAAGTCCGGCCGGCAGTGGCGCGATGGATCAAGACTACAACAAGGCAAAAGGGGCGGAGGAAGCGGAAACGCTCTATCCGGGAAAACGCTCCTGACATCCTGAATCAAACAAAAAAGTGGGAGGAGAAACAAATGAAACCATTGGGTAGCATGCTCTGGGGTGCCGCGGTTCTGGCTGCTGCATCGCTTTCCTCTCTGTCCGGCGCGCGCGCACAGGCCGTCGATTTCAAGGGAGAGACCATCGAACTGATCGCACCCTACACGGAAGGCGGCGGCGCCGACGTGTATGCGCGCATGTTCATTCCGTATCTTCAAAAATATCTTCCGGGGAACCCGAAGGTCATCATCCGCAACCTGCCGGGCGGAGCCTCGATCCTTGGCAACAACAAGTTCCAGGCGACCGCCAAGCCCGACGGCAAGATGCTCGTCGTGACATCGAGTTCGACGCTCGTCGCCCAGCTTCTCGGCGGCAAAAAGCGCCAGTTCGACGTGCTGAAATGGCGGCAGGTCAATGTCTCGCCGCAGGGCACGGTGATCTACGCAACGTCGAAGACCGGCGTGACCGGCAAGGACATGATGGCAGATCTCGAAAAGCTTCGCGGCCAGAAAATTCGTTATGGCGCCAAGCAGCCGGATGCAGGCGAGCTTCGCAACATCTTCGCCTTCGATCTTCTCGGCCTCAACCACGAGACGATCTTCGGCCTCGCGCGGGGCGAGGTCCGTCAGGCCATGCTGCGCGGCGAACTCGAGATCAATCATGACACCGCCGAGAGCTTCAACTCCAGCGCCCAATCCTTCATAAAGAGCGGTGAATTCGTGCCGTTGTGGACGCTCGGCATGCCCAAGGGCGAGGACATCGTGCGCGATCCGGTTTTCCCGGACTATCCGACGATCAACGAGCTTTACGAAAAGGCGAACGGCAAACCGCCGGCGGGCACGGAATACGAAGCCTTCAAGGCCTTCGTGAACCTCGGCGTTGCGGCGTCCAAGGGATTTGCCCTTCCGGAAGGCACTCCCGACAACATCCGCGAGGCCTATGTCGACGCGGTCAAGAAGACACTGGACGATCCCGACTTCCGCAAGCTCGCGAGCGACGAGGTCGGGCAGTATCCGCAATTGTTCGGAGACGACGCCGACTTCGCCATCAAAAAGGCGGTCGGTCTCAGCCCTGAAGTGAGCGACTGGCTCAAGCAGTACATGCTCAAGAAATACGACCTCGCCATCTGATCAGAAAAAAGCCGGCCAATTTGTTTTGGCCGGCTTTCCTGTCTTCAAAATCTGGGGGAAAGCCACGTGAGCGACGTCATTGTCGAAACACTGGTTCGCCTGCTGAGTGGGTGGCATCTCGTCTACCTCCTCATCGGCGTGTATGTCGGCCTTGTCATGGGCGTTCTGCCGGCGCTCGGGGGGAGCGCGGGCATGGCGGTGCTGCTCCCCTTTGTCTTCGGCCTCGATGCTGAACTCGCTCTGCCGATGATGATCGGGATGATGGCGGTCACTCCGACCGCCGACACCTTTCCTTCCGTTCTCATGGGCATCCCCGGAAGCAATTCGTCCCAGTCGACGGTGCTGGACGGATTTCCGTTGTCCAAACGCGGCGAAGCGGCGCGCGCCCTGTCGGCGGCCTTTTCGGCGTCTCTTGTGGGCGGCGTGATCGGTGCGGGATTTCTGACCGTCGCGATTTTCTTCGCGCTGCCCTTTCTTCTCATGATCGGCTTCGGCGAGCAGCTGATGCTGATCCTGCTTGCATTGACAATGGTCGGCACCCTGACCGGCGCAAGCCCGTTGAAGGGTTTGGCGACCTGCGGGCTCGGGCTTCTCGTCGGCACGATCGGCACGGCGCCGACGACAGGCTCACAGCGTATGACGTTCGACATGTCCTACATGATGGACGGCGTGCCCCTGATCATAGTCGGTCTCAGCCTGTTTGCGCTTCCGGAGATCGTCGATCTCGTCCGTCGCCAGACGAAGATCTCGCAGACCGGAACAAGCCTTGGCTCCGGCTGGATACAGGGGGTCAAAGACACGATCATCAACTGGGGTGTCGTCCTGCGCTGTTCGCTTCTGGGCGTGATCATCGGCGCGCTGCCGGGCATTGGCGGGTCGGTCATCAACTGGGTCTCGTACAGCCATGTCGTGCAGACAGCCAAGGACAAGTCCCAGTTCGGCAAAGGCGATATCCGCGGCGTGATCGGACCGGAATCGGCGAACAACGCACAGGATGGCGGCGCTCTCATCCCGACGCTTCTGTTCGGAATCCCAGGCTCCGGAAGCATGGCGCTTCTGCTCGCGGGGTTCATCCTTGTTGGAATCGAGCCCGGGGTCGAAATGATAACGACCAACCTCGATCTGACGTACACGATCATCTGGTCGCTGGCGCTTGGCAGCGTTTTCGGCGCCGGAACATGCGTGTTTCTTGCCAAGCCCATCGCAAGGCTGACACTCGTCCCCGCGACGATCATCGCGCCCTTCATGTTCAGTCTTATTTTCCTGTCGGCATTCCAGGCAACCCGCGACTGGGGCGACCTTGCGATCTTGCTCATCCTTGGAATTCTCGGCATTTACATGAAGAGATTCGGATGGCCGCGCCCCGCGTTCATGATCGGCTTTGTTCTGTCGGGTCAGCTCGAAAACGGGCTTTACCGCGTGACGCAGGTCTACGGTTTCTCGTTTCTGGAACGGCCGGTCGTTCTTGCGCTGCTCGTGATGCTCGCTTTGGCAATCTATGCGGCCTTCCGGTTCAAGCCCAAAGAAGAGCCGATCACGGCGACGCCCGCCCACTCCGCCGAAAACCGCCTGCCGCAACTGATGTTCGTCTTCCTGCTGATCGCCTTTGCGGGCTACGCGCTGGTCCAGTCATTGTCGTGGAACTTCGCAACCGCCCTCATGCCGCGATCCGTCGCTTTGGCGACATTGCTGCTTCTGGTGCCGTTGGCGGCAGCGATGGTCCGGACGAAAACCGCCGCGCACTATTTCTACGATTCGGAGCGCGAAGAGTTTTCCGGAGACGTCGAATACCGGACCAACGAGCATTATATCGCCTTGCTCGTTGCAACCCTGATCGGGGCGTGGCTTGCCGGGTTTGTCGTGGCAATGACGGCTTTCCTCTACCTCTTCTTGAGGAGGAAGGCGAAACTGCAGCATTGGCAGTGCGCGGTGGCGGCAGCGTGCCTGGCGGTATCGCTGATGGCGCTGTCCTCCCTGCTGGGCCTGCGGTTCCCCGCCAGCCTAGCATCGACATTCGTCGATTTGCCTTGGTACCTGACATGAACAATCTCTCTTGACGCGTGAGGCAGAGTCCGCGAATGGGCGTTTGGGGTGTGCTACGTTGCGAACCGCCCACGGATATGATCGTGAAGGCTGATTGGGCTTGGATCTGGCAATGAAGAAGGCACAGCCTGTCGTGGCTAAACAGGACGCTGCACGCTCCGACGAGACGGCCATTGGCCGTGGCCGGAACGGCGACGGTGTCCCACTCTATCAAAGGGTCCGGGATTCCCTGCGCAAGGATCTGGCGCGCGGTGTCTGGAAGCCGGGCAACATGCTGCCGACCGAACTCGAACTGGGCGAGCGTTTCGGCGTCAGCCCGGGAACCATCAAGCAGGCGGTTCTCGAACTGGTGCGAGACGGGTTGATCACGCGCAGGCCGGGGAAGGGCACGTTTGTCACCCGGATCGATACCCCGCGGGGATTTGCCCGGTTCTTCGGCTTCGAAGGTGCCGGGGGCGCGGCGCTCAATCCCAAGGTCAGCGTGCTTGATCTTCAGATAACCACGGATGCCCCGGCCGAGGCCAAAAAGGCGCTTGGCCTTGGTGCGCGCGGAAAGGTGCTTTTTATCCGAAGACTGCTGAAGCACAACGATACGCCTGTATGTATATACGATTCCTATCTTCCCTATCGTCTCATGGCGGGGCTCGAACATGAGAAACTCGATGTGGACCGGATTTACTTCGCGATCGAGAAGAAATTCGACATCCATGTCGTTTCTGTCGAAGAGATGCTCACAGCCAGCATTGTCGGCGGACGAGAAGCAAAATTGCTCGAAGTGCCCGTCGGTTCCCCGATCATTCATATCGAGCGGGTGGCTTTCTCGCACAACAACACGGTCGTTGAATGGCGCGAAACGATCGGCCGAAGCGATCATTTTATCTACAAGCTGAAAAGCCCGTAAGAACGGCCGCGCGACGCGGCGGGCCTCAGGCGCGCACGAAGCGCGGTGAGCGCGCGAGGTGCCGTTCCAGCAGCCGGAGAGCATGCATCGCGGGATAGCAGAGGACCAGGAAGATGACGGCGACAAGCGTCATCGGTTCGAGATAGCGGTAATGCTCCGATCCGAGCGTCTGGGCGGCGGACATTACATTGTAGACGGTGATGACACTCAGAAGCGCCGTTTCCTTGAAGATGATCACGATGTAATTGCCGAGCGCCGGGAGCATCGGGGGCACCGCCTGAGGCAGAATGATCGAGCGCCAGAAATAGCTCTTCGGAAGATTGAGCGCCGTGGCGGCATCCCACTGACCGCGATCGATGCTGTCGATGCCGACGCGGTAGACTTCACTGATATAGGCCGAGTTGTGCAGACCAAGGCCGATCACGCCTGCGGCCATGGCCGACAGATAGATACCCATATCCGGCAGGACGTAGAACAGAAAGTACAGCTGGACGAGGATCGGGGTACGGCGGATGAAGCCGACCAGAAGGCGCGTGCCGTGGGACAGCACTTTGTAGCGGCTGCGCTCCATCAGGGCGAAGATGAGCCCGACGACGAGCGCGACCACGGATGCGAACAAAGTCGCGATGAGATTTTCGGGCAGGGCGGCGAGGACAATCGGGACGCACTGCCAGAAGAATTCCGTGCTCCAGCTCATCGGGCGATCTTCCCCGCCGGGTTGGCCGAACGCTCAAACATCCGGAATATCCATTCGATGATCGTGGCGCAGACATAATACAGGACGAGGATGGTCAGGAACGGACCGAGCGTGTCACCTGTCTGGGCGCGCACGATTTGGGCGCGGAACGTGACCTCCGACAGCGAGATCAGCGAGACGACCGAAGAGGTTTTCAGCAGATCGACACACAAATTGCTGAAGGGCGCGATCATGCGCGGAAGGGCATTGGGCAGACTTACGTGACGAAAGCGTTGCCAAGGCGTGTAATTGAGCGCGGTTGCCGCCTCGATCAGGGGCCGGGGTACGCTGAGAAGAGCGCCGCGGACGACCTCGGCCCCGAAACTTCCGACATTCAGGCCGAGCACGACGACCGCGACCGGAAAGGCCGGCAAGGTCACACCGAAAAGCGGCAGTGCGAAATAAATGAAGAAGAGCTGGACGATGAACGAGGTGCTGCGGAACACCTCGATGTAAAGACCTGCGAGAAAACGGACGGCTGTGAAGCGCGAGAGGCGGCCGAGGCCCGCAGCAAACGCGGCAGCCAGAGCAACGAGGCTTCCGAGCAGGGTGACGGAAACCGTCACTCCAAGCCCGAAAAGGATGAATTCTCCGTAGCCGGAGGATAAGTCCATCGTGTCCGGGCCTCTGCCTGTATGGCGCTGGCCGGTTTACCGGCCAGCGCTCGTCGGTTCAGTTTGCGGCTTCACACAGCTTGGCACGGTTGGTCGAAAGCGCGAGCTGGGGGTTCATGCCGAACCCTTCAAGGATCTTTGCGAACTCGCCGGAATCCTTCAACTGCTTGAGCGCCGCATCATACGCATCGCGCAACGCGACATCCTCCTTGCGGAAGCCTGCGCCGGCGCAGGAGACCTTGGAGCCGCCCAGCGGGGCGACGACGACGAGGTTGTCGTCATTTGCTTTCTTCTTGAGGTCTGTGAGGCTCATGCCGGGAAGAAGATAGGCGTCGATGCGCTTGTCCTGCAGAAGCTTGAGGCCGGCCTGAATGTCGGGAACTGGCGTGACGACCGCATCCTGCAAGCCGGCGGCGCGCGCTTCTCGCTGACCGTGGCTGCCCGGGATGATGCCGATCTTGACGCCCGCCGAGACGATGTCGGCGTAGGATTTCAGCTTATCGGCGTTTTCCTTGGTGGTGAGAATGCCCTGCGCGTCGCAGATGTCCGGTTCCGAGAACAGGATCGCCTGACACCGCTCCGGACGCATGAACATGCCTGCGGTGATCATGTCGAAGCGGCTGGCCTGGAGGCCGGGAATCATGCCGCCGAAGGGGCTGACGACGGCCGTTACATCGTCCACGCCCATCAATTTGAGTGTCGCGCGCGCGATCTCCACGGCGCCGCCCGTCACCGTGCCGTCCGGCTTCACTTCGGTGATCGGCGGCTCGTTTGCAACAGCAAGACGCGCATAACCTTGTTTTTTCAGATCATCGACGGTCGTCTGCGCGGCTGCAGCCGTGACGCTTGCGGCGAGGAACGCCCCTACAAAAAGGTTCTTCATCATCGACATCATGCCTCTCCGCTGTATGTATAAACTCAACTCACGTCCGGAAAAGACTGCCAAAACCGGGGCAGGGATCCTTGATCCCGGCGATGCGCAGGCTCTGCCAGAACGAACTTTGTATGGCGCTGGCAACGGGAATCCCGAGATCCTGTTCAAGCGCTTCGATGGCACCGACGGTGCGCCAGTTCGTACAGCTCATGAACAATGCCTCCGCTTCCGGATGGCAATTTTCCTTGGCGAAACGGTAGACGTCCTCGAGAGGCACGTTTCCGATCGCGTGGTCCTCATCGATGTTCATGCCCGCCCAGGAGAGCACCTCGAATCCGTTCTCGGAGAAGAAGCGCGCTGCGCGCTCGGTGATTTCGTCCAGATAGGGCGTGACGATCGAAATCTTCTTCTTGCCGAAGCTTTGAAGGGCGGCGAGGGAGGCGGTCGAGGTTGTCGTGACGGGGATGCCGTTTGACACCTCGCGCATCCGCTTCATGACGACTTCGTCCCAGCCGCGGCCATGCATGAAGGTTGCGCTGGTGCCGCCGAATACGATGACGTCGAGCGGTGCTGCGGCCAGAAACGAGGTGCAGCGCAGAACCTCATCGCCCTCCATCATGGTTTCCAGGCCTTCCAGCGTCACTTTCGGAAGGATGATGCGGTCCACATGCACCGACACGCCCTCCGGAGCCATCGCATTGAATTCGGGCTCCATCACGATGCTGGAGGCCATGTAGATGACCCCGATGCGTGCGCGCCAACCGCAATAATCTTTCATGGCTCCTCGCTTTGTGTCTGCATTCTAGGAAGCGGATTTACTTTGGGTACATCCAAACTTCCCAAGCTTCGTTTCGTCCCTGATCAAGGAAACCGGATTCAGGCGTCCTTGCTTCCGATCGTTTTTTCGAGGCTGCGTGTCGGGATGCGCTCCAGCGTGAGCGCGACGCCCACGAGCGTTATCACGCCTCCGGCGATCATCATCGGGGTGAGTTTTTCGCCGAGGAGGAAAACGCCAAGGCCGATGGCGATGATGGGTATCGTCAGCAGGAAGGGCGCGAGTTTCACGATGCCGTGACGCCCGATCAGAAGACACCAAAGGCCATAGCCGATGATGGTGGGCCCGATGCCGACGAGCAGCAGCGCCCCGAAGTCCTGGAGGTCGAGCTTTGCGAGATAGGGAAGGGGATTTCCTTCAAGCGCGATCGACAGAGGCCAGAGCTGCAGCATGGCAAAGACCGCAAGCCATGTCGCGAGTTGGAAGGGTCCGATATTGCGAAGGCCCGGGATCATGTTCTGGCTAATGGCCCACGCAAGCGAGCCGAACAGAAGCATGAAAGCGGCGCCGTACTCACCGCGCACCGCGGGCGTCCCGAACACGATGAGCGCGCCGATGAGGCCCAGCACCGTGCCGATGATCTGCGCGTAAGTCGGCATGCGGCGTGTAACGAAAGCCGCTATGATCATCGCAAACGGCACTTCGCTCTGGACCAGGAGCACCGCTGTCGTGACGTCGAGGCGGGCGATTCCCGCATAGATGAGGCTGAAGTGAACCGTCGCACCGATGAAGGTGATCCAGAACAGCCGCAGCATCACCCCGTAAGGCGGCGAAACGAACCAGACGAGGATTGCTGCGGCGATGGTGTGCCGCAATGCCGACAGCAGAACCGGCGGCAGAACGTCCAGCACCGTCTTCGAAGCAACGAAACCCGCCGCCATGACGGTGGGGAAAATGAGCGCGTAGATGAAATCGCGCGCGGTGAGACCCGAACCGGGAGCGCTCACGAACGTGTCCCGCCGGACAGAAGTTCGCCCAACGAACACAGAAGAAGTCCCGCCCCGGCGATGATCGCGTCGGCGTCCGAAAATTCGTCCGGGTGATGGCTGACGCCGCCCCGGCTTGCCACGAAGATCATGCCTGTCGGTACCTTGCGCGCGAAAATCTGTGCATCGTGACAGGCGCCGGAGGGCATGCGCAGAACGGGGGTGCCGATCGCGTCCGCGACCTGCGTGATGGTCTCGATGATGCGCGGCGTCAGGGGCGCTGCTTCGTCGAGCTCGGGGCTGTCCTCGTGGAGCGCCAGATTGTTGCGGCGGGCGGCGCCGCCGAAAGCCGCATCGACGAGGCTGCGCAAACGCTGAAGATCGCCTGCGGAGCCGGCGCGCACCTCACTCGTCACGATGGCCTCGCTGGGAACGACATTGCTTGCCCCCGGCAGAACGCGGATATTGCCGAACGTCATGCGGCCGGACGCGGAAGCCCCTTCGGCCTCCATGTTCTCAAACGCTGTGCTGACGGCATCGCATGCGCCGCGCACGGCATCGCGCCGCACATTCATCGGCGTCGAACCTGCGTGGCGGGCCTCGCCGATGAAGCGGTAGCGGACGAGGTCCATGCCGACGATGGAATCGACGACACCGACCTTGAGCCCGGCGTCTTCGAGAACCGGACCCTGCTCGATGTGCAGTTCGAGATAGGCTGCGATTTCGGACGGGTCCCGATGCGCTTCCGCGAGGCGCGCGGTCTGGAAGCCGACTGCCGCCATCTCGACGGACAGTGTCAGGAAATTTGTGCTTTGGAGAATGTTCGGGGTCAGCTCGCCCATCATGGCGCGCGAGCCGAACAGGCTGACATAGGCGCCTTCCTCGTCCGCGAAAGCGATGATTTCAAGCGCGTGCGCAAGGGGTATCGCCGCCTCGGACAAAGCGCGGGCGCATTCGAGCCCCGCGAGGACGCCCAGCGCGCCGTCGAGATGGCCGCCGCCGGGAACGGTGTCGATGTGGGAGCCGCAGACGATGGCCGGGCCGGGAGGGCCCATGCGGCCTATGATGTTGCCGGCAGCGTCAATACGCACCGACAGACCTGCCTCTTCCATGCGCTGGATCAGCCAGTCGGCGGCGTCCTGGAAGGCAGGTGAGAAGGCGGGACGCGATATCCCGCCTTCGGGCAAGGCGCCGAATTTGGCCAGAGCTTCGAGATCGCCCAGAAGGCGTGCGCCGTTCAGGAAAGCCCGAAGATCTCTGGCCATATGCGTCAAGACTTGATGACGATTTCGCGCGGAAGCTTCGAAAAGCGCTCGCAACCCGTTTCGGTGACGAGGATGCTCTCGGAGAAGCCGATGCCGAATTCGCGGTATTTCAGGCACAGAGGCGGCATGTGGAAGGTCATGCCCGGCTGAAGCACGCGCGGCTCGTTCTGTTGCAGCGAGATGATCTCGCCCTCGCCCCAGTCCGGCGGATAGCTGATGCCGATGCTGTAGCCGAGGCGGTTGCGGTGGTAATCGGCAAAGCCGGCTTTGGTCGTCACCGCTCGCGCAGCGGTGTCCGCATCGTGCGAGGTCACGCCCGGCTTGATGAATTCGAGCGCGGCGCTGACGCTGTCGATGCAGGCCTGCGCGGCGCGCAGCCATTCGTCCTTCGGCTTGCCGACAAAGATCGTGCGCATCAAAGCGGCGGTGTAGCGACGCTGCGAGGCGGAGATCTCGAAATACATCAGATCGTCGGCGGCGAGGGCGTTCTTGCCGCCGGTCTGGTGGGGCAGGCAGCTGCGTTCGCTGGCCAGTACGAAGGGCGGAAGGCCCATATATTCACCGCCATTGGCGAACAGAGTGCGGTTCACCTCGGCATTGATTGCATCGCCCGTTGCGCCGGGACGTGTCGCGTCGTAGCCCGCGAGCATCGCCTGGTCGACGAGGGCTGCGGAGCGCTTCATCACGTCGACTTCTTCGGCCGATTTGATCATGCGCGCGTTCCACAGGATCGCGGTGGCGTCCACATACTGGTTCGTCGGCGCTGCCCGCACGAGCGTTTCATGCTCGTCGACGGTGTAGAAGAAATTCTGCTTCTCGACGCCGACGCGCTTGCCGTCGCTGAGGCCGAGCTGGGCCAGCACATTGGCCGTGACGGTCGGCGCGTGATCCCAGTCGTACACCTTCACGAATTTCGTGGTCCACGCGAATTCGGGCGTGTTGATCCATTCGAAATCGCGCACCAGGAAAACCGGCTCGCCCTTCTTCGGCACCACGATGCAGTGGTAGCGGTAATAGCCGGGTGTCTCGTAACCGATGAAATAGGTGATGTTTTCCGGGCCGCGGATCAGCAGCGCATCGAGGCCGGCTTCTTCCATGGAGGCCTGGACGAGATCGTAGCGCCGGACAAATTCCTCCGGCGAGAAGGCGAGGCGGTCGTGCACGATCATCGGCAGCTCGTAGCCGGTCTTGCTCGCGCGCGTTGTCGCCTGGAACGTGACGTGTTCGGTGTGTTCCGCGATGCTCAAAATCTCGCGGTCCTGTGGCAAAGCCATCCTCTTCTCCTTGAAACCCAGCAAGGCGGGAGCTTGTTTTCAATCGGCTTCGCTTCAAGAAAAATGTGAATGTTCTTGAGCTCAGTTCGATCTATGTCAAACTGAGGCTCTTGGAGGGCCTCGATGAAGCGCATCATGGACATGGATCTGCGGCTGCTGCGTGTGTTTACGGCAGTGGTCGAGGCGGGTGGATATTCGGGGGCGCAGACGACGCTGAACATCGGCAGCTCCACCATCAGTCTTCACATGTCGGACCTCGAAAAGCGGCTCGGCTTCCGCCTGTGCGAACGGGGGCGCAGCGGGTTCCAACTCACGGACCGGGGGCGGACCGCCTATGAAGAGACAAAGCGCATCCTCAACCAGCTCGACGATTTCTCCGGCAGCATGGCGACGTTACGCAAGCGCCTTGCCGGCAAGCTGCTTCTGGGAATGGTCGACTGCCTGACCACCCATCCCGATTTTCCGCTGGTTCGGGCGCTGAACCGGTTCAACGAACTCGATCACGAAGTGCATGTCGAACTGGTGGTGTCGTCCCGGCTCGAACTGGAAAAGGCGGTGCTGAATGGGCATCTGCACGGGGCGGTGGTTCCCTATGTCCGCAAGATCAACAGCCTCGAATTCCGGCCGGTGCTGAAGGAAACCCATCATCTGTATGTCGGGCGCGGCCATGCCTTCTTCGATCGCGGACCGGGAGAGGTCTCAACGGAAGAGATCGTGCGGCAACAATTCGTGCTGCGCGGCTATCAGGAGCAGTTCGACCTCACCAATTTCGCGCCTGCGTCCTACACGGCGACGGTGCACAGCATGGAGGGGATGCTCGTTCTGCTGCTTACCGGCGCCTATATCGGCTTTCTCCCAGATCACTACGCGCAGGACTGGGTGGAGAAGCGCCAGTTGCGGATGATCGAGGCGCGCGATTTCAGCTACAGCTCGCGCCACATGCTGATCACGCGGCGTGCCGCCAAGATGGCGTCCGCCTTTACGACTTTCTTGTCATTGATGGATGCGGCGACCGTGGACGCCCAGCCGGTACGCGAGCGCTTTGGCGTGAAAGTTTGATGAAGGCTAAAGTATAGCTTGAATAGCTTGTATTCTTCTAAAGGAGACGTGAGGTTTTCCTTGGCGCGGCTGCAGCGCCGCCAAGAGCCGAGGAAAACATGTCAGGCCAGATTATCGACGCTGTCGAATTCAAGCAGGTCTCGAAGTCCTTCGGGCAATGCCATGTCCTGACGGACATCGACCTGAAGGTTGCTCCGGGTGAGAAGGTGAGTCTGATCGGCCCGAGCGGGTCCGGCAAAACCACCATTCTGCGCATCCTCATGACGCTTGAGGATTTCCAGTCCGGCACGGTGCTGGTGGGCGGTGAGCCGCTCTGGCACATGAAAACCGCGTCCGGTCTCGTTCCGGCTTCCGAAAAGCACCTCCGCACGATGCGTCGGCGCATCGGAATGGTGTTCCAGCACTTCAACCTGTTTCCCCATCACACAGCGTTCGAGAACGTCGCGATGCCGCCTCAGGTGGCGCTGAAGGTCGACAAGGCCGAAGCGGAGAGCCGCGCGCTCGATCTGCTGCGTATGGTCGGGCTGTCCGACAAGGCGAGCAATTATCCGGCCGAGCTGTCCGGCGGGCAGAAGCAGCGCGTCGCAATCGCACGGGCTCTCGCCATGCGTCCGGACGTTCTTCTGTTCGACGAGCCGACCTCGGCGCTCGATCCCGAGCTTGTGGACGAGGTTCTCGGCGTCCTGCGCGATGTCGCGCAGACAACCGACGCCACAATGATGCTCGTGACCCATGAAATGGGGTTCGCCCGCGAATTTTCGGACCGCACCCTTTTCCTGGATGGCGGAAAAATCGTCGAGCAGGGCGCTCCCGAACAGATTTTCACCGAGCCGCGCGAAGAAAGAACGCGGTTCTTCCTGAGAAAAATTCTCGCTTCCCGGCACTGAAGAAAAAATCCGGGCGGCAAACACAGGGGACAGGGCCAATGAAGTACGTGCAGACCATTATGCGATGCTCGCTTGCCGCTCTCGTCGTCGCAGCGGGAAGCGTTGCGGCACAGGCCGAGGGAGCCGTCGAACGTTTGAAGAAGGCGGGCGAAGTGAAGATCGGCACCACGCAGGAGCCGCCTTACGCCATTATCGCTCCGGACGGAAAGCTGAGCGGCGCCGCGCTCGACCTCAACAAGGCCATCTTCGAGAAGCTCGGCATCAAGACGATCACGGCCGAGACAATCGATTTCGGTGGCCTCATCCCCGGCATTCAGGCCAAGCGTTTCGATGCCGTCTCGATGGGCCTGATGATCCGCGCGCCGCGCTGCAAGGCCGTCCTGTTCTCGGAGCCGGATCTGTGCACGGCCGAGGGTTTCGCCGTGAAGAAGGGCAACCCGCTTGGTCTGCAGACATATGAGGACCTTGTGAAAGGCACGACCAAGATCGCGGTCTGCGGAAGCTGCATCGAAGAACGCCGCGCGCTGGAAGTCGGCGTTCCGCGCGATCGCCTCGTGGTCGCCTCCGACGCCTTCAACGCCATCAAGATGCTGCAGGCGGGCCGTGTCGATGCGGTTGCATGGCCGGACGCCACGCTGAAGAGCATCATCGCCACCATGAACGACAGCGAACTTGATGTGGTGTCGCCGGTGAAGGGCGAGCCGATCAGCTGCTCGGGCGTTGCCTTCAACCAGGCCGATCGCGATCTGCGCGACGCCTACGACGTGGCCTTCGCCGAAATGAAGGAAAGCGGTGAGTTTGCCAAGATCGTGGCTCCTTACGGGTTCGACCCCGAACTGACGAAAGCCGCGACGCGCGAAGAGCATTGCGGCGGCGAAAAGAACTGAGCCAGCCTCGTACAGGAATGTGGCGGCGCCCTCGGGCGCCGCCTT
Organism: Rhizobiales bacterium Ga0077545; assembly: GCA_001464335.1. Lineage (GTDB taxonomy): Bacteria > Pseudomonadota > Alphaproteobacteria > Rhizobiales > Methylopilaceae > Flaviflagellibacter. Next base: position 87,059 of record LNEV01000005.1, on the reverse strand, counting down.
TCGTTTAGCGGCCGGGAAGCTCGCGCGGCGCGCCGTCATCCAGCAGCAGATCGAGCTTGCCGGGCGGCATCGTATAACCCGCAAGACGCAGGGCCTCCCAGATCGTCACCTGATTGGCTGTCAGGACGGTGATGCCGAGCTCAGCTTCGAGCATTCGCGACAGATCAAGACCGGGCATGGCGGTGTCCGGCACCAGCAGCGCGTCGATCTTGCCGACGTCGAGACCGCGCGCCGCTTTAAGCAACATGTCCGCTCCGAACCGGGCCGCATCTGGACCTGACGGCGCATCCAGCCAGACAAGTTCGGGCACATCGACGCCGAAATCGCCGAGAAACCCGAGAAAAGCCCGGGCCGCGGGTTCGGGATAACTTGCGACCACTGCCGCCTTGCGCACGCCGAGCCGCTCGAGCGCGGAGGCAAAGGCGAGGGATGTGCTGCTGGCCGGACATCCCGTGATCTCGGCGATTGTGCGCGCCTGCTTCTCGGCGTGGGCGCGCCCGTCGACGAAGCTTCCGCTGGTGCAGGCCCAGATCGCGGCATGGCACGCCAACGGCACCAGGCCCTGCGCCGCTTCCTTTAGATTTTCGAGTGAAGCTGTGCGCCGAAGATGGAAAATGTCGTGATCCCGGCCTTCGCCGAAAATGCGGGCGCCGACGAGATAGCTGCGGATCGTTCCGCCGCTGTCGTCGGCAAAGCGGTAATAGTCGTGCTCGGCGCCCCCCAATGGGTAGATGAAACCGAGGCGCGTCGGATTGACGGTGTTCATGAGGCCTCCTGACCCGCCGCCAGTCAGACTGAATGTTGGCCCCATCTGCAATTTGCATCCGCCAAAGCGCAGTTTGAGTCGCCTCAACCTTTCGCCGCTCGCTCGTTTTGATGGGGATCAAAGTAAATTCGCGGACTTTCCGATTTTCGCAAACTGACCGGCTTCCTAACCTAGACTCGCTGACAAATCGCCAGCCGGAGAAGAGGATGAACATCTCGCTCGCGCAGACCCGCCTCGATCTGGATAACCGTCCCCGTGCGAAGCGGGTCGGGCTCATCATTCTGGCGACCTGCCATTCCTCCGAACCGGATTTTCAGGCTTTTGTCGCGGGGCCGGATGTCGGGGTTTATACGGCCCGGATTTTCTATGAAAATCCGACCACGCCGGAGAATCTTCTGAAGACCCTGCCTCGGCTCACCGAAGCGGCGTCTCTGATCTTTCCCGGGCAGGAACTCGATGCGATCTGCTATTCGTGCACCTCGGCGAGCATGGTCATCGGAGACGATGCCGTGGCCGACGCCATCCGCGCCGCAAAGCCCGGCGTTCCGGTCGTGACGCCGACGCGGGCGGTTGTTGCGGGCCTTCAGGCGCTGGGGGCGCACAAGGTCGATGTTCTGACGCCCTACAATCGCCAAACCAGCACGATGATGGCCGATTACATCGCCGCCGCCGGGTTCGATGTGCCTCGACTGACCTATTTCGGCCTTGAGGACGACCGCGACATGGCCCGCATTTCACCCGCATCCCTGGTGGAGGCGGCAGCGGAGGCGGTGTCGCCGGATTCGGACGCGCTGTTCATATCCTGCACGGCGCTGCGCGCCGCGTCCGCCGCTGCGGACATCGAGGCCGCCATAGGAAAGCCCGTCGTCACGAGCAATCTCGCGACGACGTGGATGGTGCGCGAGATCGCGGGGATCGACAGCGCCGTCGCCTCGACTGCCCGCCTTTTCGCGCAGCGCCTCTTAGGGATCGTCATGCCGCTATCGAGAGTCGGAATACGACATGGATGATCTGACGGTCTATGGCCTTCTGCTTTTGCAGGGTGCCTGGGTGACGGCAAAGATAACGGCGGTCGCCTCGGTGGTTGCGGTGTTCGTGGCCTTCACGACCGGCATCCTGCGCCTGTCGCCGAACATTCTGGTGCGCATCCTGCCTACCACGTTCGTTGAAATATTTCGTGGAACTCCCTGCTACGTCCAGCTTTTCTGGGTCTTCTTCTCGCTCCCCCTGGTCGGAATATCTCTCGACGCATTTACGGTGTCCGTACTTGTTCTCGGAAGCAATGTCGGGAGCTACGGATCGGAAGTTGTGCGCTCTTCTCTGGCGGGTGTTGCACGTACGCAGTATGAAGCAACGGTCGCGCTGAACTACACACCGTGGCAGAGGTTCCGCCATGTGACGTTTCCGCAGGCGCTGATCACCATGCTGCCGCCCGCCGGAAACCTCTTTATCGATCTTCTGAAACTGACACCGCTCACATCGCTCATCACGGTGTCGGACCTAACCTACAACGCGATCATTGTGCGCCAGCAGACCGGCAACACCGCTCTGGCGCTTGGCGCTATCATGATCGGTTACTTTCTTTTCTCGACATTCATCGTCTGGTGCATTCGCTGTCTTGAGCGTCGGGCGTCGCGCGGTATGGACGTGGGAGTGAACGCGCGATGAGCTGGGACTGGGATTTCGCGTGGGAGGTTTTTCCGGTTCTTCTGGAGGGGCTTCGTGTGACTCTGTGGGCGACAACGCTCGCAACCATACTGGCGCTGGTCGTCGGTCTCATCTTCGCAATGGCGAAGCGATCGCCGAATGCGTTTATCCGGCTGCCGATCAACGGTTTCGTCGAATTCATCCGCCGCACGCCCATTCTCGTGCAGATCTACTTCATCTATTTCGTGTTGCCCGAAGTCGGAATCCTGCTTCCCGGTTTTGCATCCGGCGTCATCGCGCTCGGGCTGCACACGGGCTCCTACATGTCCGAGGTCTACCGCGCCGGAATCGAGAGCGTGCCGCGCGGGCAATGGGAGGCGGCGCGGGCGCTCAACTACACGAAACTGGACATGTGGCGCCGCATCATCCTGCCGCAGGCCATTCCCCCCATGGTGCCGGCGCTCGGCAATTACGTGATCTTCATGTTCAAGGACTCGTCCCTGCTGTCGATCATCGCCGTTCCCGAACTGATGAGCATGGCCCGCAATATCGGCAACGACACCTATCGCTATCTCGAGCCGATGACGCTCGTCGCGGGGCTGTATTTTGCGATGAGCGTCTCGGCGGCCTGGTTCGTCCGCTGGATCGAGGAACGCCGCGACAAGCGCAAACTGTCCGTCTGATGCGTACCGGAGGAAACATGGCCAGCACGATCACTCTCGATGCCTCCGATCTGAGGAAGTTCATGATCGACCTGATGAGTGCGGCCGGTGCCTCGGATCGAAACGCCGAATGCGCGGCCGATGTGCATCTCGACGCGGACCTCAAAGGAACGGGCGTGCAGGGGTTCGATTATCTGCCCTACACGTTGAAGAGCCTTGAGCGCGGGCTGATCGACGGGCAGGCGGAACCTGAGATCGTCAGCCGGAAGGCCGCGACGGCCTTGATCGACGGGCATCGCGGGCTTGGCCAGACCGCAGCGCTGGCAGCGGCCGATCTGGCGGCCGACATTGCGGGGGAGGCCGGATCGGCGACGGTTGCGGTGCGCAACTCCACCGACATTTTCATGATCGGCCATTACGCGGAGCGCATCGCCAGAAGGGGCAAGATCGGCATTGTCGTGACCTCGGGGCCACCTCTGGTTCATCCACATGGCGGGACGGAGAAGCTGCTCAGCACAAATCCCATCGCGTTCGGCTTTCCGCGCGCCGGGGATGACCCTTACGTTTTCGACATGGCGACGAGCGCGGTTGCGAGTTCCCGTGTGCGTCAGGCCGCCTATGAGGGCGGGCATCTTCCGGAGGGAAGCGGACGAGGTCCGGACGGGCTGCCGACGACGGAGGCCGCCGCGATCCGCAAGGGGGCGATCAGCCCGCTGTCCGGACACAAAGGGTTCGGGCTCGCGCTCAGCATCGGCCTTCTGTGCGGCCCTCTGACCGGCAGCGGCATCGGCCCGGAACTGGCCGGCTGGCAGGCGAGCGGCGAGACGCACACGCAGGGGCATTTGTTCATGGCGATCGATCCGGCAGCATTCGGCGATGCGGACGCGTTCGTTGCGCGCAGCGAATGGTATTTCGATGTGCTGCGGAACTCGCCGAAGGCTCCCGATCTCGACGGCATCCGCATCCCGGGCGAGCGGGCCGCCGAGACGCGTTCCCGCCAGCTTGGATCGGGTGTCGAGGTGCTGACCGAGAGCTGGCGCAATGTGCGTCCCTTTGCCGAACGGTTCGGAATTGCAGTGCCCGAGGCGTTCACGCGCGCCGATGCAGCGATGCCGTCATGACGGCGCTGTCGGACGCTGCGGTGGACAAGGCCGCGAGCGCGCTGCTGGAGGCGCGGCGCGCCACACGCGTGATCGAGGGGCTTCCGCTGGATGCCCGTCCGGACAATATCGACGATGCCTACCGGATTCAGGATCGTCTTGCCGAAAAGCTCGGCCGTGATGTGGGCGGGTGGTTCAGCGGCTGCACCAATCCCGTGATCCAGCGCCGTCTCGGCCTCGACGGGCCTTATTGGGCGCGGTTGTTCGATGGGTTCATCCGGCCAAGCCCCGCGCGCGTTTCGGCGTCGGACTTTCCACCGATCATTCTGGAATGCGAGTTTGCCTTCGTGCTGGCCCGCGACATCGCGGTTCGGGACACTCCATACGCCCGCGAGGAAGTGACCGCGAGCGTCGGTGCCGTGCACCCGGCGATCGAACTCGTGGCGGGGCATCTGAAGGACTGGGCCGATCAGGACATCTATTCCGTCATTTCGGACAATGGCACGGACGGTGCGCTGTTCTATGGGGCGGGGCACGATCCGAAGGGGCTCGATCTGTCCGAGGTCGGTGTCACGCTCTTGCTAAATGGCGAAAATGTCCAGACGGGAAGCGGACGTGATGTGCTCGGTCATCCGCTGAATGCCCTGACCTGGCTCGTCAATGCGCGGATCGCACGTGGCGAGGGGCTGAAAGCCGGGCAGTTTTTCAGCACCGGCAGCGCGACGGCGATGCAGCCGGCTGGAGCGGGGGATGTCGCGGTTGCGGACTTCGGGCCGCTCGGCCGCGTCGAACTGCGGATCGACTAGAGACGCCATGCCCGGACACCCGCCCCTGAACCCGGCAGCGAAACTCGATCCGGTGGATCTGCGGATTCTCGGCGAGATTCAGCGCGAGGGGCGCATTACCAAGATTGCGCTGGCCGAGCGGGTGGGGTTGTCGCCGACGCCCTGCTGGACCCGGCTGAAGCGGCTTGAGGATATCGGTCTCGTGACCGGCTACCACGCGCGGATCGCACTCAAGGCGCTGGGTCCTGTCACCACCGTGTTCGTCGAGATCACACTCGGGTCGCATCGTCAGGCCGATTTCGAAAAGTTCGAGGCGGCAATCCGTGCCGAGCCCGCCATTACGTCGTGCTGGTCGCTTGGCGGCGGCGTCGATTATCTGCTCAAGGTCGTGACGCGCGACATCGACAGCTACCAGCGCATCGTCGACCGGCTTCTGGAGGTCGAGATCGGGATCGACCGCTATTTCACCTACATCGTGACGCGCACCGTCAAGGACGATCCGGAACTGCCTCTTCATTCTCTGCTTGGCGATGCGGGATGATTTCTCTTCCGTGCGCCGCAGTCTCCGGAGACATCGTACTGAAATCGTCGCGAGATCGGTCACACTCTCCGGCTATGCACCGCTAGGCTTCGGGACAGGGAGCCAGCGATGAACGCACAAACCAAACCTGAACTTCACGAAGCGCTCAGCGGATTGAAAGATCGCCGGTTGCTGCGCGAACTCGGCTATGTCGGCGGCCGGTGGACGGCCGGATCCGGTGCGATGGCCGACGTCTATGATCCGGCGAGCGGAAAGCTCGTCAGCCGTGTCGTCCGCCTCGGGGCGGAGGAGGCGCGCGAAGCGATCGCGGCGGCGGACGCCGCGTTTGCGTCATGGCGAAAGCTGCTGCCGCAGCAGCGCGCAAAAATACTGCGCGACTGGCACGACCTCATTGTGGACGCCACGGACGATCTCGCCCTCATCATGACGCTGGAGCAAGGCAAGCCGCTCGCGGAATCTCGAGGGGAGATCGCGTATGGCGCCTCGTTCGTGGAATGGTTCGCGGAAGAGGGCAAGCGCCTCAATGTGGAATCCGTGACGAGCCATCTTCCGGACACGGAAATGATCATCCGCCGCGAGCCGCTCGGCGTCGTGGCTGTGGTGACGCCGTGGAATTTCCCGAACGCGATGCTGACGCGCAAGGCCGCCGCCGCGCTTGCCGCGGGCTGTACCGTCGTGGCGCATCCCTCATCTTCGACGCCCCTGTCCGCGCTTGCGCTTGCCGAACTTGCCGAACGCGCCGGATTTCCGCCGGGTGTGTTCAATGTGCTGCCGGGGCCTGCGGCTGATATCGTCGGCGCCTTCACGGCGGCGCCGCAGGTGCGTGCGCTCAGCTTCACCGGCTCCACCGAGATCGGCAAAGCGGTTGCGGCGCAGTGCGCGGCAGGCATGAAGCGCGTTGTGATGGAGCTTGGCGGGCACGCGCCGCTGATCATCTTCGAGGACGCGGACATCGACCGCGCGGTCGAGATTGCGATGGCGGCAAAGTTTGCTACCTCCGGGCAGGATTGCCTTGCCGCCAATCGCATCTATGTGCAGCGGCCGATCTACGATGCGTTCAACCGCGCCTTCGCCGCACGCGTTTCCGCGATGAAGGTGGGGGCGGGGCTTGATCCGGATGTCGAGATCGGGCCGTTGATGCACGCACGGGCCGTTGCAAAGGTGAGTGAGCAGGTGAGCGATGCGGTCAATCGCGGTGCGCGCTGCCTTGCGGGCGGGGAGGCCGGCAAGCCGGGGCCGCTGTTTCACAGCCCGACGCTTCTCGTCGACGTGCCGGACGATGCGCTCGTCATGCGCGAGGAAACCTTCGGCCCGCTGGCGGCTGTCGCGGTCTTCGATACGGAGGACGAAGTCGTTCGGCGCGCCAACGACACCGAATACGGGCTTGTTGCCTATGTCGTGACGCGCGACGCGGCGCGCTCTCTGCGTCTGCCGCGCGCGCTCGATTATGGAATGGTTGCCGTCAATCGCGTGAAAATCACCGGAGGGCCGATTCCGTTCGGCGGAACCAAGCAGTCGGGCATAGGGCGCGAGGGCTCGCGCCACGGCATCGAGGCTTTCACCGAGATCAAATATATCTGTCTGGACGCGGCCTGACGGCGCCCGGCACATCACAGAGGGGATTTTTATGTTGGACCGTGACAACGAACTGAGCGCGTGGGACCGCGATCATTTCTTCCATCCGTCGACCCCGATGGGGCAGCACGCGCGCGGCGAAACGCCGAACCGCATCGTTTCGGGCGGCGAGGGCGTCTACATCACCGATCGTGACGGGCGTCGCAGTCTCGATGCCTTTGCCGGTCTTTACTGCGTCAATGTCGGTTATGGGCGCACCAAGATCGCCGAGGCGATCTCCGCCCAGGCGCATCAACTGGCCTATTACCATGCTTATGCGGGCCATTCGTCCGAGCCGACGATCAAGCTCGCCAAAATGGTGATGGACCGTGCGCCGGAGCACATGTCGCGCGTGTTCTTCGGCCTGTCGGGCTCGGACGCAAACGAGACCAACATCAAGCTCGTCTGGTATTACAACAACGTCCTCGGACGCCCGGAGAAAAAGAAGATCATCTCACGCTGGCGGGGCTATCACGGCTCTGGCCTGATGACCGGCAGCCTTACAGGGCTTGAACTGTTTCACAAAGCGTTCGATCTGCCGCTCTCGCAAGTGATCCACACCGAAGCGCCTTATTATTTCCGCCGTGCGGACCGCAGCCAGAGCGAGGAGGAATTCGCGCAGTATTGTGCCGACAAGCTTGAGGAACTCATCCTCACCGAAGGTCCTGATACGGTTGCGGCCTTCATTGGAGAGCCCGTGCTTGGAACCGGCGGGCTTGTCCCGCCGCCGGCGACTTACTGGGACAAGATCCAGGCCGTCCTCGCGAAGTACGATGTGCTGCTGATATCCGACGAGGTCGTCACCGGCTTCGGGCGTCTCGGCACGATGTTCGGTTCGGATTTCTACGGCATGAAGCCCGATCTGATCACGGTGGCGAAGGGCATGACGTCCGGCTATTCGCCGCTTTCGGGCGTCATCGTTTCGCAGCGCATGTGGGAGACGTTGGTCGAGGGTTCGGACAAGCTCGGCTCGCTCGGCCATGGCTGGACCTATTCGTCCCATCCGCTGTGCACCGCGGCGGGTGTCGCCAATCTCGAACTCATCGACGAGCTCGATCTCGTCTCGAACGCGCGCGATGTCGGCATGTATTTCCGCAAGACGCTGTCCGATGCGCTGAGCGGGCACAAGAATGTCGGCGAGGTGCGTGGCGAGGGGCTGCTCGCGGCTGTGGAGCTTGTCGCGGACAAGTCTGACCGGGTGTTCTTCGAGGCGTCAGAGAAAATCGGCATCCGCATCGCGAGTGCCATGCTGGAGAAGGGCGTGATCGCCCGCGCCATGCCCCAAGGCGACATCATCGGCTTTGCCCCGCCGCTCTGTCTGACGAAGAGCGAGGCCGACGAAATCGTCTCGGTGACGAAGGCGGCAGTCGAACAGGTGCTCGCGCCGTAATCAACGCCCGGCCGCCCCTGGGGCGGGGCGGTCGGCACAGACCGGACGTGTCATGATTCAGAAGGTGCGTACCGAAGAAGACAGTCTCGGCCTTGTCGATGTTCCGGCCACGGCGTTGTGGGGCGCCCAGACGGAGAGGGCGCGCCGGAATTTTGCGCTCTCCGGCATTGGGATAAATCGTTTCCCTTCTCTGATCCGCGCACTCGCGATGACGAAGCTCGCCTGCGCGCGGACGAACGAAAAGATCGGCGTTCTTTCGGACGTCAAAATCATCGCGATCGAGGAGGCCTGTAGCGCCATCATCGCCGGTCATCACGAGGCCGCGTTTCCGCTCGATTATCTCCAGGGCGGTGCGGGCACGTCGCTCAACATGAACGCCAACGAGGTCATTGCCAATCTCGCCAACGAGGCCCTGGGAGGTGTTCGAGGCGCCTACACTCCGGTGCATCCCAATGATGATGTCAACGCATCGCAATCGACGAACGACGTCTATCCGACCTCGGTCCGGCTGTCGGTTCTGCTGGCGCATGGCGATCTTGAACGTGCAATTGTCGATCTTGCCGATGCGTTCGAAGAGCGGGGCTTTGCCTTCGCCGATGTGATCAAGCTTGGTCGCACCCAGCTTCAGGACGCGGTTCCGATGACGCTTGGCCAAGAGTTCTCCGCATTTGCCGCTGTCCTCGGCGAAGACGTTCTGCGCCTGCGTGAGACGGCGCAGCTGCTCACGGAGGTCAATCTTGGAGGAACGGCGATCGGGACGGGATTGAACGCCCCGCGCGGCTATGCCGAACTTGCGATTGCCGAGCTTTCGGCGATCAGTGGGCATAAGCTTGTCCGCGCGGCAAACCTTGTCGAGGCGAGCTGGGACATGGGTGCGTTCGTGCTGTTTTCCGGCATGTTGAAGCGGCTCGCCATCAAGCTGTCGAAGATTTCCAGCGATCTGCGGCTGCTGTCCAGCGGGCCGCGCGGCGGTTTGGGTGAAATCGTGTTGCCGCCCATGCAACCGGGCTCCTCGATCATGCCGGGGAAGGTCAATCCGGTGATTCCGGAAGCGGTCAATCAGGTGGCGTTTCAGGTCATCGGCAATGACCTTGCCATCAGCTTCGCGGCGGAAGCCGGGCAACTTCAGCTCAACGCCATGGAGCCCCTGATTGCGGGAAATCTGCTCCTGTCCATGCAGATCCTCACCAATGCCGCGCATATGCTGGCGGACAAATGCGTGCGTGGCATCGAAGCTGCCCCGGAAAGATGCCGACATCATCTCGATGCCAGTACGGGACTTGCAACGGCGCTCGTGCCGATTATCGGTTATCGCCAGAGCGCAGAACTTGCGCAGGAAGCGCTGCGAACGGGCCGGACGGTTCGCGAACTTGCCGTTCAGCGCGATCTGATCTCGCCGGAGGTCGCCAACGATATCCTTGATCCGCGGAACCTGGCCGGTCTTTCGCCACTGGCGGCCGCGCGGGAGCCTTTGGGATCGACCGACATATGACCTTCACTCAGGAGTTTTGACATGCACGGATACGAAAGCGGACGGCTCGATCTTCCCTTTGTCGGTATCTGCACCTTCGGCAAATACCCGCTCCAGCTGGATTGGGATCGTATCGAGGCCGATTTCGCGGTGCTTGGCGCTCCGTTCGATCTCGGCACGCAGTGGAGATCCGGAGCGCGCTCCGGGCCGCGCGCGATCCGCGAAGCCTCGACGCTTTTTTCGTTCGGGCATTCCGGCGCCTATGACCACGAGGATGACACGGTTTATCTTCCGGCGGAGACGACGCGGATCGTGGACATCGGTGATGCGGACATGATCCACACCGACACGGCGAGAAGCCATTCCAACATCGAATTCGCGGTCCGCAAGATTCTGAAAGCGGGAGCGATCCCTGTCGTTCTTGGGGGCGATCATTCGATCAACATTCCCTGCATCGACGCGTTTTCCGATCAGGAGCCAATCCACCTCGTGCAGATCGATGCCCATCTGGACTTCGTCGACGAGCGGCACGGCGTGCGCAACGGCCATGGCAGCCCGATGCGGCGCGCGGCCGAAAAGCCTTACGTCACCGGTCTCTCGCAACTGGGAATCCGGAACGTCTCTTCCACGGCGCGCGAGGGCTATGAGGCGGCCCGCCGGATGGGCAGCGACATTCTCAGCGTCCGTCAGGTGCGCAAGCTCGGGATCGAAAGCGTGCTCGAGCGTATTCCGGCGGGTGCGCGCTATTACGTCTCGATCGACATCGACGGGTTCGATCCCTCGATTGCGCCGGGCACGGGGACGCCGAGCCACGGGGGCTTCCTTTACTATGAGGTTCTCGAACTGCTCGACGGCCTGTGTAAACGTGGGAACGTGGTGGGCGTGGATCTTGTCGAGGTTGCGCGCGAATATGATCCGGCAGGCGTAACATCTATTCTCGCGGCCCAAATTCTGCTGAATTTCATCGGCCGGATAAAGGTGAGACGAAATGTCGGCGAATGAAGGCCGGATCGGATTAGGCGCCATAGTAATGCAGGACAGATTCCAATGTACACTCCGCCCGCCTTTCGCGAAGATGATCCGGCAGTGCTGCGTGAGCTTATGCGGCAGGCGCGTCTGTCCACTGTCGTGACAGCCACCTCGGAGGGACTGATGGCAACGCCGCTGCCTCTCATTCTTGCGGAGGACGAGGGCGAGAACGGGGTTCTCTACGGTCACCTGGCAAAAGCAAACCCGCAATGGAGAGCTTCAACGACAGGCGAGGCTCTTGTGATTTTCTCCGGTGCGGATGCATACATCTCGCCATCCTGGTATGCGACCAAGAAAGAGCATGGAAAAGTCGTCCCGACCTGGAATTATGCGGCGGTCCATGCCTATGGACCGATCGAATATTTCGAGGACGAGCATCGGCTGCGCGATCAGATCGAGCGGCTCACCCAACTTTATGAAGGTGCTCGGCCGGACCCATGGGCTGTCACGGACGCGCCGGAGCGGTTCGTCAAAGCTCAGATCAATGGAATTGTAGGTATACGCATCCCGATCACGCGCATTGAAGGCAAGGTCAAGATGAGCCAAAACCGATCGCAAGCCGACCGGGATGGCGTCAAGGCCGGCCTTCAGGGCAGCGACCGCGTTAGCGATCAAATTGTTGCCGGACTGATCCCCGGAGACTGATGGGGATTTTTGTCGGATCTCGGGCGACCGCCCCCGAAACTTGGCTGTCAACGTCGGGAAAGGTGAGTGGCGGAGACGGAGGGATTCGAACCCTCGAGACCCCTTTCAGGGTCTGCTCATTTAGCAAACGAGTGCCTTCAGCCTCTCGGCCACGTCTCCGGCACGTGCTTGGTAATGGGTGGTTTGCCCGTGGTCAACGCGCCTTTGCGCATTGAGACGGGGATGGACTCAGGTATTGGTGCGGTATGTCTGTTCTTCGCGCGCCTCTTTCTGCTCCGTCTCCGGCATTTCTCGGGGTCGAAGCCTCGTTTTCCGGGAGGTTCTGGCGCGAGCGGCTCGATCCGGCTCTGCATGGGCAGGCGCTGGCCATGTCGCAGCGGCATGGAATTTCGGATGTTCTGGCGCGGGTGCTCGCGGCGCGGGGTGTCGGGCTTGATTCGGTTGCCGGTTATCTCGCGCCTTCGCTCCGCAGCCTTCTGCCCGACCCCTACACGCTGACGGATATGGAGCGGGCGGCGGAGGTCATCGCTGCGGCGACGGAGGCGGGCGAGCGCATCGCGATCTTCGGGGATTACGATGTCGATGGTGCAACCTCGTCGGCGGTGCTGGCCAATTTCCTGAAAGCGGCGGGCGTGCCGCATCGCATCTATATTCCCGATCGCATTTTCGAGGGCTACGGGCCGAATCCCGACGCCGTGGCGGCGCTCGCAGAGGAGGGGGCCAGTCTGCTGGTGACCGTCGATTGCGGCACGACAAGCCATGCCTCGTTGGACGAAGCGCGGCGGCGGGGAATGAAGGTTGTCGTGCTCGATCACCACCAGGTCGGCGACAGCCTGCCGGAGGCCGACGCGCTGGTGAACCCCAAGCGACCGGACGATCTTTCGGGGCTCGATCATCTGGCGGCGGTGGGCGTTGTTTTTCTCGCCGTCGTGGCCGTCAACCGCCTGCTGCGCCAGCGCGGCTTCTGGACCGCCGAGCGGCCGGAGCCCGATCTTCTCGCGCTGCTCGATCTCGTGGCGCTTGGTACGGTGGCGGATGTGGTGCCGCTGACCGGCGTCAATCGGGCCTTCGTGCTGAAGGGCCTTGCCGCGTTCGGCCAGAGGCGGCGCGTGGGCCTTCGCGCCCTTGCGGATGCGGCACGCGTGCGGGGCACGCCGACGCCCTATCATCTGGGTTTTCTGATCGGGCCGCGCATCAATGCGGGCGGGCGCATCGGCCGGGCCGAACTCGGGGCGCTGCTGCTGACCTGCGAGGACGAGACCGAGGCCGGGCGCATTGCCGCCGAACTCGACCGCCTCAACGGCGAGCGGCAGGAGGTGGAGCGCGCGACGCTGGATGAGGCCGAGGCCATGCTGATGCAGATCGGCGAGGAGCCGGTCGTCGTCGCGTCCGGCGAGGGCTGGCATCCTGGTGTCGTGGGGCTTGTCGCGGCGCGCCTGAAGGAGCGGACGGGCAAACCCGCTTTTGCGATTGCGATGGATGCACGCGGAACGGGAACGGGAACGGGAACGGGCTCGGGCCGCTCGATCGCGGGCGTCGATCTTGGGGCAGCCGTGCGCGAGGCGGTGTCGAGCGGGTTGCTCGTCAAGGGCGGCGGACACGCGATGGCGGCCGGCATTACCGTCGAGGCCGTACGGCTGGCCGAGTTCCGCGCGTTTCTCGAGGAGAAGCTTGCGCCCTCCGTGGCGGAGGCGCGGCGCGAGAACGTGCTGAAAATCGACGACGCGCTTTCGGCGGGTGGCCTGACGCCGGATCTGTGTCAGGAAATCGGCCGTGCAGGACCGTTCGGCGCTGCAAATCCGGAGCCCGTCTTCGTGCTGCCCAATCACATGGTGACCGATGCGAGCGAGGTCGGCACCGGCCATCTGCGCCTGCGCCTCAAGGCGCCCGATGGCAGCACGACGAGTGCCATTGCCTTCCGGGCGGCCGGCCAGCCTCTGGGCGAGAGCCTGGTGAAGATGCGCGGCAGGCCGGTGCATCTGGCCGGCACGCTGCAGGCCGACGAATGGGGCGGGCGCACCAATGTGAGCCTGCGCGTGCTGGACGCGGGGATATCTGCCTGAGGCGGGACAATTTAACCCGTTCCAATGCGTTCAACAGCATTGCGGGACCGGGATTCGCTCCCTATAAGACGCCCACCCGCGCCCTTCGTCTATCGGTTAGGACGTCAGCCTTTCACGCTGAAGAGAGGGGTTCGACTCCCCTAGGGCGCGCCAAGACTTCCAAAACCACTTTAAAATCAATCGGTGGGGAAGTTTCCTTCAGAATTTGACGATGCCCCAGTGCCTGCGTGACAGGCCCGGCACTGACGCGTGGTGCCAGAGGCACTGTTTCGCGACAGGACATGCCGAGCCGCGTAGCCGACGAGGAAAACAGCGACCGCCATCACGCCTCCCGCCAGCATGTGGGTTTTCTGCTCGTTCGGATAGCCGCTGCCCATCATCAGGATCGATCCATTCAGAATCACCCAGACGAGCGCCACAGCCGCGAACACGCATCCCGCTTTGTAGATTGCGTCTCCCATTTGCCTAGGCATTCTTGTCCTCGTGACTGAGTTGCTTGTTCCAGTGCCATAAACAACCGTCACGTGCTCCGGTTCCCTCATTGGTCAGGGTGCGGCAATATGTTCGCCAACGAGGAAGTCACAGGGAAACGCGTCGTTTCCGGCCCTAGCCTTTGCGCAGGCGCCAGACGACGTTGCCGACATCGTCCGCCACCAGAAGGCCGCCGCTTCGATCGACGATGACGCCGACAGGACGCCCTTTGGCCTCGCCAGTGTCGGCGTTGAAAAAGCCGGTCAGCAGTTCCTGGGGCATGCCCTCCGGCGCGCCGTTGACGAACGGCACGAAGATGACGCGATAGCCGGCAGGGGGATTGCGGTTCCAGGAGCCGTGCTGGCCGATGATGGCGCCTCCGGCGAATTCGGACCCCATCCGCTCATCGTCAACGAAGGTGAAGCCGAGCGATGCCGAGTGCGCGCCGAGGGCGTAATCCGGCTTGATGGCCTTGGCGACGAGTTCGGGATTCTGGGGCTCGACGCGCTCGTCGACGTTCTGGCCGAAATAGGAATAGGGCCAGCCGTAGAAGCCACCATCCTGTACGGACGTCATGTAATCCGGAACGAGGTCGGGGCCGATTTCGTCCCGCTCGTTGACGGCGACCCAGAGCGCGCCGTTCGCGGGATTGAAGTCGATGCCGACGGGGTTGCGCAGGCCTGACGCGAAGTTGCGGGTCTGGCCGCTCGCCGCGTCGATCTCCAGAACCGCGGCGCGGTCTTTTTCCTCGTCCATGCCGTTCTCGGCGACGTTGGAGTTCGATCCGACGCCGACATAGAGCTTCGAGCCGTCCGGGCTGGCGACGAGGCTTTTCGTCCAGTGGTGGTTACGACCTGCCGGGAGATCGGCCACCTTGGTTGCCGGGCCCGCGATCTGCGTTGCGCCTTCCTGGTAGTCGAAACGCACGAGCGCGTTCGCATTCGCGATGTAAAGCTGGTTTCCGACGAGCGCCATTCCGAAGGGCGAGAACAGACCGCTCAGGAAGACCGACCGCGTTTCGGCGACACCGTCGCCATCCGCGTCGCGCAGCAGGGTGATGCGGTCTGCGCTGTCCGTGCGCGAACCGGCGCGCTGCATCACGAAGCCCTGCACCCACGCGCGGATTCCGCCGCTGGCGCCGGGCGGCTTCTTGGGCGCATCGCTTTCGGCGACGAGAATGTCGCCGTTCGGGAGTTCATACAGCCAGCGCGGGTGTTCGAGCCCTTCGGCAAAGCGCGTGAGTGTAAAGCCGCTGGCGGGGGTCGGCATTTCGCCTTCGCCCCAGCCGACAGCTTTCGGCGCCTTGAGAGTCGGAATCCACTCGGTGCTGGGCGCGGGGAGTTGAGGATCGGGTCCGTAACCGGCCTCTTGCGGAAGGTCCGATTTGCCGCAACTTCCGAGCAGAACGCCTATCAACGTCAAAGCCATTACCGGTCCTGCCGTGGTCGCCAGCACACCATCACGCATCATGCATCTCCGTATCGCCGTTCGTCGTCAACGCAACACGGTGAAGAAGGTTCGAGACGCTGGAACCTGTCACGCGGAGCGGGGTTTCTCGAATAGGGGAAGCAGGCACAGCGGAGGACGATGAAGCCGGACCTCACATTCCGCGAGAGCCTTCTGGCACCCGTCGTCAGCGCGACAGCCGTGCTCGGCGCGGGGCTCATCGTGTTTGCGTCGATCGCACCGGGACCGCTGTCGATCCAGATGGCGCAGCACCTCATCGTCATGAACGTGCTGGCGCCGCTGCTTGCTGCGCTCTTGCATCGCCGGATGAGCCGACCCGTCGGATCGGGGCTTTTTTGGGGAGCGACGCTGGGGCAAGTGGCGCTGCTGTGGATATGGCATGCGCCGTCGGTACAGACAGAAGCGGCGGCTTCGCTGCCCGTTCATCTCGCGTTGATGTCCGCGCTGCTCGTTGTTTCGACCGGTTTCTGGCTGTTCGTTCTCGACGGAGGCTGGCGAGCTTTGGCCGGACTGCTGATCACCGGAAAGCTGGCCTGCCTTCTTGGCGCGCTGATGATCTTTGCGGCGCGCGACATCTACCTTCTGACCGGTCTGGCGCTGCCGTTCTGCAGCACCGGGCCGTCCAGCCTCGAAGACCAGCATATGGCCGGCCTTCTGATGGTCACCGCTTGTCCGCTCAGCTATCTCGTCGCGGGCGTCGTCCTCATCGCGCAACTGTTCGGCCGGCTCGAGTGCCTCTCACAAGCGGAGCATCACGTTCGTGCCCAGCGCTCGTAAATCCGCACTTACAATCCGCCTGAGCGGCCGCCGGATATTGATCGGCCTCGGGTCGCTCGTATCGCTTGGGCTTGTGGGCGCGGGGATGTTTGCGTGGCTCGGCATCTACAATGTCGCGGCGAGCGTCGGGCATTTCTATGTGGTCGACCGCATTCTTCGCTTCGGCATGGAAAACTCCGTCAAGGCGCGTGCGCCCGACATCGTGCCGCCGGATCTGACGGATCCGAACCTTATACGGCTGGGCGCCGCCCATTATTACGCGGGTTGTGCGTATTGCCACGGTTCGCCGGACACACCGATCAGCCCGATCGCGCACAGCATGCTGCCGCCTCCGCCCGATCTTGGCGGTGTCGAGCGGTGGAAAGATCAGGAGCTGTTCTGGCTGGTCCGGAACGGACTGAAATACACCGGCATGCCGGCCTGGCCGGGGCCAAGCCGCGACGAGGAGGTCTGGGCGGCGGTGGCGTTTCTGCGCGCGATGCCCGGCATGAATCGGGCGCAATACACGCGCCTTGCGCTCGGCGATGTGGAGATTGCCGCGCAGAGCGGAGAGGAGATCGCGACGGGGGAGGGGCCGTCCGATGCCGTTCAGGCATGCGCCCGCTGTCATGGCGGAGGAGCGAAAGGGCCGGAGAGCGATCTCGTTCCGGTGCTGCACGGCCAGCCCGCCGACATGATGGTGCAGGCGCTGCGCGACTACGCCGCCGGGCGCCGCCCAAGCGGCATAATGCAGGCCGCGACCTCCGGCCTGACCGAACGCGAAATGGTTCAGCTGGCGACCTATTATGCCGGCCTTACTCCGCTTCGGCCGGAAGGCGCCCCAGGGGAAACGGACAGCCGTGTGGAGCGGCTCGTCGCCGAGGGAGATGCGGCGCGCAACATCCCCGGATGTGTGCAATGCCACGACAATCGCGCGCTGCCGCTCTATCCGCGCCTTGCCGGACAGAGCGCGCGTTATCTCGAAGGCCGCTTGACGGCGTGGAGAGCAGGGTTGCGCGGCACATCGGCGACGGACGCGATCATGGCGCCGATCGCGGGCCGCCTCACTCCCGAAGAGATTTCGCGCATTGCGCAGCATTTCGCCCGCCAGCCTGCGGCAGGCGAGAGTGCCGTCCGATGAGGTCTGCCGCAGCCCTGCCGTTCTGCCTCGCATTGGGCGGATGCTCGACCGTGCAGTCCGCGCTTTCGCCTGCGGGGGAGCAGGCCGCGCAGATCGCGGTGCTTACGTGGATTCTGCTGGGCGTCCTTGGAGGTGTTCTCCTGATCGTTCTCGGTGCGTTATGGCTCGCGATCCGCGGTTCCGACAACGCCCGCCGCTTGCTTTCGGCGGATTGGGCGGTGAGCATAGGTGGCATCGCCTTTCCGGCGGTTGTGCTGACGGCGCTGCTGGCCGGTGGGTTGTGGCTGATGCGGCCGGCAACGACCGACGCCGCATTGACCATTGAAGTCGAGGGACGGCAATGGTGGTGGCGTGTCGGGTATGTGCTCGACGACGGGACCCGGATCGAGGCCGCCAATGAAATTCGGATACCTGTCGGGCAAGAGGTCGATTTCGTCCTGACCTCGTCCGATGTCATTCACAGTTTCTGGGTGCCGAGCCTCGGCGGAAAGCTCGACATGATCCCGGGGCGCACCAATCGCCTGCGGCTGAAGGCCGAGCGGCCCGGCATCTATCGGGGGCAGTGCGCGGAATATTGCGGGGGGCCCCACGCGCTAATGGCGTTCGAAGTCGTCGCCCTGCCGGAGGCTGACTTCGCCGCGTGGCGTCAGGCGGCGGGACAGCCTGTCAGCACAGTGCGCGAAAGCGGATTCGATGTCTTCGCCGCCGCCGGGTGCGGAAGTTGTCATGCGATTGCGGGAACGTCGGCCAACGGGCGCGTCGGGCCGGACCTGTCGCGCGTCGGTGAACGGCGCATGATGGCGGCGGCGACCATGCCGACATCGGAAGAGAACATCGCGCGCTTCATTGCGGACGGCCAGAGGCACAAGCCCGGCAACCTGATGCCCGAATTCGATGTGTTGACGGACGAACAGACGAAGACGATTGCGTCCTACCTGGCGAGGCTGAAATGACGGCGCAGGACGGTTTCCCAAGCAGCCTGCCGCGGCCGAAGGACGAGCTTGCCGAACTCAAGCGTGTGTGGCGCCTGCCGACTGGCTGGCGTCTTCTCAGCGCCGTCAACAATTCGGTGATCGGCTATTTCTACATCGCGACCGCATTCCTGTTCTTCCTTCTTGCGGGCGTTCTCGGCCTTCTGATACGCACCCAGCTTGCCGTGCCGGACAACACCTTCCTCGATCAGGAGACCTACAACCAGATCTTCACCATGCACGGAACGGTGATGATGTTCCTGTTCGCCGTGCCGGCGGTCGAGGCGATGGGCATCCTTTTGCTTCCCCAGATGCTCGGCGCGCGCGATCTGCCGTTTCCAAAGCTCGGAGCCTTCGCCTTCTGGGCGTATTTCATCGGCGGTCTCGTCTTCTTCGGCACGTTGTTCTTCGGCGTTGCACCATCGGGCGGGTGGTTCATGTATCCGCCGCTGACGGGGATGGAATATTCGCCCGGGATCGGCGCGGATTTCTGGCTGCTGGGGATCGGCTTCATCGAGATTTCCGCGATCGCCGGAGCCATCGAAATCATCGTCGGCGTGCTGCGCACGCGCGCGCCTGGGATGACGCTCGACCGCACTCCCGTGTTCGCGTGGACGCTGCTCATCTTTGCCGGGATGATCGTGTTCGCGTTTCCGGCGGTGATCCTTGCGACGATCCTGCTCGAACTGGAACGCGCGTTCGACTGGCCCTTCTTCATCGCCGACCGGGGAGGCGATCCGCTGCTGTGGCAGCATCTGTTCTGGTTCTTCGGCCATCCGGAAGTCTACATCATCTTCCTGCCGGCAGCGGGCATGATTTCGATGATCGTACCGACAATGACGCAGACCCCGCTCATCGGCTACCGGCTGGTCGTCGTGGCACTGATCGCAACCGGCTTTTTCAGCTTCGGCCTGTGGGTCCACCACATGTTCACGACCGGCATCCCGGCCCGCTCGCTCGGGTTCTTCTCGGCTGCGAGCATGGCGGTTGCCGTCCCGAGCGGCATTCAGGTGTTCGCCTGGATCGCGACCATCGCGTCCGGGCGCCTGAAGATGAATGCGGCGTCGCTGTTCGTCATCGGCTTTCTGGTCATCTTCGTCATCGGCGGACTGACCGGCGTCATGGTGGCCATGGTGCCGTTCGACTGGCAGGCGCACGACACCTATTTCGTCGTCGCGCATTTTCACTACGTTCTGTTCGGCGGCATGGTGTTTCCGCTGTTCGCCGCCTTCTATTACTGGGCACCGGCGTTCAGCCGAAAGGCGCTGTCGGAGCGGCTCGGCAAGATCTCGTTCTGGCTGATCTTCGTCGGCTTCAACACCGCTTTCCTGCCGATGCACATCACCGGCCTCATCGGCATGCCGCGTCGTGTGTACACCTATCCGGAAGAACTCGGCTGGGGCACGCTCAACATGATCTCGACGGTCGGCGCGTTTCTCGTCGCCGCCGGCGTGCTCGTCTTCCTGATCGATCTTGCGCGAAATCTGCGGCCCGCAGTTGCGGAAACAGCCGGAAACATCTGGAACGCGGGCACGCTGGAATGGCTTCCGAACGACATATACGCCGCGCGCAGCGTGCCTTATGTGACCTCGCGCGATCCGCTGTGGGAGGCTCCAAGGATTTCGGATGAGGTGGAGAAGGGCCGTTATTATCTTCCGGGCTCGACCACGGGAATGCGCGAGACGATCATCACCTCGGCGACCGATGCAACGCCGCAATATGTGCAGCGCCTTCCGGGTCCCGGCTGGGCGCATATGTTCGCCGCCGCCGGGACGGCGGGCTTCTTCCTGTTCCTGACCGGAAAATTCATCCTCCTCGCTGGCGTGTGCGGCGTCATCGCCATCGCGGGCATAATGGTCTGGATGTGGTCCAGCGATCCGGAGCCCGCCGGGGATGTCGATATCGGAGGCGGGGTGAGGCTGCCGACCTATGCGACGGGGACCGAGTCTCACTCTTTCTGGGCGATGATCGTGCTGATGCTCGTGGCCGGAGCGCTCTATCTGTCCTACGTGTTCGGGTATCTGTATCTGTGGATGGTGAAGCCCGAGGGCTGGCCACCGACGGACCGGCTTCCGGACGCGACGTTCCTGTATGTGCAGGTTCTGCTTCTCGGCGTCAGCGGGGCATGTCTGTTCGTGACGCGGCGGGCGCTTGACCGGGACCGCACGCCGAAAGCCTGGCTCGCCGGATCCATCGTGCTCGGTGTTGGCGCGCTGTTCAGCGCACTGGGTGTCGAGGTGCTGGGGCAGATGAACGCCGGCCTCGTGCCGACGGCGAGCGGCTATGCCGCGATGGTGTTCGCGAATGTCACGCTGCAGGCACAGATCGCAGGGGCGGTGTTCTTCATGGCGCTTTTTGCTGTCGCGCGCGTGCTTGCGGGGCGTGTGTCGCGCGGGCGTTCCGTCGTCGTCGACAATCTTGGAGCGTTCTGGGCCTATTCCATCGGGCAGACCGCGTTCGGCCTGCTGCTGATCCACGGCTTTCCGTATGTCGCGAGCGCCGCGCCATGATGGATCACCCGGTCCTGCGCCTGATTGCTCCTCCGACGATCTGGTTCCTGCATTTCGGGATCAGCTACGGCAGCCTGTCGTTGCTCTGTAATGCGGGCGCATCCGGAGCTCATGTCTATGTCGTCGCGGGCGCCACGCTCGTTGCCGTGTCGGCCCTCGTGGCCTTGGCGATGACGCGACCGAGGGGCGCGTCACGCTTTCTCGACCTCGGTGGCGTGGCGCTCAGCTTCCTGTCATCGCTTGCTGTGGCATGGACGGCGCTCGCGGCTTTCGTCGTTCCGGTGTGCTGACGGTCACGCCGCGCTGTTGTCGTTACGCTGACGGGATTTATCGTCGGGCTGCCGTCCGATGAAGCTGATCTTTCCGTTGGTTTCAAGGATCGCCCAGGCGACATCTTCGATATGAGCGATGCCGGCAAGACGCATTTCGGATTCGAGTTCGGACATCGTGATGCGGTCGCGTTCCAGATTGCGCCGGATGACCCCGCCGTCCTGGATCAGGATGCTCGGCTCGCCATCGAGCATGCGCTCGGCCCTCGGCGACAGAAAGCTGAGCCAGCTCAAAGCGGTGGCGCACAATGCGAATGTGGAAATCGCGAGGATGGCGCCGGTGATGCTGTAATCGTCCTGCGTGACGCCCTGCTGGATGAGATCGCCCATCGCCACGATGACAACCAGTTCGAACGGCGTCATCTGTCCGAGTTCGCGCTTGCCGAGAACCCGCAGCAAGACGTACAGGGCAAAAAACATTACAGCGGCGCGGACGACGATATCCATCAGGGCAAAACCATGATGCTGAGCGGCAGGCGGGCGAGTTCGGTGTCGCCGTCGCGGACGACGATCTCGCCCGCCGCACGGCCGAATTTGTTCGGATTGGTCTGAAGCTGCGACTGCAATACGATGCGCTGCCCGGCATCCACCGCGCCGAACGAAAGCACGTAGCTGCCATGTTCGAACGACTGGCTCTCGGGCTCCGGAACGGTGCTGTTGACGGTGAAGCCATTCAACAGGTCTTTGCCGACGGCGATGGAGAGGTCGGTCGTGGGCACGCCTGCGACAACCTCGATCCGGCGCTGGAAATACTCCCCGCTGCGAAGTATGTGCGGCGTCTCGACAGAGAGCTTCGTCGCTCCGCTACTTGTTTCAACCGTCGTGGGGCCGCCACCGCCGAGCAAGCCGGACAATCCGACCGCGGCGATTGCGGCAAGACCGGCGAGCGGCAGAAGCCGCAGCGTTCCACCGGATCTGCTGCGGGCATTGCCATGGCGTTTGGCGAGACCGTCGGGAAACGAAGTTTCCATTCGGCTTCAACGTTGAGGAGGCGTGCTGGTTCCCGGAGCTATGCCTGCGGCTAGGCAGAGGCCTCCGCGCTGACGGTGGCGCTCATCATGAAATCGCGGACGATGGGGACGCGGTAGCGCTCGTGCAGGCACATCGCATATTCGCACATGACGCGCATTCCATCGGATATGGCCAGAAAGCGCAGGCGGCCGTCATGGCCGAATTCGGATTCGCCAACGACTCCGATGCCAAGCCCGTTGGCGACGAGTTCGCAGACGGCTTCGCGGGAGGACGCCTCGAACACACCGCCAAGCTGGATGCCGTGATCGGCCAGTATGAGCTCAAACGTGGCGCGCGTCGCCGATCCCTTTTCCCGCATGATGACGGTCTGGCCGACGAGATCGGCGGTGTGGATGGTGGAGCGTTTGGCCCATTCATGGGTCTGGGCGACGAAAATGCCGATCCGCATCGACATGAAAGGCCGTATGTGCAGCCGGTCATCCTGCGGTTGGAACGCGGTAATCCCGACATCGGCGCGGTGATTGACGACATGGGCGATGACGTCGGCCGAATTTCCGATCGACAGGTTGAAGGTAAGATTCGGCCGGGTGCGCTGCAGGTCGCGAAGAATGGGAGCGGGATGGAAGGCCCCGTCGGCAGCGACACGCAGATGCCCGCCGCTGTGCCGCCGCGTTCGCAGCATGCCCTCGGCCTCCTTTTCCGCGTCGAACAGGCGCTTTGTCACTTCGAAAAGCTCCGCGCCTTCCGGCGTCAGGTCGACGCCAAGGGGCTTGCGTTCGAACAGGGAGACCGCCGAGCGCGCTTCAAGCTGGCGCACCTGTGCAGAGAGCGTCGACTGGCTGACCGACATTTCGCGGGCCGCGCGCGAGAAGCCACCCGCCGCCGCCACATTGTGGAAGGCACGGAGCTGGACGAGCGACATGGCGAGGCCTCCACGATGCACGATCTGCCAGCCGCTGCGGTGCCGGAGGCACGGGTGGCGGGCTCAGCTTCAGGCGCACACTTTAAGCGGAGGATTGTGACGCGCGGTTGTCGAACGGAGGCACACCGCCGGACTTCATCGAGGGCAGCGATGCCCGCGCGTGCGCCGCGAAGCGTTCGCACATCAGTACCGGAAAGACCTTGCGATCTGGTCCTCGAAGGGCTTGACCAGGTAGGCGAGGGCGGTGCGCGATCCGGTCTGGATGAAGGTTTCGACCGGCATTCCGGGGAGCAGCTTCTTGCCCCCGAGCTTGTCGAGTTCCGCGCCCTCGAGGCCAACCCGTGCGGTGTAATACGTCGCGCCAGTGGCGGGATCGGTCGAAAGGTCGGCGGAGACGCGGGAGAGATGACCCGCGAGGTCGGGCGTCGTTGCGGCGTCGAACGCCGAAAAGCGCAGAAGGACGTCTTGTCCGGTGCGCAGCCGGTCGATCATCGCCGGTTCGACGCGCGCCTCGACGACAAGGCCTTCCTTTTCCGGGATGATCAGCATGATCTGCTCGCCGGGGCCGACGACGCCGCCAATCGTATGTACGGCTTTCTGGTGGACGATGCCGCCCTGCGGAGCGCGCAGCTCGGTGCGGTTCAATTGATCGACCGCCGCAATCCGCCGTTCGGAAAGATCGGCGATCTTGGCGCTGGTGTCCCGCAGCTCCGAGGACACTTCGCGCTGGATGTCGCGCCCGATCTGCAGAATTTGCAGCTCGGTCTCGACGATCCGTGCCCTTACGCGCGCGGTTTCGGCTATGAGATTGCCTTCCTCGCCGCCGAGGCTCGCGGCCTCGCGCTGCAGGGAGGTCAGGCGCGTCAGCCCGATCAGCTGTTGATCGAAAAGTTGCTGCACGCCGGAAAGCTCGAGTTCGATCAGCCGCTTCTGTTCGCGCTTTGACACAAGCTGGGCGTCGAGCCCTGTGATTTCCTCGTGCGCCTGCGCGATGCGTTCACGCAACTGCGCGGTCTGGCTGCTGCTCGCCGCCTGGCGCGATCTGAACAGCGCGACTTCTTCCCCGAAGGCGCGCCGGGCGGTGGCATCGTCCGGAATGACGAACCCTTCGGCCGGAAACATTTCGGCTTCGTCGCGCTCGGCCTCGAGGCGAGCTTTGCGGGCGATGAATTGCTGCAGTTCGATGTCGATGAGCGCAAGGCTGGCGCGGGCATTGGTCTCGTCGAGACGCAGAAGCACGTCTCCCGCCGTCACGCGATCACCGTCGTTGACTCGGATCTCGGAAACGACACCGCCGGTCGGATGCTGGATGCGGCGCACATTGCTTTCGACGACGACCTGCCCGGGCGCGATCACCGCGCCGGACAGGGGGGCAGTCGCCGACCATATTCCAACGGTCGCGACCAGCACCGCGAAGGTTGCCGCGCCGCCGAGCGCGGCAATCTTGATGTCCCGGTGGGGCGCGAGCTTTCGTTCCGGCTTCGTCATTATCCTGCAACCTCTGCGCCGCGTGGGGCATTGGACGCGCGGCGGGCCGCGCGGATGGGCTCGGGGGCCGGGGTGGGCGCGGGGGAATGCGTAGCGAGGCTCTTGCGCAGAACCTCTTCCTTCGCGCCGAACGCCTGAACCTGTCCGTTCGCGAGCGTCAGGACGAGATCGACGCCCGCAAGCGCCGAAGGGCGATGCGCGATGATCACGACAATGCCCTTGCGCTGCCGGATTCCGGCGATGGCCGAGGCCAGCGCAGCGTCACCCTCGGCATCGAGATTGGAATTGGGCTCGTCGAGCACGACGAAGAAGGGATCTCCGTAGAGCGCTCGCGCAAGGCCGAGCCGCTGCTTCTGGCCCCCGGAGAGCGCGCCGCCGGCCTCGCCGATCTGCGTTTCGAACCCGTTCGGCAGGCCGAGGATCATCTCGTACGCACCGGCCGCCTTGGCGGCGGCAATGACCGCCTCCTGCTTCATGTCCGGATCGAAGCGGGCGATGCTCTCGGCAACGGTTCCGTCGAAGAGCTGGATGTCCTGCGGCAGATAGCCGATCTGCGCCCCGCGAGCTTCGTGCGACCATTGATCGAGGGTCGCGCCATCAAGCCGCAACTCGCCGCGCGCGACAGGCCAGATGCCTGCGAGAGCGCGCGCGAGCGTCGACTTGCCGGACGCGGAGGGGCCGATAATCGCGAGGGCATCGCCGGCTTCAAGCCTGAAGCTGGCGTTCTGGATGATGGCGGTGCGCCCGCCCGGCACGCCCACATAGACCTGATCGAGCGTTAGTTCGCGGCGCGGCGTGTCCGGCGAAACCGTGTGCGAGGTGTCGTCGCTCGGCAAGGCCGTCTTCAGCCGCGACCAGGCCTGCCGCGCGCTGAGGAAGGGACGCCAGTTCGCAATGGCCAGCTCGATCGGCGCCAGCGCCCGGCTCGACAGAACCGAGGAGGCGATCATGACGCCCGCGCTGGCCTCGTTGTTGATGACGAGCCAGGCGCCGACGCCAAGCAGGGCCGATTGTAGGATGAAGCGTATGACCTTGGAGATCGTCCCAAGCCCGCTCGCGATGTCCGTCGAGACAAGGTTCACCGCGCTGTGGCGGGCGTTCGCAAGGTCGAAACGCCCGGCGATGCGCTGCTGCATGCCGAGTGCCGCGGCGACTTCCGCATTGCGCCGCGCGAGTTCGAGGACGCTCGCGCGCGAGGCGGCCGTGCGGGAGGCCTCGGCCGACGGATTTCGCGTCAGCAGCTCCGTCAGTACGGTCAGGATGATGAGAAGCAGGCCGCCGGCGAGAAGCGTCAGCCCGAGATAGGGATGAAGCAGAAAGCAGATGGCCACATAGAACGGCATCCACGGCAGGTCGAACAGCGCCGTCGGACCAAGACCCGACAGAAAGCTTCGCACCGAATCGAGATCGCGCGAAAGCTGGGCGCCGTCCTGCGGGGCGCCGCGTAGCGGCGCGCGCATGATGGCCGTAAGGACATGCCGGGAGAGCGACTGATCGAGCGAAACGCCGATGCGGCTCAGGATCCGCTGCCGGAGCCAGTCGAACACGCCGAGCAGCATATAGAGTGCAACGACGATCAACGACAATGCGACGAGCGTCGGCAGGCTGCGCGACGGCAGGACGCGATCATAGACCTGCAGCATATAGACCGAACCGGTCAGCATCAGCACGTTCACGACGGCCGAGAACAGTGCTACCGCAACAAATGCGCTGCGGCAGGATGCGAGAGCCTCGCTGGCGCGATTGGCTGCCGGTTGCGGACGAGAAGACCGTGACATGTGCGGGATCTAATAACGAGCAAAGGGAGCGCTCCGATACCCAAGCCATACGTCAGCCGTGTGACATCGGACCGATCTCGATTCGGCAGGAAAAACGTGCGTTTTCAGGCTGTAGAATAACAAATTTTGAGCGGCCAAGCATTCATTCTTCTGTCATAAGTAAATACAATATGTCGATATTTCCCTCTGCTCGATGAGAAAAATCGACAAAGATATCATTGTTAAAAATCCGTAAATCCCACGTCATGGTCTGCCTCCAAAACATGGCTCTCCCGATCCGCGCATGTTGCCGGGTCGCAAACGCGCTTATGTCTTTTAGAGGGTTCACGTCATGGCTTTCGGTCCCGGTTCGATCGCATTCGTTGGTTCAAACGCAAACGACACTCTGGCTTTCGTCGTCCTCGAACCGGTTCTCGCCGGATCGGTGATCACGTTCACCGACAATGAGTGGAACGGAGCGAGCTTCAACACCGGCGAGGCGACCTGGACCTGGACGGCCGACAGCAATGTTCCCGCGGGCACCATCGTCACCATGAGCGGGCGCGGCGCTTCGGCCAGCAGCGATATCGGCGTCGTTGCCTTCGAACAGTCCGGCGGGACCGGAAGCGGATCGGTCTACGCCTATGCCCGTGGCGTCGATTCCTCGATCGCGTTCCTGGCCGCCGTGTCGGGCAGCGAGTTTTCGCCGGCGATGCTCGCCAACACCGGCCTTGTCGCGGGACAGACCGCGATGACGCTTCCGGCATCCGCGCCGGTGCAGCGCGGCGGCGCGAGCCCGGTCAACGCTTTGCCTGCGGCTGAGGAGTCCGCCAGCGAACCGACGCCGGTGGACCAGCCCGAAGACGAGCAGACGAGCGAAGGTTCCGAAGACGGCGAAGGAGAGGATAAAGGCACGAGCGGGAACGAGAACGAGAACGAGGTTTCGTCGCCGGATGAAGACGTGCCTGCGAACGAGGAAGCCTCGAACGCCGAACCCGCGGCATTCGGAACCGATGGCGACGACGTTGTCGTTCTCAATGAGGATTCCATCGTCACCGGAGCCATTCTGCTCGGCGCCGGAAACGACTCGCTGACCGCCGTCGAAGACCTCGCAATCGATCTGGTCATCGATGGTGGCGAAGGCGACGACGTCATTACGACCGGCGCGGGCGACGACGTCATTCTCGGCGGCATCGGTGGCGATGTCATCGATGGCCGTTCGGGCGACGACGTGATCGACGGCGGCGCGGGCGACGACATCCTTAAGGGCGGCGAGGGCGATGATCGGCTGCTGGGCGGCGAGGGCAACGATCTCCTCGCGGGCGGTGCGGGCGACGACGTCATCTATGGCGACGCCGGGACCGATACTGCGGATTATTCCGACGACGAAGCCGGCATCACGGCCGACCTTTCCGACGGTGTGGTGTTCGGCGACGACGCCGGCGCCGATACCCTTGTCTATGTCGAGAACGTCACTGGCGGCTCGGGCGATGACACGCTTCTTCACGGCGCAGGCGCCAACGTGCTCGATGGCGGCGCGGGCGACGATCATATCGTCGTTGGCGGCGGCGACACCGCGATCGGCGGCGAAGGCAACGACGAGATCGAAGTCGTTGGCGGCAGCACGGGGACGGCTACGGTCGATGCGGGAACGGGCAGCGACACGATCACGATCCGCGATGGCGGCGTTGTGGGTTCCGCGCTGACGCTCAATGAGGAAGATCGTCTTGTGATCGAGGCGGGCGGCAAGCTCGTGGCGAACAACGCCGTCATCTGGTCGGGCGGCGACGTCGTGGTCGAAAATGCAGGCCTGATCGAAGGCAGCCGCGTTCTGCAGACCACCGCAGGCGTGCAGGGCGATCTCGTGTTCAGCAATCTTGCAGGCGGCACCGTGCAGGGCGTTCTCACGCCGCAGCAGGCCGGTGCATCCGATGCCACGATCACCGTCAACAATGCCGGCGTGATCGAGGCCGGTTCCGGCGCCCGCGTGATCGACTTCCGCAGCTTCGATGCTGCTGGCGCTTCGGCCACGATCAACAATCTGGCGGGCGGCATCATCCGCAATGTCGGCGCCTCGGACGATTCCGCCGACGTGATCCGTCCCGGCCAGAACGGCACGATCAACAATTGGGGCACGATCATCGCGGCGGATGGCCTTGTCGGCGGCGGCGATCTGATCGACTTCCAGGGCGATGCCGGGGGCAAGGTCAACAATTACGCCGGCGGCCACATGGAAGGCGCCAAGCATGCCGTGACCGGGGAAAAATCCGTTACGGTTGTGAACGACGGCACGATGATCGGCCGCAACGGTTCGGCGGTGAACATCGACAATGACGGCACGGAAGCCGAAAAGGTGTTCATCACCAATCGCGGCACGATGGAAGGCCGTTCGGCCGAACTCGCCGACAGCGACGGCGATGCCATCGATGTCGACGGCCTCGTCCAGGTGCTGAACTATGGCCGCATCGCCGGCATGGGTGCCGAAGGCTATCACGATGGCGAGCCCAACGTTTCCGAGGGCCTTGCCATCGGCGGCGGCACGATCCTGAACTACGGTGCGGACGCGGTGATCTACGGCTACGGCCGCGCCATCCAGGTCGACAATTCCAGCAACGAAAATGCGCTGGGCACGACCTTCATCAACAATGACGGTCTTATCCAGGGCGACGGCAATGGTCCGGAGGGTGTCGATCCGGAGGACGCTGCGGAGTTCGATCTGCGCGGCAATGAAGCCATCAACCTCGTCGGCGATTACGCGGACGAAATCCTGAACCAGAGCACGGGCCGCATCATCGGCGGCATCGCGATGGGCGGCGGCAACGACCGCCTCAGCAATTCCGGTCTGATGCGCGCCACCGGCGGCACCGCCATCGACATGGGGGACGGCGACGACGTCGTGAACCTTTATGTCGGGTCGGTCGTCGAGGGCGAAATCCGGCTCGGCGCGGGCAATGACCGGATCACGATGAACAGCGGCCTCGGCGGCGTCTTGCTCGATGCGGGTGACGGCAACGACGACATCACGACCAGCTCCGGCGACGACGTGATCTATGGCGGCGCGGGCGATGATTACATCTACGCCGCCGAAGGCAACGACACGATCTTCGCCGGAGAGGGCGACGACACGATCCTCGCCGATCTCGGAAACGACATCATCGACGGCGGTGCGGGCTATGACACGCTGTTTCTTGCGCGTGCCACCGGGCCGATCTCGGTCGATTTCGCGGCCGGTCGCGTCTCTGCCGAGGGCATCGGTACGGACACCTTCACCAACATCGAGAACCTTCAGTTCGGTGCAGGTAACGACACCATCCTCGGCGGCAACGGCGATGACAGCTTCGACGGCGGCGACGGCAACGACACGCTGAAGGGTGGCGCCGGAGACGACACGCTCTCCGGAAGCGCGGGCGACGACACGGTCGAGGGCGGTTCCGGCGATGACGTCCTGTCGGGCGGCATCGGCAGCGACATCCTCAACGGCGGTTCCGGCGACGACGAGATCGACGGCGGCGAGGGCAATGACCGGATCGATGCCGGTTCGGGCGATGACGTCATTGTCGCCGGTGCGGGCAACGACATCGTGCTCGGCGGTTCCGGTGATGACCGGATCGAAGGCGGCGCCGGCAACGACACGCTGTCGGCCGGTTCGGGCCACGATGCCTTCATCTTCGCGTCGGGCTTCGGCCACGACACGATCACGGACTTCAGGACTTCGGGCTCGAGCTCCGACGTCCTGGAATTCGACACCGATCTGTTCGCCGACTTTGCGTCCGCGATCGCAGCCGCCGATCAGGTCGGGTGCGATGTGGTCTTCACGTTCGATGCGAACAACACGCTGACGCTGGAAGGCGTGTCGCTGGCAAGCCTGCAGGCGGACGACTTCCGCTTCGCCTGAGCGACGAGACGGACGAACGAGAAGGGCGCCCGCGGGCGCCCTTTTTCGTTGCTGCAGCATAACGCGACGTTTCAGAAGCTACAATTTAAGGTGGCGGTGTCCAGAAGAATCGACGTGCCGTGCGTACATGAGGAAAGTCTGGTTTTGGCTTGCCTATCGATGGCAGCGATACCGGCTATGGACATTCTGAATGCCCGGACGGCGCAGGTTTCAAGAACCTGTCATGAGGCAAACCTAGACCTGTTCGCGAGCGCGGCCGTTTCCGACGACCGCCATCCGAGGTTTCAACGCAGGATCGACACGACATGGCTACCATCTCCACTCCCATTCTCGATTTCATGGCAAAGCGCGGCTCGGAAAACCGCGTCATCGATCTTGACGACGTGTTTTCCGGCGAGGGCCTGACCTACACCGTGACGAGCAGTGATCCGTCGGTCGCCGACGTGACGATCGATGGCAGCCAGATGACCATCGACTTTCTCGACACGCTCAGCGAGACCGATCTTAAAATCACCGCGACGGATGCGACCGGCGCCAGCGTCACGGACAATGTGCGCCTGCGCGTGACCGGCGAGAACGCCTACACGATCGCGGTTCTGCCGGACACGCAGGACTACACCAACGCCGCGCGGTCCCACATCTTCCAGAACATGACGAACTGGCTGGTCGACAACAAGGACAGCCTGAACATCGAATTCGTCATCCATGTCGGCGACATCACGACCAACAACAGCGACGCCAATCACTGGCCCTACGCCGAGGAAGCGATCCGTATCCTTGACGGCAAGATTCCCTATTCGCTGCTGCCGGGAAACCACGATCAGAACACCGGCAACGCGGCCAATCACTCGACCGATCCGCTCGACACGCGCTTTTCGCCCGACAAGCAGGCCGCGACCAACCCCGGAACGTTCGGCGGCGTCTATGATCAGGAGCCGACCCGCAGCGCCAACAACTACCACACCTTCACGGCGCCGGACGGCACCAAGTGGATGGTGCTCAGCCTCGAATTCGGCGCGCGCGACGACGTGCTGCGCTGGGCCGGCGAGGTCATCGAGGAGCACCTCGATCACCGCGTGATCCTGGCCAACCATTCCTACATGAACTGGGCCGGGCGTCATGACGCCACCGGCGCGCCGCTCTACGACGAGGGCACGGGCTACGATTACGGAATGGGCAACAGCGTCGAGGGCGCCAATGATGGCGAGACGATGTACCGCGAGCTCATCCAGAAATATCCGAACGTGACCTTCACGTTCTCCGGGCACATCTTCGGCGACGGCGCCGAGACGCTCGTCAGCTACGACCAGTTCGGCAATCCCGTCTACCAGATGATGGTGAACTACCAGAACGGCGTCGCGTCCGAGATCACCAGCAATGGCGGAATGGGAAGCGGCGGCAATGGCGGCAACGGCGCCATCCGCCTTCTGACCATCGATCCCGACAACAACTCGGTCTACACCTCGACCTACTTCACCGAACTCGACGACTACCTCGATGGCGGACGTGGCGACGGCGAGCTGGACCGCGATGGCCTGACCGGCGAATATCGCGGCCACGAAGAGACGCTAAACCTCGATCTCGGAACCCCGGATGCGGTCGTGATAGCCAAGGCCGGCAACGACCAGTTCGTGACCGCGGAAGCCGGCGAAGACACCGCGCTCGTCACACTCGACGGCGACTGGACGCTGAACTCCGGCGACGACGAAGATCTCGTCTACAGCTGGACCGACCGCGACGGCAATGTGGTGGCCACGGGCGCCACGCCGACCGTGGAGCTCGATGCCGGCCATCACCGGCTGACGCTCACCGTTACCGACAGCACGGGCCGCGCCACCACCGATGACGTGCTCGTCGTTGTTTCCAACGAGAACACCCTGCTGGTCGACAACTTCAATGACGGCAATGCCAATGGCTGGACCAAGCCCGGCCCGGCCATCGCGACCCAGACCGGCACCGCGTCCAGCTTCGAACTTCCGGCGCTGCCCGGCGGCGACGCCACAGTGAGCTACATTCCGAAACTCACCCCGACGCAGGGCATCCGGGTCGCGGCCACCGAGCAGCTGCCGGCGGAAGTCGCCGTCGTGAAATCCTATTCGCTGGTCTACGATCTGCTGATCGAGCCGGGCGTGCAGAGCTACTTCTCGTTCCTCCAGACCGACATCACCAATACGAGCGATCAGGACATTGCGCTGCGCACCCGCTCGGCGACCGAGGGCGGCATCGGCATCAACAGCGATTACGAGGGCACGGTTACCTACGGCCAGTGGCATCGCATCGCCTTCACCATCCAGGATCAGGGCACCAGCAGCCTCATCACCAAATACATCGACGGCGTGAATGTCGGCACGACCGTGCAGTCGGGCGGCAATCACGGCCGCTACGCCATTGACCTCAACAAGGGCGTGCTGCTGTTCGCGGACGAGAGCAACGAAACCTGGCCGGGCTATGCCTCCAGCTTCCTGTTCACCGACAAGGTCTACACCGACGCCGAGATCGCGGCGCTCGGCGGACCGAAGGCGGGCGGCATCGTCGACACCCCGCCGAGCGAGCGCTCGGTTCAGGTGAATTTCGGCACGCCGAACTTCACGGACGATTTCGGCAATGCCACCGTCACCTCGGGCGCCGTCGGTTCCGGCAACGGAAGCTTCATCGTCAAGGGCACGGCCAATTCGCGCGACACCGTCGAGGACGGACAGGATGCGCTGGAAGGTCGGGTGTTCGAACAGTCCGACTCCGCCAACAACATCCTCGTGTGGAATGAAAACGGCGCGAAGTCGTGGTCGAACTACGAATATGAGGCGACGCTGAAATCGACCGACAATGACGGCCTCGGCGTCGTCTTCTACTACCAGAACGACCAGAACCATTACCGCGTCGTGCTGGACGCCGAGACCAACACCCGCCAGTTGGTGAAGGTCGCCGATGGCGTCCAGACGGTGCTTGCGAGCGAGACGGGCGGCACGCCCTGGAGCCGTGACTTCGACATCAAGGTCGCGGTGGTGGACGGCGAGATCAATGTGTTCCTCGACGGCCGCAATCTGTTTGGCACGGTGGTCGACACGGCTCCGCTTGCCGGAGGCACGGTCGGCTTCTACTCGAACGGCCAGCGCAGCTCGCAGTTCGACAACGTCGCGGTCAACAAAGTGGCGCTCACCGCCCATGCCGGCCAGGATGCGCGCATCCACGATCTCGATGCCGATGGCAGCGTGACCGTGACGCTCGATGCGGAAGGCACCTACGGCCTCGCCGACATCGTCAGCTATGTCTGGACCGATGCCGACGGCAATGTCGTGGCTCAGGGCAAGGACGCCGAGGCCGAACTCGGCACCGGTCGCCAGACGCTGACGTTGACCGTCACCGACGCCAACGGCAAGACCGCCACCGACACGATGACCGTCGATGCCGTGGCCCGGGACAAGGTGCTGATGTCGGAAGACTTCGGCTCCGAGGCGTCGCTGGCGCGCTGGACGATCGTGGACGAGGGCGAATCCGGTGGCGTCGGCCCCGACGGCACCGCGTCCCAGTGGGAGCTGCAGGACGGAAAATATGTACAGATGTCCGGACTGACGAGCCGTCAGCTGACATGGAATGGAGCATCGAACTCCAATCCGTGGCAGACCGGCTGGAGCCCGCTGGGCGATGGCGTCAACGTGCTCCGCAAGGGCACCTACGCCCTCTACGCCGATCCGGCGGCGAAGGACTGGAGCGATTACGCTGTCCAGACCACCATCCGGACACCGGACAACGGCGCTCTCGGCCTGCTGTTCTACTACGAGGACGAGAACAATTATTACAAGCTCGAGCTCGACGCGAACGGTGACTACGACCGCAGCCCAGGCAACGGCGCCGGTAGCCTGTTCCAGCTGATCCAGGTGAAGGACGGCGTCGAGAAGTACCTCAACCAGTTCCCGGCCAAGTACACGCCGGGCGAGGACTTCGACCTGCGCGTCGAGGTCAAGGACGGCAAGATCCAGGCCTATGTCGACGGGCTCCCGCTGTTCGCTTACGCCATCGAAGACCATGCCCACAGCAAAGGAACGGTCGGCCTGTTCTCGTGGGACAGCGCGGGTGTGTCGTTCGACAACATCGTGGTCGAGGACCTGAGTGCGGAGGACGAAGTTCCGGGCGGCGAGATTGTCGGCACGCCTGGCGACGACGAGCTTCTTGGCACGGCGGGCGATGACATCATCCTCGCGGGTCTTGGCGACGACGTGGTCGCGGCGGGTGCCGGGGATGACGTTGTCGAGGGCGGCGAAGGGGACGATGTCCTCGACGGCGAAGACGGCAACGACGTGCTGAAGGGCGGAGAAGGCGACGACGAACTGACCGGCGGTGCGGGCGACGATGTCCTGAACGGCGGCGAGGGCGATGACGTCCTCGACGGCGGCGAGGGCACCGACACGGCCGATTATTCCGGCGACAGCGCGGGCGTCGTGGTCAATCTGGCCGACGGCGAAGCCGAGGGCGATGATGCCGGGTTCGACGAACTCTCCGGCATCGAGAACGTCATTGGCGGGTCGGGTGACGACGAGCTGACCGGCGACGACGCCGACAACCGCCTCAATGGCGGCCTCGGCAACGACGTGCTGCACGGAGGCGCCGGGGACGATGTCCTCGACGGCGGCGAGGGCAATGACGAGCTGAACGGCGGCGAGGGCGACGACATCATCCTCGCCGGTCTCGGCAACGACGTCATCGACGGCGGCGCGGGCTTTGACACGCTCGATCTGTCCGCGGCGACGGGTCCGGTCTCGGTCGACTTCGGCGCGGGCCGCGTCTCCGGCACGGGGATCGGCACCGACACCTTCGCGAACATCGAGAAGCTGCTGTTCGGGGCGGGCGACGACACCGTCACCGGCGGCAATGGCGACGATGCGTTCGAGGGCGGTGCCGGCAACGACACGCTGAAGGGCGGTGCGGGCGACGATGAGCTGTGGGGCGGTGAGGGCGATGACCTCGTCGACGGCGGTTCGGGCGACGATGCGCTGCAGGGCGGCCTCGGCGACGATGTCGTCAAGGCGGGTTCGGGCGATGACGTGGTCGACGGCGATGACGGCGATGACGAGATCGACGGCGGGTCGGGCGACGACATCCTCGTCGGTGGTCTCGGCAACGACATCATCCTCGGCGGTTCGGGCGACGACCGCATTGAGGGTGGTGCGGGCGACGATGTTCTGTCGGGCGGTTCGGGCCACGATGCCTTCGTGTTCGCGTCGGGCTTCGGGCGCGACACGATCACCGACTTCAGGACCTCGGGCGCGAGCTCGGATGTGCTTGAGTTCGGCACGGACATCTTCGCGGACTTCGCCTCGGCGCTTGCGGCGGCGGACCAGATCGGCAGCGATGTGGTGTTCACGGTGGATGCGGACAATGCGCTGACGCTGCAGGGCGTGCAGCTCTCCAGCCTCGCCGCCGACGACTTCCGCTTCGTCTGAGCCAGCGACTCACGCCGGCAAACGCCGGATGGACACAACAGGAAAGGGCGCCCTTTGGAGCGCCCTTTTTGCTGTTTGGTGCATGGCGTTGCGATCTTTGACTGTCGATGACTTTATGTCCTCGGAGACTTCCTGATGCATTGAAGGACGAGAAGCGCTAGCTTGCGGCCAGTTCGGCGGTGCAAGGGGCAAACCCTCCTTGTTCGCTGGTTTTATAGACAATTCCGAATGGCGGCGCGCTTTTGTGTATGTACGTCATAGGGCTGGTTAAAAGGTGAAGGAGTTGTGACGTGAGCGTCGATGATCGGGGTCAGCCCTGGTGGAAAGCCGGAAAGCGGCCTGATTACCGCTTTTCACTGGCGAACGAGAGAACCTTCCTTGCGTGGATACGTACCGCGCTGGCGCTAATGGCCGGGGCGACGGCCATTCATCAGTTCGCCCACAATCTGGGGCCCTGGCAGTTGCGCCTTACGCTGGTTCTGGTTCTTTTCGCAATGGGCGCTTTGCTCGGAGGGTCGGCCTATCGGCGCTGGGCGAAGGCGGAACGGGCGATGAGGCATGACCAGGATCTGCCCTTGAGCCTTCTGCTGCCGTTGCTCTCTGTGTTTGCCGTTGTGCTCGCCGCAATGCTGGCGGCGCTCATTTACATGGCCGACAGATGAGCAATCCCGCGCGTCAGCCCGAGCGTACCGAACTTGCATGGTACCGGACCGCGATTGCGATGATCCTTGTGGCTCTGCTCAGTCTGACGGTCGGGGTTTCGCTGCTCAACCCGTTTCATCTGGCCGGGGCGCTTGTGGCGGGCGTCAGCGCGGCGGTGATGTTTTTCCGGGGGCGAAGCAAATCCCTGTCGGGCGACATGACCGATGTCGCGGTCGATCGCCGGGTCGCTCTTGCCCTCAGCGGAACCGTTCTTGCCATCGGAACTCTGCACGCAATGGGGGTGCTGTCCGCTCTAATGACCGGTCCCTGAGCGGAGAAGCGAAAGCTCACGCCTGGTGTCTTGACCCATGCATCGAGAGCATCAGCAGGGCGGCTTCCCGGCAACGCGCCATGCGTTCATGCTCCGCCCAGACGATCGATCCGCCTTTGCTGCCGAAGAAGATCGACCACGCCTCCTCGGAGACGGGCGCGCCGGGAAGGTCTTCCTCGATCCGGCGGGCATGGAAGATCACCCGCTCCGTAATCCGCGGCACGGCCGTCACGTCGTCCTCGTCGAAGCAGTCATCGCACACGGCAAGATATCCTGTCTTTCCAAAGCATGTGCCTGCCTTGGTCGGCCTGGTCAACCGGCTGAGACAAGCCCGTCGAGCCTGATGCGGGTGATCGTCGAGATCTGGGAGAGCGCCTCGGCGACTTCGGCTTCGGCATCCCGCGTCAGGCGGCGTTCAAGCGCCGCAACGATGGTCTCGATCGTGTTCCGGCGCGCGGCAATGATGAACGGGAAGCCGAACTTGGCCTCATAGCGTTCGTTCAGCGCGTCGAGTTTTTCGGCGATCTCATCATCGAGGCTGCCAAGCCCGGCGGACGTCTGCTCGGCAAGGGATTCCGGCGCAATCGCACGATTGCGCATGGAGCTCGGCGACAGGCGCGGATGAAGACGCAGGAACGCAATCTGCTCGTCCCGCGGGCGGGCAAGCAGCACCTGCATCATCGCGCCATGGAGCGCATCCGCATCGGCAAAGGGACGCTGATGTGCGGCCTGTTCCGCGATCCACGGCGAATGCTCGAAGATATGGCCCAGTGCCGCAACAAAATCCTCGGCGGACAGCCGGTTCAGCTCCGCGACATTTGTCTTGTTCGCCACGACCGACGCTTCAGACATAACCGCTGAGGTCGCGCTTGAGATATGTGCCATGACCCTTCGGCGCCTCGATCCTGCCATTGCGTGCGACCACCTTGCCGCGCACGAGCGTCGTGACCGGCCAGCCGGTGAGCTTCATGCCCTCATAGGGCGTGTAGTCCGACCCGTCGTTCAGCATGGCATGCGTGAGGGTCTGCTCGATGTCCGGGTTCCAGATGGCGACGTCCGCATCCATCCCGACCGCAATCGTTCCCTTGCGCGCCGACAGACCGTAGGCACGCGCGTGATTGGTCGCCGTCACCGCGACGAATGTGTTGATGTCGATGCGGCCCTTGCGGACGCCTTCGGAAAACAGGACGGGCAGCCGCGCGCCGACGCCGGGGATGCCGTTCGGCACCCAGCGGAAGCTGGTGCGGCCCTTCGGCGTCAGCTTGCCTTGCGGATCGTCGTAACGGAACGGGCAGTGATCGGAGGAAAACACGGAAAACACATTCTGCTGCAGCCCCTGCCAGCAGGCTTCCTGACTGTCCGTATCGCGCGGCGGCGGCGAGCAGACATATTTGGCGCCTTCCATATTGAGGCCGTCGAGATCGTTCTCGGTGAGCGTCAGGTATTGCGGGCAGGTCTCGCCGAAAATCTTGAGGCCCTTCTGCTGCGCGCGGCGGATTTCTTCCATCGCCTCGCGGTTCGACACATGAACGACGACGAGCGGAACATCCGACAGCTCCGCCAGCGAGATCGCGCGGTAGGTCGCCTCGCGCTCGGCGATGACGGGACGGGACGTCGCATGAAAGCGCGGCGCGGTCTTGCCGGCCTGTTCGAGTTGATCGGTCAGGAAGCGGATGACGTCGTAGTTCTCGGCGTGGACCATGACGAGCGCGCGCTTTTCGCGCGCCACCGCCATGACCTTCAGCATTTCGAGATCGCTGAGCGCGAGGCCTTCATAGGTCATGAAGACCTTGAAGCTGGTATAGCCGTCGTCAACGAGGGCGGGCAGTTCCTGGCCGAGCACCTGTTCCGTCGGATCGGAAATGATCAGGTGGAAGGAGACGTCCGTATAGCACTCTCCGTCCGCCTTCGCGTGATAGGCCTTTACGGCCTCGCGCAGCGAAACGCCTTTTTCCTGCATGCAGAAGGGCAGCACGGTGGTGTTGCCGCCGAGGGCGGCAGAGCGCGTCGCGCTTTCGAAATCGTCGGCCATGACGATTCCGTCGCCGGAGGGCTGGGAAATATGTACGTGACTGTCGATGCCGCCGGGAAGCACCCAATGGCCTTCGGCGTCGATGACCTCGTCCGCGCTGCCAAGCTTTTCGCCAAGAGCGACGATGCGGCCGTCGCGAATGCCGATGTCGCAATGGAAGGTGTCGGCGGCGGTCGAGATGCGTCCGCCCCGGATGATCGTGTCGAAATCGCTCATGCTGATGTGCTCCGCCTGCGACGGGTTTTTGTCTGTTCGGGAGGGCGTGAATTGGCGAAGGCGCGCGACATGGCTTCGCCCGTCAGCCGGTTGTGTTCTTCAAGACGTTCGGCGAGGTCGAGGCGCGTGCGGGCGCGCAGGGCCGCCATGATGCGATCATGCTCCTCGTAGGACTCGGCAAGCCGCTCGGACATTTCATTCACCGCGAAACGGTAGCGCCAGATTTTCTGCTGCAGTGCCTCGTAGTTCTGGGCGAGCAGGGGATTTCGGGTCGTTGCCGCGAGGCGCTGATGGAATTCGAAATTGTAGCGTGTATAGGCGGTGTGGTCATGACGCGCGAGCGCGTCCTTCAGAGCCGCATGGAGGGCGTCGAGTTCGGCGATGTCCTCAGCGGTTGCCCGCTCCGGCGCGAGAAGGCCGATGAGGCGTTCGAGCGCGCTTTTCAGCTCGAAGATCGGCCCGATGGCAGCGGGATTGACGGGCGCGACGACCGCGCCGCGATTGGGGCGCAGGGTGACGAAGCCTTCCGCCGCCATGACCTTGAGCGCCTCGCGCAGCGGGGTGCGCGAGACGCCGAAACGCTGGCAAAGCTCCGCTTCCGGGATGCGGCTGTTGTCCGGCAATTCGCCGTTCAGCAGGATGGTGCGCAACTGCCCGACGAGAAGATCGTGCAAGGTGGCGGGTGACGCATCCTGGGCGTCGTCGGCATCCGGTATGGGGGCGAGCGTTTCCATCATGTCCTCATGAGGCCAATGCGGCTTTCGTGCGCTCCAGGGTGAACATGCGTCCGAACTGGCTAAGCTTTTGCGTGTCCACGCCCGTTGCCATCAAGCATCCCCACAGCGTGAAGGCAACCGAATCGAGCACCGGGATTCCCAGCTCCTTTTCGAGCTCCGGCGCGATCAGGGGGCCGCGCATGTTTGTGCAGACAATGGCAATGGCGTCCGGCTTCGATGTCGCGACCTCGCGGCACATTTCGGCGATTTCGGTTTCGGAGACTTCAGAGAAAGAGAAATTGTCGGAACGGCCGCTGTGGCGCTCGGCGACGGTTTCGATGCCGAGCGTCGCGTAATTGGCGATGATCTTCTGCTGCACGTCGTCGGTGTAGGGCGTCACCAGGCCGAGCCGCCGGACGTTCATGCGTGCGAGCAGCCGGTTGAGGCTGAGGATGGCGCTCGTTGCCGCGATTCCGGTGCGTTCGGTGATGGCCGCGCAGAGTGCCTCGTCGGTCTCGAAGCCAAGCCAGCTCGCGGAGGTGCCGTTCCACGCGATCAGGTCGAGGCGGGCGTCGGCGAGAAGCTCTGCCGACTGAAGGATCGGCTCAAGCGCGAACTGGCTGTTGGACGCCTGATCGAGCGCGATTTTTGTCACCCGAAAGCGCCCGTAGTGCACGCTGACATCGGGAA
This sequence comes from Rhizobiales bacterium Ga0077545, assembly GCA_001464335.1. Taxonomy (GTDB): domain Bacteria; phylum Pseudomonadota; class Alphaproteobacteria; order Rhizobiales; family Methylopilaceae; genus Flaviflagellibacter. The sequence continues at coordinate 46,602 of LNEV01000005.1, read as the reverse complement.
AGAGCGGCCACGTCATGGCGCTCGTATACGGCTCGACGACGGTGTTGGAGGAGGGGGTCAGCATGCCGATCAGGACGGGTTTTGCGCTATTTTGCATTCAAAAACTCACCTATCCGGCCGTGCGATCAGATCCGTGTGGCCGATTTCCACGGAAATTATATGCCGCGCAGATGCAAGGTCTGACAAGCGGAATTCGTCTTCACCCAAAGCCGGAAACTTAAGTTTATTGCGCGGAAATGCGCAATAATCGTGCATCGGCGGCGCAAAGTTGAGCATATCCGTTCGCGTAAAAGGTAAGTGGCTCTGCCTTAAATTTGCACTTCCGTGATGGGGCTCGATCTGCAACGATCATCGCACATTTTGCATTCAAAATGGACAGGGGTGACACCGATGACAAAAATCCTGCCGCTTGCGGCCCTTGCTGCCGCGCTTGTCGCTGGACTCTCTTCCGCGACGGCTCAGACACCGCTTCGCGTGGCCGGCAACTTTTCCCAGAACAACAAGCAGGTCGACATCGAGCGCGCTTTTTTCAATGCTCTCGGCGAGACGTCCGGCGTCGGCATTTCCATGAACTACAATCCGATGGATGTGGTCGGCGTGAAGGCCCCGGACGCCCTGCGCATGCTGCGCGGCGGATCGTTTGACATCATGTCCGTGCAGATCGGCATGGCCTCGCGCGACGATGCCTTCTTCGAAGGAGTGGACCTGATCGGCGTTGCGACCGACATGCCGTCGCTGCGCAAGGTCGTCGATGGATATCGCGCGGCCTTCGACGAGCGTTTGCAGACGCGTTTCAACGCCAAGGTTCTGACACTGTGGCCGTTCGGCCCGCAGGTGTTCTACTGCAACAACGAGATCAAGACGCTCGACGATCTGAAGGGGCTGAAGGTTCGCTCGTTCACGCCGTCCATGTCGGCCATGCTGGAACATTTCGGCGCGACGCCGGTGACGCTGCAGTTCTCCGAAGTCTATCCTGCACTCCAGCGCGGCGTTGCCTCCTGCGGCGTGACCTCGCCGACGTCGGGTAATACGGGCAACTGGCCGGAAGTGACGACGCATCTGCTGCCGCTGTCGGTTTCGGGCTCGGTCCAGGGACACTTCATCAATCTCGACACGTGGAAGAAGTTTTCTCCCGAGGAGCAGGCCAAGCTGGAAGCGCAGTTCAAGGCGCTCGAAGACCAGTTTTGGGATCTCGCCATCTCCGCCAACGAGGACGCGGTGGCCTGCAACACCGGGCAGGACAGCTGCAAGACCCACAAGAAGTTCGCAATGAAGCTTGTCGAGATCACCGACGAGGACCGCGCCAAGATCAAGGACGTCGCCCAGAAGGTCGTGCTGCCGATCTGGAAGAAGACCTGCGATGCGGTCGATCCGAACTGCTCGAAGACCTGGAACGACACGGCGGGCAAGGCTGCCGGTCTGACCATCGAGTAATGACAACAGAAGGCCGCCCTCCGGGCGGCCTTCGCTCTTCGTTCTTGGGAGACGGACGATGACTTCGGAAAACCCGGTCTCGCGTGCCCTGATGCCTGTCGCGAAAGGGCTTGCCCTTGTCGCGGGATATTTGCTTCTCGGCCTCGCTCTGCTGATTACGGTCGAGATCCTGCTGCGGCGATTCATGAATTTCTCGCTGCAGGGTGGCGATGAACTCGGCGGCTATGTTCTGGCGATCCTCGCAGCCTTCGGGTTTTCCTATGCGCTGCTGGAACGTGCGCACACGCGGGTCGAGATCGTGGTCGAGCGTGTCGGGTCGCGGACGCGCTCTGTCCTCAATCTGGTTTCGGCCTGGTGCATTGCGCTTATGGCCTGTTTCATCGCGTGGCGGTCCTATGCGGCGCTGGCGGAAAGCATCGAGTTTCATGCGCTGTCCGGCACGCCGCTGATGACGCCGCTCTGGCAGCCGCAAAGCGTCTGGTTCGCGGGGCTCGTCTTCTTTGCCGTCACGGCTTCGGCGGTCGCCGTTCATAGCACCGTGCTGATCTTCCGCGACCGCGCCCGCCTGAACCGTTTCTATGGCACCAAATCGCTTGAAGAGATCATCGAGGAAGAGAAAGTGCCGACGACCGAATTCGCAGAGGTTTCCAGATGATTGGCGTTACCGGCGCGGCAATCGGCTTTCTGATGATGCTTAGCCTGATGGTCATCGGGCTTCCCGTTGCCATTGCGCTTTTCCTCACCGCCTTTATCGGTGCCTGGGCGTTTCTCGGCTGGCCGACCCTTCTGGGCTTCGGAAACCAGATGTGGAGCGGGCAGAACGATTTCATCCTGACGTCCATTCCGCTGTTCGTCTTTCTCGGCGAAATTCTCGTTCGCTCGGGTGTGGCCGATGGTCTTTACCGCTGCCTGTCGGACTGGCTCCGGCGACTTCCGGGCGGCCTTTTGCACACGAACATCGGTGCGAGCGCCATCTTTGCGGCCGTCTCGGGATCATCGGTCGCGACCGCGGCGACGATCGGCACCGTGGCGATGCCGGTCCTCAAGGAACGTAAATACTCCGAGCGCCTGACGACCGGCTCCATCGCGGCCGGCGCAACCCTCGGCATCCTCATCCCTCCATCGATCAACATGATCATCTATGGATCGATGACCAACACCTCGATCGGCCAGTTGTTTGCCGCAGGTGTCGTGCCCGGCCTGCTGCTGACCGCGTTGTTCATGATGTTGATCGCCGTGATCGCCATCCTGAAACCGAGCGTCGCCGGGCCGGTTCTTCCGGCGCGCTCGTGGCCGGAAAAGATTGCAAGCCTGATCGATATTTTCCCGCCCTTCCTGATCTTCGTGGTCGTGATGGGCACGATCTATCTCGGCTGGGCGACGCCGACGGAATCGGCGGCCATCGGCGTCGTCTGTGCACTTGGCGTCGCGATGTTCAGGAAGGGATTTTCGATCGCGCTCCTGCACGAGAGCATGATCGCGACGGTGCGTATCTCCGCGATGATTCTGCTGATCATGGTCGGAGCGCATTTCCTCAACTTTGTCATCGGCGTGCTTGGGATTCCTCAGGCGCTCACCACGTTCGTCTCGCAGCTTGGGGCCGGACAGCTCGAAATCATCCTGCTGCTCATCGTGTTCTATCTCGTCCTCGGTTGCTTCATGGAAACGCTCTCCATGATGATCGCGACGCTGCCGGTCGTGTTTCCGCTGGTCGTCCATCTGGGCATCGATCCGGTCTGGTTCGGCATCTTCCTTGTCATCATGATGGAGATCGGCCTCATCACGCCGCCGATCGGGATGAACCTCTACGTGGTGCAAGGCGTGCGCAACAGCGGCTCGATCATGGACGTCATCTACGGCTCCATCCCGTTCGTTCTGCTGATGCTGGCGTTCACCGGGCTTCTGATTGTCTGGCCGCAGATTGCGCTGTGGCTCCCGCAGCAATTGTTCTAGCCGCATGCTGATCCTCGAAGCGGATCATCTGATAACGGACGCTGCCTCTCCCGTGATAACGGGCGGGGCAGTGGCCATCTCCGGCGACCGCATCGCGGCGAGCGGGGAGGCGGCGGATGTGCGCCGGCTCTGTCCGTCCGCCGAAATCATGCCGCTCGGAGCGGTCTGCCTGATGCCGGGTCTCGTTAATGCGCATCAGCACGGACGCGGCCTCAGCCAGATCCAGCTCGGCTTTCCCGACGACAGCCTCGAACCCTGGATTGCGCGGCGGCGCGGCCGAAGCACCCCGGATGTCCATGCACTGACGCGCCTTACAGCCTTCCAGATGCTGGAGAACGGCGTGACGGCAACTCTGCACGCCAATTACAGCTATGGCTCCGGCGATTACGAGGCGGAACTGCGCGCCTCGATCCGTGCCTATGAGGAGGCCGGGCTACGGGCGACAATCTGTGTCGGTTATGCGGATCGGGGAGGGTTAGTCTATCCGCCGGCCGATCAGGACGATTTCACATCGACCTTGTCTCCCGCTGTGCGCACGCTTCTCGACGGGGCAAAGCCGGCCTATCTGCCGCTTGACGGCACGCTCGATCTGATGGCGCGGCTTCTCGAAGAGTATGAGGGGCACCCGACGATCACGTTCGCCTACGGCCCGGCGGGCCCCCAATGGGTGAGCGACGAGGCATGGCGCGCGCTGGCGGAAGATGCGCGCGCGCGAGGGTTGGGTCTGCATTTCCATCTGCTGGAATCGCCCGCGCAGAGAATATGCTGTGACGCATTGTATCCCGAAGGTGTGCTGGCGCGGCTGGAACGGCTCGGCGTTTTCCGCGCGCAGGCGAGCGCGGCGCATTTTGTCCATGCACGTCCGCAAGACATCTCCGATGCCGCGCGTCTCGGACTGACGATCGTTGCAAACCCCGGGTCCAATATGCGGCTCGGCAATGGCACGCCGCCCCTCGCGGCTCTGATGGACGCCGGTGTCGATCTTGCCCTCGGCACGGACAATTGCGCGCTCGATGACAACGAAGACTATCTTTCGGAACTGAGGCTGGGGCGCCTTCTCGGGCGCGATGCGGGCTCAACGAACGAGGAGCAGACGCGAGCCTTCTTCGCAACGGGCACCGAGAAGGGAGCGAAGGCGGCCTTCTTGGCGGACTGCGGGCGTATCGCGCCGGGCGCAATGGCGGATCTGGTTGCGATCGATCCGTCGACCGCGCGCGGGGCCTATCTCGATCCGGACATGCCTGTGCTCGACGCCATCATGGCACGGAGCGCCGGGCGCGATGTCGTCATGACCATGGTCGGAGGACGCATTCTTTATCGAGAGGGCCGCCTGACGGACGCAGACATGGCCGCCGCACGCCATGCGGCGGAGCAGACCGCCGCTGCGACACGGCCCGATGCCGACACAAGGCGGGCGGCGGACGACCTCGCCGAGGCCCTTCGCCGCCATTACAGGAGCAATGCTTGATGACGCGCGTGCTTGTGACGGGATCGTCCGGATTTGTCGGCTCGGCGGTGTGCGAGGCGCTGGTGGCGCGGGGACTGGGCGTAGTCGGGTTCGATCTGAACCCGTCCCGTTTCACGTCCGCTCCATGGGCGCAGGCTATGGACTTCGTGGCCGGAGACATGCGCGACTGGAACGCACTGGAAGCGGTTCTCGCCGATCACGATGTGACCCACATCGTGCATGCCGCGGCATTGACGCCCGATCTCGAACGCGAAACCACGCAGCCCGATCTCATCACCGAGGTGAATGTCCTCGGCAGCCAGCGCCTGATGATGGCGGTGGCTGCGTGCCGGCCACGCTGCCGTGTTTTGTTGCTTTCCTCGATCTCCGTGTACGGGCAGGCCGAACCGGATGCGCAGGGATTGTTCGACGAGGAGGCAACGCGGCCTCAACCGGCCGCGCTTTACGGCATGACCAAATATGCCGCCGAGATGACGCTGCGGCGTCTGGCCGATCTCCACAATATCGACCTGCGCATCGGGCGGCTCGGGCCTCTGTTCGGTCCGTGGGAACATGCGTCCGGAGCGCGCGATATCCTCAGTCCGCACCATCAGATCGCGATGGCCGCGCGTCGGGGTGGTGCGTGCGTTTTGCCGCGCAATGTCGCCGCCGACTGGTTCTATTCGCGAGACGCCGCGCGGAAGATCGTGGCGCTTGCGATGGAGGAAACCGTCTCGCACCAGCTTTTCAATCTCGGTGGCGGGCAGGTGAGCACGCTCGTTGACTGGTGCGAGGCGTTGCGCGCCCTCATCCCGGGCTTCGCATGGACGATTGACGCCGGCGCCCCGACCATACGCTACGGCTATGCGAGCGACCGGCCGGCTTTGGCCACGGCCCGGCTCGATGCCGTCATCGCATCTCAGCCCATCAGCGTCATGGACGCTGCGCGCGACTATCTTTCTTGGCTCGATGCGTTCGAGCTTCTCTCCGAACCACTGGAAAAGACGACATGACCCAACGCCTTGCCGGAAAGACTGCGATCATTACAGGAGGATCCTCGGGGATCGGGCGGGCGATCGCGCAGAAATTTGCAACGCATGGCGCGCATGTGGTCGTCGCGGATATCACGACGGAAGCGATCGAAGGCGGGCGGCCGGTCTGCGAGCTCATCGCGGAGGAAGGCGGCAGCGCCATTTTCGTGAGAACCGATGTGTCGAAGAAGCCAGAGGTCGATGCGCTGGTCGCCATGACAGTCGAAAAGTTCGGGCGTCTGGACATTCTGGTCAACAATGCGGTCCTGCGCGCGGGTAAGCCGCTGCTGGAGACCGAGGAAGAAGACTGGGACCGCGTCATGGATGTCAGCCTCAAGGGCGCCTATCTGTGCGCACGGGCGGCGGTGCGCCAGATGGTGGCGCAGGAGATCGTGGCCGAGGCGCGCGGGCGTATCATCAATATTTCCTCACAGCACGGCCATATCAGCGCGCCGGAAGATTTCGCCTATGGCGTCAGCAAGGCGGGCAACGCCTATATGACGCGCCAGATCGCAGCGGATTACGCGAAGGACCACATCATCTGCAACGGTGTCGCGCCCGGCAAGATCCTGACGGGGAAGGGTGGCCGCGCCGTCGAGCCGCGCTGGATGGATTATTCACACGCACGCACGCCGTGGCCGCGTCTTGGGACACCCGAGGATGTCGCCAATGCAACGCTCTTCCTTGCCAGCGATGAAGCGACCTATCTGACAGGGCACAATCTGTTCGTCGATGGCGGCTGGATGGCTGCCTGACGAAAGAGTGGACGTGAAACCCGCGGACCCGGAGAGAGGCGCCGGATCCGCGGGCCAAGCCGTCAGATACGCGACGACTGATCGTAGAACGGCTTTCCGGGTTCTTCCGGGAGGTAGCCGTCGTAGAACGCCTTTACATGCGGGAAGACGGCGCGACCGAGGTCGCGACGGGCGACTTCCTCCGGGGTGCGGGGCTTTGCCAGCACATCGGCGATTTCGTTGAGGACGGCGTTTCGGTCGATCTTCGTGAAGCGGCCATCCGCATAGACCAGTTCGCCGTCGATATAGACCGCATCCACCGCGTTCGTTTTGGCGCGCTGCATCAGCGCATCGAGCATCGGGATGTCCGCATCCTGATAGGGGAAGGTCGCGGTGTCCCAGTTAATGAGCACGGCATCGAGGAAGCGGCCTTCTTCGAGCCTCCCGATTTCCTTGCCGAAAGCCGTGGTCATGCCGCCATGCTCGGTCGCCATGCGCAGGACCTGCGGGCAGGACGGTACGTCGTCGTCGTCCATGCCGGGGACGCGGTGGGCGCGCAGGACGAGGCGCAGTTCCTGCAGCATGTCGCGGTCTTCGTTGATGCCCGCTTCGTCGAGACCCATGCCGACGGTGAGCCCCTTCTTCTCGAAGGCGTTGAGCGGCGCGATGCCCGACCGCAGGCGGAAGTTGGATGAGCAATTGTGGCAGATGCAGGTGCCGGTATGGGCGGCGATCTCCACATCCTCCTCCGTCATCCAGACGCTGTGGCCGAGCGTCATGCGGGGACTGAGAATGCCGAGATCGTGCAGATGGCGCACGGCCGTCTTGCCGGTGCGGCGGCGTGCATATTCCTTCTGGTAGGCCGTTTCCAGCAGGTGCATGTGCATCGGCACATTCGCGGCATTTGCCTTTTCATGGAGCGCGAGAAGGCTTTCATCCGAGCACCAGTGAAGATTGGCCGGGGCGAGCTGAACGCGCGTCAGGCGCTGTCCCTTGTTCGCCGCCGTCAGTTCGTCGAACAGTTTCAGGAAATCGGCGAAGGGCATGGCCTGCGCCTTCAGATAGGCGCTGAGTTCGGGCCCGAGTTCGCCGGGCAGGCGGGCGCAGAAGGCCTCGTCGTCCTCGTAGACAAGACGGTTCTGCTCGCGGACCGCGTAGCAATAAGAGGCGCGCATGCCGATGTTGCGGTAAGCGTCGAGCACCTTCGACGCCGCGCCATGGATGACGTCGTATCCGCCGGGCATCCAGCCGTGGATGTGCTGTACCGTCGTGACGCCAGAGGCGATCATTTCGAACGCCGAGTAGAGCGTGTCGAGATAGAGGTCGATGCGGCGCGCGGGCATGCGGCCTGCGAACCACAATTCGAGCGCGTAATCGGGCGAGCCGAGCTGAAGCGGTGTCAGGCCGACATGGTGATGGCTGTTGACGAAGCCCGGAAGGATTGCGTGTTTCGGATAGGATCGGACATCCGCATCGGGCGAGAGTTTCTTCATCTCTTCGAGCTTGCCGGTGGCAACGATGACACCGTCGCGGGCGAGGACAGCGCCGTCGTCGATGATGAGTGGCGTGTGGCGGTCCTGGACGCCTGTCACGAGCCAGCGAGCATGTAGAATGATGTCTGCCATTGGAGTTTCCTGCGTGGTCAATTGATGAGGGATGCGGGTTGGGCTGCGGGACTGCTGCGTTCGCGCGAAGATCGGCGCTCGGCGATCTCGACGGGATCGAGATCGAGGATGGCGACATCGCCGGGCATGCCTTCGCCTTGAGCGCGCACGACGCCCGACGGGTCGATGGCGGCGGTCAGACCGTCATGACGCACCGGGCGGCCCAGCATGGTTTCCGTGCCGGCACGCGCCGCGGCAAGCACATGGACGGACCGAGCCCAGGCATGGCCGCTCAATTCGGAGAGATAGAAGCCGTCCGGATCTTGTGGGGCAGGGCCGGCGACCAAGACAAGAACGAGGTCCGCGCCGGTCGCGGCAGCTGCGTTCCATCGTTCGGCGATGCGCCGGTCGTAACAGATCAGGACGGCGATACGCACATCGCCAAGCACGAAACATGCGGTCTCGCCGTCGCCGGGACTGAAATGATCGGCTTCGCCGAAAGCATCGCCCGCGCCGGGAGGCGGAAGATGATGTTTGCTCGCGATGCAGCGGACGGTGCCGTCTGCCGATGCGAGAAGCGCCGCGTTCAGCGGTTTGTCCGCACCGTCATCGAGCGCCATGCCGAAGACGATGTCGAGCCGGTGACGAAGGGCCTCCGTTCGCGCCCAGCGGGCCGTCGGCCCGTCGAGCTTTTCGGCGTGAACCGGCCAGCGGGAGGGGTCTTCGCCCGCCGTGTAGGGCAAGGCGAACAGTTCGGGCAGGACGACGAGCCGCGCGCCTTCGGCCGCAAGCCGCGCGATGGCGCGTCCCGCTTCCTCGAAAGAAGCCGACAGGTTTCCGTTCGCCGGCCCGATCGAAGCCGCCGCCACACGCAGATATGTGGACATTGCTACCTCGCTTCCTGCTCGGCGAAGGCGCGGTCGACCTCGTCTGCCAGCAGGTCCGCGAACATGTCGCGGTATTCGTGGTAGCGGGGATCGCGCGACATGCGCGGGCGGGGCAGATCGATCGGCACGATGGTCTTCACGCGGCCGGGGCGCGCGGTGAAGACGACGACGCGGTCTGCCAGTGACACCGCCTCATCGATCGAATGCGTGACGAGGATGATCGAGGCCTTGGAATCCTGCCAGATCTGGAGCAGGAAATCCTGCATCTTGGCACGTGTCTGCACATCGAGCGCGGCGAAAGGCTCGTCCATCATCAGCACTTTGGGACGCATTGCGAGCGCGCGGGCGCAGGCGGCGCGCTGGCGCATGCCGCCGGACAATTCGTCCGGTTTCTTGTCGAGCATGTCGCTGAGCCCGACGGAACGCAGAATGCTTTCCGCCTGCTCCTTGCGCTTTTGCGGGAGCACGCCCTGCACCGACAGCCCGAAGGCGACGTTGTCGGCAATCGTCAGCCAGGGAAACAGCGAGGCGTCCTGGAAGATCAGGCCGCGTTCAGCGGAGGGTTCGGTGACGACCATGCCGTCCTGCTCGATGACGCCGCTCGTCGTCTCTTCGAGACCCGCGATCATGTAGAGCAAGGTCGATTTTCCGCAGCCCGAGGGGCCGAGAAAGACGACGAATTCGCCGGGCTCGACGTCAAGACTGAAATCACGCAGCGCCTCGACTGTCTGGCGGCCTTCCGGCGACCAGACCTTGCCGACATTGCGCAGGGAAAGTGCGGGACGTGCCATCAGATGCCTCCCTGTCCGGGCTGAATCCACCACAGCATCTTCTGCTGCACTTTGCGGAGTGCCCAGTCGAAGCTGAATCCGAGCACGCCGATAATGACCATGGTGAAGAAGACGAGTTTTGCGTTGAACGTCGCGCGCGCCATGCTGGTGATCTGTCCGAGACCGATGCCGACACCGACGCTTTCGGCGATGAGGACGACCATCCACGCCGCAAAAAGATTGAGGCGCAGCGTCATGAAAAGACTCGGCAGGATGGCGGGCAGGATGACGCGCCAGAAGGTCTGCCGCTCCGTGGCGCCCATGATGCGCGCAACATGCAGGTAGTTTTTCGGAACACTGCTGATTTGCGAGACGGTCGCGAGCACGATCATGAAGAAGACCGTGATGAAGACGAGGAAGATCGCCGGAACATCGCCGACACCGAACACGAAGATCGCGACAGGCAGCCAGGCGACCGGGGAAATCGGCGCGAGGAGAAGAATGAGCGGCTGAACCAGATTTCGGAACAGGCGTACGTAATGGATCATCGCGCCGACGCCGACGCCCGCAACAAAGCCGAGCCCAAGACCGACGATGACGCGGAAGCTGGTCCAGCCGATGGTCGTCAGAAGGCCCGCAATCGCGCCCCCGCTGCCCTGACTGCCGATGCGGCGGGCTTCATGGTCGAAGAAGGTGAGCGTGCGGCCGAGATCCGACAGGAACATATGGGGCGGCGGCAGGAGCAGGGGATTGACCAGGCCGAGTGCCCACAGCGCTTCCCAGATCCCTGCGAACAGGCCGATCGAAAGGACGCCCCATCCGAGCGAGGACAAGGTGCGCCGCGCGCGGGGCGACAGGCGCGGTACGGATGCAGGTGCGCTCTGGCGAGAGCTGGCAGGAATACTCATCGTCACGTTTCTCTCCGAGGGTCACGAGATCGAGATCCCGCGCCGCCATTGGGCGGCGCGGGTGCTTGGCTCAGGACTTCAGCTTGAGGCTGTCGTAGAGGTCCTTGTTTTCGGCGATGACGGCTTCGAGGAGCGTCCAGTCGAAGGCGGCCTTGTCGGGCGCGCTCTTGACGTAGCCGAGTTCCTTCATGGACTGGCCGCGGTCGATGATGAACTGCGTCTGGCCGCGCTGGTCGACGACGATGGGCTGCTTGTTGGAGGCGTTGACGGCAGCCTCCATCGAGGTCTTGTAGTAGGAGCCGACCGTGTCCTTGAGTGCGGCGTCCTTGTCTGTTTCGGCCTGCGACTGCGCAACCATGAGGGCCTTGATGATGGCCTTTACCGCTGCCGGGTTTTCTTCAAGCAGAGGGGTGCGGACGGCGAGCACGCAATCCGAATATCCCGGTCCGTACAGATCCACGCCGTCTGTCAGAATGCTCGCTCCCTTGACGCTTTCCACGCATTGCGTGGCATAGGGCTCGATGTGGCAGATCGCGTCGAGCGCGCCGGCGATGAACGCCTGCGCAAGTTCCGGCGATGTGTTGAGATATTTGATGTCGACATCGTTGAAGGTGAGACCTTCCTTCTTGAGATAGTCGTAGGGCAGCACTTCGAGCGTGTCGGCCTGGAAGGTGCCGAAGCTCTTGCCCTTCAGGTCGGCCGCGGACTTGATGCCTTCCCTGGCGACGATGATGCAGCCCTGAACGCCGCCGCCGGCGACGATCTTCACCGGAGCGCCGGCATCGTACAGCGTCATGAAGTTCGAATAGGGGATCATCGAAATGTCGACGAGACCCGCGCCGAACATCGTGGTGATTTCGGTGTTGGACGGCGTAACGACGAATTCGAGGTTTACGCCGTCTGCCTCCGCGAGCTTGCGTTCCTTGGCGAGGAAGATGCCCATATTGCAGAAGCCGGAGCCGTGCGTTGCCTTGACGGTCGTACTGGCGGCATGCGCCGCGCCCGGACCGAGCAGCCCCGCAAGATGCGACGGGATCGCCACCGTTGCCGCTGCACCGGCAACGGTCGTTTTCAGAAAATTACGCCGCGAAAAATTGCGGTAAAAAGTGCCGTCACGATCGCACATAGTCCCTCCAGCCAGGAAGCTGAACGGATTCCAGAAAGCTGCCCAACGTTAAGGCCGCAAGAAAGCCGACTGCTCGGCAAACCCTCGGGAATCCTGAACGATGGGCACGCCAACCCGAAAGAGCGATGCTCTGCGCTTACCCAGCCGTAGCAATAGCCATGCCAAACGCTCGGCTTTTTCTCTTGCAACTTATGGCGTATTTCAAATGGAATACATTTTGCGGGCGCAGATGCGGCCTTCGGGAAACGTATTTGCGAAGCGGGGAGAACGGGATGGGCAAGGCGATTGATCCGAACGCAAAGCCGGTGCGGACCACGAGAAGCGCGTCCGGGGGCCTGTCGCGGCGCGTTCCGTTCGCCCATCAGGTGGCCGATACGCTGCGCGATCTCATCATTCGCGGGGACCTGGCGCCGGGAGGGCGCATCATCGAGCGCTCATTGTGTGAGCAATTGCATGTTTCGCGGACGCCGCTGCGCGAAGCACTCAAGATTCTTGAGCTGGAAGGACTGATCGAGCTGTCCCAGAACAAGGGTGCGCGCATCATTTCCTTCACACCGACGGAGGCGCGCAATCTGTTCGAAGTCATCGCCGGGCTCGAAAGCCTTGCCGCTGAAATAGCCGTCGGTCGGATTGACGAAACAGATCTCGCAAATCTCGAAGAAATGCATGGGCGTATGTGCGGTCATTTCAGCCGCCACGAGAAGGATGCCTATTTTGCGCTCAACAGCGCGATCCACGACTGTGTCGTCAATACTTCCGGAAATCCCATTCTGATTTCGACCCATGCCGGGCTCATGCTGCGGGCGCGGCGCGGCCGCTACATCGCCATCGTCGATCCGCGCCGCTGGGAGGAATCGGTCGAGGAGCATGAAGAGCTCATGCGCGCCTTCCGCACGCGCGATCCCGAGCGTGCGCGCCAGATCTGGCGGCGGCACCTCCAGCACACCGGGGATGCTGTGTGCGGTGTGCTGCTTGGAATGGTGGGAGAGGTTGCGCAGTAAGGGGCTGGAAAGATGGGCAGCCTGCTCATTCGGCGGGCAACGCAAGCTTGTCTCTGCATGGCCACCAAGAGAAAATATTGAATTATAACGATAATTATAAATGGCATGCAATTTGAAAGAGGTTCATCGACCTAACCCTCACAGCAGGACGGAGGCAGGAAGATGAGTTTCAAGCATGACGGGCCCGGCGCGACGCGCCGCAGTTTTCTGAAGACCACTTTGGCCGGAGCGGGGGCAGCGCTCGCCTTTCCCACGCTGCTCGGCGCCTTTGCCAGCCGCGCTATGGCCACGACGCCCGACAGCCTGAAAGAAGCGGGTGTGATCCGCGTCGGGTGCGAGGCTGCCTACCGCCCGTTCTGCTTCCGCGAGGGCGGAGCAATCGTCGGTTATGATGTCGATCTCGCCAAAGCCATGTTCGAGCCGCTCGGCATCAAGGTCGAGATGGTCGACACCGCCTGGGCCGGCGTTATCCCGGCGCTCTATGCTGGCAATTTCGATATCATCATGACCTCGCTGACCTACACGAAGGAGCGGGTCGAGAAGGTCGGCTATTCCATCCCCTACACCGAGGCGACGCAGGAAATGCTGGTGCGTGCCGAGGATGCGGACAAGATCAAGACGCTCGCCGACTTCTCCGGAAAGACACTTGCGGTGAAGCTGGGCTCCGCAGGCGACACGATGAAGGCAAAGCTCGAAGAGAAGCTGAAGGCGGATACCGGCAAGGGCTTCGCGGAGGTGAAAGCCTATGACGATCATCCGGCCGCCTATATGGCTCTGGCGCAGGGCACGGTCGACGGCGTCATCAATTCTCTCGCTACGCTGACGCAAGTTCTGAAGGACCAGCCCGGCAAATACGCCATCGTTCGCGATATCGGGCCGCGCAACTGGGCGGGCATCGGCACACGCAAGGAAGATGCCGCTCTCATCGCCTTCCTCGACGAACGTATCGGCGCTCTCAAGGCAGGCGGCGAGATCTACGCACTCCAGGAAAAGTGGTTCGGCATGAAGATGCAGCTTGCCGACAAGGCGCCGACCTTCTCGTAAAAGCGGGGCGGGGCACGCGCTCTCCCGTGCTCCGCATCCTTCTCTTTGTCAGGACATGGTCATGAATTTCGATTGGGCTATCATACAGATGGCCGCGCCCCTGCTTCTGCAGGGCACGATGATGACGCTGAAGATCGGCGCCGTCGCTGCCGTGCTGGGGCTCGCAGGCGGAATTGTTCTTGGGTTGCTGTCGCTCGGGGGCTGGCCCCTGGTGCGCTTTCTCGTGCGCGCTTATGTCGATTTCATTCGTGGCACGCCGCTGCTGATCCAGATTTTCATCGTGTTTTTCGGACTGCCGGTGATGGGGCTGCGGCTCGGCGAGTTCTGGGCAGGCGTTATTGCCCTGTCGCTGAACTGCGCGGGATATGTCGCGGAAGTCGTGCGCGGCACGGTCGGTTCGGTCGAGAAGGGGCAGACCGAGGCCGCCATGTCCATCGGCATGACGCGCGGCAAGATTCTTATGTACATATTGCTTCCTCAATCGTTCCGCCCGATGGTCCCGGCGCTGACGAACGATCTCATCACACTGCTGAAGAACACGTCGCTGCTGTCGGTGATCTCCGTCTACGAACTGACGCGATCGGGGCAGGCCATCATTGCCTCGCACTTCGTGCCGCTGGAAATCTTCACGCTGCTGGCGATCTATTATTACGTCATCATTTCCAGCCTTTCCTACGCGTCGCGCGTCCTCGAACGCCGTCTCCCGCAGTGGTGATCCGATGAACGCGAAAACAGTCCGGACGCCGCTCCTGTCAGTGCGCGATCTGCGCAAGAGCTTCGGCGACCGCGAAATTCTGAAAGGCATATCGTTCGACCTCATGGCGGGAGAAACCATGGTGCTGATCGGGCCGTCCGGGTCCGGCAAGACGACGGTGTTGCGGTGCCTCAACCATCTGGAAGAGCCATCCGGAGGCGCGGTCATGCTGGACGGCGAGACGGTCGGCGGCAGCTTTATCGGGACAGGCGGGGCGTTCGTGCCTGCCGGCGCGCGCGAGCTGGCCGAGCAAAGACGCAAGTTCGGTTTTGTTTTCCAGCGTTTCAATCTGTTTCCTCATCTCACGGCCGTGCAGAACGTGGCGATTGGACCGCGCAAGGTTCTCGGATTGTCCAGGGCAGAAGCCGAAGCACGCGCCGAGCGCGAACTGAACCGCGTTAGCCTGGCCGATCATATGCACAAGCGGCCCTCCCAGCTTTCCGGAGGTCAGCAGCAGCGCGTTGCGATTGCCCGCGCGCTTGCCATGGAGCCCAGCCTTATCCTGTTCGATGAGCCGACGTCGGCGCTCGATCCCGAACTCGTGCAGGAGGTGCTTGACGTCATGCGCGAGCTCGCGCTGGAGGGCATGACGATGATTGTCGTGACGCACGAAATGACTTTTGCGCGGCAGGTGGCCGACCGCCTGATCTTCATGGCGGACGGTTACATTGTCGAGGAAGGGGCTCCGGAAGATATCTTCACTGCGCCGCGTCAGGAAAAGACGCAGAATTTCCTGAAACATGTCCTCCATCGCTGAGAGTCCGATGACCTACGATCTTGTGCTTTCCGGGGCGACAGCGCTGACGGGCGACCCTCGCAATCCGATGGTCGAAAACGCGGTGATCGGCATGAAGGATGGCCGCATCGCGCGTGTCGAGAGCCGCAAGGAGGGCGTTCCCCTGCCGCAGGCGGTGCGCACCATCGATCTCCCAGGGCGCGTCGTGACGCCGGGGTTCGTTAACGTCCATACCCATGCCAATCTCACAATGGTGCGTGGCATGGCTGAGGATCTCGGTTTCGCCCCGGCCTACACGCCGGGCATTCCGCAAGGACATATGGTGAGGCCGGACGAGGCCTACGCGATCTCCCGGCTCGGCGCGCTCGAAGCCCTCCTTTTCGGCTCGACCCTCATCAACGACACGTTCGTGCACGCGGATGTCGTGACGCCCGCAATGGCCGACATCGGGCTGCGGGTCTTTTCCTGCGGGCGCATCCACGATGTCGATTTCAGCGGCGTTTCGTCAGGGCGCTGGGAGTACAGGGACGCGATTGGCGACAAGACACTTCAGGACGCGGTGGATCTCGCCGAAAAATACCACGGCAGGAGCGACAACCGGATCGGGGTCCAGTTCGCCGCGCATGCGCCAGACACCTGCTCGACTTCCTTCCTGAAGCGGATCGGCGAGACGGCGCGCGCCAAGGGTCTGCGCGTCACGACGCATCTGTCGCAGAGCAAGGTCGAGCTTGCGCGCATCCGCGAACGCGACGGAAAAAGCCCGCCCGAGCTGCTGGACGATATTGGTCTGCTCGATAACACTTTGCTCGCGGCGCACTGCATCCACGTCAGCTCGGACGACATCGCCCGGATCGGACGGGCAGGGATCAACATTGCCCACATCGCCAAGGGCAATGCGACGGGCGCGACCATTGCGCCGACGGGGAGGCTACGGGCGGCAGGCGCGAAGCTGACGCTCGGCACCGACAACATGCACGCGGACATGGTCGAGGTGATGCGCTGGGCTCTTGCGGCCGGACGCATCCAGGACAGTGCTGTGACGGAAAACTGGCAGCCGCAGACGGTGTTCGACATGGCAACCATGGCCGGAGCGCGGGCCATGGGTCTGGAAGACGAAATCGGCAGCATCGAGATCGGCAAACGGGCGGATCTGGTTGCGCTGGATTTCCGCCGTCCGCATCTGACGCCGAACGTCAATCCGCTCGGCAATCTCGTCCATGTCGCGCATGGGCGAGACGTGGAGATGGTTCTCGTCGATGGCGAGATCGTGGTCGAGTGCGGCGCACCTACCAAGGTGAACGCCGACGAAATCTGCCGCGAGGCGGATGCCGCAATCCGTGCCCTCTGGACACGGGCGCGCGCCGCATGACTCAGCCGACGATCACCTGCTGCTGGATGCCGAGCCCCTCGATGCCGATTTCGACATTGTCTCCGGCGCGCAGCCATTGCGGTTCGGGCTTCATGCCCAGCGCCACACCTGCAGGCGTTCCGGTCGCGATGACGTCTCCGGGCAGGAGCGTCATGTAATGGCTCACATAGGAAACCAGCGTGTGGACGCCGAAGATAAGGTTGGCCGTGTTGCCGTCCTGGCGGATCTGCCCGTTGACCTTCGACCAGAGGCGCAGATTGCCGGGATGGGGCACCTCGTCCCGCGTGACGAGCCAAGGACCGGCGGGGCCGAACGTGTCGCAGCCCTTGCCCTTGTCCCATTGCGAGGACTGCATCTGGAAGCCGCGTTCGGACACATCGTTGAGGACGCAATAACCCGCGATGAACGCATCGGCGTCCTCTTCGGCGACACAGCTCGCGCGGCTGCCGATGACGATTCCGAGTTCGACCTCCCAATCGAGTTTCGAACCGCCTTTGGGGATCATCGTGTCGTCGTTCGGGCCGCAGATCGCACTCGGGGCCTTGAGGAAGATGATCGGCTCCTCGGGTACGGACAGTCCGGCCTCGCGGGCATGATCGGTGTAGTTGAGCCCGATGCCCACATATTTCGATATGCCCGTCCACGGAACGCCGAGCCTCGTGCCTTCGGGGGCGAGCGGCAGGGACGTGGGGTCGATCGCCGCCAGCCGTGCAAGCTCTTCCGGCGCGAGGTGACCGGGACGGATGTCGTCCATGATCGAGGAGAGATCGCGGATCTTGCCATCGGCGTCCAGAAGACCGGGGCGTTCGGCTCCGGCAGCACCAAAACGGCAAAGTTTCATCGCATGTCTCCGCAATATCTCATAAATCGGATTTCGGGTTTCTATAGGAAATACTGGAGCCAGACGCACGCATTTTCCGACGCCGCCTCTCTGCGCGAGCGCCGCTTACATACATGCGGCACGCGGCCGATGACGTCTCCGGGGGCTCCCCGACCGCGGCTGCGGTCCGTGCGGAATGCTTCTTCGTTCATTCTATCGACCGAGTGATACAGGTTCATGAAAATACTTATTCTCAACCCCAACATGTCCCGGCAGATGACCGATCTGATGGTCTCGACCGCGGGCGCGGCCATCCCGCCCGACGTCGAGCTGGAGGGGATGACGGCAGATCGGGGAATGCCCTACATTTCGAGCCGCGCAGAGGCGCTGATCGCCGGCAATCTCGTGCTGGAGATGATCGCGGAGCGTCAGGACGATGTGGATGCGGTGGTTGTTGCCGCCTTCGGCGATCCGGGGCTTCTTGCCGCGCGTGAACTGTTCGATCTTCCGCTGACGGGGATGGCGGAGGCGAGCATGCTGACGGCCTGCATGCTGGGCAAGACGTTTGCGCTTGTGACGTTCTCGCAGAATATGCGCGCCTGGTATGAGGAAGCGGTGGCACAGGCCGGTCTCGACACGCGATGCGTCGGCATCTGCGTGCCGGACGCCGCGTTCTCGTCGGTCGCGAATGTTCAGGCCGAGCTTGAAAGCGAGATCGTGGAGACGTCACGTCGTGCGGTCAGCGAACTGGGAGCGGATGTTGTCATCCTGGCCGGTGCGCCCCTGACAGGGCTTGCCGGGCGTATCGCCGATCGCGTGCCGGTTCCGGTGGTCGATCCCATCATCGCGGCGGTGTCGCAGGCCCAGTCCCTGCTGCGCCTGAATGTCAGGTCGCCCAGCGCAGGGCGCTTTGCACGCCCGGCCGGAAAACCGGCGACCGGCTTGCCGAAGGCGCTTGCCGCACAGATCGAGCGTCAAGCCGCGCCGATCGAGCGGGCGAAGCGGCGCGCCGCACAGGACTAGGCGTCAGAAGATGAAATCGACCGAGGTCAACAGCCAGCAGCCGCGCGTCCACTCGATGCGGTCCCCGGCGGCGTTTTCGTTGATCGAGCTTGTGCGGAAAACGGGCGTTCCGGGAGTCAACTGAAGCAATTGCGCCTCATGCCCGGTGGCAAAACCGCCGCTGATGCGCGTTTCGATGCGCCGGTATTTCTGGATGCCGTGCGCGATGAAGACATCGGTGACGGACTGGCGGCGCGAATAGACCGTCTCGAAATCCGGCAGCAGCGCGGCGGGGAAGACCTTGGTGCTGATATAGATCGGCTGGTTGTCGGCCGTACGCACGCGGCTGATCGTTATCACCGGACTGCCCAGTTCGATGCCGAGCTGTGCGGCGGCCTCGGAATTGGCCGGCTCGGTGACCAGCAGGAACGTGTTGGTCGCGACGCTCTTTCCATCCGCCCTCAGGCTTTCCGAAAACCGGCTGCCGTCACGCACGACGAAGGCCGAGGGCGGGCTGCGAACGAACACGCCGACGCCCTTGCGCGAGGTGAGGTGGCCTTCCTGCTGCAGCTTCTGCAGGGCACGACGCAGCGTGATGCGCGTTACTCCGAGCTTCCCGGCCAGGTGAACTTCGCCGGGGAGCTGGGTGCCCGCGCCGAGATACCCATTGTCGATGAGTTCGAGAATGTAATCGTAGATCTGCTGCCAGATGGCCGTGTCGCTGCGCGGCCGGAAAATCAGACCGTCGAAACCTTCGACGTCGGCGGTGCCGTGCAGATGATCGATCAGGTTGGTGTTCAACGGACTTACCCGTTAGTTTCCGCAAGGTCGAACGCGGGGTGAGCACTGGAGCTTTTCTCCAGCATCCGCCGAGAATAAACGATTCGGCCTTGCGTCATGGTGGCGACGACTTCCGGGTGCTCCATGTCGCTCGCGTCGACGAGAATGAGATCGGCACGCAGTCCGTCGCCGATCCGTCCGCGATCGGAAAGCCCTGCCGCCTCGGCCGGATTGCCGGACACGAGCGCCCACGCCGCCGGAAGATCGGCCACGCCGGTTTGCACGAGCTTGAACGCAGCGTGCAGCGGCGAGGGATAGTGATAATCGCTGGCAAGCACGGTGCAGAGGCCCTGGCGGATCGCGTCCGTGGCGTTGAGCGCGCCGTTATGGCTGCCGCCGCGCACCACGTTGGGCGCACCGAGGATGACATGCTCGCTCGCGGCGCGGGCCGCGGCCGCCGTTTCCAGCGTCAGCGGAAATTCCGAGGAGACGACGCCGAGCGCACGGAAGTGCGCGCGCACCTCCGGTGAAGCTTCGTCATGGGCGAGCAGAACGTTGCCGTTTTCATGCGCTGTGGCGGCGAGGGCGGCTATGGCATCCTCGACTTCGCCACGACGGCCCCAGACGCGGTCCAGCAGCGCCATGTAATCCTCGCGGCTGAGGCCCGCCCGCTCGGCCATCTGGCCGATCTTGCGCGCGATCGTGCCTTTCAGCACCGAGCCGGTCGTGTGGTCGTTGAAGGCGAGGATGGGGGGCGGCGACAGTTTGAGCCAGTCGAATACATCCGCCAGTTCATCGAGGGCAAACGTCTCCCAGCGCAGATGAAGCCGTGTGTCGCAGCCCAGCGACGGACGAAGCTCAAGAAGCGTCTCGATCAGATGCCGCGCCGCGTCTCCGGATCTGAGACCCGGCTCCCAGGAAATGGACAGGCCGTGAAACGCGGTCGTGATGCCGTTGGCCACAAGCTGACGGTCGGTGTCCTTCAGCGCCATGCGTGTGTCGAACCGCACGCCGGGCCGCGGCATCATCTGGCGTTCGAAGCCGTCGCCGTGAATGTCGACCACGCCCGGGAGCACCAGGAGATTCGAGGCGTCGAGGACGCGCGCGCCGGGCACCGCCTCATCGCGGATCCGGCCGTCGGAAACGAACACATCCCGCCTTTTCAGATCGCGACCAGTGAGTGCCTGCCCGCCGACAATTTCCCAGTTCATGAAAGTCCCCAATTCGGCCGCGCCGTGCGAAACGTCATCAACGCGTCATCTGCTGTCTATACAGAAAACCATATTATTCATTTCCTGTCTATACAGCATGAGGTCAAACATGATCCGCACAATGGCTTCCGTCCTCGCGTTGACGCTCGTCACGCTTCTGCCGGCTGCGGCCGATCCGGTGCGATTTGCCGTCACCGACATCGAGGGCCTCGAAGCTCTCCAACAGGAATTCGGCGGCTTTGAGAAGGCGCTCGAAAAATCGACCGGCCTTGAGATCGAATTGATCCCCGTCAGCTCGCGCACGGCGGCTGTCGAGGCGATGAATGCGGGGCACGTCGATCTTGTGCTTACGGGACCGGCTGAATACGTCATCATGAAGGAACTGAGCCAGCCGCGTATTGTCGTCGCGTGGCAGCGCCCGGATTATTTTGCGCAGATCGCGGTGCTGGCGAACGGGCCGATCCGCACGCTGGAAGACCTGAAGGGCAAGAAAATTGCGTTCGGTGCGGTGGGCTCCACGTCCCAGCATCTCGGTCCCGCGCAGGCGCTGACCGACCAAGGCATCAAGTACAATGAGGATTACGAGCCGGTCATCATCAACCGCAACGTTGCGGCCGAGGCGCTCATCCGTGGCGATATCGCCGCTGTCGGCCTCAATTTCGGCCATCTGAGCTCGATCCGCGAAGCCTTTCCCGATGCGGCCTTTGCCGTTCTGGCGCGTGGACGCGATCTGCCGAACGACATTCTCGTCGCCCGCAAGGACGTGTCCGAAGACGTGTTCACCAAGGTCCGCGATGCGTTCCTGAAGGATGGCAATGCGCTGATGTCCGCCGTGCTGACGGGCGATGACAACAAGAAGTTCAAGGGCGGCATCTTCCTGACCGACATCAAGGACGAGGATTACGATTACGTCCGCTCCATGTACCGCACGATCGGCGTCGATACGTTCAACGCCTTCGTGGAATAAGCCCAAAAGCCGGGCGGGATTTGTCCCGCCCGGCTTCTTTCCGTCTGTCATCCGTCCGGCTGTGCCGGACGTTTCGTCATTTCATGTGCTTGGCGGCAGGCCAGGAGGCATCATGCAGGAAGTCATCCGCACGTCCGATCTTGCAAAGACCTATCCCAACGGGAAATCGGTCTTTGCGGGCGTAAAGCTCAGCATAAGTCCGGACCAGCGCGTTGCGCTGATCGGCGCGAACGGTGCCGGCAAGTCCACGCTGCTGAAATGCCTGATCGGCCTTCTTCCGTCGAGCCAGGGCGAGATCATGACGTTGGGCGAAAGCTTTTCGTCCACGCCGTCATCCGCACAGCTGTACCGTCTGCGGCGGCAGATCGGCTTCGTGTTCCAGAACCACGGTCTCGTCGGCCGCCAGTCCGTCTTGACGAACGTCATTCATGGCAAGCTCGGCCTGCCGGGTAGCTGGCGTGCCTGGCATCATTCGCTGGCGCAAGGCAACTGGCGCGAGGAGGCCATGCAGGTTCTGTCCGAAGTCAAACTGTCGGAAAAGGCAAAATCGCGTGCGGACGAGCTGTCCGGCGGGCAGGCGCAGCGCGTCGCCATTGCGCGCGCGCTGATCCGCCGCCCCAAACTCCTGATCGCCGATGAGCCCGCCGCGAGCCTCGATCCTGCCGTCGGCCGCGACATCATGAAGATCTTTTCCGATCTGGCGCGCGAGCACGGCATCACGCTTGTCTACACGACACACGACATGGAGCATGCCCTCAATTATTCGGATCGGATCATCGCACTGAAGGCTGGCGAGGTGTTCTTCGACCTGCCGACACGGGATGTCTCACGCGCAGAAATCGACAATGTCTTCCAGGGCTGAACGCAGTCTGCCGGGGCGCTTGCCGTCGCTCTCGCCGGTTTCCTTCACGATGCTGGTCGTCGTGGGCGCGGTCATCATCGCATCCATCGGGCAGGTGGCGCCGTCTCCCGAAAAGCTCGCCGTGGGCGTGCCGAAACTGCTGGATCTGCTCGGCCGCATGATGCCGCCGAACACCGAACCCGCGTTCATGCAGCGCATGTTCTGGCGCATCATCGAAACCTTCCAGATCGCGCTTGCGGGAACGGTCATCGGCATCGTCCTCAGCCTGCCGATGGCATGGCTCGCCGCGCGCGGCGTCAGCCCGCTCGGCATATTTCGCCACGCGCCCAAAGTGGTGATCTCGCTGTTTCGCACGGTGCCGGATCTTGTATGGGCGCTTCTGTTCGTCTCGACCGTCGGCCTGGGCGCGGTTGCCGGAACGATGACGATTATTGTCGATACGATCGGCTTTTGCGGCCGTTTCTTCGCGGAAGCGATGGAGGATGCCGACAAGAAACCGCAGGAAGCGTTGCAGGCCATCGGCGCCAACCGTGTCTCGGTGCTGTTCGGCGTGATCCTCCCGGACATCATGCCATCCTTGATCAACAGCTCGCTGTTTGCTCTGGAAAAAGCGGTGCGTGCCTCGGTCGTGCTTGGGCTCGTTGGCGCCGGCGGCATCGGTCAGGAGCTGAAAGTTGCGTTCGATCTCTTCCAGTACAAGAACGCGTCCGCGATCATTCTGGCGATTTTTCTGATCGTGCTGGTGATGGAAGTTGTGACAGACCGGCTGCGCGTGAAGTTCCAGTGATCGGCCGGGTCGCCGGCCAGACGCGGAGAAGCGAGCTTGCCGCTTCTGCGGACCCCTTCGCTCAGAAGATGCGGTGGGGAGGGATGAGCGCGCGCATATGCCTCTTCCGCGCTCGGCGCGTGGGGACCCGGCCGGATTTCGTTGGTGTAGCTCGTCGGGCTTTTCCAGAAATCAAACCCGTAAAGGTGCAGTTCTCCATCGCCGATGAGGCGCGTGAGAATGTCGATGCCCATGCAGCCTGTCGACGGACGGGCGCCTATTTGTGAAAAGAGCAAATCCCACCATTGCTGCGGATAGAAATACAACCGGGCCCTGGTTTCGGAAGGGAGGGTTTCTCGGTGTTTCGGCGTCATCCAGACCACGTGCGGCGCGGCGGAGAGATGCTTTTCGTCGGAAAAGTCAGAGACGAGCAGGATATCGGTTCTCTGGCCCGCGCGTTTTTCCTCGTCCTCGACGAATGGACCGCCATTGATCCGTACGACGACGTCGTGATCGTCGATGGGGTGCGATCGTTTGAACAGGCTGGCCGCATTGCCCACCAACGCCACCGATTTGCCCGCTACGATGTTGCCGATCGTCTCCAGGGGCCTGCCTGTCACCATGTAATGAACGAAACCGTTGTGGGTCTGTAGGACCTGACCTCCCGAACGACGGCGAAATATTCGGCGAGTTTGTCTTTCCACCATTCGCCGTTTCGCACGGTGCAATGTGCGTTGTCGCCATTGGGCAGGTGGGTCACAGCCTGGACGATGGAGATGTTGAAGAACGCATGCGGCGAGATTCGCGAAATGGCACCGAGAATTTCGGGCAACTGATCCTCGGGTATGTGCTCGAGCACATCGGTGTTCAGAACGAGATCGGCTTTTTCGATCGGCAGGTTCGAATATTCGGGAATGGCGGGATCGTATCGGTAGGCCGTTGCGTCGTTGAGCTTCGCAACCCAGTCGACGACGAGCGAGCGGCCGCAGCCGTAATCGAGAACCGTCTTGATCGGCCCGAGCCACATCACCGATTGCTGGATGTATCCGAGCTGGTATTCCGACGTGCGGCCGTAATCGGCTTTCTCAGTGTGCAGCTTCCGGTACTGCTCGATCAATTCGTCTCTGCTGCGATCGGGAGCCGGCTGAGCGGTGGCGGTCTGGGCCGGTTTCTGCTCCTCCTGCGGGACTTTTTTCTTGAACCACATGCTCTTTTCGCCTCTTCAAATCTGCGTCAAAAACGTCGTAACGTCAAAAATGTAGGTTCAATTTTGCTTTTTCGCGCAAGGCATCCATCTTCTCGGGACGTACTTTTGCGGGAGAGGACAGGCGCAAGGCCAGTTCGTCCTCAAAACCCGGCTCCTTGAGAGAAAGCGGAGGCGGCAGCCCAAGCATCGCGCAGACGGCATCGGTTTTTGGCGTGTTCCCCTTGGTCGTGACCATGGGCGTTGATGTGATCGCACCCGCGATCGCGTGATGAAAACGGCCAGTGACGAGAACTTCGGCAGATTTGATCCAGCCCATCCACTCATCGAGCGTTGCCGGCCGAACGATCTCAAGCCGTGGGAGGCCGATCCGCAGCGCCTGGAAATGGCCGTCGTCTTCCTCCGGTTCTTTGTCGTTCCCGCCGGCAAGAAAAATGACGCGGCTGTCTTGGGAAAGGAGACGATTGAATGTGCGCCCGAGGTTTTCCGCATCCTCGTGCGTCCACCAGGATGCTCCGCCGAGAACCAAGCTGCGCGGCATGTCGGGGATGTCGGGCAAATACCGCGCGCAGTAGAGCGGAAGGCAGTCAAAGCCAGACACCGCGGGAAGGCCCCAGCGCTCATAGGGCTGTGCGGACCAGTCTTCGCGCACGACGATGCGGTCGACGTCCTTCAGACAGTGCCGATAGAAGTCCTCGACCTCGCGGGCGGCCGGTTCAGCCTCTCCGGACGGGTAGCAGGCATGATTGATGAGGTGCACCGGTTTCCCGACGAGTGTGGCAAGGCGCATCAACGACAAAAGGGCACGCGGGGCGGGGCCGAAACGGTGGAGCGTTCCCTCGCCGTTGACCACCAGAAAATCGCTCGCCTGAAACGCCTTGACCAGGTTGGGCTTAATGCCTTTGAGCGATGAGAAATAGGCCTGTATCGCTTTATCATCGGGCGCGGCCGGGGCGTTGCCGAACTCCCGATGCGTTTCGAGTGCATTGAAAGAAGTGACCTGAAAACCCCGGTCCTCGAGTGCGCGATAAATCATCATGGACGTGCCGAAGCAGCCCCAGTGATAGATATCGGCGGTGTTGTTCAGGAACAAAGCCTGCGGCGTCGTGCGACCGAGGCGAGACTTCAACCAGGACAGCATCAGCGCTCTCTGCCGCATCCCCGAACCAGTTTCGGCAGAGGGGCCCTACGAATTGGAGTTGCCTCGATTTAGGACATCGGCTCTGTCCTGTTCAAGACACAGTAGCCCCGGATGTCCAGGCTGGCCCGACTTTGCGCCGTCAATCCGCCATCAGGCGCGCTTGTGCTGGGGCTATCTCCCGTCAGAGACTGTTTGATGTGGCGTCTTTGGATTTATTCCAGTAGGGCCGGTGCATCCGGGGACTCGGGCTCGTTTCGAAGCTCCTCGCATCGTGTCTCGATCATGCCCTGCATGATTTGAAGGCTCCTGTTTTGCGGTCATGAGGGCGACGTTTGCTCGACAAGTTCATTGCACAAATTCGGTCTGTTCTGGGTGCCAGGGCCACGTCATCCGAAAAGCGGGCAGGGCCACGCATCCTGTATTTCCTCGATCCGGTCGCGTTCCGGCAGGATCCGGCTTGTCTGGTGCCGCATTTTGCCTGGGTCCGGCTGGTTGAGCAGGCCGCGGGCCTGATGAGCGGGGGCGTCGCGCTCGCAGCGAATGCCGTCGTTTGCGAAAAATGGCGACAGGATGCGTCCAAAGGCAAAGCGCGGCTTTGCTTCGAACTGCCGACGCATTCTCCACTCGCGCCGTTCAATCACCGGCGCGCGGATTACGCACGGGCGCTTTACGGGACAGGCGAGGACGCCAACGCCCTGACCGATGCGCTGGCCGACGTGCGTCGAGCCTATGCACCCGATCTGATTGTGACGACCTGCCAGAACGCGTTCGCGCAAAAGGCGTTTGCCGGCATCCCGGCGCTCTATGTCGAGCAGGCGCCTCTTCCTCGCCTTCGGCAAAATCTCAAGACCTATTTCGACCCTTCCGGCCACCAGATCGGATCGCTGCTGGAAACACGGGCGTCCGACATCAAAAACATCAGACTCGGAGCCGAGGACTGGCAGGAGCTTTCGACGTTTCCGGACCAGATCCGCGAACAGATTTACGCGCGCCACGAAACCTATCCCGAAGCTTGCGCAGCCTTCGACGACATCCGGCGGCAGGGCAAGGTGGCTTTGCTTGCCACGCAGCCCCCCGATTGGCCGACCTACGAAGGATCCTATGAAGGAGCCGTTCCCGTCGAGGACCTGTTGTACGCGTGGGGACAGGCTCTGCCGGACGGCTGGCTCGGCGTGCCGACCTATCATCCGCACTTCCGACTGACGCCCGACATGGAAAGCGCGCTTGCGACAGCCTGCCCGAAGCTGCGTTTCCTCCCGAAACATCTCTCGCAAGGGCTTACGGAGCTTTACATTCCCGAAGCCGACGGCTTGATCACCATCTCCTCCACATCAGCAGCAACAGCACTTATTTTCTGCAAGAAAGTTATCGTGTGCGGACAATCTCCGTTCGCGGCATGGTGCGGACACGAGGCAATGGACATTGACGACACTGATCCGTTGACTCAGGTTGAGGCGACTGCGCTTTTGGCTTTTCTTTCCAACAGGTATTGTCACCTTCACGAAGATCTCCTCGCAAATCCCTCAGCTGTGACGGACATTTTTACGAATGTCATGACGGCTGGGGATTGCGGCCAGTGGTACCTCGATATGTCCGGATGGTCGCTCACGCGGGCGAGAGCTGTTTTCGGCCTGCCGCAGGCGGCTGCGGCCGAAGCCCTCGCTTCAGCGTGATGTCAAAGCGAGCTTGACCAGTTCGGCGGCGTTGCGTGCGTTGAGCTTGGCCATGAGACGTGTTCGATAGACATCGATCGTCCGCGGGCTGAGACCGAGTTCCAAGCCGGCCTGCTTGCTCGATTTTCCGGAGGCGATCAGTTCCAGAACCTCGATCTCGCGCTGGC
The DNA here is from genome assembly GCA_001464335.1 of Rhizobiales bacterium Ga0077545. Classification (GTDB taxonomy): domain Bacteria; phylum Pseudomonadota; class Alphaproteobacteria; order Rhizobiales; family Methylopilaceae; genus Flaviflagellibacter. Next base: position 19,211 of record LNEV01000005.1, on the reverse strand, counting down.
TGAGGCGGTCGGTCTCCCTGAGATGCTCAAGCCCGGAAACGGCTTTGGGGGATTCGACGGACAGGATTTGATTACGAGCGATGAAGGCTTCGAACGCGCCGGACGAAAGCGGAGGTGAGAGCGCTTCTCCGTGTGCGATATTGCACCCCATCCGAAGAAGGGTCTGAAGGTCATCGAGGTTTTCGACACCTTCCCCGACAACGCGCGCGCCGAGGCTTTTGGCGAGGAAAATGATCGATTCGCAGAGCCTAGCCTGAAGACGGTCTTTCGAGCAGTCTTCGACGAAGCAGCGGTTGATCGCGATTTCATCCGGATGAAATCGCCCGAGATGGCCAAGTGCAATGCCTCCGGTTCCGAAATCTCCGATCGATGTCTGTATGCCGTGGATTTTGAGCTGCGCCGCAATTTCCTGAACTTTCTGCGGTTGCTGCGTGAGCTCCCATTCGGTGATATCGACGACGACCCCCGGCCAGTCGGCACTCTCCGGGCGATTGTCGCGGATGATGCGCCCTATTGGGAGGCGCGACAGTGAACTCAAGGGAATGCGGACGGACATCACGGGATTGAAAGAGCGGGTCGAATAGGTCCGCCAACCCCTCAAGGCTGTTTCGAAAGTGTACGTGCTCAACTGGTCCATGACGGCCGCAGGTGCGGATTGTTCATACCGCGAGATGAGGCATTCCCCCGTGATGGCGTGAACCGAGAGAACCTGCGCGCCGTAGGGGCGGCGTGTTTCGAGATCGAAGCGCGGTCTGTAGAAGACAGTTGCGAGATGATTGTCGAGTGCGTCCTGCAGTGTTTCGTTGGAGCCGATGGAACAGTGACGCGTCGATCGCTCCCGCCTGACCGGCGGGAGCGAATTGGTTCCGGCCAGAAATTCGCCCAGCAATGTGTCGATGTCATTCCGCCTGAACGGCTTTATGAGGCTGGGACCCATGCTGAGGCCCCGTTCGACACCAATTTCGATGAGGCTCCGCATCAGCTCCTCGCTGCGGCGGCCCATCAGATGAACCCGGCCGCGAAAACCGGTCGTACCGAGAAGCCGCATCACCTCGACAGCATCTGTTTCGTGAAAGGCGACATCGAGGAAGACAAGGTTGGGAGATTCTTCGGCGACACGAGAGAGGAGGCTGTTGAGTGATGGACACGTTGCGACACGCATTCCCTTTGCCGCTACGCGACTGGAAATCGTGCGCAGGATCGAAAGTTCACTGTCGAGGACGTAGCAGAGCGGAGACGAGGAAAGAGGCTGACTCGGCCGCGAAGTGAGAGTTTTGTCCATATTTAAGACCGGCGGCGATTAAATGGTTCTAGGGGCTCCCCGCCGCTTCGGCGGGGGCTTCCCGTTTCGTCCATCGTGCAATTTAAGATTGCAAGCAGGGGGAGAAGCGTGGTTTTTAATGCTCTATACTTAGGTATATTTTTCGATGCATCCAGAGCGTTTTCTAAGTATAAATACGTAGCATTTTGACGAGTGCTCCATCTTAGCCGCCATTAACCCTGTTCTTCGATATTAGCTGCAGTGCTGCGCCGATGCGGCCAATGGGGCTGGGGTATGTCTGGATTTAACAATCTCAAACTTTTGACAAAGCTTGCCGTGCCGACCGCGATCCTTCTTGCTGTCGTGATCGGGCTGATCGTTCTCGCCGAAAAATCTCTGATCCAGCTTTCGGACGTCACGCAGGACATTGCCACCAACGTTGCCGAACGCCGAGCGCTCGCGCTTTCGCTCGAGGCAACAGTCAACGCAGCGACGATCCGGGAAAAGAACCTTATAATTCTTCGCGACGCGACGAAGGCCGCCGAGGCACGCCAACAGTTCGAGCAGCTCAAGACGGAAGCGCTCGCGATGGCCGATCGCATGATCGCGATGAGCTCGGGCGAGAGACAGCAAGTCAACAGAGAGCTGAAACAGATCACTTCCGACTACTTCGACGTCGCTACCAAAAGTGTCGCGCTGTCGATGCAGGGGGACCATGCTGGCGCCGCACAGCTGTCGTTGACGGAAGGCAGTGCCGCGCGGCTCAAAAGCGCCCGCGCGACCGATGCCGTCAGTGAATTTACGGCCCAGACCATGAAAACGGTCTCCGCGGATGCCGAGGAGTCGGCAGATGCGACCGGCATGACCCTGATCATCGCGGCGGCAGTCGGTCTTGTCTTCGCGATCAGCTTGCTCGGCATCATCGCCATTTATGGCGTGGTGAGGCCGCTGACCGCCATGACGGCCGCGATGGGTCGGCTTGCCCAGGGCGATCTCGATATCGATGTCGTCGGCACGGAACGTAAGGACGAAGTTGGTCTTCTGGCCCGCGCGCTTCAGGTCTTCAAGGACAATGCCATCGAAGGCCGCCGTCTCGCAGCCCTTGCGGAGGAGGAGAGCGCCTCCAAGATGCGCCGTGCCCAGCGCCTTGATGAGTTGACGCGGTCGTTCCAGACAAGCTCCAGCGAACTGGTGGGCGCGCTGTCGGCGGCGGCCTCCGAGATGGAAGCCACCTCGGGGTCCATGTCGAGCACGGCCGAAGAGACGAGCCAGCAGGCTGTAGCGGTTGCCGGTGCTGCCGAACAGACATCGGCGAACGTGCAGACCGTCGCTGCCTCGACGGAAGAGCTTGCGACATCGGTGAGCGAAATCAGCCGCCAGGTTGCGGAATCGACCAAGATCGCGGAAGCGGCCGTCGACGAAGCGCGCCGTGCGGACGTCATCGTGCAGTCGCTGGCGTCAAGCGCACAGAAGATCGGAGATGTGGTTGCGCTTATCAACGATATTGCCGGGCAGACCAATCTTCTTGCGCTCAACGCCACCATCGAGGCGGCGCGTGCCGGGGAGGCGGGTCGCGGTTTTGCCGTGGTTGCGTCCGAAGTGAAGGAACTCGCCGCGCAGACCGGCCGGGCCACCAGCGATATCTCCTCCCAGATTTCGGAGATTCAGGAAGCCACGACGCAGGCGGTTGAGGCTCTTCGGGGGATCGGTCTGACCATCGATAACATCAACAAGATCACCTACACGGTTGCGGCGGCGGTCGAGGAGCAGGGATCTGCCACGCATGAAATCGCGCGCAATGTGCAGCAGGCGGCGCAGGGCACCCAGCTTGTGACGAGCAATATCGAGCAGGTCAAAGAGGCGGCCAGCGTGACGGGCGCGGCATCCTCGCAGGTGCTGACGGCGGCGCGCGAACTGGCTCAGCATTCGGCCAGGCTCGGCGAGGAAGTCTCGGGCTTCCTTTCCGATGTTCAGGCGGCCTGACGGTTCCGCATCCGCTGAGGACAGGACCTTCTCCAAGAGCTGCCGCGCGACCCTTGCGCGGCAGCTTTTCAATTTCAGGACCAGGCTTGCGTTGCGATCGCTGTTGCGGACGCGCGGTTCTCGACACCGAGTTTCGAATAGATCTGTTCAAGATGCTTGTTCACCGTGCGTGGGCTGAGCGCCAGGATTTCGGCGATGTCCTTGTTGGACTTTCCGCGCGCGAGCCACAGAAGAACTTCCGCCTCGCGATTGGTCAGCGAGAGCTTTTCCTTCAGCATCTGCTGCGCGGCGTCGGCGTTTTCTTCTGTCAGTCGCAGCATGTACTGGTCCGGGCCGGTGCGGGCGAGGAAGGAGAGCTGCAGCTTGCGCTGCCCGGCCTCCATGATCATCGGCTGCGAGCCTCCGATGGACTTGGTCGCCTTGGATACCCACACACGCGCCTGAAGCGGCAGCGCGAGATGGTCGGACACATGCCCGCCCTCCGCCGCCAACAGGCGTTTTGCCTGCGGAGTTGCCCAGAGAAGCTCGCCGGCGGAATTGACCGCCAGCAGATAGCGGCCGGTGGCGTCGAGCGCCATGCGTGCGCCCTGCGAGGCGCGCGCATTAGCCAGATGAACACGGATGCGCGCAACCAGTTCGTCCGGCGCGACGGGCTTCGTGACGTAATCGACGCCGCCGGCGCCCAGCCCCTTCACGATGTGCTCGGTTTCGCTGAGACCGGTCATGAACACGACGGGCACGTGAGACAGACTGTCGTTACGCTTCAGGAGGCGTGTCGTCTCGAAACCGTCCATGCCGGGCATGATCGCGTCCATCAGGATGATGTCTGGCGTGATCTGCTCGACGAGCTTGAGCGCCGCGTCGCCGTCGATTGCAACGAGCACGGTCATGCCGGCCTCTTCAAGCGCCTGCATCAGCATGCCGAGATTGTCGACCGAATCCTCGACGACGAGGACGATATCGCGTGGATGGCTCTCATTCACCGGGGATCGTCTCCAGAGTGGCGAGGAAGCGTTTGATGTCGAAATTGCGGATATAGGCATGGAGATCGTCGACAAGTTGTTTGCTCTCCGGTGAGGCGTTTTCGATTTCGGCCAGTTTGGCTTCGATCCCGCGGATGTATCCGATGGTGCCAAGACGCTTCAGTTCTTCGATGTAAGGTGCCGCCATAACGTATTTTTTCGACGCCGATGGCGGCAGCGAAATCTTTTCGGCGCTCTCATAGGTCCATTCGAGCTTCAGAAGCTGTTCGATACGGTCGAACAGCTTCTGAAGGTCCACAGGCTTTGGAATGTAATCGTCATGGGCATCGCCCGGCTTGCGCTCCTTCGAGGCCGTCATGTTTGCCGAGACCATCAGGATCGCAGCCCGGGTGTGCCCGGCCGCGCGCAGGCGCCGGGCGACTTCCATGCCATCCATGCCCGGCATCGCTATGTCCAGGAGGAACAGGCCAAGCTCGCAATCCTCCGCGAGTTCGATGCAGGTCTTGCCGTCCGGCGCCGTAAGGACGATGAACCCCAGAGGGACGAGCGTTTCGCGCATCAGGTCGCGGTGCGCGGCGTCGTCGTCGGCGATCAATATGGTACGGCGCGGCCCGCGATAGCCGTTGATGCGGCGGCGCGGTCGTGTGTCTAGTTGCGGGTTCGCGACGGAAGACAGCAGCAGCCGCACCGTGAACAAGGTGCCTTTGCCGACTTCGGTCTTCATCACGATCTCGCCGCCCATGATTTCGGTGAGAAGGCGCGTGATGGTGAGGCCTAGGCCGATGCCGGGCGTCGTTTCCGGGTCGAGGCCGTGGCCGCGCTCGAACGGCGCGAACACGCGCTCGACATCGGCTTCGGGGATTCCTGGGCCGGTGTCTTCGATCTCGAATTCCGCGACGCCGCTTTTCATCGTGAGACGCAGGCTGATGCTGCCCTTGCTGGTGAACTTGATGGCATTGGACAAGAGATTGATGAGTATCTGGCGCAGGCGCTTCTCGTCGGTCGAGACCACCGCGGGGATGTGCTCTGGCCGCTTGAAACGGAACTGCAGACCCTTGGCCGATGCCTGCAGGCGGAACATCTCGACGATCTGATCGAGAAATTCGGGGAAACGCATCTCGTCGCGGCTGAGCTGAAGACGTCCGGACTCTATGCGTGAAATGTCCAGAAGACCGTCGATAAGGCCCGAGAGATGCTCGGCCGACCGGCGGATGACACGCACGCCGCCGCGCCGGTGCGCGGGCATGTGTTCGTCGCGCTCCATAAGCTGTGCGTATCCCAGGATCGCGTTGAGCGGCGTGCGCAGTTCATGGCCGATGCCCATCACGTAACGGCTTTTCGCCTGATTGGCGGCTTCTGCAACGTCGCGGGCTTTCTGCAGCTGTGCGTCGGTCTGCTCATGGGCGTCGATTTCGCGCAGAAGAAGACGCGTCTGCCCCTCCGATTCCTCTTCCGCGACGCGCTGGCTTTCATGCGCGAGAACGAACAGCCAGGAGGCGATCCCTGAAATGATGAGCAGGATGAAGAAGACGACCCAAAGGGTATGGGCGATGATGGCTTTCTGGTCTGCCGCGTTGATGGTCGCCTGGAAAAAGACGAGCGACAGCGCACCGCCGATCGTGCCGGCGCTGACGAGAAAAACGCCGATGAAGCGACCGACTCCCGAATCGAGCTTGTCGGCAAGCCGTGCCGGGAGAAGCTTTTTGGTGGCCTCCATGAGCTGAACGTAGAACCGGCCTTCCGGCTTGCAGCCGTCATGGCAGCGGGCGTCGAGCGAACAGCACAGCGAGCAGATCGGGCCCGCATAGACCGGGCATTGTGCCATGTCCTGCTTCTCGAACGTGTGTTCGCAAACGCAGCATTGGATTTGTGTGGCCGTGCCCCAATCCTCGCGGGGCTGGCGGGCAAGGTAATAGCGGCCCTTCGTCAATACGGCGATGACGGGGCTCGCGACGAACGCAGTGCCGAGCGCGATGAACGGTGCAAGGGCCTGCGGAATGTCCCCGAACACACCCGAGAAGGCGAACAGCGCAGCGGCGGTCGCGATCAGCATGGCGCCGACACCGACCGGGTTCACGTCGTAAAGATGCGCGCGCTTGAACTCGATGTGCTTGGGGCTGAGGCCGAGCGGCTTGTTGATGACAAGATCGGCCACGAGAGCGCTGACCCAGGCGACCGCGATCACCGAGTAAAGTCCGAGCGTCTGCTCGAGAGCGCGGTAGATGCCAAGCTCCATGAGCAGGAGCGCGATGGCGACGTTGAAGAACAGCCAGACCACGCGACCCGGATGGCTGTGGGTCAGGCGGGAAAAGAAGTTCGACCACGCGATCGAACCGGCATAGGCGTTCGTCACGTTGATCTTCATCTGGGAGAGCACGACGAACAGGCCCATAAGGCCGAGCGCGACGCCGGGAGACTGGGTCACATAGCCGAAGGCGACGAGATACATGTCGGTCGGCTGAGCAGCCTCCGCGAAGTCGAATCCGTGCGTGACCGCGAGGACAGCAAGGAACGAGCCGAGCAGCATCTTGATGACGCCCGGAATGACCCAGCCGGCCCCCCCCATGCACAGCGCCACCCACCATTGGAGGCGATTGCCCTTACGTGCACGCGGCAGGAAGCGCAGCACGTCGACCTGTTCGCCGATCTGCGCGACCAGCGAGAAGACGACGCCGGCGGCCGCGCCGAAGAGGATGATCGAAAAGCCGCCGCCCTTGTCGTCCGGAAAGTTCGTCCAGTTGTCGATCGAGGCCGGGTTAGCGAAGAAGATGAAAACGAAGGGCAGGATGTGGAGGATGAGCCAGATCGGCTGTGTCCAGGTCTGGAAGCGCGTGATCCAGGTGATGCCGTGCGTCACCAGCGGCACGATGACGAGCGAGGAGACGATGTAGCCGGCGGCAAGAGGCAGCCCGAACACCATCTCCAGCGCGAGTGCCATGATGGCCGCCTCGATGGCGAAGAAGATGAAGGTGAAACTCGCATAGATCAGCGAGGTGATGGTCGAGCCGATGTAGCCAAAGCCCGCGCCGCGCGTCAGGAGATCGATGTCGACGCCGTATTTCGCCGCGTAATAGGAAATCGGCAACCCCGTCATCAGAATCAGCGTGCTGACGACGAGAATCGCCGCGACCGCGTTGGTGAAGCCGTAATTCAGGGTGATGGCGCCGCCGATGGCTTCAAGCGCGAGGAATGAGATGGCTGCAAGGGCGGTATGCCCCACGCGCAGGGGCGACCATTTGCGGGCGCGCTCGGCGGTGAATCGCAGCGCGTAGTCTTCCAGCGTCTGGTTGGCGACCCACTGATTATACTGGCGCCGCACCCGCACGATGCGCTGACTGCCCGACATATCCCCTAGACGCCCCCAGACACGACACCCGCTTCTCCTCGGGGATGAAGCAATTTCCGTTCCTAGCTTTGCCTAGGCACGCTTTGGCGCCGCAAAAGGGCGCCGGACACGACAAAACACGGGGTCCCGGCGGGGTGCTCATTTCCCGCCGGAACCCCGCTTTCTTACGGAGATGCAAGGGGATGCTGCCCCGGCGCGTGCGCCGGGAGGATACGTCAATTGACGTATACCCGCTTGAGGTGTGGCGACCCACGATCCTGCACCAATGAGGCACTGGTTCGCCTCGGACACGCAGGGGGTTACTTAATGTCAGACGATATCGAACGCGGTCTGGAGTCCTCGCTCCGCCGTAAACTGCTGATGGGCATGGCCGCCATTCCGGCCGTGGCCCTGATGCCGAAATTCGCACTCGGTGCGGGCCCGGCGACTTCCGAAGTCAATACGACCGGCCTTGCGGTGACGGACACGGAAGTGACCGTCGGCATCCTGCACTCGGTGACCGGCACGATGGCCATCTCCGAAACGGGTTCGGTGCAGGCTGAAAAGCTGGCGATCGAGCAGATCAACGCCGCGGGTGGCGTTCTCGGCCGCAAGATCAAGTACATCCAGGAAGACGGCGCGTCCGACTGGCCGACCTTCGCCGAAAAGGCGAAGAAGCTGCTCGTGCAGGACAAGGTCGCGGCGATCATGGGCTGCTGGACCTCGGCGTCGCGCAAGGCGGTGCTGCCGGTTATCGAGCAGTACAACGGCATGCTCTACTACCCGACCTTCTATGAAGGCCTCGAGCAGTCGAAGAACGTCATCTACACCGGCCAGGAAGCCACGCAGCAGATTCTGGCCGGCCTCGACTGGGTCGCCAAGGAGAAGGCAGGCAAGAGCTTCTACCTGATCGGTTCGGACTACATCTGGCCGCGCACGTCGATGAAGATCGCGCGTAAGCACATCGAAGCGCATCTTGGCGGTTCGGTGTCGGGCGAGGAGTACTTCCCGCTCGGCCACACGCAGTTCAACTCCGTGATCAACAAGATCAAGCTCCGCAAGCCGGACGTGATCTATTGCGCGGTCGTCGGCGGCTCGAACGTTGCGTTCTACAAGCAGCTCAAAGCGGCCGGCATCGACCTGTCGAAGCAGACCCTGCTGACCATCTCGGTCACCGAGGACGAAATCGACGGCATCGGCGGCGAGAACATCACGGGCGCCTATGCCTGCATGAAGTACTTCCAGTCGCTCGAGAACGACAACAACAAGGAATTCGTTGCCGAATTCAAGAAGATGTGGGGCGAGAAGACGGTTATCGGCGACGTGACGCAGGCGGCGTATCTGGGCCCGTGGCTGTGGAAGATGACGGTCGAAAAGGCGGGCAGCTTCGACGTGGACAAGATCGCGGTCGCCTCGACCGACATCGAGTTCACCAAGGCGCCGGAAGGCTACGTCAAGATCCACGAAAACCACCATCTTTGGTCCAAGGCCCGCGTCGGGCAGGTCCAGCCCGATGGTCAGTTCAAGGTGGTCTTCGAGACGGCCGACCTCATTGAGCCGAACCCGTTCCCGGAAGGCTACCAATAAGGTCATTACGCGCGACCGGGGAGGGCGAATGCTCTCCCCGGTCCGCATTCCGGATTCGTGCTGGGGGCGCGTGCGGGCGCCGGGAGATCTTGGATGTTTGCTGAATATTCACTGCCGGAGCTGGGCTCCATTTTCGTGATGCAGGGCTTTGCGGGCCTCATCCTGTTTTCGGTGTTTCTGCTGATGGCACTTGGTCTCGCCATCATTTTCGGCCAGATGGGCGTCATCAACATGGCGCATGGCGAGTTCATGATCCTGGGCGCGTATGTCACTTACTTTACGTCGCAATTCTTCCTGAACTACATACCGGCGCTCTTCAGCATCTACTTCTTCCTTGCGATGGGACTTGCTTTCCTCGCTTCGGGCGCGCTCGGAATGTTCATCGAATGGGCGATGATCCGGCATCTTTACAAGAGACCGCTCGATACGCTGCTCGCCACCTGGGGCCTCAGCCTCATCCTGCAGCAGCTTTACCGTTCTTTCTTCGGCCCGCGTGAAGTCGGTGTCGAACTTCCGGAATGGATGATGGGCTCGATCCCCGTGACCGACATGGTCGAGGTGCAGATCAACGGCCTGTTCGTCATGGGGCTGACGATGGCCATCACCATCGCGGTGGCGTTCCTTATGTACAAATCCCGCTGGGGCAAGCAGGTTCGCGCCGTGGTGCAGAATCGCGTGATGGCGGGTGCGGTCGGTATCAACACCGAAAAGGTGGACCGTTACACCTTCGCGCTCGGCTGCGGCATTGCGGGCGTCGCGGGATCGGCCTTCACCATGATCGGGTCCACCGGCCCGACCTCCGGCCAGCTCTACATCGTCGACACCTTCCTGGTCGTCGTGTTTGGCGGCGCGGCGAGCCTGCTTGGAACCATTGCATCGGCCTTCACCATCTCCCAGGCCCAGTCGACCATGGAATTCTTCCTCTCCGGTTCGATGGCCAAGGTCCTTACGCTGCTCGGTGTCGTCGGCATCCTGATGCTGCGTCCGCAGGGCCTGTTCACCCTCAAAGTCCGCCGCTGAGGAGGCAGATATGAAAAACACAGCTTTCCTCAACCGGTCCGAACTGATCGCGGTTGCGATCCTGGCGGTCCTCATCCTGGTTGTTCTGCCCATGTCGCTGGACGGCTTCCGCCTCAACCTCGTCGGCAAATACCTGACCTACGCCTTCGTGGCGCTTGGCCTTGTGATGTGCTGGGGCTTCGGCGGCATTCTCAGCCTCGGGCAGGGCATCTTCTTCGGCCTCGGCGGTTACTGCATGGCGATGTTCCTGAAGCTGGAAGCGTCCAGCGTCGAGAACACCAAGATCCAGTCGACCCCCGGCATTCCGGACTTCATGGACTGGAACCAGATCACTTCTCTGCCGTGGTTCTGGGAGCCCTTCAAATCGCTTCCGGCGACGATGCTTCTTGTGGTCGGCGTTCCGGTTCTGCTGGCCTTCATTCTCGGCTTTGCAATGTTCACCCGGCGTGTCGGCGGCACCTATTTCGCCATCATCACCCAGGCGATCGCGGCCATCCTGACCATCCTCATCATCGGTCAGCAGGGCTATACGGGCGGCATCAACGGCATCACCGATCTGCGCACTCTGAACGGCTGGGACATCCGTACCGACGACGCGAAGTTCATTCTGTACTTCGTCAGCGCGGGCCTTCTCTTCGCCTGTATCCTGATTGCCTATTTCGTGAAGCATTCGAAGCTTGGCCGCATTCTCGTCGCCATGCGCGACAAGGAGGATCGCGTCCGGTTCTCCGGCTACAACGTGTCGAACTTCAAGATATTCGTGTTCTGCCTGGCTGCGGCCTTTGCGGGCATCGGCGGGGCGATGTTCACCCTCCAGGTCGGCTTCATGTCGCCGAGCTTCGTCGGCATCGTGCCTTCGATTGAGATGGTGATCTACGCAGCGGTCGGCGGCCGGCTTTCGATCCTTGGTGCGATCTACGGAACGCTCCTCGTGAACTGGGCCAAGACCGCGTTCTCCGAAAGCTTTCCGGAATTGTGGCTGCTTGGCCTCGGCGGTCTGTTCATCGCCGTTGTTCTGGCCTTCCCGAACGGACTTGCCGGTATTTACACCAGCTATGCCGAACCGTTCATCAGGAAGCTCATGAACAAGAAGCCCGACATCCTCCCCGGCGGGAACATCCCGCAGGGCAGCCCCGCCGAGTAAGGAGAACACGCACATGAATCCTCCAGCCACCCCCGGCGTGATCTCCGACCAGATGGCGCCTGACTTCCTCCTTGCGGTCGAGGGCCTGACGGTTTCCTTCGATGGCTTCAAGGCGGTCAACGATCTGTCCTTCTACGTGGACGAGCGCGAGATCCGCGTCATCGTCGGCCCGAACGGCGCCGGCAAGACGACCGTTCTCGATCTCATCTGCGGGAAGACCCGCGCGACGTCCGGCTCGATCAAGTTCCGCAACCGCGAACTGACGAAGATGAACGAGGCGAAGATCGTGCAGGCCGGCATCGGCCGCAAATTCCAGACGCCATCGATTTACGACGACCTCACAGTCTTCGAGAATCTGGAAATCTCCTATCCGAAAGGCCGCTCCGTGTTCGGGGCGCTCGCGTTCAAGCGCGATGCCGCTGTCACCGAGCGCGTGCAGGAAGTCGCGGAGATGATTTTCCTTCAGGACCGCCTGCACGAGCGGGCCGAATTCCTCAGCCACGGCCAGAAGCAGTGGCTCGAGATCGGCATGTTGCTGATCCAGGATCCGGACCTTCTGATGCTGGACGAGCCGGTCGCGGGCATGAGCGTCTCCGAGCGTGTCAAGACGGCCGAGCTGCTCAACAAGATCATCGCCAACCGTTCGATCATCGTGATCGAGCACGACATGAAATTCGTCGAGGACATCGCCCACCGCGTCACCGTGCTGCATCAGGGCAAGGTGCTGTCGGAAGGCTCGATGGATCACGTCAAGCACGACCCCAAGGTCGTGGAAGTCTATCTCGGACATTGAGGAGGGGCGTCTGTGCTGAACGTATCGAACCTGCATGTCGCCTACGGCCAGAGCGAGGTGCTGCATGGCCTGAGCTTCGACGTGAAACCCAATGAGATCGTCGCGATCATGGGACGCAATGGCATGGGCAAGACCACGCTCATGAAGTCGCTCATGGGCGTCGTGCCGACAAAAAGCGGATCGGTGAAGGTCGGAGATACCGACATCACAAACCTGAAAAGCTACGAGCGCGTCGCCGACGGCGTCGCCTATGTTCCGCAGGGCCGCATGGTCTTTTCCACCATGACGGTAAAGGAAAACATCGAGACGGGCCTCACCGTCACCGGCGAGAGCAAGGTGCCCGAGGACATCTACGAGCTGTTTCCGGTCCTGCTCGAAATGAAGGGCCGCCGCGCCGGCAATCTCTCGGGTGGGCAGCAGCAGCAGCTTGCTATCGCCCGTGCACTCGCCTCGAAGCCGAAGGTGCTCCTGCTCGATGAGCCGACCGAGGGTATCCAGCCGTCGATCATCAAGGAAATGGGCCGCACGCTGAAGAAGATCCGGGACGAGAAGGGCCTGTCCATCGTCGTCTCTGAACAGGTTCTGTCGTTTGCGCTCGACATCGCGGACCGCGTTCTCGTCATCGAAAACGGCAGCATCGTCCGCGAGGACGAGCGCTCGAAGATCGATGAGAAGAAGGTCGCAGCCTATCTGTCCGTGTAAACCGGAATGTACGTGCACATCTGAAAATCAACGAGAGGGTCAAGGGGAAGTTTCATGGCCGACACGCTTATCAAGGTCGATCTCAACGGTTCCGCCTACGACAATGACAAGATCCACAATCGCTGGCATCCGGACATTCCGATCGTGGAATGGGTGTCGCCGGGCGATGATTTCATCATCGAGACGGTCGACTGGACCGGCGGTCAGATCAAGAACGACGATGACGCCGCCGACGTTCGGGACGTCGATCTGTCACAGGTTCACTTCCTGTCCGGTCCCGTCGGTATCAAGGGCGCGCAGCCGGGCGATCTTCTCGTCGTCGAGTTCCTCGATGTCGGTGCTTTCCCGGAAAGCCAGTGGGGCTTCAACGGGTTTTTCTCCAAGAAAAACGGCGGCGGCTTCCTGACCGAACACTTCCCCGAAGCGCAGAAGTCGATCTGGGACTTCAAGGGCATGTTCACGCAGTCGCGTCACGTGCCGGGCGTCAGCTGGGCGGGCCTCATCCATCCCGGCCTGATCGGCTGTTTGCCGGATCACAAGATGCTCAACGAGTGGAACACCCGTGAAAAGGCGCTCTACGACACCGAGCCGGATCGCGTTCCGGCGTTGGCGACGCTGCCTTATGCCGAAACCGCACATATGGGCCGCATGAAGGGCGATGACGCCAAGAAGGCAGCGGCGGAAGGCGCACGTACGGTTCCGCCGCGCGAGCATGGCGGCAATTGCGACATCAAGGATCTGTCGCGCGGATCGACCTGCTATTTCCCGGTCTACGTGGAAGGCGGCGGCCTTTCGATGGGCGACCTGCATTTCAGCCAGGGCGACGGCGAGATCACCTTCTGCGGCGCCATCGAAATGGCGGGCTGGCTGCATCTGCGCGTCAACCTCATCAAGGGCGGCATGGCCAAATACGGGATAAAGAATCCGATCTTCAAGCCGTCGCCGATCAAGCCGGAATACAAAGATCACCTGATCTTTGAAGGCATTTCGGTCGATGAAGGCGGAAAGCAGCATTACCTCGATGTCCATATCGCCTATCGCCAGGCGTGCCTCAACGCGATCGAGTATCTGAAGAAGTTCGGCTATTCGGGTGCCCAGGCCTACGCCATTCTCGGCACCGCCCCCGTGCAGGGACACATTTCGGGCGTGGTCGATATTCCGAACGCCTGCGCCACGTTGTGGCTGCCGACGGAAATCTTCGACTTCGACATCAACCCGAATGCGGAAGGTCCGAAGAAATTCATCGACGGCAAGATCGACGTGCCGCTGGCAAAGGATCTCTGAAATGCCGGTCTACGAGTATGCATGTGAGGAGTGCGGCCCCTTCGCCGCACTCCGTCCCATGGCGGAATATGCCGATCCGTGCTCCTGCCCGGACTGCGGATCGACATCCCCGCGCGTGATGCTGACGGCGCCCATGCTTGCGAGCATGGACGCCGGTCGGCGCACCGCTTTTGCGACCAACGAACGCGCGCAGAACGAACCGAAAAGCACCAAAACGCATGGTGCCGGCTGTTCCTGCTGTTCGGGGTCGAAGAAGAAAGGCCGCCTGACATGGCACGGCAAGGACGGAAGCAAGAGCTTCCCGACGGCTCGGCCCTGGATGATCAGCCACTGATCACCAGCCTCGGAAAACAGAATCCAACGGAGCACAAGACATGATCCACGGCGACGTTTCTTCGAGCAAGGACACGGTGGGTGTTGCCGTGGTGAACTACAAGATGCCGAGTCTTCACACAAAGGCGGAAGTGCTCGCCAATGCGAAGAACATCGCCAAGATGATGGTCGGCATGAAGCGCGGTCTTCCGGGCATGGATCTGTGCATTTTCCCGGAATATTCGACGCACGGCATCATGTACGATGCGGACGAGATGTACGCCACGGCCTCGACGGTGCCGGGCGAGGAGACGGAGATCTTCGCCGCGGCCTGCCGCGAGGCGAAGTGCTGGGGTGTTTTCTCGCTGACGGGCGAGCAGCACGAACAGCATCCGAAAAAAGCGCCCTACAACACGCTCATTCTGATGAACGACAAGGGCGAAATCGTTCAGAAATACCGCAAGATCATGCCGTGGGTGCCGATCGAGGGCTGGTATCCGGGCACATGCACCTATGTGTCCGACGGACCGAAGGGTCTGAAGATCAGCCTGATCATCTGTGACGACGGCAATTACCCGGAGATCTGGCGCGACTGCGCCATGAAAGGCGCCGAGCTCATCGTTCGGTGCCAGGGCTATATGTACCCGGCCAAGGAGCAGCAGATCCTGATGTCCAAGGCGATGGCCTTCGCCAACAATTCCTACGTGGCCGTTTCCAATGCCACCGGGTTCGACGGCGTCTACTCCTATTTCGGCCACTCGGCGATCATCGGCTTCGATGGCCGCACGCTCGGCGAATGCGGCGAAGAGGAGATGGGCGTGCAATACGCCGCGCTTTCAACCTCGCTGATCCGCGATGCGCGCCGGAACATGCAGTCGGAGAACCATCTCTTCAAGCTGATGCATCGCGGCTATACCGGCATGATCAATTCCGGTGACGGCATCAAGGGCGAGGCCGCGTGCCCCTACGACTTCTACACGAAGTGGGTCAAGGATCCCGAGGGCGCGCGGGAGATGGCCGAGGCGATCACCCGCACGAGCGTCGGCACCGACGAATGCCCGATCGAGGGGATTCCCAACCAGCGTGACACCAATTGGTGAGCCGTCTTCACACGAGAGAGGTGAAAAGATGAGTCTGTCGCATTGGGCAATTGTCGCCCTCGTTGCCGTGGTGCTGTTTGGGCGGGGCAAGATTTCCGGGGTGATGGGAGATCTGGCCGACGGCATAAAGAGCTTCAAGCGCGGCATGCGCGAGGAGGGCTCGGAGCCCGGTCCTTCGGCGTGAGCCGGTAGGCAGGGCCGGGGGGCCTCTTGCCACACCGGATTTACGATCACGCGCGGGCCTTGCCCGCGCGTGTCGTTTGTCGTCAGGCGGCCGACGCGTCGTCCTTGATGCGCGGCGCGAGCGTCACGAAGCGCGGATCCTGCGGATCGGCGCGGCAGATTCCGGTTTTTGCGATGTCGTCCACGACCTCAACGATCAGGCGAAGGCCCATCGGGGCCAGTTCGCGCCGCCACAGGCTGGCGGCATCTTCACCCGGAAGCACGAAGCACCAATCCTGCGCCGCGATGGCGCCGGCGTCCATTTCGTCGGTCAGGTGGTAGACGCTGCCGCCCGCGATCGGATCGCCGGCCTTGATGGTCCATTCGACCGAGGCGATGCCGCGCCAGCGCGGCAGCAGCGAGGGGTGGTAGCCGAGCGAGGCGATCTTCGCCTTGTCGAGCGGAATGAAGGCGTGGGAATAGGCCGCCAGAACGACGTCGTATTCGCCCGGAAGGTCTTCGTGGGTGACGCGGCGGCGGCCGGTGTGCAGAACCGGCTCATAGCCGAGTTCGACGGCGGTCTGCGCCAGACGGTCTTCCGCGTCGGGCGCGACCACATGAATGTCGTGGCCACGGGCATGGAGCAGCTTCAGGGCCTCGGACCCGAACCAGCGCGAGCCTATAAGCGCGATCTTCATGTAACCCTCCCGTCAGAACCGCTTGAATGAAGGCGGCTTTCTATACGACAGGTGCGGCCCCGCGAAGTGCAATTGTGACGCGTCAGCCGCGTTTGTCGGCCTTCCACCGGCCGGAGCAGTCGCCCGCCGGAGCGGCCCATTTGCCGGAACCGTATTTGCCCTGCAGGCGGCCGGTGCCTTGCGCCGAATAATTGCCCTGGGCGACCGTCACCACGACATCGCCGCCGTTATAGACCTCGCCGGTCACCGTGAAATTGTTCCTGCCGCCATAGCCCACATAGCCGTTCTCGATCACCAGCGGATAGCGGTAGGCGCGATCGCACTGGCCCTGTTCGGTGACGATGAGCACGCTCCATTTGCCGTCGAACGATTTGGACAGTTTCGTCGAGGACGCGGCGACATCCTGCGAGACGGCAGGCGCTCCGGTCACGGCGAGAAGTGCGGCGGCAAAAAGAAAGGTTTTCTTCATGGCAGGTGATTCCATTCAGCGGAGATACCGACATACAAAGTGATTGTGACGAAACTACAAGGTCATGCGCCCGCTCCGCCGTCTTCCTGTCGGAATGTGTGGTGGAGCCTGTGCTTTCTCAAGACGCTCCGGCGGGGGCGAACTCGCTGAGGAGATGGGCGCACATGCGCCACGCCGACGGCGTGTGGTCCACCTGAATGCGGATCGGGCGGCCCGGGAAGCAGGCGCGCCACAGATCGAGCGCGGCATGGACCGAACCGGCGAGAGCTTCGTGGCAGAGGGGCAGGCGCGCATCCTCGGGGCCGATGCCGAGGGCGCTCGCAAACCGGCTTTCGTCGCCGGCAAGAATTCGGCCGGAGCGGATGCGCGAATGAAGAAGCGTGATCGCCGGTGCCGTCATGTCGTGCCTTCGCAGACGAATGTTGCGTGTGGAAGGCAGATTGCCACGAGCTTCTTTATTTTCCGTTCAGTCTCTTTCGGCTTACGCGCGGTTCCAGCCGGTCGGCATCAGCCTTTCCTGCGGCTGGAAGCGGCTCTTGTAATGCATCTTGCGCGAGCCATCGATCCAGTAGCCGAGGTAGAGATAGGGAAGGCCGAGCGCCTTCGCACGCATGATGTGTTCGAGGATGATGTAGGTGCCGGGACTGCGATCAGACTCATCCGGATCGTAGAACGAATAGACCATGCTGAGCCCGTCCGTCAGTACATCGGTGAGGGCGACGCCGAGAAGGGGGCCCGTGCCGCGGCCGTTGATGGAGGTGTCCGGGCCGCGCCGCCGGTATTCGACGAGGCGCGTCTTCACATGGGAATCCTCGATCATCATCGCGTAATCGAGGACGCTCATCGACGCCATGCCGCCCTCGGCGTGGCGGCTGTCGAGATAGCGGCGGAACAGCGAATATTGATCCGATGTCGGCAGCGCGGCACGCATTTCGCCGATCAAATCGGTGTTGGCGTCGCGCACCCGGCGGAAGCTTTTCGTCCAGTCGAATTCGTCGACGAGGACGCGGACCGACACGCAGGCATGGCAATTTTCGCAGGCCGGGCGGTAGGCGATGGTCTGGCTGCGGCGGAAGCCGCCCTGGCTGAGAAGATCGTTCAGCGCGGGCGCACGGTCTCCGACCAGATGCGTAAAGACCTTACGTTCGGTGCGACCCGGCAGATAGGGGCACGGCGCGGGGGCCGTGAGATAGAATTGCGGGGTGTCGCGGGGATGCTCTGTCACGGCCTTGGGTTCGGTTCCTGTCCCTGAATCCTAGCACCCCCCCGTGCTTTTCCAATTCCTTTTTCAGGCGTTTTCGACGGTCGCGCCAATCAACATATCGTGGAGCAGGCGCTTGCGGGCGTTGAACAGGCTGACGATGAGGACGAGCGGCGTCAGGAACGTCACCGAGACGTAGAACAGGATGACGTGCACCGCGCCCTGCAGGAAATCGGGCTGTGCGCCGCTTTCGAGGCGGAAAACGAGGCCCATCGCCCGCATGCCCGGCGTTGCGCCGCGATTTGCGATCGAGATGCCGGAATAGAGCACCGCGACGACCGGGAACACCGCGCCATAGAGCAGCCAGGCAAGGCCGAGCGTGAACACGCCGAGCAGGAGGACCACGGCGCAGGCGAGCAGCCACAGAATGCAGACGAACGTAAAATCGATCAGAAACGCGAAAAAGCGTTTGCGTCGCACGCTGTCGAGCCGGGCGATGTCGTAGCTGGCAGGGCTGGTCATGCTCATCTGTGTCTCTTCCTCCGTCGTTGACGAATGTGGGAGGGGCAGGGCGGTGCGGCAAGAGGTTTCGTGCCTGCGCGAGGTTCAAGCGAAATCCGGAGAGGAATTTCTGAGGCTGGCCCGCGCTTGGCTTTGCGTTTACGCGGGTCGCCGGACACAATTTTTCCCGGACAAGCGCGGCGCAGCCGCGCGCCGATCCGGGACCCAGCGGGTGAGTGCGCCGAAGGCGCTCGAAAGCCAAAGTGCGGCTGCGCCGCTTTTGTGCGTTGGACCCCGGATCGGGCGATGCGCTTCGCGCACGCCGTCCGGGGAACGTTGAGCCTCATCCTGAGCCGAGCCCGCAGGGCTCGTGTCGAAGGAGAGGCCGATGATCGGAACCTGCGGCACATCCTTCGACGCGGCTCGCTTTCAGCGAGTCCGGCTCAGGATGAGGATTGGAAGGCGCTTCGGGCTTCCGACATGCGCCAATGCCTCCCGGCGGGAGTTGTGCGCGGCTCGTTCGGGCGCTCCCCGGAGGGATGCGCGGAGCGTCGGGCGCCTCCGCCTTCCGCGGGGCGGAATACGGATAAGCGCGAAGAAAGTCCCACGAAAGACCGGCACGCCGGCGCTCCGCGCGCGGTGTTCTTCGCCTCTGGCGCTGACCCCGTGGGCACTCCCTTTCGAAG
>LNEV01000004.1 GCA_001464335.1 Rhizobiales bacterium Ga0077545 | reverse complement strand
CCCAAACCTTCCGCCAGTGCGGACACACGGCGTTCGGTATCGCCGGGACCACACGCCATCGGCTTCCGGCTTGCCAGAGCCCGTTACGCCCTGCCTCCTCGGCCACCGCACCCTTTCCCACGATCAGGCCGGTCCGGACCGCCCCTCCTCGAAAAAGAGTGGCGACAGAGGATCACAGAATAGGAATATTGTCAAGGATTTTCTTAAGAATGGATCGCGCTTCTTAGTCTCAATGTGACATCGGAATTTCCCTCACGTGCTCTCCGCGCCGAATGGGGGGAGAGGACGTTTTGTGCGAGATGATAGGCGCGCGGATCGTTCGCATAGGCCCGCCGATAGCGGGGACTTTCAGGGCGGCGGTCTGGTGATCGACTACGAGCGCCACCGCGAGGTTCGGCGCGTGGCGTTCGAATTCACTGATCTCGGGATGTTGTTAAGTCTCGAAGGTCCTCTTTCTCCCCCCAGTGAGGCATGAGGTCCAGCGTAACGTCTCGAAGAAAAGTCGGCATCTCATGTATGAGATATTTGAAGTTCGACGTGTCTATCTCGTATGCGTAACGAAGGGTAACAAAGCCATTTGATGCTTCCCGGAGCGCCCAGTCTAAGTCGCGAGGGATCACGCCCACTGTGGCATCAAAGTGCGCAAACATTTTTTGCCGCGACGGCGTTTCGGTGTAGGCATTCCAAAGTCGCTCGACGGAATTCTGCGTTTTTCCGTTGAGCAGTTTGAAGAGGCCGCGAAGGTTATGCCCGTCCCTCGGATAGGGCTTTTTCTGAAGGACTAGAAGCGTCTTGATGTAGAGTTCGCAGGCGAACGCCGATAGAACCAACGCAGGCGCCGCGACGGCGGCCATCCGCTCAACAGGTGCTTCGCGCAGTTGTCGATCAGCCATGTGGAACCGCTCTGCCTGGCGGAAGATTTTCAGAGGGTCTACAGGCTGAGATGACACCGAAAAGCCCCGATCTGAAAGGTTCGCGACAAGGCGCTCTTCCGCGCATTGAACATGCCGCCCGAGCCGACGGCGAGTCCGGCAAAGCCCTGGCCTGAGCCTAAGAATGCGCAGCGTAAGGACTAGCGGGGTGACTCCGGAAGGGGCGCGTCTAGTCCTTGTTTTCTACCACCCGCCTGAGATCTTCGATTGTTTTGAGCGCTTGGGAGAAATTCCGGCTGCCTTCTCGGGGGTCGAAGGCGAGCTTCTCGGCTGCGTTCGCCGCACCGTCAAAGCCCTTCAGAATAATTGCGAGCGTTTCCGGCGAGGCGTGTCCGACTTCCCGCAGCACGCTAGCTAGAATGAACTGAAAAGCGGATAGCTCGCCCTCCAGAATGTCAACGTGCGCTCTATACCGCTCTAGTTGGTCCCACAACTCTTGCAGAGTGTCTTTGTTCGGCTCGTCTTTTTTAGACATGACGATTTCTCCTCCAGCAGAGGTATTTAGCCGCTTTCCGCTTGGGCGTAAGCGGTTCTGTCAGTTTGTTATAGGTGAGCCGCTTGCCAGCAGCGCCTTTGATCGGCCGAGGCCGATGCGGTTTGAATAACGGAAATCAAATTCCGCGAGATAGCGGGGCAGGTGCTTCTCGGCGCAACGCTGGTAGATGCCGCGTGCGACGCTTGAAGGGCTGCACCCCACCCCCGCTCGGCCCTCCCCATCAAGGGGAGGCAGGGCGCCTCATCGTGAGGGGCGCCGGAGGCGGGCGGCGGGCGTGGAGTTTGCGGCCGTCCTTCGACACGGCTCGCCTGCCGGCGAGTCCGGCTCAGGATGAAGTCTGGGAGGCGAGCCACTTCGCCGCGGGGATGAAGCTCGGTGCCGCCAAGACGTATTATTGCGGTTTTGTGACAGCCTCAGTATAGCGGCGCACACAGTGCCCACCCCCGAGGACTCCCCATGCTGAAGGCCTTCCGCAATCTGATGCCGAAGGAGGAGGAGTTTTTCGATCTCTTCCTGAAACATGCGCTGATTGTCGTGGAGGGCGCCGAAGCCCTTCAGGGCGTCATGCGCGGCGGCGACCAGGTGGAGCATTTCTCCCGGATCGTCATGGAGAAGGAAGACGAAGCCGACCACATCACCGCGCAGGTGATGACCGCCGTGCGCCGCAGTTTCATCACGCCCTTCGACCGCAGCGACATCCAGGCGCTCATCCAGTCGCTCGACGACGCGATCGACCAGATGAAGAAGACGGTCAAATCCGTCGCTCTGTTCGAAATGACCGAATTCGACCCGTCCATGGCCGCCATGAGCGACGCCATCGCCGAAGCCGCGCGGCTGACGGCGCAGGCCGTGTCGCTGCTGAACGCCGTCGGCGCCAATGCGACCAAGCTGAGCCAGATCGCCGAGCAGGTGACGATGATCGAAGGCCGGGCCGACGATCTGCACGAAGAGGGGCTCAAGAAGCTGTTTCACGCCCACCGCGACGGCAATGCCATGTCCTATGTGATCGGCGCCGAAGTGTGGGGCAATCTCGAACGCGTCATGGACCGCCTCGAGGACGTCGCAAACGAGATCAGCGCCATCGTCGTCGAGAACGTCTGATGGACGGCGTCCTGCTTGCGATGCCCGTGCTGATCGGGCTGATCGCCATTGCGCTGATCTTCGATTTTTTGAACGGGCTGCACGATGCCGCCAATTCGATTGCGACCATCGTGTCCACACGCGTGCTGCGGCCGCGCTATGCGGTGATGTGGGCGGCGTTTTTCAATTTCATCGCGTTTTTGTTCTTCGGCCTGCATGTCGCCGAAACCATCGGCCGGGGCATCGTGGATGCGGATGTCGTCGATCCGCTGGTGATCTTTTCGGCGCTGATCGGGGCCATCGTCTGGAACGTCATTACATGGGCGCTGGGCATTCCCTCGTCCTCGTCCCATGCCCTGATCGGCGGGCTTGTCGGCGCGGCCGTGGCCAAGGCCGGCACCGGCACCATCATCATTGCGGGGCTCGCCAAGACGGTGGGGGCCATTTTTCTGTCGCCCGCGACCGGCTTCGTGCTGGCGCTTCTTCTGATCCTCACCGTCTCCTGGCTGTTCGTGCGGCAGACGCCGTTCTTTGCCGACAAGGTGTTTCGTGTGCTGCAATTCGTGTCGGCCTCGCTCTATTCGCTCGGCCACGGCGGCAACGACGCGCAGAAGACGATGGGCATCATTGCGGTGCTGCTCTATTCGCAGGGGATGCTCGGTTCTGAATTCTATGTGCCGTTCTGGGTCGTCATCTCCTGCCATGCGTGCATTGCGCTCGGCACTTTGATGGGCGGCTGGCGGATCGTGCATACGATGGGCTCGCGCATCACCCGCCTGACGCCGATGCAGGGCTGCTGCGCGGAGACGGGCGGGGCGATCACCCTGTTCGCGGCGACCTGGCTCGGTATTCCGGTGTCGACGACGCACACGATCACCGGCGCCATCGTCGGCGTCGGCGCGGCGCGCCGCACCAACGCGGTGCGCTGGGGCGTGGCGCGCCACATCGTGGTGGCGTGGGTGCTGACGCTTCCGGCGGCGGCGGCGATTTCGGCGGCGACGTTCCTTGTCGTCGGGCTGTTCGTCTGATCTGTCTGTCGAGCGCCTGCGGCGCACATTGTGCGCTGGGTCCCGGATCGGCGCTGCACGTGCGTGCAGCTTGTCCGGGACGCTAGCGCGCCGTCCAGTAGGCTTTCGGCAGAGCGGCGAAGGAATCCGGCAGCGCGCGGACGATGTCGGCAAGCTGGGCGTCGATCTCCGCGAGATAGAGCGTCCAGTCGGAGAAGCGCTTGATCTCCTCGTGGCCGTCGGAAATGCCGCGCAGGCCGATCATGGCCGCGCCCGCTCGGTGGGCCGCACGCAGGACCGCATAGGTTTCCATGTCCACCATGTCGGCGGCGATGTGGGCATAGGCGTGGCCGTTGACGATGCCGCCGCCGGTCGAGAGCGTGGCGTTGGCGATGCCCGGCAGGCGCTGCGGGATGGGGATTTCGGCGGGAATGTCGGAGAACGGCACGACGCCCTTGGGAACGCCCAAGGGCGATGCGTCCATGTCGCGGTAGGAGACGGAGGTGACCTGAAACACCTCCGCTTCCGGCAGGGTGCGCGAACCGGCCGAGCCGAGCGTGACCACGAGATCGGCGGGATGCTTCTGAAGCGCGGCGAGGGTGCCGACGGCGGCTTCCACCGGCCCGACGCCGGTAATGACAGGCTCGATTTCCCGCCGCAAGGCGGCGCCGTATTCGGCCTCGGTCGCCATGACGAAGAGAACGTCGAGCGGGCCGTCGGCGGCCCGATAGGTCTTGAGCATGGTCAGCTCCTGAGGCCGGACAATCTTTCCAGCGCGGCATCGAGCGTGGCGTCGCTTTTTGCAAAGCAGATGCGCACGACGCTCGTCACCGGGTTTTCCGCATAGAAGGCCGAAACCGGGATCAGCGCCACGCCGCGCTCATGAACGAGCTGCTTGCAGAAAGTCTCGTCGTCCACGTTCAGGCCCAGCGGCTGAAGGTCGATGTTGAGGAAGTAGGTGCCTTCGGCGGGCAGCGGCGGCAGGCCGATCTGCGTCAGCCCGGCGACCATGCGGTCGCGCGAGCGCTGGAGGCCGGCGCGCATGCCGTCGAAGAAAGCGTCGTCCTTGCCGAGCCCGTAGGCCACCGCCGTCTGCAGGTTCGGCGGCGTGGTGAAGGTGAGGAATTGATGGGCTTTCGACAGCGCCTTCATGAGATGCGGCGCCGCGCAGACGAAGCCAACCTTCCAGCCCGTCAGGGCAAAGATCTTGCCCGCCGAGCCGATCTTCACGGTGCGCTCGCGCATGCCCGGCAGCGCAATCAGCGGCACATGGCGATGGCCGTCGAAGACGACATGCTCCCAGACCTCGTCGCAGACTGCGACCGCATCGAATTTCTCGCAGAAGCGGGCGAGGAGTTCGAGATCCTCGCGCGGGACCATTGTGGCGGTGGGGTTCAGCGGATTGTTGAGGACGACAAGGCGCGTCTTCGGCGTAAAGGCGGCGGCCAGCATCTCCTCGGTGAAGCGCCAGTGCGGTGGCTGAAGGCGCACGAGCTTCGGCACGCCGCCCGCGCGCTTCACGAGCGGCAGATAGGCATCGTACATCGGCTGGAACAGGACGACCTCGTCGCCCGGCTCGATCAGCGCGAGGAGTGCGCCTGCGATGGCCTCCGTCGCGCCGGAGGTGATCATCACTTCGCGGTCCGGATCGAACGTCACATCGTGCCAGCGTGCGTAATGTCGGGACACGGCGGCGCGCAGGTCCGGAAGCCCCATCATCGGCGGGTATTGATTGTAGCCGTTCAGCACCGCATCGGCGGCCTTGCGGCGGATGTCTTCGGGCCCCGGATCTTCCGGGAAGCCTTGGCCGAGATTGATCGATCCCGTCTCACGCGCGAGCAGGGACATGACCTCGAAGATCGTCGTCGGCAGGTCCGAGAACAGGCGGTTCATCGGCTCAGATCGGCATGCCGGCGGCGTTGATCCGCTGGCAGGGGATGCCTTCGAAACTGTTCAGTTCCTGCAGGACGAGATCGGCATGGGCGCGGTCGCGTGTTTCGACCGTGATGTCGAGCGATGCGCCCTTCGCCGGAATGTCGAGGTACAGACGGCCGTGGCTGACTTCGAGGATGTTGGCGCCGAGTTCGCCGAGCCGTGTCGCGACGCGGCCGAGAACGCCTGGCTGGTCGTTGATGGTCAGGCGGAAGCGCGCGATGCGGCTCTCGCGTTCGAGTTCGCGGACCATGATCGAGGCCATGATGCGCGGATCGATGTTGCCGCCGCACAGCACGATGCCGACCTTCTTGTTCCGGAAGCGGTCGGGATAGGCCAGCATGGCGGCAAGGCCCGCCGCGCCCGCGCCTTCGGCCATCGCTTTCTGGTATGAGGCGAAGGCGTTGACCGCGCGTTCGAGATCGGATTCGGAGGCCAGCAGTACTTCCGAGACGAGGCCGCGCACGACCGGCAACGTGAGCGTACCGACATTCTTGACGGCGATGCCTTCCGCGAGCGTCGGTCCGCCCTTGGGACGCGGCTTGCCGGTCATGGCGTTGATCATCGAGGGGTAGAGCGAGCTTTCGACGCCGATGATCTCGATGCCGCTGTTAAGGCCCTTCGCGCCGATGGCGATGCCGGAAATGAGCCCGCCGCCGCCGATCGGCACGACGATGATGTCGAGATCGGGCGCGTCCTCCAGCATTTCGAGCGCGACCGTGCCCTGACCGGCGATGATGGCCGGATCGTCGTAGGGATGGACGAGCGTGAGGCCTTCCTCGCGCACGAACTGCTCGGCGCGGATCTGGCTTTCGGCGAGCGTCTCGCCATCCAGCACGACGCTCGCGCCGAAGCGCTCGGTGGCGCGCACCTTCACCTGCGGCGTCTGCTCGGGCATCACGATCTTGGCCGGGATGTCGAGGCGCTGGGCGTGGTAGGCGACCGCCTGGGCGTGGTTGCCGGCCGACATGGTGACGACGCCGGTCTTGCGGGCCGCCGCGTCGAGGCTCGACAGCTTCACGAAGGCACCGCGGTCCTTGAACGAGTTGGTGACCTGCATGTTCTCGTATTTCACCCAGACCTCGGCGCCGGTGAGGATCGAGAGCTTGGGGGCGGGCAAGGTCGGCGTGCGCAGCACCTGACCCTTCAGGGTCTCGGCGGCGGCACGGATGTCGGCAAGGGTGGCGGGCAGGCGGGTCGACATGGGAAAACCGTGAAAAGAAAGGAAGGGAGCGTTGTTTCAGTCCCGGGAGGACATCCAGGCGCGGTCGGTGACGAGGTGATGCAGAATGCGCCGGGTGACGACGCCAAGTCGATAGGACAATACGGTGGAACGGCGGTGCCAAGGTTTCTTGCCGCCCATGCTGGTCGGCTCGATCAGCGAACGGAAGCTGCCTATGCGGACGGGGTAGGGCTGGACGCCGCGCACGCGCAGGCCGTACACCCAGGCCTGATCGAAGGCGTGGTCGTAGGGCACGCTCATGGGCAGAAGGCGGGCGAGATACTTTTCGGCGGCCTCCCGCGTCAGCAGATAGGCGGCCGAACTGCGGCTGCTCGCAAGAAAGCTGACGAGGCGGTGGCCGGTGGCCAGCACCGCATTTGTTTTCGGCAGTCCGTCGTGAAAACCCGACAGCTTGACCATGTCCCATTCGGCGCGGCGCGCGAGCAGGTCCGCAAGGAGGGCGGGAAAGTCCGCGCCCAGCACCGCGTCGTCTTCGAGAATGAGAGCGGTGTCAGCGCCGCCGGCCAGCATGGTTCTCATCGCTTTCACATGGCTGAGATAGCAGCCGAGTTCGCCCGGATTGGGCGCCTTGCCGAGATTGCGGTCGAACGCCTCATGGTCGAAATCGGGCCACGGAAGCGGGCCGAAGGACGCACTGTCCACGGCGGGCACGCGCGTCCAGTCGAGGCCCAGCCGGTCGAGCTGTTCGGACATTGCGGCGAGCCGGTCCGGGCTGCGGTCGAGATTGATGAGAAAAACGGGGCAGGTGGACACGGCGATTTCCCGAGCGGAAGGCCGTGCTTAGCCTTCCACCCTGCCGCGTGCAATCAACCCTTCTTGAGACGCTCCGCCACAGCCGGGGCGAAATAGGTGAGGACGGCGTCCGCGCCTGCGCGCTTGAAGCAGACGAGGCTTTCCATCATCGCGCGTTCACGGTCGATCCAGCCATTGGCGGCGGCGGCCTCGATCATCGAATATTCGCCCGACACCTGATAGGCGAGCACCGGCCGCTGGAAATTGTCCTTGATGCGCGCGAGCACGTCGAGATAGGGCATGCCCGGCTTCACGATCAGCATGTCTGCGCCTTCTTCGAGATCGAGCGCGACTTCGCGCAGCGCCTCGTCGCTGTTGGCGGGGTCCATTTGGTAGGTGCGCTTGTCGCCGACGAGAACGGCATTGGTGCCGATGGCGTCGCGGAACGGGCCGTAAAAGGCCGAGGCGTATTTCGCGGCATAGGCGACGATCTGCACGTCGGTACGGCCGGCGGCATCGAGCGCCTTGCGGATCGCCCCGATGCGCCCGTCCATCATGTCGGACGGGGCTACCATGTCGGCACCCGCTTCCGCCTGGATCAGGGCCTGCCGGACCAGCGCATCGACGGTTGCGTCGTTGACGATCTCGGCGCCGTCCAGAAGCCCGTCATGGCCGTGGCTCGTGTAGGGATCGAGCGCGACATCCGTCATGACGCCGATTTCCGGCACGGCGCGCTTGATGGCGCGCAGCGCGCGGCAGACGAGATTGTCGGGGTTTTGCGCTTCGGAGCCGCGCGCATCGCGCAGCGGCGGATCGGTGAAGGGAAAGAGCGCGATGGCCGGAATGCCGAGGCTTGCCGCGCGTTCGGCTTCCGCGACGGCTTCATCCACGGACAACCGCTCGACGCCGGGCATGGCCGCGACCTTTTCGCGGTGGCGCTCGCCCTCGATGAGGAAAACCGGCCAGACGAGATCGTTCGTCGTCAGTACGTTTTCGCGCACCAGACGCCGCGCCCATTCGCTCTTGCGGTTGCGGCGCGGGCGCTCGGTGAGGTCCAGGGTGGCGGTGCGGGCGCGCGACGCGTTCTCGCGCGCGGGATCGCCTTTGGGGGGGAAACGGCCGACGGTGTCGTGCATGGCACCTTCTCCCTAGCATATTGGAGGCTTTCCAGACAGTCCGCCGATGACGCAGCCCGGTTTCGTGCCTGTGCCGGCAAAGCCATTCCAACTCAAATGGTTACGCAGATTGCTTGAGATAAGATGCTTTTTGCGGCCATCCGACATGCGTTGACGCCTGCCGGGGCGGCCCCTAGACCTGAGCCGGATGTTCAAGTTCGAGATTCCGCAGTTCAAGCTTCCGAAGCTCAGGCTTCCGATGGCCGGGATGAAGCTTCCGGGTTTCAGGATGCCCGCGCCGCGCCGGCACAGCGACGACCGCCCGGTGACCGACTGGACGCACAATCTCGTTCTGTTTTTCCGCTTCCTCGCGCTCGTCCAGCTCGCCAAGGGCATGGTGCATTGGGGCCTGCTGCTCAGCCCCGCCGAAGGAATGACCGGCGACGCGGCCGGTGAATTTCTGGCGGCGAACATCTATTTCGCCATTTTGGACCCGGTGGCCGGCGTCGGGCTGTGGCTGACATCGTCCTGGGGCGCGGTGATCTGGCTTCTGGCGGCGGCGAGCCAGATCGCGATCTGCGTCGGGTTTCCGGAAATCTTCGGCGGGCTGTGGTGGCTGGTCGCGTTCGAGGCGCTCGCGATCCTTGGCTATATTTTCCTGACCTGGAAAGTGGCCCAGATTTCAGACGACTAGACTGCTGTTTCCGCGGCATCGTCTGGAGTCTCTGCCATACAACCTTAAGAACATAAGTTGCTCTCTTAAGTATAGATATGCGCTTGCGATCTATTCGAATTTGTAAACTATATTATTCATCCTGTTTACCGGTTGTTCAGTACAAAAAATAAAGACAAATTTAGCCAAGGCTTTTAAACGCATTTTCACGCCCATAGGGGTACAACTCGTTACAAGGAGTGGCAAAACCAGAACACCAGCCACGATGATTTGACGAGGCGTAACCATGTCTAAAACTGCGACTGTGCTTGTTGGTGGCGAACCGGCCCAGAAAAGTGAGGATGTACGTCCGCTCTATCTCGAGGCCCTGACCCTCGTGGAGCGGCTGCATCGCCGACTTCTGGATGTGATCAAGGACGAATTCGACCGCCGCGGCCGTGCCGATGTGAACAGCGTCCAGGCACTGCTTCTCTACAATATCGGCGATTCCGAGCTGACCGCCGGCGAACTGCGCACCCGCGGCTACTATCTCGGCTCGAACGTGTCGTACAACCTGAAGAAGCTCGTCGAATCCGGCTTCCTTCATCATCAGCGTTCGCGCATGGACCGCCGTTCGGTGCGCATCAGCCTGACCGACAAGGGCCGTGAAGTGCACAAGGTCGTCGACGACCTCTATGCCAAGCATGTGAAGTCGATCGAGCAGGTCGGCGGCATCAATGCGGGCGACTTCCACGTCATCAACAAGGCGCTTGTGCGTCTCGAGCGCTTCTGGACCGACCAGATCCGCTACCGTCTCTGATCCTCCGCGGGATCGGCAAAAGGAAAGGGCGCTTCCGTAAAGGAGGCGCCTTTTTCGTTTGGCGGTGTGCGGGCCACGGATTGAAACCCGTGCTTAACCCTCGCGGCCCATCATCGGCGACAAGCGGGGGTCGAAGCGGCGCACTGCAGCTCTGGCCATGTCCGCCGCGGACCTGCGCGGTGCTTCACTCCTGCCTGGTTCCGTCTCGGGGCAGGATGCGGCCTGCACGAGTGCGGCTCATGATTGCTGCGGCTTCTCGCGGCGGAAGATCATGCCGCCGTGAAAGAGCGTGTTCTCGTCGAAGAAAACGCCATCGGCGGTGAAGCCCGCATCGTCCCAATAGTCGATCACATTGCCATCGATCTCGTAATGGCCGCCACGGGCCTGGTCGCTCGCGCCGCGGGCCTCGTCGTAACGTCCGTCGGGCAGAATGTGCTGGCGGAAATAGCCGTCTTCGGCAACCCAGGTGCCGGAATAGGGATGAGACATTTTTTGCTCCGGTGTCTGCATGTTTCGGGGTCTGGATGACGCACCCGCGATCGGAACCGCGAATGCGGGAATGACGACGAGGGCCGGAAGCCGCATCAGATCGAGCCCGCGATCGGGCGCACGATGATCTCGTTCACATCGACCTCGTCGGGCTGCTCGACCGCATAGGCGATGGCGCGGGCAATGGCGTCCGGTGTCAGCGCATTCTTGCGGAGTTCAACGAGCACGCCCTGGGTGTTGGCGTCCGGAATGTCGTGTCCGAGTTCGGTCGCCACCACGCCGGGGGAAATCGTTGTGACGCGGACGTTCGGGTTTTCCTGCCGCAGGCCCTCCGAGATTGCCCACACCGCGTATTTGGTGGCGCAGTACACGGCGGCGGTCGGCATGACCATGTGAGCACCGATCGAGGCGACGTTGACGATCTGGCCGCCATTCTTCTGCATGTCGGGCAGCACCGCCGCGATGCCGTGCAGCACGCCGCGGATGTTGACGTCGATCATCCGGTCCCAGTCCTCGATGTGCAGGTCGCCCATGAGCGAGAGCGGCATCACGCCGGCATTGTTGACGAGCACGTCCACGCGGCCGAATTCGGCGCGCGCGAAGTCGACGAAGGCCTGCGTGTCGTCACGGCTGGTGACGTCGACGGCGCGAAAGCGCGCTTCGCCGCCCTTCGCGGCGATCGTTTCCGCGAGCTTTTCGAGGCGGTCCGTACGGCGCGCGCCGACGACGATCTTCGCGCCGCGTTCGGCCAGAAGGAGGGCGGTCGCTTCGCCGATGCCGCTCGAAGCGCCGGTAATGGCAATGACTTTTCCAGAAATGTTCGACATCCGGGTTTCTCCGTCAGACGGCCGGGGCGGGATCGCGTCCGGCGTTGGAGATAAAATGGCGCATCGCGCGGCCGAAACGGTAGAACACATCTCCACCGTGATTGCCTGATTCTCCAGAATTGAAGACGATTGAGGGAGCGCTTGCCTGATAAGCCGCAAGCCTTGCCTAATTCTCCTGAAGGCAGCGGGTGCCCTTTAATTAGCTCGATTTGCTGATTTAATGTGCGCCAGAACCGAGGTGCGCCGACATGGAAAGCCGAAACGAGCTTGCCAAGCTGATTACACAATTCGCCACGAAGGACGGGGTGTGGGCAACGGCCGTTCCGCGGCTGCATCTGTTCCGTTCGTCAAGGACGACCGAACCGTTGCATTCGCTGCATGAGCCTGCGTTCTGCCTGATCGTCCAGGGGCGCAAGAAGGCGCTGCTCGGCGACACGGTTTTCGAGTACGACGCGGACAAGTTTCTCGTCGTTTCCGTCGATTCCCCGGTCGTCGGCTATGTCACGGAGGCTTCTCCGGAGACGCCGTATCTCTCGGTCCGGCTCGATCTCGACCCCGCAATGATCGGCCAGATCATGCTCGATGCCAATCTCGGATCGGCGCCGGAGACGAAGGCGTTTTCGGCGCTGCATCTGTCGGAGGTGACGCCGGATCTGGTCGATGCCGTGATCCGTCTCGTGAAGCTGCTCGGCCAGCCGGGGGATATCGGCGTTCTTGCGCCTTTGGCCGAGCGGGAAATCCTGTACAGGCTTCTGACCGGCGAGCAGGGGCATTGCCTGCGCCAGATCGCGGTCGCCGAAAGCCGTATTCAGCAGGTCAACCGCGCCATCGGCTGGATCAAGAAGAACTTCCGTGAGCCGTTCAGCATCGAACATATCGCCAAAGAAGCACGGATGAGCACGTCAGCGCTGCACTCCCATTTCAAGGCCGTAACCGCGTTGAGCCCGCTGCAATACCAGAAGCAGCTTCGCCTGCAGGAGGCGCGCCGCCTGATCCTCAGCGCCGCGATGGACGCGGCGACGGCCGGGCACAATGTGGGCTATGAAAGCCCCTCCCAGTTCTCCCGCGAATATGCCCGTACATTCGGCGCGCCGCCCATGCGCGACATCGCGCGGATGAAAGCCGCGCCGGAGCTGTTTACAGGCGTGGTGTAAGGCGTTTCACCGTTTTGTCTGGCCAGCCTGTACGCGCCGCGCGACAGATAGACGATCTTTCGAAGCCGGCGGCGATGCGAAAGGGGAGGTGGTGCCTCGCGATGCTGAGGTGTACCTACACAAGAGCGTCGTCGTAATCCTCGGGCGGGGGGGACGCGTCCCGGCGTTTTCGCGGCGGCGCCGAGGCGATGGTTTCGGGAATGTCGGCGGCAGTGATGATGCGCGGATCGTCGGCGCCCTCGGTGCGCAGGCGCCGTCCGTGGCGCTCGCGCACGCGGTCGAGCAGGCGGCGCATGTCGCGCGCATTGCCGAAATGGTGATCGCGCGACTTGTACACCGTGGCGATCGTCCGGCGCAGGGCCTCGAGGCCGCCCTCATCGAGCTCCCAGCCGGATTTGGCCGCGAACTGCTCGAAGACGCGAACCAGTTCCTCGACGTCGTAATCGGGAAATTCGACGATGCGGCCGACGCGCGATCTGAGGCCCGAATTGGAATCCAGGAAATCGTGCATCTCGTCCGAATAGCCGGCGAGGATGACGACGAGGCGGTGGCGGTGGTCTTCCATCGCCTTGACGAGGATGTTCACCGCATCGCCGCCGAAATCGCGCGGGCTGTCTTTCTTGAAGAGGGCGTGCGCCTCATCGATGAACAGCACGCCGTCCATCGCGGCAGCGATCTTGCCGCGCAGGTTTTCCTCGGTCTTGCCGATATAGGCGCCGACGAGCGCCCCCCGGTCGACCTCGACGAACATGTCCGTCTTCAGGAAACCCATATGGTAGAACATGGCACCGCACAGCCGCGCGACGGTCGTCTTGCCGGTTCCGGGATTGCCGAGGAAGGCCATGTGGAGCGTCGGCATCTCCTCGATCCTGCCGCCCGCTTTCGCAACGGCGGCAATGGAATAGGCCGCATCGTAAAGCGCCATGAGGTCGTCTTTGACGGCGTCGAGGCCAACGAGCGATTGCAGCGGGGCGAAAATTTCTTCAAAAGTGGGCGGCGGAGACGGATGGGACGGGGCCTGGATGGCTTTCGTCGCCTCCGGGGGCGGCGGATCGGGATAAGCTTCAAGCGCGGCAACGCGCTGCTGTTCGGGTGTACGCCCGGTCGGGTCTTTCCAGACCTCTTCTCCGTCCGCGATCCAGTAATGGTTGTCGACTGGGGGGATTGTGTTGGACGACCGGGTGTTCACAGGCGAAGATCTCTACCGTCTGTACGTTCCACATATACTCGACCTGGCGGATCTGCCTGCCGACCAGCCGTGCACGGCGGCGGAGCTGAACCGGCTGGCGCTGAACGTGCCGACGGCCGAGTATTTTCTTTCAATGGTGAGGCTTGAGCCAGAAAAGTGTCACGTTCTGGGCGAGCAGCCTTTGCGTGAACATCTCGAACAATCCTATCTGGGGCCTCTTCAGGATGGCCGGAGGTTTGTGCCCATTCCGCGGCTGATTTCCAAGAGCCTTCTTGAAAAGCTCAGCGACTGGGACGATTGGACCTGGCTGAAGGAGTTCTGCCGTCAGGGCAAGCTCGTGCCCTATCTGCTGTTCCTCAACGAGCCGGTCGAGCGGGCGGGCGAGACGTACTTCACCTGCACGCTGCGCTTCGGGTTCGATGCGGATTATCTGCCGTGATCAGCGAGGGTGGCTGGCGCGCGTTCCGCGAGGCGTCCAAGGCGAAGCCAGAGCTTGAGGACGAGCCCGCCGCACCCGTGACGGGGGACCCCGTTGCCGATGCGCCCGGCAACGAGGCCGGGCCCGATCTCGGCAGCGATCCCGATATCGCGGCCTGGAACAGCAAGGACATGAAGCCGGACGCCGACGAAGGCGGCGAGGCAGACAGCGCTGGCGAGGCGGAAACCCTGGCGGCGGCCGAGGCCGCCGCTTTGCTGGAGAGCCCGCTGACGCGGGTGAAGCGGAATGTTTCGGGCCTCATCGTCGTCCCGGAAAGCGCGGGCCCGGGGCGCTGGTGGGGGCACTGGTATGTGCTGGCCATCGTGCCGGTGGCGGCCCTTGCGAGCCTTCTGGCGGTTCGTGCCGGTCTCAACCCTTATGCGCTGTGCCTTGAATGGTGGGATCTGCTGTTCGGCTCGGTGTTCTTCGTCGCCTGCCTGGCCTTTCTCGGTTTTGCGGTGTTCCGCGGCGCGCGGGGGCGGTGGCATCCGGGCATTCCGGCGCTTGTGGTTGCGCTCTGCGTCCTGCCGTTCTGGCTGGGCGCCAATGCGGCCTTTCACAGCGCCTGCGAGGAGATTCCCCTCGAGCCGACGCTGCTGCCGCCGCTGCCGCCGCCGATCGAAGTGCCGACGGTTCCCAATATGTGGCCCGCGCCTTTGCCCCAGCCGCGGCCGCCCGGATTGTAGCACGCGCGCAACACGCGTTGTTTTCCCGCCGGCGCATCACGGTTTGGCCCCAAAGTCTGTGTTCTTCTGACCGTCACGAAACTGCGAGTCTCGCCTTGCGCCGGATCGCAGTCGTTGTCCGTTAACCGTGAGCATGTTACGCGATCTGCAAGGCAGGGGCGGTGCCTTCCGAGGGTTTTTGCCAGATGATGTCTTCCGGAATGTCGAGGCGGGCCGCGTTGCGGCTGGGTGTGGCCTTCACTGCATTGGCTCTGGCCGGCGGCAGAGCCTTCGCGCAAGTGGAATGGGAGCAGCGCTTCGACAGCGCGCCGTCATCCGTCACCATGCCGCGCAGTTCCGTGCCGATTCTCAGCCAGGAAACGCTGCACGCCACGCAGGGCATCCTCCAGCGTTACGTGATGATCGAGCAGCAGGGCGGCTGGCCGGTGGTTCCGGAAGGGCCGGTGCTGAAGCTCGGCACCCGCCATCCCGATGTCGTGACGCTGCGCCAGCGCCTGACCATTTCCGGCGACCTGCCGGACAATCTGGGCAATTCGGACGTGTTCGATTCGTATGTCGACGCGGCGGTGAAGCGCTTTCAGGCGCGCCACGGCCTGATCGTCAACGGCGCGGTCGGCCCTGACAGCCGCCGGGCGATGAACGTTCCCGTGTCGATGCGCCGGATGCAGATCGAAAAGAGCATCGAGCGCCTCGCCAAGCTGACGAAGAAACTCGACCGCCGTTTCGTCACCGTCAACATTCCCGGTCAGCAGGTCGAGGCCGTTTCGGATGGTGTCGTCGAACTGCGCCACACCGCTGTCGTCGGCAAGCCGGACCGGCAGTCGCCGGAACTGGCGGTGAAGATCCAGGAAGTCAATTTCAATCCGTACTGGACCGTGCCCGCATCGATCATCCGCAAGGACCTGATCCCCAAGATGCAGACGGAGCCGGATTACCTGACCAAGAACAAGATCCGCATCTTCACACAGCGCGGCGAAGAGCTGATGCCTGAACAGGTGAACTGGCAGAGCGACGAGGCGATGAGCTATCGCTTCACGCAGGACCCGGGCGATCTGAACTCGATGGGCACGATGCGCATCAACATGCCGAACACCGAAGGCGTGTACATGCACGACACGCCCTCGAAGGGCCTGTTCGGCGAAAACGCGCGCTTCCATTCCTCGGGCTGCGTGCGCGTGCAGAACGTGCGCGAACTGGCCGACTGGCTGCTGCGCGAAACGCCGAACTGGGAGCGTCCGCAGATCGACGAAGCCATCCGCTCCGGCGGGCGCATCGACGCCAAGCTGAAGCAGCCTGTGGCGGTGCACTGGGTCTACATCACCGCCTGGGCGGACGAGAACGGCATCACGCAGTTCCGGGACGACGTCTACAATTTCGATGGTGTTGGGCAGCTCGCCGCGATCCAGTGAGTCCGGCGGACCGGACCTTGGAGAGGTTTACCTCGAATTTTTTGCGCTGGGTGCGAGCGTGAAGGTTTCGGCCATTCACGTCTCGACCGGCGTCGAAGTGTCCGCCGTGGGACCGGCCACAGCCGCACGCGCCGACCTGCAGCGCCTCGCCATCCGCAAGCTCGAACAGCGCCTGAAGCGCGAGGGCCTGCTGCGCTAAAGCCTTGCGGCAGCGCCGCGTCCTTTCCGCACGAAGGCAGCAAAAGGACTGGTATCCTCTTGGCCGGGAGCTACCGGATATGGTAACTCCGCAGGCTTGATGCGCCGTGCGGGGGTCTTTCCGGTCGCCGGCTGGGAGTTTCTTGATGACTGCGACCAATACCAGCGCCGCGCCGGGCGCGAACGGCTTCTTTTCCGCGTCTCTCGATGAGGCCGACACCGAGGTTTTCGGTGCGGTGCACAAGGAACTGACGCGCCAGCGCGAGGAGATCGAGCTGATCGCCTCCGAGAACATCGTCTCGCAGGCCGTTCTGGACGCGCAGGGCTCTGTTCTCACCAACAAATATGCCGAGGGCTATCCGGGCCGCCGCTATTATGGCGGCTGCCAGTATGTCGACATCGTCGAGCAGATCGCCATCGACCGCGCCAAGCGCCTGTTCAACGCCAAATTCGCAAACGTGCAGCCCCATTCGGGCGCGCAGGCGAACGCCGCCGTCTTCATGGCGCTGATGCAGCCGGGCGACACCTTTCTGGGCCTCAACCTCGCGGCGGGCGGCCACCTCACGCATGGCTCGCCGGTCACGGTGTCGGGCAAATGGTTCAAGCCGGTCGCCTACAGCGTGACGCCGGACACCCACCTCATCGATTACGACGAGGTCGAGCGTCTTGCCCATGAGCACAAGCCGAAGGTGATCGTCGCGGGCCATTCGGCCTATTCGCGCCATCCCGATTTCAAGCGCTTCCGCGAGATCGCCGATGCCGTTGGGGCGAAGCTGTTCGTCGACATGGCCCATTTCGCGGGCCTCGTCGCGGGCGGCCAGCATCCGAACCCGGTCGATTATGCGGACGTCGTGTCCACGACGACCCACAAGACGCTGCGTGGCCCGCGCGGCGGCATGATCCTGACCAATGACGAGGATCTGGCGAAGAAGATCAATTCCGCCGTGTTCCCCGGCCAGCAGGGCGGCCCGTTGATGCATGTCATCGCGGCGAAGGCCGTCGCGTTCGGCGAGGCGCTGCGTCCGGACTTCAAGATCTACGCCAAGAACGTGATCGAGAACGCTCGTGCGCTGGCCGAAAATCTCAAGGGCCACGGCTTCGACATCGTGTCCGGCGGTACGGACAGCCATCTGATGCTGGTCGATCTTCGTCCGAAAAAGCTGACGGGCAAGGTCTCCGAGATCGCGCTCGGCCGTGCCAACATCACGACCAACAAGAACGGCATTCCGTTCGACCCTGAAAAGCCGATGATCTCGTCCGGCATTCGCCTCGGCACGCCGGCGGGCACGACGCGCGGTTTCGGCGTCAAGGAATTCCAGGAAGTCGGCGACATGATCGCCGAGGTGCTCGATGTCCTGTCGCAGAAGGGCGTCGAGGAAGACAGTCTCGTCGAAGGCAAGGTGCGCGAGCAGGCCAAGGCGCTTCTGAAGCGGTTCCCGATTTACGACAAGCTGTAACACCGGCGAGGGGCGCGCATGCGCTGTCCATATTGCGGCAGTCTCGACACGCAGGTGAAGGACTCGCGGCCGACCGAAGACGAGACCGCGATCCGTCGCCGCCGCGTCTGCGCGGCTTGCGAGAGGCGCTTCACCACGTTCGAGCGCGTGCAGCTTCGTGAAATGACGGTGCTGAAACGCTCCGGCCGCCGCATTCCGTT
This sequence comes from Rhizobiales bacterium Ga0077545, assembly GCA_001464335.1. Lineage (GTDB taxonomy): Bacteria > Pseudomonadota > Alphaproteobacteria > Rhizobiales > Methylopilaceae > Flaviflagellibacter. The sequence continues at coordinate 21,234 of LNEV01000004.1, read as the reverse complement.
CGAGCGCGAGAAACTGGAGCGGAGCATCGGGATTGCCTGCCGCAAGCGACCGGTCGAGCCGGATCAGATCAGCGAGATGGCGAGCCGCATCGTGCGCAAGATCGAAGGCTCGGGCGAGGCGGAAATCCCGTCCGCGACCATCGGCGAATTCGTCATGGAAGAACTGAAGACCGTGGACAGCGTGGCCTATGTGCGCTTCGCCTCGGTCTACCGCAATTTCCGCGAAATGCGCGATTTCGAAGTCGCCATCGCCGAACTCGCCAACGAAAATTCTCCGGACGCCTGATCGTGACTATCGCCTCGGAACACCCGCCCGAGGCGGATGACGATGCCCGCTATATGCGCGCTGCCATCAGCCTTGGCGAACGAGAACTCGGCCGCACCTGGCCGAACCCCGCCGTCGGCGCGCTGGTGGTGAAGGATGGCGTCATCGTCGGACGCGGCTGGACGAAACAGGGCGGCCGCCCGCATGCCGAGCGCGTTGCGCTGGCGGAGGCGGGAGAGGCGGCGCGGGGCGCGACGCTCTATGTCAGCCTTGAGCCCTGTTCCCACCACGGCAGGACGCCTCCTTGTGCGGACGCGATCGTGGAGGCGGGGATTTCGCGTGTCGTGTCCGCCATCGAAGATCCCAACCCGCTGGTCGGCGGGCAGGGCTATGCGCGCTTGCGCGCCGCAGGGGTAGACGTGCGCGAGGACGTGCTGCGCGAGGAGGCGCGGCGTTCGCATGCCGGGCATCTCAGCGTCATTGCGAAGAAACGGCCCTATGTCACTTTGAAAATGGCGGTTTCCGCCAATGGGAAAGTGGCGCTGGCGGGCGGAAAGACCGTGCCCGTCACCGGCGAAGAGACGCGCGGAATGGTCCATATGATGCGCGCGAGGAGCGATGCGATCGCGGTCGGCATCGGCACGGTGCTGGCCGACGATCCGCTGCTGACCTGCCGCCTGCCGGGCATGGAGGACCGCTCGCCGCTGCGTGTGGTGTTCGACACGCGGCTTCGTGTGCCGCTGGATTCGCAACTGGTGCAAACGGCGCGGCAGGTGCCGGTCTGCATCGTGACCGGCGCGGAGAGCTGCCCGGAAGCCGAAGGCATGCTCGCGCCGCTCGGGGTCGAGGTGGTTCGCGCGCCAGTGGCGGAGGGCGGACATCTCGATCTGGCGGTGGCGCTGCGCCTTCTCGGCAGCCGCGGCATCACCCGGCTGATGGTGGAGGGCGGGCCGCTTCTTGCCGGGGCGCTGCTGAAGGAGGGGCTGGTGGACGAGGCCGTCATCTTCCAGAGTCCGGTTGCGCTGCCCGATGACGGGCTCGATGCCTTTTCGGAGCCGCATGGCGATGTGCTTGAGGCCAATGGCCTGGAGCTGCGCGCGACGCACAATGCGGGCGCGGATCGAATCTTCGTGTATGAGCGAGGCTGATGTTTACCGGTATTGTTTCCGACATAGGCGAGATCGTCTCCGTCACGCCCGACGGCGCGGTGAAGCGTCTTGTCGTTGCTTCGTCCTATGACCCCGCCACAATCGAGCTTGGCGCCTCGATCGCCTGTTCGGGGGTCTGCCTGACGGTGACGGAGATTGCGACCGGCAAGGACGGCCGCACCCGAACGAGCTTCGATGCCGCCCCCGAAACGCTGCGCGTGACCACCGCGCGCGACTGGAGCGAGGGCAGCCGCCTCAATCTCGAACGGGCGCTGAAGATGGGCGATGAGCTTGGCGGCCATCTGGTTGCGGGACATGTCGACGGCGTTGCCGAGATCGTCGTGCGCGACGATCAGGGAGAGGCAGTCGGCTTCACGCTCGAAGCGCCGCCGGAGCTTGCGAAGTTCATCGCGGCAAAAGGTTCGGTTGCGCTCGATGGCGTGTCGCTGACGGTGAACGCGGTTTCCGGCCGTCGGTTTTCCGTGCTGATCATTCCGCACACGCTGGACAGGACGACGCTTTCCGCATGGCAGGTGGGCAGCCGGATCAATCTCGAGGTTGATCTGATGGCGCGCTATGCCGCGCGGCTTGCGGAGGCAGGCGCGGCGGGCTAGGCCCTTGCGTCATCCCGGACGCGCCTTGCGCGATCCGGGATCGCATTGTCAAACACAGAACGATCCCGGCTCGGCTGCGCCGTCCGGGATGACGAGGATGAAGATGGCCGTTCCGAAGCGGCGCGATCAGGCCGTTGAGCCTGTGCGCGCGCATATCCTGATCGTGGAAGGCAGGTTCTACGACGACCTTGCCGACGAATTGCTGCGCGGCGCGATCAACAAGATCAAGGAAAACGGCGCGACCTACAGCAAGCTCACGGTTCCGGGCGCGCTCGAAATTCCCGGCATGGCGGCCATCGCGCTCGACATCGCCTATGACAACGATGCCCCGTTCGACGGCGTGGTCGGGCTCGGCACGATCATTCGCGGCGAAACCTATCATTTCGAGATCGTCGCCAATGAAAGCTCGCGCGGCCTGATGGAGCTTTCCGTCAAGCGCGGCATTCCGGTCGGCAACGGCATTCTGACGGTCGAGAATGAGGAGCAGGCCTGGGAACGCGCCAAGGTGGACCGCGGCGACAAAGGCGGCGGTGCCGTCGAGGCGGTGTTTGCCGTCATCCGCAACGCCCGTTCGTTCGCCGCGAGCCTGGAGGCCTGATATGTCGCGCGAGAAACGTTCGGCCTCCCGCCTCGGCGCGGTGCAGGCGCTCTACCAGATGGACATCGGCGGCACGCCCATGGCCGATGTCTTCGCCGAATTCGAAAGCCACTGGCTTGGCCGCGAGGTCGAGGGCCATGCCTACAAGCCCGCCGAACTGGCCTTCTTCCGCGATGTCGTGGAAGGCGTCGTGCTCAACCAGGTTGCGCTCGACCGCGGCATCGATGCCGCGCTTGCCAAAGGCTGGCCGCTGAAGCGCATCGAAGCCATCCTGCGCGCGGTTTTGCGGGCAGGCGCCTACGAGCTTGCCAACCGCAAGGACATTCCCGCCCGCGTTGTCATTACCGAATATGTCGATGTCGCCAATGCGTTCGTCGACAAGGAAGAAGCCGGGATGACCAACGCCGTGCTCGACACGCTCGCGCGCGATTTCCGCGCCGACGAGTTCGAGGGCGCGGCGCGATGACGAAGAACGGGCGGCCAGATGAGGACGGGCTGATCGCCCGTTATTTCCGGCCGCTCGCGACCGCGCCGGGCGCCGACCGCCTTCTGGACGATGCGGCCTCCTACAACCCGCCCGAAGGCTTCGAGATTGTGCTGACGACGGATGCGGTTGTCGCGGGAGTGCATTTCTTTCCCGAAGACCCGCCGGATGCCGTTGCGCGCAAGGCGCTGCGCGTCAATCTCTCCGATCTCGCTGCCAAAGGAGCCGAGCCGGTCGGATATCTCCTGACCATCGCGCTGACGGAAGACTGGTCCGAGGACTGGCTCGAAAGCTTCTGCGAGGGGCTTGCCGCCGATCAGGAAGATTTCGGCGTGGCGCTGTATGGCGGCGACACGGTGCGCACGCCCGGGCCGCTTCTCATCTCCGTCACCGCCTTCGGCATCGCACCGAAAGGTCATGTGCCGCGCCGCACCAAGGCGGTGCCCGGCCAGAAGCTCTATGTGACGGGCACGATCGGCGATGCGGCGCTCGGCCTCAAGATCCGCCTCGACGGCACACTCGCCAAGCGCTGGGGGCTCAGCACGGGCGAGGCCGAACATCTGCTCGACCGGTATCTCCTGCCCGAACCGCGCCTCAAGGCGGCGGAACTGATGGCGGAATTTGCGACGGCCAGCATGGACATTTCGGATGGCCTCGCGGGCGATCTCGGACGTATGTGCTCCGCCTCCGATGTCGGCGCGGTGCTCGACGCCGGGCTCGTGCCGCTGTCCGACCCGGCCGCAAAAGCGGTGGAGGAAGATCCGTCCGCGCTGGCGACCATCCTCACCGGCGGCGACGATTACGAAGTGCTGGCTGCAATCGAGCCCGAACGGGCGGCCGATTTCGAGGAGGCCGCGCGCCTGATCGATCTCGACGTCACGCAGATCGGGATTGTCACGCAGCCCTTCACCGGCCGCGTCCGCGTTGAGCGCTTCGGCCAGCCGCTTGTGCTCGACCGTCTCGCCTTCCGGCATTTCTGAGGGGCGGGATGGTGCTGCCGGACAAGGCCTTCCCCGTCTCCTGGGATCAGTTCCACCGCGATGCGCGGGCGCTTGCGTGGCGGCTCGCGGGGCTGGAGCGCAGTTTCAGAGCCGTTGTGTGCATCACGCGCGGGGGGCTCGTGCCGGCGGCCATCGTGGCGCGCGAGCTGAACATCCGTTTCATCGAGACGGTCTGCATCGCCTCCTATCACGACTATGAAAATCAGGGCGATCTCGTGGTTCTGAAAGGCGTCACGCCCGAACTCACGCAGGACGGCGGCGAGGGGGTTCTCGTCATCGACGACCTGACCGACACCGGAAAAACCGCTCTCAAGGTGCGCGAAGTGCTGCCCGCCGCACATTTCGCCTGCGTCTACGCCAAGCCGCAGGGCGTGACGAATGTGGACACCTTCGTCACGGAAGTGAGCCAGGACACCTGGATCTATTTCCCCTGGGATATGGGCTTTTCCTATCAGGAGCCCATCGCCAAGGGCTCGCGCGGCTGATCGGCCGGTTTCGCGCCTGACTGGCTTCGCGCATGGCCAGCTTCACGCATGGATCGTGCGGCAGTCTGACGGCGTGTCCGACGACCGGCGAGGCCCCCGCGTGAACGTGCAGATGAATCTGGTCCAGAGCCCTGAAGCGGTGCGCTCCCCGCACATGGTGCCGACACCCGTCTCGGCCGACGCGCTGGTTCCGCCGAAGGCCGTCAGCTTCATCGACCGGTTTCGCGAGATCGTGTCCGATCCGCTCAATCTTCTCATCGAGCGGCATCCGCTGGCCGGCACAGTCGATGCCGATCAGATGGTCACCACCCATTGCGGGCTGAAAGTGCCCTATGCCGGGGCGGGCTCCTATTACGAGGATTTCAGCCAGATCCTCGTCATCAATCGCGGCGTTCACGAGCCGCTCGAGGAATTCGTTTTTCAGGAGCTCATCAAAAAGCTTCCCGACAACCCGTCCATGCTCGAACTCGGCTCCTACTGGAGCCATTACTCGATGTGGATGAAGCTGAACCGCCCCGGCGCGAGCAATGTGATGGTCGAGCCCGACCGCAACGGCCTGAAAGCCGGGATCGAGAACTTCCGCCGCAACCGCCTTGAGGGCGATTTCCTTCATGCCATGGTCGGGGACGGCGCGTTCCGCGTGGACGATTATCTCAAGGACAAGCCGAAGCTGAACCTGCTGCATTCGGACATCCAAGGCTATGAAGTGCAGATGCTGGGAGGGGCGGCGCAATCGCTGGACCAGCGCAAGATCGACTATCTGTGCATTTCCACGCACAGCGAGGCCCTGCATCGCGAGGTCCTTGGCCGCGTCGAAAGCCACGGCTACCGGATCGAGGTCGAAAGCGGGATCACCGCGCACACCACGGCCATGGACGGGCTCGTCTTCGCATCGAGCCCCGGCGCCGAGGCGCTGTTCGGCGGTTTCCGCAGCCTTGGCCGGAGCGAGATCGTAACCGCAACGCCGCAAGTGCTGGTCGAATTCGTTTCAAAGGCCCTGAACCGCGGGCCGAACTGACCTTCAATTCTTTGCGCTGAGCCCCCCACGCGTCTGATTGCGGGAATTTCAAAGCTCTGGCAGTCTCTTGCATGTGGCGGCCATGTTCGGGGCCGACCCGCATCAAAGAGACCGAACGTCACGGGGAGGGAGCCCTCCGGGCTCCTTAACGCGCAAGGATGCCAACATGCTCGCTTTATGGGGGATTTTAGGCGCGGGTGCGCTCGCGCTGATTTATGGCATTTACACGATACAAAGCATTCTCAAGGCCCCAGCGGGCAACAGCAAGATGCAGGAGATTGCCGGCGCCATCCAGGAGGGCGCGCAGGCCTATCTGAGGCGTCAGTACACGACCGTCGGCGCCGTCGGCGTTGTCATCTTCATCGTCGTCGCGTTCCTTCTATCACCCATCGCGGCCGTTGGTTTTGCCATTGGGGCCATTCTTTCCGGTGCGGCAGGCTTCATCGGAATGAATGTGTCCGTACGTGCAAACGTTCGGACGGCGGAGGCCTCGCGCAAGGGGCTTGCGGAAGGTCTCGACATCGCCTTCAGGGCAGGCGCGGTGACGGGCATGCTGGTTGCCGGTCTCGCGCTGCTGTCGGTCGCGGGCTATTACGCCATCCTGACGGGCATGCTCGGCTATGCGCCAAACGACCGTAACATCGTGGACGGTCTCGTGGCGCTCGGTTTCGGTGCCTCGCTCATTTCGATCTTCGCGCGCCTTGGCGGCGGCATCTTCACCAAGGGTGCGGATGTCGGCGGCGATCTCGTCGGCAAGGTCGAGGCGGGCATTCCCGAAGACGATCCGCGCAATCCCGCCACCATCGCCGACAATGTGGGCGACAATGTCGGCGACTGCGCGGGCATGGCGGCGGACCTGTTCGAGACCTATGCGGTCACCGTGGTCGCGACCATGGTGCTCGGCTCGATCTTCTTCGCAGGGACCGACTTCCTGACGAGCAGCCTGATCTTTCCGCTCGCCATCTGCGCAGTCTGCATCGTGACCTCCATCGCCGGAACATTCTTCGTCCGGCTCGGGCCCTCGCAATCGATCATGGGGGCGCTCTACAAGGGCCTCATCGCCTCGGCGCTTCTGTCCGTGGTCGGGCTTGCCATCGTGACGCATTTCACGATCGGCTTCGGCACGGAACTCACGACGTCGAGGGGGCTCACCTTCAGCGGTCTTGACGTGTTCTTCTGCGGCGTCGCGGGCCTCGTTGTGACCGGGCTCATCGTCTGGGTGACCGAATATTACACCGGCACCCCGTTCCGTCCGGTGCAGTCCATCGCGCAGGCCTCCGTCACGGGCCACGGCACCAACATCATCCAGGGCCTTGCGATTTCGCTGGAAGCAACGGCGCTTCCCGCGCTCATCATCATCGCGGGCATCATCGTGACCTTTGGCTTCGCCGGTCTTTACGGCATCGCCATCGCCGTCACGACCATGCTGGCGCTGGCGGGCATGGTGGTCGCGCTCGATGCGTTCGGGCCGGTCACGGACAATGCCGGCGGCATTGCCGAAATGGCCGGTCTCGACAAGAGCGTGCGCGTAACGACCGACGCGCTGGATGCGGTCGGCAACACGACGAAGGCCGTCACCAAGGGCTATGCGATCGGATCGGCGGGCCTCGGCGCGCTCGTTCTGTTCGCGGCCTATACGGAGGACCTGAACTACTTCATCGCAAATCCGACGCAGTTCCCGTACTTCGCGGGGGTCCAGCTCGATTTCTCGCTGGCCAATCCGTATGTCGTCGTCGGCCTCCTGTTCGGCGGCCTTCTGCCCTACCTCTTCGCGTCGATGGGCATGACGGCGGTCGGGCGCGCGGCGGGTGCGGTGGTCGAGGAGGTGCGGCGCCAGTTCCGCGAAAATCCCGGCATCATGAAAGGAACGACGCGCCCCGATTACGGGCGTGCGGTGGACATGCTGACCCGCGCGGCGATCAAGGAGATGATCATCCCCTCGCTGCTTCCGGTTCTGTCCCCCATCGTGTTCTTCTTCGTGATCCTCGGCATCGCGGGCAAGTCGGCGGCGTTCTCAGCGCTGGGTGCGCTTCTTCTCGGCGTCATCGTCAACGGGCTGTTCGTCGCCATTTCCATGACGGCGGGCGGCGGTGCCTGGGACAATGCGAAGAAGTACATCGAGGACGGCCATCACGGCGGCAAGGGTTCGGAAGCCCACAAGGCCGCGGTGACGGGCGACACCGTCGGCGACCCCTACAAGGACACGGCCGGCCCGGCGGTGAACCCGATGATCAAGATCGCGAACATCGTGGCTCTGCTGCTGCTGGCGATCCTGGCCCACTGAGGCCGGCGACAAAAAAGAAAGCCCCGCGCAAGCGGGGCTTTTTCAGTTGGGTCGGACAGCGTGCGTGGGAGTCAGGCTGTCACCTGTGTGCGGGCAAGCACTTCGCGGCCTTCGATCATGTCCTCAAGGGAGCCGAAGGCGTTCATGTAGTGACCTTCGAACCCGAGGTCGTCCAGCTTGCGGAACAGGCCCGCGAAGTCGAAATCGCCCTGACCGGGGAGAAGGTGCTCCTCCTTGCCGTTGCGCCAGCAATCGGCGAGGCGGACCTCGTCGCAGCGCTTGATGTCGAAGGCCTGCAGGAAGGCATCGACGCCGTCTTCCACGATGTGGGCGTGGTTGGCCGTGAACGCCCAGCGCAAATGAGGGGAATCGAGGCGGTCGAAATAGAACTTCGTCTCCTCGACATTGTGCGCGAGGTAGTGCACCTCGGCGTCGTCCGGCTCCCAGTTCATGTTTTCGAGAAGAAGGGTGAGGCCGAGCTTCTCGGCGTGATCGACCATGCGCTTGATCCGCTCAAGACCGGCGTCCATGCGCATCTGCACATCGGAGGTGAAGTGGTAGCCGGCGTGGATGACCATCCATTCGCCGCCGAGCTTCTTGCAGGCGTCCATATGGCCCCAGTAATAGCGGTCGACGCCGTCGCGCACATGCGGTGCGACTTCGGCCATGTTGACGGCCGACATGGTGTGAATGCCGACATGGATGTCGTGCTTGTCGCAGATGTCGCGGATGCCCTTGATGCGCTCCGGGGTCAGCGTCTCGATCGCGTTGGGCGCGACGTCGATCTTCAGATCGAGATATTTGATGCCGTGCTTGACGGCGGCGGCAAGCCCGTCCTCGATCTTGTTGCGCTGGCCAAGATCGACGCCGATGCGGTCCCTGAGTGTGGCTGCCATGATTACCCTGCCTGATTGATGGTTTCGGAAGTGGTGGCGGACTGGTTCGCGGATTCCCGCCTGTTCTTGCGGATTTCCGAGACGGTCGAGCCGATGAAGAAGACGAGCGCGAGGCCGATGAGGATGGCGGCGGTGGTGTCTTGGAAGAAGATCGAATTGTCGCCGTAGCTCAGTTCGACCGAACGGCGGTAATTACGTTCGATCATGCTTCCGAGAACGAGCCCGAGCACCATCGGAAGAAGCGGGAAGCCGTAGATCTTCATGATGTAGCCGATGGCGCCCGCCGCCAGCACGATGCCGAGATCGAACACACTGGCATTCACCGAATAGATGCCGGAAAACACCAGGAGCATGACGCCCGCGGCCAGATAGCCCTTGTGCTGGTTCACGAGCCAGATGCAGGGCGGCATCATCAGATAGCCGAGCACGATCTGCGAGAGATTAGCGACGAAAAGTCCGCCGAACAGGCTGTACACGAAGACGGGGTTCTTCTCGATCAGAAGCGGGCCCGGCTCGAGGCCGTGAAGGATGAGGCCGCCGAGAAGCACCGCCATCGAACCCGAGCCGGGAATGCCGAAGGCAAGCGTCGGTACGAGGGCTGTGGCGGCAACCGTGTTGTTGGCGGCTTCCGGCGCGGCGACGCCTTCGGGGGAGCCGTGCCCGAATTCTTCGGGGTGCTTCGACCAGCGCCGGGCCTCGTTGTAGGAGAGGAAGGAGGCAACGGTGGCGCCTGCGCCGGGGATGACGCCCTCGACCGCGCCGACGCCCGAGCCGATCGATGTCGGAAGCCACAGGCGCTTCCACATCTTCAGGCTCGGCAGCTTGATGCGCATGCTTTTGGCGGTCTTCTCCCAATCAGCTTCGCTGACCTGCATCAAAAGTTCGGTGATCGCGAAGACGCCGACCATCACGAGGATGGGTTCGATGCCGCTCATCAGCTCGATCGAGCCGAACGTGTAGCGCGACAGGCCCGACAGCGGATCGAGGCCGACCGTCGAAATCGCGATGCCGACAAGAGCCGCAAGGAAGCCTTTGACCACCGAGCCCTCGGACAGCGAGGACAGGACGCTGATGCCGAAAATGCCGAGCGCGAAATAAGCGGGCGTCGAGAACAGCAGCGAGATCTTGGTGAGCGGCTCCATCAGCGCCACAAGCAGGATCATGCCGATCAGTCCGCCGACGGTGCCGCAGGCCAGCGAGATGCCGAGCGCTTCGGCGCCCTTGCCCTGCCGGTGCATCTGGTAGCCTTCGATGGCCGTGGTGGCGGGTATGGACCCGCCATATTCCGCGCCGACATAGGTCGAGGCGAGCATGATGATCGCCACGGTCGGGTCCATGCCGAAGGTGAAGGGTAGGAGCAGCGCCATGGTGATGGAGGCGGAAATGCCGGGCAGGGCGCCGCCGAGAATGCCCCAGGCGACGCCGGCAATGGCGGCAAACACGGCGGGGGTGGTCGTCAGTGTGTTGAAGGCGATTTCAAAGCCGTTCATGACAGATTTCCCTGTTGCGTTGTCCGGTGGTGCTCAGGCGAGACCGAGCGCGCGCCAGACGATGCCGGGCGGCATGTGAATGCCGAGCAGCTTGACGAAGAACAGCCAGAACAGGACGGCGCCGCCCACGGAGACCGCCGCGAGCTGAGGCCCCGGCCGGATGCCGTGATACATGGCGACGGCCGGGATGAGTGTAATGACGGCTGCAATGTAGCCGAAGAATTCGAGGACGAGGATGTACCCGCACGCGACGAGGAACAGGCCGAGCGCCTTGCGGTGCTTTCCCCAATCCTGCGGAGCCTCGGCGGCGGCGGACGCAATGGCCCGCCGCCGCACAACGCCCTGTGCGATGAGAACAAGAGACAGGACCATACCGGCCGCCCCGATGATCTTGGGGAAGGTCGCGGAACTGACGGCTGTGTCCAGAATGCTGGTCGGAAGACGCGCGCCGCCAATGTAATAGGCCGCAGAGACCGCGAGCATCACCGCCCCGGAGACGATATCCTTGTTCATCGCCGATTGCCCTCGTTCGGGTTACTTCTTGATGATGCCGACTTCGGTGAAGAACGCTTGCATGTCGGACGCGAACTTGTTGGTCAGTTCGTCGAAGTCCTTGCCGGTCCGGTAGGCCGGGATGCCGTTGTTCTTGGTGTAGAACTCTTTGTACTCAGGATCTTCGAGCACGAGCTGGACAGCTTTCTGCCAGGCGTCCGTGATCTCCGGGGGAGTGCCCTTCTTGGCGACGAGGCCGCGCCAGCCGATGGCCGCGACGTCCGCACCCTGTTCCCGGGCCGTCGGTATGTCCGGATAATTGGCGATGCGGTCGTCCATGACGGCGGCGATGATGCGCAGCTTGCCCGCGGCAACCTGGGCTTCCACTTCCTGTGCATCGCCGGAACCGGCATCGACGGAACCGCTGAGCACGTTGAGCATCAGCTGTCCGCCGCTGTCATGCGTCGCGACAACGAATTCGAGGCCGGATTTGATCTTGAGCGTTTCCACGACCATGCGGTCGATGGAAGCTGCCGAACCCGCGCCGAATTTCAGCTTTCCGGGGTTCGCCTTGGCGTAATCCATCAGGTCGGTCAGGGTCTTGAACGGGCTGTCCGCACGCACATAGAAGACCGGCGCGTCGAACAGAACGTTCACGATGGGCTGCATGTCCTTGTAGGTCACCGGCGGGTCGCTGAGTACCGACACGACGACATGCTGGGTGGAAACGCCGTAGAACAGCGAGCCGTCGGACGGTCCCTCGACAATGCGGCGCATGGCGTTCGCGCCGCCCGCACCCGGCACGTTTTCAACGACGAAGTTGATGCCCCATTTGGGGCCGAGGGTTTTCACCAGATTGCGCAGGAACACATCGCCGCCGCCGCCGGGGCCGGAACTCGTGATCAGCGTGACGGTCTTGTGGGGGTAGTCGGGGTAGGCGGGATCCTTGGCGAAGGCGGGGCCGGCAAATGCAAGGACGGCTCCAGATACGAGGCCAATCATGCCTCTCATGACATGCTTCATGGTTTTCTCCCGGTAGATGAGGGTTGTCCCTCTTGGTGCACGGTCATTCCCGACCGCTTAATTTGAATTCATAATTCAGTCATGGTATGAGATTGTCAACAATGAATGCATTATTATCCAAAAATGTCACCGATAAAGGAAAATAGGCCTATGTCTGTCGACAATGAGGACGACACGCAGAGCGATCGGGCGTTCCGCCTTCTCGAGCGCGACATCGTCAGCGGCGAGATTGCGATGGGCTCGAAGCTCGGGGAGGAGGCTTTGGCCTCCCGGCTCGGCGTCAGCCGGGGACCGCTGCGGGAAGCGCTCCGGCGCCTCGAAGGCCGCTCTCTGGTCGAACGGACGGCGCACGCCGGCGCGCGTGTGGTGACAATGAGCGAGGCGGATCTGGTCGAGTTGTACGAGATACGGCAGAATCTGGAAGGGCTGGCGGCGCGGCTGGCCGCCGAACGGTGTCCGGACGACGAACTCGCGGACATCGAAGATCTTCTGATGCGGCAGAAAACGCGAAGCCAGTCGAACGATGACTCGAGCTATTCGCAGGGCGTCGACAGCGACGACTTTCACTTTCGCGTTGCGGTCGCGAGCGGGTCGCGGCGCCTGCAGCGATTGCTGTGCGGCGACCTTTATTCGCTCATCCGGCTGTGCCGCTACAAGACGTGGTCAATCCCCGGCCAGCGGCAATCGCATCTCGATCACGAGCGCATTCTGGAGGCGATCCAGAACCGCGACGGCGAGCTTGCCGAACTCTTGATGCGCCGCCATGTCGGGCTGGCGCGCCAGCGCTACCACGCGGCCGAAAGCTCGCGTGGCCTGCATCAGCGCCAGCCGTCTCCGTTCAGAAGCTGATCAGACCGAGCATCTGGCTGAGAAGCGAGCGTTCGCCGCCCGTGGTCGGGGTCTTGCGGCTGATGAAGTCGAACGGAATGCCGTCCTGCAGGCCGTAATTGGCGACGCGCTCGACACGGCCTTCCTTGCCGAAATAGACCGCGATGATGCGGCGGTCTTCGATCGTCGGCTTCATGAAGCGCATGGCGCGGTGTTCGGTCTGCGAAATGTAATAATAGACTTCGCCGGTAACGGTCGCGGTGGTCGAGGGTGAGCCCAGGACGACCATGACCTGCTCCTTGCTGGAGCCGGGCGTGATCTGTTCGAGGGCCGATTCGGAGGGCATGTAGCCGCGCACGCGGGTCTCCGAGACGCTCTGGCAGGCGGCCAGAACCAAGGCAGCCACACCGAACACGGCCGCATTGCGAAGCTTTGCTTTGAACGCCATCCCCAACCCTCTGTTCCTGACAGCAGACTTGCCCGCAGGGGCATCATGCCCTAACCCGCCCGGGCGGCATGCGCAACACACGCAGCCTGGGAGTTCCTCATGATTTTCGGTCTGTTCCGTTCACGCGAAGACCAGACGCAGACGCTCACCCTCTATGGAGTGATCGTGGCGCAGGCGCGGCAGCCGGCATTTTATTCAGAGCTCGGTGTGCCGGACACGCTCGAAGGCCGTTTCGAGATGCTGATCCTGCATGCCTTTCTGTATCTGCATCGCCTGAAAAACGAAGACGAGGCGGCCAAAGCGGTGGCGCAGAAAGTGTTCGACGCCATGTTCACCGACATGGACCAGAGTCTGCGCGAAATCGGAATCGGCGATCTGTCGGTTCCGAAGAAGATCAAGAAGATGGCCGCCGCTTTCTATGGCCGCGCCGCCGCCTATGACGCCGCTCTCGAGGAAGGGCGCGAGGCGCTCGCTTCTGCCGTGCAGCGCAATGTCTATTCGGAAAACGCCGATGAGCGCGCCAATGCGCAAGCCCTGGCCGATTACATGATCGAGGCCGTGCGCGTGCTCGCCGGCCAGTCGAAAGAAGACCTGGTCGGGGCGGGACCGGTCTTTCCGGCACCGAAGACTTCGCCCGAAGGGAGCGCCGCATGAGCACCTTGCCATTCAGCCGCCTGCTCGCGGTGCGCGATGTGCCGCCCGCCGGAAAGAGGATCACCGTGACGGCGGAACCGGCCGAGCGCGAGGCGCTCGCCGCTCTGCTCGGAATCCCCGCGATTCACAGGCTCGAAGCGCGTTTTGAGATCAAGACATGGATGCGCGATGGCCTGAGAGTGCGGGGCGAACTCGACGCCGAGATCGAGCAGGTCTGTGTCGTCTCGCTGGACGAGTTCACGGCCGAGGTCCGCGAGGAGATCGACGAGCGATTCGCGGAGGATGCGCCCGCGCCCCATCACGGGGAGGATGAGGCCGAGCACGCAATGGATCTCGACGCGCCCGATCCCATCGTGGACGGAAAGATCGATCTCGGGGCCCTGGCGGCCGAGCATCTGGCGCTTGGGCTCGATCCCTATCCGGTCAAGCCCGGCGCAGAGGCCGCGGCGGAGGTCGTGCCCCTGGCGCCGCCGGAGGGCACGCATCGGCCATTTGCGGGACTGGACCGGCGGGTCGCGGATAAACCCAAGAAAAAACAATAAAAAACAGAGCTTTACCGCGAAGACTTGCGCGCCTGCGGACATTGTCTATTGTCCGCGCGCTCCGCGAGGCGGCGCCGGTTCCGGCGCCGCGCGGGTGTTGGAAACGCAGCAGCCTCCATGCCTGAACCTGTCCGATTTGCGCTTGATGCCATGGGTGGCGATCACGGTCCGTCCGTTGTCGTTCCGGGTGCGGCCCTTGCGCTCGAGCGCAAGCCCGACAGCCGCTTCATCTTTTTCGGCGACGAGAAAGCGGTGGCCCCGTTTCTCGACAAGCACCCCGCGCTGAAGGCGGCGTCGAGCATCGTGCATACCGATGTTGCCGTGCGTATGGACGACAAGCCGAGCCAGGCGCTGCGCCAGGGGCGCAAGACATCGAGCATGTGGCTCGCGATCGACGCGGTGAAGAACGGGCAGGCCGATGTCGCTGTTTCCGCCGGAAACACCGGCGCCCTGATGCTGATGGCGGCGCTCAATCTCAAGACCATGGCGGGCGTCGAACGCCCCGCGCTTGCGGCCATCTGGCCGACATCGCGCGGCGAGAGCGTGGTGCTCGACATGGGCGCAACGATCGGCGCGGACGGGCGCCAGCTTGTCGATTTCGCCGTCATGGGCAGCGCCATGGCGCGCATCGTCTTCGATGTCGAAAAGCCGACGGTCGGGCTTCTGAATGTCGGCGTCGAGGAGATGAAGGGGATCGAGCAGGTCAAGGAGGCCGCCGCGATCCTGCGCGCCCATGACAGCGATCTCGTCTATCACGGCTTCGTCGAGGGCGACGACATCGGCAAGGGAACGGTGGATGTGGTCGTCACCGAGGGCTTTACCGGAAACATCGCGCTGAAGACGGCCGAAGGCACTGCGCGGCAGATCGCCCGGTTCCTGCGCGACGCCATGTCGTCGAGCTGGCGCGCCAAGCTCGGCTATCTGCTCGCAAAGCCCGCTTTCGATGCCCTGCGCATGCGGCTCGACCCGAACAATT
Organism: Rhizobiales bacterium Ga0077545; assembly: GCA_001464335.1. GTDB lineage: Bacteria > Pseudomonadota > Alphaproteobacteria > Rhizobiales > Methylopilaceae > Flaviflagellibacter. Next base: position 5,988 of record LNEV01000004.1, on the reverse strand, counting down.
CCAACGGCGCCGTGTTTCTCGGCGTGAACGGCGTCGTCATCAAGAGCCATGGCGGCACCAACGCGCAGGGGTTTGCCGCCGCCGTGGAAGTCGGGCATGACATGGCCCGCTACGAACTTCTCGCCAAGATTTCGGCTGGTTTGCAGACATATGACCGTAACCGGGACAGCACCGCGGTAGGAGCCGCTCAATCGTGACCATCAAGCGTTCTGTTGTGCTCGGCGTCGGAAGCGCGCTGCCCGCGCGTGTCGTTACCAATGCGGAGCTTGCCGAAAAGGTCGACACTTCCGACGAGTGGATCGTCCAGCGCACCGGCATCCGCCAGCGTTACATCGCGGGCGACGGTGAAACGACATCCACCCTTGGCCTCAAGGCCGCGCAGGCCGCGCTGGCGGATGCGGGGCTGACATCGGCGGATGTCGATCTCGTCATCGTCGCGACGACCACGCCGGACCTGACCTTTCCCTCCACCGCAACGCAGATCCAGGCCGCGCTCGGCATGGCGCATGGCGCGGCGTTCGACGTGCAGGCCGTCTGTTCGGGCTTCATCTACGGCGTCACCATCGCCGACAAATTCCTCGCATCCGGCAGCCACAGGCGCGCGATCGTCATCGGTGCGGACACGCTGTCGCGCATCGTGGACTGGACCGACCGCACGACCTGCGTCCTGTTCGGCGACGGGGCAGGGGCCGTCGTGCTCGAGGCGCAGGACCAGCCCGGCGATGTGAAGACCGATCGCGGTGTACTGACGACCCATATCCGCTCCGATGGACGCCACGGCTCCAAGCTGTGCACGGTCGGCGGCCCGTCCTCCACGGGGACTGTCGGTACATTGACGATGGAAGGCAAAGAAGTCTTCAAGCACGCCGTCGGCATGATCACCGACGTCATCACCGATGCCTATCAGGCGACGGGGTTCAGCTCGGGCGATCTCGACTGGTTCGTGCCGCACCAGGCCAACAAGCGCATCATCGATTCCAGCGCCGACAAGCTCGGCATTGCGCCGCAAAAAGTGGTCATCACGGTCGCCCGCCACGGCAACACATCGGCCGCATCGATCCCGCTTGCGCTGTCGGTCGCCTATGCCGACGGACGGATCAAAAAGGGGGATCTCGTGATGCTGGAGGCCATGGGCGGCGGCTTCACATGGGCGTCGGCCCTCATGCGCTGGTGACAGATCACCATTGACCAATCGTGCTGGACGGTTAGGATTTTCCCTGTGGTAACAAACAATAACGATCCCCAAGGAGGGACCCCATGACCACAAAGACTGTCACGCGAGCAGATCTCAGCGAAGCCGTCTACCAGAAGGTCGGACTGTCGCGGACCGAATCGGCGGCTCTTGTCGAAATGGTTCTGGATGAAATTGCCGACTGCCTGGAGAAGGGCGAAGTCGTCAAGCTCTCCTCCTTTGGCTCCTTTGTCGTCCGGCCCAAGGGCCAGCGGATCGGCCGCAATCCCAAGAGCGGTCAGGAAGTGCCGATCCCGCCGCGCAAAGTGCTCGTCTTCAAGCCGAGCAACATTCTGAAGGGCCGGATAAACGGCGAAGAGGTCACGGAAGAGGATTGATCCTTCCAGCGAATCCCTGTCGCTTGGATGCTGATGTCGACCGAGTCCGCAAATGACCAAGTCTCCTGACGCATTCCGCACGATCAGCGAAGTCGCCGAAGATCTCGATCTTCCGCAGCACGTGCTGCGCTTTTGGGAAACCCGTTTCAGCCAGATCAAGCCGCTGAAGCGCGGCGGCGGCCGGCGTTATTACCGTCCGGACGATGTGCTGCTGCTGCGCGGCATCCGGCATCTGCTTTACGGCGAAGGCTACACGATCAAGGGCGTCCAGCGGATCCTGCGCGAGCAGGGGCTGCGCTATGTGATGGGGTTGTGGCAGGACGAGGTGTCCGAGCCCAAAAGTTCGGGCGACGCCCCGCAAACGCCGGAGGCCTATGCGCCCAAACCCGGCCGGACGCGCACCCTGGAACCGCTCTTCGACGAAGGTGACGACGGGCCGGACATCTACGCGCCCACCTCCACGATCACCGGCCGGCGGCCGAATTTCGAACCCATCCTCGCAACCCGAGACGCGCCGCCTGCGGACGACGAGGAAATCGAGATCGAAGACGATTCGGCCGAGGATGACGAATCCGAAGAGGAGGACGTGCTCGAGGACGACGCCGAGGAGGAGGCGGATGACGAGGACACCGACGGCTCGGACGAAGTTGAAGACGAGACCGACGAGGAAGAGGAATCCGCCGAGGACGTAGACGTCGAAGAAGATGACGACGAGGAAGAGGACGACGACGAAGACGAAGACGAAGACGACGAAGAGACTTCTCTTTCTCCCGAGGCACGCAAGAAGCTGGAGCAGGTTTTGCGTGAACTGACGGATCTGCGCCGCGCTCTGGACGGCTGAGCCGCCGCTTTTCCTGTTGAGCGTCAGAAGTTGAGCGGCTGCCGGTTGCGCTCGATGATTTCGAGCGCCGCGTTCATCTCGTCATGGTCGATGATGCCGTAGAACGCCGTCAGCGCATCCTTTTCGCTGAGCTGTCCGGCGCAATGCTGCCGCATCACGGCCTGAAAGCTCCGCATCGCAAACGCGACTTCCTGCACTGCCTCTGTCCGGCTTGGCCGGAGCGGCTCATTCTCAAGCGAATTGTCGACGACGAGACGCACACTCATGCGAATCGAGTCGCCTCGCGGCGATTTGGTTCCGTAAGTCATCCCCCGAGATCCCCCGATCTCTCCGACTGTGGGACAGTCGGTTGAACTATAGGCAAGGGTTAACCTTACCTGTTGCTTACAGGCCGCAGGATGGTGCGTGCCTCGGGGCGAAATTATGATCGTTTCGCGTCAGCTCGGGGGCAGTCCAGATGGAAAGCGAAGCGAACTTTCGCGGGTTTGTATTCTTGGCTTTTAAAACCGTGAGCGATGCTCTAGGGGTTTGCGCGTCGGGGCGTAGCGCAGCCCGGTTAGCGCACTAGTCTGGGGGAATGCGGGTCTAATTCCCATTTCCCTCTATCTTATCAATATCTTGATTGGGAACTTCTAAAGCGGTTCGGGACTTTGTCCGGGATATCGCTGCAGAATTGAGTGCGGCGCGCAGATCGTCATCGGTAACGTGCGCATACTTCGTCGTGGTCGCGATGTCGGAATGGCGCAGCAGCTTCTGGACGGCCTTCAGGTTGCCAGAGGCGCGCAGCACGCGGGTCGCGGCGGTGTGCCGGTGGTCATGCCAGCGATAGTCCTTGATGCCTGACCGGGCGCGATCTCGGCGCCATCGGGTCTTGAGACCGCTGAGCGTGATCGGCAACCAACTTCCGCGTGCTCGGCCGGGCGCGGCGCGCGCCGCCCGATAGCAGAAGACGACGGATTCGTGACGTCCCTGAAGCGGGAACAGAAGATCCCGGACATCTGGCTCGAGCGGGATCGCGGCGACCTTTCCGCCCTTCCCATGAACGCGGATCAAGCGCGCTCCCCAATCGATGTCCGGCCAGGTCAACCGAAGGCACTCCGACATTCGCAGGCCCGTCAGAACGGCGAACCTGTAAAGAGGCAGATAGTCTTCGCGAATTGCACCGTCTAGCTTGGTCTCTTCGTCGGCCGACAGTTCGCGCGTCCGCTCCTTCGGCTCGCTCAGCATGTGAACGTCCCATCGGATGTTCTGGACGGTCTGCCCCCAGACATCGCGGGCTCTGTTGATCACTTTTCGGAGAGGCTCAGTGCAGGAGCGGTTCACGGTCGCGTTGGTGACAGTGCGCTCCGACCCCTTCGCCCGGTACGCTCTTCGCCGCGCCACGACCTCGGCAACAAGCCCGTCAGAAATGTCAGATAAAAGAATGGTCTCGCCCAGTTCGCCGCGAAGCCACATGAGCGCGCGTCGGGTATTTTTGGCGCCTTCGCCGGCATGGTATCGACCGACCTCATGGTAGAAACGCCCTGCGGCTACAGCAAAGGTCATGGGCTCGCTGCCCTGCTTCTTTGCAGTCTCGATCTTCTGCTCGGCCTCTTCGCGGCGGTCCTCCTCGAACCGCTCGGCCGCCCGCTTGGCCGTTAATCCAGTAGAGCCGTGAAATCGATAACCTTGGAGTTGGAAATCGTAGTGGTAGAACGGGCTCTTCGAGGGCTTGTAGACTGACATACGACGTCCCTTTGGCGGCGGCTCTCGATGAATTCGGCCAGGTCTTCCTGCGCGAACATACGATGCTTTCTTTTTCGCCCTTGTCCAATCAGGACATAGCGGATGTCCCCGGCGCGCACGTGAAGGCGCAAGGTCTTCTCGGACATGCCGAGCGATTCCGCGGCCGCTCGCGGTGCAATCAGCCTCGGCTCTATCCCAGCGCTCCTAGTCATGGGTGGACTCCACGAGAGCCGCATCGATCATAGCGCGGAAGATGCTCATCGGGTCTGTGCATTCGTCAGCGATAAAGCCCCGAGACGCCATATACGGCGTAGGTTCGCGCAGCGCTTTAACGGCAGCGCGGGCGGCGGCTCGGTAGCGGTCGCGCTGGCTGTCAATCATGAAAATCCATGCTTCGCCATCGTCCTCAAAGTCGCTTTTGGCCATTGCCTGCGCGACCGCTTCAACGGGGTTATTGACCATCGGATGCTCCTTTTTCAGCAAGAGCAGCGTCGGAAATCTGCCTAACCTGATCGCTGATGCGAAGGCTGCGCGGGGTATGAATCGACCCGTTGGCCGTGTAATATGACAAGCGGCCATTTCGCACGTCGAGACTGCCGTCGATCATCATGCCGCTGCCTTCGGCCATAAATCGGGCTATGAGGTCGGGTTTCGCGTAGAGTACAGACAGAATTTGGCCCGCAGTTTCCATCGCGCCGACGCCAGCCTGCCAAGCGACAGCTTCGCTGACTTCCCCGATTTTCTGCACCAGGGCCGCCATGCTCAGGCTGTCATCCACGTCTTCTCTCCTAGTCATGGGGAGGCTCCGAAAGAGCGGGTGCCCACTTTGTGATGAAGCCCGTAAAATGGGTCTCACCGTAAGTCTCGGCAAACCAAGTGTGCATGTCGGCGTAGTCGCGAAACCCATCTAGGCGCGCGAACTCGTCGATGTCCTCGGGCCATCCGGTGCGGTCTCCGAGCGTGATTCCGCCCGGTCGGATGGCGATATAGGTGGACTGCACGCACACCGGGTCTGGATCGACAAGCTTGCGGCACGCTTTGGTTCGCTGGCCGGTGTAAAGCTGGACGCGTTCGCCAGGTTGAGCGCGAGACGTTCGCCGGATCGTCTGTGTCTTGCGCCCGCTCTGCACGTCGTCAGCAAAGCGCGCCTTGAAATTGAAGGCGACCATATCACCTCTCCTGGTCATTGTTGGGGGTCTGGACCGTGCGGGCATGCGCGATGATCGTCCCGATCCAGCGCCCGAAACGCTCCGGCATGAACCACGCCCAAAGAGCCATGAACCAAAGAACGATGCCGAGAGCTTCCATCTACTCCCCCTTTATGGATTCGAGGGCGGTGCGGCATGCGCGAAAACTCTCAGCGACGGCTTTCATTCGCGCCTTACGCTTCGCTTCGTCTTCCGGGAACAATCGGAACAGGATCGGACGCGACGGGCACAGGTCGCCATCGTCTTCGATCCACCACGATCCGTCCGGCCATTCGCCCGTGTAGTGGCATCGGTGGACTCCAGAGCTTCCCGCTTCGATCACCTCGAACGATGAGCCGTCCTTGGGGCAATAGATTGCCTCGCACCAGCCGAAGTCGCGCAGCCGATGGAAGGCGTCGGTAAGTGCGCCAATTGTCGTCTTCTCATCCGGGTATTTCGCCTCGATCTCGGCCCGGTGGCGTTCGACCATTTCGCCCATCGACTGCGCCTCTTCGGAGGTCAGAGGAATGTGCGATCCGTCTGCCATCGTTTTCCATCCGTGCGGAAACGCCTCACTCAATCCCTTAGCCATTGGCGGTATCCTTTGAGATTAGAGCCGAGAGGAGAGCGTCGAGCAGCGCCAACGGAGCGTTCTTGCCATCAGCT
>LNEV01000003.1 GCA_001464335.1 Rhizobiales bacterium Ga0077545 | reverse complement strand
GAGCTCGCCGCAATTCCCCATAAAAAAGGCGGCGCACAGGCCGCCATGGACTACTTCACCGAAATCGCTCGGAAACAAACCAAAATCGCAGCAGAATAGGCGTGGGGCGATTCCCGCGCCGGGAGCGAAGACGTGTCGGAACATAGCCTCATATCGCGGCGCAGCCTCCACGGAGAGCTGGTCGATCTGCTGCACGATATGCTTCTGGAAGGCGAGCTGCATCCCGGCGACAAGATCAACGAGCAGGCCCTGTGCGCGCGTTTCGGCGTCTCGCGCACGCCGCTCCGCGAGGCTCTGAAGGTTCTCGCCTCGAACGGTCTGGTCATCCTGTCGCCGAACCGCGGGGCGAGCATCGCGACCATCAGCCCGCAGGAAATCGACCAGCTTTTCCCGATCATGGGAGCGCTGGAGGCGCTGGCCGGCGAGCTTGCCTGTGCCAATGTTTCGGACAACGAGGTCGCGCGCATCCAGAAGATGCACGACCAGATGGTCCGCCATTACGAAAAGCGGGAGGCGGGGCCTTATCTGAAGCTCAACCGCTCGATCCATGAAGCCATCTTCATGGCGGCGGGCAACGCCGAACTGACGCAGCTCTACCACACCATGATGGTGCGTACGCATAATGTGCGCTTCACGACCAAGAAATCGCCCGCCCGCTGGGATGAGGCGGTCGAAGACCATGTGCACATGATGGAGGCGCTTCACGCCCGCGACGGCAAGCGTCTGGCCGTTCTCCTCAAGGATCATCTGCGCCACAAGGCGGCCATGGTGCACGAATCCCTCGACGAAAAGCGCTCGGCCGCCGAGTAATGCCATCTCCCGTTCCCGCCCGTCCGGGTGCCGAGATCGGGCAGGTCGACACGCCCGCGCTGATCGTCGATCTCGATGCGCTCGAAGCCAACATCGCCGATATGGCGGCGCAGGCAGGGCAGGCGGGCATGGCGCTTCGCCCGCATGCCAAGACCCACAAATCGGTTGCGATCGCAAAGCGTCAGCTTGCAGCGGGCGCTGTTGGTCTTTGCTGCCAGAAAGTGTCGGAAGCCGAGGCCCTGCTGCCGAGCGGCGTCGCGGACATGCTGGTGTCCAATCATGTCGTGGGTGCGGAAAAGCTCCGTCGTCTTGCCGCGCTCGCACATGATGTCCGCACCACCACACTGACCTCCGATGTGCAGCATGCGCGGCTGCTGTCGGCGGCGGCCGAGGCGGCGGGATCGAGGATCGACATCCTGATCGAGCTGGATGCGGGCGATGCGCGAATGGGGCTCGCCGATGCCGCTGACTTGCCCGCGCTCGCGCAGCTTGTGTGCGATTTGCCGGGGCTGAAGCTGCGAGGCCTTCAGGTCTATAACGGGCCGTTCCAGCATCTGAGGGCGCAGGCGGAGCGGGCGGACGCCGCGCGCATGGCGGCGGAACGCGCGCAACGTGCACGGGACGTGCTGCTGGCGAACGGTTTTCCGTGCGATCTTCTCACCGGCGGCGGCACCGGAACCTTCTCCGAGGACATCGCGGCAGGTGTCCTCAACGAGCTGCAGCCGGGCTCCTATGTCTTCATGGACAGTGATTACGGGCGCAATACGGACAGCACCGGCGCGCCCTATCGTCCGTTCCGCCAGAGCCTTTTCGTGCTGACACGGGTGATGCGCGTCCCTCAGCCGGGTGTCGCGTATGTGGATGCCGGGGTGAAGGCGCTCAATCTCGATTGCGGCATGCCAGATGTGCTCGCGCGGCCCGATCTTGCCTTCACCAAAGCGAGCGACGAGCAGGGACGCGTCGAGGGCGGGGCGCTGCAACTCGACGAACAGCTCTTTCTCGTGCCCTCGCATTGCGACCCGACGGTCAACCAATACGACTGGATGGTGGCCGTCCGCGGAGGATATGTGGAAGAGGTCTGGCCCGTCGATGCGCGCGGATGCGTGCTCTAGGCTCCGTCAGCTCCCCGTCCAGTTCGCGGGCCGTTTCTCGGTGAAGGAAGACACGCCCTCGCGGAAATCGGCGCTTCCGTAGACGATCTCGATGAGGTCGGTGTCGTCGGCATCCGCATCCAGCGCAAGACGGCGGAACATTTCCTTTGTCGCCTGTATGGTCAGCGGCGCATGCCGCGTCAGCTTTTCGCACAGCGCGGCGATGTGGCTGTCGACCGAATCGGGCTCGACGATCGCGGAGACATAGCCGCAGGCGCTCAATTGTTCGGCGGCCGGCATTTCCGCGAAGATCAGCATGCGCCGCACCCAGGCTTCGCCGAGACGCGAGGACAGGCGGCGAATATTTGCGGCCGACAGGCAATTGCCGAGCGTCGCCGCGATCGGCACGCCAAAGCGCGCACCGGGGGTTGCGATGCGCATGTCGCAGGCGTTTGCGAGCGCGAGCCCGCCGCCCACGGCCCAGCCTTCGACCATGGCTATCGTCGGGACGGGAAGGTTCTCGACCGCCTCGACATAGGCGTTCACCTTTGCCTCATAGGCGACGCCGTCCCGCCCGGATGCGAAGGCCCTGAACTGTTCGATGTCGGTGCCCGCGACGAACGCCTTTCCGCCCGCGCCGCGAAAGACGACGGCACGGATGCTCGAGGATTGCGCCGCGATCAGCGCGCAATTCTCGGCCAGCTCCTCATACATGCGCCAGGTCATGGCATTGCGCGCATGCGGACGCTCGAACGTGACCGTCGCGACCGCGCCGTTGATGCGCAGATGGGTGCTGCCCTCGCTCATGGGGCGAATGCTCCGTCCTTGTCGAGCGTCGCGATCTCGCTGTCGCTGAGGCCGATCTCGCCGAGAACCTCCCCGGTGTGTTCCCCGAGAAGCGGCGGGTGACGGCGCACGCTCTGCGGCGTGCCGGAAAGCTTCACCGGAAAGCCGATGTTCGGCACGGTGCCCTCAAGCGGATGGGGAATGTCCATGCGCATCTTGCGGTGCTTTCCGTGCTCGCTTTCGAACGCCTCGGGATAGGTCGACATTTTCCCGGCCGGAATGCCGATGGCGAGAAGCTCGTTCACCCAATCGTCGGAGGTTTTCGTCACGAACGTCTTTTCGAGCTCGGCGATCAGCGCCTCGCGGTTCTTGAGGCGGGACGGATTGTCTGCGAAACGCGCGTCCGCGAAAAGATCGTTGCGCCCGATGGCCTCGCACAGCTGCGACCACAGTTTCTGGTTGGTCGCACCCATGACGAAATAGCCGTCTTTCGAGCGCACCGCCTGATAGGGCGCGCTCATCTTGTTGGACGTACCGACAGGGCCGGGAACGACGCCGGTTCCCCAATATTCCGACGTGTCCCAGATCGAGAAGGCGAGGGCGGCATCGAACAGAGCCGCGTCGATGAACTGGCCTTCGCCGGATGCCTGACGGCCGATATAGGCCGAGAGGATGGCGTAGGTCGCAAACAGCGCGCATCCGATATCGGCGACCGGCACGCCCGCCTTTACGGGCGGCGAGCCGGGATGCCCGGTGACGCTCATCACCCCCGACATGGCCTGTGCCATCAGGTCGAAGCCCGGGCGCTGCGCCCACGGTCCGTTCTGCCCGAAGCCGGAGATGGACGCGTAGATCAGCCGTGGATTGATCGCCTTCAGCGTGTCGTAGTCGATCTTGAGTTTCGTCACCACACCGGGACGGTAGTTCTCGACGAGAATGTCCGCCGTCTCGACCAGTTTGTAGAAAGCCTGCCGGCCCGCCTCGCTCTTGAGATTGAGCGTTACGCTTCTCTTGTTGCGGTTCATGTTGAGGAAGCCCATGGAGTCCGGGCCCTTCATCTTGAACCCCATGGCGCTGCGTGTCTGATCGCCGGTTCCGGGCGGCTCGATCTTGATGACGTCGGCGCCGAGATCGCCGAGCAGCATCGTGCAGAATGGGCCTGCCATGACCTGGGACACATCGAGGACACGGATGCCCTCCAGCGGAAGCCTTTTCGGGTTAGACGCCTGTTCGCTCATGTCATTACCAAAGGTTCGATCCGAAGAAAAAAGGCCCCGGGGGGATGGTCCCGGGGCCCAGTGTCGGCGGAGAGGGTTTCAAACCGCCGTGCCCGCTGCGTCAAGAAAGCGGGCTTTTCGTCAGCCACCTGCCGGCAAGGCCGCATCGCCGTAGAACCAATTGGTCGGTGCGAGCGCGAGCCATGGCACGTAGGTGCAGATCATGAGGACCGTGAGGAGAACGACGATGTAGCCCACATTGGCTTTCGTCGTTTCCCAGATGTCCGCTTTTGCGATCGCGCAGGCGGCGATCAGGACCGACGCCACCGGCGGGGTCTGCTGGCCGATTGCGAGATTGAGCGTCAGGACCAGGCCGAAATGAACCGGGTCGATGCCGACCTGCTGGATCAGCGGCAGCACGATCGGAACCGTGAGGATGATCGCTGCCGCCGAATGCAGGAACATGCCGATGATCAGGAAGAAGATGTTGAGCAGCAGCAGGACCATATAAGGGTTGGTCGTGTAGGTCAGGATCGACTTGGCGAGGACCTGCGGAACCTGCGCCTCCGTGAGGAAGACGCCGATCAGCGCCGACGCGGCGACGAGCAGCATCACGACCGCCGTCTGCAGGGCGCTGTCGACCAGCGCCTTGTACAGTTCCCGGAAGCTCAGTTCGCGGTAGATCACCGTCGAGATGAACAGCGCGGCGACAACGGCCACGGCCGCGCCTTCCGTCGCCGTGACGAACCCGCCGAAAATACCGCCGAGAATGATGACCGGGAGCATCAGCGCCCACAGCGATTCCCGGAAAGCAGTGCCGAGCCGCGACAGCGAAAACCGCTGCTCGACCGGAAAATTGTATTTGCGGGCGTAGAAATAGCTTGCGATTGCAAGACCGGCACCGCCGAGCAGGCCGGGCAGAAGCCCGGCGATGAACATCTTGACCACCGAGACCTGCGCCATGACGGCATAGAGGATCATCGGTATGGACGGCGGCAGGATGATTGCAAGGCTGGCCGAGGAGGAGGAAACCGCCGCGGCGAATTCCTTGGAATAGCCCTTCGCCTTCATCGCCGGGATCAGCAGCGTGCCGAGCGCGGCAACGCCCGCCACGGCGGAGCCGGAGATTTCGGCGAAGAACATCGAAGCGCCGACCGTGACCATGGCAAGGCCGCCACGGATGAAGCCGAGGATCGCCGATGCGAGATTGACCAGCCGCCGCGAAATCGACGACGAGTTCATGATGCCGCCCGCGAGAATGAACAGCGGGATGGCCAGAAGCGGGAAGCTCGTCGCGCCTTCGTACATCACGAGCGCGGCGTTCGGGAGCATGGACGCCCCCTGGCTGAGCCAGATGGCGACGGTTGCGACCACGGCCAGTGCGACCGCGATGGGCACATTCAGCAGCACCATCGCGAACAGGCCGACAAACATAAATCCGAGTGTGCCGCTCATTTCGCGCGTCCCGTTTCGAGTGCTTCGGGTTCGATGCCTTCCAGTGCTTCCTTCAGCTCATGGTCTTCGAAACCATGGCTGCGCGCCGCCTCGATGACTTCGGGCAAGCGCAGCAGTTCGGCGATGATGATGAGGGCCGAGGCCACCGGGATGACCGATTGCGTGAAGGCCTGCGAGACGTTCGGCAGGGACACGAGGGTCGAGCCCTGCAGGATCATCACGACTTCCGAGCCGTAGAAGACCAGGAGCAGGAAGAAGCCGATGACGACCGCTTCCGAAAACAGCGCCGCGACCACCCGAAGGGTCGGCGGGAATGCATTGACGATGCCCGGAAAGCCGATATGCGCGCCGCGATGGGCGGCAAGCGCGCTGCCGTAATAGGTCAGCCACGCCAGGCCGATGGATGCGACCTCATCGTACCAGACGAGCGACATGTTGAAGAAGCGGTAGACGAAGCCCATCACCAGAATGACGGTGAGGCCTGCCATCAAGGCGGCGGCTATGACTTCGAGGAAGCGGTCGTACCAGAAGCGAATGGTTTGAAGCATGACTCTGCCTGTTGGCCGGAATGGTGTCCGGTCTTGCCAAATTGCGGCGCACCCTTGGGGCGCGCCGCAGTGCAGGGGGATACTTTACGAACCTTTGCCGAGGGCCAGTGACTTGTCGATCAGATCCTGACCGCCCGACACTTCCTTGGCGAACTCGGCGTAGACCGGCTTGGACGCTTCGATGAACGCGGGCTTGTCGGCCTCGTTCACTTCCATGCCGGCTTCCTTGAGCTTCGCCAGAAGCTCGTTGTCGAGCCGTGCCGCGATTTCCAGCGCAACCGGCTCCATCTCGATGGCCGTCTCTTCCAGCGTCTTGCGAACATCGTCAGGCAGGTTCGCCCAGCTGCGTCCGCCCGTCAGATAGGCCGGTGTGTACACATGCCCGGTCAGCGAGAGATATTTCTGCACTTCCTGGAAGCGCGAGGGATAGATCTGCGCGAAGGGGTTTTCCTGGCCGTCCATGACGCCGGTCTGAAGAGCGACGAAGACTTCCGACAGGGCCATCGGGCTCGGCGTTGCGCCGTAAGCCTGGAACATCTTCACGCGCCACACGCCCTTGGGCGTCCGCAGCTTGATGCCCTTCAGGTCTTCCGGCTTGACGATCGGGCGCTTGCTGTTGGTGATGTGGCGAACGCCGTTTTCCCACGTGGCGATGATCTTGTACCCGGCCTTGTCGGCGATGGGCACGAGCGTCGGCTTGATCACCGCGTCGCGGATCTTGGCGGCATGGTCGCGGTCGTTGACGAGATAGGGCATTTCGAAGACGCCGAATTCCGGAGCCACGGTTGTCATGACCGTGGAAGGGATGGCGAGATCGAGAGTGCCGAGCTTCAGCTTCTTGAGCATTTCGTCGTCGCCGCCGAGCTGGCTCGAGCCGAACACGACGACCTTCGCCTTGCCGGCCAGCTTTTCGTTGGCCCGCTTCGCGAATTCCTGGCTGGTCTGATCGAAGAGGGAGCCGGGTTCACCGACATGGCCGAGCTTGATTTCGGTCTCGGCGGACGCAGCCGAGGCCAGAACAAGACCGACGGCCGCACACAGAAGTGCTTTCAATGATTTCATCGCGTTTCCTCCCACCCCCACGCACGTTGCCTTGTTTGTGGCTTTTGCTGCGGTCGAACCGCGGATGACGCAGGGCTAACTGAATTATGAATGCATTTGGAAAGCAGGCGCAACCCAAAAAAACGTGCTTGTGGCGTGTTCTTCGGGGCTTTTGTGGGGAAGCCGAAAAAAAAGCCCGCCGAAGCGGGCTTTCCCTGTCGTAGGAGTGCGGATCAGCCTGCGGCCAGATCGCGGGTCTTGAGCGCCTCGAACTTTGCGAGCTGGTCGGGAAGGAGATTGCGCTCCTTGTCGCGCCCGACGAACACTTTGAACATCGCCTCGCCGTCCTGGTTGAAGAACTGGACGGAGCAGGAGCGGCGGCCGCCCGGCGGCGTGCGGTCGAGCAGCACGATCTCCGCGCAATTGGACGCCTTGATGTGCCCGCCGATCGGGCTGTCGCCGTGGATGTTGAAATAGCCGTGCCCGTGCGTTCCGGCCGGAAGGCTTCCGGTGATCTCGGCGACGACATCCTTGGTGTGAACGAGGAAGAGAACGTCTCCCCACGAGGTGAGGTCCTCCCACACCGCGTCGAATTTCTCGCCCGCAATGGCCTTCGCCTCGCCCTCGGGAAGCTCGGCGAGAACCGCGCGCAGCGGCACGTTCTGCTCGCGTGCGATGAATTCGAGAATGCCGTTCGGCTTCTCGGCAAGGGCCGCGCGGATCCTGGCGGGATCGATGGCGAGCGTCATGTCCTTACTCCGCTGCGACAGGCTGCTTGTTCACGATGTGCTGGAACGCCTCGAAGCCCTCGAAATTCGGATGGCCGAGATAGGTCGGCTTGCGCTCCGAGGTGTTGGCGCGGGCATGGGAGGCACGGAACTGGTCGGACTTCGTCCAGGCCTCGAAATCCTCCTTCGAACGCCACACCGTGTGCGAGGCGTAAAGCACGTGGTCCTCGTGCTCGGGGCCGCGCAGCATGTGGAATTCGATGAAGCCGTCGAGCTCGTGCAGATTGCTTTCGCGCGTCAGCCAGATGTTTTCGAAATCCGCGGTGGATTCTTTCGCGACCTTGAAGCGGTTCATGGCGATGAACATGGGTGTTTTCCTCGTTTTCAGAAAAAAGCTCGTGGTCCGGATGATAAACATCCGGACCACCTTTGTCAGAAGGCACTTCCGCGGCCAAAGAGCCGGTCAGAATTTGTAGGTGGCGCTCACGCGGACGTTTCGGCCGGGTTCGGTGTAATAGTCCTTGTTCTGCACCGTCGAAGCCAGATCGAGTGCGTCCTCGAAATATTTTTCATCCGTGATGTTGTAGATGCCGGCGCGGAAGGTCAGGCCCTTGACCTGCTGAGGTGACCACCAGCCGGTGAAGTCGAGCGTGGCATAGGAGGGCGTTTCCGAGTTGGCATTTTCGACGTCGTCAGCATCGCGGGCCGCCGCAGCGGTAACAATGCCGTCCAGCCCCCAGAAATCGGTTGCGTAGCCGATGCCGAGAACCACTTTCGTCGCTGGAATCGTGTTCAGTCCCTCATTGAGGTCGATATCCTCGCCGCTGTAGGCGCCGAACTTGGTCCAGCCGTGCCAGCCCGACGTGTCCCTGTAATGCGCGGTAATTTCCAACCCGTAGATCTCGACATTGGCACGATTGATCGTGTCCGTGATGCCCAGCGGGTAGCTCGGGTTGAATCCGGGGCGCGGCTGATCGTCGATGAAGTTCTTGTAGCGATTGTAGAAGGCCGAGACGCTTCCGCCCAGGTTCTTGTCGCCAACCTTGGCGCCGATGTCGAAGCCGTTGCTTGTTTCGGGTTTCAGATCCGGGTTGCCGACCCGGAGATACGTTCCCGGTCCGCCATAGTCGAGATAGAGTTCGTTTGCTGTCGGGGCCCGGAACGCCTGCGCCCATTGCGCGTACAGCGTTACATTTTCTGATGGATCGCCTTCGATACGGAGCTTGCCGGAGATGTGATCATCGCTCGAATCGGGCGGCAGCGTGCCGGTCCAGTTTGGATTGTCCTGATACTCGGGCGTGTCCTGAGGCTTCTCTTCATACCAGTCGTAACGGATCCCGGGTGTGACGCGGACGCGGCCGTCAAACAGGGCAATCTCGTCCTGAAGAAACGCGCCGAATGTCAGGCCGTCGACTTCCGGCATATCGGCCTGATTGGTGTGCAGGAAATTGCACGACCCGAAGGGCGGGAAGGGGCCGGGTCCGCAATTGTCCTGTCCTTCCGAATAGGACGATGCCGTGCTGCCAAAAAGTTCGCCGCCGAAGCTGACCTTATGGAACAGGCTGCCGGTCTCGATTTCCTTCATCAGGCTGCCGGTTATGCCGTACGTCTCCTGCTCCCTGTCATTGTTGCGGATGTACGGCCCGGTGGGAGTCGTGATGCGGTTTGCGCTGAAGTTGTCTTCGATGATCTGACGCTGCCAGTACACAACGGCATCTGCGGCGTTGACGAAACCATCTCCTGCATAAGAATAATTGGCGGAAATGCGGTCCCGTTTGGTGACCTCTTCGCGCTTTACACTCCCTAAAGTATACGTCGCCGGGTCTGCCGTACGGTCATCGTTGTCCTCGTCGCGTTCGAAGTGTTCGCCGGTAATGCCGAAAATGTGGTTTCCGTCGACATGCTGTTTCAGCTTCACGAGCACGCTCTGCTGATCGTAATCTTGCGGGTTGGGGGTCGTGCGTGTCACGTCGTAAATATCGTTCGACCCCCTGTTGTCCATCTCGTGCCCCTTGCGGTACCCGCCCTGAACAAGGAGAAACGTATTGTCGACACGGGCAGCGAGCGCCTGGTCGGCGCCCCAACTCTCGTCACGGCTGTCGAACCGGCTGCGGGTCAGGCCACCGAAGTTCTTGCCTGGCTCGATGAGGTCTTCGGGTTCGAGCGTGCGCAGTGCCACGACACCGCCGAGAGCCCCGGAACCGAACACCGTCGAATCCGATCCTTTGATCAGGTCGATTTCAGACAGCATATCGAGATCGAAGCTTGCGACGCCTCCCTGCACGCCACGGGCGCCGTCTTCGATCCACGGAACACGGATTCCGTCGATGGTTGTCATCACGCGAGAGCGGTCGAGGCCCCGAATGTTGAAACTTCCCGTGCTGTTGCTGAACGACACACCGGGCGTCAGCCTTGAGAGGTCGCGGAAGTCGGAAACCTGCTCCTGATCGAGTTGCTCACGTGTCACGCGAGTCGTCAGGACAGTTTCCTCTTTCGTGGCGACCGTCGGTCCGCCTTCTCCTTGCGCGGTTCCTTGGCCCGCCCCCTCGACATTGATCGTCTCGAGCTCGACGGACGCGCCGCTTTGCTGTTGCGCCCAGGCCGGTACGGCGGCTCCCGCGAGAACGGCGAGCGCGACGCCGGAATAAAGCCAGTTCTTCATATGCTTACACCCCACCCCTGATTCCAGTTGGAAACAGGCTTTGCTGGCTGGGTGTCGGGTCTCGACGCGAACCTGGCTTGCTGAGCCTCAAGCACGCGGCAACGTGACCGGCGTGCGTATCGGTTGACGCTCCTACAGAAAACTGACAATGCAGGCAAATGAATTTGCGAACGGATCGCAATTTAAAAAGTATTCTAATTCCAATGAAGAAGTTGTTGTCGAACGAGACTCATGTCGAGCCAAGTAATGAGTCGCATTTTGGACCCGAAAAAGGTCCGATTGGCGTTCCGTCGCGCGTTTTCGAGGCCAAACAATTGTTCTCGAGCGCCGACGAAATTGGAATTGTACATGAAGGAGCGATGTATCGACTTCGCGTCACGCGCTCCGGAAAACTCATCCTGACGAAGTAAAGCCCTTGCGCAGAAGGATTGCCGCCGTGGCTCTGAATTCTATTTCGCTCACTCTTTCCGTGCCTTCGCGCCGCTGGCTGTGGACGCTGGGCGTCGCGCTGTTCCTTGTGCCCGGAACGGCCCCGGCCGAGGAAGCCAGCCGCATCGTGTCCATCGGCGGCGCGGTGACGGAGATCTTGTACCAGCTCGGCGTCGAGGACCGCGTGGCCGCGATCGACACGACCAGCATCTACCCGCTCGACGCGCTGAAGACGAAGCCGAATGTCGGTTATCTGCGCGCCATCTCCGCCGAAGGCGTGCTGGGCATGGCGCCCGATCTCATCATCATGGAGGAGGGCGCGGGCCCGCCCGAGGCCGTCTCTCTGCTCGATCAGGCGAAGATCAAGGTCGTGCACGTACCGTCGGGCCACAAGCTCGGCGAGCTGTCGAACAAGATCCGCGACGTCGCGGCCGCCGTCGGCAAGGCCGAGGAGGGAGCCGAGATCGCCGCCAAAGTCGATTCCGATCTCGAAACGCTGAAGGCCGATCTTTCCGCCGTGACGACGAAGAAGCGTATTCTCTTCGTCCTGTCGCTCGTCGACGGACGCCCGATGGCCGCCGGTACGGACACGGCGGCCAACGGCATCATCGAGCTTGCGGGCGCCGAAAACGTGTTCGCCGAGGTGAAGGGCTACAAGACGATTTCGCCGGAAGCGGCGACCGCGCTGCAGCCCGATGTCATCCTCATGATTACGCGCGGCGGGCCGATGCATGGCGGCGAGGACGTGCTGAAACAGCCGGCCTTTGCCGAAACGCCGGCCGGAAAGAACGGCGGCTTCATCCTGATGGATGCGCTTTATCTTCTCGGCTACGGACCGCGCACCGCCGAAGCGGCGCGCGATCTGGCGGCGCGCCTTTATCCCGATCTCGGGCTCGCAGCGGCGAAATGAGCGCGGCGGACAGCACCGTCTCCATGGGCGCGATCGCCGGAGACCGCTCGCGGACGGCGGCGGTGATGCTCATTGTCCTGACAATCGCGCTTGTGCTGACGGCGGTGATCTCGCTCGGGGTCGGCCCCTCGGGCATGCCGCTCGGCCGCGTTCTGGCGGTGCTTCTGGCCGGGCCGAACGCGGATCATCTTCCGGCGGCCGATGTGCTGATCGTCTGGCAGATCCGCATGCCGCGCGTTCTGCTCGGGGCGCTGATCGGCGCCTCGCTCGCGGTGGCGGGCGCGGTGCTGCAGGGCCTGTTCCGCAACCCGCTTGCCGATCCCGGTCTTGTCGGCGTGTCCTCCGGCGCGGCGTTGGGGGCGGTCACGGTGATCGTGCTTGGACCCGGCGTTCTGGCGCCGGTGTTCCTGCTGGTCGGCTTTGCCGCGCTGCCCATCGCCGCCTTCACCGGCGGCCTCATCGCGACGATCATTCTGTATGTCATTGCAACGCGGCACGGGCGCACCTCGGTCGCGACCATGCTGCTGGCGGGCATCGCGCTCGGTGCGTTCGCGGGTGCGGGCACGGGCCTTCTGATTTATGTCGCCAGCGACCAGCAGCTTCGCGAAGTCACGTTCTGGACGCTCGGCGCCCTCAGCGGCGCCTCGTGGATGAAGCTCGCGGTGTGCGGACCCGTCATGGCGCTCGTTCTGCTGGCGGCGCCGGTGCTCGGGCGCGGCCTCAACGCCATCGTGCTCGGGGAGGCGGAGGCCTATCACCTCGGCATCAATGTGCAGCGCATGAAGAAGCTCGCCATCTTTCTTGTCGCGGCGGCGACGGGGGCGGCCGTCGCGGTGTCCGGCGTCATCGGCTTTGTCGGCATCGTCGTGCCGCATCTTCTGCGCCTCGGCATGGGCGCCGATCACCGGCCGCTTCTGCCCGCCTGCGCGCTCCTGGGGGGCATTCTGCTTCTGGTCGCGGACATGCTCGCGCGCACCATCGTCGCGCCCGCCGAGCTTCCCATCGGCATCATCACGGCGGCGCTCGGCGCGCCGTTCTTCCTGTGGCTTCTGCTGCGCAACCGCAGCTTCGTGGATCTCTAGAGCATGTTCGAGGCCGAAAACGTCACGATCCGCATCGGCAGCCGCAACATCCTGAACGCGGTGTCGGCGAAGGTCGAGCCGGGCAAGCTCACCGTCATCGCCGGGCCGAACGGCGCGGGCAAGTCCACGCTGCTGAAAGTGCTGACCGGCGAATTGAAGCCCGATTCGGGTTCGGTGCGGTTCGACGGGACGCCGCTCGCGGCCCTTGCGCCGCACCGGCTTGCCGCCCGGCGGGCGGTGCTGCCGCAAAGCTCGCGCCTTGCCTTCCCGTTCACGGTTCTGGAAGTCGTGCGGCTCGGGCTCGAATGCCGTCCGGGCCTGTCACCGGCTCTCCGGCGCACCGCGCCGCTTGCCGCGCTGGAGAAGGTCGATCTCGGCAGTTTCGGCGGGCGGCACTATCAGGAATTGTCGGGCGGCGAGCAGCAGCGCGTGCATCTGGCCCGCATCCTCTGCCAGATCGGCGAGCCGGTCGTGCATGAGCGGCCTCATTATATCTTCCTCGACGAGCCGACCGCGAGCCTCGACATCCGCCACCAGATCGAGACGCTCGACATCGCCCGCCGCTTCGCCGATGGCGGGGGCGGGGTGCTGGCCATCCTCCACGATCTCAATTTGTCGGCCATGTATGCCGACCATCTGATCGTCATGAGCCAAGGGGAGGTGGCCGCCGAGGGCACCCCGCGCGCGGTCATCACCGATGAGCTGATGGAGAGCGTGTTCGGGGTGCGGCTGAAGGTCGGCCGCCAGCCCGCGGGCGATCTGCCTTTCGTGCTGCCGCAGGCCATCGGTTAATCTTGGCCGACGAACTGGCGCAGCGGCGTGCTTTTCCTGCATTATAAGCTCCACACCCGTTCCCATTCCGGGGCAAGGAGCTCGGCCTAGCCTATGATCGACAAGCTCGAATTCGTTCTCGCGCTCGCGCGGGAGCGCCATTTCGGGCGCGCCGCCGAAGCCTGCGGCGTCACGCAGCCCACTTTGTCGGCGGGCCTGAAACAGCTTGAGGACATTCTGGGCGTGCGCCTCGTCGATCGCGGCTCGCGCTTCCAGGGCTTTACCGCCGAGGGCGAGCGGGTGCTCGACTGGGCCCGCCGCATCGTCGGCGACAGCCGGGCCATGCGCCAGGAAATCAACGCGCTCAAAAAGGGGCTGTCGGGCCATTTGCGCATTGCCGCGGTGCCGACCGCTCTGCCGGTTCTGGCGGCGCTGACGACGCCGTTCCGCACGCGCCACCCCGAGGTCAGCTTCACCGTCGTGTCGCGGACAAGCCTGTCGATCCTGACGCAGATCGAGAATCTCGATGTCGATGTGGGCATCACCTATATCGACAACGAGCCGCTGGGGCGGGTGAAGAGCTTCCCGCTCTATGAAGAGCAATATCTGCTGCTGGCGGGCAAGGACGCACCCCTCGTCAACAAGACGAGCGCGACCTGGAAGGAGGCGGCCCAGCTTCCGCTGTGCCTTCTGTCCGCCGATACCCAGAACAGACGCATCATCGATCGGCTGCTGGGGCCGATCTCCGAGCGGCCGGCGCCCGCGCTGGAATCCGATTCGGCGACGGCGCTCATCGCCCATGTTCAGACCGGCGGCTGGTCGAGCATCGTGCCGCGCCAGTTTGCCGATCTGTTCGATCTCTCGAATGTGAATGTGCTGTCTCTGACCGAACCCGAGGCCAGCCAGACCATCGGAATCGTCGTCGTGGAGCGCGATCCCCTCACGCCGCTCATCGCAGCGTTCCTCAGCGAGGCCCGTCTTCTTGCCCCGCTCGCCCTGTCGGGAACCCTGCAGCGGCCCGGACGATAGATCAATTCTATCGCGGGACGGTTCCCTTTTATTGAACTATTCCAATTAGTCCTTCATTCTTAGATGAGGTCCAAAGAGTATAGGTTCTGTCATGTCGCATTTCGAACCGTGGTCCGCAGAGCGGGCCGCGGCCATCATCGCGGAGTTCAATGGCGTCGACGGCGCCACGATGCCGATTCTCCATGAGATTCAGCATGTGTTCGGCTATGTGCCGGAGGCCGTCATCCCGATGATCGCAAAGGCGCTGAACCAGTCCCGCGCCGAGGTCTACGGCACCGTCACCTTCTACCATGAGTTCCGCCGCGAGCTGCCGGGCCGCCACGTCCTGAAGCTGTGCCAGGCCGAAGCCTGCCAGTCGAACGGCAGCGATCATCTGCGCGACTGCGCGGAAAAGCGCCTGGGCGTGAAGCTCGGAGAGACGACCGCAGACCGCCGCGTGACGATTGAGCCGATCTATTGCCTTGGCCTGTGTGCCAACGGACCGGCCGCTCAGTTCGATGACCGTATGGTCGGTCGCCTGACCGAAGAGAAGCTCGAAGCTCTCATGGCAGAGGCGCAGTCATGACAATCAAGATTTACGTTCCCATCGACGTCGCGGCGCTTGCCTGCGGTGCCGACGAAGTGGCCCTCGCCATCCAGACCGAAGCGCTGAAGCGCGGCCTGCCGGTCGAGATCGTGCGCAATGGCTCGCGCGGCATGCTGTGGCTGGAGCCGATGGTCGAGGTCGAGACGGCCGGCGGTCGCGTGGCCTATGGCCCGGTCGAGCCGAAGGATGTCGCCGCGCTGTTCGACGACGGCTTCCACGAAGGTAAGGGCAAGCACAGCCTGCATATCGGCCTGACCGAAGAGCACCCCTACCTCAAGAAGCAGCAGCGCCTGACCTTCGCGCGTTGCGGCATCACCGATCCGCGCTCGCTTGAAGCCTACAAGCTGCTCGGCGGCTACAAGGGCCTCGAAAAGGCCATTTCGCTCGGTCCGAAGGACACGGTGGAAGAGGTCTTCACGTCGGGTCTTCGCGGCCGTGGCGGCGCAGGTTTCCCGACCGGCATCAAATGGCGCACGGTTGCGGCGGCTCAGGCCGACCGGAAATACATCGTCATCAATGCGGACGAAGGCGATTCGGGCACCTTCTCCGACCGCATGATCATGGAAGGCGACCCCTTCGTGCTCATCGAGGGCATGACGATCGCCGGTCTCGCCGTCGGTGCGACCTACGGCTATGTGTACACGCGCTCCGAATATCCGCACGCCATCAAGGCCATGAACGATGCGATTGCGATCGCGCGCAAGGCCGGGTTGCTGGGCAAGGGTGTCGCGGGATCGAAATACGATTTCGACATGGAAGTGCGCATGGGCGCGGGCGCCTATGTGTGCGGCGAGGAAACCTCGCTGCTCGAATCGCTGGAAGGCAAGCGCGGCCTCGTGCGCGCCAAGCCGCCGCTGCCGGCCCTTGTGGGTGCATTCGGCAAGCCGACCGTCATCAACAATGTGATGTCGATGGCCTCGGTGCCGATCATCCTGTCGGAAGGCGGCAAATACTACGCCGATTTCGGCATGGGACGTTCGCGCGGCACGATGCCGGTCCAGCTCGCGGGCAATCTGAAATATGGCGGTCTTGTCGAGATTGCCTTCGGCTGCACGCTCGGCTCGCTGGTCTATGATTTCGGCGGCGGCACGGCTTCGGGTCGTCCCGAGCGCGCCGTTCAGGTGGGCGGCCCGCTCGGCGCCTATCTGCCGACCCATCTGTGGGAGACCCTGTTCGACTACGAGGCTTTCGCGGCCATCGGCGCGGGTGTCGGCCACGGCGGCATTGTATTGTTCGACGACACGGTCGATATGTTGAAGATGGCGCGCTTTGCGATGCATTTCTGCGCCGTCGAAAGCTGCGGCAAGTGCACGCCGTGCCGCATCGGATCCACCCGCGGGGGTGAAACGTTCGATAAGATTGCGGCGGGCGTCGAGGTCGAGAAGAACCTCGCCCTCATCGAAGAGCTTTGCGAGACCATGCGTCTCGGTTCGCTGTGCGCTCTTGGCGGCATGACACCGTTCCCCGTCGAAAGCGCGATTCAACATTTCCCGGAAGATTTCGGTCGTGGACCGAAACTCCAGGCGGCAGAGTAAGGGAGACCTAAAACATGGGCCTCATTCAAGAAATCGACTACGGCACGAAGAAGTCCAAGTCGGAGAACATGGTCACCCTGTTCATCGACGGCTTCGAAGTCACGGTGCCGGAGGGCACGTCGATCATGCGCGCCGCGATGGAGATCGGAACCCAGATCCCGAAGCTCTGCGCGTCCGACATGCTCGAAAGCTTCGGCTCCTGCCGCCTCTGCCTGATCGAGATCGAAGGCCGCGCGGGAACTCCGGCTTCGTGCACGACGCCCGTCGCGCCCGGCATCAAGGTCAGCACGATGTCCGAGCGCCTTCATCGCCTGCGCAAGGGCGTGATGGAGCTCTACATCTCCGACCATCCGCTGGACTGCCTGACCTGCTCGGCAAACGGCGATTGCGAACTTCAGGACATGGCCGGTGCCGTCGGTCTGCGCGACGTGCGCTACGGCATGGATAATTACAGCCATTTCGACAAGAACTCCGACGCGTATATGCCGAAGGACGAGTCGAACCCGTATTTCACCTACGATCCGTCGAAGTGCATCGTCTGTAACCGCTGCGTGCGCGCCTGCGAGGAAGTGCAGGGCACCTTCGCTCTGACGATTTCCGGCCGTGGCTTCGACAGCCGCGTGTCGCCCGGAATGTCCGAGCCGTTCCTGCAGTCCGAATGCGTGTCCTGCGGCGCCTGCGTCCAGGCATGCCCGACGGCGACTTTGAACGAAAAGACGGTCATCGAGATCGGCACGCCGGAGCATTCGGTCGTGACGACCTGCGCCTATTGCGGCGTCGGTTGCTCCTTCAAGGCCGAAATGTCGGGCTCCAAGCTCGTCCGCATGGTTCCGTGGAAGGACGGCAAGGCCAATGAGGGCCATTCCTGCGTGAAGGGCCGCTTCGCGTATGGCTATGCCACCCACAAGGACCGCATCACCAAGCCGATGATCCGCAAGAAGATCACCGACGAATGGCAGATCGTGTCGTGGGAAGAGGCGATCAATTACGCCGCATCCGAGTTCAAGCGCATTCAGGCCCAGTATGGCCGCGACTCGATCGGCGGCATCACGTCCTCGCGCTGCACGAACGAAGAGACCTACCTCGTTCAGAAGCTGATCCGGGCCGCGTTCGGTAATAATAATGTTGATACCTGCGCCCGTGTCTGCCACTCGCCAACCGGCTACGGCCTCGGCGTCACGCTCGGCACGTCCGCCGGCACGCAGGAATTCAACAGTGTCGACGACACCGATGTCATCCTCGTCATCGGCGCCAACCCGACGGACGCCCATCCGGTGTTCGGCTCACGCATGAAGGCCCGCCTCCGCTCGGGTGCGGAACTGATCGTCATCGATCCGCGCGCGATCGATCTCGTAAAGTCGCCGCATGTGAAGGCCGAGCATCACCTGCAACTGCGTCCGGGCACGAACGCCGCCATCGTGAACGCACTGGCCCACGTCATCGTCAGCGAGAACCTCGTCAACGAGGATTATGTCCGCGAAATGTGCGACATGGCCGAGTTCGAGCAGTGGCGCGCCTTCATCGGCGATGTCCGTCATTCGCCCGAAGTCATGGAAGATGCCATCGGTGTCCCGGCCGAGAAGATCCGCAGGGCGGCCCGCGTTTACGCGACGGGTGGCATTGCAGGCATCTATTACGGTCTCGGTGTCACCGAGCATGCCCAGGGTTCGACCACGGTCATGGGCCTCGCCAATCTTGCGATGGCCACCGGCAATATCGGCAAGAAGGGTGGCGGCATCAACCCGCTGCGCGGCCAGAACAACGTTCAGGGCGCCTGCGATATGGGCTCCTTCCCGCACGAACTGCCGGGCTATCGCCACGTTTCGGACGATGCCACGCGCGCTTTGTTCGAGGACCTGTGGGGCGCCAAGCTGTCGGCCGATCCCGGCCTTCGTATCCCGAACATGTTTGACGAGGCGCTGAACGGCCGCTTCAAGGGCATGTACATTCAGGGCGAGGACATCGCGCAGTCCGATCCGGACATTCATCACGTCGAGGCGGCTCTCACCTCGATGGAATGCATCGTCGTCCAGGATCTGTTCATCTGCGAGACGGCGAAGTTCGCCCATGTGTTCCTGCCGGGCGCCAGCTTCCTCGAGAAAAACGGCACCTTCACCAATGCCGAACGCCGCATCAGCCGCGTCCGCCAGGTGATGGAACCGCTGTCCGGCTATGCGGACTGGGAAGTCACGGTGATGCTCTCCAGGGCTCTCGGCTACGAGATGAACTATGAAGGCCCGGCCGAGATCATGGACGAGATCGCGGCGCTGACGCCGACCTTTAAGGGCGTCTCTTACGCGAACCTCGACAAGTACAACTCGCTGCAGTGGCCCGCGAACGATGCGGCTCCGGCCGGCACGCCGATCATGCATATCGGCAAGATCGTCCGCGGCAAGGGACGCTTCATGCTCACCGATTACGTCCCGACGGACGAGAAGGTGACCAAGAAGTTCCCGCTGATCCTGACGACGGGCCGTATCCTCGCGCATTACAATGTCGGCGCGCAGACCCGCCGTACCGACAACACTGCGTGGCATTCGGAAGACGTGCTGGAGATCCATCCCCAGGATGCCGAGGATCGCGGCCTTCGCGACGGCGAACTCGTCTCGATCCAGACACGTGCAGGCGAAGTCTCGCTCAAGGCGCTGATCTCAGAGCGCATGCAGCCGGGCGTGGTCTACACCACGTTCCATCACCCGTTCTCGGGCGCGAACGTCGTCACGGCGGACGGCTCGGACTGGGCCACCAACTGCCCCGAATACAAGGTCACGGCGGCGCAGGTCCGCAAGACCAATGGTCCTTCGGACTGGCAGCAGAAGTTCATGGAAGAAGAAATCAGCCTCACCCGCATTGCCCAGCAGGCGGCGGAGTAAGGACGCTTCTCAACATCCAGGCACACCCCGGGGCGCGAGCTCCGGGGTTTTCATGAGACGACCGGAAAGCTCATACGGACATGGCCGACACGCTGAAAACCCTCATCCGCATGGCCAATCAGATCGCGGATTTCCATAGGCCCTATTCGCACGACGAGGCCGTGGCGGGTGTTCACACCCACATCAAGAAGTTCTGGACGCCACAGATGATCAAGGATCTGGCGGCGGCGATCGATGCCGGCAAGGCGGATGTGCGCCCGTCGGTTACCGAAGCGTTCGATATCTTCGGAAATCGGAGGAAGGGCGCGGTCGCCGCGCAGGTCGATCCGAAAGAACTCAACGAAGTCATCGACGACGCTGGCTGATGGCCGATTTCGACGACTGGGACAAGAACGACGCTGGCCTTCTGAAGGTCTGGCCTCTCGATGCCTTCGAGACCGCTCTGTTCGGGAGCGAGCGCGGCGGGATACGGCTTGAAATCGGGGGGCTTACCCCCAAATCCGGTGAACCGGTTCCGGCGCTTCAGCTTGCCTTGACGCTCGATCAGCTTCGCGGTCTTGCCAGCGCGCTCGAAGACGTCGCTGACCGGCTTGAAGCCGCACGCAAATCGGGCGGCACCAGCCAGTAGAAAGTCCGCGATGGCCGAGCCCGTCGAGCGTGTGTCCCGTGTGATCTGGAAGGGCGGCGCGGCACAGCGCTCCGAACGCGCAATTCCGAACGAGGTCGCGATTGCAATCACCTATGGCGGCTCGACACAGGCCGTCATGATGGCAACGCCCGCCGATCTCGAGGATTTCGCCGTCGGATTCAGCACCACGGAAGGGCTTATCCGCGGTCCGGCGGACATCACCTCCCTAGACGTTATTCCATCCGACGAAGGCATCGAGCTGCGCATGTGGCTCGTCGCGGATCTTGGTGAAGCCTATTCGCGCCGGCGTCGCCTGCTCGCGGGCCCGACCGGATGCGGTCTGTGCGGCATCGAAAGCCTGACCGAGGCCGTGAAGCCCGCCCACCGGGTCGATGCCGATCTTGTTTTGCCCCCGCAGGAAGTCGAGGCCGCGATGGCGGCGCTTCCAGCTGCTCAGCTGATCAACCGCGAAACCCGCGCCGTCCATGCCGCCGGTTTCTGGGTGCCGGGCGAAGGCCTCATCGCGGTGCGCGAGGATGTCGGCCGTCACAACGCGCTCGACAAACTCATCGGGCACATCGTGCGCATTGGCCGCGACGCGTCGTCCGGAATTGTCCTTCTGACGAGCCGCGTGTCGGTCGAAATGGTCCAGAAAACGGCGGCCATCGGCGCGCCGGTGATTGCGGCGGTATCGGCGCCGACCGCAATGGCGATCCGAATGGCCGAAGAGGCGGGAATTACGCTGATCGCCATCGCCCGTGACGACAGTTTCGAAGTCTTTACCCACCCGCACCGCATCGCGGCGGACGCGGCCTCGAGCGCCGCCTGACGCGCAGGCGACTTTTGGCTGTTCCGGGAAATCCACAGGCTGGCAGGCAGGCCTGGCGGACCGCGCGCCTCAGCATCCTTAAGTCAGCGATAGACGATGACGGCGCGCTTGCGCAGGTCGGCGACAAATTTGTCGACCTCCGCCTTGCCCTGCGTCGCCATCAATTCGCTCTGGACTTCGTTGCGAAGGGCGCTTTCGTCGGCCGTTTCCTGCTTGTCGCACATCACGATGATCTCGACGCCGAGCTCGTTCGGTTCGGGCTTCGTTGACTGACCCACTTTCATCACCGACAGCTGATCGCGGAAGGTCTGGGGCAATTGTGCACTGACGCGCGTAACAGGTGGCTTTACCGCGACATCGCGCAATTCCTTGGCGATGGTGGCGGCCTGCTCGCAGCTTGAAATGCGGGTGCGAAGGCTCTCGGCCTCGCGCTTGCGCTGCGCGATGACGCCGGGCTTCGAACCGCTCGGCGTTACGAAAACCACCTGCTGCATCGTAAATCGATAGGCCTGACTGTCGGCATCGCTTCTCTTGGCGGTGATTCCGGCGGCGATCTCCTTTTCGGACACGCCGGTGGCGGTGCGCGAGAGCATGCCGCCCATGCGGCGCTGGAGGAGGCCGTGGCGGATTTCCTGCTTGAAGGCGCGGGCGCTGGCCCCGGACTGCGAGAGTGCCTTGCCAAGCTGGTCGACACTCATCTTGGCGTTCTGCGCGATGCCCGCAAAGCGCGCTTCGACATCGGATTCATCGATTCGGATGTTGCGCCTCTTGGCTTCATTGAAAATCAGCACGATGTCGATGAGCTGGTCGAGGGATTCCTTGGCGCTCAGATTCTTCTTCTGCGTCAGGCGCGTCACAGCGCGGCGCTCGTTTACCTCGGTCGAGGTGATGGCCGTTCCGTTCACGATGGCGACGATCGAGGTCTGAGCGTGGACCGGCGAAGGCGCGCTGGCCACGGCCAGAAACAGCACGGCGGCAAGGGCTGTGGCTTTCCAGAATCCAACGGACATCAATTGCTCTCCTGGTGACCGGGCGATGCGACGCAACGTACCCCAGACGGATGCAACATCACCGGGATTTTGGCAATTCAAGGATGAGCGGGTGAAAAACTTAGATTGTGGGCCCAAAAGCGCCAAACCAGCCGCTTCGGCGTGGCTTTGCGGCAGCCCCGAGCCCTTTGCGGCTCGACCGTCCGGCGGCTTTTTTCATCTCGATCGCCGCACGACCGATGGCCTGTAGTTCAGGCTCCGGGCGCTCGCTCAAAAGTGAGGAGAGATGGCTGGTGAAGTCCGCATCGCCATGCGCCGCGGCCTTGCGAAGCCAGGACACGGCTTCCGCGGTCTCGCCTTCATCGGCGAGCATACGGCCGAGATGTGCCTGGCCCCAGGCATCGCCGGCTTCGGCGGCGCGGCGGTACCAGCCCATCGCATTGGCGGCGCTGCGCGGCATGTCCCAGCCCTCCTCGCAAGCCCGGCCAATCACGTTCATGCTTTTTGTATAACCGGATTTGGCGGCGACCAGATGCCAGCCGAGTGCCTCGCGGCGCTGGTTCACGCATGGTTCTCCACACAGCAGAAGCTGGCCGAGATTGTATTGCGCCTTCGGAAAATTCGCGCGCGCGGCGGTACGGTAATGACGTGCAGCTGCTGCGTTGTCGGCCGGAATGCCCCAACCGCGCTCATGGCACCGGCCGAGCATATTGAGGGCTTCGACATCGCCCTGCGCGGCGGCAGCTTCGAACCAGCGGCAGGCGGCGCGCTGGTCGCGCACCACGCCCTGACCTTCGAGCAGCATGCGGGCCCAGGCGATTTGTGCGGACGTAATGCCCTGCTCGGCGGCGGACTCGATGAGCCGCGCTCCGATTTTTGGACTTTTTTCAAGAAGGGCGCGGAGTTCGCTGCCGGAGGCAGCTCCCAGTTCGGCGATGTTCGCCACGCGCGAGGTCGATAGTCCGGGCATAATTACGCCGTCCGGGCCTGGAGGAAGCAGGCGCCGGAGGGCCTGCGGGATACACGGGGGCGACAGCCCCCGATGCATATAGCCGGGATAATTGCGTCAGTGCTGTGGAACATCATTGCGCTCGTCCTCAGCCCCGGAAACGAACAGCTTGGCCACGGAGTTTCCACAGGATTATTCACAACCCGTCGCGCTGTGGCGATGGGGAAAACCAGGTTTATCCACCGGTTTCTAAAAAATTAGCGGACTCTGAAATTGACGGGAACGCCGATGGTTATCGAGTCGGGGAGACCGGCGGGAATCGACGGAAGGCTCGCGTTCTGGATCATCTGGCGTGTTGCCGCATCCAGCGCGGCGTTGCCGGATGATTTCACGATGGCAAAACCGGTGATTGCGCCGGATCGGCTGATTGTAAAGCGCAGCGAGGCGGTTCCGCTGGCGCCGCCTGCGGCCGCGGGATAACGCTTGGCGCGTTCGAGGGCCGCGCGCAGGCGTCCGACAAACTTCGCCATGTCCGACGGACTGGCTTTGGCGCCCGATCCTCCGACATCTGACCGTTGCTGACTTGCGCTTGCAGCTGCCTGCGAATTCGCCGTGGCGGTCTTCTGTTTTTTCTTTGCGACCTTTGGTTTCGGCTTCGGCTTCTCGACTTTCTTCGGCGAAAGCGCGACGGCGGGCTCCTCCGCGGGAGGCGGGGTCTCGATTTTTTCCTGGACCGTTTCGGCTTCCGGAGGCGGTTCGGGAACCGGCTGTTCCTCCACTACCTCCTCCTTGGGCGGCTCTGGTACCGGCTGCTCCTCGACGACCTCCTCCTTGGGCGGCTCGGGGGGCTCGGGCTCCAAAGGTTCCACGACCTCGGGCTCCTCGGGTTCGGGAACCGGTTCGGTCTCGATCTGCGGCGCGGATTCGGCGCTTTCGCCGGCGGTCGCTTCCGTCGCCGTCGAATAGACGGCGGGAGCCAGATCGATCGTAATGACCATGTCGCCGGGAGGGGCCACCGGTTCGGGCGGCGTCCAGTAGGTGAAGCCTACAACGCTCGACGCATGGAGCAGAATTGCCGCGCCGAAAGCGACGTAAAGACGTCGTCGGTCGCGCCGGACGAGCTGTTCCTCCAGCCGGTTGACGTCGAAATTCTGCAGGGGGCCCTTGTGGGTCAGCACGATCCGGCCCTCACTGCGCAGGGGCGGGTGCCGCCGGGCTCGGTCCGGCCGGAGCCGGCGCGGCAGGCGCGGATGTTGGCGGCGCGGGCGGTGGGGACAGCGGAATACCTAGGGCCGTGGCAGGCGAGGCGGTCGGCGCGGAGGAGGAATCTGCCGCCGGAGTTGGCGCGCCGGGCGCCGCAGGATCGGGTGCCGCGGTAGCACCCTTTGGCGCCATTTCCGCGATCAACGAAACCTTGAGGAAGCCGGCATTGGACACATGGCCCATGATCTCCATGAGCCGTCCATACTGGATTTCCTTGTCGCCGCGCACGAGGACGATCTGTTCCTTGTCTTCACCGGCCAGCGTGGTCAGCCGTGCGAGGATCTGATCGTCGGGCAACTCTTCTTCGGCGAGATAGACCTTCCCGTCCTTGTCGATGGACACGACCATCGGGTCCTTGGGCTCGGTCGATTTGGCGGCCGCGCTTTTCGGCAGCTGGAGCGGCACGCCCACCGTCATCAGCGGCGCCGCGACCATGAACACGATGAGAAGGACGAGCATCACGTCGACAAGCGGCGTGACATTGATCTCGGAGACCGGCGTAAAGCCGCCGTCCTCATTGTCCCACCCCCCGCCGCTGCCGCCGA
The DNA here is from genome assembly GCA_001464335.1 of Rhizobiales bacterium Ga0077545. Lineage (GTDB taxonomy): Bacteria > Pseudomonadota > Alphaproteobacteria > Rhizobiales > Methylopilaceae > Flaviflagellibacter. The sequence continues at coordinate 121,106 of LNEV01000003.1, read as the reverse complement.
CCGATGCGCCCATTACTCGGCCGCCTCACGCGCAAGCGCGGTTTCGCGCGCAAGCCGATTGCCGAGATCGCCGATCACCGCGGTGACGCGGTGGGCGACGCGCGTGATGTCCACGCTGAACTTGTTGTAGGCCATGACGGCAGGAATGGCGGCGACCAGGCCGATGGCAGTTGCAAAAAGCGCCTCCGCAATGCCCGGCGCGACGACGGCCAGCGAGGTGTCCTGACTCTGCGCAATGGCGGAAAACGAATTCATGATGCCCCAGACCGTGCCGAACAGGCCGATGAAAGGCGCGGCAGAGCCGATGGTGGCAAGAAAGGGCAGGCCGCGTTCGAGCTGGCGCAGGCGGCCGGTCATGGCCGCGCGCATGGCGCGCTCGATGCGCTCGCGGCGTTCCGCGCGGCTTTCCGTCTTGTCGACATCACGCCAGGCTTCCAGCCCCGCCGCCACGACGCGCTGCGGCAGATCGCCGGTCACTTCCCCGATGCGCTCGGGCGTGCGCGTGAGGATTTCGAAGCGGCGCACCTGACGGCGGACCGCGCCGATGCGCACCAGTTTTTCGATGATGATCGTCCAGCACAGAATGGAGGCGAGGGCGAGGATCGCCATGACCGCTTTGACGATGATGTCGGCCTGAAGAAACAGACCGAGAAATGAAAGATCATGCTCGCCGGTCATGCCGACCCCGCTGGAAAAGAAGAGATTTTTCGGAGCATCCGCACGCCCGATGACGTTTTCCATCATCGGCGCTTTTTGAAGTCAACAGCCGCGCAAATAATTGGAATTAGAAGAAGTCAAAGCAATCAAGGATTTATGCGTCGTCGCGGCGGGTTAGCCGCGAACATTGGATCATCACGAAATTGCGTTTTGATCATGTTCGGGCAGGCGTGCTCGCCCTCCCGGCGTCCTTGACCTGACACACTCCTTCGTCACATTCCTCTCATTCCTTGAAAACGAAAGGCGGATGCAATGGCGGTGCGGACGATTGCGGCCTTGGGCCTAGGTCTCTTTCTCGCTCCCGGTCTCGCGCTTGCCCAGAGCAGCGGCGCGGCCTGTCAGGGCGGAAAGAGCTTCGATGCCTGGCTTCAGGATTTCAGGGCCGACGCGAAGGCGCAGGGCATTTCCGACCGTACGCTTGCAGCCGCCGGACCCGATATGCGATTCGATCAAGCCATCGTCGGCAAGGACCGTGGCGGGCAGAGCGTGTTCACGCAGAGCTTCGTGCAGTTCTCCGACCGCATGGCCAACAACAACCGTCTTCAGGCGGGCAAGGCCAAGATAAAGGCCAATGCGAGCACCTTTGCACGCATCAGGCAGGATTTCGGCGTTCCGGCCGGTGTGCTCACCGCCTATTGGGGCCTCGAGACCGATTTCGGCGGCTTCCTCGGCAGCGGCAACACGATCAGCTCAGTGACGACGCTCGCCTATGATTGCCGCCGTCCGGACATGTTCCGCGGCGAGCTTCTGGCGCTTCTGAAGATCATCGACCGGGGCGATCTGAAGCCGGCCGACATGCGCGGGCCGTGGGCGGGCGAATTGGGCCAGTTCCAGTTCCTGCCGCGCCATTACGTGGATTTCGGCATCGACTATGATGGCGACGGACACGTCAACCTCATCCGCTCGGATGCCGACGCGCTCGGCTCCGCCGCGAAATACATCCAGCATCTGGGATGGCGTGCCGGCGAGCCCTGGCTTGTCGAGGTGCGTATCCCGAAGAACTTCCCGTGGGAGCGCAGCGGGCTCGATGTCGAGCTTTCCGCCGCCGATCTGAAAAGCCTCGGCGTCACGCGCGCCGACGGGCAGCCGCTTGCCGAGATTGCAGCGTCCGTACACGTTCCGCAGGGGCGCCACGGCCCCGCTTTCCTCGCCTATCCGAACTTCAAGAACGTTTACCTCACCTGGAATCACTCGCTGATCTATTCGACGACGGCAGCCTATCTGGCGACACGCCTCGAAGGCGCCCCCGCAATGTCGAAGGGCGACGGCACGCCCGATCTCGATGCGAACGGCGTGAAGGAGGTGCAGCGTCTGCTTCAGCAGAAGGGATACGATGTCGGCAAGATCGACGGAATCATCGGTGCCGGATCGCGCGCGGCGATCCGCAAGGAGCAGGTGCGGCTCGGGCTTCCGGCCGATTCCTACCCGGACAACGAACTGCTCGCGGCTCTGCGCGCGGGACGGTGATCAGTCCTGCGGCGGGTACGCATGCCGCCCGCCGCGGAAATCCTCGATCTTATCTCCATGTAAATACTCAGGCCCGAGCGGGGACTTGCCGTGGCCGCCGGGAATGTCGAGCACATAGGTCGGCAGGCAGAGCCCCGATATGTGCCCGCGCAGGGCGCGCATGAGCGCCTGGCCTTCCTCCACGCTGACGCGGAACCGCGCGGTGCCCGGCGCAAGATCCGGGTGGTGGAGATAATACGGGCGCACCCGTGCCTCGACGAAACCGCGCATCAACGCCGCCATTGTCTCGGCCATGTCGTTGACGCCGCGCAGCAGCACGGTCTGCGACAGAAGCGGAATGCCCGCATCGGCAAGGCGCGCGAGAGCCGCGCGCGCATCCTCCGTCAACTCGCGGGGGTGGTTGGCGTGCACGCCGACATAGACCGTTTTCGATCCGGCTTTCAGCGCACGGATCAGCGCGTCGTCCACGAGGTCGGGATCGGCGACCGGCACGCGCGTATGGATGCGGACGATCTTGACATGCGCGATGGCCGAAAGGTGCTCGATGATACGCGCGAGGCGGCGCGGCGCGAGAATGAGCGGATCGCCACCTGTGAGGATCACCTCCCAGATCTCGGGATGCGCCGCGATGTAGCCGAGCGCGGCGTCGAGCTTTTCGGGCGGCAATGTGCCCATGCCGTCGGGCCCCACCATTTCGCGGCGGAAGCAGAAGCGGCAATAGACCGGGCAGACATGCAACGGCTTCAGAAGAACGCGGTCCGGATAGCGGTGGACGATGCCCTCGACCGGCGAGTGGGCCAGGTCGCCGATCGGGTCTGCCCGCTCTTCGGGTCGTGTTTCGAGCTCTGCGGCATCCGGCACATATTGCAGGGCGATGGGGTCGTTCGGATCGCTCGGGTCGATGAGCTTTGCGAGTGCGGGTGGAATCGCGATGGCGTATTTACGGGCGACGGCTGCGAGCGCAGGCGTCGGCGCGGCAAGCCCCGCTTCGGCAAGATCGTCCAGCGTGCGAAGCGTCTTCGGCAGGGTCACGGCACGGGCGTCCATATCACTTGCTCGATATGGGTCGCGCCGCTTGCCAGCATGACGAGGCGCTCGAAACCGAGCGCGCAGCCGCAGGCTTCGGGCATGTGCACGAGCGCGGCGAGAAAGTCCTCATCCAGCGGATAGGTCTCGCTGTAGACACGCCGTTTCTCGTTCATCTCGCTCTCGAAACGCGCGCGCTGGGCATTCGCATCAGTCAATTCGCCAAAACCGTTGGCAAGCTCCACGCCGCAGACGTAAAGCTCGAAGCGCTCGGCCACGCGCGCATCGTGCGGGGCGGGGCGGGCCAGCGCCGCTTCGGAAATCGGATACTCCTTCAGGATCGTGGCACGGCCGAGGCCGAGATTGGGCTCGATCTTCTCGACGAGGACGCGGCTGTAGATGTCCGCCCATACATCGTCGTCCGCAATGCGTACCCCCGCACTCCGCGCCGCCTGCGCGAGACCGCCGAGATCGTCCAGCAGCGGCAGAAGCTCGATCCCTGCGAATGCGCGGAAGGCCTCTGCGACCGTGATCTCCTCGGGCGTGGCGTAGGGATCGGCGCTTGCGCCGCGCCAGGCGAACTCCTCCGATTGGGTCATGCGCGCCGCCGTTCTGAGGATTGCGGCGCAATCGGAGAACAGGGTCTCGTAGCCGGCGCCTGTGCGATACCATTCCAGCATCGTGAATTCGGGATGGTGCAGCGCGCCGCGCTCGCGGTTTCGGAAGACACGGGCGAAATCGAAGATCTTTTCCTCACCTGCGGCCAGGAGCTTCTTGGCGGCGAACTCAGGGGATGTGTGAAGAAACAGCGGCCGGGCGGTGCCGTCCGGGTCGCGGATCTGGGTCGCAAAACCATGCAGATGCGCCTCGTTGCCGGGCGAGGCCTGAAGCTGGCCGCACTCGGTCTCGATGAAGCCTTGTGCCTCGAAATCCGCCCGCAGCGCGGCCTTGATGCGGTTGCGCGCCTCGAGGAAGGGTCGGCGATCGGCGTGGCGGCCGCGGTCCCAAAAGGGGGACAGGCTGGTCATCGGGGGTTTCTCACGGCTGATTTTTATGCGACACGGGCGCCGAAAGCGGTTTTGCGCCGCAAAGCCCCAAAAATTCCAAGGACCGCTCCGTGAAGGTTATCGCCAGCTCGCTCCGCAAAGGCAATGTCGTCGACATGGACGGCAAGCTCTACGTCATCCTGACCGCCGAGAACATCCACCCCGGCAAGGGAACGCCGGTGACCCAGCTCGACATGCGCCGCCTGACGGATGGCGTGAAGGTCTCCGAGCGCTTCCGCACCACCGAACAGGTCGAGCGCGCCTTCGTCGAGGACCGCGACTACACCTTCCTTTATCAGGACGGCGACGGGTTCCATTTCATGAACCCCGACAGTTACGAGCAACTCGACGTGCCGGTCGACGTTGTCGGCGACGGTGCCGCCTATCTGCAGGAAAACATGACGGTGCAGCTCTCCACTCACAACGGTGTGCCGCTCTCCATGACCCTGCCGCGCAGCGTCGTGCTCGAAATCGCCGAGACCGAGCCCGCGATGAAGGGCCAGACGGCATCCTCGTCCTACAAGCCCGCCATTCTCTCCAACGGTGTTCGCACCACGGTGCCGCCGCACATTTCGGCTGGCACCCGCGTCGTCATCGCCACCGAAGACGGCTCCTATATGGAGCGTGCGAAGGACTGAGCAGGTCGCGCGCGGCAGTCTGCGCGCTGGCGGGGCGATTCGCCGTCGGGGAGCATCGCCGTGCCGTCATGCTTTGGTCTGGATAGCCGCCGGCTTGCCAGGCGCTAGTTTTTTCGGGCCGGGGACGACCCCGGGTTTTCCCGACATTGAGGACGGCCTCTCTTTTTCAAGGAGGATGTCTCATGGCTTGGCTCTATCTTCTGCTTGCGGGACTTCTTGAGATCGGCTGGGCGGCAGGTCTGAAATACACCGAGGGCTTCACGCGTCTCTGGCCAAGCGTCATGACCGTCGCAAGCATGGTTCTCAGCCTCGGATGTCTCGGGCTGGCGCTCCGCACCCTGCCTCTTGGAACGGCGTATGCAATCTGGACCGGGATCGGGACCGTCGGCACGGTCATTCTCGGCATCGTGGTTTTCAATGAATCCGCGGCCGCCATGCGCCTGGCGTGCATCGGGCTGATCGTTGCCGGGATTGTCGGTCTGAAACTCTCATCCCCGGTCTGAGACGGAGCTGGAGAGTGTTGACGACCCGCTCGACCGGCGGCGTCTGTGCGCATCGCGTGTGAAATCAAAAACCGCGTAGGCTTATTTCACCTGCGCCGTCGCGAGAACGACCTCTGCGATCGTTACATACACAAGGGCTTGCCAGAGCACGGTGCCGAGCATGACGCCGAAGCACACCGCTGCGCAGTGGCCGGCGATGCTCCGCAATGCGCCGATCTTCGGCTCGGAACGCTCGAAGGCGCGCTCGGTCCAAGGGTTCTCGACGAAATTCAGTCCTTCGAGAAACCGGTCGATCTCCGTATTGCTCACCTTTGCCACTCCGTTCGGCACGACGTGACTGTAGATACATCGGCACCTGCCTAAAGACCGTTCCGAAGTCGTTGAAAATTTTAGCGATTGCGAAAACCACGTTAAATGACTTGAAAGAACAAAACAAGAACACTAAGATTGCTGGGATGGATCTCAAGACGAAGCTCGCCATTCTCGCGGATGCCGCAAAATACGATGCCTCCTGCGCATCGAGCGGGACCGATAAACGCGATTCCAAGGGGAAGAGCGGTATCGGTTCGACCGAAGGCATGGGGATCTGTCATTCCTATGCACCCGATGGGCGCTGCATCTCGCTGCTGAAGATCTTGCTGACAAATGCCTGCGCGTTCGACTGCCTCTATTGCGTCAACCGGGCATCGTCCAACGTGCCGCGTGCGCGTTTTACCGTGGACGAGGTGGTGACGCTGACGCTGGACTTCTACAAACGTAACTACATAGAGGGCCTGTTCCTGTCCTCGGGGATCATCCGGTCCGCCGATTATACGATGGAGCAGATCGTCGAGGTCGCGCGCAAGCTGCGGGAAGAAAACGGGTTTCGAGGCTACATCCATCTCAAGACCATTCCCGATGCCGATGAGCGGCTTCTGGCCGAAGCCGGACGCCATGCCGATCGGCTGTCGATCAACATTGAACTTCCAAGCGAAACGAGCGTCGCGGAACTGGCGCCGGAAAAGGATGTCCGCGCCATTCGCCGCTCGATGGGGCGCATGCGTCTGAAGATCGATGAGGCCAGGGAAGAAAAGAAGGCGCCGCGCTTTTCGCCTGCGGGCCAGTCCACGCAGATGATCGTAGGTGCGGATGGTGCAAGCGATGCGGACATTCTGGAGACGAGCACCAATCTGTACGGCGCTTACCGGCTCAAGCGTGTCTATTATTCGGCGTTCAGCCCTATTCCCGATGCGTCGTCCCGGCTGCCCGCCTCGGCCCCACCTCTTCTGCGCGAGCACCGGCTTTATCAGGGCGATTGGCTGCTGCGCTTCTACGGGTTCGATGTCGCGGAAATTTTCGCCGAGACCGAAGGAATGCTGCCGCTCGATATGGACCCAAAACTTGCATGGGCGCTGCGCCAGCGCGCGCGTTTTCCGCTCGATGTCAACACGGCCTCGCGCGAGGAATTGCTGCGTGTGCCGGGATTTGGTGTCAGGACGGTGGAGCGCATTCTGCTGGCGCGGCGCCATCATGCCGTTCGCGCGGAAGATTTGAAGCGTTTGCGCGTGCCGCTCAAGACGGCACTGCCGTTCATCGTGCTGCCCGACCACCGGCCGACACAGCTTCTCGACCGCAGCGATCTGGCAAGCCTGATCGCGCCCGCGCCACCGCAGCAGCTCGACATGTTTGCGCATGCCGCATAACATCCTGTTGTCTGGACAAACGGATTTCATGGGCTGGCGGGACGCGGCGCGGAGGCTCGTTCTGGCCGATGTGCCTCCGCAGCGCGTTGTCTGGAATCTCGAAGATGTACCCGATCTCTTCGGAGGGGATGAACTCCCCGAGGTCCAGGGCTCGTTCCCGGTGCCGCGCCCGTTCGTCGAGCTTGCGGGGGACGTTGTGCTTCATTCAGATCCGGAACGCTTTGCGCTGCTCTACCGCATTCTGTGGCGCGTGCGGCGCACGAGTGACTTGCTTGAGGATCTGACGGATCGCGACATCTCCCGCGCCAATCTGATGGCGAAGAACGTGCGGCGCGACATTCACAAGATGCACGCTTTTGTTCGCTTCCGCGAGGCAGGGGATGGTCGCATGGTGGCCTGGTTCGAGCCCGAACATCATGTCATCGAGGCGGGTGCACCGTTTTTCGCGCGGCGGTTTCCCAATATGGAATGGTCGATCCTGAGCCCGTATGTCTCGGCGCATTGGGACGGCGCGGCGTTGTCCTTCGGCCCCGGCGCGGGACGGCAGGCGGCACCGGACGGCGATGCGCTTGAAAAAATCTGGCGTTGTTATTACAGTTCGATCTTCAATCCGGCACGCCTGAAGGTACGGGCCATGCAATCGGAAATGCCGCGCAAGTACTGGCGGAACCTGCCGGAAGCGGACCTCATTGCTCCTTTGATCGCAAATGCGCGAAAAAGGACCGATACGATGGTTGCACACGGCATCACCGAGCCCAAGTCCAATCGCCAGAGGGAAATCCCAAAGGCGGCCCCGCCTGTTTCGGAAAAGCGCGGCACTTTAGAAGCTTTGCGGGAAGAAGCCCGCGGGTGCCGGATGTGTCCGCTGTGGAAGCCCGCAACGCAAACGGTTTTTGGAGAAGGTCCGTCACAGGCGAAGATCATGTTTGTCGGCGAACAGCCGGGCGACAGGGAGGATCTTGCGGGTCAGCCTTTCGTCGGGCCGGCCGGACAAGTCTTCGACCGCGCATTGCAGGAAATCGGGCTTGACCGCAGCCGTGCCTACATCACCAATGCGGTCAAGCATTTCAAGTTCACGCCGCGCGGCAAGATGCGTCTGCACCAGAAGCCGAATGCGATGGAAATTCGTTTATGCCGCCCTTGGCTCGAACGCGAGATTTATCTGGTGCAGCCGAAGCTGATCGTCGCGCTGGGCGCCACCGCCGTGCAGGGGCTGTTCGGCCGCGCATTGCCGATCGCCACAAATCGCGGGCGCTTCCTTGATCTGGCGGAAGCACAGGTGCTGATTACCGTGCACCCGTCCTATCTGCTGCGCGTGCCGGATGAGGGCCGCAAGGCGGAGGAGTACGCACGTTTTGTCGAAGATCTGACTCTCGCACGTGACGCATTGAACGCGGCATGATCGTCAGAATGCATCGCCGCATTCTGCGTTGGCAGAAAGCCTGGGCCCGCGGGTCACCACGTAGGGGCTATTGGCGCGTTCCGGCAGATTTCATCGAGGCGGCGGCGGGCGCCCGGGCTCATATCCGGGGGCAGGGCGTCGAGGGGAAAAAACCGGCATTCGGCGATTTCGCGGTTGGGCGGATGAGCGGAGGTCCACGAAAAGCCGCGCGCGACATAAACGAGGACGTGATCGCGGCGGCTGAATCTCGGTTGATGGAACACGCCATGCAGCACAGCCGGCTCAGTTAGGGTGGCATTGGCTTCTTCCGACAGTTCGCGCCCGAGGGCCTCCTCCGCCGTCTCGCCGACTTCAACGCCACCACCCGGAAAGTTCCAGCCCGGGGCATACCCGTGGCGGACCAGAAGCACCTCTCCGTCGCGTATCACGATCGCCCTCACGCCGAGCGTGAGACCCCGCGTCAGGAGCCAGAATCGTGCAAGCAATGGGCGCGCGAGCGTGAAGATGAACGACGGCATTGGTGGAAATCCTACGAATATTTGAGTTTTTCAGGCATCGCGGAACTGGACGGCCTATGCCGAATTTGTGGTAAGTGGCGCATATGTTCACGCTTGCTCATCTGTCCGATCCCCATCTTGGCCCGCTGCCGCGCGTCCGGTTCCGTGAATTGTTCTCCAAACGGATCATGGGATACGCGAATTGGCACGTGCGCCGCCGCGGGCGCCACGACATGGCCAGCCTTGCCGATCTGACGCGCGATATGCTGAACCAGCATCCCGATCACGTGGCCTGCACGGGCGATCTGGCGGTCATCGGGCTCGACGCGGAGTTCACACCGGCGCGCGCCTTCCTCGAGACCCTCGGCTCGCCCGATTACGTTTCGCTCGTTCCGGGTAATCACGACACCTATGTGCGCGGCACGGCGGAGCATCCGCAGCTTCACTGGTCCGAATACATGACCGGCGACGGCAAACGGGTGGAAGGAGATCCCCCTTTTCCCTATGTGCGGCGGCGCGGAAACATCGGCATTGTCGGCATTTCGACGGCTGTTCCCACCGGGTTTCACTCGGCGCAGGGGCGTATCGGCAAGGAACAGGCCCGGGCCGTTGCCGACGCCCTCAAGCTGCTCGGAGACGAGGGGCTGTTCCGTGTCGTCCTCATTCATCACCCGCCCGGCGGCACCGAAGACTTTTTCCGCCGCCTGACGGATGCGCGGCGCATAAAGAGAGCGCTGCTGAAGTCGGGGGCCGAGCTCATCCTTCACGGGCACAATCACACATCTGACCATTCCACTTTGATGGGTCTTGGCGGGCACGTGCAGGTCGTTGGCGTTCCTTCGGCCTCGGCCGCTTCTGACGACAACAAGGAGCCCGGCGCCTACAATCTCTATCGGATCGAAGGCGAAGCCGGCCGCTGGAGCTGCGAAATGGTCACGCGCGGATACAAAAGGGGCGTGCGTGGCATTGTCGAGAGAAAGCGGCAGATGCTGATCGAGCCGGAGCCGCACCGCCTCGTGGCCGCGCCCGGCTTGACCGTCAGGGACGCGCGTTAGCGCAGTTGATCCCACAACGCGCCTGCACCCCAATAGGACAGAAGGCCGGCAGCCAGAGCGACGAACAGCAGAAGTGGGATCGAGCTTTTGCGTTCCGGCTCGGCGGACATCTCCGGAGCAGGGGCTGTTGCGGTCATCGCTTTGGCGTCGAAGGTGTCGGAGGCCAGCGCCTTTTCACGCTCGACAATGCGGTGGGCAACGTAATCGGTGATCGCTTCCACGATCTTCGGCAGCCGGTCGCTCTGGGCGATGAGCTGGCGGCCGTAGCGGGTGTCGTGGAAGAAGCGATAGGTGCGCTTGTCGCGGTCCATTTCCACGAAGCCGAGCACGTCGACAAACAGCCGCGCCGGGTCTCCCGGCAGGATGGCGGCATCGAACAGATCGACACCGCTGGGCGTCTCCCGGAAGAGCGCTTCAAGCTGCTCCTTGAGGAGATCGAGGCGCGCAAGCTCGGCCGTTCTCAGCTCGACGAGAACACCGGAACGCTCGGCGGAAGCCGCGCGGGCGCGGCGCAGCGCTTCGCGGAGGCTCGGGGAAGGGTCGGAGACGGGCTGCTCGATCAACGTGGTTAACTCGCGTTTACTTTTGGCACGTTAACCACCGCTTTGGGCAAAGGAAAAGGGGTTCCTCACTTGCCCCCAGACACGGATTGTCTCAGTTAACGAATCGTTAACGGGAAGATCATGGAAAATCTGCCTTCCAGCGCCGCGCGTGTCGCCGAAGCCGCCGTTCGCTCGGTCTCGATATCGCCATTCGCCTCATGGGTGAGACGACCCGAACGGCCGAAGAGGCCGCCGCCGCGTGCGGAACATCCGTCGCGCAGATTGTCAAAAGTCTCGTCTTCGAAGGAGCCGAGAGCGGGCGGCCCATTCTTCTGCTGGTGTCGGGGAAGAACCGGGTGAATGAGGAGGCCGTCGGTCGGCTCTTGGGGGAAGGCCTGAGGCGCCCGGGCGCCCAGCGCGTGCGCGAGATCACCGGCTATGCGATCGGCGGCATTCCACCCATCGGCCATGCAAGCGAGATGAGCGCCTATATCGATCCCGACCTTCTGGTTTTTCCGGAGGTCTGGGCTGCGGCGGGGACACCCAACGCCGTATTCCCGATCGATCCCCAAAGGCTGCGCGCCGCCGCGCGAGCGACCGTGATCGACATGGCCTGAGCCTCAGATATCGATGATCGGTCCTGCCGGAATAATGCGGGTGGGATTGATGGTCGTATGGCTCCAGTAATAGTGCGTGCGGATATGGTCGAAATGGACCGTCTGCGCGACGCCGGGCGTGCGGTAGAGCCGTGACAGGTAGTCCCGCAGATAGCGGTAGTCCTGGATGCGCCGGATGTTGCACTTGAAGTGCCCGACATAGACCGGATCGAACCGCACGAGCGTGGTGAAAAGTCGCCAGTCGGCCTCGGTCTGCTCCTCGTTGGAGATCAGATAGTCCGAACGCGAGAGGCGGTCTTCCAGCAGATCGAGGGTTTCGAAAAGCGCCGTGATAGCCTCGTCATAGGCCACCTGCGTCGTCGCAAACCCCGCCCTGTAAACCCCGTTGTTCACCTTGTCGTAGACGAAGGCATTGATCTCATCGATCTCGGGCTGATGCTGCTGCGGATAGTAGTCCCGTGTTCCCGGCGCGATGTCTTCGAAGGCCGAGTTGAACATGCGGATGATGTCGGCGGATTCGTTCGACACGATCGTGCCGCGCTTCTTGTCCCACAGGATCGGAACGGTGGAGCGGCCGGTATATCCGGGTTTCGCCGCCAGATAGACCTCGTAAAGACGCGTCTTGCCGAGCACCTCGTCCGGGGTCGATTGCGGAAAATCGTCGAAAACCCAGCCCTCGTCGCCCATACGCGGATCGACGACCGAGACCGAGATCGCATGTTCGAGCTTTTTCAACACCCGGAAGATCAGCGTGCGGTGGGCCCAGGGGCAGGCATAGGAGACATAAAGGTGGTAGCGCCCGGCCTCGGCCTCGAACCCGCCTTCGCCAGTTGGGCCGGGACTACCGTCCGGCGTGATCCAGTTGCGAAACTGCGAATTCTCGCGAACGAAACGCCCGCCGCTGGCCGACGTGTCATACCATTTATTGTGCCATACGCCGTCGACGACCAGCCCCATGCAGTTCTCCCAAATTTCAAAAAGCTAAAGTCGGCAGATGTTTGGGCCGGTCATGCGTCGCAGATGCAACGCGAGGCTGAGTTAGCATCCCCTCACACCGAGTCAACATTTGAGACGAGCATTTGCGTGAATTTTGCGGCTGTGCTAATCGCCCGCGGCCCATACGGGTGAACAGAGGCATTCGGGATCAATGACTTTCCTGCGACGAAAGATCGTGTCAGCGCGCATGGCCGCGCTCATTGCACCCCGCTGATCTGCTTCTGGGAGCCGGTCCGGCGGACAAGATCTCCGATGCCGCCGAAAGACCGTTCCCGATGACGTCCCTCCCACTCGATATTCTTGCCGAAACGCCCGATTACGCCCTGGCTATCGAAAAGCTGCACGAGCGCGGCTTCGGACCGGGCCGGTTTGCCCGTACGGCCTTTCGGCTGCGGGAAGGCGTGCGGCCTTTCGCGGATCTCAGCTTCATCGCACGGGTCGGTACGCTGCTTGTCGGTTCGGTGCGGCTGTCGCCGATCCGCATCGGGGCTACGCCTGCGATCCTGCTCGGGCCGCTCGCGGTGGAGCCGGCCTTCATGGCGCGTGGCATCGGAACGGCGCTGCTAGAGAGATCGCTCGCGGCCTCGCGCGAGGGCGGGCACAGGCTTGTTCTTCTGGTCGGCGACGAGGAATTTTACGCACGGGTCGGATTCCGCAAAGTGCCGCCTGGCCGGGTTCTTGTTCCGGGGCCGGTCGATCCCAACCGTCTGCTCATCTGCGAACTCGTGGCCGATGCATTCGAGGGCGTTTCCGGAATGGCCTCGGCAGAGCGCCGCTGACTTCAGCGGCCTTCGCGTGCCCACGCGGCGCTGACCGAAGCGATCAGCAGAAGCAGCCCGATCATTCCGGCAAAAAGCGGGAACATGTTCAGCCCGCGCACCACGCTCGTTGCCGGTTCGCGCACGCCGATCCAGTCGGAGCCCGAGGCGCGCACGCCGGCACGTACCTGCAGCACACGGGGAAGATCGAGGCTTCCGTCATCGTCGGCAATGCGGCGCACCGAGCCGCCCGTCGCGCCGGCAATGGGCTGGAGGCGATCGGCGGTTGAGGCGATTTCTTGGAACTCGCGGGGGTTGGCGAGGCCGAGATTGGCGATGGCGGTGAAGGTGCCGTCCTCGGCGCGGTAGAGTCCCTGTTCGTCGCTGTCGATGTTGGCGCGGAACAGGCCGGGCTCGGATTGCGACAGCGTGATCTCGCGCGTCTCGCCGGACGGGAATGTCAAGGTCACGGGCGGGGCGGCGTCGGCCATGGTCTGGCGCTCGATGGTCAATGTGCCTTCGCGTCCGGACATGCGCAGCGCTTCTTCCTCAAGATCGGGCTCTTTCATCAGCCAGTGCGAAAGACGGCGCAGCAGATCGACATGCGGGCCTCCACCCTGAAAACCGCGCGCCCACAGCCATGCATGATCGGACAGGAAAAGCGCGACACGGCCTTCCTCCTCGCGCGACAGAACGAGAAGCGGGCTGTTGTTTGCGCCGGACATCAGCGGATCGACGCCGCGCGCACGCGTCTCGACCACGCGAAACCAGTCACTCCAGGTGGGGTTCGGCCCGCCGCCGGGGAGCCGGCGCGTCACCGGGTGGCGGTTGCCGGCATCCGTCACCATCGGCTTGTAGGCGCGTTCGATAACGCCGCCGAGCGGGGTGGCGGGAAGAACATCGCCGAGCGGCGTCTCCGACAGGCTACCCGGACCGGCATAATCGGGGCCCGCCGCAACGAGAACCGCGCCGCCATTGCGTACGTATTGCGCGATGTTGTCGAAATACAGCAGGGGAAGAATGCCTTGCCGCGCATAGCGGTCGAAGATGATGAGATCGAAATCCTCGATCTTCGTCACGAACAGCTCCCGCGTCGGGAAAGCGATCAGCGACAGCTCGTTGATGGGCGTGCCGTCCTGTTTTTCGGGCGGCCGCAGAATGGTAAAGTGGACGAGATCCACATTGGCGTCCGCCTTCAGGAGATTGCGCCATGTGCGCTCGCCCGAATGCGGCTCGCCCGAGACAAGAAGCACCCGCAGTTTTTCGCGCACTCCTTCGATGGAGAGCGCCGCGCGGTTGTTGAGTGGCGTCAGCTCGCCGGCAAGCGTGTCTGTCTCGATCTCGACCACGTTCGGCCCGGCATGGGCGATGGGCACTTCGATCTCGCTGTCGCGGCCGGGTACGACGATGAGGCGCGCGATCTCCTCGCCGTCGCGGCGGGCGACGATGTTGGCCGGTCCCTGCGCCGCGATGCCGGTGTCTTCGACGCGGAAGCCGACGATCTGCGTTTTCTCGACGATGCCGAAGCGCGGCGTTGCCGTCAGGACGATGCGACGGTCGCGTTCGTTCGGCCGGCCGGTAAGGAGGCCATGGACCGGCGCGTTGAAACCGAGCGCGGCGGCATTTTCCGGGACATCGTGGACCACGCCGTCCGTGATCATGATCGCGCCCGCGACACGGTCCGGCGGCACGTCGGCGAGACCGGCCTGAAGGGCGTTGAACAGTTCTGTGCCGTCACTGCCGCGCGCCTGGCTTTCGATGACGCGCACCTCCGTGTCGGGGAGCGCTTTGGCGCGTTCCTCGATCTGGCTGAGCGCCTGCTCGGTTCGCGCATCCCGCCCGTCAAGCCGCTGGCTCGCGCTCTTGTCGACGACGACGGCAAGTATGTTCGTCAGCTTCTCGCGGTCTTCCTGCGTGAGCGAGGGGTTGAGAAGCGCCAGAAACAGAAGCGCGATCGCACAGGTGCGCAAGATCGCGCCGCGTGGACGCACAAAGGCGAGCGCGACGGCGGCGATGAGCGCCAGGACGCCGAGCGCAACGAGCGGCCACAAACCGATCAGAGGCGAGAAGGCGATGTTCAGGTTCGTCATGCGCCTATTGCCCGAGCCGTTCGAGAAGTGCGGGAATGTGAACCTGATCGGCCTTGTAGTTTCCGGTCAGTGCATACATCACGATGTTGATCCCGGCGCGGTAGGCAAGTTCGCGCTGGCGCGGATCGGAGGGCGTTGTGGGCAGCAGCGTTCGGCCGCTTTCATCCACGGCCCACGCCCCCGCAAAATCATTCGAGGTTATCAGGATGGGCGACACGCCGTCGCCGGAGAGAACCACGGTCTCGCCGCTCTCCTGCTCGGCTTCCGACGGCAGCGCCTCGACCCACAGCGGACCGCCGCGGAACCGTCCGGGAAAATCCGGAAGCAGATAGAAGCTTTTTGTCAGGACATGGTTCGTCGGAACCTGTTCAAGCTCTGGAATGTCAAGCCCGGCGAGGATGCGTCTCAAGGCCTGATTGCCGCCGGGTGAGGCGCCGGAGGCATAGATGGCGTCGCGCGTGTCGAACAGAATCGAGCCGCCGCGCTTCATGTAGGCATCGATGCGGGCAAGGGCCTCCGGGGAAGGGGCGGGTGCGCTCTCGGCCACCGGCCAGTAGATGATCGGATAGAACGCCATCTCGTCACGCGCCGGATCGATGCCGACAGGGTCTCCCGGCTCGAAGCTCGTGCGCGAGGCGAGCTGGAAGCCGAGACCGCGCAGGCCGGCCTCGCTGGTCTCGTCGATGGCCGCATCGCCCGTCACGACATAGGCCAGGCGTGTCTTGAGCGCGGCATCCATCATGGCCTGCTCGGATTGTGCACGAACTTCCTGCGGCGCGCCGACAATGGCGAGAAGGACAACGGCGGCAGCGGCGGTGCGGCGACGCATGGCGGCGAGGCGTCCGGACATCAGGATAACGATGAGGGTGTCGACAAGAAATGCCGCGAAGGCCGCAGCGAGGAACCACGGCGCCAGCGGCGTTGGCTCTTCGGTCGCATAGCCCTGCACGTTCACCGGCAGGCCCGAAAGATCGAGCCGCCTGAGTTCGGCATCCGGCGCAAGCGTATTGACGGCGATGAAGCCGTCCGGTGGCCCGTAAATGCCGGGCGGGTGATCGGGGGTTGCAAACGGGATGCCGTTGGCGAGGACGGGTCGTGCCGTCGGCGGCGGGCTTCGGAACGCGCCGAAGCCATCGAGCGTGCGCGTCGGCGACAGGACGGCGGCTTCGCTGGCAGGGAGAGCCGTGTCGGTCACGTCGCCCGTCGCGGCGCTTTCCTGTGCGGAAGGGGCCGCTTCGCCGGCAAGTGCGATGGTGCGACGCAGCATGTCCACGAACAGACCCGAAATCGGAAGATTCGACCAGACCGTGTCGGCGGTGACATGGAACAGGACAAGATGACCGGCCTCCTCGCGCACGGCGGTGACAAGCGGGGTGCCGTCCGCGAGCATGGCCCAGGTGCGGCTTCCGAGGTCCGGATCCGGCTCTGCGAGCACCTGCCGCGTGACGGTGATCTCGTCGGTCACGCGCAATCCCGCGAAGGGGCTTGCCGCGGGAAAGTCGCCGAGCCGTTGCGGCGTCGACCATGCCAGCGCACCGCCCAGAACGCGTCCGCCGCGGCGCAGGCGCACCGGCACGAGATCGTCGTCTTCCGCCGCAGCGAGGCGCGAGCCGGCAAAGCGGATGAGCACACCGCCTTTGGCGACCCACGCGCGCACGCGCTCACGGGCCTCCGGCGTGATCGTGCCGACATCGGCGAGCGCGATCACCGGCACGCCGTCATCGATGAAGCGCAGTATCGCTTCCGACGCATTGCCCGCTTCTGCCGGCCGGACATCGGCAAAGGGCTCAAGGGAGCGGGTCAGATAATAGAGCGGGGAGAGCAGTGGCTGCGCCGTGTCCGCACTTGCGCCGGATACGATCCCGACGGCGCGGCGGCGCCAGCGCTCGTCCAGAAGCTGCACGCCTGCGGCTGTGCGCCCGTCCGCGATCTCGATGCGCGCGACTTCGTTGCGCAACTCGATCGGCAGTTCGATCCGCGCTTCGGCCTCGGTGGCGGACGGACCGAAATTGAACGGCGCGTCGCCGAGCGGGCGTCCCCGCAGATCGAAGGCGCGCACCACGCCGCTTTCGCCGTTCGTGCCTTCGGCGCGCAGCACGCGCGCTGTCAGCGCGTCCGATGCATTGTCCGCACCGGCAAGGCCACGCGCGGTGCGCTCGGGCATATGCACGCTGAGACGGCTGTCATGACCGAGGCCTGCAAGTGCTTCAGCAAAGGAGCGTGCATTGCCGAGATCGAGGCCGCCCGCGAGCCAGACGAGATTGAGACCGGGATTGCGTTCGGCAAGCTGGCGCACCGCGGGAAGATGCACGGCGCGGTCGCGGATGAAGGGGTGCGGCACGAGCGCGTTCAGCTTTTCGCGCGCTGCGCTGCCGGTGCCGACCGCGATGTCCTGCGTGTCCTCGTTGAGGCCGAGGAGCGCGACGGAACGGCCCGCGCTTTCGGCCGAAGCCAGAGCTGCGTCGGCGGCCTGCCGCCGGGCTTCCCAATCGGACGCTGCAGGCCAGGCGTCGTCGATCAGAACGAGCGTCGGTCCGCTGCCGGAGGTCGCGGCCTGCTGCGGGTTAAGTATGGGCGCCGCAAGCGCAAGAATGATGAACGCCGCAAGGCCGAGCCGCAGCGCCACGAGCCACCACGGCGTGCGGGCAGCGGTCTCCTCTTTCGGCACGACATCGAGCAGAAGCCGCAGCGGGGGGAAATCCACGATCTTCGGACGCGGCGGCACCAGCCGCAGCAGGAAATAGAGCGCGGGAAGACCGGCCAGCGCGACGAGCAGCCACGGATTGAGGAAGGCAAGCGGAAGCCCCATCATCCGGCAAGTCTTTCGCTGCGCAGCTCGTTCGGGCGTTCGGCAAGCTGGGCGTACAGCGCAAGCAGCGCCTCGGAAGCAGGCCTGTCCGTACGGTGCAGCGCACTCGACCAGCCGAGCGGCGCCGCGATGAGCCTCAGCGCCTCGCGGTGCGCCCGCAGCCGCACGCCGTATTCGTCGCGCAGATCCTGGGCGCGGCCGAAGGTGAAGCGCGTCTGCGCCTCGGGGTCCACGAATTCGGTGCGACCGGAGAAGGGGAAGGTCTCTTCGGCCGGATCGGCAATTGTCACGACATGGCCGCGCGCTCCCTTGGCACCGAGGCCGCCGACGAAGCGCGCGATCTCGTTCTCCGGCTCAAGGAAATCGCCGATCAGGACCGCCTCGGAAAGTTGCGACAGCGGATGAGCGGGCGGCATGCCGTCGTCCATGCCCGCACGTGCCAGCCGTTCGGCAAGGATGTCGACGGCGCGGCGGCTCGCGGTCGGCGCGCCGAGGCCGATGAGGCCGACGCGCTCTCCGCCGCGCACCAGCACATCCGCCAGCGCAAGAGCCAGAACAGCGGCGCGCTCGATCTTCGCTTCGCCGGCAAGATCGGAGCGGAAGAACATCGACCGCGAACGGTCGACCCAGATCCAGACCGTATGGGCGGCCTCCCATTCCTGCTCGCGCACATACAAATGATCGCCGAGCGCCGAGCGTCGCCAGTCGATCCGTCCGGCGGATTCGCCCTGCGAATAGCGGCGGTATTGCCAGAAGTTCTCGCCCGTGCCCGGCCTCCGGCGCCCATGCAGTCCGTGCACGATGCTCGCGGAGGTGCGGCGTGCGGACACGACAAGGCGCGGCATGGCGCCGGACAGGGAAAGAGCCGCCGCGCTGTGGCGTGCGGCGGGAGCTGCTTCCTGTGGTGTCAGTGTCCGCGCCGCAACCATGTGGATCAGCCGAGCCTTTCTGTCAGGCGGCGGATGATGTCGCTGATCGTGCGGCCTTCGGCACGAGCGGCAAAGGTGAGGGCCATGCGGTGCTTCAGGATCGGCTCGGCGAGTTCCACGACGTCATCGACGGAGGGTGCAAAACGCCCGTCGAGCAGCGCATGCGCGCGCACCGCGAGCGTCAGCGACTGGCTGGCGCGCGGGCCGGGGCCCCAGGCGATCAGCGGCGCGAGCGCGGGATCGGCCGTTTCGGGGCGCGCGGAACGCACGAGATCGAGGATGGCATCGACGACACTGTCACCGACCGGCAGGCGGCGCACGAGACGCTGGGCCGCCAGAAGTTCATCGACCTTCATGGCCTGACGCGGGCGCGCGTCTTCGGCACCTGTGGTTTCGAGCAGGATGCGCCGTTCGCTGTCGCGGTCGGGATAATCGACATCGATCTGCATCAGGAAGCGGTCGAGCTGGGCTTCGGGCAGCGGATAGGTGCCTTCCTGTTCCAGCGGGTTCTGCGTGGCCAGCACATGGAACGGTCGCGGCAGGTCGTAACGCACGCCCGCAACCGTCACATGGTGCTCCTGCATGGCCTGCAACAGGGCCGACTGGGTGCGTGGCGAAGCGCGGTTGATTTCGTCCGCCATCAGGAGCTGGGCGAAGATCGGGCCATTGATGAAGCGGAAACTGCGCCCGCCCTTCGGCCCTTCCTCGAGCACTTCGGAGCCGAGGATATCGGTCGGCATCAGATCGGGCGTGAACTGGATGCGGCTGGCATCGAGGCCGAGCACGGTGCCGAGCGCATCGACGAGCTTGGTCTTGGCAAGGCCCGGCACGCCGACGAGAAGGCCATGCGACCCGCACAGGATCGTCAGGAGCGCACGTTCGACCACCATCTCCTGGCCGAAGATCACCTCGCCCAAGGCTTCCTTGGCGGCGGTGACCTGAGAAATCGTCGTCTCCGCATTGCGGAGGATCATCTCGTCGAGGGATTCGGCGTTTGCGTTACGGCTCATGGAAACTCCTTCGCGAGCACTCACGCAAACTTCAGGCCGGTAGGCCCCCAATGCTTGCATGGCTCACCCAGCTTCAGGGTATGGTGCGAGTCGGAAAAGGGCGAGAGCGTGACGGTGCACAATCGAGAGAGCCTTGTTCGATAATTTCGAACGGAAACAACAGGCCAGCGGAGAGGTTTAGGGCGGAATGATCAGAAGCGTGGGCATGAGCGCCGTTCTATTTTTGCTGCCGTTTGCCGTTTACTTTCTTTGGCTTGGCTCTCAACGCAGGAAAGATGCCGAGGTTGTGATCGAAAGCCGCAGGCATTTGCCGTGGGTTGCGGCTGTGGGCTTCGTTCTGGGTGTGCTCGGCTTCATCTACTTCACCGATTTCAGCGGCGCGACGCCGGACGAGGTCTATGTGCCGCCGGCCTACAAGGACGGCGTCCTCGTTCCCGGCCATTTCGCGCCGCGGCCCCAGCCGTGACCGTCCTCCGTCGGCTGATCGAGGATCCGGGCGTCACCCAGATCTTCGCGGTGTTCGACGGGGCAGGTGAGGAAACCCGCATCGCGGGCGGCGCGGTGCGCGATGCGCTGCTCGGCAAAATGCCCAGCGAGGTGGATTTCGCGACGACCGCGACGCCCGCCGAGGTGATGACGCGCGCCGCGGCGGCGGGCCTGAAGACCGTGCCGACGGGCGTCGAGCACGGCACGGTGACGGTGCTCGTGCGGGGCCGCCCCTTCGAACTCACAACCTTGCGCCGCGACGTCGAGACGGACGGTCGCCATGCGGTCGTCGCCTTCGGGCGCGACTGGAAGGAAGACGCGCTGCGGCGCGATTTCACCATCAACGGCCTGTTTCTCGACGCAGCGGGCACCGTGCACGATTTCGTGGGCGGCGAAGCGGATCTGCAGGCACGCCGTGTGCGCTTCATCGGCGAGGCGCGCACGCGCATTCGGGAAGATTACCTGCGCATTCTGCGCTTCTTCCGCTTCTTCGCGGGGTATGGCGCGGAAGAGCCGGATGCCGAGGCGCTGTCGGCGGCCATTCAGGAACGGCAAGGGCTTGCGCATCTGTCCCGCGAGCGGGTGCGCGCCGAGCTTCTGAAATTCCTTGTCGCGCCGCGTGCGCCTGCGGCCGCCGCCATCATGGCGGCGAGCGGCTTTCTCGGAACCATTCTCGGCGGCGTGCCGCGCCTTCCCCGCCTCCAGCAACTCGCGCGTATCGAGGAGGAGCTTGGGCGTCCGCCGGATGCGGTGCTTCGGCTTGGCGCGCTGGCGCTGTTCATTCCCGAAAATGCCGAACGCCTGCATGACAGGCTGCGGCTGTCGAACCGTGAGGCGGCGCGCCTCGACGCCATGACACGCGGGCCGCGCCTTGTGCCGGACCTCGACGAGCCGGGCCGGCGGGCCGCGCTGTACCGGGCCGGAGCCGAGGCCTTCCGCGATCGGGCGCTGCTGGGCTGGGCAGAGGCCGCCGCGAGCCCGGACGATGCGTCATGGCGCGCGCTTATCGGACTGCCGGATGCGTGGCATGCGCCGAAGTTTCCGCTGTCAGGAAACGATCTGATGGCGCGCGGCCTGGCGCCGGGGCGGCATCTCGGCGCGGCGCTGGCACGTATAGAGGAAGAATGGGTGGCCGCCGGTTTCCCGGACGATGCCGAACGTCTTGACGCACTCGTCGCCCGGGGGATCGCCGCGACGGCCCCTTGATCATGAGGAGAAGAGCATGCGCCGTTTGCTGAGAAGCCTCTGGATCTTCCTGTTCGGATTTGTCCTCGGCACGGGGGTGGGGCTCGTCGCGGGCCTCATCGTCTTCCCCTACGTCTTTGCGCCGCCGCCCGCCGCCGAACAGACGAGCGAGACCGACACCAAAATCCGGGCGCGCGGCACCTTCGTCCACGTCAATCCGTCGGATCCGGTGCATTGGGGGAAGGGACAGGCCACCCTCTATGAGGGCGCTGTCTTCCTGGAGGCGGATTTCGAGGTCGCGCCGGGTCCCGCTTACCACGTCTACCTCGTCTCCGGCCGCGACATCCGCAGCAACGACAAGGCGGCCTTCGGAGAGGCGCTCGACCTCGGCCGCCTGCGCGCGTTCAGGGGAAGCCAGCGCTATGCACTGCCGGCGGGGACCGACACCACGAAATACGCGACGGTCGTCGTCTGGTGCGAAACGTTCGGTGTTCTGATCTCGCCGGCGTCCCTCATGCCGGTGACAAACCTCTGAACCTGCGGCAAAAATTGCGAAAAAGTAATGTAACCATTCAGTTCCCGTTCATGTCAGCGATGCGAAAAGGGCTTCATCGCAAGGAGCCCACATGAAAAAGATCATTCTCGCCACAGTCGCTTTCTCGATGATTGCCACGCCTGCGGCCTTTGCCCAGTACCACGGCGGCCCGCAGAAACATTCGCAGCAGCACTGGAAGGGTCCGCAGGGACCGAGTGTGAAGCACCACGGCCCGCAGCGCCGTTACGATGCACCGCGCCGCTGGTCGAAGGGTCAGCGTCTTGACCGCGATCACCGCCGCCATGTGATCCATTCGCGCGATTACCGCCGCTATCGTCTGTACGAGCCGCCGCGCGGCCATCAGTGGGTCCGCGTCGGAGACGATTATGCTCTGGTCGCGGTCACGTCCGGCATCATCGGCGCGATCATCGGTGCAGCTGCCGCCCGCTGATCGGACATTCCGAATACGAAAGAGCCCCGCGATGCGGGGCTCTTTTTTATGGCTCAGGGCCATTTCACCACGGGCGGCATGGATGAGAGGATCGAGTCCACATTGCCGCCGGTCTTCAGCCCGAAGATCGTGCCGCGATCGTAGAGCAGGTTGAATTCGACATAGCGTCCGCGCCGCACGAGTTGCTCCTCGCGGTCGGCCTCCGTCCACGGCGTGTCGATGTTGCGCCGCACGATCTCGGGATAGATGCGGAGGAACGTCTCACCCACCGATTTGGTAAAGGCGAAGTCGGCGTCGAAATCGCCCGTGTCGTGCCAGTCGTAGAAGATGCCGCCGGTGCCGCGCGGCTCGTTGCGGTGCTTCAGGAAGAAATAATCGTCGCACCACAGTTTGTAGCGTTCATATTCGGCGCCGGGATGGCCGTCGCAGGCGGCCTTCATCGCCGCGTGGAAAGCGATCGTGTCGGCGTCTTCCTGGGTGCGGCGGCGTGCCAAAACCGGCGTCAGGTCCGCACCGCCGCCGAACCAGCCTTTCGTCGTGCGAACGCAGCGTGTGTTCATGTGCACGGTCGGCACGTTCGGATTGCGCGGATGGGCGATCAGCGAAATGCCGGACGCCCAAAAGCGCGGGTCTTCCTCCGATCCCGGGATCTGGCCTCGGAATTCGGGCGAGAATTCCCCGTACACCGTCGAGCAGTGAACGCCGCATTTCTCGAACACGCGGCCCTTGATGATGGACATGACGCCGCCGCCGCCCGGCGCGCCGGTGTGATCGGTGCGCTGCCAGGGGGTGCGCACGAAACGGCCCGCCTCAAGACCTTCGTTGCCCGGAGCCTCGCCGGCTTCGGCCTCCACGGCCTCGAGGGCGGCGCAGATCCGGTCGCGGAGCGATTCGAACCAGATGGGCGTGAGAACTTTCGGATCGGTCATGGTCGGGTCGGTCATGGTCAGGGTCATAGGGGTCGTCCTGCCTTTGGGAAATGCCCTTTTTGGGCAGCGGGACGGCGGGCGCCTTGATTCGGCTCAAAAAGATCGCGGCTGCGCGCTTGGACGAAAAAAGAAACGCATCGCCGCGCGGAATGCGATCAACGGAACGTTCTGGAGCGCGTTTCATAGAGGATGCGGCGCCCGGATGCATCCGCGGATGCGGTTTGCCGGTCCGGGACGCGTGCCGAAAGCGCAGAGTGCGTCGACGTTGCGCCCGCGAAGCGGGGAAATCCGTGCGACATGGTGTCGTGCGGAAAGCCGCACTCTGGACAAATACCAATCTGCGCGCCAAAAACGCGGCCAATCACAGGGATGCGTGGGGCTCTCTATCCACGTTTCGCCTCATTCCGTACAGGGCGGGCAATTTTCCGCTCAAACTGGTCTCCAAGAAGAGGTAACCGACGTGGCGACGCCAAGTGTGGTTGAACCGACCCGCCGTGACTTCCTCTACATCGCCACCGGCGCCGTCGCCGCTGTCGGCGGCGCAGCGGCAGTCTGGCCCTTCATCGCTCAGATGAACCCCGATGCCTCGACTCTGGCGCTCGCATCCACGGATGTGAACATCGGGGCGATTGCCGAAGGCTCCGCCATCACCATCAAATGGCGCGGCAAGCCGGTCTTCATTCGCCACCGCACGCCGAAGGAAATCGAGGACGCCAAGGCTGTCCCGATGGCCGACCTGATCGACCAGGACGCCCGCAACCCGAACCTGACCGGCGACAACACGCAGGCGACCGACGCGCACCGCGCGGCCGAAGGCAAGGAAAACTGGATCATCATGATCGGCACCTGCACCCATCTCGGTTGCGTCCCGATCGGCCAGTCCGGCAATTTCGGCGGCTGGTTCTGCCCGTGCCACGGCTCGCATTACGATACGGCGGGCCGCATCCGCCAGGGTCCGGCGCCGGAGAATCTCCACATCCCGCCGTATCAGTTCACGAACGACACCACGATCCGGATCGGTTGAGGCCGTAAGGCTTCCAAGGCGAGACAAAGATGAGCGGACATTCCACCTTCGATCCGAAGAACCCTGCGCTGAAATGGTTTGAGGCGCGCCTGCCGATTCTGGGTCTGGCGCATTCCTCGTTCGTCGCTTACCCGACGCCGAAGAACCTCAACTATTGGTGGACCTTCGGAGCCATCCTTTCGATGATGCTGGGTGTGCAGATCATCACCGGCATCGTGCTGGTGATGCACTACACGCCGCATGTCGACATGGCCTTCAATTCCGTCGAGCACATCATGCGCGACGTGAACTACGGCTGGCTCATCCGCTACATGCACGCCAACGGCGCCTCGATGTTCTTCATCGCGGTCTATGTCCATATCTTCCGCGGCGTCTATTACGGCTCCTACAAGGACCCGCGCGAAGTGCTGTGGATCCTCGGCGTCGTCATCTTCCTGCTGATGATGGCCACGGGCTTCATGGGCTATGTGCTGCCGTGGGGTCAGATGTCGCTGTGGGGCGCCATCGTCATCACCAACCTGTTCTCGGCGATCCCCTTTGTCGGCGAAGCCGTCACCACCTGGCTGTGGGGTGGTTTCGCGGTCGACAATCCGACGCTGAACCGCTTCTTCTCGCTGCATTACCTGCTGCCCTTCATGATCGCGGGCGTCGTCGGCCTCCACGTCTGGGCGCTGCACGTCTCCGGCCAGAACAATCCGACCGGCGTCGAGGTGAAGTCCTCGAGCGACACCGTGCCCTTCACGCCGTATGCGACGGTGAAGGATGCGTTCGGCATGGTCTGCTTCCTGATCTTCTTTGCCTGGTTCCTGTTCTACGTGCCGAACTATCTCGGCCACGCCGACAACTACATCCCGGCCAACCCGCTCTCGACACCGGCGCACATCGTTCCCGAATGGTACTTCCTGCCGTTCTACGCGATCCTGCGCGCCATTCCCGACAAGCTCGGCGGCGTCATCGCGATGTTCGCGGCGATCGTTGTGCTGTTCTTCCTGCCCTGGCTCGACACGTCCAAGGTCCGCTCGGCGCGCTATCGCCCGCTGTACCGCCAGTTCTTCTGGGTGCTGCTCGCGGTGTGCCTGGGCCTCGGCTATATCGGCGCCATGCCGCCGGAAGGCTGGTACATCGTGATCGGCCGCCTGCTGACCGCGTATTACTTCCTGCACTTCCTGGTCATCCTGCCGCTGCTCGGCTTCATCGAGAAACCGCTGCCGCTGCCGGCCTCCATCACTGAAGCCGTGCTCGCCAAGAACGGCGCAGCCAAACCCGCTGTCGGAGCGTGAGCCGCATGTCCGCCAAGACCCGCCCGATGACGTCCGTGTCCGCCCTGCTCAAGGCTGCCGTCATCGCCGTCGCGACCTTCGCCGTGACGGCTCCGGCCCTCGCGGCCGGTCCTGCCCACACGCCCCACCGGGAAGACTGGAGCTGGTCCGGCCCGTTCGGGCATTTCGATCGCGGCCAGCTGCAGCGCGGCTTCAAGGTCTACCGCGAGGTCTGCGCCTCGTGCCACGGCATCAAGCTCGTTGCCTTCCGCAATCTGATGGAAGACGGCGGCCCGGAGTTCTCCGAAGGCCAGATCCGTCTGCTCGCCTCCGAATACCAGGTTCAGGACGGGCCCGATGAATCCGGCGAGATGTTCGACCGTCCGGGCCGTCTGTCCGACCGTTTCCCGTCGCCGTTCCCCAACGAGCAGGCGGCACGCGCGGCACAGGGCGGCGCCTATCCGCCGGATCTGTCGCTGATCGCCAAGGCGCGCACCTACACGCGCGGCTTCTGGCTCAGCCTGCTCGATCTCGTGACGCAGTATCAGGAACACGGCGCCGACTATCTGCACGCCGTTCTTGTCGGCTACGGCCAGCCGGTCCCGGCCGACGCGCATGCGCAGCCGGGTCTGCACTACAACCCGTATTTCCCGGGCGGCTGGATCGCGATGCCCAACCCGCTCTCCGACGGCCAGGTGGAATACACCGACGGCACGCCGGCGACCGTCGACCAGTATTCGCGCGACGTGACGGCGTTCCTCGCCTGGACCGCGGAACCGCATCTCGAAGCCCGCAAACAGCTCGGCTTTGTCGTCTTTATCTTCCTGTTCGTCTTCGCCGGCCTTCTGTACTTCACCAAGAAGAAGGTCTGGAGCAACGTCGCTCACTGAGCGAGACAACCCATGTTCGAACGGGCCCTTCGGGGCCCGTTCTCGTTTCAGGGCCAAGAAAAGGCTTTGATTTGCCGGGCGCGTTTTGCATGATCCGCCCGCTTTCCCGATCCTCCCTTCCGAAAAAGTTTCATGTCCACATCAGACGAACTCGAAGCCCTGATCCGCACGATTCCGGACTATCCGAAGCCCGGAATTCAGTTCCGGGACATCACGACCCTGCTGCAGAGCGCCGATGGCCTGCGCCTGTCGGTCGATGGTCTCGCAAAAGCATTTGCGGGCGAAAAGTTCGATCTCGTCGCGGGCATCGAAGCGCGCGGGTTCATTCTGGGCGGTGCGCTCGCCCATGTGCTCGGGCTCGGCTTCATCCCGATCCGCAAGAAGGGCAAGCTTCCGCACGTCACCCTGAGTCAGGAATACGCGCTCGAATACGGCGTGGATTCGGTCGAGGTGCATGCCGATGCCTGCGCGCCGGGCCAGAAAATCCTGCTGATCGACGATCTGATCGCGACCGGCGGCACGGCCGAAGCGGGCATTGCGCTGATCCGCCGTCTGGGCGGTGTCGTCGCCGGTGCGGGCTTCGTCATCGATCTGCCGGAACTCGGCGGCGCCCAGCGCATCCGCGATCACGGCGTGCGGGTCGAAACGCTGATTGAATTCGCCGGGCACTGACGCGCATTGCCAAGACCGGCGCCCGCTCGCATGATCGGCGGATGAAGCGATCCAGAGCCGTGTCCCCGAAGTCCCGCGCAAAGCCGCCGGTAAAGGTGCCGGCTGCAGGTGTTGGAGCGTTTGCCGCGGGCGCAATTGCCGGCGGCGTCCTGGTGCTCGGGGCCGTCGCCATCGGCAGCGTTGCGATCGGGGCGCTTGCGGTTCGCAATGCTAAATTCAAGACGGTCGAGATCGACGAGCTGACTGTGCGGCGTCTCAACGTCATCGAGCGAGACTAGGCGAAAAAACCCGCCGCCTTGTGCGCGGCCCGCACGGGTTCCGGCAGCCGGTATTTCGTCACCGAGGCCATGACAAGTGCGATCGCCCCATCGAGATCGCTGAGATGCCCGGCCGACACGAAGACCGGCTTGCAGCCGCGCTTGGTGCGAAGGGCCGCGCCGATGACCTCGTCCTTGTGAACAACCTGAGTCCAGTCTCCCGGCTCCGGGCCGGGGTCGATGTGGGTGCCGCACAATCTGTTCTTGGCGTTGGCAATCGTCGGTACGCCGAGCCACAGGCCCATATGGCATGCAATGCCGATGCGGCGCGGATGCAGATAGCCTGAACCGTCGAACAGGAACACGTCGGGCACCTGCCCGAGTTTTTCGAAGGCTTCGACCAGAACCTCTCCCTCGCGAAAGCTGAGAAGGCCCGGGACGTAAGGAAATGTGGTCGGGCGCCGGGCGAGGGCGGTTTCGACGGGGGTGAAGTCCGGAAACGACAGGACCACGACCGCCGCCTGCGAGACATTGTCCTTCACGCTGACATCGACGCCCGCGATGTGACGGATGCGCGAAACATCGAGCGGCCGGTCGGCCACCACCTCGCCGCGCAGCTCATTCTGCAGCGCGACGGCTTCCTTCGGCGTCAGGTTCCAGCCGTGACGCCGCGCGATGTCCATCAGGTGTTGAAGCGGAAGTGCAGCACGTCGCCGTCGGCGACCACGTATTCCTTGCCTTCAAGGCGCAGCTTTCCGGCATCGCGCGCGCCGCTCTCGCCCTTGAACTCGACATAGTCCTTGTAGGCGATGGTCTCGGAGCGGATGAAGCCCTTTTCGAAATCCGTATGGATGACGCCCGCGGCGCCGGGCGCTTTGGTGCCCTTCTCGATGGTCCAGGCACGCGTCTCTTTCGGGCCGACGGTGAAATAGGTCACGAGGCCGAGAAGATCGTAGCCCGCGCGGATAAGGCGATCGAGGCCCGCTTCTTCGAGGCTGAGCGCTTCGAGATATTCCTTGCGCTCGTCCAGCGGCAGGACCGCGATTTCGCTTTCGATCTTGGCCGAGATTGTAACGGCGACCGCGCCTTCCTTTTTCGCGCGTTCCTCGACGATCTTCGAATATTCGTTGCCGGTCGCGGCCGAGCCCTCGTCGACATTGGCGACGTACAGAACCGGCTTTGAGGTGAGGAGATTGAGCGCCGCGAACGCTTGGCGCTCTTCATCCTTGATCGGGGTAAGGCGGGCGGGCTTGCCCTCGCGCAACAGCGGCAAAGCGCGCTGGACGAGGTCGAGCTGTTCCTTGGCTTCCTTGTCGTTGCCCTTGGCGCGCTTTTCGAGACCGGCGACACGCTTTTCCAGGCTGTCGAGATCCGCGAGCATCAGCTCGGTTTCGACCGTGTCGGCGTCCGCAAGCGGATCGATCTTGCCCTCGACATGGGTGATGTCGTCGTCCACGAAGCAGCGCAGCACATACGCAACCGCATCGACTTCGCGGATATGGGCGAGGAACTGGTTGCCGAGGCCTTCGCCCTGCGACGCGCCGCGGACAAGCCCGGCGATGTCGACGAAGGTGAGGCGGGTCGGGATGATCTCTTTCGAGTTGGCGATGGCAGACAGCGTGTCAAGACGCGGATCGGGCACCGCGACTTCTCCGACATTCGGCTCGATCGTGCAGAACGGATAATTGGCCGCCTGTGCCGACGCGGTCTGCGTCAGCGCGTTGAAAAGGGTCGACTTGCCGACATTCGGCAGCCCGACAATTCCGCATTTGAAACCCATGTCTCAATCCCCCGTGCGCTCGCCCGGACGTGTCGGCGCGGCAAAGCCCGCGGCGTCCAGTGCGAGGTGCACCTTGTTCTGAAATCCGTTGTCTTCGCCCTTGGCGAGAAGGCCGGCATTGTCGGCGATCGCGTCGATCAGGCAGCCCACCCAGTCGCGCTCGGATTTGGCAAAATCGTTGAGCACGTAGGAATGGACGAGGTTTCTGTCGCCGGGATGACCGATGCCGAGCCGTACGCGCACATAATCGTTGCCGATGGCCGGTGAAATCGAGCGCAGGCCGTTATGCCCGGCATTTCCGCCGCCGGTCTTGACGCGGATCTTGGCCGGAGCCAGGTCGAGTTCGTCGTGGAAGACGGCGACGTCCTTCGTCTCGATCTTGAAGAAACGGGCCGCCTCGGCGACCGAGCGGCCCGATTCGTTCATGAAGGTCGTCGGCTTCAGCAGCAACACTTTCACGCCGCCCAGTTCGCCTTCGCAGCTTTCGCCGTGAAAGCGCGTGCGCCAGGGCGAGAAGCCCCAGCGCGACGCGATGCGTTCGACGGCCATGAACCCGATATTGTGGCGGTTGCCGGAATATCGGGCTCCTGGATTGCCGAGGCCGACGAAGAGCCGCATGCGGCTCTCCTGTTACTTCTTGGCTTCGGGCTTCTTGGCGTCAGGCTTCTTGTCGCCACCGGCAGCGGCCGGAGCGGCAGCAGCCGGAGCGGCCTCCGCCGTCGGTTCCGGTTCTTCGGCGGCC
Organism: Rhizobiales bacterium Ga0077545; assembly: GCA_001464335.1. Taxonomy (GTDB): domain Bacteria; phylum Pseudomonadota; class Alphaproteobacteria; order Rhizobiales; family Methylopilaceae; genus Flaviflagellibacter. The sequence continues at coordinate 91,112 of LNEV01000003.1, read as the reverse complement.
GGAGCGGCGATGGTCGCGACGGTGAAGTCCGAGCGGTCGACGGGCTTGGCGCCCGCGGGCAGCTTGACGTTCGAGATGTGGATCGTGTCGCCGATGTCGAGACCGGAGAGGTCGATTTCGATGGCGCCCGGGATGTCGGTCGCACGGACGGCAAGCTCGATCGCATGCGCGACGACGTTCAGCACACCGCCGCCCTTGAGGCCCGGCGACTTGTCTTCGTTGATGAAGTGCACCGGAATTTCGACGGTGATCGTCGAGTCCGCGGTGATGCGCAGAAAGTCGATGTGGGTGAGGAAGTCCTTGACCGGGTCGAGCTGGTAATCGCGCGGAATGGCCTTCTCGATCTTGCCGCCGACATCGATGTCGAACAGCGTGGTCGTGAAGCCGCCGGAATGCAGCAGGACGTAAAGCTCGTTGCCGTCCAGCGAGATGCTGGTGGGGGCCTGCTTGCCGCCGTAGATGACGGCGGGGACACGTTTTGCGCGGCGCACTGCACGGGCGGCTCCCTTGCCAACCCGTTCGCGCGCCTCGGCTTTGAGAACCTTGGTCGCGGACATGATATTCTCCGAAATTGAAGAAGGCCGCCACGGCGACCTTCGGACAGACCGGCGCACCTCCAGGGTGTGGACGCCGTAATGCCGGTTCCTATAACGGAACCGCGCCTCTGAAGCAAATAGGAATGGGGTCTCAGTCGAACAGGCTGGAGACCGATTTTTCCTCTGAAGTGCGGGCGATGGCCTCGCCGATCAGGCTGGCGACCGAGATGCAGCGGATGTTGCGGGCAAGGCGCACGGCTTCCGTCGGCAGGATGGAATCGGTCAGCACCAGCTCCTTCAGGTTGGAACCGGCGATGCGGCTGACCGCGCCGCCCGAAAGAACGCCGTGGGTGATGTAGGCATAAACGTCCTTGGCGCCTTGTTCGATCAGCGCATCGGCCGCGTTCACCAGCGTGCCGCCCGAATCCACGATGTCGTCGACGAGGATGCAGGTCTTGCCCTGCACATCGCCGATCACGTTCATGACCTCGCTCTCGCCCGGGCGCTCGCGGCGCTTGTCCACGATGGCGAGCGAGGCGTCGACGCGCTTGGCGACGGCACGGGCACGGACAACGCCGCCGACGTCCGGCGAGATGACGGCGATGTTGTCGAGCGGGATATGGTCCTGAATGTCGCGCACGAGGGCCGGGGCCGAGAACAGATTGTCGGTCGGAATGTCAAAGAAACCCTGGATCTGCCCGGCGTGCAGATCGAGCGTCAGGACGCGGTCGGCGCCCGCGCGCGTGATGAGATTGGCGACGAGCTTGGCCGAGATCGGGGTGCGGGGACCGGCTTTGCGGTCCTGCCGGGCATAGCCGAAATAGGGCAGAACAGCGGTGATGCGGCGGGCCGAGGCACGGCGGAGCGCATCGATGATGATCAGCAGCTCCATCAGATGGTCGTTCGCGGGGTACGAGGTCGACTGGACGACGAACACATCCTCGCCGCGCACATTCTCCAGGATCTCGACAAACACCTCCATGTCGGCGAAGCGCCGGACATTGGCTTTCGTGAGCGGGGTCTGAAGATAGGCGGCAATCGCCTGGGCGAGCGGCTGGTTGGAATTGCCCGCGACGACTTTCATGCTGCTAGCCCCGAAAGAATGCGGCCGGAAAAATACCGACCTCAGTTTGAGGCGGCTCTTATCAGTCAGAGCGGGCGGGCTCAATGTCTCACGTGCCGCAGCGGTTAATTGTTGCAGCTATGTGACGGTTTTGGCGAGATTCCCTGCCGCCGGACGGCCGGGGGTCGTCCGGCGTCCGGGGGTGCTCGTCGGGACGTGAGGTGTGGAGACACCTGATCCTGCTAGACTGGGCACACCACAAGGGAGCCCGGAAACGGGGGACATGCCATGGACCAGCGCATCATCGACCTTTACGACCGCTTCACGCATGGCCAGATCTCGCGGCGCGATTTCATGGAGCGGCTGGCGGGACTGGCGGGCTCCGTAGCCGCGGCGGCGGCGCTTCTGCCGGTTCTGTCGAACAATTATGCGCAGGCCGCCATCGTCGCGGAGGACGATCCGCGCCTTGTGACGGAGTGGATATCCTACAAGGGCGATGACGGAGAGATCCGGGGCTATCTCGCGCGTCCCAAGGACGGTCCGCAAAAGCTTCCTGCCGTCATCGTCATCCACGAAAATCGTGGCCTCAACCCGCACATCGAGGATGTCACCCGCAGGCTTGCTCTCGAAGGGTTCCTGGTTCTGGGGCCGGATCTTTTGTCGCCTCTCGGCGGCACCCCCGCAGACGAGGACCAGGCGCGGGATCAGATCGCAAAGCTCGACACCGGCAAGACGATCGGAAATCTTGTCGCGGCTTTGGACTACCTCGCCGGCAACGCCCATTCGACCGGCAAGGTCGGCGCGGTCGGTTTCTGCTGGGGCGGCCTCAAGGTCAATCAACTGGCGGCGGCTGCTCCGGCCCTTGGGGCAGGGGTCGCCTATTACGGCCGTCAGATCCCGGCCGATCAGGTTGCGGCCATCAAGGCGCCCCTCTTGCTGCATTACGCCGGGATCGACGACAACGTGAACGCTGGGATCGACGCCTACAAGGCGGCGCTCGAAGCCGCCGGCAAGACTTTCGAGCTTCATATGTATCCGGGTGCAAACCACGCCTTCAACAACGACACCAATGCCCCGCGTTACAACAAGGCGGCGGCGGATCTCGCGTGGAGCCGGACGGTTGAATTCCTGAAGAAGAACCTCCCCTAGAACGGCCCCAGGATCGGCCTGACGGCCGCGTCGCCGCTGCTTTGGAAAGCGTCCGGTGCTTGGAAGCGCCGGACAAGACGTTCTGGAAAGGCCCGCTTCGGCGGGTGTCTTGCCGGGGGATGCAGAAGCATTCTGATCGGCTGGGAAATAAAGTAAAAACCGCCCAGTCGGGTTATCCGTTATTTCTATCGCTTATCTTTTGTTTCCGTTGCCTAATAAACAGGCTGGATTGTAAAGTATTCGGTCTCGCAACTTTTGCGAGTTTACATAGAGTACTCCTGTCGGGGGATGGGGGAGCCGGGAGCGGCGGGGAAATCTGATGCTTCTGGATGCGCGTGAGTTTCCGCACGATACGTCGCTGGACGCCGATATCTGCATCATCGGCGGGGGCGCGGCGGGCATTACGATCGCGCTTCAGTTCGTCAACCGGCCGGTCGATGTCGTGCTGCTGGAAAGCGGCGGGCTCAAGCCCGACCCCGACACCCAGGCGCTCTATTCGGGCGAGAACATCGGGTTCAGCTATTGCCGCCCGGACGAGAGCCGCACCCGGTTCTTCGGCGGCAGCACCAATTGCTGGGGCGGGTGGTGCCGCCCGCTCGATCTGATCGATTTCGAGACGCGGTCATGGGTGCCGAACAGCGGCTGGCCGATCTCCCGCACCGACCTCGATCCGTTTTACCGCCGAAGCCACGATTTGCTGCAACTCGGCTCCTACGATTACGATCCCGGACGGCTGTGCGAGGAGCTGGACGCTCTGAATTCCGGCCTGATGCCGCTGGATGAGGAGAACATCCGCAATGTCATCAACCGTCTCAGCCCGCCGGTCCGGTTCGGCGAGGCCTATCGGACAGATCTCGCGCGCGCCGGAAATGTGCGTATCATTCTCAACGCCAATGTCACCGACATCGGCAGTAACGACAGCGCCACAATAACATCCATCGCAGCGGCAACCCTGTCCGGCGTCAGGTTCAAGGTGCGGCCGAAACTGGTCGTGCTTGCCACGGGCGGCATCGAGAATGCCAGGCTGCTATTGGCCTCGAACAAGAACCAGACATGCGGCCTTGGAAATGGTCACGACCAGGTCGGCCGCTATTTCATGGATCATCCGACGGCGCGCATCAATGTGGTGCGCCTGTCGGCACAAAGCCGACACCGCCCGCTGTACGACAATGGCCTCATCCTCGCGCGCAAGAAATTGCGTCAGGCCAATCGCGGCATGGCGGCGCATTTCGCGCCCGTGGCGTCCGAACAGCAACGCGAGGGACTGACGAATTCGCGCACCTATATCGTTCCGCTCTATTTCGGCGCGACATCGGCCGCCTATCGGGCGCTGCAGACCATACGTCTGAATTTGAGGCGGCGCTCGAAGTTCGGAACGTCGTCGTCCCGGATCGCGCTCGAAGTGGCCTCGCAACTTCGCAAGGTTGTCCCGTCCCTGCCGAAGGCCATGCTGTCGGTGCTCGACAATCGGCTCGATCCGAAATTCGTCCGGCGCGACTTCTATCTCGAAACGGTGATCGAGCAGGCGCCCAACCCGGACAGCCGCATCCTGCTGTCCGACAAGACGGATCCGCTCGGCGTCCACCGGGTGCGCGTCGACTGGCGGATCGGCGAACGGGACCATTTCAATTTCGTGCGGACGCAAGAAATCGTCGTCGGTGCGCTTGAGAAGCAGGGCTTCATGATCCGGCGGCGCATGGTCGATGACGAAAGCTGGAAGAGCGATGTGCGCGGCTGCTGGCATCACATCGGCACGACACGGATGGCGAGCGACCCGCGCGCGGGCGTGGTCGACACCGACTGCCGGGTCCACGGAACGCAAAATCTTTTCATCGCGGGAAGTTCGGTTTTCCCGACATCCGGCAGCGATTCACCGACCATGACGCTGGTGGCCCTGTCGCTCAGGCTGTCCGGCCATCTGATCGATGTGCTGCGCCTGGGCGCGCTGGTCTGAACCTCAGCTCAGGGCAAAGGCAGTTTCAGCCAGGTCGAAACCCCGTCGAGAACCTCGGTCACCGCGACCGATGCCAGGATGGTGCCCATCACCCGGCTCAGCACGCTCGTTCCGGCTCCGCCGATCCGCCGCTCGATCGGGCGGGCCAGGCGGAAAAGCACATACTGGGCCGCAAGCACGACGATCACGACGCCGACGGTCATGGCCTGATCGGGAAGATCGTCGCGGGCATCGTTTGTGAGAAGAACCACCGCGAGCATGGCGCCGGGGCTGGCGATCGCGGGAATGGCGAGCGGAAAGATCGCGGCCTGACGCGGGGATTGCCGGGCGAGGCTCTCGTCCTCGTCGACCTTGGATGGCCCGAAGATCATCGAGAGCGCGAACAGGAAAAGCACGATGCCGCCCGCGATCTGGAAGGCGGTGAGCGGAACACCGAGAGCGGGCAGGAGAAGCTGTCCCGCGACGATGAAGAAAACAAGGACGCCGAACGCGGCCAGCACCGAATGGAGCGCGATGACCCGGCAGTCCGTTTCGGAGCGGGAGGCGGCGACGGCAAGAAAAACGGGCAAGGAGCCGATCGGGTCGATCACAACCCAAAGGGTCACGAATTCCGAGAGCCGTTCCTGCAGCAGCGGGATCATGGACCTTGCCGGAGCACTCCGATGAGCTTCTCGAACAGGGGGTTCGCCGACTGGAAAACATCGTCGAGATTGCTCGTCGAGATTGTATCGGCACCCAGCGCCGTCAGCCAGTCCGCAATCGGGTAGATCGCCTTTTTCGGGACATGCAGGACGAGCGGGCCGTCCGACGCGATCCCGAAGGGGGCTGTCGCGCCGAAATTCGTCTCCGCTTCGCGGACGATGCGTGCCCGGTCGCCCTTGGGCGAGGCCTTCACCTCCTGCACCGCGCGGGCGCGTGCGGCGGCACCGAGGCGGGCGAGTATGGTCCGGGCCGCATCGCGCGCAACAGGGTTCCAGTCGGCGCGCAGCGAGGCAACAAGATTGGCCTCGCTTTTCAGGATCAGGCCGTCATCGAGAATTTTCAGCGCATTGGCGGCAAGCGTCGAGCCGGTCGTCGTGATGTCGACGATGATGTCCGCGGTGCCGGAGGCGGGGGCGCCTTCGGTGGCTCCAAGGCTTTCCACGATGCGGTAATCGCCGAGCCCGTGCTGGGCGAAGAAGGTGCGCGTCAGCGTGATGTACTTGGTGGCGACGCGCAGCGGGCGTCCATACTTCGCCCTGAAATGCGCGGCCACATCGTCGAGATCGGCCATCGTGCGGACATCGATCCAGGCCTGCGGAACCGCGACGACCACATTCGCCGGGCCGAAGCCGAGCGGCGTCAGCAGAAGAACGCGCTCGTCGGTCTGCGGAATTTCCTCGCGGATCAGGTCCTCGCCGGTGACGCCGAGATGCACCTTCCCGAGCGAGAGCTCGCGCGCGATCTCGCTGGCCGAGAGAAACTGGATCTGCGCCCCGTCGAGGCCACCGAACGCGCCGCGATATTCGCGGGCGCCGCCGGGCCGCAGAACCGGAAGCCCGGCCTGCGCAAAGAAGGCGAAGGCGTTTTCCTGAAGACGGCCCTTGGAGGGTACGGACAGAAGAAGCGGATCGCTCATGATGCGGCCTCCGTCATGCGTTCGACAAACATCGCGCAGCCCACGGCGGCCACCGGCTTCGGCGCGCCGAGCGCCGACAGAAGCCCGTCATAGCGTCCTCCGCCGACGAGCGGTCCGAGATTTGGAATCCGCGAGGTGCGGAATTCGAAGACGAGGCCGGTGTAATAATCGAGCTGGCGCCCGAACGCGGCCGAGAAGGTCGCAGTCTTGAGATCGACGCCGCGTTCGGCAAGAAGCGTGTTGCGGCGCGCAAAGCCGTCGAGCAGCGTATCGAGCGCGGAGGTGTCCTTCGTCGCCGCGCCGGATGTGCGTGCGCGGGCAATGACGTTTCTCAGCTCCCCCAGCGCACTGGCCGGATCGCTTTCCACGGTCAGAAAGTCGCTCAAGGCCTTGTGGGTGTCTTCCGACAGCGACGCCGAGGCGCGCAGCCGCGCCTGTTCGAGAAAGCGTTCGGCGATATCGCTCACCGTGCGTCCGCCGACCTGGCTGATGCCGGCGATTGCGAGCATGTCTTCCACTACGGCCTTCGCGGCTTTGGGGTCCGCGCCGTCGAGCGCGGCGAGGAAAGCGGTGTGCTCCGCATCGCCGTTCGTCGCCGGGGCGAGGGCGGCGAGGTCGCGGCCAAGGCCGCTCTGGCGCGCGATGTCGCGCATCAAGCGGCGGCGCCAGGCAGCGGGTATGGCTAGTTCCTCGATGAAGGCGGTGAACAGCGCGCGGTCGCCGAGCGTCAGTTTCGCATCCGTAATGCCATACAGCTTGATGGCCTCGGCGCTGCGGGCGACGATTTCGGCTTCCGTGGCTTCGCGTTCCAGCCGCCCGAAAATCTCGATGCCCGCCTGCTGCACCTCGCCGCTGCCGGTCTCGCGCTGGCGAAACACCGGGCCGAGATAGAAGTAGGCGGCCTCGCGTCCGGCATCGGCACCGGCCAAGTGCATACGCGCGGTCGGAATCGTCAGATCGGGGCGCAGGCACAGTTCGTTACCTTCGCCGTCGGACGTCAGAAACATGCGGCGGCGCAGGTCTTCGCCCGAAACATCCAGAAACGGGCCGGCGGGCTGCAGGATCGGCGGCTCGACGCGCGCATAGCCCGCTGTGCCGAGAATGGCGGCAAGCTCGGATGCCTTTTCCGGGTCCGAGATGCCGAGCCGCACCGGATAAGCGAGGCTTGGCACGCCCGCGCCCTGCGACCGGCGGATAACCCAATCGGCAAGCGCGCGGCGCGCGGCGCCGGTCGGCTCGTTGTTTTCCTTTTCCCAGCGCGAATAGGTCGCCTGCGACACGCCGATCTCGGCGGCGGCGGCAGCCTGGGTGAGGCCGGTGCGCTCGCGAAGCGCCGCCAGGGCGCGTGCGGAAATGTCTGGCTCAGCGTTCATGAATGTCAGATATGCATTTGTATAATGAAAGTCCAGAAATTTCTGCAAGTGACCCTTTAATCATCCACTTGACTATAGTGAGATGTTATAACATAACAATTAGCATGACAGACACACGCATCCCCGTCACCGTCCTGTCCGGCTTTCTCGGCGCCGGGAAGACGACGCTCCTCAACCACATTCTCGCCAACCGCGAGGGCCGCCGCATCGCAGTCATCGTCAACGACATGTCGGAGGTCAACATCGACGCCGACCTTGTGCGCGCGGGCGATGCCGGCTTCACCCGCGCGGACGAGAGCATGGTCGAAATGACCAATGGGTGCATCTGCTGCACGCTGCGCGACGATCTGCGTGTCGAGGTGCGCCGCCTTGCGGGGCTCGGGCGGTTCGATGCCATCGTCATCGAATCCACGGGCATTTCCGAGCCGCTTCCGGTCGCCGCCACGTTTTCGTTTCGCGACGAGGAGGGGTTTGCGCTGGACGATGTGGCGCGGCTCGACGCGATGGTGACAGTGGTGGACGCGATCAATCTGCCGAAGGATTTCACGAAGATCGAAAGCCTGGAGCAGCGCGGCGAAAGCCTCGGCGAGGACGACGAGCGCACGCTGATCGATCTGTTGACCGACCAGATCGAATTCTCCGATCTCATCGTCCTCAACAAAGCGGGCGATGCCGGGCAAGAGGCGCGTGCGCACACTCGCGCCATCGCCCGCGCGCTCAATCAGGATGCGCGGCTCATCGAAGCCGATTTCGGAAAGGTGCCCCTTGCGGACATTCTCGGCACCGGCCTGTTCGACCACGAAAAAGCCAGCGCCCATCCGCTCTGGGCCAAGGAGCTTTACGGCTACGCCAGCCATGTGCCCGAAACCGAGGAATACGGCATCGGCAGTTTCGTCTACCGGGCGCGGCGGCCGTTTCATCCGGCGAAGTTCCGGCGCTTCCTCGACGGCTCATGGCCGGGCCTGATCCGCGCCAAAGGCCATTTCTGGCTTGCGACGCGGCCCAGATGGGTCGGCGAATTGTCGATTGCAGGCGCGGTCTGCCGCACCGGCCCGCTCGGTTCGTGGTGGGCGGCGGTGCCCAGGGAGCAATGGCCCCGCAATGAGGAATGGCAGCAGCTCGTGCGCCGCCACTGGGTCAACGGCTGGGGAGACCGGCGCCAGGAGCTCGTTTTCATCGGGCAAAGCATGGATGAAGCGGCCATGCGCGCCGCGCTCGATGCGTGCCTGCACGGCCCGGCCGATCCGTCGCGCTACGATGCCCAGAAAGATGTGAACCTGTCCGATCCGTTCCCCGTCTGGCCGAACGGGGACAGTTGAGCGATAAAGCGCTTATGGGTCTGTTCAGCCTCGGCCGTCGCCGCGACGGCGCCTCGTCCGAAATATCCAGACGCATCGCCGCGGATGTCCGCGCGGCGCTTGCGCTGGGCGAAGAAGATGCCGTCACCGTCAGCCAGATCGATTGCGGCGATCCCGCCTGCCCGGGCGGGGCGGAAACCTTCATTCTGGTGATGCGCAAGGGCGAGCGCACGCGTGCCGCCAAGATGTCGAAGGCGATGTCCTATGTCGCCGACGAAGACATCACCGCTGCGCTCGCACTGCTGCGCTGATCGGGCGGCCTCACGCGGCCGCGCAGCCTTCGGCCTTGAGCACGCGTTTTGTCGAGGGCGGATTGTTCGCGAGCTTCGAGGCGGGGCGAATGGGCCGCCGTACAAGTTCGCCACCGCAATTGGGGCAGGCGCCTTTCAGCACCTGCGTCGCACATTCCGCACAGAAGGTGCATTCGAACGAGCAGATGACGGCCGTCGTGCTGTCGGGCGGCAGATCGCGGTCGCAGCATTCGCAATTGGGTCTCAGTTCCAGAGCCATAACACCTCCTCCAGCTGTCGTTCTGCATCAAGTTCCGTGCCAGCGTCAGGTCGACCTTCCTCCGGCTTGAATTTTGGAAGCTCGAACGTATGTCCTGCGGGCACACCACGTTTTTCTCCCGCCGCATGAGGCCGCTTTCGGGCGTGCCGCCGGACATCTTTCGCAAGGACATTTCATGATCGACCAGCGCCGCCTCGGAAACACCGATGTGAAGGTCTCCTCCATCTGCCTCGGCACGATGACCTGGGGGCAGCAGAACACCGAGGCTGAAGGCCATGAGCAGCTCGATTACGCGCTCGATCAGGGCGTCAATTTCATCGACACCGCCGAGCTGTACGCCATTCCGCCGAGGCCCGAGACGGCCGGCTCGACCGAGCGCATCATCGGCTCATGGCTGAAAGCGCGCGGCGGGCGCGACCGTGTCGTGCTGGCCACCAAGGTTGTCGGCCGCAGCGAGGCGACCTGGTTCCGCGATGGCGGCGAGATGCCGGTTCTCGACAAAAAGAACATCGAATTTGCCATCGACGGATCGCTGAAGCGCCTGAACACCGATTACGTGGATCTCTACCAGATCCATTGGCCCGACCGCCTGATCCCGATGTTCGGATCGACGGAAAGAGCGGAATCGGCCAACAAGGCGCCGGAAGTGCCGATCGAGGAAACGCTGGAGGCGCTGAATGGTCTCGTGAAGGCCGGCAAGGTGCGCCATATCGGCCTTTCCAACGAGACGGCCTGGGGCCTGTCGCGCTTTCTTTCCGCGGCCGAAAAAAGCGGCGGCCCGCGCGTCGTGTCGGTGCAGAATGCGTACAGCCTGATCAACCGCACCTATGAGGACGGGCTGTCGGAATTCCATGAGCGTGAAGATGTCGGGCTTCTGGCCTATTCGCCTCTCGGACAGGGCTATCTCACCGGAAAATATCTCGACGGCGCACGGCCGGCCGGTGCCCGCACGACGCTTTTCCAACGCGGCCAGCGTTACGAGAAGCCGGGCGCCGAAGAGGCTATCCGCAAATATGTGGCGCTGGCCAAAGAGGTTGATCTCGATCCCGCGCAGCTTGCTCTGGCCTTCGTGACGTCCCGCCCGTTCGTGACGTCGAACATCATCGGCGCGACGACGATGGAGCAATTGAAGACCGACATCGCCTCGCACGCGGTGACGATCACGCCAGACATCGAAGCCCGCATCGCAGAAATCCACCAGATTCACAGGAATCCGGCACCGTAACCGGCGCGACAGGCACCTCAAGGGTTCTCTATCACTCAGATGTAACATAGCTTGTGCATCCACAGACCGGGTCGTGGCTGGGGGAAGCATGAGCGACAACGCATGGGGGAGGCCGCACGCGGCTGCCGGGCTGCGGATGGTCGATGCCGTTCGGCGCGGCGCACGCGCGTCCTCGGCGCGGATCGCCCTCAACGCCGCCGGAGCGCGGGCCTTTCTGCGCTCGCGCAGCCGCGATCTGCGCTTTCGGGTCATCCCTTACGACATCTGCTTCATCGCCAATGCGCTGGCGGCGTTCCTGACTGCGCTTGGCCTGTTCACGCTTGTGCTCGATCCGCATCTCAAGGACTGGCAGGGCTCGATGCCGGCTTCCCTGATGCCGATGTTCGGCTTTTTCAACGAAATCGGAAAATGCGAGTGGACGCTGATCGGTTGCGCGCTTGTCGTTCTGTTCAGCCTTCTGCGCGACCTGCGCGATGAATGCCCGCGCAAAGGACGCCATCACTGGCTGCGCGTAGCAACCGCCGCTTACGTCTTTACGTCCGTCGCCTTGGCCGGAATTATCGCCGCGTTGCTGAAATACGCGATTGGCCGGGCGCGCCCGAGCCAGTTCGCCGAGGTTGGATCGCTGTCGTTCGATTTCCTGTCGCTGGATGCGAGCTGGGCGAGTTTTCCGTCCGGCCACACCACGTCGATCATGGCGTTCGCGTTCGCGGTGGCGCTGCTTGTGCCGCGTCTGCGGATATTCCTGCTCGCGGCGGGATTCTGGGTCGGCTTCGCGCGCCTTGCGACCGGCGCGCATTATCCGTCCGATGTCCTTGCGGGCTGCGCGCTCGGTGCGCTCGTCGCCTGGCTTCTCGCGCGCAAGCTCGCGCAGCACCGCATCGTCTTCCGCTTCGACGAAAAGGGGGCGCTCGTTCCGGCCAGGCTCGGCAAATCCTTCGGCGGCAATTTTCTGGCCGCGCCGAAGCCGCGCTAGCTGTAGCGCGCCAGCATCTCCTGCACCGTCGCGACCAGATCGGCTTGTTTCACCGTTACCTGACCCGGACGCTCCTCGGTCCACGCGGCGCGGTCCTCGATCTTTTTCGACATTTCCTTGCCGAGAACGAGGTCCTTCAGCGTCACCTCTCCGGCCTCTTTTTCGTTCGAGCCCTGAATGACGGCAACCGGCGCGCGGCGGCGGTCGGCATATTTCATCTGCGCGTTCATGCCGGACGATCCGAGATAGATTTCGGCGGCAATGCCCGCCTCGCGCAATGTACGTGCAAGCGCGAGATAGTCCGCGGTGCGCTCCTTGTCCATGACGAGCACGACGACAGGGCCGGGCGGTTCCGCGGCGCCTTTTCCGAGCGCCTGCAAGGCCGCCTGAAGGCGCGACACGCCGATGGAAAAGCCGGTGGCGGGAGCAGCTTCCCCACGAAAGCGCGCGACCAGTCCGTCGTAACGGCCACCGCCGCCGACCGAGCCGAAGCGGATCGGCTTGCCGTCCTCGTCCTTCACCTCGAAGGTCAGTTCGGCCTCGTAGACCGGGCCGGTGTAATATTCGAGCCCGCGCACGACGGACGGGTCGATGCGGATGCGATCTGGCCCGTACCCGGACAAGCGGATTATCTCCTCGATTTTGAGCAGCTCCTGCATACCGTCAGAGAATATAGGACTTTCCGTGAATCTTCCGGCTAGCGGGAATTGCAGAAATCCAAGGACATCCCTTTGCAGAGATGTCGTTTCGAGAAGAAAAACGAGGGGACGAATTTGCCCTTCATCTAGCCCCGCGCCCTTCGTAAAATCGCCGCTCTCGTCCTTACGTCCCGGACCAAGCAGCAGTTTCACGCCTTCAACACCGAGACGGTCCAGCTTGTCGATGGCGCGCAGAACGATGAGGCGCTTGCCCGCATTCTCCTCGCCGCCGAGGCCGATGGCCTCCATCAGGCCGTCGAGAATTTTGCGGTTGTTGACCTTGATGACGTAATCGCCGCGCGGAATGCCCAGCGCCTCCAGCGTGTCGGCGGCCATCATGCACATCTCGGCATCGGCCAGAACGCTCGCTGCGCCCACCGTGTCGGCGTCGAACTGCAGGAACTGGCGGAAGCGGCCGGGGCCTGGCTTCTCGTTGCGGAAAACGGGGCCGAAGCGGTAGGTACGAAACGGCTTGGCGATCCGGTCCCAGTTCTCGGCGGCATAGCGGGCGAGGGGCGCCGTCAGGTCGTAGCGCAGCGACAGCCATTGCTCGTCGTCGTCCTGGAAGGAAAACACGCCCTCGTTCGGGCGATCCTGATCGGGCAGGAATTTGCCGAGCGCGTCGGTGTATTCGACGAACGGCGTCTCAAGCGCCTCGAAGCCCCACAATTCGTAGGTCCGGCGGATGGTGTCGACCATCTGGCGCGTGGAGGCGAGTTCGGCAGGGCCGCGGTCGATGAAGCCGCGCGCAAGGCGCGCTTTGAGGCGATTTGTATCTTTGGCTGACATGGCCCGGTTGGTACAGCGGGCGAAAGCCCCGGGCAAGGGGAGCGCTCAAACCGGATTGCTCCGGTCTGAGCGCCGATACGGCTGCCCGCACTGGCGGGGCCGCTCGGAGGAACGCGAGCGGGAAGCCGTCTCAGGCGGCGAGACGTGCCGCGAAGCTCTCGCCGATGGCGGACTGGGCGGCGGCGATGGCGGCATCCCGGGCCTCCGGGCCATAGCCCAGCTTCTCCGCCCGCACGAACGACACATCCGTGATGCCCATGAAGCCGAGCATGGTGCGCAGATGCGGTTCCTGCGAATCCATCGGCATGGCCGGGCCTTCGCTGTAGAGTCCGCCGCGGCTTTCGATCACGACCGTTTTCTTGCCCGGCAGCAGGCCTTCCGGCCCGTTCTCGCCGTAGCGGAACGTCACGCCCGCGCGCAGCACATGGTCGAACCAGGCCTTCAGCGTGGACGGAATGCCGAAATTGTACATCGGCGCGCCGATGATGACCGTGTCGGCGGCTTTCAACTCCGCCACAAGCGCATCGGAAAGGGCGCGCGCCTCGGCTTGCGCGTCGTTGGCAGGCTCGGCACCGCGAACGGCCGCCGTCGAATCCGCCGTCAGATGCGGAACGGGCTGCGCCGCAAGATCGCGCGTGACGATCTTCAGATCGGGATCAGCCGCCCGCAGGCGCTGGAGGGCGTGGTCGATGAGCTGGTTGGAGACCGAAGCCTCACCCATCGTGCTGCTGGTGACGACAAGAACCGTGGACATAGCGGAAACCCTCTACTTCGGAAATTCTCTGGTTCCGGGAAGGTAGTGGTTCAAAAACAGCAACAGAATAGCCATTATCGGCGTCAGTCTGTTGCTGAAAAAGGAACACTTAAATGCTCGATCCGGAGGATTTGCGGGCTTTTGTCGAGGCCGTGGAGGCCGGTGGCTTCAACCGCGCCGCCGCGCGGCTCGGCGTGGCGAAATCCATCGTCAGCCGCCGTATCGCGAGGCTCGAGGCCGAGCTTGGCGTGCGTCTTCTGACCCGCACGACGCGCGGCATCAGCCCGACCGAGGCGGGGCTCGATCTGAAAGTGCGCGGCGAGCGTGTCCTCGCGGAGCTTGAGGAGATGCGCGATGCCGTCGCGCAGCAAAGCAGCGAGGTCTCCGGGCGCCTGCGGGTGTCGGCGCCGCTGTCCTTCGTGAATTATCTCGCGCCGATATTCAGCGAGATGGGGTGCCGTCATCCAAAGCTCGAACTCGATGTGTCGTTCAGCGACCGGCATGTCGATCTTGTCGGCGAGCGGTTCGATGCCGCGATCCGCGCGGGCACGGTGCGCGATCCGAGCCTCATCGTCCGCCGCCTCGCGCCGGTGCTGGCCGTCGTCGTGGCAAGTCCCGGCTATCTGGCAAGGAAAGGCGTGCCGCAGACGCCGGACGATCTCGCGCAGCACGATTTCCTCATCTATTCGGGCGGCCCGCGGGATCTTCAATTCCACAAGGGCAACAGCGTCTATGCGGTCAGGCCTGCGGGGCGTCTCGCCTCGGACAATGGCGATGCGCTGATCAATTGGGCCGTTGCGGGGCTCGGCGTGCTCATCACCCCCACCTTCCTCGCGCAGGCCCCGCTCGAAAGCGGAGAGCTCGTCCCCGTTTTGGCGGATTATGCGCTGCCGGAACTCGGCATCTATGTCGTGCGTCCGCCGGGTGCCTATGTGCCGGGCAAGGTGCGCGTGCTGACGGACACGCTCGTCCGCCATTTCGAAGCAACGCCCGTTCCCGACAGCTGCATCGCCCACCGGAAATGAGAGGGAGCGGATCGCTCGCCGGAGCGGTCCGCTCTGCGCTTACTTGGTCGCGGCGCGGCCCTCGCTCGTCGCGTCCACGCGCTGAAGGGCGGGCGGATTCCAGCGCCCGTCCAGCGCCTCCTGTCTTGGGGAGTAGACACGCATGGTCAGGCCGAGCGGCCCGCTTGCCGGTGCGGGCAGCCAGTTCGCTTCTTTCTCCGGGCCGGGGTTCTCGTTCTGGATGTACAGATCGAGCGAGCCGTCGGAATTGTAGGCAAGCGCGTCCCGATCACCGATCGCGAAACGGTGGAGCGGGTTGGCGATCTGGAAGCCGTCCTTGTCGTACATGGTGAGGGACCAGAACGCATTTGCCGGCGGCAGGTCCGTCTTGCCGAAATGCAGCACGTAATTTTGCTCGCCGCTCACCGGCCTGCCCTCGGCATCGGCGACGGCTAGCGGATAGATCGCGTCCTCCGGCTGGTTTGCGCCGAGGCCCATCATCGCGACGATGGCACGCTTCAAGTAATAATCCCCGTAGACGCCCATCGTGTCGGTGTTCATCTGCCATCCGTTGACCACACGGGCCAGCGTCGGTGCCTTGTCGGCCATGAGTTTCAGGCCTGCAGCCGCGCCGCCCGCGAGCACACCCGGATCGGTCCGGGCGGCATCGAAAGCTCCCGGCTCAATGCCGATCTTCTTCATGCGCGCAAGGATGGACCAGTCGGTGGCGTGTGGCGGATTCTCCGCCATGAGGGCCGCGCCATAGCGGAAATAGTCCGCCGCAGGCATGGCGTTGACCTGTTCGAGCGGCGGCGTCCTGGTGTCGACCGAGGGGTCGATGTCCTGCTTGATCGTCCGCGGCCTGCTTCCCCAGTCGTCCAGACGCGTGAGCCGGTAGCCGTCTTGCACTTTATGAACGACCTCGAAGTCCTTGGGTCCGTTGGTCTGGGTCCGTCCGATGATCCAGACATGCGGGGTCGGCGCCTGAATCCGCTCGACCTCGGGCGGAAGGGCGCCGGTCCAGCCGGGCGGCACGATGGCGAAGTTCGCCGCGGCGGTGCCGTTCGTCCTCTTTCCCGGGACCGCGAACACGTCGGTCCACATGTCGAGCATGGGCAGCAGGAAATAGCGGCCGCCGGTGTCCGCCGTCGACAGAACCACCGGGCCGTCCGTCAGGTCGAGCCATGCCGACGAATAGAGCGTGTCGAAATTCGGCCGCACGACGCTTCGCATGTCCGCTGTTGGAAATGTACGTATATGATTGAAACTGTTCGGGGCGCCGCCCAGCCCCGTGGCTTTCGGGTCGGAATTGACCAGCTGCTTGCGGGTCACGTCCATCGTGATCAACGGGTAGAGATAGACATAGGCTTCCTGCGCGATGGTTCGGGCGTCTTCCGCGGATGTCGGCGCGGCGGTTTGGGCCTGCGCGGCCGGCGGATGGAACGACAGCGCGGTCGTCAGGGCAAAAAGGATCAGAGATGCGGGTCGCATGGTGTTGCTCCGGGCGGTTCCCCCGATCGGCAGTCTTTCAGAACGGTTCGGACAGCTTCAAGCCTGTAACGGTTACCGGTCGCAGGACGCAGACGTCGTGTGCCAGCGGCGCACGCGGTCGAGTTCGTCCAGCATCAGCGATTTGAGGCTCTCCGGCTCGATGATCTCGACCTGCTCGCCTCACGTGAAAAGATGCCAGGAAAGTTCGAGAAGTCCCGAAGCCGAGAAGCGAATGATGACCGTTCCGTCCGCACATTCCTCCAGCGTCTGGCTCGGGTGAAACAGCCAACGGCGGATGTCCTTGGAGCCGGTCGGCAGAAGCCGCAGCGCGATTTGATGCACATCGCTCTGGAAATAACCGAACGAGCGGGCGGTAAAATCCTTGATGTCGAAGTCGGGCGGGCTGGTAACGTCCCGGTCCAGTATTTCTATGTCCTTGATACGATCGAGCCGGTAGGTCTTGATCTGATCGCCGGGCAATTGGGCTGCGATCAGGTAATTTACATGGCCGAAAACGAGGCCATAGGGCACCACATCCCGGGCCTGGCCAGAACTTGAGCCGCCGGAATAGACGAAACGCAGAGCCCGCATGGCCATGATGGCCTGCCTGATGCCGGCCAGCAATTCGGGGTTCTCGTATGGACGGGGGCCGGGGCCGGTCGCCGTGATTTCGGAGCGTGACAGAACCTCGACATCGGGGGCCATGCGCCGCAGCGCACTGGCGCGCATGGCCGAGCGAATTTTCATTTCGAGCGAGCCGAGGGCATCCGCGCGGGCGATCGCGCCGCTGCGCTTCAACCCTGCGGCGACGCGCGACAATTCCACGAGTTCGTCCGTGGTCGGCGTCTGAAAGAAGGCGTCAAGGCCGCCCGAGATCCGAAATCTTTTTGTCGGCGGGTCGTCGATTTCCTCGGTTTGAGGAAACAGGAGAAAAAGCGCATCGCGCATGCGCTCGACCGTGCGGCGGCCGACCCCCACGCGCTCTGCCATTTCGGAAAGCGTCAGCCCCTCCGCGCTGCTCGCGAGTTCGCGCGCCAGAGCAAGAAGAAGCGCTGTTTTCTCGTGCCTCAAACGCCACCCCTGATCGCGTCGTCACCCCTTACGTCCGTATCTGACGTAGCTCGCACGCAAAGTGAGGGGGTTCAAGCGTAAAGGAACCTTTCATGTCGAAACCGGAAACTCTCCTGGCCATCTACGATCATCTGCGTCAGGCGCACGACTGCTCGGCGGGCGTTCATCCGCAGCTTGCAGCCATCATCGAAATGGCCGTTCTCGAAACGGTGCGCCTCATGTCCGGTGCCGAGGCCGGGGCTCGCGCGCAAGCGGCCATCGCAGCAACATCCGAGGGATTGAGACGCTGAGGTCGGGCGCTTTCAAGGTCATCCGTGCGGCGGCGGCATGGCTGTTATTTCGAACCATTCCCTTGGTCGGCCAATCGGCGTATGAGCCAGCGCCCGCCTTCCAGGATGGTGAGCGCGCTAGGACGAAAAAATGACCGATATCAGCTTCTCCTCCGCCCGACGCCTCGGCGGCGACGATTACCGCACGCTTTCCCTTGCCGCGCTCGGCGGCGCGCTCGAATTCTACGATTTCATCATTTTCGTCTATTTCGTCACCGTGCTCGGCGCGCTGTTCTTCCCGCCGGGCGTGCCGGACTGGCTGGTCCAGTTCCAGGCCTTCGCCATTTTCGCGGCGGGTTATCTGGCGCGCCCTCTGGGCGGGGTGGTTCTCGCCCATTTCGGCGATCTTCTCGGCCGCAAGCGCATGTTCACGCTGTCCATCTTCCTGATGGCGGTGTCGACCTTCGGCATGGGCCTTCTGCCGACCTATGAGAGCATCGGCATTGCGGCGCCCATTCTTCTTCTCGTGTTCCGCGTGCTGCAGGGCGCGGCCATCGGCGGCGAGATTCCGGGCGCGTGGACCTTCGTTGCCGAGCATGTGCCCGAGCGTCACATCGGCTTTGCCTGCGGCACGCTGACCTGCGGATTGACGGCGGGCATCCTTCTCGGCTCGGTCGTCGCGACCGTTCTGAACAGCGTCTACACGCCGGCGGAGATCCACGATTACGCCTGGCGTATTCCGTTCGTTCTTGGCGGCGTGTTCGGTTTCGTCGCGGTCTATCTGCGCCGCTGGCTGGCCGAGACGCCCGTTTTCGCGGAGCTGAAGGCGAGAAAGGCGCTTGCCGAGGAACTGCCGCTCAAGTCTGTCGTCCGCAATCATCTTCCGGCCGTCGCGGTGTCGATGCTGCTGACATGGCTGTTGTCGGCGGCGATTGTCGTCGCCATCCTGATGACGCCGACCTTCCTGCAGAAAGTGTATGGCTTCACCGCGCTTCAGGCGCTGGAGGCGAACACCGCCGCCACGCTTGCTCTGTCCATCGGCTGCGTGCTTGCCGGGCTGATCGTCGACCGCGTGGGCGCGGGTCGCTTCTTTGTGGTCGGAAGCCTTGTTCTCGCCGCGACGGCCTACGGCTTCTACACGCAGCTCTTCAGGCATCCGGAGCTTCTCATTCCGCTCTACGCCGTGCTTGGCCTTGCCGTCGGCACGATCGGCGCGGTGCCCTATGTGCTGGTCAAAAGCTTTCCGGCGGCGGTGCGCTTCACCGGCGTGTCGTTCTCCTACAATTTGTCTTACGCGGTGTTCGGCGGCCTGACGCCGATGCTGGTCACCTTGATGATGCGCAGCGACCCGCTCGCCCCGGCGCATTACATCGTCGGCGTCTGCGCGGTCGGTGTGCTGACGGGCCTCTTTCTTCTGAAGCGCGGCCGCTAAGCGCGTCAGCCCGTCTTTCGCGTGGCCTGGCGGCGGCGGTAGATCGTCGAGGGATTGATTTCGAGCGCGGCGGCGGCGCGGCCGATATTGCCGCCGAAAGCCGCCAAAGCTTCCTCGATGATGCGCTCTTCCTGCATCCACATGGGCAGGATGGCAGGAGGCGCGCTCGCCGCGGGCCGGTTTTCCGCGCGCGCTTCGGTGCGTGCGGTGTCGTGCGGCTGTTGCAGCACGGCTGCGGCGATGTCGTCCGGCATCATGTCGGCGCTGATCGTGCCGCCGGAATTCAGCACGACGACGCGCCGGACGGCGGCTTCCAGCTCGCGCACATTGCCGGGCCAGGCATAGGAGGCGATGAGAAGACGCGCGAGCGGGTCGAAGCCCGTGAAGGCGCGGCCCTCTTCCTGCGAAATGCACGCGAGGAAATTCGCGGCCAGCTTCAGGACGTCCTCGCCGCGATTGCGCAGCGGCGGCAATTCGAGCGGCAGCACATGCAGATGATAAAAGAGGTCGTCGCGCAGGCGGCCCGCCGCCATTTCCCCCTTGGGGTCGCGGTGTGTCGCGCAGATCAACCGCACATCGCGCCTGGCGGCCGGGCTTCCGCACCGCACCTCTCCCGTCTGCAGCACATGCAGCAGCGCGGCCTGCAGCGACAAATCGAGATCGCAGATGCCATCGAGAAAGAGCGTGCCGCCATCGGCTCTTTCGAACGCGCCGGGCACGCCGCCGGAGCCGAACATTTCGGCCTGGACGGCTTCTTTGGTGCGTCCACCGCACGCAACGGCAATGAAGGGGCCGGGCCGCTGCGAGGCGGCGTGAACGGCTTGGGCGGCAAAGGATTTGCCCGTGCCGCTTTCGCCGGTGATGAAGACCGGGGCTTTCGACGGAGCGATGCGTTCGATTTGCCCGTACACACGCTGCATTGCGGGCGAGGAGCCGCTCAGGTTTTCGATCTGCCGTGCGGGCGGCTCGGCCGGCGCGGGCCGGGAGGGCTTTTCGGCGAGCCGCGCCATCAGGCGGTCGACAAGGGCCTGCGGCGCGAAGGGCGCCACCAGAAAATCGTCGGCGCCGTTCATCCGCGCATCGACGCCTTCGGCCATGGCGCCCGCGCCGATCATGAGCAGCGGCCCATCCATCAGGGCGCGCAGGCGCGAAGGTGCATCCGCGCCGAGCGAGGTTCCCGCGATCATTGCCGAAAAGCGGGCGCCGCGCAGGCGGGTTTCCGCGCTTTCCAGACTGTCGGCGATTTCGACTTCGGAATTGAGAAGACCGGCGGCGAGGGCGGCGGCAACGCTGCGCGCGAGCATCGCATCCCGCTCCGCCACGAGAATACGCACACGCACGGGCCCAAAAGAGCCTGCCGAGAACACCATACGCTCCGTCTCCCGTTCCATGCGCCGTGTCACCCCCCGGTTCCGGCGCAGGCCTGCATCGCCCCCGAAACGGGATTGTCCCCAAACACGGTAAAGGAATGGTCAAAGCCTCGTTGCGCCGTCCCCTTAAAAAGCTAATGTCGTTTGTGGAATTGCGGGGCGGGGGCCACACACCGCAAATCTGATCGCGGACGAAGCCGTCATGAATGCTCACCTTGTGGGCAGTTTCCCGTCATGATGGTTACGGCACCGCGAATCTGCACATAGTTGCCCGATTCTTTTTGCGGCGAGCATGCTTAAACCGGGTGGGATTTTCATAGCCTTCTGCATGACGGTGATCGTCGCATCCGTTGCGGTCATCCTTGTCGTGGGTCTGGGGCTGCAATTGCCGCTCGCGCTTGGCGGCGGGCTGGCTGGCGTCGGGCTGATTGCGCTCGTCAACTGGCTGGTTCAGCGCACGACCGGGCCGCGCCCGGCCAATCTGCGGTTTTTCGAGCTCGAAGAACGCATCGGCATGGTCGCCGAACGTGTGCTCGCTCTTGAGCCGCGCGTGCAGCGGGCCGACGCCGCAACGCAGGAACTCGCCCGCCGCAGCACCGCGCCTCTCGAAAAGGAACTGGCCGAACTGGGCTCGCTCATCCGCGCTCTGGCCGAACAGGTCGAGACGCATGAGCAGGCGCTGCACGACCTGCCGGCCCGGCAGGCCGCCTGGGCCATCGCTTCGAACGGGCCTTTGCCGGACCTGCACCACGCGCCCGAACAGCACCTGCCGCAGGTCGCCCATCACGGCGCCGCGGCAGCGTTCGGTGCTGTCCCGATGCAGGCGGCACCCGAGCCTGTCGGCTCCGGACGGTTTGGCGTGGCCGGTTACGATCTGCCGCAACCTCACCCGATGGCCGCGCCGTCCACACCGTCCGCGCCGCCGTCGCGCTCCTCGCTCGATCCCGGCCGCGTCAACGCGATCCGGCGCGCGATCGAAAACGAAGGCATCGAGATTCATCTTCAGCCTGTCGCTGCCCTGCCGCAGCGGCGTGTCGTGCAATATGTCGCCGTTCCCTATCTGCGCGAGCAGGATGCGCTTCTGCCGCCGTCCGATTTCGTCATCGATGCGCGTCTTGGCGGCCTTCAGCCGGTGCTCGACACCTTCGTGCTCGATCGCGCCTTGCGGGTCGCGCGCCGCCTCAAGGCGCGTCAGCGCGATGTGAGCCTGATGGTGATCCTCGAAGCCGAAACCATGTCGGTGTCGAATTTCAGCACCGAGATCGCCAAAAGGCTCGATGCCAACACGGATCTGGCGACCCATCTCGTCATCGGCTTCACGCAGGATGCCTTCTACAGCTTCGGCACCGTCGAGGCCGAAATTCTGGCCGGTCTCAGCGAGCGCGGCTTCCGCTTCGCGCTGACCAGCGTGCGCGACACCGATTTCGACGCCGCCGCGCTGCACCAGCTCGGCGTGCGCTTCGTGCGGATGCCGTCCGATGTCCTGCTCGATCCCGACCGTTCCCACAGCGCGGCGATCCACCCGGCCGACATGCCCGCGCTGCTGCGCCGCCACGGCATCCTCCTGATCGCCGAGCAGGCCGACAACGAAACGCGCGTCGCCGATCTTCTTGATATTGATGTCCGCGCCGCCATAGGAACAATCTTCGGCCCCCCCCGTCCCGTGCGTCCGGAAATCTTCAACGGCGATGCGGCGCCCGCGGCCAGCCTGACCCCGCCGCCGGTTCTGCCCGATCGTCCTGCTGCGCCGCGCCCGTTCCGCTCCGTCGCCCGCCGCGCCTGATTCGCTCGCCACGCTTGACGTGGAGCCGCGCTTGCGGCACCCCGGCACTCCAATGACCGAGATTTCCCTGCCGCCGGGCGCCGGCCTCTCCGCCCTCGCGTCCCGCTACGACGTGATCTTCTGCGATGTGTGGGGGGTGCTCCACAACGGCGTCTCCGCATGGCCGACGGCGCATGAGGCGCTGGTCAAGTTCCGCGAAAACGGTGGCACCGTGGTCCTGTTGTCGAATGCGCCGCGTCCGGCTGCGGCCGTGGTGGCGATGCTGGCGCGCCTCGGCGTGCCGCGCGAGGCTTTCGATGCCGTCGTGACGTCGGGCGATGTCACGCGCCTGGAGCTCGACCGCAAGCACATCGTGCGGCTTCATCACATTGGCCCCGAGCGCGATCTCGATCTCTTCGACGGCCTCGACCTCATCGGTCCGGACGAGGCCGATATTGTGGTCGTCACCGGCCTCGACGACGACGATGTCGAAACGCCGGAGGATTACCGCGAAAAACTACAGGCGCTCGCGGCCCGAAATGTCGATCTCGTCTGCGCCAATCCCGACCGCGTGGTGGAAAAAGGTGGCCAGCTCATCTGGTGCGCGGGGGCGCTGGCGGATGTCTATGAGGAACATGGCGGCCATGTCCTGCACATCGGAAAACCGTTTCCGATCGTCTACGAACAGGCGCTGCGCACGGCGCTCGAGATTCGCGGGAAGGTAACGCCGAAGACGCGGATTCTCGCCATCGGCGACTCGATGATCACGGACGTCGCCGGCGCCAATACATTCGGTATTGACTGCCTGTTCATGACGGGCGGCATCCATTCGGGCGAAATCGGCCATCCACCTGCAGACGAGGCCTATCGCAAAGTGCTGGAACCCGCGACGGCGATGCCCGTCGCCTGGTCGCACCGCCTCGTCTGGGACATGTAGCGATCGTTCTTGTCGTCTTTGAAACGACTCACGGGAGGGCGCCATCGTAAGGGGAGGTTCGAGATTCAGGTGCGGCTCGCGCGGCATGACCTCAACGAGGCCGATCATCTGGGCGCTAACCGCGGGGATATAGGTACAAACCGAGGAACGTACAGAGTGGGCGCTCTACAGAGCCGGCGCTCGTTCCTGGGCCGGACGTGAAGGCGCAGTTCTCACGACTGATCAGGGTCACCGCCAGCCACCCGACGGCAGCCAGCGTGTTTTGCGTCAGAGGTCCACGACCAGCCGGGACGAGAGCGCCCGCGAGACGCAGGGCAGCATGACGTCTCCGGCATCGCGTTCCCGGTCCGTCAGCACATCGTCGCGGTGATCGGGCGTTCCAGCCAGCACACGCACCGCGCATGTGCCGCAGATGCCCGCTTCGCAGGAGTGGGGGACATCGCATCCGGCATCGTGAAGAACACGGAGCATGCTCTCGAACGGTGGCACGATGAGCCTCCCGCCGGTTCTTGCAAGCTCGACCTCGAATGCCCCTTCCTCCAGATGCGCGCTCGCCGAGGCGGTGAACCTCTCCCGATACACCGCGATGCCAGCACGGCCGCCGAACCGCGTTTCGACGGCATCGATGAGCGTGCCGGGGCCGCAGCAGTAAATGGCCATATCGGTGTTGATGAAGTCTTCGATCGCGGTCAGGTCGATGAGGCCGATTTCGTCGTGCGGACAGACCTGGACCGCCTCTTTCGGGAAGGATGATATTTCGTCGAGAAAGGCCATGTTCGCACGCGCCCGGCCCCCGTAGATGAGAAGCCACGCTTTGCCGTTTCGCGAGACCCGGTCGAGCATGGGCAGGATCGGCGTGATGCCGATGCCGCCAGCCACGAACACATAGGCCGATGCGTCGACCAGCGGGAAGTGGTTGCGCGGCGGCGATGCCGTCAAGACGTCGCCTTCGGATACGCTCTCATGGATCAGCCGCGATCCGCCCCGGCTCTGCGGTTCGTCCAGAACCGCAATCCGCCACAGATCCCGCCGTTCGGGGGCACCACAGAGCGAGTACTGCCGCGTCAGGCCGTTCGGAAGGGTGACGTCGATGTGCGCGCCCGGCTCCCAGTGGGGAAGCGGCGTGCCGTCTATTCTCGACAGCTCGAGAGAGACGACACCTTGCGCTTCATTCCGTTTCTTCAGGACCTGAAGATAGACCGGCTCCGGGGACATTTTTGATCAGGCAACCATCATCGACTTGGCGACCGATTCCGGCGTGAAGGTTTTCCATGCGATGTCACGCATGCCGCGCATCGCGCGCAGGATCTCCGCACGGTCCTCGTCGGTCTTTGCATAGGCCGACAGGATCTGGCGGCCGAGGCCGACATGGAACTTCTCGTCGCGCTCGATCTGCTTGTAAATACGAACGACATCGGTGAAGCCGTGGCGCTCGCCGGCCCGGAAGGTCGGGGCGAAGCTGCCGGACGCGGACGTTTCGGAGCAGTTCCACGCGGCAATGGCCGCGAGCGGATGCCGCTCCAGGCAATCCCACAGAAATTCGCTCCACGGCACGGCTTCCACCGGAACCGAGGTCGGAACGACGCCGCCGAGGGATTCGATGGCCGTTCCCACGATTTCATAGTGTTCGGCTTCCTGGAAAGATTGCTTGGCGAGCAGCGTGATGTGCTTGCGCTCGAAGGACAGGCCGTAGCGCCGGATCTGCTCGTTCAGGAGAAACACATAATCGAGCTCGCGCCAGCAGCGCGGCTGCAGCCAGCCGGCCAGAATTTTCGGATCGGGGTCCTTGTCGTAGTTGACGAAGAACTGTTCGGTCGCGGCTTCCGTCGATTTGAAAACGGAATCGAGGATTTCATCCACCTCGTCGGAAATGGCAGCAATCCCATCACCTCCGCGCACGTTCCGCACATCGACCATACCAAAACCTCCGCTTCGATCCCATGTCCTGAACGATAGTGGGGGAGGCGCCGCGCAAAAAGGTATGGAAATTGCGTTCGGTTTTAGAAGTGCTAAAGGGACCGAAAAGATGACAGGAACCGACACGTGAAGCGCATGCCGCCTTTGCGTGCGCTGCAGGCGCTTGAAGCGTTTTCACGCTATTCGAGCGTGACCCAGGCCGCTCACCATCTCGGCGTGACGCCGGGCGCTGTGAGCCAGCAGATCCGCAAGGTCGAGGAAGTTCTCGGCGTTCAGCTTATCTATCGCAACGGCCTGAATGTCGCCCTTACGCCGTGGGGAAGGCTCTATTGCGATCAATTGTCAAAGGCCTTCGAGCAGTTGCAGAGCGCGCAGGATGTGCTGGAGCGGGCGCAGTCTGAAACCAGCCTCGTCGTCAGCTGTCTGCCCTCGCTGGCCAGCAAATGGCTCGGGCCGCTCCTGATCGACTGGCAGGCGCGCCACAACGGCACACAGGTGCGGCTTGTGGGGACGGGGACCGAGCCCGATTGGGAAACCAGCGGTGTCGATTTCCGGATTTCATACGGAAGCCGGATGCGCTCCAGCGACAATTATCTGGATCTGTTCCGCGACTGGTGCGTGCCGGCCTGCTCGCCGTCGTTTCTGGCGGCACATCCGGTGACGAGCGCGCGCGACATCCTCAACGGACCGCTTCTCGGCATCGAATGGGACCCGAATTTCCCGACGCATCCCGATTGGGCGGACTGGGCCGCCAGCAATGGCCTGCCATCCGAATATCTGCCCATCGCGATGCGGTTTTCGATTTCCAGCGCGGCCATCGATGCCGCTGTCAGCGGGCGGGGCTATGTGCTGGCGCAGATGTCGATGATCGGAAACGATCTGGCGTCCGGGCATCTCGTTGTGCCGATGGATCTGCGCCTTGAGCTTCCCGAGCCCTATTTTCTGGCCTGGCGGCCCGGCAGCACCCAGAAGCCGCACAGTGCGGAACTGCGCTCGTGGCTCATGACGGCCTCGCGGCGCCAGGGAAACATATCCGCGGCGCCGCTCGATCGTGTCTTTGCGGGAAAAAGCGCCTGATCGCGATCAGTTTCGCATGTTCTCCGCAAACCAGGTGCGCCATTCGTTCAGCTTCTCCGCGCGGAGCTTGGCGTCGACAATGATCTGCTTGTCCAGCTGATCGGGCATGAACATGCCGGGAAGGGCCGCGGTTTCCGGCGCCATCTTCGTTTTGACGTTCAGCGGGCCGAGCTTGTGCTTGTCGGCAAGGACGGCCTGCGCCTGCGGCTCCAGCATGCAGTTGATGAATATGTACGCCTTGTCCAGGTTCTTCGACCCTTTGTCGATGGACACTGTGTCCAGCCCGACGACCGCCCCCTCCTTGGGAACAGCAAGCTTGATCGGAACCCCCTGAGCCTGCTGGTAATATGCGTTGGTCGACAGCATGACCTGAACGGGCGTTTCCCCGCTGACGATCATGTTCTGGCCGGTCGCGTCGGAGTTGAAAAAGGCCTTCACGTTGGGCTTCAGCGCTTTCAGCTTCTCGCTTCCCTTCTGCCATTCCTGCGGGCTTGCGCCTTCGAGGATGGCCGAGACGGCGATCATATGGCTGGGGTCGAAGTCCGGCATGCCGAGCATGCCTTTGTAGTCGGGCTTCCACAGATCCGCCCAAGAGGCGAATTCGGTGCCTTCGGGCATGAGATCCGTGCGCCAGCCGATCGTGTAGACATAGGTGAAGGCGCCGATGTGATAGGGGCTGACGAAGGCCTGCTCGGACATGTCCGCGCGCGCCTCGATCCGCGACATATCGAGTTCCTCGAAGAGGTTGGCGCTGACATAGAGCCAGCCGACATGGCTTGTGGTGATCGTCACGTCCGTCTCGGGACTGCCGGCGGCGAGCTTTGCCTTGGTCAGACGGTCGATCGTTCCTCCGGTGATGTAGGTGATCTTTTCGCCCGTCTTCTTCTCGTAGCAGGCCCCGGCTGTGTCCTGCGTCAGCTCCTGCCAGTTGCCGCCCCAGACGCTGACCTTGAGATCGTCCGCCGCAGCGAAAGACGGGATGCCTCCGAGACCGACAAGGGATCCGGCGACAGCAGTAAATACAATTTTGCGCATCTTTTCTCCGCGGCAATAGCGAGTTCCAGTCTACTGCGGAAACTCAAATTCGTTTTGCCACTCCTGTAAATCAACAAATGGAATGCAGCCGGGCGTCTAAAAAGTAATCGGCGCGGCGCTGATAAAATAGGCGTTTCGTGGATCGCAGAGGGGCTGTCTTCGCGATTAGAAGCACTTGCGGGTGCTGCGGCTGCAAAGAAAACGGTCAATCGCTTTCTTGAACTTCCGCGCGCTCCTCCTTCATTTTAGCTGGTCTAAAACCGAACGCACCCGCACTCCACTTGCTGGGACCGCGCATCACCGTATCGTTTGGGCGAACGACATGTTCGACGGGGGTTCCGATGGTTGGCGCAGAAAAATTTCAGGCTTTGACGGTTCATCTCGGTGTGAGCCGCAGGGTGGTTCTCGGCGGATTTGCAGCGGTGCTCGCCGGGCTTGGTGCCGATGTGTCCGCTGTACATGCGGAATGGACACCGCAGAAGCCGATCACGATCATCGTGCCCTATCCGCCGGGTGGAACCAGCGACCGCGTTGCGCGCCTTCTTGCGCAGGGCATGAGCAAGGATCTCGGTCAGTCGGTCATCGTCGAAAATAAGCCCGGCGCAAACGGCATCACCGGCACGCAGGCCATCGCGGGAGCGGAGCCCGACGGATACACGATCGGCATCGTCTCCAGCTCCCACGCCTCGACGGCGGCTCTGCTGCCGTCCTTGCCGTTCGATCCCGCAGGCGACTTCACGGGCATCACGCCGACCATGCGTGTTGGTACGGCGCTGGTGGTCAATCCGGGCTTCGAGGCCAAGACCATTCAGGAACTCATAGCGTTGGCGAAAGCCAATCCCGGCAAATACGCCTTTGGAACGGCCGGAAACGGGCAGTCGAGCCATTTTGCGGGCGAGGCCATGAAGCTCGCGGCGAAGGTGGACATGACCCATGTTCCCTACAAGGGCGGCGCTCCAGGTCTTTCGGATGTCATCGCCGGGCAGATCCCGATGATGTACAATGCCGTGTCCTCCGTCATGCCGTCCATCGAGGCCGGCAAGGTGCGCCCGCTCGTCGTCTCGCTTGAAAAGCGGCTTCCGCAGCTCCCCGATGTCCCGACCATGATCGAGGTGGGGATCGCCACAGACCCTGTCTATGAATGGTATGGCATTGTCGGCCCCGCGAAGATGCCCGCCGAGGCCGTGAAGACCCTCAATGTCGCCCTGATCAAGCAACTGAAAGATCCGGCCTTCGCCGATCCGATGACGGCGCAGGGCATCGAGGTCGTGACATCGACGCCGGAAGAGTTCGACGCCTTCGTCCGATCCGAAATCGTGCGCTTCAAGGAACTCGTCGCGGCGGCGAACATCAAGATCGAATAAGCGGCACGCCGCAGCACATTTGGGGTTGTACGTAACGAGGCTGGATCCAGTGAAGAGAGCAACATTTGTCGATGCCGTCTACACGCAGACAGAAGGTGAGACGACCTGCATCATCAACGGGCAGTTCCATTTCCCGGGAGGGACGACTCTTCTGGAGAAGCGGGAGCACTTCAAGAAGCGTTTCGACTGGGTTCGGCACGCCATCCTCAACGAGCCTCGCGGGCACAACGATCTCTTCGGTGCCCTGATTGTCCCGACATCGACGCCGGACGCCGATGTCGGGATCATCTGGCTCGACGGTGACGGCTATGGCGATATGTGCGGTCATGGCACGATCGCGACATCCATGGTTCTGACGGCATTCGATCTGACGCCGCTGGATGCCGGGACGAACCGCATCAGGATCGAGACGCCCGCGGGCATCGTGGTGTCGGAAGTCGAAGTCGAGGGCGACGAGGCGAAATGGTGCCGCTTCGAGAATGTCCCGGCCTATCTTGCGATGCGCGATATTCCGGTTCAGCTTCCGGATATCGGGGAAGTGCTGGCGGATATCTCATTCGGCGGCAATTACTTCGTGAACATCGACCTTCCGGAGGATTACTGCCGGATCGGTCCGGAAAACGGCGCCAGGCTGGCGAAGCTTGGCGTCATCGCCAAGCAGCAGATCAACGAGAAGATCACGCTGCAGCATCCGACCAAGCCGCACATCACCGAGATCGATCTCGTCACCTTCTACCAGAAGCCGACGCGACCGGAAGCCTTTTATCGCTGCGTCCATACATACCGGCAAGGCAAGATGGACCGCTCTCCGGGCGGCACGGGAACGTCGGCGATGCTCGCAATGCTGGAGGCAAAAGGACGGATCAAGATCGGCCAGCCCATTCTGGCGGAGGGCCTTCTTGGCTCGGGCACGTTCGAGGGCTGCATCGTTCGGGAAACGACCATCGGCGAGCATCGCGCCGTCGTCCCGACGATCAAGGGGCGCTCCACTCTGATCGGCTTCACGAAATGGCACCTTGATCCTCATGACGAGGTCGGCAAGGGCTATGTGATCAGCACGGTCTGACCATGACACGAGGGGTGGACAGGGCCGTCAACATCGCCGGGCTTCGTCGCCTGGCGAAAAGGCGCCTGCCTGCCTTCTCGTTCGATTACGTGGATGGGTCGGCGGAGGATGAAATTTCCGGCGCGGACAATCGGCGGGCGTTCGACGACGCGAAGATCGTCCCGCGGCAGTTGACGGGAATATCCGAAGCGGACCCGTCGACGAGCCTGTTCGGAAAGGAATGGGCGTTTCCTCTGGCCATTGCGCCGACGGGCTATAACGGCCTTCTCTGGCGCAAAGGCGATGTCGTGCTTGCCCGGCAGGCTGCGAATTCCGGCTTGATATTCACGCAAAGCACGATGTCCAGCAGCTCCGTCGAGGACGTCGCCGAGGCGGCTCCCGGATTGCGGCATTGGTTTCAGCTGTATGTCCTGAAGGATCGCGAGGCGACGCGCACGCTTGTCGAGCGTGCGAGACAAGCAGGGTGCGAGGCTCTTGTCGTTACGACCGATGTGGCGGCGCTGGGCAATCGCGAGCGGGACAAGCGGCACTTCGTCCGTCCCCAGGTGTTGTCTCTTCGTGCGCGTCTGGACATCGCGCGGCGTTTTCACTGGTGTCTCAATGTCGCGCTGCCGGGCTTGCCGGATTTCGGTAATTTGAGGGAGTTTCTGCCGAAGGGGGCAGGGGCGCTGGATGGCGCGACGTACATCGCGCGAGAAATGCAGGGCGCGCTCTCGTGGCGGGACATCGAATGGCTGCGGGATATCTGGCCGCATCGCCTTGTCGTCAAGGGGCTGTTGCACCCGGAGGAAGCCGCCGATGCCGTCCGGTTGGGAGCGGATGCCATCGTCGTTTCCAATCATGGCGGGCGTCAGCTCGATGGTGCACCGAGCCCTTTGCGGGTTCTTGATCAGGTGCGGAGCCGTGTGGGAGGCGATTGCGCGTTGCTCATGGACAGCGGCGTTCGCCGTGGCTCGGACATTCTGAAGGCCCTCGCGCGGGGCGCGGATGGCGTTCTTTCAGGCCGCGCGATGCTTTATGGCCTCGCCGCCGGTGGGCCAGACGGCGTCAATACAGCTATTGACATCCTGAGAAGCGAATTCGTCCGCGCAATGATCCTGTCGGGGGTCGGATCAACAAGGGATATCGATGCGCGGATTCTCTTCGATCCCGATGGCTTTATCCCTTCCACAGGGTTTTCTTCTCATAAAAACGTAATGGCGTTGGCGCGTGCGGGGAGAGATCTGTGATCACGATAAGGCATCCCGCGTCAGCAATCCTGGCGGTCCTCCTCCTCGCTGTCGCGATCACGCTTTGGTGGGGATCGGGAGACCTTTCGGTCGGGCGCGCGGCCCGCATGGGTCCCGGGTATATGCCCCGTCTTGTCGCAATGGCGATTGCCTTCGTTGGCGTTGCGATGCTGGCCAGATCCTTCGTGATGGAGGGGGAGCCGGTCGGGGCCGTTCCCTACCGTGCGCTTGCGGCGATCGTCTCGGGGCTCCTCGCGTTCGCGCTCCTTGTGAGCCATGCGGGACTGCTCATCGCCATTCCCGTTCTGGTCGTGCTTGTCAGCCTAGGCGACAGGGACCTGAGGCCGGTTCCGATCCTTGCCGTTGCCATCGCACTGACGATCTTTTCGTCGGTGCTTTTTGTGTACCTGCTCGGGCTTCCGCTCCCGCTTTGGAAGTTTGGAAACTGAATGCTTGATTCCCTCACCCAACTCGCTGGCGGTCTTGAGGTCGCTCTTCAGTGGGAGAATCTTTTTTACTGTTTTGTCGGTGCCCTGATCGGCACCCTGATCGGGGTGCTTCCGGGTCTTGGCCCGGTTGCGACCATCGCGATCCTGATGCCGATCACGTTCCAGCTCGAACCCATTCCCGCCCTCGTCATGCTGGCGGGCATCTATTACGGAGCGCAATATGGCGGCTCGACCACCGCCATCCTTGTGAACCTGCCGGGCGAAAGTTCATCCGTCATTACGTGCCTCGACGGCTACAAGATGGCGAGGAAGGGAAGGGCAGGTGCGGCACTCTCGATCGCCGCGCTCGGCTCGTTGGCGGCCGGTATTTTCGCAACGTTCCTCATGGGGATGTTCGCCATCTCGCTGCTCGAGCTCAGCATGTTCTTCGGCCCGGCCGAGTATTTTTCGCTGATGATGCTCGGTCTGATCGCGGCCATCATGCTGTCGGAGGGTTCGCTCCTGATCGGGCTGGCGCTTGTTCTTCTGGGATTTGCGCTCTCGCTTGTCGGCAATGACGTGTCGACAGGGGTCGCGCGTCTCACATTCGGCAGCTTTCGACTCGGAGACGGGTTTGATTTCGTTCCCGTTGCGATGGGGCTTTACGCGGTTGCCGAAATCCTGCGGAACCTCGAACTTCCCGAGTCGCGCGTTGTCATGACGGGGACCGTGGGATCCCTTTGGCCGAACAAGGAAGAGGTGCGCCGTTCGATACCGGCAACGGCGCGCGGCACGCTCATCGGTTCGGTGCTCGGACTGTTGCCGGGTGGCGGGCCGACGCTTGGCTCTTTTGCGGCCTATATGTTCGAAAAGAAGATCTCCAAACGGCCGGAGGAGTTCGGCACCGGCATTCCCGAAGGAGTGGCCGCCCCCGAGGCCGCAAACAATGCCAGCGCGCAGACCTCGTTCATTCCTCTGTTGACGCTCGGGCTTCCCGCAAATCCGACCATCGCGATGATGGCGGGCGCAATGATGATCCAGGGAATTCAACCCGGACCACAGATCATGACGAACAATCCGGATCTTTTCTGGGGTCTGATCGCAAGCATGTTCGTCGGCAATGTGCTGCTCGTCATCATCAATCTTCCACTGATCCGCTTCTGGATCGTGCTGTTGCGGGTGCCGTACCGCTACTTCTATCAGGCCATTCTCGTCTTCTGCTGTATTGGCGCCTACAGCGTGAACAACAGCGTTTTCGATGTCTACGTGATGCTGGGGTTTGGGCTGTTCGGATATCTGCTTCTCAAATGCTCGATCGAACCCGCCCCGCTGATCCTTGCCTTCGTGCTCGGACCGATGGTCGAGGAGTACCTACGTCGCGCGATGCTCCTGTCGCAGGGCGATCCCACCACATTCGTCACGCGCCCGCTCAGCCTGTTCTTCGTCGTGCTGTCATGCCTTGCGATTGTTCTCATGCTTCGCAAACCCGTATCCGCGCTCTGGGCGCGGAAGCCGGAAGCCGCAACCAAAGTGGGCGCTGGCCTTTAAGTATCTGCGCCTGCGTGAAATTTCATCGCGCCTGCTTGAATCATCAACTTGCGACTATGACGGTCGCATCGTCGAGACGGGGCCGGCCGCGCCTGTGCCTGTCCATCCCGAGCATCCCTGCACGCCGCATTGACACGACGTGTCGTGCACAGGTCATATCACGACGTGGAAAGTGGCATGAGCGCGGAATTTAATCGGAAAGGTGTGATGTGAACATCGTCGTTCGAAACGAGATTGCCAGTCTCACGGCGCTCGACGCGCGCAAGCGCATGGACGCGGGCACGCTGACGGCAACACAATTGCTCGAAGCCTGCTTCGAGCGCATCGACATGCGCGAGCCGGACGTCCAGGCATGGGAATTCATCGACCGGGAGGGGGCGCGGGCCACGGCGCGCGCGCTCGATGCCGGTCCCGCGCGCGGCATCCTGCACGGCATTCCGTTCGGTGTGAAAGACATCATCGACACCGCCGACCAGCCGTCGGGCTATGGGTCGCCGATCTACAAGGACCACCGCCCGCCATGGGACGGCTCGACGGCGGCTCTGCCGCGCGCGCAGGGCGGCATTCTGGTCGGCAAGACTGTCACGACGGAATTTGCGAACCGCCATGCCGGCAAGACCCGCAACCCCAACAACGCCGCGCACACGCCGGGCGGTTCTTCGTCCGGGTCGGCGGCGGCGGTTGCCGATTGCCATGTGCCGCTTGCGATCGGCACGCAGACGGGCGGCTCCGTGCTGCGTCCGTCGTCCTATTGCGGCGCCTATGGCTACAAGCCGAGCTTCCAGCTGTTCGGAAATGCGGGCGTACGCACAAACACGGAGCAGTACGATACGGTCGGCGTGATGGCCCGCTCCGTGGACGATCTGGCGATGTTCAAGGCGGCGCTGTCGGAACTGCCCTACACGCCTGCCGAGCCGGAGAAGATTGCGCGCCCGCGCATCGCAATCGTTCGCACCCACCATTGGGACAGCGCGCAGCCGGAAACGCGCGCGGCCATCGAGGAGAGCTGCC
Source organism: Rhizobiales bacterium Ga0077545 (assembly GCA_001464335.1). GTDB lineage: Bacteria > Pseudomonadota > Alphaproteobacteria > Rhizobiales > Methylopilaceae > Flaviflagellibacter. Next base: position 57,098 of record LNEV01000003.1, on the reverse strand, counting down.
GGGCATTGACGAAAGCGGGGGCAGAGCTTTTCGATCTCGACCTGCCGGATTTCTTCGCGGGTCTCAACAAGGCCCACCGCGTGGTCTGCGGTTTTGAATCGGTCCGCAATTACGCGGACGAACTGCGCCGTTATCCCGATCTGGTGAGCCTTGATTTCATCGAGGAGCGCGTCGATGTCGGGCATGCATCCAGTCTTCAGGATTTCAGGGACGCGCTCAGACTGGGCATCCGCGCGCGCGCCTGGATGGATGCGAAAATGGCCGCCGGCGTGGATGCCGTGCTGACACCGAGCGCGCCGGGCGAGGCCCCGCTGGGGCTTGCCGAGACCGGCAGCGCAATCTTCAACTTCACATGGACCCATCTGCACATGCCCGCGGTCACTCTGCCTCACTTCCAGGGCCCGAACGGGCTTCCGGTGGGCGTGCAGTTTGTCGGACGCCGCTATGAGGACGACCGGCATCTGAGTTTCTCCGCATGGGCCGACAGGGCTCTGGCCGCCCGATGAGACAGGCAATCACGATGAGCAATGTATTGAACGCGGCGACGCCTCCCTGCGATCTTCCGGTGGTCGAAGCCGCCTCGGCAATCGCGCGCGGCGAATTGACGTCGCAGGATCTTGTGGCAAGCCTGCTTGAGCGCATCGCCGAGCGGGACGACGATGTAAAGGCGTGGGCCTATATCGATACCGAGCAGGCCATGGCCGAAGCGCGGTCCGCGGATGCAGCAACGCCCTCCGGCGTGCTCCACGGAATTCCGGTCGGCATCAAGGACATCATCGATGTCGCCGGAATGCCGACCGGGTTCAATTCGCCGATCTACCCCGGATATGTTCCCGATGCCGACGCGGCCTGCGTTGCGATGATCCGCAAGGCCGGAGGCTTCGTTCTCGGCAAGACAGTCACGACGGAATTCGCAAACCGTCATCCGGGGTCCACGCGCAATCCGCACGATCCGGCGCGCACGCCGGGAGGCTCCTCGCAAGGCTCTGCGGCGGCGGTTGCCGACGGGCAGGTTCCGGTGTCGATCGGTACGCAGACCGGCGGCTCGATCATCCGGCCGGCGGCGTATTGTGGCGTGGTCGGCTACAAGCCGAGCTTCGGCGAAATGAGCCGTGTCGGCGTGAAGCAGCAATCGGGGACACTCGACACGCTCGGCCTGTTCGCACGCACGGTGGGCGATGCGGAACTCTTCCGCGCGGCGCTTGTCGGCGTCGATTACAAGCCCGAGGAACCGGCCTCGGCGATGCGCATCGCGCTGTGCCGCCCGCCGGAATGGGATCAGGCGGAAGCCTGTGCGCGCGACGCTGTGGAGAAGGCAGCGCAGGACCTCGCGCACGCGGGCGTGGTCGTCAGCGAATTCGTCCTTCCGGACGAGTTTTTCGCTGGCTGGATTACGGATCATCGCCGCATTGCCAACTTCGAGACGTCGCGCAATTTCGCACACGAGAAAACGCATTTCAGGGACAAGATCAGCAAGGACCTGTACGAAGGGCACATCCTCGACGGCGAAAAATGCAGCGTCGAGGATTACATCGCCGCCCAAAGGCGCGGGGAGGCGATGCGCGCGTTCGTCGACGAGGCGTTTGAAGGTTTCGATGCCATCCTGACTCTGTCCACCGCCGGCGAAGCGCCTATCGGGCTTGCGAACACCGGCAGCGCCACGTTCAACTCCCTCTGGACGCTCACCTATACGCCGTGCATCACCCTGCCCTACGGTGTCGGGCCAGCGGGTATGCCCCTTGGTGTGCAGCTTGTCGGCAGGCGTTTCGAGGACGAGAAGCTGTTCGCCGTCGCATCCTCTGCCGAGCGGGTGTTCGGGAGGGTCTGAGCGAACATGGATTTTGTGGCGAACGGCGTGCAGGGACTGGAGCCTCTCCAGTTCCTGCTGATCGGGCTCATCGCCTGTGTGGGCGCGGTTTTCGGCGGCCTCAGCGGCTTTGGGGCAGGGCTCATCGTCACGCCCTTTCTGCTCCCGGTCGTCGGCGTGAAGGCCGTCATTCCGGTGATGTCGATTGCGATGCTGTTGGGGAATCTGTCGCGACTGTGGGTCTATCGCGCACGGCTCGATCGCAGCGTCATCGCGAAGATCCTCATTCCGGCGATCCCGTGCGTGATCCTCGGCACGATCCTCTACGATCTGCTGCCGCAGCGGCCGCTTGCTGCCTGCATCGGCGTTTTTCTGCTTATGTCGATTCCGCTTCGCCGCTGGCTGGCTCATCGCAAGGTCACGCCGACGCCGGGCTCGGTGATCGGCTTTTCGACGGTGTTCGGTCTCATCTCCGGGGCGCTTCCCGGCGGGGGCGTCGTTCTGATGCCGCTTCTCCTCGGAATGGGGCTTTCGGGGGGCGGTCTGGTCGGGACGGATGCCGTGATCGGCATCGCCGTGAACATGCTGAAAGTCGCGATGTTCGGAACGCTCGATCTTGTCGATCTCGATATTCTGCTTGCGGGCCTGCTCGTCGGCCTGTGCATGGTGCCGGGTGCCTACGGCGCCCGTTGGCTGATCGACCGCCTGCATGTGCGTGCACATACGGTGCTGATCGAGGTGATGGTCACGTTCAGCGGCATATCCTTCATATGGTCCGCATTGAGCGCCTGATCGGGAAAAGCCGACCGGCGTCTACCGGAGATGTTGCGACGTTTCAGGCGCCTGCCGGAAAGCTGCTTGTCGCAATGCCCGCGATTTCCTCCAGTTCCGCGCGGCCCGCGCCGGAGGCGGCCTGAATGCCCATCCCTGTCAGGACGGACAGAACGTAGCGGGCCAAGGCTGTCGGATTGACCTCCCGGCCGGAAAACTCGCCCTCATCGGCCGCCTTCTGAAAGCGGTCGCGGAGGGCAAGCTCGATCCGCTCGCGTCGCTTGGACAAATCGTCGGCGATGGCCTCGCAGCCGCAGGCGACCCCGCCCCGCATGACCAGCCAGGACGCCTGATCCTTGTCTTCGCTGTAGAGGCGGGCCGCCGTCTCAAGCACGCGCTTGACCGTCTCGCGGGCCGTCGGCGCGTTCAGCGCCTCCTCGAGATATTGCACGCGCTGCTGGCCGTAGTGGTCGAGGACGGCGCGGAAAAGTCCCTCCTTGCTCTCGAACGCGGCATAGAGGCTCGGCGAGCTGATCCCCATGGCCTTGGTGAGTTCGGCAATGGAGGCCGCGTCATAGCCTTTGGCGCAGAAAACCTTCTGCGCTCGCTCCAGCGCTTCGTCGGTGTCGAACTCCCGGGGGCGACCAATTGCCATTTTGCGTCTCTCCTCTGTCTTTTATATTATTTGTTACATAAGTCCTTGAACGCCGCTTGCCAGACCCACATCTGTGTCGCTCGATACAAAATTGAAGGGTCTGGGTTCATGGACGACACTGTTAGCAAAGGCGGGCGTCGCCGGGTCATTATTGTCGCGAGCGCTTCCGTGCTGGCCCTGGTGAGCGCCTGGGGCTTTTTTGCATTCACGGGGGGAGGTGCAAAGGCCAGCGATCCCGCTCCTGTGGCCGCCGTGCCGGTCTCGGTCGCTTCTGTCCAGCCGAAGGAGACAACGGCCTGGGACGACTTCTCGGGCCGCCTCGAAGCCATCGAACGTGTCGAGGTGCGCTCGCGGGTCTCGGGGGCCGTGCTTGCCGCCCATTTCCGCGAAGGCGCGCTCGTCAAGGCGGGCGACCTGCTGGTGTCCATCGATCCCGATCCCTATGCCGCCGAGGTCGCGCGCCAGAAAGCTGCCGTTTCCGCTGCGCGGGCGCGGGTGGCGCTGACACGCAGCGAGCTTGAGCGCGGCAAGCAGCTCAGCGGCAACAGCTATCTCTCCAAGAGCGATCTCGACCAGCGGACGAACAATTACAGCGAGGCGGACGCGAGCCTTGAAGCGGCTTCTGCCGCGCTGAAAGCCGCTCAGCTCAATCTCGATTACACCGAAGTCCGTGCGCCTGTCTCCGGGCGCGTGGGCAGGCTCGAAATCACCACTGGAAATCTCGTCGCGGCGGGGCCCGGATCGCCTGTCCTGACCGATCTCGTTTCCGTCGATCCGATCTATGTTCAGTTCAATGCCGACGAGAATGTTCTCGCGAGCGCGCTGGAAACAACGCCCATCGGAGATGATGGCATCGATCTGGCGCAGATCCCGGTCGAGATCACGACCGGCACCGGCTACCAGGCGCAGGGCAGACTGCACTTCGTCGACAATCAGGTCGATCCAGACAGCGGCACGGTGCGCATGCGCGCCATCTTCGACAACCCCCATGGCCGCCTCATGGCCGGACAGTTCGCGCGTGTCCGCCTCGGCCGTGCAAAAGCCGAGGATGCGATCGCGATCAGCGAACGGGCGATCGGGACCGACCAGAACAAGAAGTTCGTTCTGGTCGTCGGCGACGACAACAAGGCCGTCTACCGGGAAATCCAGATCGGCAAGGCCGCCGATGGTCTGCGTGTCGTGACAACGGGCCTCAATCCCGGCGAACGCATCGTCGTGAACGGGCTCCAGCACATCCGGCCCGGCGCACTCGTCGAGCCTCGCCCGGTGTCGATGGACCGCTCCGCCATGAACGACGTCTCCTCAATCTCCGCCGCGCGCTAAGGCGCGGCGCTTTCCTTCCCAGCGGGTGCATACGTGAACCTCTCCCGATTCTTCATCGACCGGCCGATCTTCGCCGGCGTCCTGTCCGTCCTCATTTTCGTGGCCGGACTGATCTCGATGTTCGCGATGCCGATCTCGGAATATCCCGAAGTCGTGCCGCCGCAGGTCGTGGTGCGCGCAAATTATCCCGGGGCCAATCCGAAGGTGAACATTGAGACCGTCGCGACGCCCATCGAGGAGCAGGTCAACGGTGTCGAGGGCATGCTCTATATGGCCAGCCAGGCGACGACCGACGGCCTGATGACGCTGACGGTCACATTCCGCCTCGGCACCGATCCCGACCAGGCCCAGCAGCTCGTCCAGAACCGCGTGTCGCAGGCGCTTCCCCGGCTGCCCGAAGAAGTGCAGCGCCTCGGCGTCACGACGATCAAGAGCTCTCCCGATCTGACGCTCGTCGTGCATCTCGTCTCGCCCAACGGGCGCTACGACATGACCTATCTACGAAATTACGCCGTGCTCAACGTCCGCGACCGGCTGAAACGCATCGACGGCGTCGGCGATGTCCAGTTGTTCGGTTCGGGCGATTATTCCATGCGCATCTGGCTCGATGCGCCGAAAGTCGCCGAGCATGGCCTGTCCGCAAGCGACATCGTTGCTGAAATCCGCGCCCAGAACGTGCAGGCGGCGGCGGGGGTGGTCGGCGCCTCTCCTGGGCTTCCCGATCTCGACCTGCAGTTGTCGGTAAACGCGCAGGGCCGCCTTACGAGTGAAGAGGAGTTCGGCGACATCGTCGTGAAAACCGGCGAAAACGGCGAGATCACGCGTCTGCGCGATGTGGCGCGCATCGAGATGGGCGCATCCGATTACGCGCTTCGCTCGCTCTTGAACAACAAGGACGCTGTCGCCGTTCCCATCTTCGCCGCGCCCGGCTCGAATGCGATCGAGATCGCCGACAATGCCCGAAGCGCGATGGAGGAGATCAAGGAGAACATGCCGGACGGCATGGACTACGACATCATCTACGACACGACGCAGTTCGTGCGCGCCTCGATCGAAGCCGTCATCCATACATTGCTCGAGGCGATCGCGCTCGTCGTCGTCGTTGTCGTGCTGTTCCTGCAGACATGGCGCGCCTCGATCATCCCGCTTCTGGCGGTGCCCGTTTCCATCGTCGGCACATTCGCCGTGATGTATCTGCTGGGCTTTTCGGTGAACGCGCTCAGTCTCTTCGGGCTCGTTCTGGCCATCGGCATCGTGGTCGACGACGCCATCGTTGTGGTCGAGAACGTCGAGCGCAACATCGAAAACGGCCTGTCGCCGCGCATGGCGACCTATCAGGCCATGCGAGAGGTTTCCGGTCCCATCATCGCGATCGCGCTCGTTCTGGTCGCGGTGTTCGTGCCGCTGGCCTTCATCTCGGGTCTCACGGGCCAGTTCTATCGGCAGTTTGCGCTGACGATCGCGATCTCCACCGTCATCTCGGCGATCAATTCGCTGACCCTGTCGCCGGCTCTCGCCGCGCTGCTTCTGCGCGGCCACGATGCGCCGAAGGATCTGCTGACACGCGGTATGGACAAGGCGTTCGGCTGGCTGTTCCGCGGGTTCAACCGCATGTTCGCGCGGGGATCGGAAGGATACAGCCGCAGCGTGTCGGGTCTCCTCGGCCGCAAGACGATCATGATGATCGTCTATGTCGGGCTTGTCGGCCTCACGGTCGTGCTCTTCAACCGCGTTCCGGGCGGTTTCGTGCCCGGTCAGGACAAGCAATATCTTGTCGGCTTCGCGCAGCTTCCCGATGGTGCGACGCTCGACCGTACGGAAGACGTCATCCGGAAAATGGGCGAGATCACGCTCGCGCAGCCGGGCGTCGAAAACGCGATCCAGTTTCCCGGTCTTTCCATCAACGGTTTCACGAACTCGTCCAATTCCGGCATCGTCTTTGTCGGCCTGAAGCCGTTCGATGAGCGCACAACCCCCGAACTCAGCGGCGGTGCGATTGCGCTGGAACTCAACAAGAAGTTTGCCGGCATTGGCGAGGCGTTCATCGCGATGTTCCCGCCGCCGCCCGTGCAGGGCCTCGGCACGATCGGCGGCTTCAAGCTGCAGATCGAGGATCGCGCGGGCCTCGGTTATCAGGCGCTGGATGAGGCCGTCAAAGCCTTCCTCGCAGGGGCCTCCCAGGCACCGGAGCTTGCCGGCCTGTTCTCGAGCCTGCAGATCAACGTGCCGCAGCTTTACGCCGACATCGATCGCACGAAGGCGCGCCAGCTCGGAGTGCGGGTCACGGACGTCTTCGAGACGATGCAGATCTATCTCGGTTCGCTCTACGTCAACGACTTCAACAAATTCGGGCGTACCTATTCCGTCCGCGTGCAGGCCGATGCCGAATACAGGGCGCGCGCCGAGGATGTCGGGCGGCTGAAAGTGCGCTCCGCGCGCGGCGAGATGATCCCGCTGTCGGCTGTGCTGAACGTCGACTGGAGCGCTGGTCCGGAAAGGGCGATGCGTTACAACGGCTATCTCTCGGCGGACATCAACGGCGGCGCAGCTCCCGGATTTTCCACCGGGCAGGCGCAGGATGCCGTTGCGCGCATCGCTGCCGAAACGCTGCCGAAAGGCATCGCCTACGAATGGACGGAACTGACCTACCAGCAGATCATTGCGGGCAATTCCTCGCTGGTGGTTTTTCCGCTCGCGCTGCTCCTGGTTTTCCTGGTTCTCGCCGCGCAATATGAAAGCCTTGCGCTGCCGGTCGCGATCCTTCTCATCGTGCCGATGGCGCTTCTCGCCGCCATGTTCGGCGTCTGGCTGACGGCGGGCGACAACAACGTATTTACGCAGATCGGCCTCATCGTTCTTGTCGGCCTGTCGGCAAAAAACGCGATCCTGATCGTCGAATTCGCCCGCGAGCTCGAGTTCAACGGCCGCACGCCGGTTCAGGCGGCCATCGAGGCAAGCCGGCTGAGATTGCGGCCGATTCTCATGACATCGCTTGCCTTCATCATGGGCGTTCTGCCGCTGGTTCTGTCGAGCGGAGCGGGCGCGGAAATGCGCCATGCCATGGGGGTCGCGGTTTTCTCCGGCATGATCGGCGTGACCCTGTTCGGCCTGTTCCTGACGCCCGTCTTCTATGTGCTGATGCGTCTGCTTAGCGGCAATCGTCCTCTGGCACAGCATGGTACGCCGGTCGAGATCGGGCCGTCGGAGGCAGCAGGCGCGCAGGTTCCGCACTGAGACACCTGGCCTCGGGCGAGATCGCGAAACAGAACGTTCGATGCTATCCATGCCTCGCACACTAGAAATCAGATCACCGCGAAATCGGTGAAGGGTTTGATCCGAGGCTGCTGTGACGAAACCAGATATTCTCATTGTCTCGCTGGGCGGGACGATCACGATGACACGTTCCGAGGCGGGAGGCATAACGCCATCGCTTGATGCTGCGGACCTCATGGCTGGCGTTCCCGGGCTTCAGGACATCGCCGAGATTCACCCGCGCTCGCCGTTGAGTTTGCCCAGCGCCTCGCTGACGTTGGGGCATCTCGTTTCCGTTGCCGACCTTCTAAACCGGGAGCTGGCGGGCGATTTTGACGGGGCCGTCGTCGTTCAGGGAACCGACACGATCGAAGAGACCGCGTTCGTCCTCGATCTTCTGGTCCGCGCCCGCAAACCTGTTGTGGTGACGGGAGCGATGCGGGGAGCCGATGCGACAGGTGCGGATGGTCCTGCGAACATGCTGGCGGCCGTTATTACCGCGGCAAGCCCGCAGGCCGCAGGCCTCGGGACGCTCGTTGTCCTCAACGATCAGATCCATGCAGCACGCTATGCGGCGAAGCAGAGCACCAGCTTGCCATCCGCCTTCGCTTCACCGGAAGCGGGACCTGTCGGATATGTGGTCGAGGGGCGTGCGCGCATTCTTCTGCGCTGTGAGCAAAGGCCTCTTCCCGAAGGGGCCTTGTCGGATGCCGATGCTCCGGTTGCGCTGCACCTGCCGGGGCTTGGCGATGACGGTCGCGTTCTGGGGAGTCTGGAGGGGCTTGGATATCGTGGCCTCGTCATTGCAGGCATGGGGGCTGGCCATGTTCCCGCCGTCCAGGTTGCAATGCTCGAGGAGCTGGCCCGCAGCATGCCGGTCGTCCTGGCAAGCCGTGTCCCTTCCGGGCCGGTCTTCGAGCGCACATATGGATTTGCTGGGTCCGAGATGGATCTCCTCGCCAAGGGGTTGATACCGGCGGGCAGCCTGTCGGCCCTGAAGGCCCGCTTGCTTCTCATCCTGCTTTTGATGCGCGGCACCGGGATGCAGGATATCCGGCAATGCTTCGCCCTTTACGGGAACCGCTGAAGGGCGGCCGGATCGCTCAGTGCTGAAATATACACGGCGGCAATCGGGTAAGCGGGAACGCATGAGCTGCACTCATGCGCCCATGTCATGAAAATCGTTTGTCGGGGCGGACGGCTGCGGGTGTGATGAGCGCGTGCATTCACGTGCATTGCCAGAAGGCTCACACTTCGGATCGGCGTCATGTCTGTCAGGCGAGTTGCAATAGCAGGTCTCGGTACGGTCGGCCTGAAGGTCGTCGAAGCACTCGATGCAGGGATCGAGGGATGCGAACTCGCAGCCGTCTCCGCCAACGACAAGGCAAGAGCCGCACATCGCCTTCCGGCGCGTCTGGCCGGCACGCCGGTCGTCGACATCAAGGATCTTGAACCGCTCGCCGACATCGTCATCGAAAGCGCGCCGTCGAACCTTCTGCCGGACATCTGCATTCCGTTTCTCGAGGCGGGCAAAATCGCGATCGTCCTCAGTGTCGGCGCTCTTCTCGAACATCCCGAGCTTGTCGAAACGGCGAAGAAGAACGGTGGGCAGATCATCGTCCCGAGCGGCGCGCTGCTCGGTCTCGATGCGGTGTCTGCTGCCGCCGAGGGCGAGATCAAGTCCGTGCGTATGGTCACGCGAAAGCCGGTCAAAGGCCTTCAGGGGGCGCCGTTCCTGACGCAGAACCGGATTTCGATATCGGACATCGAGAAGCCGCTTCTTTTGTTTTCCGGCAGCCCGCGCGAGGCCATCAAGGGCTTCCCGGCCAACCTCAACGTTGCGGTGGCGCTGTCGCTGGCGGGCATCGGTCCCGACAGGACGACGCTGGAAATCTGGGCCGATCCCGGCATCGACAGGAACACGCATCGCATCGAAGTCGAATCCGATTCCGCGCGGTTCTCGATGTCGATCGAGAACATTCCGACCGAAAACCCCAAAACCGGACGCATCACGGCACTGTCCGTCATCGCGTCCCTGCGAAAAATCGGCGCGCCGCTGCGTGTCGGAACCTGAACGAGAGACGTACATATGAGCGAGAGCACGATCGACCTCACCAGCGCCGAAGCGCGCGAAGGGATACGGCAACGTTATCTTGCGGTCGACACGTCGAATGTCGCGGATGTGCTCGACAATCTCGGTTTTCCCGATCAGGCGCTCTCGGGTGAATTTCGTCCGTTTCCGAACGACATGGAGCGGCTTGCCGGCTGGGCCTACACGATCCGCGGGCAGATGACGCCCTATCCGCTCGGCGGCGATCCGGAAAAGATGAAGGCCTGCCAGGGATTGTCCGCCGGCGAAATCTCCGTGTGGAGCGGAGACGGAGAGGGGATCTGCTATTTCGGCGAACTCATCGCCATCGGCATGCAGGAGCAGGGGTGCGTCGGTGCGATGATCGACGGCGGCATCCGGGACATCCGCTGGATGGCCGAGCACAATTTCCCGGTTTTCGCCCGGTACAGGACGCCGACCCAGTCGATCAGCCGCTGGAAGGTGAATGCCTGGCAGGTTCCCGTCACGCTCAACGGAGCGACGTCGCGTCTGGTAAGCATCGAACCCGGCGATTTTATCCTCGCCGATATCGACGGCGCCATCGTCGTGCCGAGAGACATTTCGGTTCAGGTTCTCGTCGAAGCCGAAAAGCTGACGGCGACGGAGGTCGCGATCCGCAAGGAATTGAAGAGCGGTCTCACGCTTGCCGAAGCCCTCGCCAAATATGGACATGTGTGATTCATGGCGCACGCGAAATCACGTCCGCGCCGTGAGATCGTCTCCCTCGCGCGCCTTGACATTCCCGGCGGCGGACAGGTGCGCGTCGAAGGCAATCTTGCTTTCGTCGGCCATCTTTCGCCGCCTTACGGAACGACGATCATCGACATCGCGGATCCGAAGAACCCCCGGATCCTGTCGCAGATCATGCTCGACAACGATCGCTCCCATACGCACAAAGTGCGTGTCATGGGCGATCTGATGGTCGTCAATGTCGAGATGCACGATCGGCATTTTCGACGCAAGGGCTTCCAGATTCCCGCGCTGAACGCGGCCGTTCTCGCGAAGGAAGGTCGCCCGATTACGGATGACGAAATCGCTACGGAACTGAAGGTCCCGGTGGAGCGGGTGAGTGAGCTCCGCTATTTCGGCGACAACGGATATGACGAAGGCGGCTTCAAGGTCTACGACATCAAGGACCCTGGAAATCCGAAGCTGGTTCATTACCAGAAGACGGGCGGTGTGGGTGTTCACCGGTTCGATGTCTGCGACCGCTATGCGTACATCTCGACCGAGATGGAAGGATATATCGGCAACATCCTCGTCATCTACGACCTTGCAGATGTGTCGGACGTCAAGGAAGTCTCCCGGTGGTGGATGCCGGGCCAGAACCTTGCCGCCGGAGAGAAGCCGTCATGGCCCGCGATGCAGCATCGCCTCCACCACGCCCTTCGCTACAAAGACGAGATGTGGGCTGCATGCTGGCATGGCGGGTTCTACATCATCGATGTCAGCGATATCTCGAAGCCGAAAACAATCGGGCATTATAATTACCATCCGCCCTATCCGGAAGGCACTCACACGGCGCTGCGCGTGCCGCATCGGCTGGACGGCAAGGACATCGCGGTCGTCGCCGATGAGGAGCATCCGCACGCCAACGGGCAGCCGCATGCTTTTATGTGGGTCTTCGATGTCAGCGACTACAGCAACATAAAGCCGATCTCTCAGTTTCATGTCACGGATTTCGACGCGCCCTGGCGGCGGGCGCATCTGGATGAGAACGGCGATTACGGCCACGACGTCTACGGACCGGGGCTTCATCAGTTCCAGGAGAAATTCGGTCCGGACAATCTTCTGTACTGCGCGTGGTTCTCAGCGGGCCTGCGTGTCGTGGACATCTCCAATCCCGCGGCGCCAACCGAGATCGCATCCTATCTGCCCGAACCCGCACAAGGGTTCCCGGCTCCCCAGAGCAATGATGTTGATATTGATGATCGCGGCCTGATCTACCTAATCGACCGCGAAATCGGGCTCGAAATTCTGGAGCTGCGTTGATGGCGCTGGCGAGCGATCTGCGTCCCGTTCGTTCCGGGAGCTCGTGGATCGAGCGAGGCGTCACAGCGCTCGCGTTTCTGAGCCTGCTCATTCTCGTCGTACTTCCTGTCGGATCGCTGCTGCTCGGCAGCATTCTGTCTGAGACTGGGTTCAGCCTCGAATATTTCGAGGAGGCATTGACGGGGCGGCTTTATCTTCGCGCCCTGCAGAATTCCCTGATCCTCGGCTTCTTTACGGCGCTGTTCAGCGTCGTGCTCGGTGTGCCGTTGGCTTGGGCGGTGGGGCGTACAAATGTGCCGGGCAAATGGCTGATCCGCATCACGGTGGCGCTTTCCTATCTCGCGCCGCCGTTCCTGACAGCGATCGCCTTCGTGAATCTGTTTAGCCCCAATGCAGGCATCATCAATGTCTTTCTGCGCGATCTGCTGGGTTTAAGCTTCTCACCTTTCGACATCTACACGATGACCGGGCTTGTCTTCGTGACAGTGTTGCACACGTTCCCCTTCGTGTACCTGCTCGCGGCATCGGCATTCGAATCCATCGACTCGTCCTATGAGGAAGCGGCGCAGATCCTCGGTGCGCGCAAATTGCGCACGGCACTTGTCATAACGGCGCCGCTGGTTGCTCCCGCGATCCTGTCGGGCACCCTGATGTCGTTTGTCAACGCGATAGCCCTGTTCGGATCGCAGGCGATCATCGGTATGCCAGGCCGCATCTACACGTTGCCGACGCGCATCTACACGTTGTTCGATTATCCGCCGCAGTTCGGTCTCGCATCCGCATTGTCTCTGGTGTTCATCGCAATCACCGTGCTCGCGCTCTATCTGCAGCGTGCCTACCTTGCCCGCCGCTCCTTTGTTACGCTGTCGGGGAAAGGCGCGCGGCCGCAACTCATCGATCTTGGCGGATGGCGATGGCTTGTCATCGGTTTTGTGGTCGTGGCGTTCATGCTCGCTGTCGTACTGCCCTTCAGCACGCTGATTCTGATGTCGTTCCGCGCGACGAGCGAGCCTGGCATGTTCGGTCTTTCGCTCGAACATTACCGTTTCATCCTGTTCGACTATTCCATCACCCGCCGCGCGATCTTCAATAGCCTTATTCTGGCGACGGCGGCGGCGACGATCACCATCATTCTCGGAACGGGGATCAGCTGGGTCGAACTTCGCACGAAACTGAAGAGCCGTCAGATCCTCGACTACGTGTCGTTGATCCCGCTTGGGCTCCCGGGCATCGTCATGGCGGTTGCGCTTGTGCAGTTCTGGCTACGGATGCCGGTCGCGCTTTACGGAACGCTCGGTATTCTTCTTCTGGCGTATGTCGGAAGGTACATACCTCTCGGTGTTCGCGCAGCAAACGCCTCCTTCCGGCAGATCGATCCGTCCCTTGAGGAGGCGTCCCGCATTCTCGGTGCGGGTTGGGGGCGTACCATGCGCGAGATCGTGGTGCCGCTTATTCGGCCCGGGCTGTTTGCCGGTTGGTTACTCGTCTTCGTTCCCGTTATCCAGGAACTGAGTGCCTCGATTCTGCTCTTCAGTTCGAATTCGATCACGCTCGCGGTGGCTGTCTACAATCTCTACGAGGTGGGGAGGCCTGAGCCCGTCGCGGCGCTCGCAATGGTCAACATGGCGGTGATCGGATTGGCAATTCTCGTTGTACGTTGGTTCGGCGCGCGCCGGCCGGGTACGGACATAGTGACCTGACCAGGGCGGCGGCAATGGCTCTTATTGAAATTCGCAATCTTACCAAAAACTTCGCGTCGAAGGCCAACGCCGCTGCCGTCAACGATCTCAGTCTGACGATCGAGGAGAACCAGTTCGTCACCCTGCTGGGGCCAAGCGGCTGCGGGAAGACCACCACACTGCGCATGCTCGCCGGCTATATCACGCCGGATCAGGGAACAATTTCGGTGAAGGGGCGTGTCATTTCGTCCAGCGGCGGGGTTGTTCTTCCTGAAGATCGCGGCATGGGCATGGTGTTCCAGAACTACGCCGTGTGGCCGCACAAGACCGTGTACGAGAACGTTGTGTTCGGGCTCAAGATCAGGCGCGTATCGGCCACCGAGCAGCGGCGGCGCGTCGAGAGCATGCTCGAACTTACCGGCCTCGGCGGTTTTGGGGAACGCTATCCCTCGCAGTTGTCGGGCGGCCAGCAGCAGCGTGTCGCGCTCGCACGCAGCCTCGTCGTCGAGCCCGCGATCCTCATGCTTGATGAGCCGCTCAGCAATCTCGATGCCAAACTGCGCGAGAAGATGCGCGCCGAACTGAAGCAGCTGCAACGGCGCACCGGCATCACTTTCGTCTACGTGACGCACGATCAGGCCGAGGCGCTTGCGTTGTCGGATCGTATTGCCGTGATGAACAGCGGCATTCTTCAGCAGTACGGATCTCCTCTTGACGTCTACGACCGGCCGAGCAACCGGATTGTTGCTGACTTCATGGGGCTTATCAATTTCATCAGCTGTCGCGTAACGGCACGTACAGCCTCTGACGTTACACTCGATGTGTCGGGAACGAAAATCATGCTGCCGTCCTCGACCGATCTCCCGATCGGGTCGAAGGTCGATCTTGCGGTGCGCCCGGAAGACGTCGCGATTCAGCTGTCCGGGCAGGGACTGCCCGGTGTGATCGCGGATGTCACCTTCCTCGGAAACATGTGCGAATACGTCGTCACGCTGGAAGATGGCCAATCCATTCGGGTTCAGACCCATCCACGCGATCTATTCCCGACGGGTAAAGAGGTTTTCTTGAAGATCGCGAACGAACGCGGCTCGATCTTCACATCTGCATGAGTTTGCAGGAGTGCGGCTTGTAACATTACAAAGGGGTCTGCCATGAGTGCCATAGGAACAGGTCTTACCAGGCGAATTGCCTGCACGGGAATCGCGGCGGCAATGCTGTGCATCCCATCCCTCGCATCGGCCGCGGACGCGGTGGATGTCGAGGCGGCCAAGAAGGAAGGCCGGGTCGTGTGGTATTCCTCGACGCCGATCGACCAGGCCAACAAGATCGTAGCGATCTTCGAACAGAAGTATGGCGTGACGGTCGAGCTGTTTCGCGCAAGCGGTAGCGAGCTCCTGCGTCGCTTCAATACCGAGCTGGATGCGGGGCAGGTTGCGGCGGATGTTTTGACGACGTCCGATCCCGAGGCGATGGGTGATTTCGGCGAGCGTGGAATCTTCACGAAGTTTGTTCCGGAGGGCAGCGCCAACATTCCGGATTATCTCAAAGATCCGGATGGGATGTATGTCGCGCAGCGGTTGAACATCGTTGCCTTCTATACGAACACGAAAATCCTTCCGGTCGACAAGGCTCCGAAAGCTTGGTCAGATTTGCTCAAGGACGATTATAAGGGACAGATCGTTATTACAGATCCGGCGAGCACCGTGCTGCAGCTCTACACGGTGGCAATGATAGCCAAGGAATTCGGATGGGACTATTTCGAGAAGCTGAATGACAATGGCGTCATGATTGTCCGCGGCGGTCAGCAGGCGTTCGATACGGTCAAGCGCGGAGAACGGCAGGTCGCCGGAGGCACCGACATGTCGTATGCGAATGCCGCCAAAATGGCAGGAGAGCCGCTCGAAGTGATCTATCCGGATGACGGCGTATTCGTCGTTCCGGCACCTTCGGCGGTGCTTGCCAAGGCCAAGAGCCCGAACGCCGCAAAATTGCTTGCAGAATTCCTTGTGAGCAAGGAGGCGCAGGATGTGTTCCCAGCGAGCGGCAATTACGCGGCACGCACCGATGTCGAACCTCCGCCGAACAGCCCGCGCCTCGCGGACATGAAAGTGCGCCAGATCGACTATAAGTACGTCAAAGAGAACAATCAGGCGACCAAGAAAAAATTCGCTGAGATCTTCCAGTAAGGTCGAGCGTCACCGGCATCGGAGCAGTCTATGGATTTGGGGTTGAAGAACAAGACGGCTCTGGTGCTGGGGGCCGGCGGTGGTCTCGGACGTGCAGTCGCCCTCTCGCTTGCGCGGGAGGGCGCTCATGTCGCCGTGGCAAACCGGTCGGCGGACAGGCTCGAAAAAACGTATGAACTTCTGTCCGCACAGGGTGCGCGGTGCATCGCTTTGCAGTGGGATCTTGGTGATCTTTCATTGATTGATCGCAATATTGCGGAGATCGAAAAGCAACTCGGCCCGGTGGAGGTCCTGATCAACAACACCGGAGGTCCGCCTCCTACCGCTGCGGCCGGCGCAAACCTTGCCGTGTGGGAAGAGAATTTTCGTACCATGGTGCTCTCGGTTCTTGCGATAAGCGATCGCGTTCTACCCGGCATGCGTGAGCGGAAATGGGGACGCATTCTCACTCTCACGTCTTCGGGCGTTGTCGCACCCATTCCGAATCTGGCCATTTCCAATGCCTTGCGGCTGTCTCTGGTTGGGTGGTCTAAAACTCTCGCGCGCGAGGTCGCAGGCGATGGCGTCACGGCAAATGTTGTTGCTCCCGGACGTATCGCGACCGACAGGATAAGCTTTCTCGATCAAAAAAGGGCAGAGCGGGAGGGCAGGGATGTTTCCGAGGTACAGCGGGAAAGCACATCTGCGATACCGGCCGGGCGCTATGGCGACCCGGAAGAGTTTGCCGATGTCGTGACGTTTCTGGCAAGCGAACGCGCTTCCTATGTCACGGGCTCCATAATCCGCGTCGACGGCGGGCTGGTGGCTGGCATTTAGCTTTCCGGTTCAAGGATGGAGCTTCAGTTCCAAATGCAATCGATAAGATTGCGCGGACATGCTGCAGGGTGGACGCTGTAATACTATTGACATGTGAGCCTTCTCAGGCACGACTATTGCTTTGGAAACCTGTGTGTTCGATCGGCTTGTCGATCCGGTCAACGGAGTTCCGAGGATGGTTGAAAGGCTACCGTCAACGTCAACTCTGAGGGGGTTCGAGGCTGCCGCGCGATTGAAATCGTTTACGGCCGCCGCCAACGAGCTGCATCTGACCCAGGGCGCGATCAGCCGGCAGATACGCGAGCTTGAGGATATGCTCGGCACTGAGCTTTTTTTACGTGGAACCCGGCAGATCGAGCTTACCCCTGCTGGAGTTCAGTATGTCACCGCCATTCGTCCCGCATTGCGATCTCTGGCCGTCGCGGGAGAGCGGGTAAAGACAGCGTCCGAAAGGCACATTCTGAAAATATCAATTCTGCCGACATTGGCATCCATGTGGCTGATGCCACGGCTGACCGAGTTTTCGAGCCAGCACAAGAATATCGAGCTTCGGTTCAAAACGTCGACTGAGCCGGCGCGTGAATTGCGCACCGAAGGCGCGGTTGCGCTTCGGGTCGGACGGCTGCCTGGTCACATCGGCCAGTCTGATGGGCCACGGCTTACTCTGCGGATGATCGAAAACTGGGACGGAATTTCGGCCGACTTTCTGTTACGGGACCGGCTGGTGCCGATTGCGTCCCGGTGGTTGTTTGATGGAAGAATTCCCCAAAACATTGAAGATATCTTGCGTTATCCCTTGATCCATACGGGAACCAGGATGACGGCTTGGGAGGACTGGCTTGGCGTTCAGGGCATGATCATGCCGCGTCCCGAACTTGTCTTCAGCCATATGTTCATGTCGATCTCGGCGGCAAAGGACGGGCTCGGCATTGCGCTCGTGCCGGATGTTCTTGTCGATCCGAGAGATCGTGACCTCGTCGCCCTGTCGTCGCGTCGGATCGACAGCGACGGAAACTATTATCTGCTGATGCACGAAAGCAATGCATCGCATCCGGCGGTGCTGGAATTCAAGGCCTGGCTGATGGCCTATGCACGGCAGACACTGACGAGGCTCGACGATGCGGTCGCAGCCTGACATCTGACGCCGCTAACCGTTGATCTCAACAGCTGCGGACTTTATCGCAGCCACAATTCCCATATAGCCCGTACACCGGCATATCTGGCCGCTCAGTTCGGCGCGTATCTCAGCGTCGTTTGGCGCCCGATGGCGGCGGATGATGTCGCGGGCGGTCAGGAGCATTCCGGGCGTACAGAAACCGCATTGGAGGGCGTGCTTCTCGCGGAAATTCCGGCGGATGATGTTCATCGCCTCGTCCGTGCGCGTTCCTTCGATCGTTTCGACATTCTTGCCGTCGCACATGACCGCAAGAACCAGGCACGAGCGCACTGGCGTGCCGTCGACCTCGACGGTACAGGCACCGCATGCTCCGTGTTCGCAGCCGAGATGGGTGCCCGTCAGGTTGAGCGTCTCACGCACATAATCGGCGAGGCTCTGGCGCGAATCGATCTCCTGAGCGATTTCGCGACCGTTCAGGCAAAAGGAAGTGCTGGTCATAGTCTGGCCTCGGCGATCGCCCGCATTGCGGTGGCGACGTGGCATCGTTGGCGATAGGCGTCGGCAAGAGGATCCACGTCCTCCAGATCGGCCAGAATGGTCGCTCGCAGATCGGCGTTGTCTAATATCCGGTTCTCATGAGCGTAAGTGCTCGTTCTGGGGAGAAGGCGGGCATGTGAGGCCGTTCCCGTCAGCGCAAGACGGGCTGGGCCGTCATTCGATGAATCGACAAACACCGCCAATGAATCCGCAAAAGCTCCACTTTTGCGCGCAACCTTGTTGGTTCCCCAGCGCGCCGTTCTCCGATGTGGAATGTCGATACCCACGACCAACTCCGCAGGAAGAAGCGCGGTTTCGTAGGGACCGCGCACGAAGTCTTCGGCCTTTTCGCGGCGCTCTCCGTGAGCCCCCATGATGACGATGTCGGCGTCCAGCGCGATCAGGCAGGCCGGCCAATCGGCGGCGCTGTCCGCAAGCGCCATGCTGCCGCCGATAGTGCCGAGATTGCGAACAGACCGATAGGCAATCTTGCTCGCAACCCGCGGCATGAGCCCGGAGGACGGATCGGGCACTTTGCGGTCCTCGATCATCGCATGCGTGGTGGCCGCGCCGAGAAAAACACGATCTGCGGATTCCGAAACCCTGTGCAATTCGGGAAGGCGCGAAATATCTACCAGTGTGTTCGCCATTGCAAAGCGCAGCCCCATCAGCACGAGCAGCGACTGACCGCCCGAAATTGCCATCGCGCCGCCATCGGGATCACCCGAAAGAAGCTCAATTGCTTCCGTCAGATTTTCCGGACGCACGTACTGGAAGGCGGAGGCTTTCACCCGTTCTCTCCGTGAGCGCGTGCAACCGCCTCGGAAACGCGGCGGGGCGTCATAGGGGTCTCGAGAAACTTTGCCCCGATATCGCGAAACGCATCTGTCAACGCATTTGCGATGGTTGCCGGCGGGGCAATCGCGCCGCCTTCGCCCATACCTTTCACGCCATATTCGGTATTCCGCGCGGGCGTGACGAAGTGCCGGATTTCGAAGTGAGGGATCTCCGTCGCGCACGGCATCATATAATCGCCGAATGTCGTCGCGAGAGGTTGTCCGGCCTCGTCGTAGGGAAGTTCCTCATAAAGTGCGGTACCGATCCCCTGTGCGACGCCACCGATGATCTGGCCGTCGACGATCAGCGGATTGATCATGGTTCCGCAGTCTTCGGCGACAGCGTATTTCAGAATTTCGACGATCCCCGTTTTCGGGTCCGCGGCAACGAGCGCGGCATGAACGCCATAGGAAAACACGCCTCCTGAATCCGGCGGCTCGTAGGTTGCTGTGACTTCGAGGCCGGGCTCTGTGCCCTGCGGAAGGAGTTCGGGACGCGTGTTCGCGGCGCGGGCAATTTCGGCCAAAGAGACGCTGCCGGATGGGCCGTGGACCGCATTGTCGCGCAAGGCGGTTTCGGCTGTGTCCGTCTGCATCAGATGCGCGCCGATCCTACATATCTTGATGGCGAGTTGCCGGCAGGCCTTGGCGACCGCGCCACCCGAGAAAACAATGCTGCGGGAAGCGAAGGTGCCGAAGCCGTAGGGCGTCGATCCGGTGTCGCCGTGTCGAACCGAGATGTTGTCGGGGTGCATTCCAAGTTCCGACGCCGCGATCTGCGCGAGCGAGGTTTCGAGGCCCTGGCCGTGATTGAGTATGCCGACCATCAAGTGCACGGTCCCGTCCGGCAGCATGCGGACCGTGGCCGATTCATAGCCAGGCACGACACGCGATTTTCGCTTCGTCCATTCGACCGTTCCGTGCCCGCTTTGCTCGGTGTAGACGGCAAAGCCGACACCGATCTTCCGTCCGTCGGGCTCCGGCGTTTTCTGGCGCTCACGGATGGCAGGAAGATCGATCATCTCCACGGCAGCTTCGAGCGCCGTCGGATAATCGCCTGTGTCGAGAAGAAGCCCACCCGCCGTGCGGTAAGGCATATCCGCCGCCGACACGAGATTGATGCGACGGAGTTCCGATGGGTCCATGCCGAGCTCATGCGCAAGTTCATCCATCGCGCGCTCAATCGCGAAGCATGCGCCCGGACGGGCGACGCCACGATAAGGGCCGAGCGGCGCCTTGTTGGTGGCGACCGTGTGCGTGTCGATGTGCAGGTGTTTGATTCGGTAGGGACCAGGCAGGTTCCGCGCTGCCATGCTCGATTCCATGAACGGTCCCGAAGGCCAGAGCGCGTAAGCGCCGGCATCGACATGCAGCGCGCCCTTGATGCCCAGCACACGTCCATCGGTCTCTGCGAACAGCGTCAGGTCATAGTGGTGCTCGCGCGCGTGGACGGACGCGATGAGATGCTCGCGCCGATCTTCGATCCAGCGGACGGGATGGCCGAGCTTGAGCGCAAGCGCAGCAATCGCGATTTCCTCCGGCATAAGCCGATTCTTGCCGCCGAAGCCGCCACCGACATCCGGAGCGATGACGCGCAGCTTGTGCTCGGGGAGCCCAAGCGATTGCGCGATCCCGAGCCGCATGACATGCGGCCCTTGCGTCGACGTGTAGACGACCAGTTCGTCGAGCCGGTGATCCCAATAGGCAAGAACGCCTCGTGCTTCGAGGGCTACCGTCGCCTGCCGGTTCATCTTCAGGGTGCGGTGCATCTGGACCGGCGCGTTCGCCACGCTCGCAATATCGCCTTCGGCAATGGTCGCGTGAATAAAGGCGTTGTTGGACCAGCCGTCGTACAGGGTTGCGGTCCCGGGCTGCAGTGCGGCGACGGCATCGACGACGGTGGGGAGATCATCCGTATTGACGATGACCTGTTCCGCTATGTCTTCGGCCTCGGCCCGGGTTGGTGCGATGCAGGCCGCGACTGTCTGGCCGACAAAGCGCACCCGGTCTCCGGCAAGGGGAGGGTAGGGGGTCGTACGAAAACTTGCGAGTTCCGGGCCGGCATCGATGCACCGCACGGCACCAAGATCGACGAGTGTAAAAACGCTGGCCTCGCGCCCCGCCGGCTTCTCGATGCCGAGAAGGTGTCCGTGTGCGATCGGACTACGGACAAAAGCCACATCCTGCATGTTCGGCATGCGAATGTCGGCGACGAACATGCCCGCACCCGCAAGATGCCGGATATCCTCTTTTCGCAGCAAACTTTTCCCGATCCAGGTTTCGGTCTCGGGTGAGATGCTCATGAACGGCTCCGTCTGCGTCGCCTGCAATTCGTTCCGGATTCAGTCGCGTCACGTGTCAATTATTAGTACACTTACAAAAAAGGCGAACGCAACCCGCAATCGCGCCTTCGAAGCGCACCGGCGCTTGCCAGCGGTAGATGCAGTTGCTGCAAACAATTTTGGCATATGCCCAAAAGCTTTTCATAACGCGCTCTCTACGCTCGTAATTTGGGGCTGCTCATTACCCAGAAAGGCTCCTTTTTGCTCAATACTTTTCCAACATGCAGTCGAGGTCGAGGGGATAGATTTATAGCCACTTGCGCTCGTCCAATAATTTGTTAGCGTGCTAACTAATTTGGTTGGTAGGCTTTCATCGACGTTCCAGGATCTCGATGAAAATGTACGTATTACTGTGCATACGTGGAAAATTTTCTGCCAATAATGCAGCGAGTGGATGGTCGGATCCGGCCCCAGGAGGCGTAAGATGGAGAGCGGCATTCGAAACAGTTTCGTGACGCGTCGTGCGGCGCTTCTCGGAGGCGCGGCGATGACGGGGGCGGCGGCTATCGGCATGCCTGCTATCGTGAGAGCGCAGGAAAAGACAATTCCGTTCACTCTGGATATCCGCATTTATGGCGGGAACTGTCCCTTCCTGCTTGGCGAAGAGCAGGGCATTTACAAGGAGTTGGGCTACTCGCTAGCGATCGACGGCTCGCCGGGGTCCGCGGAGTCGGTGCGGCGTGTTGCGACAGGAACCCACGATTTCGGCTTTGCCGATATATCAACCCTCGTGGAATTCGCGGCGCGTAATCCGAAGGCCGCGCCGAAGGCCATTCTGTCCATCTTCGATCATTTTCCGGCCTGCCTCATCAGCATGAACAAAAGGCCCATTGAAAAGCCGAAGGACCTTGAAGGTGCGCGTATCGGTGTCGGTGCGGCATCCGGCGCGACCAAGCTGCTTCCCGCCTTGCTGAAGCTGAATGATGTGGACGAAAGCAAGATCGAATACGTTACGGTCGACGTAAAGCTTCGCGACAGCCTTCTGCTGCGCAACGAGATCGATGCCATCATCGGCTTCGACTACACCTCGATCTTCAATCTTGTTGAGGCCGGTGCAAATCAGGACGATATCGGCCTGCTGTATTATTCGGACTACGGTTTCAATTTCCCGGCCCAGTCCCTGATCGCCAGCCAGAGAATGCTGGAGGAACAGCCGGATCTTTGCAAGGCGATGGCGCTCGGTGCAGCCCGCGCGTGGAAAGCTGCATACAAGGATCCGGCGGCAGCTGTTGCCGCGGTGGTGAAGCGCGAATCCCTTCTGCAGGAAAAGGTTGAACTCCCGCGTTTCCAGTGGGTGCTGGACAAGCACATCATGACGGAAAACGTGAAACAGAATGGTCTGGGTTATGTCGATCCGGCGCGCATGGAAAAAGGCAGCCAGATCATCAAGGAGGGCTTCGAGCTGGACGAGGTTCCCGAGCTTTCTCTCTATTACGATGATCGTTTTCTGCCGGCGGCTTCCGAACTAAAAATGATCTGAATGCCTGGCGCCTGCGATGAAAATCGCAGGCGTTTTTGCGCCGGAGATTGGGATGACCGAGTTTGTAAGGCTGGACGATGTTGCGCTGCGTTATGGCGGTCCTGAAGGGACGCTGGCGCTGCAGGGTACATCCATGTCGATCGAAAAGGGGCAGTTCGCCGCGGTCGTCGGTCCTTCGGGATGTGGAAAGTCCTCCCTGATGAAGCTGGTAACCGGTCTCAATCCGGTTTCGGAGGGATCTGTCTCGGTCGCAGGCGAGAAGGTTTCCGGCCCGCTCAAAATAGTCGGTATGGCGTTCCAGAACCCGACCCTTCTGCCGTGGCGGCCGCTGCTGTCCAATGTCATGCTGCCGCTTGAAATCGTCGAGCCGCACCGTGGGCGCCTGCGTTCGCACATCGCCGAATACACGGCCAGGGCGCGCAATCTTCTGCGCACCGTCGGCCTTGAAGACTTCGAGGACAAGCATCCCTGGA
The DNA here is from genome assembly GCA_001464335.1 of Rhizobiales bacterium Ga0077545. Lineage (GTDB taxonomy): Bacteria > Pseudomonadota > Alphaproteobacteria > Rhizobiales > Methylopilaceae > Flaviflagellibacter. The sequence continues at coordinate 33,722 of LNEV01000003.1, read as the reverse complement.
TGCTGTCGGGCGGCATGCAGCAGCGTGCAAATCTGTGCCGTTCGCTTATTCATGAGCCCGAACTTCTGATGCTCGACGAGCCGTTCGGAGCTCTCGATGCCTTTACGCGCGAAGAACTCTGGGGCGTCTTGCAGTCGATCTGGATGACACGCCAGTTCACGACCATTCTGGTGACACACGATCTTCGCGAAGCAGCATATCTTGCCGATGTGATCTTTGTCATGAGCGCCCGCCCGGGAAAGGTGATCGCAACCCACAAGGTCGATCTCCCGCGGCCGCGCACGATCGAAACCACATTCGATCCGAAGTTCATCGAGATTGTACATGCGATCCGAAACGAGATCGCGCAAATCCGCAATGAAAGCAAAGTGCAAGCCGAAAAAAACCTGAAGGTGGCATGAGATGAACGCGTCTTCTCAGCGTCGGCTTGAACTGGTGATGCCTTGGCTCGTCATCGCCGGGATCCTGATCGTCTGGCAGCTCGCCGTCATGCTGTTCGGAATTCGGCCATTCGTTCTGCCGTCACCGGTCGCGATCTTCGGTGCACTCATCCAATATCACGATCCAATCCTGCAGCACGCATCGTTCACGCTGATGAACACGATGATCGGATTTGCCTGTGGCATTCTCTTCGGGGTTACGCTCGGTGTCGTAATCGGATCCTCCCGGCTGATTTATGTCGGCCTCTATCCCGTTCTGATTGGCTTCAACTCGATCCCGAAAGTGGCAGTCGTGCCGATCCTCGTCCTGTGGCTCGGCATCGGCCAGCCGACAGCAATCGCGACGGCATTCCTTCTCAGTTTCTTCCCGATTGCGGTTAATGTGGCGACTGGCCTTGCGACGGTCGAGCCGGAACTGGAGGACGTGCTCCGTTCACTCGGCGCGACCAAGCGCGATCTGCTGTTCAAGGTCGGTTTGCCGCGCGCCATGCCCTACTTCTTCGCTTCGCTGAAGGTGTCGATTACGCTTGCGTTTATTGGTGCGGTCATTGCTGAAACGATCGCGTCGAACGATGGCATCGGCTATCTGATGCTGCAGGCGTCTTCGCAGTTTCGGATCCCGCTGATGTTCGCGGGTGTGTTCGTCATCGCTCTGATGGGGATCGCCACTTTTCTTGTCTTCGCCTATATCGAAAAGCGCATGACGGGGTGGGCCACGCGCGGCCGAAACCTTCAGGCTGCGGGCGGCGGCTGATCGGTCATGCGGATCCCGTGGCGAACGGGGATGCATGGATCTGCAAACTCTGTCGCGTGAAAATTCAGGGGGAAATCTTGGTTTACGGCATGAGCATTCAGCTCCTGATGCTCGTCTCGTTTGCGCTTGGCGTGGGCGCGGTCGTCAAAGGAGCGACGGGGCTTGGGCTTCCGATCGTCGCGATGCCCGTCCTTGCCAGTTTCCTCGGTGTGCCTCACGCCATCGCGATCCTTGCGCTTCCTATCATTGTCACGAACATCTGGCAGGTCTGGCAACTGCGCGAGAGCCGTCACCGGACACCCTTTCTCGGCCCGATGCTTCTGCTCGGGGCCGTCGGGATCGTCGCGGGGACTTTCCTTTTGAAAATTCTCCCGTCGTCGTGGAGCTCACTTTTCCTGGGGCTCATGCTTGCGGGCTATATAGCTCTGCGGCTCTTCAGCCCGTCATTCGTTCTGAGTATGGACAGGGGGCGACGCCTGGCGAAGCCTGTCGGCTTCGTGGCCGGAACGGTGCAGGGTGCCACGGGATTGTCGAGTCCTGTCGGTGTTCCGTTCATCCACGCGATGCGGCTGTCGCGGGACGATCTCGTTTTTTCAGTCTCGGCGATGTTTCTCGCCTTCTCGCTTGTGCAACTGTTTTCGCTGATCTTCGCAGGTCTCTACGAAATGCGTTTCTTCGTCGAGGGCTTGCTCGCGCTCATTCCCGTGACACTCATGATGCCGGTGGGAAACTGGCTGGGCCGGGTGATAAGCCCTTCGGCTTTCGACAAACTGTTCATCGCCATCCTGGCGTTGATCGCCGCGAATCTCATTTATTCGGCTCTTTCTGCCATTCTTTGAGGCGCTAGCGGGTTGGACGTTGAAAGGCCTTAGAGCCTTTCCTTGTTGGTATGCTGGCACTTTGACGTTGACGCGCCCGTCCGCAATTGCTGATTGCTGCAACGGGTTAACTGGGAGATGTAGTGTGCCGAAGGATCGTCGACGTTCAGAGGCGCTTTCGCTCTGGGACAGACCGGGTTTTCTGGTCCGCCGTCTGCACCAGATCAGCGTTGCGATCTTCATGGACGAGATGGGTGATCTGGATATCACGCCCGTCCAGTTCGGCGCTCTGAGTGTGATCTCCGCCAATCCCGGGATCGACCAGTCCGCGCTCGCGCGCGAGCTGGGAATCGACCGTGCAAATGTGGCAGATGTCGTCGCGCGCTTGTCCGCCGCAGGCCACATCGAGCGCCGACCATCCTTGCGCGATCGTCGCGCCAAGAGCCTGCGAATGACGCTGTCGGGCGATGAGCACCTCAAGCAGGCCAGCGCCTGCTTTAGCCGGGTTCACCGTCGACTTCTCGGCCCTCTTTCGGGCGAGGAGCGCGAAGTTTTCCTGGATCTCCTCGTGCGTCTGATCGAAGGAAACAACTCCCTCGGGCGGGCGGAATTGCGGCTCGATCCGCGCTCTGAGCCGGCTGTATAGCGGTCCGTCAAATTTTATTTTCTGCTCAATTCGACGGCATGTACTTGGCTGCTGACGAGCCAAGCTCCCGATATTTCGACTGAAATACCAGCAACTGCCTGACCTGCTGCTTAAAACATAGACTTTCCAGGTGGCTCTAAAGTGTTTGTCCGCACGGGGGCGCGTTGACAGTCCAAATAGTCAGTATACTGTCTATTTCCGAGCCATCGTTGACTGAAGTCAACGCGTTCGTGGGGAGCAGAAAATGAGCAAATTTTTCTCGGGCAGGACTGGCGTGTCGCGCGCAATCGTGACGGCCAAGGGACCTCGGATGCAGAAACTCGCACTTCCGGCTTCGATGGCGTTGGTTGTCGCCGCAGCATCCCCTGTGTATGCGCAGGACGCCGCCAGCTGCGAGTTCTTCAAGAACAAGACGGTCGAACTGATCGTCCCGTTCTCGCCGGGCGGTGGGTTCGACATTTATGGGCGAATGGTCGCCAAACACATGGGCCCCGAGCTCGGCGCTGCGAACATGATCGTCCGCAACCAGCCCGGAGCCGGCGGCCTTCTCGGTACGAACCAGACCTGGGCGGCAAAGCCCGATGGCCTGCGTATCCAGGTGATGTCGGTCTCCGGCATGGTCACGTCCGAGCTTGGCGGCGCCGAGGGCGTTTCGTTCAAGACCGGAGAGTTCTCGTGGATCGGCCGCATCACGGGAGAGCCCGATGTTATTTCCGTCTCGCCAACGGGATCGATCAGGACCATCGATGACCTGAAGAAGATCGGTGCCGAACGGAAGATCCGTTACGGCTCCTCCGGGGTCGGCGACATCGACTACATCGAAGGAAACCTCATGAGCATGATGCTTGACGACAAGGTGGATGTCGTTACGGGCTTCAGCAATTCCTCGGAAGTCTATTCGTCGCTCGGTCGCGGCGAGCTCGATCTGTTCTCGACCTCGTTGTCGTCTGCCATCTCTGCGCAGAAGGCGGAAACGGCCAATATGCTCTGGACGTTCTCGACGAAGGGTGTCGAGGGAATGCCCGAGATCAAGCCTTTGGCCGACTTCGTCGACGCCAAGTTCCTGCCTCTCATCAAGGTACAGGAAGCGGTAGTTGCTGCCGGGCGTGCGATCGCCGGTCCGCCGAAACTGCCGGAAGACAGGTTGAAGTGCCTGCGCGACGCCTACGACCGCACGGTCGCGAGCGAAGCGTTCGTCGCTGAATCCAAGCAATTGAATCGTCCGGTGCAGCCGCTGACGGGGGCTGAGATGGCCGCTGTCGTTGAAGAAGCGACGCGCGCTCCGCAAGAATATGTGGATGTTCTCCGCAAATCCTTCGGAAAGTAACGGGATATTTTCGGGCCGTCATTGTCCGGGCTGGCGGTAACTCTTGTTGCGGTCAGCCCCTTTCGAATGCGGGATGATTAAAGATGAGCAGAACCTCGATATTTTCCAGGCTTTTGAGTGCATCGATCGCAATCATGATCGCGTCGTCCGCATCAGCCCAGATGGACAAGACTTGCGCTTTCTTTGAAAATGAGACCGTCGAACTTGTCATTCCGTTCTCGGCCGGTGGCGGCTTCGACGTGTATGGGCGAATGGTCGCGAAGTATATGGGGCCGCAGCTCGGTGCAGCGAGCATGATCGTGCGCAATCAGCCTGGCGCGGGCGGCTTGCTGGCAACCAACCAGACTTGGACAGAAAAACCCGACGGTCTGAAGCTTCAACTGATTGCCGTCAGTGGCATGCTCGCCGCCGAACTCGGCGACGCGCCCGGCGTCCGTTTTAAAACCAACGAATTTTCGTGGGTCGGCCGCGTTTCCGGCGAACCCGATGTCGTGGCCACGAATCCGGGCGGAACGATCAAAACCGTGGACGATGCGCAGAAGCTCGGTGCGGAGCGTGCTGTGCGCATCGGTTCGACGGGCCTGGGATCGCCGCAGTACATCAGTGCGAAGCTCCTCGAAACGGTTATCGAGACCAACGCAAACGTCATTACGGGGTTTAGCGGGTCGCCCGAAGTCTATGCCTCGCTCGGGCGCGGAGAACTCGATCTGTTCTCGTCCTCGCTAAGTGCTGCGGACGCGGCCGAGAAAGCGCAGACCGGCCAGACCATCTGGCTGCTCGGCACCGAGGCCGTTGCCGGACGTCCGGAAATCCGTCCGATTTCAGAAATGGTCGATGCAAAGTTTCTTCCTCTGATCAAGGCGCATGCGAGCGCCGTGGCAGCTGGACGCGCCATCGCCGCGCCACCCGGATTGTCGGAAGATCGCCTGAAATGCCTGCGCGACGTGTTCGACCGGACGATTTCAAGCCCGGAATTCCTGGCGGAATCTAGGCAGTTGAACAGGCCGGTTGAGCCTCTTTCAGGAGCGGCGGTCGCAGATCTGGTTCGGGGCGCAAGCGAGGCCCAAAAAGAATATCTTGATCTGCTGCGCAGTTCATTCGCGCAATAGACTGGAAACGAAAAGCACCCCACCAGCCGCGTTCTTTGGCCGAGCTGGTGGTAAACGCGATAGGATAGTGCCCAATGTTTGACGCCGCGATGACCGGGCTTCTCGACGTCCTCAGCCCGCATTCGATGGGTCTGATGCTCATTGGAATCTTGATCGGATTTGTTGTCGGCGTTCTGCCCGGGATAGGCGGCCCCGTCGCGATGGCGCTTATGCTGCCGTTTACGTTCGGTATGGAACCCATCCACGTCTTCGCTTTTCTGCTCGGCATGAAAGTCGTTACATCGACGACCGGCGATATTACCGCAGTCCTGTTCGGCATACCGGGAGAGGCAACATCGGCCGCGACCGTGCTCGATGGCCATCCCATGGCACGCAAAGGGCAGGCGGGCAGGGCGCTTGGAGCGGTGCTCATGAGTTCGCTCGTCGGCGCGATCATCGGCGCAGTCGTGCTCGCGCTCTCGATCCCGATCATTCGTCCCATTGTTCTCGCGTTCGGTCCGCCGGAATTCTTCATGCTGACGGTCGTCGGCCTCATCTTCATGGCCTCGCTGTCGCGGGGGCAGATGCTGAAGGGCATGATCATGGGCTGCGCCGGGCTCCTGATCGCGCTGATCGGCATCGATCCGCAGGCTGGCGTTCCGCGCTATGTGTTCGGCCAGCTTGAGCTTTGGGAAGGGCTTGGTCTCGTGCCGATCGTTATCGGCCTTTTCGGCGGCCCGGAAATTGTACAATTGATGCTGAGCAAGGAAAGCATCGCCGGAAAGGCCGTGAGCCGAAATATCGACGGCGTCTGGCAAGGTATGCTGGACACATTCCGCCACTGGAAAGTGGTTGCATGGGCGGGTGCCATCGGTTCGGCGATTGGCGTCATCCCCGGCGTCGGCGGCTCTGTCTCCCAGTTTATCGCCTATGGACAGGCCAAGCAGATGTCGAAAACGCCGGAGGAGTTCGGCAAGGGAAGCATCGAAGGTCTTCTGGCTGCCGGCGGTAACAACAATGCCAAAGACGGCGGTTCGCTGGTTCCGATGATCGCGATTGGTTTGCCCGGCAGCGTCAGCACCGCGATTCTGCTCAACGCCTTCCTGATTTCGGGGCTCAACCCAGGTCCGGAAATGCTTACGACACATCTCGATGTCACGTTCTCGATGGTCTGGATCATGATCATCGCCAACATCATCGTGGTCATTCTCGCTTTGCCTCTCCTGAAGCCGCTCGCGCGGCTGACCTTCACCGAGGGGCCAATTCTCGTACCTTTCCTTCTTGTGCTCACCGTCCTCGGCGCTTACGCCGAAAACAACAGCATGTTCGATGTATGGGTCATGCTCGGCGCGGCGGCGGTCGGCATCGTCTGCCTTCGCTTCAACTGGCCGCGCGTTCCGCTTCTTCTCGGTGCGGTGCTTGGAGATCTGTGCGAACGTTATCTGTTCCTTTCGACTTCTCTCTATGGCTGGTCGTGGATTCAGCGTCCGCTGGTCATCCTTCTCGGCATGATCATCGTCGCCATTCTTTTCAAGACGGTGTGGGATGTACGCAAAAGCATCCGCCGTTCCTCGGAGGTTCGGGCATGACAAACGCACCTATGGCAACAAAGCCGCAAAAGCGCGCCGAGCTCGGCGACTGGATATTCACGCTTGCGCTGCTTGGTGTGATGATCGCGGCCTATGTGATGACGTTCAACTGGCCGGCCAGCACTGCTTTCTTTCCCGAACTGCTCAGCATCGCAGGCATCCTCTTCCTTCTGATGAAGTTGGCTTCGCTCGCCTGGACAACGTTCGGCGGCCGTGCCGCTCTCGGAGGCGCATCGGCGTCGAAGGCGGCGCACAGCAACGGGGAGGTGGCCCTCGCGGCCGAGGGAGACGAGGATCAGGGCAACGAAGACGAGTTCCACAAAGTCTTCGCCCGTGCCGACAGGCGCACCTGGGCGGAAGTCATGGGTTGGGTCGTGATGTTCTTCGGCGGGATGTATCTCGTCGGGCTGCTCGTCATCCTGCCGGTGTTCATCATTGCCTATCTGAGGGTCGTGGCGAAGGCGCCCTGGCGTGTCTGCATCATCTATGTGATTGGAACGGCGGGCGTCATGTACGCCGTCTTCGAACTGTTCCTGCACCTGCCCCTGCCGGAAGGAATCCTGTTCTCAGGCGAGTGAGAGAGCCGTCCCGACGAATTGGCAAGCGCAACCGCCGGGCGGATAAGAGTGGACCTTCCACTCGTGCTGCTGGATTGCCGCATCACACGAGTTTCTAGTTTCAAAGGTCAAGATGAAGCCGCCACCGTTTGAGTATCTGCGTCCCGAAAGCCTCGACGAGCTGTGTGTCATGCTGGCGGGAACGGAAAATGCCAAGATTCTCGCGGGCGGCCAGTCTTTGATGGCGATGCTCAATTTGCGTTATGTCTTCCCGGATGTGCTGATCGACATCAACCGCGTGCCCGGCCTTGCAGGTATCGAAATCAAGCGTGACCGGCTCAGGATTGGGGCGATGACCCGGCAGCGTAAGATCGAACTGGATCCGCTCGTCAACGAGCGCGCTCCCATCGTTGCGGAGGCGCTGCATCTCGTCGGCCACCGGCAGACTCGCAATCGTGGCACGATCGGCGGTAGCCTTTGCCATCTCGATCCGGCAGCCGAGCTTCCGACCATCGCGTTGCTGCACGATGCCGAAATCGAGATTGCCAAAGAGGGCGGACGGCGAACTCTGCCGATCGCCGATTTTATCGTCGATTACATGACGCCGGGCATCGAACCGAATGAGGTTGTCGTCGCGGTGGAAATCCCGCTCTGGCAGGACGGCCACGGCTATTGCTTCCACGAATTCACTCGCCGTCATGGCGATTTTGCCGTTGCATCTGCTGGCTGCCTGGTGACCTGCGACGCGTCGGGGACAATCGATAAGATCGCGATAGCTGTTGGCGGCGTCAGCACGGTTCCGCTGCGCGGCGTCGAGGCCGAAGAGGTCCTCTCCGGCACGTCTGGCGACGATGCAACCGTCGAGGCAGCGCTCTCATTCTGCGACGGTTTGGATGTGCTCGGCGATTTCCACGGGAGCGCCGATTACCGCAAGCATGTCGCGCGTTCGGTGCTCCGCAAGACGTTGAAGACCGCGATCTCTCGAGCCAGAGACCGCCTAGGAGGGCTCAACTGATGTCGGAGCGCAGCATCGAACTCACTGTCAATGGCCGTAGCTACAGCGGCACGGCAGACGTGCGCACCACATTGGCAGACTTTCTGCGCCATGGTCTCGGATTGACCGGCACGCATCTGGGCTGTGAGCACGGCGTTTGTGGTGCCTGCACGATCCTTGTCGATGGGGTAAGCGCGCGCAGTTGCCTCATGCTCGCGGTGCAGGCCGAAGGATCGGATGTCCGCACGATCGAGGGATTGGCGGAACCGAACGGAGATTTGCACCCGCTTCAGACGGCGTTCCGAGACAATCACGGCCTTCAGTGCGGCTTCTGCACGCCCGGAATTCTGATGACGTTGATGGAGCTGCTCGATGAGCAACCCGACCCAACAGAAGCGGATGTGCGCGACGCGATTTCGGGCAACATCTGCCGCTGTACCGGCTATCAGAGCATCGTCGCCGCGGCGATGCAGGCAGCGGCAGAGCTGCGCAAGGGACGCCGCGCATGAGCCGAGTTGTCGGGCACCCGAAACACCGCATTGAAGATCCGGCGCTGCTGAGGGGTAATGGACGTTTTGTCGATGACATCGCTTTGCCGGATCTCCTGCACGTCGCGTTCGTGCGAAGCACCGTCGCGCATGCGCGTATAATCGGTGTCGACGTTGAAATCGCCAAAGACATGCCCGGCGTCCACGCGGTGATGCAGGCAAAAGATCTCAAGCCTGCGTTGATGTCGTTGCGAATGCCGCTGGGGGCGAGCCCGAGCTCGGCGCAGAATTCGAGCACACCCTTTGTTCTTTCCGACAAGGAAGTGGCCTATGTCGGCGAACCCATCGCCATGGTCGTAGCACACTCGCGTTATGAAGCAGAGGACGCCGTGGCTGCGGTGATCGTGGATTACGATACGCTACCGGTGGTCACCGACGCACGCGTGGGAGCGGTGGTGGGAGCGCCAGTCGTCCGTACGGAACTTGCTTCCAATGTCCTCAACAAGCTCAAGGTCGAATTCGGCGATATCGAAGCCGCCTTTTCCGATGCGGCTCATGTCTTCCACGACGATCTTCTGCAGCACCGCGGCTGCGGGCATCCGATGGAAGGACGCGGAGTTCTCGTCGAAGTTCGGCCCGGTGGGAATTCGCTTTGCGTCTGGTCTTCGACACAGATGCCGCACGATCTCTTTCATGCGTTGTCTGCGATGCTCGATCTCGACGAGAACCGGCTTCGTGTTATTACACCCGACGTCGGCGGCGGGTTCGGCCCAAAATATTGTCTCTATCCCGAGGAGTTCGCGCTGCCTGCCGCAGCGACGATCCTGGGGCGCAATCTCAAATGGATCGAGGACCGCCGCGAAAACTTCCTTGCGGCCATCCAGGAGCGCGACCAGTACTGGTCGCTCGATGTCGCCACGGATGCAGACGGCCGCGTGCTCGGGATGAAAGGGAGCCTGATCCACGATCAGGGAGCCTACGCCCCGAAGCCCGTGAACCTGCCCTATAATTCGGCGACGGCCGCGACGGGTCCCTATATCGTTCCGGCCTATTCGGTCGATGTTTCGATCGTGCACACCAACAAGGTTCCGGTCTCCTCGGTGCGAGGTGCGGGTTATCCTCAGGCCGCTTTCGCGATGGAGCGCATGATGGACCTTATTGCGACAGAGCTTGGCATCGACCGCGCGGAGGTTCGCGCCCGCAATCTCATTCCGCCGTCGAAAATGCCCTACACAAAGCCGCTCAAGGCGCGTTCGGGCGCTGCTATGGTCTACGATTCCGGCGACTATCCCGCCTCGCAGGCGGAAGCGCTGGCCGCTGCGGGCTGGACTGACTTTCCGCAGCGGCAGGCTGCGGCACTGGCCGAAGGCCGCCATATCGGTATCGGCATGGCAAACGCGGTCAAGGGAACCGGGCGTGGGCCGTTCGAGAGCGGCACCGTTCGTATTGCGCCATCCGGCCGTGTCAGCGTATTTACGGGCGCGACCGCGATGGGGCAGGGCCTTGCGACCGCGCTGGCACAGATCTGTGCCGAGGAACTCGGCATCGAAGCCGAGCAGGTGACGGTGATCGCGGGAGACACGGCTTTCTCGCCGCTTGGTCTTGGTGGATTTGCGAGCCGCCAGCTCGTGACGGCAGGCTCGTCTGTGCATATCGCCTCGAAAGCGGTGGCGGCCAAGGCGATCAAGGCGGCGAGCCATATGCTCGACGTTCCGGAAGAGGAGCTTGAGCTCTCGGGCGGTCACGTCCGCGTCAAAGGCAACTCGAACAGAGGTATGAGCCTCGCCGAGGTCGCGACGCGGCTGCGCGGCGCACCCGGCTATGCGTTTCCGGCGGACGTGGATCCCGGTCTCGAATCCAGCATCCAGTGGAAGACGGATGCGCTCGCCTACGCGAATGCATGCCATGTCGTCGAAGTCGAGGTGGATGTCGAAGTCGGACATGTGACCATCAATCGCTATGTCGCGCTGCACGATTCCGGGAAGCTGATCAATCCGATGATTGTCGACGGGCAGATCCATGGCGGCATCGCTCACGGCATCGGCAATGCGCTGTTCGAAGTCATGGGATACGACGAATCCGGACAGCCGCTGACCACAACCTTTGCCGAATACCTCCTTGTCACGGCGACGGAGCTGCCTCGATTCGAAACCATCTATCTTGAAACGCCGTCTCCGATGAACCCGCTCGGCGCCAAGGGCGTCGGCGAAGCGGGCACGATTCCCGCCGCCGCTGCGATCATCTCAGCGGTGGAGGACGCGCTGAAGCCGTTCGCTGTACGCATTTCGCAGACACCGATCGTTCCGGAAACTCTGTTCAATCTCATTCAGAAAGGCCGCGCGGAAATGGCGGCCCGGGGGGAAGCCATCTCATGACCAAGAAACTGCATCTGACGCTTGCCTGCGGTGATTACGAAATCATACGCCCGCTTAAGGAAGGCATCGTCAAGCCGGACGGTATCGATCTGAACATTCTGACGGGGGCGGATTCGGCAACGCGCCATTGGCGCTTCTTGCGCGGACGCGAATACGACGTCGCGGAATGCTCCGGCTCGTCATACATCGTCGCGCGCGACCGCGACCTTCCGTTCCGTGCGCTGCCGGTCTTCCTGCACCGACGCTTCCGCCACGGCTTTATCTTTACGAACACGACAAAAGGTATTTCGAAACCAACCGATCTCATCGGAAAGAAGATCGGTGTGAAATCCTATCAGGTGACCGCCGTCCTGTGGCTGCGTGGCATTCTCGAACACGATTATGGCGTGCCGCACAAATCCATCGAATGGTTTGCGGAGCTTGACGAGGACATCGAGTTCACGCCTCCGGAAGGCCTGAAGCTGACCAAGATTGCGCAGGACAAATCGATCGAGACCATGCTGGCCGAGGGTGAGATCGACGCTCTTCTGCATCCCGACATCATCGAACCTTTCTTGAACAAAGATCCGCGCGTCGGGCGCCTGTTTCCGAACTACAAGGAAGAGGAAGAGAAATACTACGCCAAGACCGGCATCTTCCCGATCATGCACGTGCTCGGTTTCAAGCAGGAACTGGTCGAGGAACATCCCTGGATTGTGCCGAACCTCTACGATGCGTTTCAGCGGTCGAAGACGATTGCGATGAAGCGCATGCGCAATCCGCGTCTCGTCCCGCTCGCCTGGTATCAGGAGGCGTGGGAAGAGCAGGAGCAGATTCTCGGCGAGGATCCGTGGGAGTACGGACTTGGAGAGCGTAACCGGCACAATTTCGAGACGCTGGTCGGATATTCCCACGAGCAGGGGCTTATCAGCCGGAAGATTCCGCTCGAAGAGTTGTTCATGAGCACGTCACAGGGCCGCAAGCGCGGCGTGTTCCGCACCTGACATGCACCGCCCGCGTCGGTACCGACGCGGGCATTCATTCGACGTCAGGCGATGTCGAGGATCATTTCGATCTCGACCGAGTTCCCGCGAGGCAGAACCGCCATGCCGACAGCTGAGCGCGCATGCGGCGCGATTTTGGGGCCAAAGAGTTCAGCCAGAAGATCCGACGCGCCATTCATGACGCGCGGCTGTTCGATGAAGTCCGGCGTGCTGTTGACCATGCCGAGCAGCTTCACGAAATGGCGTACCCGCCCGAAATCGCCGATTGCGTTGCGGACCGAGCCGAGCGCGTTCAGCGTTGCCGCCCGCGCCGCCTCGTAACCCTGCTCGGTCGTGAGGTTCTCGCCAAGCCGCCCCATATAGCGCGGCGTGCCATCGGAATCGGGCAAATGGCCGGACAGGAACAGCAGATTGCCCGCCTGATAATAACGCAGGTAATTACCGGCGGGAGGAATTTCCGTCGGCAGTTTCAGACCCATTGCGGCGAGTTTGTCTTCGACACTGACCATGATGCCACCTCCTGAATAATGTAAGTATACTAACATAAATTTGAGGGCTGGTCATTGTATCGGCGCTTGGCGGCATGTTTTTAAGCCGAGGAGTTAGCTGGCGGTGCGGGAAGCTGAATCAGGCAGGTGCGGCGCTACACCGACGTAACTATTCTGTTCGGCATTCGACCACTGTGCGAATTCGGCGAGAATGGAAATGGCAATCTGCCAAGGTGAGCGCCCGCCTCCAGGAAGTCCGACAGGTGCCCTGAGCCGCGCAAGAAAAGCGTCGTCGACACCTTTGAGGCGAAGATGCTCAAGCTTGCGCTGCAGATGCCGTTTTGCCCCAAGAAGGCCGACATAGCCCGCGTCCGACTGCAGGGCCGCGAACAACGCGTCCCGATCGTCGATATCGTCGTGGGCCGCGACCACAATACCGGTCCATCGGTCGACGCCGATCTTCGTCAGATTGTCGGCAGGCATGCCGCGAAGATAACGGATACCGGCCACAGGCGGGGCGGCGAGTGGGCCTTTCGGGCGCGCGATCGCGGTGTCGATACCGCTCTGCGCGGCCATGCTGGACAGGGCGAGAACCATCGGATCGGAACCGAACACGATCAGCCGTGGCTGAGGGAAGTACCGACGATAGATCGTCATTTGTGGATCGGCAGCAGACATGCCGGCCATTTCCGGAAACGCGGGGTTTGACGATGTGCCGTCTTGGCAGGATCGGGCATCGCCATCGCTCAGCCAGATTGCAGGCCGGCGTTCATGCCATGCCTTCAGCAACTCGCCCACGGCCGGATCGTCCGGCAGTATCCTCTCGACGAGTATGTTGACGCAACCGCCGCACGGCAGCCGGATGTCGATGGGTCCACCTTCGCCATAGACGAGACGGCGGGCTTGTCCACCATCGAGAACGGCGAGGGCGTTGAGGGTAACGTCGGCTTCGATGCATCCACCGGACAGAAAACCTGAGACGCAGGCGCGCCGCACCAGCATCTGCGCGCCAACGCCGCGTGGCGTGCCGCCACGCGCATCGAAGAGTGTCGCCAGCGCACAGGTTTCGCCCGCGTCGCGAGCGGCAGCGAGGGCCGGCCGGATGTCGTCGCTCAGACCGAAACCTGGCCAGTCGCCGCGCGCCTGATCGAGGGCAGGGTGGTTCACGGAGAGATCGAGATCGGCCGGTTTCACGTGTTCTCTGGGTTCTTTTTAGATGATGACCGGTCCGGCCATGTTCAGGATGGACCGCATCACGCTGTAGGGAGCGAGCATGGAGGTTTTGGGGTTTTCAGGCAAAGTGCGCGTCACCACTGAGCTCGAAATGGTCCCGAAAGTGCCATGAGCGACAATGTCGTGGCGATTTCCAGGCGTGTCAGGATCGGCCATCAGGGTAACGCGCGTTTTCTCGAAACCGATGCCGGCAATGGCAATGGCGGCAACGACGTTTGCGTTCTGCGGGAAGGTGAGGCACGCCTCCCGGGCGTTGCCGGAAAAGAAAGGCGTCGGTTCGGCTATCGCGGAGAGATCGATCATCTTCTCGGCAGGCGTACCGGTCCAGGCAATCGGCTTCTTGCGCGACGTGTACGATACTTCGTCGATGCCGGATGGGCGGGCCGCCGCAAGAGCGTCGAGGCCACCGACGGCTCCTGAAGGGATCACAAGCCGGTTGCGTGTGCGCTGGGCGGCGCTGCGCAGTGCGGCTTCGATCTCAGTGTCGGCGAGCGCGCCGACGGAAGATACGATCAGGTCGCACCCGCCATCGAGGACGGCGATGCCGTGGGCGCGGAGGGCGGCGTGGCCCGCGCATTCAACAACAATATCAGGTTCGAAGGCGAGGAAGTCGGCGAGCTGATGGGTGACGGGTGTTTCGCCCGCGCGCGCACGGGCCGCTTCGACCGACGCCTCGCGATCGAGGATGGCGACGACCTGCACATTCCGCGCATGCTTTTTCAGAAGCGTGTGGAGTGTCGGCCCAATGGCGCCATAGCCTATGATGCCGACTTTCAGAATGCTCATATCAGTACACCGAAATTGCGGTGGCGCCGGTTCGCGGATCGGCCGCGATCCGGTGCGGACCGTTCTTCGCCAGATGGATCACCTGCTGCGCCGACCGCAGGCTGAGGGCCTCGATACGCTTGTCCGCAACAATTGCGGGGTCGACGCCGTCCTCGGCGGACAACATGTTTTCAGCATCAAGCGACCACCGCGGATTGGTCATCGCAGCGGCGATGTCCGGGCCGCGCGCGAGTTCCGTGACGGTCTGCGCGTTCCAGGGCAATTGATTGACGCCGCCCGGCGTCGCGCCGAGGAGCGTTTCCCCGCTTTCATAAGCCAGCGACCATGCATGAAGCGTCGTCCACGGCACTTTGCCGGCGCCCGGCGCATTGGCGGCATCGGGCGGGGCTTGCAGATCGAAACCGCGGCCGGGGCGGTTGTTGAGAATAAGGCCGTCGTCGAGCACGACGCCCGAGGCAAATTGCGGGAACGAATTCGAATGCAGGATCACGACCGCATTGCCCTCGTCGTCGGCCGCCGTCACCACGGATGTGCCACCATCGGCGGTCTCGCGTCCGCGCGCCTTGGCGTCCACCCGCGCCGCGCGGACGATGGACGGAAGATCCGCCTCGCGCGCAAGGAAGCGGCGCGCGATGTCGATCAGCTGGGGGCCATGGGTCGGGGCAGAGGGAACGCGCAGGGTCAGGCCCGCAGCGATGCTTCCGCTCACGGCTTCGGCGATCCGGCCCGGACGCTGGGCGAAATCCTCCCGCGTGAGAAAGCCGCCGAGCTCCTGCACGCGTGCGGCGATGCGATCCCCGATCTCGCTTTCGAGAACGGCCTCGCGCATGTCGATAAATGCTTCGAGAAGGCTGCCAAGCCCCGGCAGACGACGGACTTCACCGATCTCCGGAATCCGGCCGCCGGGCGCGTAAGGATTGTAGGGGCTGTGGCGCGCGAGAAGCGCCGCGCCTTCGACAACATAGGAACGGGCAACGCGCGTCCACGGCACCCCTTCGGACGCCGCACGTATCGCGGGCCGCGCGAGGTCTCCGAGCGCCAGCCGCCCGTAGGCCTGAAGAATGGCGTAACCGTGCGGCGCGCCGGGAACGCCGACCGAATTCGGGCCCGTGCGCTCGATGCTTGCACCTTTCGCGAGCCCCCGCGCTCCGGCGCCGATGCTGACGAGAGACTGGAATTCACCGCCATTGGTGCGGAACAGCGCGACGAGATCGCCGGCAAGCCCGCACTTCATCGGCAGCACGATGTGCTCCATGAAGCAGGCGGCAAGCGCCGCGTCGAAGGCATTGCCGCCTTTCGCATAGGCCGTTGCGCCCGCCGATGCTGCGGCAGCGTGCCCCGCCGAGATGACCTTCGGCCCGACGGCAACGGCATTCTCCTTTAATCTGTCAAAAGCCGACATCCGCTCAGACCTTCAGGCCGGTGAACTTTATCTGTCCCATTTCCTCGATGGCGTAGCGCACGCCCTCGCGGCCCGTTCCGCTCAGCTTCATGCCGCCAAACGGATACATATCGAGCCGGAAACGGCTTGCTTCGTTGACCCAGAGCGCGCCGACATCGAAGTCTTCCGAACAGCGCATCGCGGCCGAAAGCGAGGTTGTAAAGACGGCGCCCTGAAGCCCGAACGGGCTGTCATTGGCAAGCGCGAGGGCCTCTTCGATGCCCTCGAACGGCACGACGATGGCAACGGGGCCGAACACTTCCTCGGTCCACAGCCGCGCCTCTTTGGGGACATCCGTCAGGATCGCCGGGGAAAGCACGCACGCATTCTGTACCGGTTCGAGCACGTAACGCGCACCGTGGTCGATGGCATCCTTGCTCATCGCCATGACGCGGTCTGCGGATGCCCGATGGACCATCGGGCCGACATCGGTGGACGGATCTCCGGCCGCACCGACCTTCAGCGCCGATGCGGCGGTCTTGAAGGCGGCGAGGAAGGCATCGAGCACGTCTTTTTCGACGAGGACACGCTGGGCGGAAATGCATTGCTGCCCGCTTGCCTCGAAGGCCGCCGCCGCGATCTTCTTCGCGGCGTCTTCGATGTCGGCATCCTTGAACACGATATTGGCCGCGTTGGACCCGAGCTCGGAGACGAATTTCTTGACGCCTGCCGCACGCACGAGTGCCTCGCCCGCCGTCGTGCCTCCGGTGAACGTCACAAGCGCGACGTCCGGATGAGAGGCGAGAGCGAGCGCCGTCTCGCGGTCGCCTGTTACCACATTGAACAGGCCTTCCGGCCAGCCGGCCTCAAGGCAAAGCTGCGCCAACGCAAGCGCGGCGCGCGTGCCGGCCGGCGCGGGCTTGACGACCACGGCATTGCCGGCCGCGATCGCCGGTGCCACTTTCTGGACAAGAAGATTGATCGGCGCGTTGAAGGGCGTAATGGCACCGACCACGCCGTAGGGAACACGCCGGGTGAACCCGAAATGGCCTGCACCGTTCGGTGCGGCATCGACCGGGACAACCTCGCCGCCGGACAGATGCAGGACCGCTCCCGCGCAGGCTTCGATGAATTCGACGCCGCGCCGCGTCTCAAAACGCGCCGCACGGATCGGCTTGCCGACATCCTCCGAGATCAGCTCGGCAATCGCGTCCGCTTGCTCTTTCAGCGCGTTCGCGGCGGCGGTCAGCCATTGGCTCCGCTGATGCAATGTCGCCTTGCGCGCGATGCGGGCGGCCGGTTTGGCGCTCTCGACCGCTGCTGCAACGCCCTCGGCTCCCGCTTCGACAAGAAACGCCGTCGTTTTGCCGTCTTCCGGGCGGACGAGCGGAAAACCCGCTTCCCGGGGGGGAAGGGGCTTTCCACCGACGAAAGGCACAAGCTGTTCCAGCCGGTCCTCGCTCATGCGGTTGCTTTCGACTTGCGGATGCGCTGTATGTGCATATTGGCAAGGAACGGAACGAGCGGGTGCACGCCCATCTCGACGAGCGCGGGAACGTCCAGCGCGACGAGGGCCGCCTTGTGCTCCGGCGAAAGATCGAGCCTGGATGAATAGTCTGCCGGGTTCTCGACATAGCTCTGGCGCTTGTCGGCATCGTGCGCGAGGGCGTGAAGTGCACTCGTCAGTGCGACAAGTTCGGGCTTGATGCTCGGGTAATGCGCCTCGCGGTCCGCGCTCTTCGGCTCGAACCAGCCGAGCGATGCGTAATTATGATGCCAGCTTGGCTCCATCGACACGAGATCCGGCTTGCGCTCGCCCAGAGCCCCAGCGCCGCAGGCCCAGCAGCGCAGTTCGATGTTTCCGGTGTCGTCGAGTTCGGCCTCGTCATAGCCGATCAAGGATTTGAGATTGCCGTCGGCAAGCTTTGTGAGCGCCTTTTCATCCCAGCTGAGTTCCGGATTGCCGTAACGGTCGGTGCCGGGGAAATGGGACATGCCGCCACTCGAAATGACGGCGGTGCGCAGACCCATGGACGTGACCGCGCGCGCGATCGCCTGGCCGAACGCATAGCAGCGTTCCATGCTCGGCTGCGGCGGCAGATAGGCGTTGACGTAGATCGGCAGGACAGGCGCGGTCACGCCGAGATGGGTCAGCGGAATGCCGATCGCATAATCGATGTGCGCGGTCGAGGTGAAGGCGGGGTCAAAGCCCTGCTTGTACATTTCGCGGACAAGCTCGAAACCGATCTGGCTCGGCACCTGCCAATGGAATTTGTGGCCGGCGAAATCGCCGGAGGCCTCGCCACCGACATGGATGGTGAAGGGCGGCGCTGAATTGTGGAAGAACTGCTCGGCGTGGTCATTCGAGAAGATGATCCACAGATCGGGGTTCAGCGCGTTCAGCTTTGCGCCGATATCGGCCGCCGCTTTCTTGACGCGCATCACCGTGTCCTTGTCCTCGGTGTCGGGCAGCGTGAAGAATTGCGGGGCATGCGGAAGCATGGCTCCGCCGATGACCGTCGATTGCATGTGGGGCCTCCTGATAGTGCCGCGCAGGCGGCTGGATTGTCAGTAGGCTAACCACTTTCGCGGAGGACGCGTTACTGCTAAATTGCCAGATAATGTCGGTGAAGCGACAACCTTTCCTGGACCGCGTCCACCCCGACGTGCTGCACCAGCCCGACGTGCCTGCGGCGAGGCGCGTCATCGCTTATGCGGCCGAGCTTCCACGGGGAGGCGGGGTTGCGCCGCACAGCCACGAGCGGGCGCAATTGCTGGCGACGGTCGCCGGCTCGATCGCCGTCACGACGCAGGCGGGTACCTATGTCGTGCCTCCCGAGCGCGCCCTCTGGATTCCGGCCGGCGTGGAGCATGAAACGCGGCATCTCGCGGCGACGCGGCTGCGCACTCTTTATATAGACAAGGACGCGGCGCCCGATCTCCCGTCGCGGACGGGGGTCGTTCATGTCGGCCATCTCCTGCGCTGTCTGATCGATGCCTGCATGACGTTGCCGCGCGATTATGACGAGGAGGGTGCCGAAGGGCGTCTTATGGGCGTTCTGCTGGACCAGATCGCCGCGTCGAATGAATTGCCGTTGCATATACCTCTGCCCGGCCATGGGCCGCTTCGCGATATGGCCGAGGGCATCCTCCGAAACCCTGCGGCACATCTGTCGCTCGGTCTGTGGGCCGGGCGTCTGGGGTACTCGACGCGCACGCTCGAGCGCTCTTTCAAGAAGGAAACGGGCATGACCATGCGCGCCTTCCGAAATCAGGCGAAATTGTTTCGCGCTCTTGAAATGCTCAGTCAGGATATGTCGATCAACGACATTTCCGATGCGCTCGGCTTCGAAGCGCCCAGCACTTTCATCGCCATGTTCAAGGCCGGGTTTGGCGTAACGCCGGGACGCTACTTTCAGAAGGCCTGAATCTCGCAAGGGCGCGGTTGTGGGCCCTGGTCTCCGACCCACGGTGATGGCGGAGTGGCCGCGTTTGATGAGCGACAGAACGCTTCGCGTGCCCACGCCGGGATCGAGCCGGTTGCATTAAGGTGTTAATTTATATCGTTTTTCCCTCGCCAGAGACGCCGATTCCGCACAAAGTGTTAGTATACGAACAAAACCGTTGTGATGCCGTCCGCATTATTGTATGTATACTGACAATATTGCCTTATGCGGGAGTTGTGGATGTCCAGTTTGGATCGGGTTTTCGTGGTCGGGGCCGGGCCGGTCGGAGCCGTCATGGCGCTGGCGCTGAGCCGCCGAAACATACCAGTCACGCTGATCGAGTCCGAGAAAGAGCCGATCGAAGACCAGCGCGCGGCAACCGTGCATCCGCCGACGGTCGAAATGCTGGCCGAGCTCGGTCTTGAAGAGGAGGCGTTCTCGGACGAGCCGTCTGGCGGCCTCCAGTCCCCGATCTTTCACTACCGCAACCGCATCGACAACGAGCTGGTCGCTGTCTTCGACGTGAACGTGTTGAAAGGCGAAGTCGCCTATCCGTTTGTGCTTCAGTGGGAGCAGTACAAGCTTGTCCGGGCGGCCCTGAAGAAGATGGAAGGGGACCCGAACGCCGAGGTCCGCTTCTCGACGCGCCTCACCGATCTCAAGCAGACCGAAGACGAGGTCCAACTGACGGTCACGAACGCTGCTGGCGAGAGCGAAATCCTGCGCGGACGCTATGTCATCGGCACGGACGGCTTCCGCAGCTCGGTGCGCCGCCTCGCGGACATCGAGCTCGAAGGCTTCACATGGCCGGAGCGCTTCATCAAGATCGGCACGACGTTCGATTATCTCGACACCGATCGCGGCTATTGCACGCGTAACTACTTCTCGGATCCCGACGAGTGGCTGAACCTGTTTCAGGTGAAGGGAAATGGCGGCAAGGGCATCTGGCGCGGCATCTTCCCGGTTCCGGCCGACGAGCCCGACGAGAGCGCGATGAGCGTCGAGGGCGTGCAGCGCCGCCTGCAGAACCTCTATCCGAAGAGCGGCGATTACGACATCGCCTACCACGCCCTTTATCAGGTCCATCAGCGTGTCGCCGCGACATACAACAAGGGCCGGGTGTTTCTCGCGGGCGACAGCGCCCATGTGAACAACCCGATCGGCGGCATGGGCATGAACGGCGGCATCCACGATGCCGTCAACCTTGCCGAGAAGCTCGCTGATGTTTGGTTCAAGCGTGCGGACGACAATGTGTTCGACCGCTATTCGCGCCAGCGCCGCAAGGCGCAGATCGATTTCGTGCAGGCGCAGTCGATCGCGAACAAGAAGAGCCTCGAGGAGAAGGATCCGGCGATCCGCCGCAAGAACCTCGACAATCTCCGGCGCATGTCGGAGGACATCAATCTCCACAAGCAGTTCATCTATCGAAGCTCGCTCTTCGACAGCCTGCGCATGGCGAACGAGGTCGAGTGACCGCGACGCCAGGGGATCAACGCAAGCTACCGATAGATGAGGTCCAATATGCGTCTTGACGCTTTCACGCATCTGTTCCCGCCGCGCTACTTCGAGCGCATGCAGGAACTCATCCCGAACAAGGGCCCGATCAAGAGGTGGCTCAACATCCCGACGCTCTGGAACGTCGAGGAGCGCCTTCGCATGATCGACAGTTTCGGCGATTATCAGCAGGTCCTGTCGAACTCGATGCCGCCGCTCGAAGTGGTGGCCGGCCCGGATGTGTCGCCGGAACTGGCGCGGATCGCCAATGACGGTTTTGCCGAGCTCTGCGCGAAATATCCCGATCATTTCCCAACCTTCATCGCCTCGCTGCCGATGAACAATCCGGATGCTGCGGTCGAGGAAATCGATCGCGCGGTGACGCAACTGGGCGCGCGTGGCGTGCAGATCTTCTCGAACGTGAAGGGAGCGCCGCTCGACCGACCGGAATATTTCCCGATCTTCGAGCGCATGGTGCATCACGACCTGCCGCTCTGGCTGCACCCGGTGCGCGGTGCGGATTTCGCCGATTACAAGGATGAAGAGAAGTCCAAATACGAGATCTGGTGGACCTTGGGCTGGCCCTACGAGACGAGCGCCGCCATGTCCCACATCGTGTTCTCGAAAATGTTCGAGAAGCTGCCGAACATGAAGGTCATCACGCACCATATGGGTGCGATGATCCCGTTCTTCGAAGGCCGCGTCGGCCCGGGCTGGGACCAGCTCGGAACCCGCACCGCCGATGAGGATTACGAGGGCCTTCTCAAGAGCATGAAGAAGCGCCCGCTGGATTACTTCAAGATGTTTTATGCCGACACGGCTCTGTTCGGCTCGGTCTCCGGCACCAAATGCGGCCTCGACTTCTTCGGCGCCGACCAGGTGGTGTTCGCCAGCGACTGTCCTTTCGATCCCGAGGGCGGCTACATGTTCATCCGCGAGACCATCAAGGTGCTCGAGGATCTCGGCCTTCCGAAAGAGGATCTCGACAAGATCATGGGCGGCAACGCGCGCCGCCTTATGAAGATGGATTCCTGAACTGAACTGCCCCGCGTGTAAGCACGCGGGGCACTGCTTGGACGTTACAGAAAATTGAGGCCACGCTCGGCTCCTGATGCCGGGCGTGGCCTTTTTGTTGTCTGGGACGTGATCGAAAGCCGGCGTGTCTAGCGCGCCGGACGGAAGAGACCGACGATCATGTTCCAGATTGCGCTGAAAACGAGAGAGAAACCGGAAATCGGCTTGGCCGCGACGGGGCGCGGCGATTCGGGAGCCGATGCTCCCGCGCCGGTCGTGCCTTCTTCAGCCGAAGGGCTGGCGGCTCGCTTTTCCTGCTCGAGCATGTCGCGCAGGCAACCGGCGAACTGACCGACGAGCTGGGTCGCCACGTTCTGGATCAGGCCTGCACCACGACCATACTGGGCGACGGCGCCGCTTAGCGTGACATCTGTCACGACATTGACGCGACTGCCTTCCGGGATTTCTTCAAGGTGAAAGGAAACGCCGGCTTCGGCCCGGCCGCGTCCCTTCGTGTCCGAGCCTTGTGCCTTAAGGCGCGCCCGTTTGGCGTCGTTGTCGATTTCCTCGAAGTTCGCCGTGCCGGTGAAGGCAAGAGCGACAGGACCAAGTTTCACCGAAACCTTGCCCTTATGGGTCCGCTCGTCGATGGATTCGATAAGCTCCGCGCCCGGCATGCAGGGCGCTATGCGCGGCACGTCCATCAACACGGCCCACGCCTGCGCTGGGGGTAGGGGAACATCAAAGCTGTTGCGAATTTCCATGCGAGCACCGCGCAATTAAATAAGTCAGTATGCTAACTAAATATTGAGCCTGGTGCAACGCCGGAGATCAAGGTTTATAGTAAGTACTCTTCATGTTTGAAGAGCCGGTTGGCTCGGGAGCCTGGATTCGAGCCAAGATTAACCGAGTCAAAGCCTCTGTTCTACCGTTGAACTGTTCCCCAACGGCCCACTCTCGGCAGGCAGCAGAGGGGATAGCCGGTTGGCAAGTTTCGCGGCCATAGGGCCGACGCGGGCCTTTGGAACAGGAATGCCGACTTACGATGCGTTGCCCGCGTGCTTATCGGGAGAGCGCACCCGCATCCTTGTGGAGACACGGGCGGTGACCGGGCTCAGTTCGAAAGCGTGTCTTTGTAGATCTTCCCGTCTTTCATGATGACGCGAAAATTCCGCTCCGGGTCTGTGACGAGCGCAAGGTCGTTCAAGGGGTCACCGTCGACCAGGAGAAGATCGGCAAGCGCGCCTTTTTCTATCACGCCCAGTCTGCCGGGATACGGGTTGCGGGCGCCGGACATCGCGAGCAGATCGCCGTTTGTCGAGGTCGCCATGATCAGTGCTTCGGCTGGAGTGAACCAGCGTGTCAGATCGACCAGAGCGTGTCCTTGGCGTTGCGCCAGTTCCTGCGAGAACAGGATGTCCGTACCGAAGGCGGTCTTGATCCCGTATTTCTTCGCAAGGGCGTAAACTCTGTCGGTGCCGGCGATCACCTGCCGCTTCTGGGCCTGCTGGGGAGCAGGAAGGGCCGCGGCGCCGCCGAGATCGACGAAAGGCTGCGTGCTCAGCCAGATCCCCTTTTCGGCCATGAGTCTCGCCGTGGCCTCGTCCATCAGATGGCCGTGCTCGATGCATGTCACGCCGGCGGCGATCGAACGCTGGATCGCAACGGTTGTATAGGCGTGCGTGCAGACATAGGTGCCCCAGTTTTCGGCGGCCTCCACCGCGGCTCGGAGTTCGTCCTCGGTGAAGGTGGCGACATCGAGCGGGCTGAAGGGGGAGGCCACGCCGCCGCCTGCCGTCAGCTTCACCTGCGAAGCCCCCTGCATGAGCTGTTCGCGGACACGCACGCGCACCTCGTCGGGACTGTCGGCGATGGCACTCGCGCCGAGTTGCTCGATGCGGCTCGGTGTGCCGCCGATGGCCCGCGGGAGTTCCGTCAACTGGCGAAAATCGCCGTGGCCGCTGGTGACCGTGATCATGGCGCCGGACGGATAAATGCGCGGGCCGGGCAGCACGCCTTCATCGATTGCGCGCTTCAGCGAGAAGGACGGTCCGCCCAGATCGCGGACGGTCGTGAAGCCGCGCATCAATGTGGCGGTGGCTTCGGCGCCGGCGAGAAGGGTCGTGTAGCCGACATCGCTGGCAAGCATGACCGCCGGTGTCGGCCGCGCGAACATTGCGTGCCAGTGCATGTCGATCAGGCCCGGCATCAGGGTGCGTCCGCTGCCGTCGATCGTGCGAGGAGATGCTGCGGGTTCGACGCTGATCGGTGTCGTTGAAATCTCGTCGATCAGATTGCCGCGGACGAGCACATTGACCGGCTCCGACAGGGACGGGGTCTTCCCGTCAAACACCCGGACATTGCTGAACAAAACCGCATCGGCCGTCTGCGCCTGAAGGTCTCCGGCGAGCAGAGGAGACACACACGCCGCCAGCACCAGTGAACGTCGCAGGTATGAGAAGGTCATGTCGATCTCCTTCGACCCCCACGAACAGTCTCGCACAATAGATCGGGTCTGCGCCACGGTTCGCGCGCGACAGGCTCGGCATATGTTTTTCGACGAAGCTTTCGACGGAGGCGGTCGGGAACCGGCTAAGCACTGGTCGGAGTGATAGGATTTGAACCTACGACCCCCTCGTCCCGAACGAGGTGCGCTACCAGGCTGCGCTACACTCCGTCACCAGCGGACCGCCGATATAGACGGGGCCGCGTCTGGCCGCAACCCTAACTTCAGCCTGTCAAAGCCCAATCTAAAGCCGGGATGGGCTGGCGGCAGGTGTTTGCTGTTTGCCTCGGTGGCAGGCCCGGCCATTATCGCCGACGAAATACAGGCGAAATCTGAACCGGGTATGCAGGTTGCGAGACGCCTCCCGGGCGGCACACAATCGCCCAGATGCAGACCTGTGACCCTGAAGAGCCGCCCCACGGCCGGAGATGCACCCGATGAAACCCGCGCACCTTTTCCTGTTCGGCGCCCTGGCGCTTGGCCTGTCCGCTCTTCCGGGGCTTGCCGAGGCCAAGAGCTTCGACCGGCCCACTCTGGCCAAAGACGCGCTGCGCTATGAGCGGGACATCGGGCGCACATCGTCCGCAGGGCAGACTTCCCTTGCGGAATGGCTGAAACAGGGTGTCGACGCTGCGAAAACGGGGGACTGGCGCGCGGCCTATGCGGCGTTCGGCAATGCGATCGCGCTCGATCCGCAGAGCGAGCAGGCCTGGCGCAATTATGCCGTGGCGCTGCTGCGTATGGAGGCCAAGAACGAGGAGACCTATCTCTTCCCCGATCGGGCGAAAGCGGCGGCCTACCGCGCCTATGCCCTGTCGAAGGACGCGAAGGCGGAAGGCCGGGCGCTCGCGCTTCTGGCCGAAGCCTATGACCGTGCCAGAGAATACCGTTCCGCGCTCACCGCCTACAAGGAAAGCCTGCGCCTTGCCCCCAATCCCGAGGTCGAGCAGGCCTATATGCAGACACGCGAGGAGCACGGGTTCCGCGTCACCGACGACAAGGTGGATGCCGACACGGCGTCGCCGCGCGCCTGCATCGAATTTTCCGAGCCGCTGGCGTCGGGCCGGGTCGATTTTTCGCCCTATGTGTCTGTCGTCGGGATGGACAGGCCTGCCGTCACCGCCGACGGCGACAAGCTCTGCGTCGACGGCCTTAAGCATGGCGAGACCTATGAGATCACCGTGCGCGCGGGCGTGCCGTCTTCCATTCCGGACGAGCCGAGCCTCAAGCCCGCGATCGCGACCGTCTATGTCCGCGACCGCACGCCTTCGGTCCGTTTCACGGGTCGTAATTACGTTCTGCCGCGCACCGGCCAGCAGGGCATTCCCTTCGTTTCGGTCAATGTGGACCGTGTTGCGGTGGAGGTATTCCGCGTCGGCGACCGTGCCTTAAGCAGCCAGATCACCGACAACAAATTCCAGCGTCAGTTCGACCGCGACGACATCAATACCCTGCGCCGCAATTCCGCCGCCCGGGTTTTCGAAGGCGAGGTCGATGTCGCGAAGAGGCTGAACACCGAGATTACGACCGCCGTTCCGCTCGATGAAACGGTGAAGACGCTCGAACCCGGCGCCTATGTCATGGTTGCGCGCCCCTCCGACAAGGAGCCGGACTATTACGACGCGCAGGCGACGCAATGGTTCGTCGTGTCGGATCTCGGCCTGACGGCCCTTTCGGGCGGCGATGGCGTGCACGCGTTTGTGCGATCACTTGCCAGCGCCGAACCCCTGTCCGGCGTCGAGTTGAAGCTCGTTGCGCGCAACAACGAAGTGCTTGCCACGTCGACGACCGATGACAGCGGGTATGTGCGGTTCGATGGGGGTCTCACGCGCGGTGAGGACGGCCTTGCGCCCGCGCTGATCACCGCGGCGGCGGGCGACGATTACGGTTTCCTTGTGCTGACGGCTGCAGGCTTTGATCTGTCCGATCGCGGCGTCGAGGGCCGCACGGCGCCGGGTCCGCTGGATGCGCTCGTCTATACGGAACGCGGCGTCTACCGTCCGGGTGAAACGGTGCATGTCACGGCATTGCTGCGCGATGCCGATGGCCGCGGCGTCGAGAATCTGCCTCTCACCTTTATTTTCGAGCGTCCGGACGGAGCGGAAGAGCGCCGCGAAGTCGTTGCCGATGCCGGCGCGGGCGGACGCACATTCGCTTTGCCGCTTGTCTCGGATGCCACCACCGGCACCTGGCGCGTCAAGATCCACGCCGAGGTCAAGCAGCCCGCCATCGGCGAAGCAAGCTTTCTCGTCGAGGATTACGTCCCCGAACGGCTTGCGCTCGATGTCTCATCCGATGCGAAAGAAATGGCAGCGCCTGGTATTCCTGTGAGCATCGACGGGCGCTGGCTCTATGGCGCCGCAGCCGCCGATCTTGCGGTCGAGGCGGGGGTGACGATCAGGACATCCGACGCGCCGCTGGCCGGTCTCACGGGCTACACATTCGGCTTTGCTGATGAGGACGTCGCGCCGGTCCGCTCCGATCTCGGCGAGATCGCCCGCACGGACGCTGACGGCAAGGCCGCCGTCGCCATCGCGCGCCCGTCGCTGCCTTCGACCGGAAAGCCGCTCGAAGCGGATATCGCAATCCGCCTGCGCGAGCCGGGTGGCCGCGCCATCGAGCGTTCGATCACGCTGCCCGTGGCGGGCACACAGCCGCGCATCGGCGTGAAGCCGCTCTTCGGCACGCGGCTTGGCGAAGGCGAGGTGGCGCAGTTCGACGTCCGCGCGCTTGGCGCCGACGCCTCCTTCACGGCGATGAAGGGGCTGCGCTGGGAAATCTCGCGCCTCAACACGCGCTATCAATGGTATTCTGAAGGTTCAAGCTGGAATTACGAGACGGTCACGACGACAACACGCGAAGCCGACGGCGTGGTCGATGTCGGCGCGGATGCTGCGGCAAGGATCGAGGCGAAGCTCGGCTATGGCCGCTACCGCCTCGACATCATGAGCGACGAGCCGAACGGCCCGGCAACCAGCGTGATCTTCAATTCCGGCTGGAATGTCTCCGCCGAGAATGCGGAGACGCCGGACAAGCTCGATGTCGCGCTCGACAAGCCGCTCTATGCGCCGGGCGACAAGGCCACTCTGCGTATTGACGCGCCATTTGCCGGAAAGGCCACCGTCACGGTGGTCGGCAACGGTCTTGTGGCAAGCCGTGTGCTCGACGTGACTGAGGGCGTCAACGAGACCGAACTCGATGTCACCGAGGACTGGCGTCCCGGCGCCTATGTCATGGCGTTCCTGCACCGCCCGCTCGATGCCGCCGCAAGCCGCATGCCCGGCCGCGCCATCGGCCTCGCTCATGCGCAGATCGATCCCGCGCCGCAGACGCTCGGCATCGCTCTTGATGCTCCCGAAAAGGCCGCGCCGCGCGGCACGCTCCGCGTGCCGATCAAGCTCGCCAATCTCGCCCCCGGCGAGAAGGCGCATGTGGTCGTTGCCGCCGTCGATGTCGGCATCCTCAATCTCACGGGCTTCACGGTTCCGGCGCCGGACGAAGACGCATTCGCGCAGCGCAGGCTCTCGACGGAGGTCCGCGATCTGTACGGCCAGCTCATCGACGGCATGCGCGCCGCGCGCGGCACGGTGCGCACCGGCGGCGACGAAATGGGCGGCATGGGCATGGGCGAGCCGCCCACGCAGGCACCTCTGGCTCTGTTCTCGGGTGTGGTGCCCGTCGTGGCGGACGGAACGGCGGAGGTGGCCTTCGACATTCCGGCTTTCAACGGAACCGTGAAACTCATGGCCATGGCCTGGACCAAGGACAAGCTCGGCCATGCGGAAAAGGATGTCGTCGTTGCCGATCCCGTTGTCGTGACAGCTTCGCTGCCGCGCTTCCTGTCGGCCGGAGACACATCGCGCCTGCGCCTCGATATTCACAACGTGTCCGGCCCGGCCGGCAATTATGCGCTGAACGTTGCGGCGGAGGGCGAGGCGGTTTCGTTTGCCGCTGCCGATCGCAATCTCGTTCTGAAGGAGGGTGAGCGCTCGTCACTCGATCTCGCGCTTGCGGCAAAGAGCGTCGGACATGCCGCATTTAGCGTCACCCTGACGGCACCGGACGGAACGAGCTTCGCGCAGAATCTTGTTCTGCCGGTCAAGCCGGCCGCGCCGGTCATTACGACGCGAACGGTTGCGCGTCTTGCGCCGAAAGCCGGGAGCATCACCGTCTCGTCCGATCTCTTGAAGGATTTCGTGCCCGGCACCGGGTCGGTCGCGCTGTCTGTCGGGCCGAACGCGGCGTTCGAGCCCGCGGCGTTCATCGGCGCGCTGGAGACCTATGCCTATGGCTGCTCCGAGCAGCTCTCCAGCCGCCTCGTTGCTATCCTCTACGCCGAGGATTTCGGCGTGAAGCTCTCGGACGATGTCCGTGATCGCGCTCAGGAAATGATCGGTCGCGTGCTCGCGCGTCAATCCTCCTCCGGCGGGTTCGGACTGTGGTCGGCAGGTGGCGATGATCTGTGGCTCGATGCCTATGTCACGGACGTACTGACGCGTGCCCGCGAAAAGAATTATCAGGTGCCGGAGCGTGCGATCTCGCAGGCTCTCGCGCGGTTGAAAAACGTGCTCGGCTATCAGGGCGAGTTCGACGACGAGAAACAGGCGCAGGATTTCGCCTACGCCCATTACGTGCTGGCCCGCAACGGACGGCCGATCGTCGGCGATCTGCGTTATCTCGCGGATTCGCGCATCAATGAGATCGCGTCTCCTCTGGCCCGCGCGCAGATCGGCGCGGCGCTTGCCCTCGCGGGCGATCACACGCGTGCCGTGAAGGCATTCGCCGCCGCCGACACCGCTCTCGGCGCCGAGACGGTGGACGAGGCCTCGCGTCTGGACTTCGGATCGCGTTTGCGCGATGGCGCGGGCGTGCTGGCGCTTGCGGCCGAAACCTCGATCGCGTCCGTCATTCCGGCTGTGTCGCGCAAGTTCGAGGACGTGCGCGGTTCGCGCATCAGCTTCTCGACACAGGAAAATGCCTGGCTTCTGCGTGCAAGCCGCGCGCTCAAGGCCGAGGCCGAAACCCTGACGCTGACGGTGAACGGCGCGCTGCAGAAAGGCGTGTTCAACCGCACGCTCGATGGCAGCGCGCTTTCCACCCCGATCAAGCTTGGCAATGCCGGCGGCACCGAGGTCAGCGCCGCGATCACGTTGCGCGGATCGCCGAACGTGATGCCCGAAGCGGCGGAGCAGGGCGTTTCGCTGAAGCGCGTCTATTACACGCTTGCGGGCAATGAGGTCGATCCATCGACTGTCGCGCAGAACACGCGTCTTGTCGTCGTTCTGACGGCGCAGCAGGCGGATGCACAGGCGAGCCGCTTCCTTGTCGTCGATCATCTGCCGGCCGGTTTCGAAATCGACAATCCGCGCATCGTGACCAGCGCCGAGGTCAAGAATTTCGCCTGGCTCGATCAACAGTCGGCGCCCCAGCATTCGGAGTTCAGGGACGATCGCTTCGTCGGCGCCTTCGACCGGACGGAGGATACGGACACGCAGATGATCGCGGCCTATGTCGTGCGTGCGGTGGCGCCGGGCAAGTATGTTCACCCGCCGGCCACGGTCGAAGATATGTACCGCCCGGACCGCTTCGCGCGGACAGGCGTGGGGGTGGTCGAGGTGACGACGAATTGAACGGAGAAACGGATCAGGATGTGGATTCCGGAAAGCGCCAAGTGCCCGTCCGGAACCCGTACTCCGCAGCTTCGACGAGGGGAGGCGATGGATCGCGGTCGGGACGTACATGGATTCGCCGGTCCCTTTTCGCAGGCGCAGGGGCCGCCGCTGCCCTGGCTGGAGCAGCCGCCCTTTTTCTTGCGAATGCCGCGCCGCCTTCTCTCGATCGCGCACAACGTGTCTCGACGCTCGTCGTCGATGCGAAGGGCCGGCTTCTGCGTCCGTT
This sequence comes from Rhizobiales bacterium Ga0077545, assembly GCA_001464335.1. Taxonomy (GTDB): domain Bacteria; phylum Pseudomonadota; class Alphaproteobacteria; order Rhizobiales; family Methylopilaceae; genus Flaviflagellibacter. The sequence goes on along the minus strand of LNEV01000003.1, from coordinate 3,417 downwards.
CACAACGGAGGAAGGCATCTGGCGTCTGCCGGTGACGGCGCCGGATGTCGATCCCAAATATTTGTCCTTTCTCAAAGCCTATGAGGACAAGAGGTTCGACGCTCATCCGGGTGCCGATGTGTTCGCCTTTGCCCGTGCCGGGTGGCAGGCCGCGACGTCTACACGGATCGTCTCCGGCGGGTCGACATTGTCCATGCAGACGTCGCGTCTTCTGGAGCCGGAGCGCGGGCGCAATCTGGCGCGCAAGATCTGGGAAGTCGGTGCGGCGCTCGCGCTCGAGCGCAAGGTCGGCAAGGCGCGGGTTCTCGATCTTTATCTGACGCTTGCGCCGTTCGGTGGAAATCTTGAGGGCGTACGCGCGGCATCTTTGGCCTATTTCGGCAAGGAGCCGTCGCGATTGACGACGGCGCAGGCCGCGTTGCTTGTGGCGCTTCCTCAATCGCCGGAAACGCGCCGCCCCGACCGCGACCCCGAAACGGCGCTGCGCGCCCGCAATCGCGTGATCGATCGTCTGGTCGGACAAGGCGTTATCGAAAAATATGAAGGTGAGTTCGCAAAGACGGAACCCGTGCCGAACGGCCGCAAACCGTTTCCGGCTTTTGCGGCGCACGCCGCTGAAAGCCTTCGTGTCCAGACGCCGGAAAGTCCTGTAATCAAAACGAGTTTCGATCGCGATCTTCAGGCGCGGCTTGAGAACCTCGCGCGCGAACGCGCGATTACGCTCGGCGACGGTCATTCGCTCGCCATTCTGGCCGTCGATCACACAAGCGGCGCGGTGCGTGCGCATGTCGGCTCGTCCGATTATTTCGACACCCGCCGCGCCGGTCATGTCGATCAGGCGCGCGCGGTGCGCTCACCGGGCTCGACCCTCAAGCCCTTCATCTATGGCATGGCGTTCGAGGATGGCATCGCGCAACCGCAGACGCTGATCGAGGATCGTCCGACGCGTTTCGGCTTCTATGCGCCGAAGAATTTCGGGGAGGACTACAAAGGTTCGGTCACGATGGAAAAGGCGCTTCAGCTTTCGCTGAACGTGCCGGCGGTCGCCGTGCTCGATGCCGTCGGCCCCGCCCGTCTCGCGGCGCGCCTCAAGCATGCGGGAGCAGAGCTGAAGCTTCCGCAGGGGGAAGTGCCGGGTCTTGCGATCGGGCTCGGCGGCGTCGGTACGAGCCTGTTCGATCTCGCCACGCTTTACACCGCGCTTGCGCGCGGCGGGGAGGCGGTGCCTCTTTTCGAGACGGGCGCGCCGCCGGATGTTCCCGTGCGCCGTCTGCTGGACCCGGTGGCCGCATGGCAGATCGCATCGGCTCTGCTCGGCTCTCCCGCACCCCGGAGCGCCGTGTCCGGCCGCATCGCCTACAAGACCGGCACATCCTACGGCTTTCGCGATGCCTGGGCGGTCGGCTTCGACGGCCGCCATGTTGTTGCTGTATGGGCGGGACGGCCGGATGGCGCATCGAGCCCCGGCCTTGTCGGCCGTGACAACGCGGCACCGATCCTGTTCGATGCCTTCGCCCGGATCGCCCCACGTACGGAAAAACTCCCGGCCGGACCTCCTGAGGCACGTCAGACACTCGCGGAACTGCCGCCCGCGCTGAAGCGCTTTCAGCCGCGTGGTGCGGCGGCGCCTGTGCTGGATGCCGGCGAGATGCCGCTCGCCATTGCCTTTCCGGCGGATGGCGTGCGCGTCGATCTCGGCATCGGGCAGGGCACTCCGCAGGCGCTGGCGCTGAAGGTCGCGGGCGGGGCCGCGCCGTTCACCTGGATCGTCGACGGCAAGCCCGTGGCCGCGTCGAACCGCCGCCGGGATGCCTTTTGGACACCCGAAGGGCGCGGCTTCGCGCGTCTCACGGTGGTCGATGCAACCGGCCAGAGCGCGTCGTCCACCATCCGCATCGACTGATCGTATGCCCTGGATCGGCTTGATTTATTGCCGGGCGGGTTATGGGCCGGATGGCTCCTGAGCGGGGTTCCCATCGCGACGAAATCAGGTTAGCGGATCGACGCACATTCTGATGCCGGAGCACGCTAATGGCCATTCCCGCCACCATGACCGCAATCGAGATCACCGCCCCGGGCGGCCCGGAGGCGTTGAAGCCGACGGAACGGCCCGTGCCGCAGCCCGGCAAAGGAGAACTTCTGATCGAAGTGCACGCCGCGGGCATCAATCGTCCGGATGTGCTGCAGCGCATGGGCAAGTACGAGCCGCCGCCCGGCGCGACCGACATTCCCGGCCTCGAAGTTGCGGGCGTCGTCGCGGCGCTCGGCGATGGCGTGGCGAGTTTCAAGGTCGGCGACAAAGTATGTGCACTGCTCGCAGGCGGCGGCTATGCCGAATACGCGACCGTCCCGGATGCACAGGTGCTGCCGATTCCGGACGGCCTGTCCATGATCGAGGCGGCCTGCCTGCCGGAAACCTTCTTCACCGTCTGGAGCAATGTGTTCGACCGTGGCCGCCTGAAAGAGGGCGAGACCTTCCTCGTCCACGGTGGCTCCTCCGGCATCGGCACGACGGCCATTCCGCTCGCCAAGGCTTTCGGTGCGAAGGTCTTCACGACCGCCGGCAGCGACGAGAAATGCGCCGCCTGCGTGAAGCTCGGCGCCGACCGCGCCATCAATTACAAGACCGAGGATTTCGTCGAGGTCATCAAGGCCGAGACCGGCGGCAAGGGCGTCGATGTCGTGCTCGACATGGTCGGCGGCGATTATATCCCGCGCACGATCTCGATCATGGCGATGGAAGGCCGCCATGTGTCCATCGCGTTCCTGCAGAGCCCGAAAGTGTCGCTGAACCTTTTCCCCGTCATGACAAAGCGCCTGACGCTCACCGCGTCGACGCTGCGCGCGCGTCCGGTCGCCGACAAGAAGGCCATCGCCGAGGCGCTGAAGGAAAAGGTCTGGCCGCTGCTGTCTCAGAAGAAGATCGCGCCGCTCATCTACAAGACCTTTCCGCTGGCCGAGGCCGAAAAGGCCCATGCCCTGATGGAATCGAGCGAGCATATCGGCAAGATCGCCCTTCAGGTGCGCTGAGTCTTGAGACGGAAAATGGGCCTGCCCGCGTTGTCCGCGGGCGGGCATTGTGCAGTGACCGTTTGTCCCGATGCCTGTTAAGCATCTGAAATCGGAGGGCTTTGCGGCGCCACGGGATGGCCGCCTTTCGATTCAATTGTTGCCTTATCTGTGGCAGATCATATAGTGCATGCCAGCGGTCGGCCTTCTGCCGACGGCAACTCGATACCGCCTCGCACGACATAAGCGACCAATAAGCGGACGAGGCGAAAGGGAGAGAGACGCGATGAATTATACTCAGACTCGGGGCTTGTCTTGCGTTGCGGCGATTGTCGCGGCGGGCTTTGTTGTTGCCGGGCCTGCTTCGGCGGAATGGAAGCCGACGAAGACGGTTGAGTTTATTGTGCC
>LNEV01000002.1 GCA_001464335.1 Rhizobiales bacterium Ga0077545 | reverse complement strand
GCAGGATCCGGTCCGGAACCGGCGTCGGACCCGGGATCTGCAGAAAATGACGCCCCGCCGTCCGTGTCGTGTTCGTGCTCATCAAATGTCCCCGGTGAGTGTCTCGTCGTGCATCCGTCCTTGCATATTTGAATTATGAATGCAAAATTCGTCAAGAAGAAAGCGCCCGCCTGTCGCGCCCCCACCAAAGCCGTTCGACTATTGCGCGGGGTGACAAAGACAGCGGCGGACGCCACTTGTGTGGAAGGACTTCAAACGCGGCCTCGCCGCTGGAATGACCGGCAATGACCAGCTTCGCGCGACCCTTCTGGGATAGAGCGAACCGGCCGACCGGCAGGGAGATGTGACAAATGCTGCTGAACACGATCGCCGAAGCGATCTGGGCCGAACACGTAAAATCGGTTCCCGAATTCGAGGGCCAAGGTCTCGACGCGGCTCCGGCTGCCGAGAGGGAGCGCATCGAGCGCTATGCCCACGCGGCCCTCAATGCCATCGCGGAGCCGACGCCGGAAATGCTGAGCCAGGGCAACCGCGCCCTGCAGGCCTGGGACGATTCGGAGCATTACCGCAGCCCGATCACCGGCATCTACCGGGCCATGCTCTCGGCCGAGCTCCCTCCCAAACCCCTGAAGGAACGCGAAGACGTCTTCGACGAGCTTTAAAACCAGCACGCCGGGGCGGCGCCTTCATTTAAGTGCGCCGCCTTCCTTGACACGCTTTCACGCGCCTCCTTATATCCGCGCCAGATGGCGGGGTAGCTCAGCTGGTTAGAGCAGCGGAATCATAATCCGCGTGTCGGGGGTTCGAGTCCCTCCCTCGCTACCATAAAATTCAATGACTTAGCTGAAATCTCAAGCTACGTTATTCGCGTCTAGCTACATCGCAGCTACAGCGCGATGGCCTGCTCCAGCCGGCTTAACCTCCGTCTTTAGTGGGTCTACCGCCCTTCATTGGCTCAGGCATTTCGGCATTTTCGGGCGGCTCCCGGAGTAGCTCGCTCACAGGCACCGCCAAAGCGTTCGCCAGCTTATCGAGTGTTCCGACGGTCACGCTCACTACAGCTCGCTCCACGCGCCCGACATACGCCCTATCAAGCCCAGCTCGAAACGCGAGATCGTCCTGCGACAACCCCGCATCAACGCGCAGCCGCCTCAAATTCCAAGCAACGATTCGCTTCGCCTCCATGAGACGACGCCAACATCTTGATGCCTTCTTTGCGACGGCCTATAAGTCCTCGGTTTATTGATCCATTCGGGGCAGCGATGTCAGATCAAGGTTCTTCAGCAGCGGCACGCCGTGCCGATTCATCGGTATATGGCGGAGTGATATTTGGGGTTATCACCTTTCTCATTGTCGCGATTTCTGGGATGCACCTAGCCCTCGGTGTGCCTCTAATCTTGGCAGGCATGTTCGGACCGGCCTACCTTGTTTACCGGGGCGCGCATGTCCCGGACGAGAAGCCTGCGCAGGTCTCGAATAGCGATCCAAGCTCCGCCCAAACCGCGGCGCCCGCTCCCCGCGCTTCCCGGCCAATTATTCGCCGACGCGCTTCATGGCAGACGATTAGCATCGGTCTCGTTCTGCTCGCAGCCCTGTTCCAGTACATCGACCGGGATTCCACAGAGAACACGGCGCGCAAGGCGATGCAGATGCAGCTCCGAGAAGTCTCAGACAAGGGCTGGGAAATCGACCGCGCATCCCTTCCCGTGTTCACGCTGCTTGAGGGTCGGAAGACTGTCGATTTCATTCTCAGCAATGGCGACCGGGTTCGCCGCTTCTCGATCATGATCGACGGCATGTGCTTTACGGGCTGCAGCGCTACGTGGAGCAAGCTGCAAGCCGTGGGGATGTGACGATGAAACACCTCATCGCTATAGGGCTTGCGCTACATGCCCTGCCTGTCGCCGCCACCGAAGTCCCGCTTGGCCACGCTGAGGCCGTGAACGCATTCATGACATACGCCATGCAGAAGCATGTCTGCGACGCCTCGCAGATTCCCGCAGATGATCAAATTCAAGACCTCATGACGGCCTTGGACAAGGTCGCCATTGCCAAAGGCATTGATACGAAAAAGGCTTGGGACGACGCTCAGAGTCGCCTTAAGAGCGATCCGGAAATCGCCAACATCATGACGATGACCCCGCTGTTGGCCGCTTCCTCTGCGAGCGACCGCAGGAAGCTGTTCAATTACTGCTTTCAGCTTCGCGGCATCATTCGGAGTGCGCTCGCACCATTTCGACCAGACCCGCTCAACAAAAAGGATTTTTGATAGACGACCGTATGCTATCCAAGCTTAGTGTCGTGGGTTCGAATCCACGCTCCCTACAGTATCGCGGAATGACCTCCGGGCCTAGCGCGCGTCCCATCTGCGTCGCAGTTCGATCAGGCGGAAATCAAAACCCAACGAAGCGTCCGCCTCTTCGATCCGATCGAACAATTTTTCGATTCCGTAAGGCCAAAGAGAAGCTGACTCAGGTAGTATTGCATATAGCAGCGCAAGCGCGTGGCTCGGATGTTGCTCTGTCAACCCTGCGTCAGAATCGCGAAGGTCTGGCAGCAGCAGATGGTCCCGCTGAATAGGGATGACTAGCGGGAGCATCGCGTCAACCAACTCGGGGAAGTGTGACGTGCTAGAAAACGCCAGCTCCGCGAATCTTGCGGAATTCGCCGCCGAACGCACAGCGTTTTGACGAGGCCAAAGCCGCACCAGTGCAACAAGCTCATCGGCCCAAGCTTCGACTTCTGCTCCCCAGTGCCGAGCCTGCCGCAGAATATTGGAGCGGAAGCTGTCGTCAACACGGAGAATCAACCTGCGCATTTCTTGGTCAGTGATGCAACGGTGACCAGCGTCATCAATACTGCCCCAGCCGGCCAGAATCATACCCGCAAGTATTTCCTCGTAGGCAGCGCCAGCAACAGAAACCTCTGTGGCAATGGCCAGAAGCCCTTCTTTGAGGAGCATATAGAGTTCGCGGTCAGGTGTTCTCGCAGACCAGAATAATCCCGCCCACGCTGCCCCCCTGTCATCGCCCTCTCTTGAAAGAACTGGCAAAAGTGTATTTACGGTCCAATCTGCGTCTACCCAGTAGAACCACTTTAGATTGTGAAAAAGGAGCACCAATGCATGACGGCGCAACTCGTCTGGGAGATTGATAACACGCTCAACGTGCCGCAACCAATCGGACGAAAACCCTCCACCCCGGTCTACACCTTTACTGCGTGGGTCATTGAATAGCGCCTCCACGATTTTGCCCGTTGGAGAATTGATTGCTTGCATGGTCCAGTCCGGTTTCGCCGCTACCCGACCAACCCCGGACGCACCTGCCTCTGGAGATGCGGACAACGTCGTGATCAAACGATCGAGTACGGCATCGAACAGCTCCACGCACGAGGCGTCCATGCCTTCGCTTGCAACATTAAACCAATCAGATGCTGGCCGAATGATTGACTCGATGTCCGCAACAGAAAGCCTACAAACGGTGCGCCCAATGAGCATTCTTCGTCTTGAAGTGTCAGCATTTCGGGTGGGTGAATGCAAAAATGTGCTCCAAGCCCACTCCGGAATCTGACCGCCCTTGGCATCCTTTCTTAGCGCAGCAAACGCACGTGTCGGACAGTCTGCAACTAATCCAGCGAATGGATCGTTTTCTGTAAGAAAATCATCCGTACGTCCGCCGAACGCGAGTGCTGTTCGGGTCACGTCAATCAGGGGCACGTCCTTCAGCACACGATGGTCTCTGTTTGTTTGGACGACCCCGCTTCTACCTTCTAATGAGTCAGCCGCTTTATCAGCATAGTGAGGCTTCCAATCCGGCAAGGACTGTTGAGCTTCCACGGCTTTGCTGGCGGCAACTGACGAAAGTTTTAATCCTGCTGCTTGCAGCCAACTCAAACGTTGCAAAGTCGACCAGGCACGCCGTCTCCTAAACTCTTTGTTGTTCTCCGCTCGCCAGCGCTTCGGCCCCTTGACTAGGCGAGTTTCGATCAAGCGCCTTTCGACCGGCTGCAGCCTTTTCCATCGCGTGGTAAGAACGAGAAGGAGATCTCGCTGATGATGGATGTCCCAGAAGGCGTCATCGGACAGAGAATTTATTAGTGAGCCGAATTCACTTCGCGAAACGATCTCATTGAACCCAGCCGCCCATATTCTCAACCTCGCGAATACGGCGTCATCATCGGTAAGCCATGACTGGAACTCTTGTTTCGCTGCCAGTCGATCCACTGTCACGAGTTGAGCAAAGACGGTGCTGAACTGGATCAGCGCAGCTGAAAGTCCGTGCCGACGCTGGTAGCCTTCCTGTCCCGGTTTCTTCTCCTCAACGATCGGGCTCAATCCGCCCAAACCAAATCCGCCTACTTCTTCTTCGAGTGACACCGCGAGCTCGAGATTGCGTCGAAGTGCTTTGGCGACTTCCGCGCAGTGGTCATCTGGCACCACGAGTTGTTCCGGTATGTCTGGATACCTAACTTTCATGCGCACGAGACGCCGATCTTCGGTTGCGTCCAATGCAGGTGGTATCGGTCCGCGCCTAAAATCTGACTCTGCGGTCAGGCGCGGTCGCAATATATTCTGCATTCGCCGGATCGTAGTTTTGTTCCAACCGTCCTTCTTCACCAATGCCAAAAACGAATACCAATCGCGATCGATCTCACCAGCCGAATCCTCCCAACCTTCGAAGAGAGCTTGCCACGCTTTCCTAATGTTCGCGGGGAAGTCGCGTCCGTGATGCTCCGCTTGATAAGAAATTACATTCCGTACGGACTCGTGAATTCTGTACTGGCCTGCGGCCCACCAAACAGCTGCGGGTTGATGGCAAATCTGACCTAGCCAAAGACAAAGTTGCTGGAGCCGCGGAACGAGTCGCGGGCTCTGACCAGCCCACTGTCCTCTAAAAGAAGAGAAGCTTTCATCGCCCGCCGAGCGATCCAGCCTATTCAATTCGAATGCATCCCAAGCGTCGACGGGGACATCTCGCTTTGAATAATAATCATCGGCCTCCACCCGCAGGGGCAAAGGATCTGAGTCTAGCCCATACAAATCAAATGGATCGACAAAAGGCCCCTTTTGCGTGAGAGAGCCTGAATGACCTGGTAAGCCGAACCGATGATAGCGATCAAATACACAAAGCCACTCTGCGGGAGGAGAAGTTACAGCGGACGCGAACCTCTTTGCGCCTTCAGTGGTAGACACGACATGCGCTACTTGACCACGCTCATGCGGCGATAGACTGCGGGGCCCGCGTTTCGCCTTTTCAACTATCTCTTCTATCCACTTGTCTGGATCAATAGCACGAGAAGACCAAGCTTCTAGCGTCCTCCAGAGCGCCGTATGGCCCACGTCAACTTGATAGGAAAGCGCATGAACTCCCCTGTGTCTCCAAGTCCCAGCGGCTTCTAGTCGATCATCGGCCTGAAACGCATATGCGTTGGGCGTTCCGCGGCTCGACCTGTGAAGAGCCTCTAGCAGATAATGTACGGGCGGGTCATCCGCTGCATATCCAACAAAGACTACAATGTATCGTTGGACTATTTCTCGAATGAAGGAAGTCGCCCACCCATCTGCAAGATATGCTCTTCCAAATTCTGCGCTTGAAAGAACAAATCCATCCCCATCCGCGCCCGAGTAATCAGCATTAGCTCGACCGTGTAGGTATATTACGCCGTTCATGTCCTGGGAACGAGATGGGTCAGGAAGGCTTGGCGGATGCCAAGTGCGATGTGCGCCCCCGCAATCCTCAAAAAGGCGATCGAAATTTGTCGTGACCAGCTGCAGCGCCCCTTCACGAGTGGTTGCAAGGTCAACCAACGTTCTGTGGGCGCTCAAATCGGCATCCAGTGCGGGCTTTAAGGCCGATGCCACCGCCGCCCTGATATCTTCGGATTGGAATTCCCGTTCGAGCAGCCCAAAAACGCGATCAGCCGATATTATGCCTTGCATTCCCAGGCGTTGGTCGATCTCGTATGCTTCTTTTATCAACCTCGATGCTGGGCTGCTGTCTTCTGCCCCAAGGCGGTTTATCACAGTGCGAGCTAACCCATAGAAGTCGGGCAGATTTGCTCTTGCTCTTGAAACGCCAGCACCACAAAAGAAGATCACCCGCCCTTGATCGCGTGCGAGCAAAAGTTCATGGGGAATGTCCGGGCCATCTTCCAGAAACTTCATTTCGTCAAGCCTGCGTTAAATATCTCAGGTGCTCAATAGGCTGGCGCTTCCTTAGATCGCAACCGTGAGCCCGTCGGTGTGCGATTACTAGAAACGTAGGTTTTTGAGAGGACGTTTTAGTTCAGCCGACCTTCGGACCGGAACACCTGAGTTTTACTCCTCGCCCTGCCGAAGATATCGGATGACCATTTCGCCTGACTGTCGGACATGTGTTTCGATAAGTACGGCAAGTTTCTCAGTTTCTCCTGCCTCACAAAGATCGATAATTGCGACGTGCTCTTTCTGCGTGCTCGGGGGAAATTCAACGCTTTGCCAGGCGAGGCGCCAGTAACGATTTAGGTTGCTACGTGCCTTGTTAATCTCCGCGAGAAAAAACGGACGATCAGCAGGACCGTAAATCGTGTTGTGAAACTGCGTTGCAAGCCGCAAACGCTCCGACAAGTTGTGGGCATAGTCGATCCTACGGATGATCTCACGACCCTTGCTTATGTCTCGTGTGCTGAGATTGGGGACGGACCATTTCACCATCTGCGGTTCAAGGATGCAGCGGTACTCCGTCAGTTCGTTCGCGACTTTGCTAGAGAGCCCGGCGACAAAAACGCCGCGATTATGGTGCAACACCGCCCATCCCTCGGCTACGAGTAGTTTTAAAGCCTCGCGAACGGGAGTGTGGCTGACACTGAATCGGGCTGCGATCTCGTCCTGCTTGAGGGGCGCTCCCGCATGTAGTTCGCCTAGACTGATCTCCTCGCGAAGCGTGTTTGCGATCACCTCGGTGCTTGCCAATGGTGCCGCAACTCGGCCTGCTACATTCATCACTTCACCCTTATTGACATATTATATATAATATGTGGTCATTGGCTTCCGCGAGCGCAATCGTGCGCCCGCAAGCATTGTATATCATATGCAATGGGGCGTTTCGCACGTCCAGAGAGTGGAGGGGTGATGAACACGTTTAAGCTCGCGACGGCTGCGATGGCCGCCATTATTCTCTCACCGCTGCCGACTTCAGCGTTTGAGCCAACCAATGTGCAGTGTGTTGCTCCTGCTGACCCGGGCGGCGGTCTTGACTTCGCCTGTCGTACGATCGGCCGCATCCTTTCCGAACTCGACCTCGTGAAGGGCACGGTCCAAACGCTGAACATGCCGGGCGGCACAGGTGCCGTCGCGTTCGGCTACCTAAAAAGCAAGAAAGCCGGCGATCCGAACACAATGGTCACCGGAAGCACCATTCACGTCACGCAGATCGCCCAAGGAAAGTATCCCGGTAAGTACGACGACGTGCGGTGGACGGCAATGATCGGCGCGGATGTCGGGGCTATTTCGGTTTCCAAGAACTCAACACTCCAGACGTTGGCCGATCTCGCAAAGGTCATCAAAGAAACCCCCGGCTCGCTCGCTGTCGCTGGCGGCAGCGCGATAGGCGGCTGGGATCACATTCGGTTCCTGATGTTCGCTCGTGCCGCGGGCCTCTCGGCCGAAGAGATGAAGAAGATCAAGTGGGTCCAGTTCGATGCGGGCGGGCCTGCCGTAACGCAGATGATGGGTGGCCATATCGACGTGCTTCTTGTCGATCTATCCGAGCTGGTCGGCTTTATTCAGTCTGGTGACGTTCGCATTCTGTCGGTACTGAGTGAAAACCCTCTCCCCGACCCGTGGGATAAACTCCCGACCGCGCGTCAGCAGGGCTTTGAGGCTGTCGGCTACAATTGGCGTGGCTTCTATCTCGGCAATGAAGTTAGCGACGACGACTACAAGGCTTGGGTCGATATTTTCGACAAGGTCTACAAGTCGCCGAATTGGCAGAAGGCTGCCAAGGACTATGGTTTGATGCCGCTGTGGAAGGGCGGAGCTGAATTCGAAGCCTCGATCAAGGCTGCGGTCGAGGAAACCCGTGATCTGTCCAAGGCGATCGGCGTAATCCAATGACCGATCGTCTGCTGGGGCTGTTCGTATGCCTCATGGCCATCGCATATGGCTGGGTTGGATACGGATACACGGCGGGGTTCACAGACCCCGTCGGCCCCAGCTTCATGCCGATGCTGATCTCCGTGCCAATGTTCTTTTTTAGTTTTTACCTGGTTGTCAGGCCTGAGCCGAACCCAGCTTGGGCGAGCGGCGGTGTGTTGCTCCGGCAAGCATTCAGCGTGGGAGCTCTGATCGCTTACGCGATTGCTCTCTCACCTGTTGGGTTCCTCATATCTACCGCGATCGTGTTGATAGCTGGAGGTCTCATATCCGGGGCCACGCCTAAGAAGTCGCTATTGCTCGGCCTGATCGGAAGCCCTGTCATGTATGTACTTTTTAACTACCTTCTCGCGCTTCCATTGCCCAAAGGCATTTTTAGCTTCTGAACTGGAAACCGTATGGATACGCTATCAGCCCTCGCTCTTGGGTTCGAGGTCGCTCTCAGGCCGGAGAACCTACTGATCGCCCTCATAGGTTCTTTCCTTGGGACCGTTATCGGTGCCCTTCCAGGTATCGGGCCAGTGAATGGGATTGCAATTATGATCCCGGTCTGCTTCGCGTTGGGGCTGGACCCGGTTAGCTCCCTTATCATGCTATGCAGCATCTACTACGGCTGTATGTACGGTGGACGCATCGCTAGTATCACGCTTGGTATTCCCGGGGATGAGGCTGCTGTCATGGCGACGCTTGACGGCTTCCCGATGGCACAGAAGGGAAAGGCGACGGTAGCTCTGATTATTTCCGGTGTTGGGTCTTTTTTTGGCGGTACGGTCGCAACAATCGGACTAACTCTTTTCGCGCCTGCGCTCGCAAGCCTTGCTATTTACTTCGGTCCGTCCGAATACGTCGCGCTCTTCATCATGGCGTTCCTGACTGTGGGTGGCGTCGCAACAAAACACCCAACCAAAACGCTTCTTGCAGTTACTTTTGGTCTCGCTCTCTCAACCATCGGTGCAGACTCGCAGAGCGGTATCCCACGTTACACGTTCGACATCCTGAAGCTGTACGACGGTATCAACTACATCGTCGTAATTGTCGGCGCTTACGCAATTGGCGAGTACCTCTCCTTCTTGGAAGAGAAGGACCCAGGTGCGGTTGTCCGACCCAAAATGGAACCGCTCAAGTCATCCTATCGAAATGCATGGAACGACCTTCAACGCTGCTGGGGCGCCATCCTTAGGTCAAGCGGAATTGGCTTCATCATTGGCATTCTACCCGGAGCGGGGCCGACCCTCGCTTCATATCTCGGGTATGTCACAGAGAAGAAAATCAGCGACAAGGATGGAACGTTCGGCACCGGTGATCCGCGCGGTGTTGCAGCTCCCGAAACCGCCGATAATGCCGCAGCGGGCGGGGCGATGGTTCCGATGTTAACGCTCGGCATACCCGGCAGTGGTGGCACGGCGATCATGCTGGCGATGCTCATGTCGCTCAATATCACACCTGGCCCGCTTCTGTTTGAGCGCCAGCCGGAGATTGTATGGGGGCTAATCGCTGCGCTGTACATCTCCAATGTGATGCTGGTTGTAATGAACATTCCGCTTGTTGGCTTCTTCGTGAAGATGCTTCAGGTGCCACCGTCGCTATTGATGCCGGTCGTGATGGTGTTCGCAATTGTTGGTGTTTACTCAATCAACAATGTCGAGATCGACATCTTTCTGATGATCGCCTTCGGAGTTGTCGGGCACATCCTACGCAAGGCAAAGGTTCCGATCATCCCCATCATCCTCGGTTTGTTGCTCGGCGACGAACTCGAAAATGCTCTGCGGCGTGCGATCGCTGCGAGTGGTGGCGACTGGACGGTACTCTTCGACAAGCCGATTGCTGTCGGCATCTACGCCTTCACGCTGGTGGCCATCTTGGCGTCGATCTGGCTGCAGCGACGCGGTAAGCGGATGGAGGGGGCGACCTGATGAAAACGCTTTTGCCGTCGCTCGATCAGTACGAGACCCCGAGGCTTCTTCTGGAGAAGTCGTGCCTGATTTCCAACGTCAGGCGTCTGCAGAAGCGACTGTCAGAAATGGGTAAAGAGGTTTCGTTTCGTCCGCACATGAAGACGGCCAAGTGCATTGACGTTGCAGAAGCCGTGTTCGGCGAAGCACGCCCTCCGATCACTGTTTCAACATTGAAGGAGGCCGAGTACTTCTTCGATCATGGCTTTAACGACATTATTTATGCGGTCGGAATTGCACCTAAGAAACTGAGCCGCGTGATCGAGCTCAGGCGCCGCGGAGCCGAGCTGAAGGTCCTCGTCGACAATATCGATAGCGCAATGACGGTTTCACAGGCGGCGGCGGAGATGGCTGTGTCAGTTCCTGCGTTGATCGAAGTCGATACCGACGGACACCGTGCCGGGGTTGCGCCTTCCGATGGCGAGAGTTTGCGCGGCATCGCGGCCATCCTCGACGCGAGAGGCAGTCTTGCGGGTGTGTTGACCCATGCCGGACATTCCTACAACTGCACGGACATGGAGTGCGCCGCTGCGATCGCCAACGATGAGCGCGACGGCGCGGCGCTCGCAGCGGCTACGCTTCGTCAGTCCGGATACGCCGTACCGATCGTCAGCGTTGGATCGACTCCCACCGCTCATGCTGCGCGCTCCTATGACGGCATCACTGAAGTGCGAGCGGGTGTCTTCATGTTCTTCGATCTCGTCATGGCGGGTATCGGGGCCTGCGCGATCGAAGACATCGGCCTGTCAGTCCTCGCGACAGTCATCGGTCATCAGAAATCCCGAGGCTGGATCATCGTGGACGCCGGATGGATGGCGATGTCGCGCGATCGTGGAACGCAGAAACAACGCATCGATCAGGTCTACGGTCTTGTATGCGGTGTCGATGGAGCGATGTATCCCGATCTTCTGATGGTCGAGGCCAATCAAGAGCACGGCATCCTGGCGCTGCGCGCGAACAGCACGGCGAGCCTTCCTGATCTTCCGATCGGATCACTGGTTCGCATTCTTCCCAACCATGCCTGCGCGACGGCGGCGCAGCATGAGGACTATCTGGTTCTCGAGCAGGGAACGCCCTCGGCGGTCTGGAAACGCTTTTCAGGATGGTAAGAGAATGACGTCACTCACATTGCGTAAGATTTTCACGGACTCCGCGCCTGCGCCATTCGGTCATTATGCTCAGGCCATCGGTGCAGGTGGCCTTATCTTTGTGTCCGGACAGCTTGCGCCAACAGCGGACGGGCGGCACCTCGCCGACCAGCCCTTCGAGGTTCAGGCCCGGCAGGCCATGCAGAACCTCGTCGGGATCGTAGAAGCCGGCGGCAGCTCGCGCTCCAAGATCGTGAAAGTCACTGCCTACATTGTCGGCGTCGAACATTGGCCGGTGTTCGACGCAGTTTACGCCTCCGTGCTTGGCGAATGGACTCCCGCACGCTCCGTGGTGCCCGTTCCCGAGCTTCACCATGGTTATCTGATCGAAATCGACGCGATCGCGGCCGTCTAATCCTTCTTGTCATTCGGATCACCTCGACATGCTGTCTACGAAGCCCAAACTGCTGTCCTTCGATGTTTTTGGAACCCTGATCGATGTCAGGAGCAGCACCTACCCGGCATTTTCCTCGATCCTCAAGGACTGCGGTGCCGACCACGTCGAGCTCAAGGCCTTCTGGGAGTTCTGGGAGCACTGCAACATCAAGCAGTACTGGGAGCCCTACAAGAGCTATCGAGAGATCTGCGAAAATTCGCTGGAACAAGCTTTTGTTCATTACAATGTCGAAGGTGATACGAGGCTGATCAGCCGCTACTTCGAGGCTTTCCCTAACTTGCGCTTGTATCCCGATGTCACGCCGGTCCTGGAATCGTTCGCCGCCGAGTACAGGTTGGCAGTCGTTTCCAACATTGACGATGATCTCTTTGCCGAGACACCGCTCAACCGTGATTTCGATCTTGTCTGCACGGCAGAGCGGGCGCGCGGCTATAAGGCGGATGGTACGTTGTTCCGGTACCTCATCGAAAATGCAAACTGTGCGCTCGATGAGATCCTCCATTCCGGGCAGTCGCAATTCACGGACATGGTGGGAGGTAAGCCTCTAGGGCTGACCATAGCCTGGATAAACCGGCGAGGAGTGGAATTACATCCAGAGGTTCCGCGACCGGACTATCAGTTTGCGGACCTCACGCAGTTGGCTCAACTTGTCAGCTCTGAATCATCATCGCGAAGGGAATGACATCGACACCTTCGATACCGGTTTGGTGCATCGCACGATCGTCACTCTCGGACATTAAGCCCCTTCCTACAAACGTACGTTTTTGGGATGAACTGCCGACCACCCCCAATTATTCGTCAGTAACCTACAAAATAGTCCAAGAACCTGTTCCCTAAAACAAAGATCCTTTTATTAGCTTAGCCCACATTTCCGGGACGGTAGGCGCCAGCCACTTCTCGAAGCTTGGCGGCAACATATCGCTATTCGCGCTTGTCTCAAATTATCGGTTTGATTTGGTGCCGATCGAAGAACGATCCATATACCGCGGAGAGCTTGGCCTCCCAACCATATTTTCTAAGAAGCGCTCTCAAAACCTCTTGCTTCCAAGGCGGTGTCCGGCCGTCTATCCAGATCTCCTCGATGCTCAATGTATCGAACGGGATGGAGATGTTCTCACCGGCATCCGACTGCGTAACAGGGCGCATGTGGGTGTCGAATAGGACGAAAAATTGGTCCTTCTGACACTCCTCATATGGTCGGTTGTTTCGCGTTATACCTTTCAATACAAAACGATACTCGCTTTCGTAGCTGTAGGCACGGTCTTTTAGAAAGAGAGCTTTCTGAAAGTCAAATACGCGGTTCTTAGCAAACTCTGTGAAAGCCTCTTTAAAGGCGGCAGGGTTTCCAACTTCCGCGTCCAGTTCCCTGTAAGAAGTCTTATAGCGAGACTTTAGGTGATCCAAGATCTCATCAAATTCTACGTACTCGCATGATCTCGATTCCACGGGATAGAAAAGAACACGACCATCATCCGGTGGCGCGTTATGACCGAGAGCAAACGAATGTTCCTTCCAGTATGCATCGAACATAGCTTCGAGAACGCTCTTTCGTACCCCGATCTGGATTCCACCAGCATCACGTGAATAGAGCTCCCACATCGCAATGCTGTCTCGGCTCATGGTCCATGACGAGATGAAGTAATGCTGCTTGGATAGCTGATGCCGCGAGATCGCCTCGGCCATCGCCCGCTCGGTGTAGGGATGACAGGAGGGGTCATCGAGAATTGATAGGAAAACCCCCACTAGTTCGCTGCAGTCTGAGAAGCGTGTTGCGCAGGATACACGGAGCGTCCCCGTGTTCGCCGAGGCAACCAATTCGAAGAAATCAATGATCCTGTAAAGGATTGGGTCGTCCAGAGTCGTCATGTCCGGCCCCTTTTTGGCATTGATGATCCGCCAAACTGCGACATTAAGAATTCTACCGCGTCGTATGTATTTACATCTGGCGTCACTTGCGCCATTCGGATGCGCTATCGTGATCCTCTATATCTTGCTTATCCTCGACTGAAACTGCGGCAATCAACGCATCATATGTCGACTGACAATCGATACTAAGCTCGGCATATGCATCGAAGGTGTTCAGCGTTTTAGCCCAATATTTGGAAGCTAGAAGCAGATAGTGGAGATCGGGCTCTGCGGCGGAGCTTATGGGACGTCTGTGATAGCGATGGAGTGGATTGGTGCATTTAATGAGATTGTATCGGCCTACGTGATGCCACATTGAATGGGCGCATGCGCTGAATGGAGTGTAGACGAAGTTGTAGAAATCAATGCAGCCAGCTTCACCCGCCATTTGACGAACTGATAGGCTCGCCCACTTGCCGAGATCTACATCCTGAAGAAAGCAGGCGCGCTGCGTCTCAATCCAGTGCTCACTTGCTTCGATCGTGGCAGCTTCTGCAGATGTAGGTGTCCTGTCTCCGATCTCAGCACGCCGATGTTCAAGCTCCAGCTTAGCCTGACCGAGACCAAAAGAGATGAACTTGAGGCAGCGCGCTGCTGGATCAAGTAGCAGCCAAGCGATGTTGATGTAAACGTCAGCCATAGCTCTAAGAAGAATCGGAGAGCTATGCCCGTTCCACATTGACGGTGCGCCTGCGATCTCTTTGGCAAGCGTTGCCTGACGTGCAAGCATGCTGCCGATCACTTCGTGAATATGAATATCTGAAAAGTCGGGCGGCCAAGCTTTCAACCGGCCAGCAAGTTCTTGGTCGACCCCCTCGCAGTAGCTGGCGATCAACCCCTCGAGGTCAATTTCGCGCTCAGGAGCGCCCATCAGCGACCTCACAAGGTTCAAGTTGCAAACCTCTATTCCAGAACGCTGCGGGCCACGTTGATCCCGAAGCCATCAAACCCTCATCTCCGAAGAACGAATTCAGCGTGGCACGGATCGATGACGCAATTTTCTGAGATAGCTCGGTATCCGGATAATCTTGGATCTTGGGAAATTGAGCTAATGCGAGACCGGATGCGATTTTCAGCCGTTCTGCATCGAACGCAAGCCAAACGGCTGTTGCTTGAGTCATGATTGCCGCCTGCGACGAGCGATCAAACAGCCCGGCAACGGTCGCTTTTACAAGATCAAGGTCGTCGCGCGAAAACACGAGATCAGAGAGTCTGAAGATCGCATTCAACGGATGAGAAGGATACCATGCAGCGAGTGGACGCAAGGCAGCACGGAGATCGGCCGCATATGCGGCGCCCTTTGTCTCTGCGAGGATTAGCAACTCATCGCGCGGAATGGCGCCAAACTTACCTGCTGCTGCCCAGATAATGTCGGCTCGGTCAGTTTGGCTTGCTCGGACATCGCGGGTAAATGCGGTGATGATCTCCACACCCCGGTGCGGGCCAAACTGCTGTTCAACAAGCGCGATCCATAGCAGCTCGGGAATCATTGTGTTGATCCAGGACACTTCGTGTAGTGGACCGAATGCGTCGTTAAACGGCGTAATAAGCTTGGATTTTATACGTCTATGATCGGCAAGGATCGGTCTCCGGCGCCTCATTACATGTTCCATCCTCGGCCATAAAAATCTGGTAGTCCGCTCGCCGCGTCACCCTTATTGAATTTCCAACTCACTCTAGAGGAAAAGATCTCACCATCGGCAATGCGAATCATAATGAGCTGGCGGAACCAGGCATTCGCCTGGCGCAGGAAGGGAGGCGCCATGAACGACGACTTTGATAACGTGGAAGAGCGCCCGGAGACCCCCGCTACAAAAGAACTCATCGAAGCTGATGTACAGGACTGGAAAGACCGTCTTCATGATCTTTTTCAAAAGGTCAGCACTTGGGCGGTAGCAAACGGTTGGCGGGTGGACGCCAGCGGGACCGTCGGGATGCACGAAGAGCTCATGCAGAAATTCCATGTGCCGGCGACGCAACAGCCTACACTCCGCTTGGACGGTGACGAAGGCTACGCTCTTTTCAAGCCAAAGGGCCTTTGGGTGATCGGCGCGAATGGACGTATCGACCTGTACACGTCGAAAGGCGCGTTCATCATCGTCGACTTAGCCGAACGTGGCGACGCTCCTCGATGGACAATTTTCAGAGCTACTCAAAAGCGCGACGGCGACCTCTTTACACCCGATATGATCCCGGGCCTGGCCTGACATGCAGCGGCTTCCCGAGATCAAAGCGACCTACGATTGGTTCTTCGCACATTACGGGGCCGAGACAACGGAACGGGCGAGAAAGAATGACATTGCTGGCATCGATCAAATGGACGTGAAGCGAGACATTCTCGAGCGCGGCATCTTCGTTCTGATGTTCGGTCAATTTGAGAAGGCTGTAACGTCCGCGTTCGAAGACGCCTTGAACACACGCGCCACGAACCCCGATTGGAGGCGCCGACGCGGCTGGGACACTTCGTCCCTTAGGGGCAAGAAGGTGCCTTTTGAGACAAAGCTCGCAATGGTTTTGGATAGTCGGTCACCATCATTTGCTCAGATCACACGAACTTATGCAGTACGCAACCACTGCGCTCACGGTGGAACGACAAACGCAGTCGGTTCGATCGACGCGCTCGAGGCTGATCTCTACCGCTGGCTTGGAGAGTTGCGGAGGTGATAGTTGGTGACTGATGCGGTTCCTCGACACTGAGATTAGGACACGCAGCGAATGCCCGCTTTGGGCCAGAAGCAGAATTCGCCTTGAGGCTTTTCTATCCTGACACTACATTTTTGTGAATGCTTATAGGCTACGCTCGCGTCTCGACCGCAGATCAGAATCCCGAACTCCAAATCGCTGCTCTTGAGAAGGTCGGCTGCGAACGCATCTTTGTAGAGACAGCATCCGGCGCTGTGGCAGAGCGCCCCGAACTTCTTGCCGCTCTTTGTTACGCTCGCCCCGGCGACACCCTGATAGTCTGGAAGCTCGACCGGCTGGCTCGGTCTTTGAAGCAGCTCATCGAAACTGTTCATACACTTCGTGGAAATGGGGTCGCTTTCACATCGCTGACAGAAGCTATCGACACAAGCACTGCTTCCGGCGAGCTGTTCTTCCATATCTTCGGTGCTTTGGCGGAATTCGAACGCGCTCTGATACGGGAGCGGACAAAAGCCGGCCTTAAAGCGGCGCTTGCTCGTGGCCGCAAAGGTGGTCGCCCAAAATCGATGAACGAGACCGAACTCACCGCCGTCCGTCAGTTGCTCAAGAACCCGGAAATCTCAGTCCGGGAAATCGCGTCGATGATGAATGTGAGTACATCGACGCTGTACCGTCATGTCCCAGGTGCACGTGCCAGCGTGAGCTAGTTGCGCCTCTTGGCGTCCATCGGCCTTACAATGTCGAGCCAACGTTTGCCGTTTGCGGTGTCGGATGCTTCGGCCTCGGCAAGCGTCAGCAAATAAGAAAGCGTCGAAAGTCCCGCACCGTCTGCTTCCTCGCGCAATGCCGCCAGATGCTGAGCTAGTCTCGCGGCCAAAACTTCCGGATCTTCTGTCATCTTGAGTTTCTCTGGTTCGGTGTGGCTCCAGCACTGGTGGCTGCGATGGCTTCTTCGGCAGAACCGACCACCGCAATCATAGCTCCAAGGACATGCCTAACCAACGCATCGGCAAGCGGTTCGAAGAGTTCGGCCGGCGGCATGGAGCGCTTTACGAGCATACGCAGCCTTTGGCAGACTAAAACGAGATCATGATCCACTATCCCAAACGACTACAGGTCTTGGCGGCAAGCCTTTCGGCGCTGGCTGGCTATGTCGACGCGCTCGGCTTCCTGAAGCTCGGGGGCTTCTTCGTTTCGTTCATGAGCGGAAATTCGACCAGGATGTCGGTCGGTATCGTGGAGAAGACGTCTGACGCAGCGATCGCCGGGTCTCTGATCGCGCTGTTCGTGGTCGGTGTCATGTCCGGATCGCTGGTGGGGCACAAGGCAGGGCAGCGTCGCCGCCCCGCAGTCCTTGCGGCAGTCGCTCTGTTGCTGACGGTCGCTGCGGTGTCGGAGCACTTGGCCCTTGGTGCGCTTGCGGTCGCAGCCCTCGCACTTGCGATGGGAGCAGAGAACGCCGTGTTCGATCGCGATGGCGAGGTCAGCATCGGACTGACGTATATGACCGGCACGCTCGTGAAGTTTGGCCAGCGCCTCGCGCATTCCGTTATGGGAGGTGACCGATGGGCTTGGCTGCCCTACCTGGTCCTCTGGGCGGGGCTGGCACTCGGCGCGTCGGCGGGGGCCTATGTCTACAACACTCTGGGGTTCGAAACCGGGATTTCGATTGCGGCGTTCGTCTCCATTGTGTTCGCCGTTTTAGCAATCTGGCTGTGAAGGTTGTTGGGAGGCAGGGTTGCGGCCCAGCCCGACAGGCTCCGCGGTATAACTCGGCAGCTCAACAGACTCCGAAGCTACGCGGATGGCGATCGACTGGATGTCTGTGTGGTTTTTGCGCCGGCCGCTGCTATGGCTTCTTCAGCAGAACCGAACACCGCGATCACAGCTCCGACGATCATGGCGTTGAACGGTTGGCCGAAGCTCTCAACCTCAAGGCCGTTCTCGTCGCGGGCAACACCCGCCGCGTCGGCCATGTGCGAAATGCGGTCTGTCAGCGGGCGAAGATCGTGCGCATAGCCGTAAATCGCCAAACCTCGTTCGACCGCAACTCCTATTTCGAGCGCCGTGCCGTCATCGCAATGCGGTCCCCGAAACCCTGACAGGTCGGCAACCACGGCGTCCGCGCTGCGCAGCATACCAAGGCAGAATTGGAAAATGATGTTGCAGGCCTGAATGCCGCCTGTTGGCAGCGTCAGATCACCGTCCAGCGGAAACAGTCCATCGCATCCGTAAAATGCGCAAATGGCCTTTAGCCTGTCGCCCTCGGCCCTCGCGTCGGGTCGAAAAACTGTGGGTCCAGCAAGATAGATTCTGGGTGGCATCCCGGCATGAACGGCATCGGTCATGAGACTTCAAGAGGATTAGCCTATTCTCTGGGACAGGCGCTGGGGGCATACGCAAGCCAATTGTTGAGCATAGCCGGTATGCAATCGCCAATTTTTTTTGCAAAACAGATATTCTAGAACACCTGTTTCAGTATAGGCCCGATTTGGCATATCAGTTGCAGACCTTGGGACATCGTTAATCAACCCGGAAGATCTGCAATGCCCTCAAATCTGGTACGCAAGCTCGGCTTTGCGGCGACTATTTCGGTCGCCGTCCTCCCCTTTTCGGCCCAGGCCGAGAAGATTTCGATGGGTCTCGTTGTCGAAACGCTCGGCAACCCGTACTTCGCCTGCGTCACGAATGCGGCGAAGGACGAGGCCGCAGCACTCGGCACGGTCGATCTGACGGTGGTCGGCGCCTCGCTCGGCACCGATCTCGTGGGCATGACCCGCATGATCGAGGACATGATCCAGCGCAAGGTCGACGTCCTCGCCTTCAACGCGCTCGATCCTAACGCGATGATGTCGACTGCCAAGAAAGCAAAGGACGCGGGCATGAAGGTTCTGACCTTCTCCGACGACACCGCAGAGCCGGTGGCGGACCACTTCGTCGGCGGCTTCCCGCAAGAAGGCGCCAAGCAGGCCGCGAAGTATGTCGCGCGCAAAATCGGCGGTGCCGGCAAGGTTGCGATCCTCGAGGGCGTTCCCGGCAACATGTCGAGCATCCTGCGCCGTCGTGGCGTCGAGGAAGGGCTGAAGGAATTTGCCGACATCCAGGTCGTCGGCGTCTGGGCCGCGAACTGGGACCGCGCACAGGGCTTTCAGAAGGCACAAGATATTCTTACCGCCAATCCAGACCTTAAGGCCATTGTCGCAGTCAACGACGAGATGGCACTCGGGGCGCTGGAAGCGATCCGCGCGAGGGGTAAGGAAGGCCAGATCGTCGTCTCGGGTTTCAACGGTGTCGAGCAAGCGGTGAAAGCCGTCTATGCCGGCGATCTCGCCGCCACCGTCATGGTATTCTGCCAAGAGGAAGGCAAGGAGCTCGTTCGCACGGCCGTAGCCAGCATGGGCAGCGGCGACAAGGCGGCCTACCACATCGACACCGGGACGGTGACGCTCGACACGACGACGCTCCGCGCCGTTGGCAGCATGCTCGGTGCCCCGGCTCCGGCGGCCAAGTAACGTAATGACAATGTCCGCCCATGCCTCGCTGGCGCCCCTTCCCGGCGCCGGCGAGGAGACCGATCTGCCCGCGCCCATCCTGTCGCTTCGGGCGATCCGGAAAACCTATTCTGGCGTCTTAGCCGTGGACGGTGTCGACTTCGCCGTTCGAGCGGGCGAGACGCACGTTCTCCTCGGCGAGAACGGCGCTGGCAAATCCACTATCATCAAGCTGATCGCCGGAGCGATCGACAAGGACAGCGGCACCGCGCTGTTCGACGGCCACCACCTCGACGGCCGCAGCCCCCAGCAGCGGCGCGAGGACGGCCTGTCGGTCATCTATCAAGAGCTCAGCCTCGTTCCCGGCTTGAGCGTCGCAGCCAACATCTATCTCGGCCGACCCTTCAAAAGCCGGGGTCTTCGCGCCGTGTTCGGCCTCGAACCGCGCGCCGAAATGAACTCCGCCTGCCGCAGGCTGTTCGGCGATATCGGCATCGACATCGACCCGCAGACCAAAGTCGAGCGCCTGTCCATCGCTGAACGCCAGTTGGTCGAGGTAGCGCGGGCCATGGCTTTCGAGTCGAAGCTCGTCCTGATGGACGAGCCGACGACCGCACTCGGCCCGAAGGAAAAGGAAACGCTTTTTCGTATCGTCGCCGACCTCAAACGGCGCAATGTCGCTATCGTCTTCATCTCGCACATCCTTGAAGACTGCCTCGCACTCGGCGACCGCATAACCGTTCTGCGCGACGGGCGTCTGGTGAAGGTGTTCGCTCGGGGCGAGGCCGACGAGGACACGCTCATCGCTGCCATGACCGGCCGCAAGCGTGACATCGCGGTCCTACGCCAGAGCGCGGGCCGGCCCGAGGAAACCGTCGCCGAATTTCGCAACGTCACTGTGCCCGGCCGCATCGAGGACATCAGCTTCGATCTGCGCCGAGGCGAGATCCTCGGTTTTGCCGGTCTTGTCGGCGCCGGTCGCACCGAGGTGATGGAAACCCTGTTCGGCGCCGGGCCGAAACCCACTTCGGGATCGATCACCCTGTTCGGCGATCCTCTTGCCTCTGTCACGCCATCGAAGGCCTTGGCACGCGGCCTGTTCCTCCTCACCGAGGACCGCAAGAAGCTGGGCATCATCCCGCAGCGCGCGATTTCGCAGAACATGGCTCTGTCCGGACTCAATCTGCGCGGCTCGAACCTTCGCCGCCGTTTGATGAAACTGGGCCTTGTTGGAAATTCCGGCTTACGCGCATTCGCACGCGAGGCGATCGCAAAGCGTGGGGTCAAGGCGTCGTCCGACCGCCAGCTCATCGCCCATCTCAGCGGCGGCAACCAGCAGAAGGTCCTGCTTACGCGCGCCATGGCGGCCGAAGCGCGCCTCATCATTCTGGACGAACCAACCAAAGGCATCGATGTCGGAGCGCGGGAGGACATCTATGTCGCGCTGCGCGAACTCGCGGATTCCGGCGTGTCGATCATCGTCGTGTCGTCCGAAATTTCCGAAGTCCTCGCCCTCGCCGACCGCATCGTCGTCATGGCGCACGGGAAGATCGCCGGCATCCTGGACCGCACGGAGGCGACACCCGAAAAAATCTTGAACCTCGCTTTCGAACGCGAAATCCATCGGAGCCATTCATGACCAACCATGTTGCCTACCTCCCGAAGCCTCACTTGACGCGGCGGCTGGTCGACCTGGCCGGCCAGAGTGGACTTGTCCTGACACTCGTCGCGATCATCGTCGGCTTTTCCTTCCTCGCGCCGAATTTCATGACCGTCTCGAACATTATGAATGTGCTGCTTCAGGCCTCCAACATCGGCATCATGGCGGCCGGCCTGACGCTCGTCGTGATCTGCGGCGAGATCGACCTGTCGGTCGCCTCGCTGCAATCGCTCGGCGCCGTCATCGTGGCGATCCTGGTCATCAATGTCGGCATCCCGATCCCGTTGGCCATCATTGCGGCGATTGTCGCCGGCGCGATCGCCGGTCTGATCAGCGGAACGATCGTCGGCAAGTTCGCGGTCCCGGCCTTTATCATCACGCTCGCGATGGACAGCTTCGGACGCGGCATCGCGCTCATCATGACGAACCAGAATTCGGTCTTCGGCTTCCCGCAATCGTTCAGCATTTTCGGACAGGGCTATCTCGGACCGGTTCCGGTCGCCGCAATCATCGCCGCGGTCGTGTTCCTCATCCTGCACGTGGTGCTGTCTCGCACCGTTCTCGGCACCAACATCTATGCCGTCGGCGGTAATCGCGAGGCTGCGCGCCTCGCAGGCATCAACATTTTCGGGGTCAAGGTTGCTGTGCTTACGATAAGCGGCCTCTGCGGCGCGCTCGCGGGCGTCCTGATGGCGTCGCGCCTCATGGCAGCGCAGCCGATCATGGGCATGTTCGACCTCATGGATGTCATCGCAGCGGTCGTCATCGGCGGCTGCTCGCTGCTCGGCGGCGAGGGTAAGATGATCGGCACCGTGATCGGAACCCTCATCATAACGTCGATCCGCAACGGCTTGAATCTGATGGGCATTCCCGCTGATTGGCAGCTCATCGCCATCGGCACGATCATCGTTATAGCCGTACTGACGGATTTTTCGAGCCGCCGCACCAACGCCGGCTGACCCAAGCTTCCAGATCCAGACAAACAAGGAAACGCACATGCCTGGTCTTGCCCATCAACTGACCGATTCTGGCCGGCTCTCGGGTGCCGATCTCGCCGCCGCAGCCGAAGAGATGATTCCCTATCTTCGCACGATGTCAGCGCAGACCAACGAATTGCGGCATCCCCCGGAAGACAGCTGCGTGCGCCTCAAGGCCGCCGGTTTCTCACGCTTCTTCCAGCCTGCGCGTTTCGGCGGCGCCGAAGGCAAGCTGAGCGACGGCGTCAACACACTGCGCCATCTCGGGCGCGGCTGCGGCTCGACAGCGTGGATCGTGGTGCAGAACATGATGCACAACCTTATGATCGCGCACTGGCCGGAACGCGCCCAGGAAGAGGTCTGGGGATCGACCCCTGACATCATGGCCAGCGGCATCCTCATCCCGCATGTCGGCAAGGCAACAAAGGTCGATGGCGGTTACACGCTGACGGGTCGCTGGCCTTTCGTCAGCGGTGTCGACGTGTCCGACTGGGTTCTCTTCACAGGCGACGTCGTGCTTGAGGACGGCACCGTGGAAGACCGCCACTTCATCTTGCCCCGCAGCAAGATCGAGATCGTGGATACCTGGCATGTGATCGGTCTGCGCGGCTCGGCCAGCAACGATGTCGTGCTGAAGGACATCTTCATTCCAGATTACATGTCGATCACCATGGACGAGCTCAAGGGCCACGGGCGCAGCCCGGGGTCAAAGGTCAATACGTCATATCTTTACCAGATTCCGCCCTACGCGATCTTCGGCTGCTATATTGGCAGCGCGCAGCTCGGCATCGCCGAAGCCGCAGTCGAGCACTATCTCACCCAGGCGCGCAAACGCGCGGCCACGATGTCGAGCACCGCGATCTCAAGTTACACGACCCAGCAGGTGAAGATCGCCGAAGCGCAGACCGCCGTTCGCGCCGCCCGCGAATTGATCCACGGCGTCGTACGCGAGGTTGACGCTCTTTTCGAGGCCGGGGGGGAGACAACTCTGGAAGATCGCACGCGCTACCGCGCGATGGCGACCTATGCCGGCAAGCTCGCAGCCTCGGCCGTCAACATCGTCCTCGAGGCCGGCGGCGGCACGGTGATCTACGACCGCAACCCGCTGGCGCTGTGCATCTCCGACATGATGGTCGCCAACCGCCACACGACGCAGAACTGGGACGTCAACGCATCGCCGTATGGCCGTGTCCTTCTTGGTCTTCCGAGTGGCGTTCCGGCCTTCGAAGACTGAGCGGCACCTACAGCGCGGACGAGGACAGCGGAAGTCGCAGCCTCGTCCGTCCGTGCTCCGTCGAGTTGATCTGCCAGTTCATCGTGGTGTGACGGCTCGCGACGATCATGTCCTGGTAGAGGCGCGCAATTGGATTGTCCTGATAGGTCCCGCGCGCGCCGGTCAGATCCCAGACGGATTCGGCGGCGGACCGGGCAAGACGCCCGGCGAACGCGCCGTTGCAGCGGTAATTGGACCGCTCGAGCGCGGACAAGGCATGGCCTTGCTGCGCGAACTCCATCATTTCGCGCCCGTCCGCACGCAGCAGTGCTTCCGCCGACTGCAGTGAAGACGATATCTCGCCGACCGTCATGTGGTGTGTTGCATAGGCCGCAGTCTCCTCGTCCGACATCAGCGCGCGGCGGCGGCGCGACTGCGACAGGAATATCTCGAACATGCTTTCGGCGATGCCGATCAGCGCCGAACCAAGCAGGAGGCCGAAGCCCATATGCGTCGGCAGCTTGAACATGGGCGCAGGATTGATCGCGCTTCCCGGGCTCGGTCCACCCTTCAGGTCGGCGAGCGACAGCGACAAATACTCGGGGATGAAATGATCCTCGAGAGAGATGTCGTGACTTCCCGAGCCACGCAGGCCGATCGAATACCAGGTATCGAGCACGGTCACTTCGGAGGTCCGCAGCAGGAAATACCGCTCCTCGTCCGGCGCGCTCGACCGCTCGGTCATGGCCGTGACAAGGCACCAGTCCGAAGCCGCGATGCCGCTGACCAGCGGCCATTGCCCCGACACCCGGTAGCCGCCGTCGGTCGGAACCGCCCGCCCCCGGCGCGGGATAATGATGCCACTGACAAGCGCGTCCGGATCGGCCCAGATTTCTTCCTGCGCTTCGGGAGCCCAGCGCGCGATCATGTAATTGTGCATGATGTACTGGGCGAGACACCACGCCGTCGACGGGCAGCCGCTGGCGATGGGGATCAGCACGTCGATGATCGATCCGAGAGCACCCTCCGCGCCGCCGAACCGGACTGGTTGCAAAAGCCGCGCAATGCCCGTGCGCTTGAGATCGTCGCGGGTCTCGTCGGTCAGCCCCCGCTTCTGCTCCGTCAGTTCGCTACGCTCGCGCAGGGTCGGAATAAGGTCTTCCGAGCGCCGGATCAGCTGCTGCGGCGTTGCCGCAGGAATTTCGGTCGGCTTCCAGTGGTAGATCCCGGTCAAAACGCACTCCATTTACCCACATGCTCGAGCCGACAGTCATGCAAGCCGCGCGCCGCGGAGGTCAGGCGACCCCACCCTGGATGTCCGAAAGCCTTATTCTTTCGAAGGAGATGCCAAGCAGGGATTCGAGCAGTTCGAGAAGCAAATCCCTCCGGTGTTCCGCAGCGAGGTCCGACGGAGCGGCCGCTGACCCCATGAAGCCGCCCAGGGCGGCGAGAACGAAGGTTTCGGCAATGTGGTTCGGCGGAGTGCTGGGCCGGAAATCCCCGCCGTTGACGCCTTGAGCCACGATGTTCTTCACACATTCGGCCAGCCAGCGCTGCAGCCGCTGGAGTTCGGCCTGGATCATCTGGTCGAACGGAAGGCGGCCGTAGAGAGCGATCCAGTAACTGGCGCCGGGAAGATCAAAGGCCTCGGGTTTGGTCATCAGGTCGACCAAGGCCTGCAACCGCTGCTTGCTGCTCGAATTGCGCCGCTCGATCGTATTAATTGTACGCACAAACTTCTGATTCGTGTCGCTGATCGCATCGATTACGATCGTCCTTTTGTTGGCGAAGTAGTGGGTGATCACACCCGCGGACACCCCGGCGACGTCGCTGACCTCCCGGATGGTCAGATCGCGCCAGCCTTGGTTCGTAAGGATATCCACCACGGCGTCGATGACCTGACGGCGGCGGATCACCTCCATACCCAGTTTCGGCATCCCGACGGCCTTTCCCAAGCCGCAGTCGCCCATTTGACAGCCGCGGCCTTTATATAGAATACTCGTTCCATAAAAATCGTCTGCCACAACTTAACCTTCCGACGATCGATGGACAACAGGATGGCCTTGTCTCGCCCCTTCGCAGCGCCTCTCAGTACCAATCAGGGGGTCGGCCGCGATGCGTTCATTGCTGCGATGCGCGGCGTCGCGGCAACGGTTAGCGTCGTCACCGTCTCGACGCCGGGCGGAAGGCTCGCACTCACGGTGAGTTCACTGGTCTCGATATCCGCAGATCCCCCGCTGTTTTCCGTGTGCATCAACCGGCGCAGCCCGGTCTGCGTCGCGCTGCAAGAGACCGACGCTCTGTCGGTTCATGTCCTCGCGCACGACCAACATCCCCTCGCCGATCATTTCGCGGGCCGCGTCCGCGAAGGGGTCGGATACGATGTAGCCTCGGCCGACTGGCTCGACAGCCCCGCTACCGGCGAGGCGATCCTCAAAGGCGCCGCTCTCTCGATCCACGGTCACGTCGAGCAGCGTGTCGAAGCGGGCTCGCACTGCCTCTTCATCGTCGCCGCGCACCACATCGCGGACGAACAGCGCCCGCCGCTTCTTTACTGGGACCGCAGTTACGCCTCGCCGACCCCGCACGCGCCCACCGCCTGACCATGCCCGTCGATTATCAGACCCTAGGCCTCGCGGTGCTGGCGGCGGCCACAATCGGGTTGTCCAAGGGCGGGCTGCCGATCGCAAGCATGTTCGCGGTGCCCATTCTTGCGATTGCCATCCACCCGGTAACGGCCGCGGCGACCCTACTGCCGGTACTCCTGGCCAGCGATCTCGTTAGCCTCCTTGCGTACGCACGACACGCGGAGCGCCCGCTTCTCGCGGTGCTCATGCCGGCCATGCTGGCCGGGATCGCATTCGGATGGCTCAGCGCGGCTTGGATGCCGGTGCCGATGATCATGCTCGTCATCGGCCTGATTGGGATCGGCTACTGCGCGAAAAGCCTTCTCCTGCGTCGCCCCCCTGCCGCGGCCCCCG
The DNA here is from genome assembly GCA_001464335.1 of Rhizobiales bacterium Ga0077545. Lineage (GTDB taxonomy): Bacteria > Pseudomonadota > Alphaproteobacteria > Rhizobiales > Methylopilaceae > Flaviflagellibacter. The sequence goes on along the minus strand of LNEV01000002.1, from coordinate 191,950 downwards.
GCACGAAAGGCGGCGTCTTCTGGGGCATTCTCAGCGGCTTCTCGAGCTTTATCTCGCATTCGGGCGGCGCACCATATCAGGTTTTCATGTCCAGCCGGCCGATCGACAAGCTGAGCTATGCGGGCACCAGTGCCATCGTCTTCGCCAGCATGAACGTCGTCAAACTCTTGCCGTACTGGAGCCTCGGGGCATTCGACGTTGGCAACTGGCAGCTCTCCCTGCTTCTCGTGCCGGTCGGATTTATCTTCACCCTGATCGGAATCGCACTGCTCAAGGTCGCGTCGGAAGATGCGTTCCGGAAAGTGCTCGATCTGGCCCTTCTCGCGATTTCGCTGAAACTGGTCTGGGACGGACTCACGAAATACATTTCCGCCGTATAGCGGCCGCACACTCGGCGAAAGGATCGACATGAAGCTGTACATCTACGAGCACTGCCCGTTCTGCACGCGCGCGCGGATGATCTTCGGTCTAAAGTCGCTGCCGGTCGAGCTTGCGGTCATCATGGAGGGCGATGCGGAAACGCCGATGCACTTGATCGGCAAGAAGGCCGTCCCGATCCTGCAGAAAGACGACGGCACGCATATGGGCGAAAGTCTGGACATCGTCCGCTACATTGACGGCCTCGGCACGCCGATCCTGACCAGAGATCCGGTCGAAGAGCTCGACACCTGGGGCAAGGATGTGTGGGGACCGGGTCTCAAGCTGTTCATCCCCCGTTTCACCAAGGCAGACTTCGCCGAGCTCGCAACGCCCGAGGCGCGCGAAGCCTACCGGCTGCGCGAGGAGAACGCATTTGGCGATCTGGAGGCCCTTATGGCTGCGACGCCAGAACTGCTCGGTGACGTCAATCCCCGCCTGGAAAAACTCGGTTTGCTACTGGGCAAGCGCACCGAGCTCAGCATCTCCGACATCACGCTTTGGCCGATCCTGCGTTCGCTAAGTATCGTGGCCGGCTTGACGTTTCCTCCGGCAGTCCTGGCTTATGCACGATCGTTAGAAGAGAAGGTCGGTGTATCGCTGATGTTCGATCAAAAGATGTGAACTAATTTCCGCTGCGAGCAAGACAAGGCCGTTTTCGTGCAAGCGTCCATTGAACCGCCGGCCTTGGTGCTGACGCGAATGCGCTAAGCGTACGCAGGACCGAACTGACCTCGGGCCGTCCGAGAGCTCAATGTCGTTCTCGGGGGCTCGGTACCGGCCCGCATCGGTCATTGTCCCGGAGTGGGCGTCTTCGATTTCGATGTCTTAATACGTGCGGTGCGTTTGAAGGCCGGGTCTGTCTTCGAAATCGTGCGGGGATAGATCTCCCACGCTGTCGCGTCCTCGTCGCCAAGAAAACCTCGGCCGTTGACGGCACCTTTCATCGCATATGAAGCGACGTGCTGCATTCCCTTGTCATTCGGGTCGTACAACTTCGCACCCGCAAAAATGGTCCCTTCCTTGGGTATAGTATCAAAATGGGGTCTTGTTAGCGGGTGTATCATCATCAGGGCATGAATGTGCGGTAACAGCTTAGCCCTCGATCCTCGCCCCCTTCGGGTTCCCTCGTGGTCGAGGAACGCATAACCCATCGGCTGTAGGTTCCGGTGCCGTCCTGGCTTGCTGCCGAACATGAGCTTCAGAAATGCGTAATGGCTAATCCTGTAGTGTTTGAACGCTTGTTCATCACCTTCCTCAAGCCCAGGCAGAAACGTTAAAAACCACAAGTTCGCTGACGCGAACGCATCGAATTCTTCGATGCGCAGGCCCCATACGTTTTTGTAATGGAACCTCATATGGTCCAGCACGGTCTTGGCCATGATGGTCTTGGTTAACTTCGCCATCTTTTTCTCGGTCATTGTCTGCATCTTCTATTTCGTAGTGTCTTTGAGACATGTCTAAACACTCCGTCCGGAAACACCGGCAGAGCACGATCGGGAATTCCTCAACGACGAGTTAGTCGACATGACGAACGGCGGAATCGCCGAGAAGGGCTTGGAGCCCGTGATCAAGCCCGGGACCGTGGTCCCGGGCGCTTCTTCTATTTAGTCGTGACCTCGCCCGAAAACGGGTGTCGGATCGATTTTTTTTTGCGCCAGCGAAGGAATCAGATGATCCCGTGGCGCGAGGTGCAGACCATGAGCCGCGCTTCGCCATTCTTAACCGCGACCGCCGTTCTCATCGGGTCGCCGTGCAGCGCGAACTCGCGCGACGAGGTGCAGAACTGCACCAGCGTCGTCTCAGGCGCCTCCCTCGATGCGGCCAGCAGCTCGGCGGCCGGCACCCCCGACATCGGCGGATTCGCTGCAAAGAACGCCTCAAGGTCGGGAATGATGCCGGCGGGGATCAGCTCGAACCGGATCGGAGCCCCCGGCTTTTGCTTAGCTACGCGCGGCATCAGCATCTCCTCCTTTGGCTGTCTGGCCTTCCGCGAAGTTTTCTGCGTCGGCCTCGATTGCCGACGCCTCAAATGTACGCAAGAGAAACTCCGGAAATCCGCGAGGCATTCCGAGAACGAGTTTGGTTTCGTCAGAATGTGCGGGAGCATCTGGATCATCCCCCCAAAAGGCGGTTCCTTCGGCGACGTGGAGCAGCCCTCCAACGACCCTCGTATAAACAGCGTGGCGTTCCTTCGTGCTAAAATGCAAAACGATCTCGGGATCATCCTCATGCAGCGAAAGGAGACATTCATCCAGATCCAGCCCGTAAGCTTTGCCGAACGTGTTAACCTCTCCAGCGGACTTCAAGGCTCGCCACGGGGCGAAACTGAAGCCTGCTATTGGCGCGTCAGGCGTCCGAGGCTGTGCAACGGACCATGCAGGCGCCTCGTGAGTTAGCAAAAGATGTTGCCGCGGCGGGTTAGGCGATTGGCCCGCGTTGCAGTTAGTACGGATCATAATATTACTCCATTTTGTAGTTTGCGCGCGACTAGCCGATCGCCCCCGAATGGTTCGGGGACGCTGCTCGTGCCTCGCGATGGTGGTTACGATGACGTCAGTATTCTGACGTCGACTGAAACCGGTTACGCGCGAGATAGAGTTCAATCTCGCGTGGGTGATACCGGACCGCTTTTCCGATCTTCACGTAGGACGGTCCGGATCCGGTCTTTCTCATACGGCAGACATGATCCGGGTGAATGCCTAGCAGCTCTGCGACCTGTCGTGACGACATCAACGTATCAGCCGCAAACCTGTATTGGCGCCTCTCGCCGTCGATTGGCGGTTGGCCGTCTTTGCTTGCTGCATTTACACGATTTCGACGCATCATCACCTCTGCCGTACGAGCAGATTATGCAACGTCAATCTACCGCGTCCATTGAGCCGCTAACTGCCTTAGTTGTGCGCCTACAACCGAAAAGAGTAGTAAATTTGTGTGACGAAATGAGAAAGTGGGCGGATGCTTGGGTTAATAGGCCTATTATAGTAGGGTTATATTCCGATATCTCACCTGCTCAATCCCCGGTTTCCGTGCTGCGACAAGCTGACGCAGACGTACGTACGGGATTCTGCCGGTAGCTCTAAGTGATTGTGAATGATGAAATTAGGTCGTCAGTCCGGCGCTTCGACAGCTAAAAATTTTCATTTATAGGAACAAAAGCCTTATGCCGGTTTGAGCCTCTTTGCGGCTGGATGTGGGCTTTTCCGTGACTTCATGTGGCCGTTTTAAGGCGGCGCCCGACGCGCTCAGAAGCTGCCCGCAAATGATCCTCGGCGAGATGGGCGTAGCGCTCCGTTGTCCGGGCATTCCTGTGTCCGGCAAGCTTGCCCATGGTCGCAAGCGAATCGCCATTGGCGATGCCGATGCTGATGTGGGTGTGCCGGAGGTCGTGGATACGGACGCCGTCCAGCCCGGCTGCTTTGCGGATGCGCTGCCACGGCTTCTGGAGATTGACCAGATGTCGGCCGTTCGCCTTGCCGAGGATGACGTACGGGTTTCCAACTTGACGAGACAGAGCTCGAAGAACCTCAATCGCTGCCGTGTTCAACATCAAGTTCCTTGCACCCGTCTTCGAGTCCGGCAGCCGAGCGACGAACCTTTCGAAATCGATAAAGCCCCACTGGAGCGTCAGAATCTCGTTCAATCGCGCGCCGGTCAGGAGCAGAAGCCGGATGGCGGCGATGACGTGAGGGCTTTCGGTCTCATTTTCCGCTGCTTCGATCAGCACGTTGCTAAGCGCGTCCAGCTCGGTCGCGGATAAGAATCGCTCCTTGCAGTTCTCCCGGAACTTCTTCAGGCCGTAGGTCGGATTCGAGTTCTGCGAACGGATGTCCCATGCTTCCGCCAGGTTCAGCATCTTCGACAACAAAGCGATGCATCGGTTGGAGACGCCAGGGCCGCCGGTCACGACCGAACCGCCTTTATGGCCGATCGTAGGTCGGCCTTTCGCCGTTACGCCGTCTCGAACGTCCAGCTGGAACTTCTCCACGTCGGCTCGGGTTAGGTCCTCCACATATAGTTTACCGAGCAGCGGAATGACGTGGTTCTCTATGTTCTTGCGGTCGCTGCGGACGCTCAACGGCTTTTTAAACGGCACGGCGTGATCATGCAGATACCGCTCGCACAGTTCGCGCATACGCAGGCGGCCGGATCGGTCAGGCTGCGCCGCCTTCGGATCGAGACCGGTCTGAACGATTCCGAGCAGCCTCAATGCCTCCCGACGAGCACTGTCAGCCGTCCACGGCGAACCGTGCTTGCCGATGGTCAGCCACTTTTGCTCGCGGCGATGAACCGTCTTCAAGACGTAGGTCTTGGAGCTGGCCTGACAGCGAACGCCGAAGCCTTTGACCTCGGCATCCCAGACGGTCTGGCCAGGATGAAGGCGATCGACTACGGACTTTGTAATGCGGGTGGAGCTGCGAGCGGGCATGTAGCTACATTGCATGCTAGCTACAAATTAGCAACTTCCCGGCGGCCTGCGTCAGACTGCTGGAGCCTGCTCGTCCGGCGCACAATCGAGCGATATCAAGCAGTTCGACCGTACTAGCCTGCTCAGATCGGCTCAAGCACTGTTTATCATAATCCGCGTGTCGGGGGTTCGAGTCCCTCCCTCGCTACCATCGGCCCCCACACAATCGGAACAGACTGAGATTCTGATTTTTCGTCTGGTCGCTTGATGCTTGCCCGGCGCGCCACAGACCGACCGGCACTACTGGCGCATGAGCTGCCATCATGCCAGCATTGGCCGTTCTCCGGTTCCTTCCTGTCCCCACCGGAGAACAAGACCGCCGCCCTCTTAAACAGACGCGGCGGTCTTTGCATTTTAAAGGGCCCGTGAAACGATCCGTCGGCCTGCGGGGTACTGAGCAACCCCGACCCTGCAGGTGGGCCGTCGCGCCGCGTTGCGTAAGCGCGGCGGCCGCTCGCGCCTTGACACCTAAGGGCTCGCGGGATCGAGTGCCTCCGCGACGCACAGGGGGGACGGGATGCGACCAAACAAACCTCGGATAGAGCTTATAGCTCTCGACACTGCTGAAACGAGCTTCGAGAAGCTGCGCTATCGCGCAACAATGGAATACGACACGTCGAAAGCTGAGATTTTCTTCGACATTCCCGGGAAGAGCCTAACGATCGACCGGGACCGCAACGACGCAACCGCTTGGTACCGAAAAGAGTTGCTGGCAATCGCCGACGCCCTCAAAGAGGCAGCGGCAAAGCTCTAGATCGACACCGTCCCGAATATAGAGAATTGGCTGGATTTCTGATCGAAGAATTTTGATCTCGGGCCTTCTCAGCGAGATGATATCGTCCCGCATGAAGGTACTCGCCCCGGCGCGGGTACGGTGAGGTGATCAATCTCTGATTTGCACAGCAGGCGGTAAAATGGAAAGTCAGCAATGGCAGTTCGTTTGTCGCGCATGCGAGGGATCAAAGCTCCGCATCCAAGACATCAAAAATGACGACGCACCGGTCACGTGCAGCCTGTGTGGCGCAAGCCTAGGCTCGCTCGGAGAACTGAAGCTCAACATGATGCTCAATGCGACGGGAGAGGCCAATCCGTCGACAATGGTGGCTTTTCGGAAGGTCGAAACGAGACATTGACCGGCTTTCCAGCGGCAAGAATACCGCCGACTGCGCCACCGCCTCCAATTGCAGCAACCGCTGTGCGGGATCAATTTTGCGTAAATTAAGCCCCGCTTCGCTGCCCCCTCTTGAGGAACGCGTGAAGATCACTAGCAAAAGCCGCAACGCGTTCAGCTTTAGACGGCAGAAGGGCGGGAGGATTCCTGAGAACACCGTGCAAGTTTCGCGCCCCAGCAATTGGGGGAATCCGTTCGTCGTTTTCCGGCGATCGAGATCCTGAAGCAACGGTCCGCGAATTTCGTGCCTATATCGTCGGCCTTATCGAGCGGCACCCGGGATATCCGTTGGCCGAACTGCGTGGCAAGAATCTGGCGTGCTGGTGCCGCCTGGCCAACCCTGTTATGCCGACATGTTGCTCGAATTTTGCCAACGCACCATCATGCGATGACGGCAGAATGAGCCTTCCGAGAGTTCAGGCAGCCTGTGAATCGCAGGAATCAATTTTCAGAGAGAAGTCAGGGGCAGGTTGAGGCTTTCCAAAGAGCCAACCCTGACCTTCGTGGCACCCTAGTAACCGAAGAGCGTCTGCCTGCGTTTCGGTCTCAACTCCCTCTGCATTGACCTTCAATCCTAGGCTGTTTGCCATTGCAACGACGGCACTGACGATCGCCACCGCGTCTTGGTGTATTGGTAATCCGGCGACAAAAGTTTTGTCGATCTTGATTTTGTCGACGGGAAATTCGCGGATGTAGCTCAAAGATGAATAACCGGTGCCAAAGTCATCAATCGAAAAGCTGACGCCGATGTCCCTAAGTTTTTCCATGGTGAGTTTGATGTTGGCGCGGTCCAAGATGAAGAGCGATTCCGTGATTTCTAAATCGAGTCGATCACTCGGGAGCCCTGAGATCGCCAAGGCTTCTTCGACTTGTTGGACGAGATTTCCGCGCGCGAACTGAACTGGCGACACATTGACCGAGAGCTTGATCGCGTTGTTCCAAGAGGCGGCGATTTTGCAGGCCTCCACAAGTACGCGGCCTCCAATTTCGTTCACGATCCCATTCGATTCAGCTATCGGAATAAAATCTGCGGGCGAGACGTAGCCAAGGTCAGGGTGTGGCCATCGTAATAGCACCTCCGCGCCCGTAATCTGGCGACTGGCCAAATCGACCTGCGGCTGAAATGCCAGCTCGAACTGCCATTCCTCCAACGCGCGCCTGAGATCCAGTTCGAGAGCTCGCCGCTTCTGCAACGCCTTGTCCATGTCGGGGTCGAAAAGAAGCGCGTTTCCTCCCCCAGCTGCCTTTGCGCGATAAAGAGCTGTGTCGGCATTTTTAATCAGCTGAACGGGGTCGTCATTCCCACTTCCGATTGAGCAGCCCACACTGGCCCCGACCACAATTTTGTGGCCCTGCACGGTGAATGGGTCTGATATCGCGGAAATCAAAACTTGACCAAAAGCCAATGTGTCATGAGCGTCAACGTCCCTCAAAAAAAGGGCGTACTCGTCACCTCCAAAGCGACTCACAAAGCGTTTTGGACCTGCTATGATTTTCACGCGTTCCGCGACTGCCCTCAGCAAATCATCGCCGACGCTGTGCCCCAAGGTATCGTTGATCGTTTTGAAGCGGTCCAAATCGAAAAACAGCACCGAAACACTTTGTACGTTCTGTAATGCGTACTCCAACTCTTCAGAGAATGCGTTTCGATTGCCAAGGCCGGTCAGAACGTCATTACTAGCGAGATAAATCAGTCGGTCTTGAGCTGCCCGCTCCTCGGTTACGTCGCGGAAGGTCAAGCAACCTACCAGCGTTTCATCCTCCGACTTCAAGCGGGATATGGTAAGATTATATTCCAGCCGACGCGCCATTCCTCCCATTTCTAGAGAAAGATCGCCCCTCCCCCATTCGAAGGCGTTTTCGCGGGCCGCGGAGAACGCGTTCAAAGCAATCCTCGAGAGCTCCGGCGAGTTCATTTCACTCAGATGGTGGCCAGTGATGTCCGGGCACCCCAAGATTTCCGAAGCGCGGCGGCTCATTGCCCGTACGGTGCCATTCTCATCGAAGACAAATATGCCTGCGAAATTATCGGCGACGACCCGGTCCAGAAGAACGCGCGTGCTTTGAACTTCCCCTCGCGAGCCGTCCAGGAGTACTCGCCGGTGGATGATCTCTCGAACTATTACCAGGGCGGCGAAACAGAACAGCGTCGCATGCCAAACGGCAGTTTCCAACGACACTGCTGTCACGACTTGGAAGACCGTTGCTGCGGCTTCTACAGCAACTACCGTGACGCCAAGTCCGATGATGACGGCCCGCCAATCAGTTCGCGTCGGAATGAAGCTGAAGAGGACGACCAGAAGAAGCACCCCCAAGATTGTTGGGACTGCTCCTGCAGAACGGATGGCGCGATCTTGGATAAGCGTCTCCGCAGCCAAAGCCTGCACCAAGGGCCCCGAAATGATTCCGTATCTCGGCACGTGAAAGACATCGCGCAGTTCTAAGGCCGCTGCTCCGACAAGAACTGATCGGCCCGCAATCAGAGACGAATCTACGCGGCCGGCCAGCAAATCATTGGCAGAAATGCGGGCGATCGAGCGCGGATCAATACTAAAATCGATAACAGCAGTTTTGGAAATGTCACCGCTAAATTCGGCCAGCATCGCAGCCATTGCCGGTACAATTTGCCCGCCGAATTTTTTCGAAAGAACGATCTCGCGTACTGTTCCAACACCGTCGCTGACAACATTGACATGAGCAGGCCACGACCGGGCTGCCAGTGGAGCGATCGGCTGGTTGAATGAAACTTCGCTCTCGTGATCCCTCGAATTGGCAGCCTGTTTGAAGACCGCCAGCAGGACCCCTCCGCCTGCGCGCTCTAGCGACTCTGCAAAAATCTGATCATTCCGGTCATCCGACCCGGCGCTGAAATCGACATCGAACGCAATTGTTGCGGCACCTGCACCAACTAAGCGGTCAGTAATGACGGCATGGATACGGCGCGGCCATGGCCAAACTCCGATCGTTGATAGGCTTTGTGCGTCGATGTCGACAAGAAGGAGCTTGCCGCTGGCTGCCCGGTCGTAGGCGTGGAAACGATAATCTGCCAGCACCGTCTGCAGCGGCGCTAGCCATCCGGTCAAATAGGCGCACAACGCCGCAGCACCGATGGCCCCAATCATCCGCCAACGCCACGGCGCAAAACTTCGAGAGCCTGCGTCTCCGGTCAAGACCGACCGCCTCCATTGCCACCGCCGTTGCCGCCTCCGTTGCCACCTCCGTTGCCGCCTCCGTTGCCACCGCCATTGCCACCGCCGTTGCCGCCTCCGTTGCCACCGCCGTTGCCACCGCCGTTGCCGCCTCCGTTGCCACCGCCGTTGCCGCCTCCGTTGCCGCCTCCGTTGCCACCGCCGTTACCGTTGCTCGCTCCTTTACCGCTCTTGCCGCTCTGACCTGCCCCCTGCCCGCTCTTGCCGGCGGAACCTTTACCTGCGGCGCCTGAACGGCCGGGAGCCGACGCTGCTGCAGCGCTCGCGGTCTTGGAAAGTGACGCTGCTTCCCCATGGCCGGGAGCTTTTCCCAGCGACAGACCGCCGACGCCACCGGCAGCGCTTGCACCTGGCCCAACATCTGCTGCTCGGCCAGTCTTCGCGTCGGTGACACCAACGAGTCCGTGAGAAACAGCTACGTCGGCGCGATTTTTTCCGACCGTAACGCTGAATGCGGTCCCCTTGACCACCGCGGCGAGATAGGGCGTCTTGACTGAAAAGTACGGCTTATCTCTTTTTTGAACGTCGACACCGATGACCCCGCTCGCTTGGCGGACCTGAGTTTTGGCTCCCGAGACACTGATGTTTACGTTAGTGTTTGGACCAAGGGCTACCACTGCCGAGCCGTCGCTGACGATCGCCCGCCCGTTTTTGCCCGTCGCCAATGTGGCGCCAACTGGGATTTGATCACCGCGAGCTGCGGGCTGAGGCGGTGAACTCGTCGATTGGACAGTGTAAGCCCGGCCGCTCAAATGTGTGATGGTCCATTCCGCCGCGTCCGCTGAGCCGAATGAGCACATACCCCACAAAAACACCCAGATTCCAAAGCGTGACATGCGGTTCCCTCAGCTCTGCCTAACGTAGAAAATAAGCTGGGCTGATTGAGACCTAGATAAAATTCAAAGTTTAGGAATCATGACTGAGAACAGAGAAATGGGGGCCGTCGATGTCTGCGAGGATGGCAGGATCCATTAAAGGGCAACCTCAATTTGTTGCTGCGTTGCGACACACGCGCCGCAGCGGACCCTGCGGCGCTCGTCCCTACAATAAACGGGGTGTTCGCGGAGCGACGAGAAGTCGCCCCGCCCGACGTCACCGTGACTTTTTATAGAGTTTGGTCGCAATCTCGTAGAATTCCTCGGGAGCGTAGTCTGGCGTGAACGCTGATGGCGTTCCTTCAAGTTCGGGAATTTTTCCGCCGTCGGGTAACCCGTCGACAACTTCAAGCGCGCCCGGAGGATCGCCGGGAAGCGCCTTCTCGCCTTTTCCCCATATCCCAGACATCTCCGAATAGTCGTCGGGGCTAAAGCGATAAAGACGCCGATGCGATCCTTCCTCAAGGTACTTCGCGCACTCCGGAATTTTATCCAGATTGATGTTCGGAGTTGGCAACATCTTCTCGATGTCCACCCCCGTAAGCTTCTTCAGGGCGAGAGCATACGCATGCGCATGCACACCGCCGCGGACCAGAAGATATCCGCATACTTCTCTACCCGTCGGCTCTGTCATGGTTTCATAGACCCGAAGCTTGTGAAGTCGGGCGCCGCACTCCAGATGGAAGTTGTGCAGAAGATCGAAGATCACATTGCCTGATGTTGTTACGAAGTCCATGTTCCAAGAGGTACCATTGCTGTTCATCGGCATGGCACCACCGCCATTGGACAGGAACGACGCAGCCAAACGAATGTCTTGCATATCGGCGAACGGTGCTTCGCTAATATCCACATCCTCTTCGGGATCACCCGGACCATTGTTCAACAGGCAAACCCCGTTGCTAACAAGCTCCACGTGGCCAAGTTCCTCCGCGGTAATAGAGGCAACCAAGCTGTAGAAGGGGCGAAGCTTCGACTTGCTGCGGAAGTTAAAGCTTTGAAACATGTAATTATTGAGCGTCGACATTTCCCCGTATTTACCCCCGAGCAACTCCTGAAGAGCGGCAGCTGCGTTGGGATTCGGAGCTTTCGGAATTGGGAGTTCGGTCTGAAGGCGATCAACGCGCATAAACATGGCGTATCCAATCCGGTTAAGGTGGGACTTGGACAACCGGCCCGAAGTAAAACCGTTCCCGATGGTCAGCAGCCTTGACCCGATCGGCCCTTGTCGCGTTGACGAACGCGCGACCGCAACGTCTCTCGCTGACTTCTGCGGGCTGTTTCCTAAGAGCTGTCGCATGACAAAGACGCTGGACCAAAAACACGATCGACCTATGCGCGTGCAGCTTCGCCGGGCAAAAGGCTGGAGGATGCCTGAGAACACCGTGAAGGTTTCACGACCCAGCAAATGGGGAAACCCATTCGTTGTGGGTAAAAACGGCGTGGTAGACGGTGCGGATGCGGTCCGGCGGTACCGCGCAATCGCAGTCCAGTTCCCGGTTTCTGGCCTCGCCGAGTTGCGCGGCAGCAACCTCGCATGCTGGTGCCGACCCGATCAGCCCTGCCATGCCGATGTTTTGTTAGAACTGGCCAATAGTTAGCCACCGCCGCATCGGGATTTACAGCACGGCCATCAACTCATCAGTTGTCATTAGCTGCAACTGGCTTGAGTAGCGCCCGGTATAAATCTTCATCAGACTGTCGTGCCCCTGGTCAGATGAACTGCACACGGCATCGCCGATCAGGAAAACGAAAAATCCTTCGTCGATCGCACCAAGCACGGTCGAAAGAACACAAACATCCGTTTCCGATCCCGTCACGATAAGAGCCTGAACGCCGCGCTCCTTCAACAAACGCCTCAAATCGGTCCGAAAGAAAGCCGAGTAGCCTGATTTCTCGAGGACGACGGCGGGCGGACAAAGCGCTTCCAACTCTGGCATTAATCAGAGTTGATCGGCCGGCAGTTTGGCACGTGTGGCGGCGTTCCATCTCTCATAATAGGCCTTCCACGCCCCATCTGCCTCGTCCGCCGTTACTGGTGTGACAAACTGGGTAAACACAGTGATCCCGGCGGTCTTGGTAGCGATGCGGATGATGTTTGGGAGAAACCCTCTCCATTCATGGAGTTTCCCAAATTCCGCCCTTCCCAAAGATCCGTTGCATATCCATACACAGATGAACGGAATTCGCCCCGGGGCGTGCAGCAATGTGGAAGCAGAAATCCGAACCATCGAACGCCTCAGTTATACATTGCCACTTTCTTTCCTGTTCTTGCCGGCGCTATGGGAGTTCCGGCCGCTCTTCGTCGGTTCCGCGTCGCCGCAGCCGGATCTCCATAGAAACTTTGGGCTCGATCAAGGCCCACACGCAGCTAATCGACGCGAGCCTTTTCCCGACCTCGGTCATCTGGCATTCAATCCATCCCCTTGCCTGGAGGCCACCGTTCTATTTGCGGCTCACCCACGACTCCGAGATCTTCAGACGCATCTCCTTCAACCTCCTCCATTACGTACAGGACGGGATCTGCCAAGGCACTCGAATAGCTCATTGCGGTGTTGCCGGCCGTATCCTCGGTTGGATGATGTCCAAGGCGTGCCGCCTCCCATTGAGAAGCAAGATATCTGGCCTGGCCCGAAGTCGTTGCGCTGACAATCACCTCTTTCCAAACCGGACCGCCGAGCCAACGATCATCGTTAAGTTCGGCGACGGGCTTCAGGCGCCAAAGCCTCGGGCGGGCATCGAACTCCGCCGACGCCTGGCTCCAATGTTCTTTTTCGTGACCAGCAGGCTGTCCCTGCTGGTTCCAGAGGTCGTAGGCCCTGAGACGTATGTATTCGTCGCGATCAAGCGGCATGGCATCACACCTTTGCCTGCTCTCCGGCCTGCCTAAGCTTGACGAATTTCAGAGTCGTCGCCTCGACGTGGTCTTCGATCCAACTCGCCATGGCGATTTCCTCGCCCAAGGTCTGCTCAAGAAGTTTCGTGTCCGCCGTATTGCCCAGTGCGTCAGACAACGTGATGAGCGACTTGTAAGATGCGATTTCGTAATTTTCGAAAGCGTAGTTCGCGAAGGTGTTTTTGAGGATCTCATCGCCAGCAACGCTATGCCCAAGGGCGGCGAGGCTTCCCATCAGCTTGCCTCCCAAATCCTTGATCGAGGATGTATCTTCGTCGAACCGGGCCAAGATGTCTTTCAGCCGTTGCTGCTGCGTTTCGGTCTCGCGAATATGCTCCTGCAGTCGCTTGAGAATGTCAGGATAGCTTTCGAGCCGTTCGACCTGACGACTCATGATCGACACCGCTTCCTTTTCCAGCGCGTGCGCGTTGCGAAGACCAACGAGATATATTTCGAGCGTTTCGTTGTGAGCCATTGGAATTCTCCTGCTGGCCCCCGAGCTTTCGCTTAACGGCCCGCTGGTGAACTCGTTCCGCCCCTCGTGGTGGGCAGATGGAACAGATCGCGCCCCGCCCGATTCTACCTCGATATAGGAGGAGCTTCATGGAAGACGCAGGCGCTATCCCTTGGACCCTAATCCACGCTGGCACCATCATTCTTGGAATAGCTTTGGCAATTGGTATCTGGATCAATCGCAAGCGGCGACTTACACGCGCCGAAAGAGAGGCTCAGACCGACGCCGTAAAACGCAACATCGGAGACGAAGAAGTTCATTAAAGTGAAGGGGTTGGTTGCGAACACAACTCCAACGATTGGACGGCGTTCACGGGTCCGTTACCGTGCGCAGCAACATATGTTAAGGTCGGGGCGGGGTTATGCTTTTAAACTTTGTTCCATCGGTGGGCACTGAAGCGGGCCCTGCCGACTGGGAGACACTCGCGCTCTTGCCCCAACCAGGAGGATCGCGCGATGAAGCTCGAACTCCAATGGCTTTTCGGATCGATCGCAGGGATAGCAGTCGTTATGATGCTGCTAGCGTTCGTCTAAATTTCCCGACCGATAAAGTAGGCTGCAACGCTAAGCGTTACGACAAGCAGCACAAAGTACACATCCTTACGCATTGGCTATAGCCAGCGCCGAGATGGCGTTTCCCTTAACTCTCGGTGCGAACTTCGGTTCCACCGAAAGTTCTGCTTTTCGCTCGCCCGTTCAATTTCCCGAATGTCTAACATAGGTGATTTTGCCGGCGTTTGTTGCAGCACATACTTCCTGTGGCCTTTTGAGAGTACCTTTTGCGTGCTCCCATCGTGGGAGGTCGTTATGACAAACAAGTCGGATTTGGCTGACGAGGCCAAGCGCTGCGCCGAAATTGCGAGCAAGAACATCAGCGCCCAACATCGGCGCCTCTTCGATGGGCTTGCGCATTTCTATCAGGCGCTCGCCGAGACCGAGCCAGAGATTACGGTCATCCCCTCTATCCCGCCATGTTCGTTTGACCCAGACGGCGGCGTTATTCGGGCCGACAAAGAGAAAGTATTGACACGGAGTCGTTCTGATGGCGAAGGACGAAAGTGACGAGCCTCCCTACAAACTCTCTGAGGAGGAGCGAAATAGAATCCGGGCGGCATTAAGAAGCGAATTGGCCGTCGCGTATCCAGACCGGATTATTCGCAACCCTGCGCTCGCGCGCCGTGTCGTCAGGCAGAGCCGAAGGACTGGCCGGCCTCCCGGGGACTAGGCCGCCAAATGTGCACGCTCGGAACTCCGATTGGGGAGGTCGTGTGGCTTGTCTCATCTTAAATGAGGCTTTTTTCGGAACATACGGGGGCGCGAGTTGTTCCCCATTGGGACCAAGAGCCCACGATCCCTTTACCGAAAAAACAGGAGCGACCCATGCTAAAGCATCTGTCGGCCGGGCTTCTTGCCTGCGCCCTTTTCACACCCGCGGCTCTCGCGCAAACGAACCAGCCCGCAGCGGCGCAATCGGACAAAATTGAATACGTACAGAAAATCTCCGAAGCACAGTTTCGGGGCTCCGATCTCATGGGACAAACCGTTTACAACGTCCAGAATGAGGCCATCGGCGACGTCGGTGATGTGCTGATCGGCCAGAATGGGCAGATTGCGGCCGTCGTCATTGATGTCGGTGGCTTTCTCGGCATCGGCGTAAGCGAAGTGGCGGTGCCTTACACGGCGTTGCGCTTTGAGCCCGCCGACGATCAGATGACAGCAGCGGGCGCGAACCGCCCGGCGACCGACGCGGCTGGACGTAGTGCAACCGACGAGGCGCCGGCGAGCAGCATGAAAAACCCGAACGCTGCCGAGACCACCGGACAGGGAACGTATGGTACGAACCCGTCCGCTGGATTGCCGAACCAGCCCGCGGATTCGAGTCCCGCTGCCACTTCGGACCGGGCCGCTGCGGAAGCGAGTTCTTCTGACAGCACATTCGAGCATAAGCTTGTGTTGAACACGACACGGGACGATCTCCAGGACGCGCCGAAATTCGAGTCTCAGTAAAACGCCAACGTGGCATTCCGGTTCGCGGACCGGAATGCCACAACATCTCTACGTCAGTTAGTCGAGCCGGATGCCGGGATGGTGCTGTGCTCGGGCGCTTTAGCTGCGCTTGGCCGCTTCCATGACCTTATGCCGGTCAGGTCCGTACTGCTTGATCAGTTCGCGCGCCATTTCGACCGAGATGCCCGCTTCCTTGGCGACGTACTGGACCTCGTAATCTTCCTCTGCGGAAACTCGGCTGCGGTCCTGTTCGCCAACCTTGCTTTTGTCGTCTGCCATCTCAATCTCCTCGGTCCCTTTCAGAACATACCAAAGCGAGCCCACGCTGATGATCGCGATGCCAAACGAGACAATCACGACCGTCACGACGTCCATAGTTACGCCGCCGTTCTCTTGGAACGGGACGGCTTCTTCTTGGCCGCCGGCTTCGAGCGCTTCTCGGCTTCGATCGCCTTGCGCAGCGTGTCCATCAGGTTGACCACGTTGCTCTCACCCTTGGCCTTCTCGGGCGCTGCGGCCTTGATCGTCTTGCCGGATTGCTTGGCCTTCAGGACCTTTCCGAGAGCCTGCTCATACCGGTCATTGAACCAACTGGTGTCCCAGTGTCCGGACATCTGGTCGATGATCTCTTCCATCGCCTCCACAGCCTTGGCATCTGGCTTTTCGTCGCCAATCCGGTCGAAGACCTGGCGCTCGTCGCGGACCTCATAGGGGTAACGCATCGTGGTCAGTAGGATGCCCTTGCCACGAGGCCGAACAGCCACCCACCGCTCGCGCTTGTTGACCGTCACACGCGCGACGCCGGCCACCTTCGTGGAGCGCATCGCTTCGCGAATAACAGCAAACGCTTCGATCGCCACTTCATCGTCCGGCATGAGATAATGGCTGTCGCCAAGATACAGCGTATCGAGATCGTCCTCATCGACGAACTCGGTCATCTCGATCGTGTGTTTGGACTCGAGCGCGATCGCGTCAAAATCCTCTTCTTCGACCTGCGTGTACTGACCCTTTGCGTGCTCGTAGCCTTTGACCTGGTCGTCCCGCTCGACGATCTCTTCGGTCACGCTGTCAATCATCCGCATGCTCAGGCGGTTGCCCGTGTGTCGGTTCAGCATGTTGAAGCGAGTTTTATCCCGCGTCGTGATTGCCGGGGCCATGGCCACGGCGCAGGTGACGAGGGAAAGCTTGAGGTAACCCTTCCAGGAACTCGACGGGGCCATGAACGCACACTCCGAAATGTCGGAATCAGAGTCCTGCCGAGACCAAATCGTTCCATCTTTCGAGGGAACCGAAACTCGGGATTATGGGTTGATGGTGTGCTCGCTGTTCAAGCGCCGAGAAAGCCCCCTAGCTCCAAGCCCCCCCATTAGGGGGCTTTCTTCGTTAGACGGCCGGATCCTCCTTCGGGCCCCGCGCCACGATGATCAGCGCGTCATCCGGCAGCGGCCGTTGCAGCCCTTTTGCCTCGCTCCACGGCCCGCGCATCCACACATCGCATTCCTCCGCGGTCGTTAGTATCACCGGCATCGCCTTCGGATGGATCGGCTTCACCAACGCGTTCGGCTCGGTCGTCAGGAAGGCAAACAGGTCGGCGGTCTCCTCGCCATACTTCACCTTGCGAACTGACGTCCATTGCGGAACGTGCATACCCGCGAAGAATGCGAGCGGCCTACTCTCATCGAACGCGAACCAGATGTCGCCGCCCTCGGCCTTGTTGAATTCGGAGAAGCTGGTGAACGGCACCAGGCAGCGATTGTTCTCTCCGAGCCAGCGGCGCCAGTGCGGTGATGACGTGTTGCGGATGTTCGTGACGCCGGGGTCTCGGCCTTTGATGAAGGCCGGCGGCGACGGCATGCCCCAGCGCGCCATGACCAACTCCGTGCCTTCGGTCGAATTGCGCACGATGGGCGCTGAATAGTCCGGAAAGACGCCAGGCAGCGGTGGCATGTTGCCGAGCCGGTCCCACATCGCCCGCGAGAGATCGAGAATGGCCTTTTGGCCTTTGGTCAGGCTGTAGAGATTGCACATCGTCGGATGAGCCTACCCGGCTTGTCATGGCTCTCAAAATCGACATTGCAGGCTGCAGAAAGCATAAAAAAAGCCCCGCCGGAAAGCCGGCGGGGCTTAGAGAGACGTGTTGGAATTAACGGCCCAGAATGCTGTCAAACTTGATGTTCAGACGGCCTCGGACCACATCGGTCGTGAGGTCGTTTTCCGCCGTCAGGAGCCCAACGGCGATGTCTTCGTCCCCGAACTCGTAGTGCAAATATTCGACGCCGAAGCTGATATTGTCGGTGATCGCATACTCAACGCCGCCGCCAGCCACCCAGCCGAAGTAATCGACGTCATCGGAATCGACGAAGTCCGCGCCAGCAAACGCCGCGCCACCCGTACCGAACACGAGGAAACGGTCGAAGGCGAAGCCGAGGCGGCCACGAACCGTTGCCAGATAATTCACATCAAAATCCGACCCGCCGTCGACGGCGTTCTGGTCGGAATACGAGCCATCGACTTCCAAGCCAAGAAGGAAGGATTCGCCGAGCATAAAGTTGTAGCCCAGCTGCCCGCCGATGACGAAGCCCTCGATGTCGTCCACGAGGGGGATATCGCCATCGGTTTCGCCCCACGCGTATCCGCCGTGCGCACCGATATAGGCGCCCGACCAGTCATATGCGCTCGCGCTGGCGATCGCGACGTCCGGCCCGACCGCCACAGGCATGTCGGCAGCGCGTGCCGCGCCGCAAAGAACAGTGGAAGCCGCAAGGGCGCCCAGCAGAAGGTTTTTCATGACCACTCCCCAAGAATGGGACCATAAATACCCGCAGATTCGACGATAAGATGTAGCCACGGCGCTACACACGCCAGAAAGATTTCCGCGGGGGCACTCTCGCTGGGCCCTCGCGTCTCGATAGCCCGCCGGGCGTCTACGCAACGAGATTGGCGGATTCCAATTCCTTCAGCGCCATCTCAAGCCAATGATGCCCCGCCATGAGCCACACGCCGTTTGGCTTTACGCTGGGCACGACGTCCACGAAGCGGCTGGTGATGCGGCTCTTTATGTCGGTCGACTGGGCATCCCGGATGAAGGCGCAGCAGCTGGTCCAAGTACGCTCAGGCGTCCGGTCCGGCCAACGCGCTGCAAAGTCGCTCATCTCGACGTAGACGCCGTCCACGCTCGCAAATTTTCGCTCCTCGATCATCGGATTCATGGCTGTTGACTCCTCAACCCAGATTGAGAACATATCGGGAACATTTGGAGGAGTCCATGGCAACGCATTTCATCGTTCAACCCTTCGAGCAGAGGGGCCGCAAGGTCGTTCAAGCCACACCGAAGCAGGAAAAGACCGAGGCTGGCGCGCTCGCCACGGCCCAGCGCATCGCCGACCGATTCCTTGGCGTCGTGGCCTATGCGGTGGAAGTCCAGGACGATGACATTGGAGAGCCGCGCATCCTCGCGAAGCATGGGAACATTCCAGGCGACGAGTGATGGGGCTTAACACGATCGGCGCTCTGTTGGACAACCGCGTAATGATGAGGGCTTATTGCGAACAACCTCCAACGGGTTGCGGTCACTACGCGGAAATCGATCTAGAGGCGCTCGCCAAGATGCTTGGCCGTGATCATGGATCGATGCACGACGATCTGGTTCCAAAGATGCGCTGTTCGAAATGTGGATCAAGACGGGTGTCGATCAACATTTCCCCGGAAGTCCCTGATTACCTCAGACAGCCCTGAGCGATGCGCCTCTCGGAATATCCCTATGTCAGCGTGCGGCTGGCCTGTTCGCTGTGCCCGCGCAAGGGTCAGTACAGGCTTGCTCGACTCGCCGCGAAGTTCGGACCCGAGGCCGATCTGCAGGAAGTCGTCTGGCGGCTGTCAGCCGATTGTCCTTACCAGCGCGATCGCTGGGACCGGCCGCCGCGGAAATACGAAGCGCGATGCAATGCCCGCGTTCAAGACATCGACGAGACCCGTGAAAAGCCCGCCGACATGGCGCCCGCCGACCGCCGAGCTCGGCTGAAGCCTATCGACGGCGGGAAGATTTAACGATCCGAGGGTTCGCTATCGTTAATGCCGCGTAAACTAACCATCTGATTCTGCTAATGAAGTAACGGTTTTGAGATTCGACTTTCGACTAGAGCGATGTGAAAGTCTCAGGCTGGCCTACGGGTCTGAGAGATTGCTCGCCGCCCACATGAGAGGCTTGCAAATGAAGCTCGAACTTCAGTGGCTTTTAATGTCGATTGCTGGTGTAGCGGCTGCGATGACGCTGCTCGCGTTCGTTTAGAACGCCAGCGAGCGCGGGCGGCGTTTCCATGCCTTTCAGTTCCGTTTAGTGAGGAGCTCTATGGTCGCCACATGACGTGAACCCTCTCGTACATCGAGCTTCAAGTCCGACGTGCCCCAAAGATTCCCGTCAATATCGCTCAACACCTGCCCGAAATAGATAACGGCCTCAGACCACGCTGCTCGGTCGTCAGCGAGTTCTATCGGATCCGGTTGGTCCCCAACGGGACCGGTGAATTGATACATGGGCATGGCGACACCGCGCTAAAGTTGACGACCGTACAAACAGCCCCGCCGATTCCGGCAGGGCTGTTTGTCTGGATTAATTGGTGCCCGAACCGCTGCCAGAGCCACCGGACCCGCTACCGCCAGTGCCAGCACCACCCGATCCGGCTCCGCCGGCACCGCCCGTGCCGGCGCCACCGCTGCCCTGGTCACCCGTGCCTGTGGTGGAGTTATCAGTGGAACTTGAGCTGCCGCTGCCAGTGTCCTTCGGACATTCCTGCCCGGCCTTACAATCCTTCTCGGCATTTGTCGGGGCGGTTTGTGCCGAAGCGCCTCCAATGGCGAAAAGCGCGGCTGCCGCCGTAGCAAGGAAAAGTCGGTTCATGTTTCGCTCCCTGTTTCGATAGGAACCCAATCAACCGCGGGTGCGAACGTTCCCGAGTGTCATAACAAAAAAGTCTGACCTTTCCCTCCGGGTAAATAAAAAAAGCCCCGCCGAGCGGCGGGGCAAGATGGTCTCGAATGAGGCCACGATAGCGGCCTCCGCAGCGAGCGCAACTTTCAGTATAATGAAACGTTGGCGAAATTCGTGGCCGATCAACTAGAGTGGCGTCCGGCTCGCGCTGCAACAGCGGCCGCCGTCCCCTGCCCCTCGATGACTCTGTCCAGACGTTGCGACATGCCATCGAGCCGGTTCTCTACCCGGCTCCCGACGTCTCGCACCGCTTCCATAAGCCGATCCGTCGCCTCCGAGACGCCCGTCTTTGTCGCATACGTCGCGGCAACGCGCTCACGGAATTCCGAAAGCTGTTCGTGAACGAGCTTGGCCTGGGCCGACGCCGCTTGGGCCGCGACAAGGGCCTCGGCTTTTGAGGCATCGATCCGGGCGATCACGCGCCAGATCACACCGCCGACGGCGCCGAACGCCGCCAAGATCAGTCCGCCGAGAGAAATCGTTACGGGATCGATCATCGAGATGCCCCGGATTGCCGCGTCTTTGTCTCGATTTGCATCATGGTCCTCAACTTATCGCATTCGGTTACGGCGGTCTTTGGCTGGCCCCGAACGAGACTAGCGGCCGCATTCTTCTGGGCGAGTGCGGCCGCCACCGCTCGATAGTTTGCGTCCGCAATTTCGATGCGGCAGTTCGCGCGATCGAACGCGGCGCGGTATCGGTTCGCGATAGTCGACAGATCGTCGGTACGCCGCACGTCGGGCTGCGGCTCCCGACCGGGAACGACCGTTTCGGCTGCGGGCAGACTGCGCGTCTGGGCGGCGAAGGTCGCTTTATTTGAGGCGCAGCCGACGAGCATCATCGTCAGTAGGAGGGCAACGCTTACGGTTGCCAGCCTTGATGTCAGCTTCGAGCTTCGCGATCTGCGCGGCGTCTTCGGCATTGTCTTGATCCCTGAGCTTGATGAGATGGGAGTTGTCCTCGCGCATCTTCGCGAGCAGCTTTTCGGTGGCGGCACGATCGATCTCGCGAGCGGCCTCGACGCCCGCGCGCTTCTCCGCGTCGCAGACCAGGCCGGCGCGCTCTTCGCCGCGATTGCTGCCCCACCAGATGCCGACGACGAGCGCAACGGCCGCCGCGCCAATCGGCGTCCGAATGAAGGCGATGAATGCCGAGAACAGCCCGCCGATGATCGGCGCAATGAATGCGCCGCAAGGGACGAACCGGATGAACAGTCCAAGAAGCGTCGCACCCATGTCAGGACATCAGCTTTCCCTCGCGGACGAGCGCGAGATCCCTGTTCTTGATGTGCTGAATGAAGAACCAGAGGCCGACGCCGGCGGCGATCAGCACAAACGGCCAATTGTCGGCCAGCGTGATGCCAATCGATTCCATGACGCTGCGAACGCGCAGCCAGCCCCCGGAAACCTCTTCCGCCCTGTCGAGAAGGCCCGTCTGTTCACCGGCGAAGCCTCCGATGCCCAGCCAGGTCAGAACGCGGGTCCACAAGCCGCCCTGCTTCACCACGGCCTGCTTCTCCGGCGGCAGGTCCGAAACGGTCGCATTCGCGCGCGTCTCCGCGATCGGCCGATGATCGTCGGCCTCCAGTTTTGCAATGACGTCGTCGGTAACGATATCGCACGGCGCGACCGGATCGCGCGGGTTGCGGCGGTTCCAGCTCGCCTTCCATGCCGCGAGCGTGTCCTTCGAGCGCGAGCCCCAGCCCGAGCCGACGACGCCTACTTCGTGATAGCCGCGGTCCTTCAGAAGCTGCTGGACCTTGCGCGCCATCGCGGGTGATGGATAGAAACTCACCTCGATATCGTCTTCCTCGAAACCGGGATCTTCGCCTTCGACCTCGGCGAGCGGCGGCGCGACGAGGCCTTCCGGCCGCGCCACGGGCAGCGGCACCGGCGTGAGCGCCGGTTTCGGTGCGGGCGCACCGCCGAGCCGCAGAACCTCATCAAGGACGCGCTCGACCTCGGCGGCCGATACCAGAGCCTTGTTCAGCTTGTCGCCGGAATAATAGGTCTCGCCGCGCTTCACCTTGCGATGGGCGCCCTGCGCCGCGGCGAGGACCGGGAAAGACGCCCATTCCTGCGCAAGACGCTTGCCGAACTCGGTTCGGGTGATCCGCCCGGCCATGAAGGCCGCATAGCCGCGGCGGCGGAGCAGCTGATAGCCAAGCCGATCCTGCAGGTCCGGCGACAGAATGTCGGACGCCGCGGCGGCTCCCTCTTTCACCAGATCCTGCAGCGTCGCCCGCATGAACTGATAGCGGCCGCACGCCGACGATCCGAACCGCTTCGTGAAGGTCGGCTTCGCGCCGATGATCTGACCGATGGTCATCGAGGTCAGCGGCTTCGCCAGCTTGTGCTGGTTGTTGCCGTAGACAGTTCCGTAGCCCTTCGGCGCCTCCTTCGATCCAATGAAGTCGAGCAGGCGCGCGGCGCCGGCCGGAATGGTCGGGTCCATCATAATTCTCTCCGTTGGGACAAGATTTTCAGGCGCGGACGCATGCGTATCGCCATGCGATCAAGCCTCGCCATCATCAAGAATGGCGATATCTTCTGGTTGACGGCCAAATCGGCCAAGGGCTACGTACGCCAATGCTCGATTGGTTCAGACCTAACCGCATCCGCGTAAGGCGCTATGGGAAGACGTCCTCGGCCCGCGTCTATGCGAACCTGCGACTCGCCGAATACTGCAGCGCACTTGGTGCCAAGAGAGTTCTAAACGTCGGCGCCAAGCCCGAAGCGGGGGATAAGCAGGGACGGACCTACGAGGACTACTTCCCAGGCGCGGATTTCCGCACGATCGACCTCGCTCCTTTTGATCATCCGCGTCACCGCGAGGTCGATGTCATGAGCCCGCCGGAAGATCTCGGCGAGTACGACCTCGTCCTTTGCATGTCGATGCTTGAGCATGTCGACCGGCCGTGGCTCGCTGCGCCACACATCACGAGGATGGTTCGCCCCGGAGGTCATCTGTTCGTTTCGATGCCGTGGTTCTATCCAGTCCACGAAGGACCGGGATTTGGCGATCACTGGCGTGCAACGCCTTCTGCGATGACATTCTTGTTCGATCAGATGGAAGCCATTCGCCACGACTACTATCCGAGCGTGATCAAGGTGGTGCACGATCGAAAGCGATATTGGAACGATCCGAACAGCACCGCCTCAGGATTCGCAATGTTGTTGCGTCGACCGATATCCTGATCGCCTCGTAGCCCGATCCCTCCGCCCGGGTGTTCTTGACGGGCATTGACCGCCTAGATTAGCGTCTATCACCCGCGGGGACGCTCAAACGCCGATGATAGCCTCACAATGCAGACTGTCATTTACAGCGCCGCTCGTGGCTTACTTCCGATCCCGCAAGGAGCAGAGCAAAGCGCCCTCCGTTGAGGTGCGCATTGATGGGGCAAGGCGAGCGCTCAGTCCAGCCGATATACCCCTGATCGTCGCAAGCCATAACGAGGGCCACCTCGTGCAAGCTTTCTTGTGTCACTACAGGAAGCTTGGTGTGACCCGCTTCTTGTGGCTCGATGATCGCTCCTCAGACGATACGGTTTCCCAGCTTCGCAAAGAGCAGGATGTCGATATCCTGACATCCAACGTTCGATATGGCGAAGCTTCGCGTGGGCGCATTTGGCGTCAAATGATCGTCGATCTGTATGGCCGGGACCGCTGGTATCTCTCGGTCGATGCAGATGAATTTCTCGTCTATCGCAGCCACGAGAGCGTCCCACTCTCTGATGTGATCGAGAGGTTGCAGGCGCGAGGAATTCGACACTTCTGCGCGCCGATGCTCGATCTGTACCCGAGCACCCCGCTTTCTGAATCCCGCCTAAATCGCGACTCCGAGCCTTGGAAGGTCGCTGACTCCTTCGATGCCGAAGGGTACACCGTTCAAACCTGTTCTAGAGGCTGGAAGATCGAGGGCGGGCCTCGTTCGCGTACCTTCGGCCGCGCGCTTCTGCTTACCAAGTATCCGCTCGTGTTCTGGACGCGAGGAACGAACCTCAGATCTTCCACCCACTACCCGGCCCCCTATCATCGCAATTTCAATCCGCCGATGGGCGCGCTTTTACACTTCAAGATGTTCAGCGACGCGCCGGAGCGATATCGCGCCACCGTTGAGAATGGTCAGCACATTGAGGCCGGGGCCTACTATCGGGACGCGCTCCGAGTAATTGACAAAAATCCGGAGCACCCTTTTCAGTATGCACACACGACGCGTTATGAAGACGCCGAGCACCTTTTCAGGATCGGCGCCTTCGTAGATTGGGGCTAAGGACGCGCGTAAACGGCAATCGCCAAGATCTGCGCCCGCTTGTTGTTCAGCAACGCAACTCGCGCTCGAAGATTCTGTCCGGACGCCTGTCCCGTCACATCGATCCCGACCGCCCGCCAGATGTAGATCCCGCCTCCGGACGACAGGACACCCACGCGCTCTTCGACGCCCTCGACGTAGCCTGTGTTTCCAATACGTGACGCGTATATCTTGATATCCGTGTCAGGCGTCAGAGTGTCCAGCTCGCGCACCATGAGGAACACATCTACGGTGGAGGGCACTGCATCGGCGGTCCTCGTAATTGTCCGGAGATCGAGATTGTCAGTTGTTCCGAGAACGCGAAAAACCACTTCTGCAATACAGACGTTCGCGTTGTTCGGCTGATCGAGATAAATCCAGATGTGATCCCAGAGCGTGTTCTGATCGGTCGACACGATCGTCCGCCCAGCGCTTTCGTTGACCGTGTCGGTGAAAGTAAGCGAGCCAAGTATCGATCCATCCGTCCCGCTCGCTGGGGCAGCGCCCTGCTTGCCGTACAGATAGAGCGTGACCGACGGGTTTCCGGACATAACGAAACCGCTGTTGTTCGACCCATAAACAGTTGCTTCCAAGACCGGCCACGCCTGGCTTGTCGTCTTGCCCACATACCCGTTGGAAATGCCCGCCCCTTGGTTGTTTCGACCGGAGCCCCCGCTGTCCGCTTGCGAGGTTGCCCCATCGAAAGCGGCGGCGAGTCCGCCAAACTGGACCATGTTGCCGATGTTCGTTCCGGGCGGATAGTTGTAGACGGGTCTTGTGCCGCGCACCTCGCCCGCAATCGACAGATCCTCATTCACCGAGTTGGCAGCATCGACATATGTGCTGACGTTGAAGCTATCCGCCCATCCGTTGACGAAGGGATATGGCGCTGCCATTGCGTTCGCCAATGCCATGTCCCGCTCCGCGAGCTGAGCCTTGGTAACGTCACCCCCGCCGCCGCCTGAGCCGACCTCAGCCGCGACCCCGAGATCGTCCTTGATCCAGAGCTTGTTGCCGTTGGCGAACAGACGGAGCTTTCCAGATGCGGGCGTTCCGGGCTCCGTCTCCTCGGTCATGTCGAAGTAATTCAAAAAGCTGGCCGAGGTAAAAAGCCAGGCCTTCAGATTGGCAAGTGTAAGCTTCTTCCAGACGCCTGACGCCGCGCTGTCACCAATCCCGAGGGTGTCCGCATCGACCGGAGTCGTCTTTGCCGTGGCGGCCGCGAGAGCCGCACCGAGCGTGGTGCCGTTCAAGAGATCGGTGTAATCGGCCTTGAACCAGTTGGCGGCAAACACCGACGTCGAGGGGCCGTCCGTGATAGCTATAATTCGATCATTCGCCGCAAACTCCACGCCGCCCACCGTGCCGCCCGTCGAAACGATCCAGCTGTCCCCGGCGATGACGGCGCCAGCCGTCCCCCCTCCGCCGGTCGCCGGAAAGGCGCCGCTGGCCGCGCTCCACGTGCCACGCAGAACCACGGCCGCATCGAGCGAGTTTACACGCGCCTCGATGGTGTCGAGGTTCACAGCCTGCGTGACGGTGATGTGCTGCAGCTTTTCGCCCGCCTCATCCAGCGCAGCCTTTGCGTTGTCTGCCGCACCGCTAAAGCCCGGACCGGGTTCATAAGAGATGTCCTGCGCGGCACCGGGGCCGGCCGGATTGAAGAACATCGTCAGGGCGTCGTTCGCGGCCATTTCGCCGCCGTGCGAAACGAGGCTGACCGGCACCTTGCGATAACCCGCGCCGACGACGACGGAGCCGACGACCGAGAACTCCGCCCAGACGACCGCGTTGCCGTCCACCTGGAGCCGCAGATATCCCTTGGTGTTCGCCCCGCCGAAATCATCGAAGCTGTCGAGAAGCGCCGTAATGTCCTGCCCGAACGCGTTGTCGTCGTCGATGTAGAGCCAGGTGACGCTCTCAGGATCGGCGTGATTGAAACGGATCTTACCGTCGCCGGGATCGGCGTCGGCGGTCTCAGATGCGAAGGTCAGCAGGTTGCCGCCCGCGTTCCCCGATGCAGCATCCGTTTCTGCCGCCGTTCCGATAGCGCTATAGGTCCAGATCTTCTCCCAAGGCACGCCGCCGATGACGGCGGACGCCTTGATCTGATACGGGCCGCCGAGCGCGAAGAAGTCGGCGTTTCCGCCGGCGTCAACCGTGAACGGATTTGGCTTCGGAGAAAGACCCTCACGGTCAGCCTTGATCGGGGCGAGGATCGCCATTTCGCCGTGGCGGCGAACCTCGACCGTCGCATCCGACACGACATTGCCGAAGCCGTCCGTGATCGTCCGCTGCCAATGAGCAAGCGCCATGTCATTACCCCGATTGATACGATCAGTTGATTTGCGGGCCGCGAATGTCGCCGGTCGCGCCGATGAAGGTCACATTGCTGATGCCATCGATGGCGGCGCCGGCACTGCCGCCGGGAGAGCCGCGGCCTTGACGTCCGCCACCGCTCACGCCCGGCTGTCCGGCTGTGCCGCCCGAGCCCGCTCCTACGCCAGGCGCGCCAGCCGCCTCAGTCGTTCCGGGCTGGCCCGGATATGATGCAGGGCCGCCGAGACCCGGTGTGAGACCTTGACCACCGCCGCCGCCCGCGAATGGGCCGCCGGTCGGATACCGAAAGCCGCCGCCGCCGCCGCCGCCAAAAATCTCGCCGCTTGGACCGGACCCGCCCGTCGGCACAGGAAAATCAATGTTGATAGGCACCGTCGTCTTGAGGGCGGTCCCGCCGTGAATGTTCGGCTGCGTCGATCCGCTCGTATTGGCGTCGCCGCCCTTACCCTGAAGGCGGCCGAGAAGGAACAGGTTGATGATGACGCCAGCGGGCCATGACCCGATGTCGAGCGCCGGAGTTCCGGACACGAGCGAGCCAACGCGAGCTCCCGCCTCGACATAGCAATTGACGATGGTGCCGGATGTCGGCGGGGGATAGAGAAGATTGTAGGCCGCCCGCAGTTTCACGTTGAACCGGGCACTGTCGATGATCAGGTTGCGCGCCGACGGATCGAAATCGCCGAACGTGCGGAACAGCATCTCCTGCAGGTCAAGCGCATAATCGCCGGGGTTCGGCTGAAGGCGGACCAGCTGCGCGGGCACCTGAACCGGCGCGCCTGTCGCGTCCTCGAAGGGCAACCCCTCGACGCGATAGCCTTCCCCCAGAATCGGGACGATGCCGCCGGTCCGGGAGAGCTTGCAGGTCAGCCTGCGCGGCGGGTCGCGGAAACGGCCGAGACGGATATTCCCGGTCCTAAGCGCGGACTGCCGCCCAAGGTCGGCGATCCAAGGTGCATACAGCTTGTAGACGGCCGGCGAGAAGTAATCCTCGGCCGCCTCGCCATCCAGAACCGCGACGACCGATCGATAATTGTCTGCGTCGTCGACCTTCTTCAGCGGATTGTTCTGCGAGTAATAGACCCAGACGTCGGAGACGCGGAGGTCCGGCTGCTCCCTGTTCCCGAGGCTCTTGCGCGTGATGAGATCCGGCGACAGGACCGCGACGTCCGTCGCGATCGGGCGAATGACGCGCAGGCGGATGGCGGGCGCGAGATCGTCCCAATAGACGTATAGGCCGCCGACTTTAACGAGCTCGGCAGCCAGCTTGTCGACGGGCGTCGGTTCGGGAATGCATCGGCTGTAAAGCTGCGCCAGATGGCTCGCCGTCTCCGCGCGCCAGCTGTCGATCGGGATGTATTTCGAGGGCACGCCGGCGTAGTTGGTCAGCAGGTCGGCGAAAATGTCGGCCATGTCCGCGCCGGTGTAGATCAGGCAAAGCTGGACACGGTCCTGCGCCTTGTGCGCTTCGGCGGGCGTGTTGTACTGCGCACGCGTCACGGACATCGTGTCTCCGGAGCGCGTGAACGCCATAATCTCCTTGCCGCCGACCGCGACATAACCATTCGCCGGGTAGGTCGCACCGATACCCACAGGCGAAAGAACGAAGCTTCCGGCCGCCTCATTGATGTCCGCGGTGAGGAATCCGAGGGAGAGCCGCGGCGCCTGGCTGCGATCGCCGTCGGCAAACTTCAGCGCATCCTTCGCGATGATCTGGAATTCACCCTGAAGGTTCGGCCCTTCCATATGATCGATGATGAAGGTCCGCTTCTCCATGTCCTCGAGCGCCTGGCCTTCGACGCCGCGATACCATCGCAGCTCACGCCCGCGCAGAGAGATCTGACGCGCACGAAACTTCCCCCAGAACGTGCCGCGATTGAACGGGTCGTATGGGCGCTCGGCGAGATACTTATCGAAGCCCGGGCCGGTGTCGGTCCAAAGCTGGTTTCGGAACGATACGGCCAACGAGGCGCGTTGCCCCATCGTCTCGCCCAGCGAAATGACCTGCGGCGTAAAGCTGATGTCGGTGACGAGCGCAAACGCCTCGATGCCGGCCCGGATGTATTGCTCGCCCTGTGGGCAGAACCGCATCGAGACCGGCGCGTCGGTATAATGTGCGCGGTCCTGACAGGTCTTCGGCGTGTTGAAGCACTTGATCGATCCTGTCGGGCTCGGGCCGGAGAGCGTGGCCGTGCACGGCGCAACGCCATAGCTGAGCGCGCAATACGGCATATCGAATTCGATGAATTCGACGGAAACGATCGTCGTCATATCGCGATGGCCTCAACGTCGATGGTGACGCTGAAATCCTCCATCACCTCGTTCATCACGGGGATCGGATCGCGCGTAGCCCAGCAATAACCGATCTCCGATGGGCGGCTTTGCGGGGCCCATGCCCAGAAGAAAGGCTTCCGTTTGCTGGCATACGCGATGAACGGCGCCATCTCCGCGCGGAACCAGTCCGCATCCAGCAAGTCGAAAGTGATCGACGTGCGCAGGGTCTCGGAAATGATCGTGCTTCCGAGGAAGTCTCCACCCTGCGACATGTCCGATTGCGCTTCGGTCTGGCGGCCCATCGTGATGGGCGTATGGCCGGGCGGAACGCCGCGCGGGACTTCGAGAAGCCTTCCGACGAACAAGACCGCAATCTGCGGCGGCACGTCATCGAGCGGGTTTAGATCGATGACGATGCTGTCCATGTACGTCGGGACGAAGCGGATCATCAAAGGCTGATCCGACGCCGGCAGAACTGCGGAATGGAGTACGATGAATTCTTCTTCGTCCTCTGGATCCGGATATTTGACGGTGACTTCGACGCCTGCCGATCCGAGATTGTGCCGGGCCAGCGCAACGAAATCGGCTTCGCTCTCCGTGCCGAGACTGAACGTCAAGGACTGAGGATCCGCACTCGCGGCGACCCATTTCGAGTTCGTCAGCGTGTTCAACATATTTGTCGCCGGATATCCGGCCGCGTCTCCCTCCGCGCTCACGGTCGCGGCTGTGTTCAGCCAGCCGAAGACCGGAGCGTTCAGGCCAAGCGTCGTCCGCTGTCCCCTCGCGAGGACAAGGTCTTGCGAGATAACGATCATGGACGGGTTGCCCTGCTGTCTTTACGCGGCGACGCGGGTGACGGTAATGATCGGCGTGCCGCCGTCTTTGATGTGATCGTTGATCTTGTTAATCGTTTCCTCGATCGACGACACGCTGACCCTCTCTCCGTAGATGTTGAGGTTGAAGGCCTGCGCCGGCGGAGCCGCGGCGGGTTGCTGCGAGGCTGCGGCCGCACCGCTGCCGCCCCCTCCTCCGCCGCCACCGCTGACGCTTTTCGAGTTCTTGTTCGTAGACATGATCGCGGAGACTTGCTTCATACCGAGCGCGAGATGTAGCCCGGCCATGACGGCAGCAAACGGCATCGGATACTTCGCGATCGATTTCGCCACGCCTTCGTAGGTCGAGACGATGGCGTTCGCGATGGCGATGGCTTTATTGTCTTCGAAAAGCTGGCCCATGATGCCGAGGGCATCCTTGGCGTAGCTCGCCATCGCGACATGCGCATCGGCCAGAGCCGCGCGCTTCGCCTGGGCGTAGGTCTCCCACGAGATCGCACCGGCGGCGAGCATTTCATCGAGGCGCGCGATCTCGTCGCGCATGATCTCGAACGGCTCGCGATATTCGAGTTCGAGCCGGAAGCCTTCCGCCTTCAGCGCGGCGTCTCCGTAACGCTCGCCGAGTCGCGAAAGCGCCTCTTCTTGTTCCGGAGACAGCTCGATGCCGAGGCGTGTCGCCTCCGCGATCATGTCCTGCGTGAAGCGATAGGCCTCCGCGGCTCCGGTCGTCATTTCCAGCGCTGCGGCTTCCGCCTCAAGCTGGGAAATGCGCTCCTCGCCGCCTGCCTCGATATCGGAGAAGCCGCGGCGTTTGCGGCCCTCGCGCTTCGGCTGCATCTTGCTGCGCAAGTCTTCCAAGGCGGCTTCGCGATCGATGGGATCGAACGCGGCTGCGACACGGTCGTTCGCGATCGGACTGAAGTTGCCGATCTGCCCCATGCCTTTTTCGATGGCCGGCAGAAGTTCGAGAAGCTCGCGCGCGGCCTTGATGAGGATGTCCATCTCCGAGGAAACCGGCACTTTCGCCAGGTCCTCGAAGCGCGCCTTCAGCTTCGGCATCTCATCGGCGGTCGCTGTGCGGAAGGTGTCGATCAGGCCGCCCATTGCGGCCGCCGGGCCGAATTTCGAGCTGTCCCAGAAATTGTCATTCGCGACTTCGCGCATCCGCTCGGCGAGCTGCCCGAGATCGGCGATGTCCTTGTCCGCGTCGGGCCAGATCCTGTCCCAGAAGCCGCCCTTGCCACGGATGGCGTCGATGCGGTCTTCCATCTGCCGAAGCTTCTCGCGCGCCTCGTCGGCGGGCAGATTGCGCAGCTTGTCCGCGAGCTCGTCGACGCCGTCACCTGCGCCGCGGCTCTTCACCCCGAGGGCCTCGAGATCTTCGGCCAGGCGCTCGGCTGCCTCTTCGGCGTCCTCGGAATCGCCGGACATGCGGCTGTACGCCATTGAGGCGATGCCTGCGAGCGCCGCGAACCCGATGACCGCGAGATTAATCGGGTTGAGAAGGAAGCCGGCGATAGCAGAGCCGACGCCCTTGATGGCGCCGATGACGCCGGTTCCGGGCGCGAAGACCTGGCTGATCTGCATGCCCTGCTGCATGAGCATGATGAACGGGTTCTGTCCCGACGCGAGCATCACGGCGATGTCGTTGATCTGGTACGACAGGTTTGCCATCTGCCCGGTGTTGAGCTGCGTCGCGGCTGCGGCACGGCCAGCCGTGGCAGTCCACTGCGTATCGAAGTCAGACACCTGCGCGCTCATCTGCTTCCAGATGCCGGAATACTGTTGAAGCATTTTCTGGCTGGTCGCGAACTCGTGGACGCCATTCGTCAGCCGCGCGAGGTCGGCCGCCATCTCTTCGAGCGCGGCGTCGGCGGGCTGGATCGATGCGGCAACCTTTCGGGCCGACGCTTCGACCGCGCCGCCCATTCCGGTCACAGCAGCCTCGACGCGCTTAGACGCAGCCGCCATACGATCCATTTCGGCGGAAGCCTGGACGATGTCGCGGCTGTCCGCCGTCAATCCGATGTGAGCGAGGTCGGTCATTTAGTTTTCCCGTTGTCGCGGCGAGACCTGATCAGAGCATCGTCGAGATCCTCAATCAGTTCGATTTCCCAAGGCGCAAGCCGCAGTCTCGAATGTCGAAGAAACGCGTCGATGTCGGGCCATGAAATCGGTTCGATGCCGGCGAAACCGCCCGCCTTGCGGCGACGCAGCCGCCAGAATGCGGTCCAGAGATGGTTTGTTGCCTCCGGGCGCGGCGGAACAGCCAGCTCGGCTTCCAGCTCCGCGATCTTCTCCGGCTTCTTGGCCCGCGCCAGAAGACCGGAGAGGACATCGCGTTCGGTGTTTCCGTCCTTGTCGGTACGGTCAAGCGCGAAGGAGCGCTCGGCGTGAGCGATCAGATCTTCGCCGAGCGCGTCATAAAACTTTTGTCGTCGGCGAGGAATTCAAGCGCGCCGGCCATCAGGAACGACTTCTTGCGGTCGAGCAGAATGCTCAAAGCGTTTTCGGGCGTGTACGGGAACGGCTTGCCGCCGAGATTGATCTCCGTCCAGCCGAGCAGCCGCGATGTGATAAGCGAGGCGTTCTCCTTGCGGATCTGCTCCGGATCCTCATCGTCCGGCTTCCATTTCTTGCCGTTCACCTGCGCCTGTTCCTGTGCTTTGCGCACAGCGAGGTTCTTCTTGGCCAGGCGGTTGCCCAGATCAATCGTGGCCTGATGCCCGGGCCCGGCAAAAATCCACACCCAGCCGATTTCCTTGCCGTCGTGCGTGACGTTCCATTCGGCCGTGTCGGCCGTGTCGAGATCGGCGAGGTCGAAGACGGGCGCGGCGGCCGTTGCAGTGTTCGATCCCATTATTTCACCTTCTTGGTTTCGGAAACGGCGATGCGCTCGATCCGGCTTTCGTCCTGAAACCCGGCGACGGCATATCCGTCTGCGCGAGCGGCTCGGATCGCGTCTGCCAGCTTCGTCGCGGCGTCATGGACCGCTTTTGCATGGTCGACGGCGGGCTTCGCCTTCGGTGCTTCGATTTTGGTGTCCATCGCTCTGCTCCTTACGCTGCGGATGTCTGGACCGACGCCATCGCGGGTGCATAAGCACCACCGCGCGGATCGACGCCGATCATCAGTTCAAGGGACTGGGTTCGCGGACCATCCTGCCCGATCTCGGATTTCGAGGCCGACGCGATCGAAATGTAACCGAGGTTGATCGCGACGAAGTCGGCCGGTTCCGCCTCGTTCTCGGCGAACAGAAGATGAAGGCTCAGATCCTCCTCGTTGAGGAAGGCTTCGGTGCGCGAGAAATCGCTGCGCAACCCCGTGATCGATCCCGAGATCGTCATCGTATTGACGAACACATCAGGCGTGAGATCGGACCCGATCACAGGCGCGCCGGCGGCGCGACGGTCGAATGTCAGGGTGCAGCCCGAAAGATCGATGACCTCTTCCGTGCCGAACAAAACCCGCATCTCAACCGCTGTCAGAGGCTGCGATTCCGTGTAGGTGACGTCGGTGAAGTACGGGCTGTCGACGCCTTCGGCTGTTTCCATGTTGCGGCCGACGATGCCCCAGGTGAGCATGGCCATGCCGTTGGGCTGGATCGCGAGTTCAAGACTGCCGACGCGGCACCAATCGAAGATCTCCGATCCGTCGATATCTTCCTCGACTTCCTCGAAGGTGAAGGCCTTCGAGACCGATCCCGGCAGGAGCGTTTTCGGGCGGGTGACCGTGAAGGCGGTATCTGCGACGGCGTTCACTTCGAGCGTTTCCGCAACCGTGATCGTCGAAGCGGTCAGGCCGGTGATGCGAAGATTTCGCCCGTTGTTCGCCGCGGTCGAATGACCCGCCAGTCGGATTACATTGCCGACACGAAGCCCGGCCGTGATCCACGATCCGGCCGCCGCAATGATCGTATGTGCGCCAGTCGTGATGCTGGTCAGTGCCGGCGAGCCCGATGCCTCCGTGAGGACAAGCGGAGCGTCGAAGGTGCCCTTGAACAGTGCTGCGAACAGGGCATCGAACGTGCCAAGCGACATCTCGCCGACCAGTGATCCGGTCACACTGCGGCTGCCGTGGCGCGCGCGTGTGGTCTGGCCGTCGCGACGGACCTCCGCCGACTGGATCGGCGCCTTGGTGAGATTGAGACCACCCGAATTGAGACGAAAGCCGGTCGCGCCGCTCGCGCCGGGCTTTTCGCCCATGTCTGGCTGTTCCTTGAACGCAATGCTGACCTGGCGTCCGCTCTGATATGCCATGATGGCTTCTCCTGATGAAAAGCCCGCTTGATGGCGGGCGAACAAACCGGCTGGGCCGGGCCGTCAATCGGTGACGTGACAGAACCAACGGGCGCTCACCGGCACCCGCCAGCGGCCGTCGTGTTTTCCTTCGCTGTCGGTGCCGCGATAGCCGCTGCCGACGAAGCATCGATCGATGCGGACGGTGATGCCGCCGTGCGCGATCCAAGTCCCGCGCTTGAAGTGCTCCCGCACCTTCCCGGCGATTTCCTTGGCCGCGATGTCACCAACAGGTTCGACCGTGCCTGCAGTCGGAACAGCAACCTCGACCACCAGCGAGCCGCGATACCGGGTTTCCCGGCTCGTCACTTCCTGCGGCGTGTTGCGGAATTCTTGAACTTCAAGATACGCCTGCGGCTTCGGATCATCCGAACCAGCCGGGAACGGAACGCCGGGATAGGCCACATCCAGAGGCGGCGAGAGCGTTAGCCCCGCCAACCTCAGCATCAGCGCGTCGCTGATCTTGGCGTCCACGTCATCGGCCATGCCTTGGCTCCGGATGGGAATTTGATCTATGGTGCGGGCGTGACAGACGACGCGCCCCTTTCAGACACCGAAATCGACGACCGGATGCGGGCGGCGGAACGGGCTCTTGGCTCGGCGCCCGGGGAAACCGTGCCCGGCAACACGGCTCTTTCAGCCGCGCGCGACGCTCTCAAGCTGCTGCGGCTCGGGCTGATGACAGCCAGCGAGAACGCTGAGCGTAAGAAAGACCCAGCTAAGCCGACCTTCCCTTAACTTCTGCAATGGCTCGATCGATGTTCGCCTGCCAATTGGCAGCCGCGAACTCGACGAAGCCGTACCGGGCCTCGACATAGACCGAATATTCGGCTGTGAACCCGATGTAGATCACATCGCCGATATCGGCTGCGGCGATGACCAGGCCGACTTCGCCGCCCGCCTGATATGCGTCCCGAGCTTTCGGATTCGGAGGACGATGGCCCTGCAACATGACCGGCGGGCTTGTCTCCGACGCCTGCACCGACGCACGGAGAAAACCCGTTCGGACCGGCATCCGTCCGCCCCGCCCTCCTCCCGGATCGGCGACCGACGGCCCTTCAAGGGTCAGATCGTCAACCGTGTATTGCACGCCGTACTGGAACACGGCGCGCAGATCGCGCTTCGTCTTGGTCGTGAAGCGCTCGACGGCCGCCGAGAACGAAAGGTTCGTCGCCATCGTCTATCGGTTTGGGAGATAGTCGATGCGATAATCGCATGTGCATCGACAGTTGACGGTCTCTTCGGTCGGCCCTGCGGGATCGCAGGGATACATCAGCGTGTTGCCGCGAAACGTGACGAACGGCTCGTAAATACCGACCGATGTCCCGTGAAGGTCGATGTGCGTGTCGCGCACGCGACCACCGCCGGAATTGCGCCACGTGCGGCGAACGTCTTCGGCGCGGATCTTCCCGGCGTCAATCGCCTGAAGATATGCCTCGTGCCGCCCCTGATGGATCGATGCCAGACTTTCCGTCCGCGCGATGGTTTCGGCCCTGAGCTGCAAAAGCTTGTCCGAATATCGGCCAGTGATCTTTGCGACGGTCTCGGCGTCGAGCTTTCGTCCGTCCCGGATAGCCTTTTGAACCTGCCTGTCGAAGCGTTTGTCGCGCCGGGTCAGCGTCAGATAGTGCTTCATCCGCGCGACGTCCTCGGACAGAAGATCGTCTCGCGCCGTATTGACGAAAGATGCTTGCTGAGCGGTCAGGCCGATGATGCCGCCGGTGCGGCGTCCCGATGGCTTCTCGACACGCCCCGAAACATCGAGCGCGGTTCTGAGCGGATTTTTGCCTTCGGACATTGCCGACGACAGGGTCGCGCGGATGCCGTTTCGCTGATCCTCAGCGATGTTCGTGATGAGGGTGGCGCTATGGCTGGAAAGCCAAGCCTCGGCGCGCGGGTTGCGCAGGTCGGCGCGCAAAACGATCCGACCGCCGAAGACGTCACGCGCCGGAAGCGATCCAACGCCGAAATGAGCCCCGGCCTCGAAAGCTTCGGCGATGGCTCTCTCGATCGGCCTGAACGCCGCGCGATCAATGTGCAGCGCACCGAGCGCGCCTTCGACATCCCCGCGCTCAAGAAACGACGCGATCCGCCCAATTTCGGCGTTCGACGTGATTTCTTCGATCGCTTCAAGGAAGGCATCCCGCAACCGGGGCTCCACCTTCCATATGAGATCGAGGAGCGTTTGCTTGTTGCGTGTCATGCCCGGCCGATCAGTTCCCAGACGGCTTTCGCCGGGTCCGTCCTGATCGGTTCGCAGACGTTGTAGGTCTCGCCCCGGATCATCACCTTGTCGCCCGGCTTCGGCTCGGTTGCCAGCGATGTCGCGAGTATCAGCACCTTGACGTCGCCGAGACGGATCAGCGTTCCGTCGATTTCTCGCGTGCTGAACTGATCGATCATGCCCTTACATGCGTAATCGGTCGCGGTCCCCGCGCCAGGCTTGTGCGCCGCGCCGCTGCCCGTCGATATGCGCGCGACGGTGCAGGCATAGGAGATCTTGTCGAACGCCTTGCCGATCGTTGCGGCGATGGATCCTTCAAGCGGAGAAACCATCACACCACCAGAACCGCGGGCAGCGGCCGCGACGAGACGAGAAGCGGAGCGAGCATCCCTTCGATGGCAGAGGACATCGGGACGGCACCGGCGATGGCCGTTCCCGACCCGTCTGCATATTCGAGTTCGACCGATCCGGCTTTCATTCGCTTCAGCCGCTCGTTCTCCGTTGCAACAACGGACAGGCTTCCCGGGCTCTGAGCTTCGAGCCAAGCCGCGTGATAGCTGGAGATGACGACGGCACCGGGGATGCCGTCAGGGCCAATGGGATTGCCGTAGGCCGTGGCGCCGGTGCGCGGCCATGCGCGAGGCTGATCGATGCCGCCGGTGGGAGTTCCGCTGAACCGCGCGCCGTAGGTCGCGTCGATGTACTGACTTCCGCGCAAGCGCAAGATCGCAGGTGCGGGAGCGCTGCCTGGAAGCGTATAGCCATTTTCCGAAAGCCACGCCGTGAAGGCGCCATCGTCACCATATCCGGCCATGCATCACCCGAAGAAATAGAACGGCGCCACGAAAGGCAGCCACAGAACAGCGGCGACGATCCAGACGCGGATATCGAAAACAGCCATCGGGGGCTCTTTCATTTCGGTGGGATCAATGCGAAAAAATGCGACTTCAGCGGGGTATGCCCCCAGCAAGCCATTCCGCTGAAGGAAGCCGTCACGCTAAATGCACACAGCGTGACGGCTTTTCCTTTTCAGGCCGCGGCCTTTTTGTCGGCGACGAACGTTTCCTTCGCCTCGGTGTCGAGCGCGTTGAACGCCTCGGCTTCTTCCTTGGTGAGCTTGTCGAGAACTTCGATGGGCTCGCCGCGGAACACCGTGTAAGAGCCGCCGCCAGCGTGCTTGGCAACGAGCGGCGCGTCGACCGTGCTGGCACCGGCCGCCACCGAAGCTTCAAGATCGACGATCCTGGCAGTAGCGGTCGAGAGCTCTTCGTCTTTTGCGCGAAGCTGATCGATGAGCGGAGCGGTTTCCTTTTCGACCAGCTTCTTGACGTCAGCATCTTCAACCGAGACGCGGATCGTCTCTGAAACCTGCGTAGGCTTCGCGTCCGGAACGGGATCGCCGTCGAGCTCAAACCAGCCCGTTGCCTTGGCGACGTTGAATTCGGAAACAGTGATGTCCGCTTCGACGGTCTGGCGTGCCTCGATGAGGATCGGGCCATTGATCGTCGTGATGCCGCGCGGACCCGGCATGATGTTCGTGATTTTCATCGGAGGTTCCTTGTTCGCTGGATGGAGAGAGCGGCCGGTTTCCCGGCCGCCCAGACCTCAGATGCCGTCGAGGTAGCGAACCGACTTCGGGCGACGGATGTCGACGCCGCCGAGACGGAAGATGCCGGGAACCTCGAAGAGGATCGGCCCGACCTGCCACGCAGGAAGGAAGCGGAACGGCATCGGGACGTGCATCTTCAGCACTTCGGGCGAGCGGCGATACGCGACCATACGTTTGGTCGAGGACGCGCCGGCCGTGTCGAGGTAGCCAAAGACGCCGCGGATGGTCAGGGCGTTGCCCGTGGTCCGCGTGTAGATGTTGTTCCGTTCGATCCATTCGAGAATGGTCGTCTGGTTCACCGCGTCGATGCGGCGGGTCGAGAGGTCGAGGAGCACGCTGTAGGAAAGCAGCAGCGTGTCCGCGATCTCCGTGCCGAGCGTGCCGGTGAAGACGCCGGTTAGGACCCCGTTGACGTCGCGGAGAACCTGATCGGGCGTCTTGCTGGCAAAAGTCGTCGCCGAGCCGGTGCCGTCGGCCGGAGCCGTCGTCGCCGTCACGTTCGGGTTGTTCACCAGGCCGACCATGCCCTTCGTCGCATCGCCAACCAGAGCCACCCTATCGATGAACTCTTCGGAGATGCGGCGCGCCGCCGTCGCCTTGTCGGCCGACAGGTTCATGCTGAGCATCATGGCCTTGCCCAGCTCTTCGAGATCGTAGCGATAGCCAATCGCGGCCATCGACACGGTGCTCTCGAACTTCTCGCGCAGCAGTTCGGCGTTCGGGACATCCTGCGCCTTGCCGCTGAACCACTGAGCGGCGCCGACGGCGTCGCCCGAGAAGTAGGTGACGGAATTGATCCAATCCGGTGCCGAGGTGTCGACCGGGATCAGGGACGGATACTGAATGTCCTGATACCGGAGCTGATAGACCGTCGGCTCGATGAGCGTTGCCTGCTGGATCAGGAACCCAAGCGCCCGCTGAGGAGCGTCATGCACGTGCATATTCATTGAGGATCGCTCCTGGGGTTAAGCGAGGCGGAGCTTGGCCAGACCAGCAGCGCCCGTGCTGCTGTCCCAAGACGCGTTCGCGATAAGGGTGTTCGACGTCGAGACGTTGGTCAGGACGCCGGTGGCGGGCACGAAGTAGACCGGATCACCCTTGGCGACGGCCACGGAGGCCTGCACCCAGATGATGCCCTTCTTCATGATCGCAGCCGTCGAGTACTGTGCGTACGTGTCGGCGGGCTGCGTCGGGTCGAGCACGGCGATGCCTTCGAAATTCTTCGTGGCCTCCGCATCCGTGACCGAGTTGTCGGTGTCGCCGAGAACGGCGACCTTGCCGAAGCCGAGGCCTTCCGCGTCTTCCACGGTGCGGGAGACGATGACGCTGGGCTCGGAGTTGGCGACCATGCCTTCGAGAGCCGCGGCATGGGTTGCGGCGTAAGTGGTCTGGACCGGAGGCATCAGGCAGCTCCCTTGGTTTCGCCCTTCCAGGCGTCGGTGAGATTGGAGACCATGCCGGCATAGGCCTTGTCAGGCTCGCCCCGGCTGTCGTTGGTTTGGATGCCGTTCTGCACCACGGTGCGGAACGGATCGTTGGAGCCGCCGCCCTTCTTCGCGTCCTCGGCGAGGATCTCGAAGCGGGCGTCGATGTAGGCATCGGCCTTGCCCTCGAGCGCGGCATCGCCGAGCACGGCGCGAACCGTCGCCTTGCGAATGTCGGCATCGGAAAGGCCTTCGGTCTTCACGTCCTTGGCGATGGTCTTCGCCGTGGCGATCAGATCGGCGCGACCCGCGACGCGCTTGTCGAGGTCGGCATCCGACAGAACCTTGCCCTTCAGGCCGTCGATCTCGGCGTCCTTCTTGGCGAGGTCCGCGTCCTTAGCAGCGAGCGCAGCAGCACTCGCTGCCATCTCGGCGGTATGCTTCGCGGCAGCATCAGCGATGCGCGCCTGAAGCGTGGCAATTACGGTGGCGCCCTGATCGGTCACTTCAATCGGGATGCCATCGACGGTAACCGTCTTGAGCGTCATTGGTTTTTCCTTTTCGGGAAGATGGTCAGTGATGACCGGGGCGATGCCCCATTCCTTCGCACCGTCGCCGATACAAAGCTGAGATCCGCCCCGCGCGCGTTCGACAAGCGCGACATGGTTCATGCGGAAATTCGTCATGACGGCGTCGTATGCATCGCCCGCAGGCGACACGCCGTCCTTGATGGTCAGATCGGCGTCGTAGCCCATCGAGAGTTCTGACACGCCGGTCTCGACGGCGGCGATCGCAAAGACATCGCGCAGCATCATGGGGACGCGGACGAATTCGCCGTCGCGCACGACCTCATCGCCGACCTCGCCCATCGCGAGATCCTTCCAGTTTTCAGCGTTCACCGGCTGGGCCGGGTGTCGTAGCGTGATCGGCGCACCGGCGTAAGAGGCGAGCGCATCGCGCTTGAACACCTCTTCCTCCGGCCGGTAGACGCGGATGACTTCCTTGTCGGCAATGCCGAGCTCGGTGCCCCGATAGGCCTGCACGTTGCCGCCGCGGGCAACGCGCGCCGAGGTGACGGCATATCCTTCCTTAGTTCGGCGAAGCTTTCCGTCCAACGCCATGCGGTCAGTGAATTGCATTGCTGAACCTGCTATCGAGATCGGAAAGGGAGGACTGGGATGCTTGATTTTCTTCCGCTTTCAATCGCGGACATCTCCAACGAAGTAGTTGGCGGCCTGATAGTGGTGACCATCGGCGGCATACTGTCGTGGCTTTTCCGCCATCGGATCAGGCGTCAGGTTGTTCGAACATTCGCCGGGGGGAAGGGAGGCTCAGCATCTGTTCGGGGTACACGCAGCGGCGCTGTCGGTGGATCAGGTGGACGGGGCGGCGTGGGTCCAGGAGGAGACGGTGGCCACGCTGAGGTTGAAGGAGACTTCAGCTTCGCCCGCGGCGGAGACGGTGGAAACGCCGGAGAACACAACGGGCGCGGAGGTCGGCGCACTCTCAGCCAAGGCGAAAGATTGAATATGCCGACAGATACTTGGCACATTGGCTACGGAGGCGCCGGGGCCAATCACCCCGAATTTGATCGCCGACTGGGTTTACTCGCCATGTTTCGCAGTGAGTATTTACTCGCCTTCCCGCAGGAGATACCCGTCATTGAAGCTGGCGTGGACATCGTCCCTATCCGCTGGATCAACAAACGCCTTGAAGAAACGGGAGAACAATGGCGGGTTGAAGAGATCAGTACGGAGGGTGGCTACCGGTTACCGCAACTGCCCAAAACATAAGGGCATTACTCCTCGTAGATCCTATCTCTCCAGTCTTCTTTGACCTCGGCAAAGATCTCCGGCCCGAGATCAATCTTGCCGCGGTACGGCTCAACCTTCGCGAGATCGAGGCCAGCAGGTGCGGCATAGCTGATGGTGATGTGCGGCTGATACTCGGGGTGATCCCAAGACGCGCCAGCCTCGCGGATGGCCATGTGACGCCAAGCAAGTTCCGACGACGAGAACAGCAGCACGTTCGCGCGGCCGAACTTCTCCATCATGCGCGGGCCGCCGGGGTTGACCGTGAGCGTCCCCTTCCCGTCCCCGAAGGCCCAGCTTTCGCCGACCTTCATCCAGTCGATGGCCGTGCGGCTGAAGGCGATGGTGACGTGCATGTCGTCGGCGGGCAGCGTCGTTTCGAAGCCCTGCTCTTTTGCCCATGCGATGATGTCGACGGCGTTTAGGACGTCGCGACGCACATACAGCGTGCGGGGCTGGGCGTCATTCGCGGCTCGCCTGCGATCCGCTGCGGGCTCATTGGCATTGGCTGCCGGTGTCGTCGCGGGCTCGACGTCGTCTTCATCCGGCCCGTTCTCGGCGAGCGTGCCATACTTCTTGATCGCGGCTTCGAGACCAGGCAACGATCCGTCCTCGACGAAGGCATTGACCAGCGAATCCGACAGCGCTTCGACCGGCATCAGCGGGAACTGTCCGTTCGATCCGGCGATGGCGCGCGCCGCGTCGGCCTTGATCTTGAAGATGTCGGCTTTCTCCTTGTCGGAGAGACCCCAGAGCGCCGCCCAGGCGTAGTGAATGTCCGGATCGCGCTCGCCGAGCGCGCTGCGGATCAGCACCTCATCAAGCCGATGCAGTGCCGGCTGCATCTCGGTCCGCTGGCGCGCGGCGATGTTGTCGTAATAGTTTTGCAGGTCCGACTTGCCGGTCGCATTCAGTCCGGACGGGCTTTCACCGAGAAGCCGCGTGACCGGGATGTCGGCCGCGCCCGATGCGATCTGCAGGAACTGCCGCATCAGTTCGGGAAGCTGCGCGAAATTGATCTGCTTCTGCTCCCACTTCTCGCCCGCCGCCGTATCGCCGTTCGCCCCGTTGCCCTCGAGGAGCATCATGTTGAACATCGACTTCATCGTGCTGGCGTAAGCAAAACGATCGGTCAGAAGCTTTTCGTTGCCCTTGTCCTTCAGGAAGTCGGAGAGCCCCGGGATGTAGATCACATCCGTCTTGGCTTCCGGGATCAGCCCGGCGACATGACCTTGCGCGGAAGCCGCGTTCCGAACAGCGTCGTAGATGACCTGCAGGACGCTGTCGCCCCAGCCGTCTGCCGCCGCGACTGTTTCATCGAGGATCGGCGCGCCGATGAAGCGGATCATCCGCGAGGGATGAACCTGTGCCGTCGATCCGTTGCTGCCGCGCACGTCGTAATGTTTGGGCTGGCCGTAATAGATGGACGTGACGTCGCGCTCGATTTCGCCGGGCGTGACATCGTAGCGGTTGAGGACGTGCAGATATTGCAGGTCGCCCTTCTCGACGCGCTCGATGTCGAGTTCTTCCTGCGGCCGTCCATCCTTCATGCCGAGGAAGATCGCAGCGCCGCCGTAAAGACGCGCCCGCTGGAGCGCGGAATTTACCTTGATCTGGACATTGATCAGGGTCGAGGCTTCGAACTCCTCGATCTCCTCGATCTGCTTCGGCTTGGCCTGCCAGTCGCGCCATTCGCGCGTCATGTCGTTCGGAATGATGTCGACGATCTTGCGCGAGAGCCAATCCGAGCGATGCATCGCGCTCAGGGTGGTTTGATCAAGCAATTGCAGATCGAAGCCGAGGCTTGCGGATTTGTCCTTGGCCGTACCGAGGCCGCCGACGAAGCTCTTCAGGGAGTCGAACAACATCATCCGATTACGCCGCCTCCCAGCATTCCGTATTTGAAGGTCTTGTCGAGGAGCGCATTGAACGCGCGCGACGTGCTGTCGGCGTCGTCGTCATGCGCGCCCTCGGGAAAGCCTTCGAGTTCGTTGAACCAGTCTTCGTTCCACGGTCCTTTGACCACGAAGACGTTGCCCGCCTCGGCCTGCGCCGAGAACGGCGAGAACCGGGTGATCTTGTCGCCGCTCTCCGGCGATGACCGGACGTTGAAGCCGACCAGCAGCTTCGTCAGGGATTGGACCTGAGACTTGCCAGCCTGGCCGGGATCCTGCGGAAGGCTGATCGCGACGCGGCGCCCATCCGCATCCGCGGTGTTCTTGATCAGACGCTCGACACCGTTCGGAGATAGCCTGTCCCGACAATGATGCGCAACGAAGAACCGGCCGTCCGGCGTCGCGCCGATCTTGGTCCCTGTCGTCCAGTCTGGATCGTTGCTCTCGGTCTTCGGCGTCGCCGCCAAGTCCCAGCCGCGCATCCATCGGATATCGGATGGCGCCGCATCGACAACCGTGCACCAGCCCCGTTGAAATAGCAGTCCTGCGGCCGCCCTGATCTTCCAGTTGCCGCCGAGCAGACGTTCGCGCTCGACCGTCGGCAGCGCCATCAGATTGGCCATGTAACCGGGGTCCGCCGCCATCAGGGCGCGGTTGTCGGTCAGCTTGGCCGGAATGAACGTGACCGACTTGGGCGGGATCGGCGCCATGACGCCGTCTTCGTTCAGCACCTTGTATTCTGCGAGTTCAAGCGGGCTGTTTGCCCAGATGATCTTGTCGCCGACGCGCACGAACCAGCGAAGGACACCGGCACGCTCGGGAATCGAATATCCGCTCTGGGGATCGATCCACCATGAAATGAACTCGGCAACCCAGCTATCCGCATCGGGATTGCAGGTCGCTCGGATGTAGGGACGGACGCCGCACATCGATCGATTGCGGCTGACCATGTACCAGAACTGCTTCGCGCTGAAATGCGTCAGCTCATCGAAGCAGAGCAGCGGGATCTGGGAGCCCTGATATCCGAGCACGGTCTTGTCGTGCTCAAGATGGGCGAAGGTGACAGAGGCTCCCGAAG
The DNA here is from genome assembly GCA_001464335.1 of Rhizobiales bacterium Ga0077545. Lineage (GTDB taxonomy): Bacteria > Pseudomonadota > Alphaproteobacteria > Rhizobiales > Methylopilaceae > Flaviflagellibacter. The sequence goes on along the minus strand of LNEV01000002.1, from coordinate 147,337 downwards.
GGAAGCGATGGTTCAGGACGTGTTCACGAGGCTCCCCGCCGAGAAGCGGGTAAACCTTCATACTCTCGTCCCAGAGACCGCCTTCGTTGCGGATCTGGACCGTCGTCCTGCGGAAGAACACCGCGCCGAACTGCCCGTTGGCAGCGTGGCGCATCGGCTCCATCAGAAGCGCCCATGTCTTGCCGCCACCTGCCGCGCCGCCATAGATCGCGATATCGGCCGGGCTGGCGAGAAACTGAAGCTGAGGCCCGGGCTGCGGCCGGATCCTGATCGGAGCGACCTGCCCCGCGTTATCCGCGCCCATTATCGGGCAACTCGAAAATCGTCACGGCGGCTGGCGGCGCCGGAAGATCCTTGCCGTCCTTACCCGTCAATTCGCGACGGTTCGTGAAGGCGTTGCCGCATTCCTTCGCAGCCTGTTCAATGAGCTGCGCGACCAAGGCCATGTTGCCCTGCCCTTCCGCTTTCTCTGCCATCCGTTGCAGGGTGCGCAATCGAACGGCGCGATGGCTGACAGCGATGCCCGACGTGTCTTCTAGAAACGATTTCCGCGTCTCTTCGAACAGCGTCTTCCAACGCTCGGCGAGGTTTCGGCCCGCGTGCTTGTTCGGGTCGTAGCACTCAATCGCTTGGACCGAGACTTCGACGCCGTGAAGCTTCTTGAGGTTGTCCTTGATCGTGGCCAGCGTGTCGAAGCACGCCAGACACTGGACGACGTAGGCTTGCTGATGCGGGTTCAGCTTGCCTTTCTTGGCGGCCACGGTTCAAGATTCCTTCAAGGAGAGAGCAATGACAGAAATGCCGACGGGTTCAGAGCGCGAGGATCATATGGCGACCCAATTCGCCGCTCTTGGCCGCTTCATCCAAGAGTTCGAGAACGCAGTCGACGCATTTCGTATTGGAACTCGGTTCATGGCCGACGAGGGAAAGCCATCGATATTGGCGATGGTCTTGGAGCACTCCGCGCTTACCGCTGGCCCGCTCTTCGAGATATGGCGCGCTGTCCTCGCAGTCCGATGCAAGCAGGGCGATAAGCCCTATGACGCCGATGCGGAATTAAAGGGCCGGGATGTGGCGAAAGAGTTTGGCGACCTCATCAAACGCCGCAATGAGATTGTGCACGGCACATGGTTCATCGGCTGGGGCGGAGAGAAAACTGACTGGTCAAAGATCCATGCTGAGAAAGGAAAGCTGACCAGCGAGGGCTTCCGGCGCGCGGAGATGCCGTCCAGTGCCAACGAGTTGAATGCTCTCTCGGATCGTGCCGCGTCCCTTGCCAAGTCTGTATTGGCTATATCGATCGGCAAAGACGTTCAGCGTGCCTACAAGAGCATCAACGGGGTTTGGAGCACGGTCGATGCGAAAACCTAAGCCGCGCGCAGCCGGCACGTCCCACAGGCCTGCGATATCCGAAACCCGGAAATTTCGGGCGCGCGTTTCGCGGCGTCTACGAAGGCCTGCACATGGGCTGGCTCGGCACCGTAGCGGCTGACGACGCCGACGAACTCTTCGACGTCATGGGCGCGCAGGGTGAATACAGGCATCCCCGTCCTGCGACTGAACTTAGGGGCGCCGAACTGATCGTGAGCCTGTCCGGCGTGATAAAGCTCATGCTCGACCAGCGCGCAGAATTCCGTATCGGAACATGTCGCACAGTACGGCGCGTAGAACGTCAGGATGAAGTCCGGGACGTGGACGAACCATTCGTTTAACTGCATCTCGGCGCGACCGCGCTGCCATTTCGATCCCATCGGAAGACCCTGCTCGCAGGTGCCGATGACAGACTTGCCGCCCTTCCCGTTCGGAACATTGGTCCAAAGCGCGCCGATCGACGCGCTGTTCAGATGAAGATGGTCTTCGTTGTGGAGCGCGGCGTCTTCGTCGATGAAGGTGGAGCGCATCCAGTCCACGAGCGCACGATCGGCGAGGAACATCGTATCGGCAAGTGGCTCGAAAAGTTCGGCCGGCGGCATGGGGCGCTTTACGAGCATGCGCAGCCTTTGGCAGACTGAAACGAGATCATGATCCACTATCCCAAACGACTACAGGTCTTGGCGGCGAGCCTTTCGGCGCTGGCGGGCTATGTCGACGCACTCGGCTTCTTGAAGCTCGGTGGCTTCTTCGTTTCCTTCATGAGCGGAAATTCGACCAGGATGTCGGTCGGCATCGTGGAGAAGACTTCCGACGCAGCGATCGCTGGATCTCTGATCGCGCTGTTCGTGGTCGGCGTCATGACCGGATCGCTCGTGGGGCACAAGGCGGGACAGCGTCGCCGTCCCGCAGTCCTCGCGGCGGTCGCTTTGTTGCTGACGGTCGCTGCGGTGTCGGAGCACTTGGCCCTTGGTACTCTGGCCGTCGCAGCCCTCGCGCTTGCGATGGGAGCAGAGAACGCGGTGTTTGATCGCGATGGCGAGGTCAGCATTGGGCTGACCTATATGACCGGAACCCTCGTGAAGTTTGGCCAGCGCCTCGCGCATTCCGTTCTTGGAGGAGACCGATGGGCTTGGTTGCCCTACCTCGTCCTCTGGGCAGGCCTGGCACTGGGCGCGTCGGCGGGGGCGTTCGTCTACAGCACTCTGGGCTTCGAGATCGGGATTTCGATTGCAGCGGTCATCGCCATCGTGTTCGCCGTTTCAGCAATCTGGCTGTGAAGGTTGTCGGAAGGCACGGTTACGGTTCGTCGTCTTCCGGTGACAGCACTTCGATAATCTGGGCCACCTTGCCGAGAGGAAACTCGCGCGTTTCTTCGACGAGAGATTCTTCGGCGTCGACCCAAGCTCGCGCCTCGGCCAGTTCTTCAAGCGTTGCGTCGGTCGCAGCGATTTGCGCGATGAGCGTATCGTCCGAGGGCCCGAGAACGGACACTATCTCTTGCCTCGTCAGAGCCATTGTTAGTTCCTCCACCCGGGGAAATCCCCAACCGGAAAAATAGCTCCCACGACTGGCAGATGGCTAGGCGGAATTGCTGCGCGCCTCGCGGCATGATCCGGACTCGGCATCGGATCTTGGTCTCTTGAAACGCCAAAACCGCAGAATTAAATTGCCTGTCGCTCGGCGCTTCGCCCCGCCCAGGAGCTTGGAAAGGAGAGATGTGGGCGATGTTTCGGAGGACATAATGAACGCGATAACTGCTTCAACGAACGCTCTCACAGCCGAAATTGACCGTCTGCTCAATCCGGCCAATTTTTATGCCCATCCCAAGGACGTCTTGCGCGACGAAGATCTCTCACTCGTAGAGAAACGCGCCATTTTATCGTCATGGGCTTCGGACTATTGCGCTGTGGATTCCCGCCCCGAGCTAAGAGAGTATCCAGGCTCCGGACAGCCGGTTTCGTTCGACGACATTATGAGTGCGCTCCAGGAACTCGATGATCAGGATCGGAGTCCGCCACGTCGACCGCTATGGGAAACACGGTGGCCGAAAATGCGCCGTTTGACGGCTTCTGAAATTCTGAGCGATCTCTGATTGCCCGAGAATTGGGGAGGCAGGGTTGCGGCCCCGGCCTCCCCAGCGTGCGCGCCTGCCGCCGCCAAGCTTGGGCGCGATCTGAAAACCTTGGCATTCTGAAAAGTTCGTGTTTTCCTCGTGACGGGAGGGGTCGATATGAGCTTGCCGCTGACCGAGGAGGAACGAGAAGAAGAGCGCTATTTCGGCGCCCTCGACATGGACGATTGCGGGAGAGAGACTCTTATCGGTCTGACGCACGAGCAGTCTCGGTGGCTGATCCAATTTCGACGCGATACCGACCCCTGTAGCCTCAGAAAGCGACCCGCGTCCGACCATGATAAGGGTGAAATGCTTGCGGAAACGCACGAGAGGGCACTTCGTGCCGTCCTATTGGCGATGATCCACCGGGGCGATAATCCACCCCACTAAGTCCAGATCTCAGGCAAAAGAACGCTATCGGCGCCTCAACGGTTTTCCCGGAGGCTGGGGCCGGTCCCTCTGCGGATAGGCGGCAGAAGCATCAACGCGGCGCGTCCGTACTCTGGATGCGCCGTGCTGCCCTGGTTCGTCAAGGGATAATTTTCAGATCCCGAATGTCGATGTGCACAACGCTGTCAGGAAAAAGATCGGGCACGACCTGGACCTTACGCGAGTTCGGCGTGCGTGATACGACGCCGGTGTATTGCGCGAGCACACCGTTCGTCATGCGAACGCGATCGTTCTTCACGACAGAGAATCTTGGACGATCGGGATCGCGCCAATCCCAATTGTACTCACCGCGTTTCTCGCGAGCTCGGATCTTCTGGATATCATTCGGGCCGATGCGCCTCGGTTCCCGCTCGGCGTTTCCGATGAAGGCGAGAACACCTGATGTGTCTCGGACAGACGGCCAATCAACGACACCGCCGGAAAACCGGATGAACAGATAGCCGGGGAACGCCGGCACATGAACCTGAATGCTACGCTTCGTGCCGCGCGAGCGAACGCTTTTCACGACCTTGCCCAACGGAGCGTACGCCTCCATCCCAACCGTCTCGAATGCGACGATGATCCGATCAAGGAAGAGCTGATCGATGACGAGGCAATACCACGCTTCCGGCTGGGTAACTGCCGCGCGATCCGCGAGAACCTGATCGAGGGTGCGCGATGATTTCGGTTCGGCAAGCGGCTGGAGATGGCCTGCAGATCGTTTCACCGCGTCGGGCTTGTTGGTAAAATAATCGGCAAGGTTCTTCACGCGGTTTTCTCCAGAGGCAGAGCCTCAATCCATTCACTGGGGAAGTCGTAGCCTTCGGCGCCCTGCGCGAAATGTAGCGGCGGGCCCGACTGTTTTCGGTGTTCGCGGCGCCAGCGGTCACGCAGCGGCCCATACCGGGCATCGCGCTCCGAAACGAACGACCTTGGCGGCGCGATGGCGGTAGGCGCACTACTCGGCTTCAGCGGAGGCGCACCCGCCCAATCCGGTTCGATCGTTTGCCAGCCCTTTTCGATGATCAGATCGGCCGCGCGGTTCGGCTCCACGAAGCGCGCCAGCTTGTCGGCGAGCAGCTGCGCAGCGTGATCGCCGAGAGGAGCGCGTTTTCGCTTGCGATGATCAACGAGTGCGGCAGCGCGGTTCGGATCGATAACGCTCTCGAGTATGGACCTCGGCGTCGGTTTCGCTTCACGTGAAACCTCGACGGACTTCGGCGCGGGCGCGCCAGCGCGATCAACATCGTCAGATGTTGATATATTCCCTTCCCTTCTACCTTCGTCGTCTGTCACAGAGCCTGTCGCTGTGTCTGTAACAGACGCCTCACTGCGCTGTGACCGTACAGCGGCAGCTGCTTCACGGGCCGCTGCGGTGCGTTTTTGATTGCCGCGCAGCTTCTGTGCTGCCTCTGCGACAAGCTCCTCAACGACGGGATGGAAGACGCGGCCATCCCGCTCTTCCCAACTCTGCATCAGTTCGGCGCGTATCGAAGGCCAATGATCCGGATCACACATGGCCGCGTCTGCGAGCACGTCGTCGTCATTTTCGATCGATCCGGCAGGTAGCTCATGCCATGCGCGCATCCAGAGGTTCATCAGATAGAACGCAAGTTCGGGATTGCGCTTGCAGCGCAGCCACGACTTCGATTTCCGCAGCCGCTCGATATGCAGCGGCATGTATGGCAAATGGCGGACGTCCAGATCCTCGGTCACGCGGCCTGCCCCTCGAATTTTCTCGTTTCATTGCCCCAGGCATTCCAACCGGCGCGCCGCTGTCGCGCGAACAGCTCTGCACGAGCGCAATCCGGCACGACGGAGTCGACGAGAGCGAAGAACTCTTCCGGCTTCCGCGAATGCTCGCGGGCTATACCGTCAAAAACGGATGGAAACGGCTTGTGACGCGGGTTTCCGATTGTTCCGACCAGAACCGGCTCGTGCATCGTCCGAACTCGGTAGCCTGTCCCTAGACGCGGTTTTCCGTTGGCCGTGACCTTCCGCCAGATGAATGCGGACTTGTAGGTGAAGCCCCAGGCCGCCATGACCTCGTGCGCCTGCGGCCGCATGCACTCCGTCGCCCACATGAGCAGGAGGCAGTCGCCACGGGCGAGATCGCCGACGCGCAGCGTCTTGATGGCATCGAGGTTCATGCAGTCGTAGTGCGCCTGCGCCGACTTCGCCGAGCCCGATGCCTCGTCGTAAAGCTCAAACCGCCACGGCGGGTCGGCGACGATCAGATCGTACCCGAACATCTGCAGATCGCCGAACTGCCAGGCCGGAGACTTGCTATTGCCCATTGTGGTGGACAGGGAGATCATGCGGCCCTCTCGACTAGACCACGACCAGCGGGCATTCTTCGCGCATGACCGACAAAGAACGCCAAGACCTCGTCACCCGGATCGGCGCCATGCACTTCGTGGCGGAGGCCCTTATTGTTGCCCTTCAAGACGCTGCTGGGGACGCCGCAGACGCCACGCTTCGCTCCATCAGGGACGATCTGGTGCAGCGCTTCAAGCAGGCAGAAGTTCCTGCGGAGCGAGACCTCGATCACGCAAACCTTACCCGGCCCGCCATCGAAGTGATCGAGGCGCTCTTTGATGGGCGAATTCGCAGCTAGCATCACTCGTCCCTCGCCGCCAGACGTATGCGGATCTCGTTTCGTGTGGCGTCGATGAGCTTGATGGCGGTAGCGGTCGAGCAACCTATCACCTCGCCTATGCGCTTTTCGGAAACGCCTGCGCCAAACAGGATCAGCGCGACACGCAGTTTCCCGTCGAGATCGGTGTCCTGACAGACCCCCACCTTTGCCGCATACGCGGCATCGAACAGGTTCTGGCAGTAGACGTTGAACGGGAGTCCGCACTTCTGAGCGAACTCACGAAGCTTCTTTTCCTGACGTCCGTTGATCGACAAGCTCAGCGCGCGCGGCTGCAGAACGTCTCTCTTCATCGCGCGCCCTCCAAAGTGCGCGAGCGACTTCCACCTCGTGCACGCTGAATTTCTTCGCGATCTGCACCGTGTCGAGCTGTCCAAACCGGAACATCATCAGCATCAGAAAATCCCTCGGCATCGCCGTCGGCGCTTGCTCCGAAGGATCTTGCAGCAGCGCTGATTTCATCGCGCGTCGGCTGCCTGGACGGGTCGACCAATATCCCCAGCCGCAGCAAGGAGCCGCCGCAAGCGATCAGGATCGATGAGATCAAATTCCGAATGTGCCGCATTCGTTGTTTCCGCGCGGCGCTCGATGGCCTCATGCACGAGAAGGAGCGCCGCAAGCTCTTCCCTTGCTTTCTGACGGCGGCGCGTACGCATGACATCGCGCCGATACATGAAATGGAGAAAGGTCGACGCGGCCCATGAACCGGCTGCGCCCTCCCATGCCGCCCTCACCCGGCGAAGCCCGCCCTCTTCGTGAAGCAGACCGAGTTCGTCGGCCGCCCGCGCAAGAATGGTTTTTGTCTTTTCACCCGGCGCGCATTCGCCCGCGGCTTCCCGCACGGCCAGCTTTGCCTCTTTCGCGACGACACCTGACGTCGTGACGAGCCGCGCAAAATCTTGGGTGACTGGCCCAAGATCGAGGATGAACCGACCAACATCCTGCGCAGCGCAGCGCGCATCGTTCACTTCATGAGCAAACGAACGGACATCGGCTGGCAGCACATCGGCGAGATCGCCGGAATCATCGGTCTTCAGGTGGCGGCGGCTGTCGGTCATCGGAAAACGCCTCAGAAAACAGAAGGCCGGGAGCGCGACGCAAAACCGAGCGCTCCCGGCAATTGCCCGGCCACGGGTCTCGACTGCAGCCGGGAGAAAACGAAATGAACTGGCGTATGGACGAAGCCGCTGATTACCTGAGCGGCGTTCTTGGCGAGCCGCACGAAACGGCTGTCGCGATTCTCGAGGAGCTTGGGTACGGCAATGACGTGCCCGGCGAGATCATCGCCCGAGCGGTCGAGGTCGCCGCGTTCTGGGCCCTGCTCGAACTCAATGCCGGTAGCGTGAGCGAGCACTGAGCAATGGAGCGCAAGGCCGTAGCAGTGGATAGAGGCCGCGATCACGCTGCGCGCTCCGACTTTGCGGCCTTAGCTTCCGCGATGATCTGCACAATCAGTGCTCGGCCTGGACCACGGTCCGGGATTTGCTCGTTCTCCCACCGCCATATAGTGGCGACGTTGACGCCCCACTTTTCGGCCAGTTGCGACTGGGTGAGATCCAAAGCCCTGCGAGCCGTGGCGAGATCGTTTGGCGTAACCATTCCGCAACTATGCGTAACGCATAATACATAGTCAATGCCTAACGCATAGTTTTTTGTGGCACTCGGTATGCATGGCGATGAACGAACCGCACGAACGCCTTAAGTGGGCACGAGAGAAGGCTGGCTATGCAAAAGCCTCCGACGCCGCCCGCGCTTTGGGCATTGAGGAGCCGACCTATTTCGGACACGAAAACGGCTCTCGCGGGCTCTCCCGATCGGGGCGCCGGTATGCTGAGTTCTTCCGGGTATCGTTTGACTGGCTTATGACAGGCCGCGGGGCCCCGCCCGCTGGAGCTGATGTTTTCACGCCTGCCGACAGAGCGGTTTCGACGAACAGTTCGCCCAGTGCGAGGGAGCCAACTAGTGCCCGCATCGCCCCGGAGGCTGATTCCCTCGTCGTTGGCGAACGTGACATACCCATCATGGGAACGACCGTCGGCGGCAGCGAAGGCGAATTTTATCTAAATGGCGAGACTGTTGATTACGCCCGCCGCCTGCCCGGCATCGCAAAGCGAAAAAACGTCTTCGGCGTTTATATCGAGAGCACCAGCATGTCGCCTAGGTTCGAGCCCGGCGAACTCGTCTACGCGTCTCCCTCCCCGCCTCCGAAACCTGGCGATGACGTTCTGATCGAACTAGCGCCAATCAGCGGCGAGCGCGCGGGCCCTTCTTATATCAAGCGCCTCGTTCGACGTTCTGGAAACCGCGTGATCTGCCAGCAGTTTAACCCGGCGGTTGAAGTCGAATACGACGCCCGCCACGTAAAGGCGATCTATCGGATTATTCCGCTGGCTGAATTGGCCGGCTTCTAACCTGCGGCGGCCGCCGCAAGCTCTGACGCGTCTTCTGGCACCTCGCCGTAGACGCCAAGGACTTCCGCGTCATCGAAGTCACCCACAGCCGGATCTCCGCTTCGGCTGAATGCGATCGCGCCACCCTTTGCAGCCAGTCGCCGCGCCATAGCTCTTGCAGCATCAGGTCCGCCGTGAACCTCCCGCGCCTGGGCCACAACAAGACCTCGGTCGGTAATTTCAAACGGCTGAACGACGAAATACGTAACTGCCCCCACGACCATTTCTCCCCAAACGCTATTAGGAAAGGATGACTCGGAGCGCCAGAACAAATCAAGAACAAGCTTTGTCGCATCGAATCGAAATTTCGCTGTCCGATGAAAAAACTATGCGTTATGCATTGACGAGACACTACGCGTAACGCATAGTCGGTTCCAACAACGGAGCCGCCAATGTCTCTCCCAGTAGTAAACACCCCCTCCTCCCAGCCCGAGCTGACCGAAGCCGAAGCATGGTGGATCGCGCATCACGAGCGTGAAATCGCGGAATATCGCGAACGTCTTCCGTTCGCCGTCACCGATCAGATCGAACAGATGATCCGCTCGCATCAGAGCAAGATCGCGGGGATCCTTCGTGCTGCTCAGGCCCGCTGCGAGGCCGGCGCTTCCCTGACGGAGGCAGCTTGATGTCTGAGCGCGACGCCATCTTCGACCTTCACGTCCGCACGTACGACCGGAACGACCTCGCGAGGTATTTCGCATCTCAGTCGGGAATGTCGGTCAATCACGAAGCCTACATGATCCGCAAGATCGTGCAGGCCGGTGGGCACGCGGGCCTGATCGACTTGCTGCGCGACATGCACAGCGATGACCCGGGCGACCGCTTCATCCGCGCCGCGCTCTTCGCCGAGGAACGTGCCCTTCGGATCAGCGCCGCGATGCTTGCTTCCTTTCCGGCCGAAATTGCCGAGCTCGAAGCGACTGCCGACCCCGAAGTCCTCAAGAACGCGAGGGCGGCATGAGCGTTCAAGTCACATGCTGCCGCTGCGGCACAATGATCGTTCTTCCGGACGAACACTACCGGTCTGCGAAAGCCAGCGCGCAGATCAGCTTCTACTGCACCTACGGGCACCAGCAGCATTTCGCACAGGGCGAAACCGAAGCCGAGAAGCTCCGCCGTGAACGCGACCGGCTTAAGCAGCAGGCTGCATTCAAGGACGAAATGATCGCCAATGCCAATCGGCGCGCTCTGAATGCGGAGCGCACGGCATCGGCCCGCAAAGGCCAGATAACCCCGCTCAAGAACCGAGCCGCAGCGGGCGTTTGCCCCTGCTGCAATCGAACCTTTGAAAACATCCGCCGTCACATGGCCTCGAAGCATCCCGCTTTTCAGGTGGAGGCTGCGGAATGAACGCCGCCGTCGTCATTGCGCGGACCGTCGCCGAGTTCGCCACCCTCACCCTCTTCATTGCCGCCGTCCTGCTCTGGGCAGGAATAATGGAGTTCCCCGTATGAATGATGATGCCGTATTTCGTCTGCACAGGCAGACCGAAGCCGCACGCTCGCTCTTGAAGGACGTAGGGCTGATTAACGCCCCCGCGCCCGGCGATGGCGAGGAAGCGAACGAAGCTCAGATCAGCGCTGACCGCGTGCTGATCCACGACACCGTTGAAGGTGAAACCGGGCTTCTCGAAGCCATCGACACGGCCTACGCCTCGATCCTGGATGACGAGATCCAGATCGCCGGCATCGAAAAGCTCATCGCTGATTTCGACGCGCGCAAAAGGGCCGCGAAGAACCGCCGCGATCTGAAACGAACCGCCATTCACCGGGCGATGGAAATAACCGGGCTGGACGCTGGAAAGCTTGTCCGCCCGGCTGTGACCATCTTCGTTTCGAAGAAGGCGCCCAAGCTCGTCGTTACGGATGAAAGCGTGATTCCGACGCGGTTCTTCATTGAGCCGCCGAAGCCCGCTCCGGTCCTCGACACCAAGGCTCTTGAAGCCGAGGTCAAGGCACGCGCTGACAAATTGGCCGAGGCGTTCGCCATCGAAGACGCAGAGCAGCGCGAGAAAGCGCTGGCCGCCGTCAAAGACGCCCTGCCCGCCATCCCTGGAGCCGAACTCGATAACGGCTCCGCCTCGATCAATTTCCGGAGGAAGTAATGAACGTGGTTGCCATGAACGCGGCCGCGCCGCTCCGCGCCTTCTCGGACCGCCAGATCGCGCTGATCCAGAACACCGTTGCCAAGGACTGCAACCGGGACGAATTCAATCTGTTTGTCGAGGTCGCTCGCGCCAAGGGGCTCGATCCCTTCCTCGGTCAGATCATTCCGATGGTGTTCAACAAGGACCATCGCGATCAGACCAAACGCAAGCTTACGATCATCATCAGCCGCGATGGTCAGCGCGTCATTGCGCAACGCTGCGGCGATTATCGGCCCGCCAGCAAGCCGCCGACCTACGAGATCGATCCGGCGCTCGTCGGCTCGGCCAATCCGCACGGGATGATCTCCGCGACCGTCTATCTCTGGAAGCAGGATCCTCGCACTTCGGAATGGTATGAAGTCGCAGGTCAGGCATTCTGGGACGAGTTCGCGCCGTTCAAGTATGCCGCCAACCAGTACGATCGGGTCGACACCGGCGACAAATGGCCGGACGGCAATCCGAAGGTCGACAAGGTTCTGAAAGCGAACGCCGTCGCGTCGCTCGACACGTCCGGAAATTGGGCGCGCATGCCGCGTCTCATGATCGCCAAGTGCGCCGAAATGCAGGCGCTCCGCGCGGGCTGGCCCGCTCACTTCGACGGTCTTTACGACGAAGCGGAGATGGACCGCGCCAAAGTCATCGACGCCGACGCCGCAGAAGTTGCCGAGCAGTTCGCCACCGATCAGCGACTTGCTCACGTCAACGCCAAGGGAACAATCCCGATCGTCCTCGACCGCGTCGAAGGCAAGATCGAGTTCATCCCCGAAGGTCAGTTTGCGGACAAGGTATCGGAATGGCTGCGCGACGCCGTCAGCGCCGACGACGTCTCCGCGTTCGTCGATCGCAATCAGAACGCCTTCAAGATGTTCTGGGCTTTCAACAAGGCCGATGCGCTCAGCCTCCGCAAGGCCATTGACGCCCGCTCGGCCGAGCTCGGTCAGCAGATCGTCGAGGGCTGAGCATGGCGCGGCGTCGCGAATTCAGCCGGAAGGTGCGCGGAGAAATCATTCTCCGCGCCACCAACGAACGCGGGATCCTCGTCTGCGAAGGTTGCGGGCTCGTTATTGGCCGCAAGCCGTTCGAGGTTGACCATACGGTCCCGGAAGAGCTCGTCACCGACAAGAGCAAGCCGCTGACGGCCGACGACGGAAAGCTTCTCGGCACGGATTGCTGCCACAAACCCAAGACGAAGAACGATATCCGGACGATCCGAAAATCGGATCGCGTCAGAGACCGCGACCGGGGAGCCTTCAAGCCGACTAAGCGACCGCTGCCCTTCGGGAAGAAGTCGCCGTTCAAACGGAAGATCACCGGCGAGGTCGTTCCACGATGACCGGAGCCCCACTCCCCCTCTCCCTTCGCTATGAGGGCGAAGGCATGTTCTCGCCCGCTTCCGGCCATTGGGCGCGCCAGGCGGACAAGGATTTCGTCATCGGCGAGGTCTACCGCATGGCGCCGCACGAAGAACGCAGCGCCGCGAGCCACCGTCATTACTTCGCGCAGGTCGCCGACGCGTGGAGCAACCTCCCCGATGAGCTCTTTACCGAGTATCCGACCGCCGAGCACTTCCGGAAGAAGATGCTCATCAAGTGCGGCTACGCTGACGAGCGATCGATCGTTTGCTCCAGCAAGGCCGAGGCGCGCCGCGTCGCGGCATTTCTGATGCCGATGGATCATTACGCGGTTGTCATCGTCCGCGAGGCCGTTGTCCGCGTCTACACCGCTCAGAGCCAAGCCGAGCGCGCCATGGGCAAGGCCGAATTCCAGAAATCCAAAACCGCCGTGCTCGAAGCGATCGATGATCTGCTCGGCCTTCCGCACGGCACCTCCGAACGCAAATCCGGGATGGCGGCATAGCCGCAGAAAGGATCGAACCATGACCGAATCCCCAGGAATGAAACTCCCTGCCGATCTGGACACCATCGGCGCGATCTTCGCCGCAACGAACCGTCAGAAGGCCGACGCTCAGTTGAAAGCGCGGAACGCCGTGTTCGACATCATGAACGATCTCGCCGATGAAGAGGCGGCACTTGATGCGGCCAACGAGAGGGCTTTATCGGCCGCGCTCCGACGCTTGGCGGTGACCGAGGAGCTTCTGAGGCAGGAACGCGCCGCGCGCGCAGAGCTGCAACAGACCGTCGAGCGTTTCGCGGAATTCTCCCGCGCGTCGCTGACAGGGCTCGAGGATGCCACCGACCGGACCGCGGGGCGAGTACATGAGATCGCCGATCATGAGCGTCATTACCGAGACCTTTATGAGCAGCCCGCGCAGACGAAGATCCCGGCCGACGATGAGCCGAACGAACCGCCGCAGGCTCCTCCGCTGGTCGACAACGACCCGCAGTCGGAACCGGCGGAAACCGCCCGCCCCGTCGAGCTCGCCGCAAAGATGCGCCTCGACTTCGACATTCCGAAGTTTCTCCGGCAGGGCCCCGACAGTCTCAAGCTGGCGATGCCCTCGCGCCCACCGCAAACAGCAACCGCCCTCGGCCGCGTGATGCGGCTGACACATGATGTCTTTACCGGTGCGGCAGCGAACCGGATCGGACAGAGGGTTGCGTGATGCTGCCCGGGCAGATGTCCTTTCCCGGCATTCCCGGCCCGCCGGTACTGGAACCGCCTGCACCGATGATGCCAGCGCGCGAGCTCGTGTCCTTGCTCGCGACGCTGCCGCCCTATCGGCCTTCGAGCCCCGAAGAAATTCGCGCTCGTATCGAGCAGCGGCGCAATGAGCGCATGAAATGACAGCCGCCGCACGCAGCCAGAACCCGGACCGGGACGCCGAGATCCTGAAGCGTCACTACGCGGGCGATGTCCCGAGCCTGATCGCGTTCGAGATGGGATTGACCGACAACGTTGTGGCAGGCGTCATCTTCCGGAACACCAAGCGCAACAAGCCGCTCCGCAAGGCGAAGGAACGGCCCCGCACGCATCTGCAGGCGCAGATCGATCGGATCATTGAAGGTCAGAGGCAGTCTGCTGAACGGATCGCCGGAGCTCTTGAGGAAACGACCGTCGACAACGCGGCGTTCAAGCGCGAGATCAAAAGACTCCTCGCCGATCAGAACCGCGCCATCCACGCGCTCTCGTGCTTCCTCGTCGATCTGGCTAAGGACTTTCACGACGCCATCGGCCAGGCCGGGGAGCAGCCCCCGGCCGCAGAAGCGCCCCGTGCAAATTCAACGCCGACGGAACGCCCGAAGTACAAGCCCCGGACGTTCCGCGTCGTGCGCGTTCTCCATGCGCTGCGCGGAGACGAAGACGGCCAGCACCTCACCGCGCGCCTCATGGGCGATCCGACGCCCGGCCGCAGCGCGGCTGATAAGCTCGGCGAGAAGGCCTGACGATGCGCCGCGCCACCACAACCTTGCGTAGAGAGCCGGACCCCGCCATTCTGGCGCTGGCACGGGCTCTTGCGCGGCAGGCGGCGCGCGAGGACCATGAAGCCGAGACGGGAGAAAAGCTTGAGTACGAACCGCCGCGCCGCGATCTACGCCCGCTTTTCGACGGATCTGCAGAACGAAAGGTCCGTTGAGGACCAGATCGCCGTCTGCCGAGCGCTCGCCGAGCGCGAGGGCATCGAGGTGGTTTCCGTCCATCACGACGCCGCGCGCTCCGGCGCTTCCATCTTCGGCCGCAACGGCCTCATCACCCTCATCGCCCAGTCCGAGCTGCTGCCCTGCCCGTTCGACACGGTGCTTGTCGAACACGCCGACCGCCTGTCGCGCGACATGGAGGATCTGTCCGGCCTCCACAAACGCTTCGCCTTTCGCGGCATCGAGATCCGCGCCGTCAATTCCGGCACGATGGACACGGCCATGGTCGGGCTGTTCGGCCTGGTCGGGCAGATGCAGCGCGAGGAAGGCGCCAAGAAAACGAAGCGCGGCCTTTCCGGTGTCGTGCGCAGCGGCCGCTCGGCAGGCGGCAGGCTCTACGGCTACAGCCCGGTGCCGGGCAAGCCCGGCGAACTCGCCATCGCAGAGGACGAGGCCGCGATCGTGCGCCGGATCTTCGCGGCCTACCTCGCCGGGCAGACGCCGCGCGAGATCGCGCACGCGCTGAATCGGGATGGCGTGGCCGCGCCGCGCGGCGCGCGCTGGAACGCCTCGACCATCAACGGCAACACGAAGCGCGGCAATGGCCTGCTGCAGACCGAACTGTTCGCCGGCAGGCGCGTCTGGAATAAGGTGTCCATGCTGCGCGACCCGTCGACCGGAAAGCGCGTCTCCCGTCCTAATCCGCCCGACCAGTGGCAGAGCGCCGAGGTTCCGGATCTCGCCATCGTGGACGCCGAGACCTTCGCGGCGGCGCAGGCGCGGAAGGCGGCGCGCGCCGTCCACTGGACGAACCCGCTGCTCAGGAAGCCCCGGCACCTGCTGTCCGGCCTTCTGCGCTGCCGATGCGGCTCAGGCATGTCCTCGCACGGAAAGGACCGAACCGGCCGCACCCGCCTGCGCTGCACGGCCGCGACCGAAAGCGGCTCGTGCCCCGATCCGCGCATGTTCTATCTGGACAACGTCGAGGAGAAGGTGCTCGGCGCCCTGCGCGCGGAAATGAACGATCCGGCTGTCATGACAGAGTTCATCGCCGAATATCAGGCCGAGCGCATGCGCCTCGCCGCCCGCCGCAACAAAAATCGCTCGCGCCTCGAACGCAATCTCGCACAGGCCGCACGCGAGCTGCAGCGCGTGATCAATCTGATGGTCGCGTCGGAGGGCGATGTGCCGGAACTGATGGCGCAGGCGAAGGATCTGTCCGCCCGCAAGAAGATCGCCGAGGACGCCCTCGCCTCTGCCCCCGGAGAGGTGAAGGTGATTACGCTGCACCCGACCGCGCTCGCCCGCTATGAGCAGATGCTCACCCGATTGCAGGACGGCCTGAGCAAGGGCATGGGCGCCAACGACACCGAGGCCGCGGCGGCGCTGCGCGATCTCGTCACGCACATCATCGTCGGGCCAGGCACGAACAAGGGAGAGGTCGAAGTGCAGATCTTCGGCCGGCTCAACGCGCTGATGGGCGGTAACGACGGTGGCAGCCTGCGTGTGGGGTCAGGCGGTAACGGTCCCTCGCTACCATCAGAACGCTAAGCCCCTGAGCGGCTTAGAAATACGCAAAATCAGCGACTTAAGTATTGCCCGAGTGGTACAAAAGGGCGGTACAAAAGCCGTTGATCATGGCGCGACCTTTCCGTCATCCGAGCACCGGCATCTACTGGTTCGCAAGGCGTCCCGGCAGAATTGCGGGCGCTCGTCGGCAAGAGACCATCGGCGCTCGTCAGCGGTTTTCAATGCAAGGCCCGGCGGAGGCTTGCAGATACCGGGCAAGCCTCCGCCGAAGAGCGGCGGGGGTACGGCGCCACTCTGTTACAATCGTCAAA
Organism: Rhizobiales bacterium Ga0077545; assembly: GCA_001464335.1. Taxonomy (GTDB): domain Bacteria; phylum Pseudomonadota; class Alphaproteobacteria; order Rhizobiales; family Methylopilaceae; genus Flaviflagellibacter. Next base: position 130,792 of record LNEV01000002.1, on the reverse strand, counting down.
GCCGCGCCATCAGAACCGATAGTTTACGCCGGCCCGGACAACGTGGAGGTCCTCGAGCAAGGCCCTGTAATATTCGGCCGTCTCGATCTCTTCGCCGACATCGACGTACATATATTCGACCTTGAAAGAGAGGTTGCTGCCGGCTGCGACTTCGACGCCGCCTCCCGCGGTCCAGCCGGTGATCGATTCGCTTCCGGACGTGGAGGTGGTTGAACCGGCGGCATCGGTCACGGCAAGGCCACCCGTCACGTAGGGCATCCACCCGTCAAGATCGATGCCGACACGCCCCCGCAAGGTCCACAGCCAGTCCGCAGATGCGCGACAGTCGGCGGGCCCGCAATTGGCGTTCGATTCCGAACCGTCGAGATCGGCGAGAGAAAAATCCGTCTCGACGCCAGCGATGATCCGGTCCCACTGAAAATTGTAGCCGAGGGTCACACCGCCGAGAAAACCGTCCACGGTGTAATCTGCATAAGGAGGATCGCTGACTTCCCAATGGGAGGCGTCGCTCGTGCCATAGCCAGCGTGCACACCCGCATAGAAGCCGCTCCAGCTTGGTTCGCTGATTTCCTGAGCGACCGCCTTGATCTGCTGTCCTGACATGGCCATCCCGGCCAGCAAGCACGCAATGGTGAAATTCTTCACAGCGATGTTCCTTGGGTTTCAGCCTTTGGAGCGGACCCTTCAGAAGCGGTAGTTCGCACCGACTTTGAAGATGTGGAGATTGTCGATGGTGACGTTGTGCGTCTGCGGGGCTAACGGTGCACTGTAGGAATAGTCCTCGTCGCCGAGGTCGGCGTACAGATATTCGCCGAACATCGAGATGCTCTCGGTGATGCGGAATTCCGCGCCGCCGCCGACGGTCCAGCCAAGATGTGTGTTGCTTTGGTCCTGCCCCTCCGGGAAGGCGCCCGTCGACAGGTTCACGGTGACGTCGGCGATCGCAAGGCCACCGGTCGCGTAGACCAGCATGTTGTCGAAGCCCACCCCGACACGGCCACGGATGGTGGCGAGCCAATCGAGCTCGGTCGTGCTGGTCGTCAGCAGGGGGCCGGCAATCGTGAAGTCTTCCGCGCCGTCAATACCGGTCCCGGAGATGTCTCCGACAAGGCCGATGACGAAGGTGTCGAACTGATAATCGCAGCCGGCTTGGGCACCGCCGAGCGGGCCACTGACATCGCCGCTGTAGTCGCTGAAAGGTGCAGCGCTCGTCTTGTCGCCCTTGCCGCCGCCCACATGCACGCCGACATAGCAGCCCGTCCAGCTTGCGACTGCTGGCGGCGGCTCGAACGTTCCGAGGTCGGCGGCAGTTGCCGTTCCACCCATCGCCAAGGCAATGGCTACGGAGCTGAATGCTTTCATCGGAAATCCCCTGTTCGAGTCGTCGGCTTGGTTGGTTTGGATCATTATGGATTGATTTTGGATTGTCTACGAGTGAAACACGGCCTGCCCGGCATTTCCCCGGTCCTGGTGCATTCGCGCCACAGCGGCGTCTCAGAAATCCATGTCGCCGGCGAATGGCAGAGCGTGAAAGACGCCCGGCCGGGCCACGCAGAACGCGCCGCAGGCGCAGCCCATATCGAGACAGGTCGCGAAATCCGCATGACGGACGAGCCCCGCGACAAACCCGGCCGTGAAGGCGTCCCCGGCGCCCAGGCAGTCGACGGCGTGCACGCTTCGAGCGGGTCGGTGCATCGGAGCCTGCCCCTGGCGGTGGGCCGCAACTCCGCGCTCGCCAAGCGTGACGATTACGGTATGCGGGCCGCGCTCGAACAATGCGGCGGCAAGGGCGTCAATGTTATCCGCGGCCACTCCGAAATCGCGTGCGTACAAGGAGGCTTCGGTCTCATTCACGATGAGAACCGACGTGCTGGCCAGAATGTCCGGATCGATGGGACGGTAGGGCGACGGATTGAGCAGCGTTTCCGCGCCGCGTCCACGGGCCGACCGGAAGCCGGCCAGAATTGCGGCATCCCCCGTCTCGAACTGGGCAAGAACGAGCGATGCTCCCGGCAGCGCGTCGTGCGCCAGCACATCCCCGGCCGACAGCGCCGCATTGACGCCGGAAAATATGGCGAGGCAGTTGCTCCCGTCATCGCTGGCAAAGCCGATCCCCGCGCCGGTCTGCCCGGGCAATCGCCGGAGCATGGAGGGCGGCAGTCCGGCGCTGTGCAGCGCCGCCTCCGCGAACGCGGCGAAGACGTCCTCGCCGACCGCCATGATGCCATGAACAGGGACATCGAGGCGGTGCAGGCCGAGCGCGAGGTTGAAACCCTTGCCGCCCGGCTCCAGAACAAGATTGTCCGCAGCCAGCGATTCACCCGGCATCGGAAGACGTGCTAGCTTGGTGGAAGCTGCTACGATGAAGCTGCCGATTACGAAAACACTCGCCGTTTTCGGCATGGTCCACCTCGCGCCCGACCATTGAACCAGTCCGGGTGGAAATACAAAAGAGAAAGAAGCAGTTCTCGTGTCAGGTGACTTCGCGGGCCAGCCATTAGCAACGTTGTTGCGCGTTCGCGACGACACAGCCGAGCCGATCTATCGCCAGCTTGCCGGACAGATCGAAAAATTGATTGCGACGGGCGCGATACCCGGAGGGACCACGCTGCCCGCCGAGCGCGATCTGGCCGACAAGCTCGGGGTGAGCCGCACCACCGTTCAGCACTGCTACAACAGCTTGCGCGAAAGTGGCGTGCTGACCAGCAAGGGCCGGCTCGGGTCCGTGGTGAGCAAACCGCAGCGCCTGGACATGGGGATGGACCGGCTGAAAGGGTTCACCGAAGAGATGCGGGAGCTCGGCCGGATTCCCTCCTCGAAGATCATCGAGAATGAGGTTGTGCGCGATGCAAACATCGCCGCCATCTTCGGAATGCCCTCCGACGCGAGCTTCCTGTATCTCGTGCGCGTTCGTTACGGAGACGGCGTGCCGCTGTCGCGCGAGCGGGCGTGGTACAGCCTTGCCGCCGCCCCCGGCCTCGAAAAACGCGATGTTTCGGGATCGATGTACCAGACGCTGGCGGAAACGGGTGTCCGGCTGCTTCACTGCGAACAATCCATCGAAGCCACTCTGCCTTCCGCGGTGGAATGCCGGATCTTCGATTTTCCGGAGCCACATCCCTGCCTGCTGATCAAACGCAAGAGCTATTCCGCCGATGATCGCATGATCGAGTACGTCGAAGGCCTGTTTCGCGGCGATGCATATACATACAAACTCAAGCTGGCCATCTGATAGCAGTTTGCGCAGCATCCCAAGGATGCGAGACATTTCATCACCTGCCCCAAGGCCAGACAGAGCGCTACAAACCACAAGTTCGCTGACGCGAACGCATCGAATTCTTCGATGCGCAGGTCCCATATGTTTTTGTAATGGGAACCCTCCCTCGCTACCATCGATTTCCAGCGATAAATCAATAGGGTAGCGGATCCGTGAGGGTCCACGCCTGCGTCCATTCAAGTAAGCCGGGCCAGAATTTTATCCACCATCGTTCGCGTGTCCCTGCGGCGCGCAAGAATTGCGCGGTGTCAGGAACGCGTAAGGCGGGCAAGGATCCAGGGCAGAATTCCGCCCGCTTCCAGCATCTCGACTTCGGCAAACGTACGCAAATCGGCGACAGCGCGGAAGGAAACAGGATCGTGCCTAGGGTGTCGCGCCACGATGTGGACGGGCGAGCCAGGCGCGAGCGCATCCGAAAGCGACAGATCGAAAACATGCTCGCCGTCGAGACCCAGCGAGTTGCGCGTCTGCCCTTTCGCGAAAACCAGCGGCAGCACGCCGGCGCCCGCGAGATTGGTGCGGTGAATGCGCTCGAAGCTCTCGGCAAGAACGACCTCGACGCCGAGCAGCTTCAGCCCCTTTGCCGCGAAATCGCGTGAGGACCCGGCACCATATTCGCGGCCGGCGATAATAAGAGCGCCGGTCCCCGCACGGCGATAGGCATCGCCGGCTTCATAGACCGAGCATACCTGTCCATGCGGGTGACGGATGGTCCTGTTGCCAAGGCTTCCGGGAAGCATCTCGTTGCGTAGCAGCGGATTGTCGAACATTCCGCGTGCGCACACATCGACATTGCCGCGGCGCGCTCCGTAATTACCGAAGCGCAGCGGATCGACACCCGCTTCCGAGAGGAACTCGGCCGCCGGGCTGCCCCGCCGGATCGCAGCATTCGGCGAGATATGGTCCGTCGTTACCGAATCCCCGAGAATAAGCAAAGGCCGAAGATCATACAAACGGCTGAAATGGCCGGGCTCCCGATTAAACGCGGGAAAGGGCGACGGCCCGATGAAGGTGCTGCCCACATCCCAGGGGAACAGCGTCGTGCTGGGCGCCGGCAGACGCTTCCAGTCCTCGTTGCCTGCGCGATCATCGTCATACAGCGCCAAAAACTGACGGCTTTCGACCGCTTGCGATACGCACACCGCGATCTCCTCATCCGACGGCCAGATCTCATGAAGATGCACCGGCGCGCCATCCGCATCCCAGCCGACCGGCTCGCGGGTCAGATCCCGGGTCACCGTACCTGCGATCGCATAACAGACGACCAGCGGCGGCGATGCCAGATAGGCGGCTTTCGCCAGCGGATTGATGCGGCCCTCGAAATTGCGGTTTCCCGACAGGACGGCTGCCGCGACGACGCCGCGCGTGTCGATATCCCTGGAAACCTTGTCGGAGAGGGGTCCCGAATTGCCGTTACAGGTGGCGCATCCGTAGCCGATCGTCTGGAAACCGAGTTGGTCAAGATAGATCTGCAGTCCGGCGTTCTCAAGATATGCGGTGACCGCACGGGAGCCGGGCGACAGCGAGGTCTTCACGTGCGGCGCAGCACGAAGCCCGCGCTCCACCGCCCTCTTCGCGAGCAGGCCCGCTGCGATCATCAAAGGCGGATTGGCCGTGTTGGTGCAACTCGTAATGGCCGCGATCACGACCGCCCCGTTGTCGAGTTCATCATCCGAAGCTGGAACGAGATCCGCCTTGCCGAGATCTCTTGCCCTCTTTTGGAGCGAGACCGGAACATCGGCGAGGCGGACGCGATCCTGGGGGCGTGTCGGCCCCGCGAGCGAGGGTTCGACTTTGGAGAGGTCGAAGTGATATGTCCGATCAAAATCGATATCGCCCGCGGTGTCGGGATATCGCCATAATCCCTGCTCCTTGGTGTAGCGTTCGACGAGATCAATGTGGTCGTCGCTGCGCCCCGTCATTCGCAGATAGTCGAGCGTTTTGTCGTCGACCGGAAAATGGGCGCAGGTCGCTCCATACTCCGGCGCCATGTTTGCGATCGTGGCCCGATCGGTTACCGACAGGCCGGCCAGACCGGATCCTTCGAACTCCACGAAGGCATCGACGACGCCAACGCCGCGTAGAAACTCGGTGAGATGAAGCACGAGATCGGTCGCCGTCACGCCCGGCGTCAGAGCTCCGGTGAGCGTGAGACCGACAACTCGCGGCGAGGCCATCGTGACTGGCACGCCGAGCATCGCGGTCTCTGCCTCGATTCCGCCGACACCCCAGCCCAACACGCCGAGGCCGTTGATCATAGTCGTATGGCTGTCTGTGCCGATCATCGTGTCCGACATCGCCAGAGAGCGGCCGCCGGGCAAGCGGTGCAGCGACACGACTTGCGCCAGCCATTCGAGATTGACTTGGTGCATGATGCCGCTTCCGGGCGGGACGATACGTACGTTCTCGAACGCGTTCTCGCACCATTTGATAAATGCGAACCTTTCGCGGTTTCTTGAGAACTCCTCGCTGCGGTTCATCGCAAGCGCATCCGCCGATCCGAAATGATGGACGACAAGGGAATGGTCGACCACGAAGTCGACCGGGATCCTGGGATTGAGAATTGAAGGATCTTGCCCTGCGGCCGCGAGCGCATCGCGCATCGAAGCCATGTCCGTCATCAGCGGAATGCCGAGAAAATCCTGAAGAAGCGCGCGTCCTGGAATGAAGGAAACCGAGTTTTCCCGCGCAGCGAGATTATGGATGTCCCGCGCGGCATCGTCCGGCGGCAAATGCGCCAGCAATCCCTCTGCCATGATGCGCAGCGACCGCGGAAGCCCGCGCAGCGGGAGCCCGCTCTCTTCAGCCGCAGTCAGGCTAATGATATCCACCATGCAATCCCGACCTGCCAAGGGCCTCGCAAACTGGCGGTCGGGATGGATCGGCATTGTCAGGCCACTTTCAGGTCGGCCGTCATCGAAAGATCGCCGGCCTCGTTGCGCGCCCAGAGCTTGAAACTGTCGGCCTCGTCTCCGGCGGCTCCTTCGACGAAGAACGGAGCTCCGGAAAAAAGCGGCTTGACCGCCCGGAAGGAGAACGCGGTCGGGCGGAGGCCGGGATTGTGTTTCTGGAAAGCGCGCAGCATCAGCGTCGCCGTCAACTGTCCATGCACGATAATGCCGGGATATCCTTCGACCGTACGTGCGTAGGGTTCGTCGTAGTGAATGCGATGGGCATTGAAGGTGACCGCTGAATAGCGGAACAGCAGGACGGGATCCGGGGCGTGGCGTTCCGACCAGTCCGCTTTGGCCGGGGCTGGTTTCGGCGGCGGAGCCGTTTCACCGGGCGCGGGATCGTCGCGGTAGACCAGATTCTGCGTTTCGGTGAGGAGGGTTTTCCCGTCGCGTTCGAACTCGTGCGCGACAGTCACGAAGATCAGGTTGCCCGTTTTCCCCGCTTTTTCCGCAATGTCGGCGATGCGCGATGTCTTGCGCAGCGTGTCGCCGATGGCGATGGGCGCCAGAAACCGGATTTCGCTTCCCGCCCACATGCGGCGCGGCTGGGGCAGCGGCGGCAGGAAATCGCCACGCCTCGGATGCCCGTCCGGACCCATCTGCGATTGTCGCGTCGCCGGCGGGAAACAGAGCCAGTGGGCCAAAGGCAAAATGTCGTCCGTGTCAGCCGGAGCCGTCTCGCTATCGAGGGCTGCGGCCAAGGCCAACATCGGCCAGCGGTCGACACGCTCGACCGACGAGGACACACGACCGATCCACTCGCCAAACTCACTCACGGGTGCCTCCGGGCATTTAGTTGTCGTTATTGCAACTACTATGGAATGGAGTTAGGCTTGCGTCAACGTCCAGAGAGCGGGGAACGAACCCATGGCCATTGTGGAAGTGAAGGCAGAGATCACAGGAAACGTCTGGAAGATCGTGGCAGCGGTCGGAGACAGCATGGAGGAAGATCAGGAAATCCTCATCCTCGAATCCATGAAGATGGAAATTCCGGTGTCGGCTCCTGAAGCCGGGAAGATCACCGAGATTCTGGTGACGGAAGGATCGACCATCACGGAAGGCACCGTCGTCGCCCGCATCGAGGCCTGAGGAGGCTGCGCATGGCCAACATCTCCAAAATCCTCGTCGCCAATCGTGGCGAGATCGCCTCCCGCGTGTTTCGCACTTGCAAGGCGCTCGGGCTTTCAAGCGTCGCCGTTTTCTCCGATGCTGACAGAACCTCCGTGCATGTACAGGCCGCCGACGAAGCGCGGCATGTCGGCCCGGCGGCGGCGCGGGAAAGCTATTTGAACGTCGCAAATGTCCTGGCCGCCGCGCGCGACACCGGCGCGGATGCGATCCATCCGGGGTATGGTTTTCTTTCCGAGAACGCCGCTTTTGCTCAGGCCGTCATGGATGCTGGTCTTGTCTGGATCGGGCCCGCTCCGCAGACGATCCGCGATATGGGCGACAAGGAACGTGCCCGGCAGATTGCCCAGGACGCCGGAGTGCCGGTGGTGCCGGGCAGCACCCGCTTCGAGCCCGGCAATGACACCTCAGAGATCGTAAAAGCGGCTGAGAAGGTCGGCTATCCGCTGCTCGTCAAGGCTGCCGGCGGCGGCGGCGGGATCGGCATGCGGCGCGTGGACGGACCGGAAAAGCTTGTCGAGACCGTCGCGGCGACGCAGTCCATGGCCGCGAAATCGTTCAACAACGGCGCCGTCTTTCTGGAACGTTTTGTTCCGAAGGCACGCCATATCGAAATTCAGGTTTTTGGTTTCGGCAACGGAGACGCGGTCCATCTTTTCGAGCGCGACTGCTCGCTGCAGAGGCGCTTCCAGAAGGTGATCGAAGAAAGCCCTGCGCCGGGACTTCCTTCGGACGTCTTGCAGTCCATGGCACGCTCCGCGGTCGATCTTTGCCGGGTCACCCGGTATGCCGGCGCCGGAACGGTGGAATTCATCGTCGATGCGGACAGTTTCGAGTTCTTCTTCCTTGAGATGAACACCCGCATCCAGGTTGAGCACGCCGTCACCGAAATGGTGACGGGCCGCGATCTCGTGGCGATGCAGATCGACCTCGCGCGCGGCCGGCTTGCGCCGATCGCGCAGGACGAGATTACCCGTCGCGGTCATTCGATCGAATGTCGGCTCTACGCGGAGAATCCGGGCAAGATGTTCATGCCCTCGCCCGGTCCGCTCGAGATTTTCGAACTGCCCGCCGCCGGCGAAAGCCTGCGCATCGATTCCGGCTACCGGCAAGGCGATGAGGTCACGCCGTTCTACGATCCCATGCTGGCGAAGATCGTGATATGGGGCGAGGATCGCGAGATTGCGCGCTCCCGGGCACTTGCGGCGCTTGGAGCGGTCAAGGTCCAGGGCATCCACACCAACCGCGATTTTCTGCTGTCGTGTCTTGCGGACCCCGTCTTTTCAGCGGGCGACGTCCATACCGGTTTTATCGAGACACGATTGAAAACCCTGCTCGCTGCGTGACGGCAGGCTTCTTCGCGCGCGTTTGAGGGGCGGCTTGGCGAGGTCAAGCCGCCCCTTTATATTGAAAAGATGATAGGGAGTTGTGTGTGGCTGGAAAAATGACTGTAACGCAGGTTGAGGGAAGCGACGTTCTCATCGACTTCAAACGCCTCGGTTTCACCGAGTATGAAGCACGTGTCTATCTGCAACTGCTGCGCTCCAGCCCTGCAACGGCCTACGAAATCTCCAAGAACTCCAACGTTCCGCGGCCGAACACGTATCATGCGCTGGATGCGCTCGCGCAGCGCTCGGCGGTTCTGCCGGTCAGCGAAAATCCGGTGCGCTACGTCGCAGCAAGTCCCGATGGGCTCCTCGATGCGATCGCCGGCCAGACACGATCGCTCTGTTCGGACCTGGCGTTGCGCCTGGCCACGATCTCGCCTGCTCAGGAAGACCAGTATGTCTGGACGCTGAAGGGCGAACAGGCCGTCCACGAAAAAATCGAGGCGCTGATCGGTGTGAGCCAGAAGTCCGTCTGGATCAAGGCTGCGGACGATGTCCTGCGGCGGCACAAGACGGCTCTCAAGGAGGCTGCGGATCGCGGCGTCGAGATGCTCATCGTTCTCTTCGGCTTCGATGCCGAAGAGTTTCGCTTCAATGACCGGTGCCGGGTCTATATTCACGAGGCGAACGGCGTGCGGATGGGCACTGCCGACAACCTTTTCACGCTCGAAATCGATCACGTCGAAATGCTGACGGCGGCGCTGGACGACGATGTCACGGCAGCGCACACGCGCAACCGACCGGTTGTTACGATGGCCGCGTCCCTGATCCGCCACGATTACTACATGGCGGAAATCTTCAGCCGTTTCGGCACCGAGATCGATGCCGCATTCGGGCCCCACCTGCGCGACCTGCGGGTCGCGTCATTCTCCCCGCAGCAAATCGAAAACTTCATGCGGAAGACAGGTCTGAACACCCCGTCCTGACTTTATTTTCCGCGCCGCGCCGCCAGCCGGCGCTCCAGATGCCCGACCCCCGCCAGTGCTTTTGCCATCGCGGGGATTTCATCGAAGACCGGCACATTCACCCGGCGTGCCTTCTCGCGATAGCCGCGGCGCCGTTCGTCGAGTTCCGCTGATCCATCCGTCCGCAGAGCAAGAACGAAGTGGGCCGCTCCAGCCCATTTCTTCTGCATCTCCTCGATAACGGAGAAAAGGTTGTCGATCGGATCGATCGTGCCGCGCCCGACAAACGCCGCGAGATTGAGATGCATCGCGATCGCGTCCGTATGCGAATGGCGGTTCACGATATCGATAATCTCGCCGGCGACCCATCCATCCTTCTCCTGAAGCGTACGCACAGGCGTATCGATCGGATTCGCCACCGACGTTCCAGGGGGAAGCTTCAGCGCCTCCAGCGGCAGACGCGCTTCATCGTCGAAAGGCGACACATCGAGTCCAACCGCTGCAAAAACGTCCGTGCCCAAGACGCTGGAGCCTCCGCCGTTTCCAAACAGCGTCACCGCCCTGGTCGGGCGGTCCGGACGCAGGATCAGATGTTGCAACATCAAAAGCGTGTCGATGAACTCGTCGACCGTCGAAACGAGCAAAGCGGGTGTCTGAGCCGCCAACGCGTCCCACGCATTGTCGTCACCGGCCAGCGCGCCGGTGTGCGATGCGGCCGCCAGCCGGCCTTGGCTGGAGCGACCGCCTTTAAGGATGACGACGGGCTTCGTCGCTTTTTCCGACCTGAGAAGCTCGAAGAATGCCCGCCCGTTCTTGACGTCTTCCATATAGACACCGATCGCCTTGGTCTGAGGATCGGTCATGTAGTACTCGACCAGTTCGTGGGGCTGTACGTCCGCACTGTTGCCGATGGTAACAAGGCCGCTGAAGCGAAGCCCGCGCCACTGACCGCGCTTGATGATGTCCGTCGACAGGCCACCTGACTGGGAGACGACACCGATTTCACCTAATTCTTTTGGCGCACCGGCCGGAAACGTCAGACCTCCACGTGGAGAGTAGGTGCCGAGGCAGTTCGGCCCGAGAAGTCGGACGCCTCCCGACTTTGCCTTCGCGATGAGTTCAGCTTCTAGCTCACGTCCTTCCTCAACCTCGCCGAAGCCGGACGAGATGACCTGCGCGATTCGGCAATTGCCGCTCGCCGCAGCGACCGCGTCGGGGATACGGCTCGCGCCGATTGCTATGTACGCATAATCGACAGGCGCCGGCGTCTCGGCAAGGGAGGGATAGGCTTTCAGGCCTTCGATTTCCTCGGCACTCGGATGAATGGGATAGATGTCACCGCCGTAACCGAAGTCTTTCATGCGACGTATGAAGGTGTTCGCGATTGAGACGTCCTTGGTCGACGCACCGAGCACCGCCACCGTCTTGGGCGCGAAGAGCGGGGCGAACTCCTCGGCCGGGCTCCTGCGGTCTTCCGGCACCGGCGCGGGCAGCGACGCGTCGGCAAGAATAAAGCGGGCGTCGACCGCAATCGCGCCCGATGCCGACACGATGAGCGGATTGATATCGGCCTCGGCGACCGCGTCGGCGAGATCCATCAGGAGGCCGTTGCGGCCACCGATCTTGAGCATGACATCGACGAGCGCATTCTCGTCCACGGGCTTCTGCCCGCGTGCGCCTTTCAGAAGAGCCGCGCCTTTCAGTTCGACGAGCATGTCGCGCGCCTCCTGCTCGTCGATCGGGCAGATGCGGAACGAGACGTCCTTCAGGACTTCGACGAAAATGCCTCCGAGCCCGACCATGATCATCGGTCCGAACTGCGGATCGCGCAGCCCCCCAACGACCATTTCCTGACCGGCCGGCATCATCTGCTCCACCAGCCAGCCCTCGACGCGGGCCGCCGCGATCTTCGGCTTGTCGGCCATGCTGCGGATCGCAGCTGCGACGGCGGTGCCGTCCGCAAGATTGAGGCTCACACCACCGGCGTCCGATTTGTGGATGATGTCCGGCGAGATCACCTTGGCAACGAAGGGGCCAGTGAGGCCAGCAATTCGGGACTGAGCGTCGGCGGCGTCGGCGGCCACGAACGAGGTCGGCGTCTGTATCCCGTAGCAGGACAACAGGCGTTTGCCGTCGCTTTCGGACAGCGAGGTGCGGCCTTCGGCGCGGGCTTTGGCGATGATTGCCGCTGGATTCATGGCGTGAGCTGTCATGTTCGTGTCCTCAATAGCTCGTCGGCCAAGTCCGCATCAGATGCTGGCCGAGGCCGTTCGAGCGGCGGCGACGCTGAATGTCGAGCATGCGTATGAGATAGGCGCGGGTTTCCTGCGGCTTGATCACGTCATGCGCGGAAAAAATCCGTGCCATGTCCCAGATTTCGAGATCCTTCTGGATGTGCGCCAGCGCATCCTCGAAGCCTTCGTCGCCGCTCGTCTTGTTGTGAACGATGGATGTGGCAAAAACCGGATCCATGAACGACACTTCCGCCATCGGCCAGGCGACCATGGTGTCGTTGTGCGCGCCGCCGCCCATCGCAACGTACGCACGGCCATAGGCTTTGCGGCAAATTACGGTGATCTGCGGGACCGTCGTCAGGCAGGTCGCGTTCATGAAGTTCATGATGTGACCGGGCGCGCCGCGCCGCTCGGCATCCATGCCGACGACGAAGCCCGGCGTATCCATCAGACGCACGATCGGAATGTTGAAGCTGTCGCACAGCACGGTGAAATCGATGATCTTGCGGCAGGCCTCGGCAGACAGGGCACCCCCGCCCACCTGCGGATTGTTGGCGACGATACCTGTCACCTTGCCGTCCAGACGGGCAAGGCCGACCACGGCCGATTTGCCGAACCGCGGCTTCAGTTCGAAGAAGCTGCCAACATCGACGATGACGTCGATGATCTTTTTCATGTTGTAAACTTGAGTGCGCTTCTCCGGCAGAATGTCGAGGATGCGCTCCTGGCATTCCCCCGACCCTTCGGAGGTACCGGCGGCCGGCGGAAGCTCGCCGTTGTGACTGGGCATGTACGACAGGAACGCGCGAATGGCATGCATGGCCTCTTCGTCGGTGTCGACGAAATGGTCGATCAGGCCGGTCTGCTCGGCGTGGAGCCGCCAGCCGCCGAGTTCTTCGAGATCTATCTTCTCACCGATGGCCATCGACACCAGACGCGGCGATGACACCGACATGATCGATCCCTTCCGCATAACCGCGAAGTCCGAGCAGCAGCACAGCCACGCAGAGGAGCCAAACGAGGTGTCGAGCGCCGCCGCAACATACGGCACTTCGCGCATGCGACGGAACTGCGAGACATCGTTGCCGAGCAGCGTACCCATGCCTTTCGAGCCCATCGCATCGGGAAGGCGGGCGCCCGTCGATTCGCCGATATGTACGAAGGGCAGACCGCGATCGATACATACCTTGCGGATGTACCCCATCTTCTTCGAGTTGGTTCCGCTGGTCGATGCGCCCTTGACGGTGAAGTCGTTCACGACGACGCCCACATCGCGGCCTTCAATCTTTGCAAATCCCGTCAGCTTGCCGTCACGCGGTGTTGTATCCTTCTCCGCTTCAATACTGGAGGCTCCGAGCAGCCCCATCTCGAAGAACGATTCCCGATCGACCAGGGCATCGAGGCGCTCCTGGGCATTGAGTTGGCCGCCCTCTCGGCGCTTGGCGAGCTTCTTTTCGCCGCCCATCGCCGTGCTCTTCAGGCGGCGGCGGTCGAGGTCATCCAAAAGGGCTTCATGAGCCATCGGCGTTTCTCCGGATCAAGCTTGAAAGGTTTTTTCTTCTGCCGTTACGCGAGCCAGCTTGGCGCGGTCGATTGTCGGCATGTAATCGACAGGGAGGACGATCGCGCCGTTCACGAACGGCAGCGGATCAACGAAGAGCGTGTCCTTCGGTTTGAGAAAGCCGTTGAACTCGCCGGCATTGCGGATCAGGCCGCGCGCCGCACAGGCTTCCAGCCAGCCGTGAACCTCGCTGCCGAGACCATCGCCGAGAACCGGCTCCATGCCGTTGCTGCGCACAGCTTCAAGCCCCGCGCGCAGACGCTCAATGCTGCCGAAGCGCTTCAGCTTCAGTTTGCAGAATCCGACATTGTCGATGCCGGCGGCGCGCTCGATGTCGTCGAGCTTACAGATCGGCTCGTCGAGCATCAAAGGGACCGGCGAAGCCTCCGCCACGGCGGCATTCGCGTCCCAATCGGTGGAATCACAAGGCTGCTCGAAGAGTTCGATCCCTGCAGGATCCAATCCCCGCACGAATGCGAGTCCCTGCTCGCGCGAGAAAGCGCGATTGGCATCGAGACGGATCGTGGCGCGATCGGCGATCGCGTCCTGGATCGCATTGACACGGGAAAGATCGGCGTCAAGGTCCTTGCCGACCTTGACCTTGAACGTACGGAAACCCTTAGCGAGCCACTCCTCGATCTCGGCCGGAATCTTGTCCAGATCGACGGCATTGATCGGGGTCAGCAGAGGAAAGCGGGTTTCTTCCGGGATTCGGAGAAGCGGCGAGTCTTCGAGAACCTCGAGTGCGCAGACGAGAGCCGTCGTCGCCACCTTGTTCGATTCGAAATGAGCAAGGATTCGCGCCTTGGCGTCCGGCACGTCTGCACCAAGCACGGCCTTGATCTGGTCGATGCAATGGGCCCAGCCCCCTTCCGGCGTTTCCTTGCTGGAACCCGGCGAGATGAGCGCATCGGCATAGCCGATCCGACCCTCGGAATCTTCAACTTCGACGAAGAACGGTTCGAACACTTCGAACGTCCGGTAGGAGAGCCGGTAGGGCCTGACCAGCGGCATACTAAGACGCCGCAGCACGACTTTGCGGATAGCCACGGAACATCCTCCCACAGAGACGATTTCTGATCGTCAGATTATTAGTTGTTGCTATTGCTACTACCAGATTTCCCGGATGACAAGAGCGGTTCCTTGGGGGTCACCCGGCCTTCGCGATAACTCGTTTTGCTGTCTCCGTGTGGAGGCGCTCGACCATCCGTCCCTCGATCTTAAGGGCGTTCTGGCCAGCGTTTTCGGGCGCCTCGAAAGCCGCGATGATTGCACTTGCCCACCGCACGTCATCGGCGGTCGGCGAGAAAATCCGGTTGCAGCCGTCGATCTGTCCGGGATGGATCAACGTCTTTCCATCGAAGCCGAATTCGACGCCTTCACGACATTCCGCCTCGAACGACTCGATGTCCGCGATGTCGTTGAACACGCCGTCGAAGACTGCAATTCCGTGGCGGCGTGCGGCGATGACGGCCATGGTCAGCGCGGCCCATACAGGCCGCCGCGACGTTTCCAGGCGGCAGAACATTTCCTTGCCGAGATCGTTGGTCCCGATGACGAATGCCTCGAGAGAAACGCTCGCGCGACTCGCCGCGATCTCGCCGATGTTCAGTATGGCCTCGCAGGTTTCGATCATCGCCCAGAGCGGCCGACCCGGAAGCCGCCCGGCACACTCCGCGAGCATCGCAGCGCTCCCGACCTTTGGAATCAGCACGGGGATGTCGACGTTATCGACGGCAGCACAGTCCTCGCTCCAGTATGTCGTGTCCGGGCCGTTGACGCGGATGATGACTTCCCGGTCGCCGAAGCCGCCCTCGCGGACCGCCGCGACCGCGGCAGTGCGCGCCTCCTGCTTCGCTTCCGGAGCAACGGCATCCTCGAGATCGAGAATGACGACGTCGCATGGCAGCGTCCTCGCCTTGGCGATCGCACGGGGGTTGGATGCCGGCATGTAAAGCGCGCTGCGGCGGCGTCCGGCGGCGAAACTGTTCATCAGAGATTCTCCTTCGGCGGAACGGTCTGCCGACCTTTCGAGGCGGCACCGCAGAATTGGTGCAGGCTGATGTGCAAGGACACACGGCTCCCGCTCCGGATGACGCCCGAAGAACGGCCGGAAACCAGCGTCAAATATTAGTTGCATCAATCGCAACTACTGTTCAAGATCGATTGGCCCAGAAAAGGTGACGGAGCGTCCCAGCAAGGGCCGTCCGTCAGAACGATAAGGCGCTCAACGAGGCGCTACGAGGAAACCCCGGGAGGACGGACCGATGAATCGGTTGATCAAGCACGCCATCACAGCAAGCCTGTTGCTTTCACCTCTGGCCGCCGCCGCACAGGCCGACTACCCCACACGCCCCGTCAGTTACATCCTGCACGTCTCTCCGGGCGGGGCGACCGACATCATGGCCCGGCGCCTGTCGATCGAACTGGAGAAAAGCCTCAAACAGCCATTCGTCGTGGAGAACGTGCCCGGCGGACGCGGCGCGGCCCAGTTCGCCAAACTCAATTCGGCAGACCCGAACGGTTACACCATCGCCGCGGTGACCAGTACGCATATCGGCGCCATGAACCAGACCCTGAAGAGTTACAACGTCGACAGTTTCGACTGGATCGCACGGCTGGCGACCGAGCCTTATCTGGTCGTCGTTCCAGCCTCGAGCCCCATCAAATCGATGAAGGACCTCGTCGAGCAAGCGAACAGCAAGCCGGGCAGCCTCGTCATGGCTGGCTTCGTCCGCGGCTCGGGCGGCCACTTCGCCTGGGAGATAATGGCGAAAGCCGCAGGCGTGCCGAGCGCGAACGTACGCTGGGTTCCGTATGACAGCGTCGGCGACGCCGTCACCGCGACACTCGGCGGACATTCCGGCGCGGCGATCGCATATGTCGATCTTGTCCGTACCCATGTCGAGAGCGGAGCCCTGCGTGTGATCGGCATCATGACCGACGAACGCGTGCCGCAGCTGCCCGATGTACCGACGCTTAAGGAACAGGGCATCAACGCCGACACAAGCTGGCAGCAGATGCGCGGAATCATCGGCCCGAAGGGCATGCCGGACGACATCAAGGCCAAAATCGCAAGCGCGGTGGAAGAGGCTTTGAAGACCCCGGAAATGGTCGCCTACTACAAGGAATCCTCATTGCTCTCGGCATTCCAGGGCCCGGCCGACTTTACGGCGCAGGCCAAGAAGGAAGACGGGACGACCAAAGCCCTGATGAAGGACCTGGGGATCAAGTAATGTCTCAGCTCGACGTCAATACTGACGAGCGACCGGAGCCGCGGGAGGAACTTCCTCCCGCGGCAACGCTGTCCTTCCGCCGCCAGTGGGGCGATGTTGCCATCGGCACCGCGCTCCTGGGTTTCGCGCTCTGGTTCTTCGTAACGGCCGGCACGATCGAGGATTACTCCGGCGAAGCGATCGGCGCTGCCGACTTCCCCCGCGGAATCGCCTTCCTGCTCGCGATCGGATCGCTCGTCATTCTTGTTGGCGGGCTGCGAAAACTCCGACAGGCCGTGACCGACGACCACCTTATCGTCGTGCGGCGCTACCGGCATGTGATCATCGGCATGGTGATGCTCGTCGGCTTCCCGGCCCTGATGAGCCTTGTCGGCTTCTACTTCGCGATGGCGCCGTGGATGGCCGCGTTCCTCGTTCTCGCGGGCGAGCGCAGGCCCCTTCACATCGCGGCCTATGTGGCCGGCTTCCTCATCTTCACCAGGGTTATCTTCGAGATGATCCTTGGCACTTCATTGCCTTGAGGTTTCGCAATGCTCCAAGGATTTCTAATCGGTCTTGAACAGTTCACCTCGCTCGCGGTGATTGCCGGTCTGCTTGGCGGCGTGCTCGTCGGCTATCTCGTCGGTGCACTGCCCGGCCTGTCGGCAGGCGTCGGCATGGCTCTCTTGATACCGTTTACGTTCGGACTGGACCCAGTCGTTTCGGTCGTCATGCTCGTAACGCTCTATATGGGCTCTGAATATTCCGGCGCGATCCCTGCAATTCTCGTAAATACACCCGGCGAGCCTTCGTCGGCGGTCACCGCGATCGACGGGTTTCCGATGCGCATGCAAGGCAAGGCTGGCGAGGCATTGACCCTGTCGATCCTCGGCTCCGCGTTCGGCTCCATACTGTCCACGATTCTCCTGATTTTTTCGGTGCACTGGATGACGGGGTTCGCGCTCGCGTTCGGACCTGCGGAATATTTCTCGCTCGCCGTTCTCGGTCTCAGTCTCGTCTCGACGCTGTCGGGACATTCGGTCGTGCGCGGTCTGGTGGCGCTTCTGTTCGGCCTGCTTCTGACGACGATCGGGACCGATCCCGTCGACGGCGTCGCGCGCTTCGTCGTGAACGACGGCCTGCTCGGCGGCATTCCGTTCATCTCGGCGCTGATCGGATTGTTCGCGCTGTCCGAAGTGCTGACCATGCTGGAGACCTCAGACGAGAAGCCCGTCGTGATGCGCTCGATCGACGGCGTCACCGCACGGCTCGGAATCCTGAAGCCGCACATCGGCAACCTCTTCCGGTCGACCTTCATCGGCTACATCCTCGGCGTCATTCCAGGCGCGGGCGCCACGATCGCGTCGCTGACGGCCTACTCCGTCCAACGCCGGCTGTCGAAGCATCCGGAGCAGTTCGGAAAAGGCAGCCCCGAAGGCGTCGTCGCTGCAGAGACAGCGAACAATTCGTGCATGCCTGGCGCACTCGCCCCGATGCTGGCGCTCGGCATCCCTGGAAAGGCATCGACGGCCGTACTGATTGGCGCCTTGGCCATACAGGGCGTTCGTCCTGGTCCGTTGATCTTCACGCAGCATCCGGAGATCCCGTATTCGATCTACATCGCGCTCCTGATCGGGATGCCGTTTATGGTTCTGCTCGGCCTTTGGGGCGCGAAAGCGTGGGTGAAGGTCACCCAGATCCCGCGGCCGGTGATCGCGGCAATCGTCTGCGCGACATGCCTTCTCGGCACGTTCTCGGAATCGAACGACATCTTCTCGATCTGGGTGGCAGTCATCTTCGGCGTCATCGGCTATCTCATGTCGAAGGTGAGCATCGAGCCGGCGCCGATCGTGCTGGCGCTCGTCCTCGGTTATATGATGGAATCGAATTTCCGACGCGCGCTCGTCGCTTCGGGCGACGAACTGTCCGTGTTCGTGATGAGCCCAATCTCGACGACCTGCCTGTTCCTCGCCGTCATCGTCTTCCTGCTTCCGTTCGGCGAGATCTATGCGCGACGGCGGCGGCTGCGGCTCGATGCCGCCGCCGCAGTCAGGACGGGTGACCTCTAAGCGTGGTGGCGACGGGCCGGAGGATTTTCCACATCCCCCTGCCCGTCGCGATCAGCCTCTCGCCGCAGGTCAAGCGCGATTCGAGAAAGGCGACATAGGTCGTGACGCGGAGGATCGTGGCGCGTGCCTCGACAAATTCGTCAATGCTGGCCGCATCGAGAAAGTGCACGTCCAATTGGATCGTCGCGACCGACGTGTCCGGCAAGCTCGAACGCAGGGTGTAACCCATCGCGCGATCGGCGAGTGTCATCAGCATTCCGCCTTGCACGACATCGCGGCTGTTGCGATGTATGTCGGACGCCTGAAATCCCAGCACGGGCGCTCCGTTCTCCCACCTTTCCAAGATCGGCCCGACGTGACTGAGAAAACCGCCGTCTGGGTGCGTGCTCCAGCCATCCTGCTCCATCATCTCAATTCCTTTCAGCACGCTCGACGCCGCATCATCGCCTCACCGCATTGCGTACGCACGAAGCACGGAGCGCGCGCTTCTTGCTGATCGGAATCGCGTTGGCTCAGCGCGGCGTGGATGCCATTACCGATAATCATGCTCGTCATCGAGCCTGACTGGAATCGCTACTGCGCGAAAGCCTTTTCCTGCGCCGCCCCCTGCCGCGGCCCCCGGCACGAAAGGCGGCGTCTGGAAGCGTGCATGCGCCGCTAGCCTTGCTGGTGGCGCAATACGCGAGCGTTGAATCAGGTTGTGTCGTTTCAGATCGACTATGCTGTCACGTCTGCGCTCTCGGGATTTGACTCTGCCTCCAAAGAGAACAAATATAGAACAAACATCAGCCGATCAGGGAACATGAGTGCGTCCGCGTCACAATCCGTTTTGTCCGATCTTCGGGCGCACATTGCCCGGCTGGAGCGCGGTTCCCCGCATGAACGAACATCGCTGCCCTTCGGTCTGCCCGAGATTGACCGTTTCCTACCGGGGGGCGGCCTGAAACGCGGCGCTTTTCATGAGATCCTCGGAGGCACTGGTGCAGGCGGCGGTGCGGCCGCGGTCCTGTTCGCGGCGGGGATCGCGGCACGCAGCCACGGCAAAGTGCTGTGGTGCATGGCGCGGCCGGACCTCTTCGCCCCTGCTTTGTCGCAGGCCGGTCTCGCGGCGGAGCGGGTCGTCTATGTCGAATGCCGGGATGAGAAGTCCCTGCTCGCCTGTTTTGAGGAGGCTCTTCGACATCCGGGCCTGGGAGCGGCCATCGGGGAGACATCGCGACTGTCGATGACGGCTTCGCGCCGCCTGCAGCTCGCAGCCGAGACCTCCGGGGTCATTGGCCTCGCCGTGTGCCGCTGGGAGCGCAAGGCAGAGGCAGAAGAATGCAGAACGTCAAGCGCCGCCGTCACGCGCTGGCGTGTCTCGGCTCTGCCGTCCGCACCGCTGCCGGTGCCCGGCGTCGGCCGTCCGCGCTGGCATCTCGAATTAATCCGCAGCCGCGCCGGGGAAAGCGCGGAGTTCGTTGTGGAGTCCTGCGATGAACAGGGTCGTCTCACTCTTTCTTCCGACATGGCCCACGGACAGGGTACGCCGGAATATGGGCGAGGCCGCACCTCCGCCTGAAACGCCACTCATTCTTGTCGGCAGCGAAGGATCGCGCCGCATTGTGCAGGCCACAAACCAGGCGGCGCTCAAGGCCGGCCTGCATACCGGCATGCCCGCGAGCAAAGCCCAGGCGCTGATCCAGAACCTCATCGTGCTGAAGGCGCAGCCTGACACAGATCACGCCGCCCTCGATCAGCTCGCGCGGTGGGCGCTGCGCCGCTACGCCCCCATCGTTACGACCGATCCTCCGGACGGCCTTGTCGTGGATGCGACGGGTGCCACCCATTTGCACGGCGGCGAGTCTGCCATGCTCTGCGACATGGTGCGGCGTCTCGCGGAGTCCGGCATCGCCGCACGCGCCGCCCTGGCCGACACATGGGGAGCGGCGCATGCTTTCGCGCGGTTTCAGACCGATCCCATTCTCGTTCTTCCGCCAGGGCAGAGTGCCGAGGCACTGCTGCCCTTACCCGTCGCGGCATTGCGGCTGCCCAGCGAGATCGTCCATGGCCTGCATCGTCTCGGTCTCAAAAGCGTGGGCGATCTGGAACACATGCCACGCGCGCCTCTTGCCCTGCGCTTCGGTTCGCAACCGGGACGCCGTCTCGATCAGGCGATGAACCGGGCCTGCGAGCCGATCCATCCGATCCGGCTGCCCGAAATAGCCGAAACACGGCGCGCCTTCACAGAGCCCATCGCCGCAGCGGAAACGATCGCCCACTACATCGAAAAGCTCGTCGTGGATTTGTGCCGCATGCTCGAAACGCGCGGACAAGGCGTGCGGCGGCTCGATCTTCTGTGTCATCGGGTGGATGCGCAGATCGCATCGGTACGCATCGGCACAGCTATGCCCGTACGCGAACCAAAGCGCCTTACCAGACTTCTCCGCGAAAAGATCGAGTTGATCGATCCCGGTTTCGGCATCGAGCTCATGTGCCTTTCCGCAACCTGCACGGAGTCTCTGGAAGCGCGGCAGATCTTGTCAAATCTCGTTGCGCCGCCGGAGGCCGGGATTGCCGACCTGATCGACACTCTGTCCAACCGCATCGGCGCGAAGCGCATCTATCGGATGGCGTCCGTAGAAAGCGATGTGCCGGAACGATCCCTCACCCGTGTCTCGCCCATGTCGGCAGAAACATCTCGATCTTGGTGTATTTCCTGGCCGAGACCCGTTCATCTTCTGCAGCCGCCGGAACCGATTGAAACGATGGCACTTCTTCCGGACCATCCGCCCGTATCCTTCCTGTGGCGGGGCCTGCGCCGGAAAGTCCGCGCAGCGGACGGACCTGAACGCATTTTCGGGGAATGGTGGACGCATGATGCCGAGATGCAGGCCGTGCGCGATTATTTCCGGGTGGAGGATGAGGCCGGAGAGCGTTTCTGGATCTACCGCGCGGGCGATGGCGAACACGCCGAAACCGGGTCGCAGAACTGGTTTCTGCACGGCATCTTCGGATGAGCCGCTCCCGCTACGCCGAGCTTCAGGTGACATCGCATTTCTCATTCTTGCGAGGCGCAAGCTCCTGCGAGGAGTTGTTCGCTCAGGCATCCCTTCTCGGCATCGAAGCCCTTGCCATTACTGATCGAAATTCGCTTGCCGGTATCGTGCGTGCGCACGAGGCCGCAAAAGCAACCGGCGTTCGCCTCACCGTCGGCTGTCGCCTTGATCTCGCGGACGGCATGTCGGTTCTCATCTATCCGACAGATCGGCCCGCCTATGCGCGCCTGTGCCGCCTTCTCTCACTTGGAAAGTCGCGCGCCGGAAAGGCGAAATGCCACCTAGAATGGAACGATCTCGCCGCTCATTCCGAGGGCCTGATCGCGATCTATCTGCCCGATGACGATGACCGTGTCTGCGCAACGCGGCTGCGACGTCTGAGCGCCGCGTTCCGGGGGGATGCCTATCTGGCGCTGACGCTGCGGCGGCGACCAAACGACCAGATGCGGCTCCTGCGGCTCGCCAACCTGGCGGCGTCCCAGCATGTAAAGACCGTCGTGACGAACGACGTCCTGTTTCACGTCCCTGAACGACGGACGATGCAGGATGTCGTGACCGCGATCCGCCACACCGTCACGATCGACGATCTCGGTTTCCGGCGTGAGCGGCATGCCGACCGCTATCTCAAAACGCCGAAGGAAATGCAGCGTCTGTTCGCGCGCCATCCCGACGCACTCGCGCGCACGATCGAGATCGCGGAGCGCTGCAATTTTTCGCTCAATGAACTTGCCTATCAATATCCCGAAGAAAGAGCCATGCCGGAGCTGACCGCGCAGGCAGCTCTCGAACGTTTTACATGGGAGGGCGCCACGGGGCGTTATCAGGACGGCGTGCCGGACAAAGTGCGCGCCACGCTGGAACATGAATTACAGCTGATCGCGAAGCTGGACTATGCGCCTTACTTTCTGACGGTCAATTCTATCGTCCGTTACGCGCGATCGAAAGGCATCCTGTGTCAGGGACGCGGCTCGGCGGCGAACTCGTGCGTCTGCTATGTTCTCGGCATCACTTCCATCGACCCCGTTCGCGGTTCGCTTCTGTTCGAGCGTTTCATCTCCGAGGAGAGGCAAGAGCCGCCCGACATCGATGTCGATTTCGAGCATGAACGGCGCGAGGAAGTCATCCAATGGATCTACGACACCTACGGACGGGACCGCGCGGCGCTGTGCGCGACCGTCATCCGCTACAGACCGCGCGGCGCACTACGCGATGTCGGCAAGGCGCTCGGGCTGACAGAGGACACGATCAAGCTTCTTGCGCGCGAGGTTTCCGGCTGGTCACGCAGCGGCATCGATGAAAAAGATGTTGCCGGTCTCAACATGAATCTCGAAGACCGCCGCCTGCGGCTCACACTTGCTCTGGCTCGCGAGCTTGTCGGTACACCTCGGCATCTGTCGCAACACCCCGGTGGATTTGTCCTGACACGCGACCGGCTTGATGAACTCGTGCCGATCGAGCCCGCTGCCATGCAGAACCGCCAGATCATCGAATGGGACAAGGACGATGCCGACGCCTTGCGCATGATGAAGATGGACTGCCTTGGGCTCGGCATGCTCTCCTGCATGAAACGCGCGTTCATGCTTTTGTCCGAACATAAAAGCATAGACCACGATCTCGCGACGATTCCTCCCGACGACGAGCCGACCTATGCGATGATCCGCCGGGCCGACACGGTCGGCGTGTTCCAGATCGAAAGTCGTGCGCAGATGTCCATGCTGCCGCGGCTGAAACCGGAGAATTTCTACGATCTCGTCATCGAGATCGCCATCGTGCGGCCGGGCCCAATCCAGGGCGACATGGTGCACCCCTATCTGCGCCGTCGCCAGAAGAAGGAAAAGGTCGACTATCCAACGCCGGAATTGAAAGAAGTGCTCGGCAAGACGCTCGGCATCCCCCTGTTTCAGGAACAGGCGATGAAGGTCTCGATGGTCTGCGCCGGGTTCACCGCCAGCGAAGCCGACCAGCTTCGCCGCTCGATGGCGACCTTCAAGCAGACCGGTGGCATTTCCGTGTTTCGGGACAAGCTCATCAACGGCATGGTCGCCAATGGCTATGCGCGCGATTTTTCCGAACGGGTCTTCGCGCAATTGGAAGGCTTCGGCAGTTACGGCTTTCCCGAATCGCACGCGGCGAGCTTTGCGCTGATCGCCTATGCGTCGAGCTGGTTGAAGTGCCGCCACCCCGATGTCTTCTGCTGCGCACTTCTAAATGCCCAACCTATGGGCTTTTACGCCCCCGCGCAGATTGTCCGCGACGCCCGCGATCATGGCGTCGAGGTGCGGCCGGTCTGTATGAACACCTCACGCTGGGACTGCACGCTTGAAGAGGTGGAGGGGAACGATCGCCTCGCCGTCCGGCTTGGCTTGCGCATGGTCGGCGGTCTTAACAACGCCGACGCGGCACAGATCATCGCCACCCGCGCGGACAGGCCTTTCACCTCGGTCGACGATCTGTGGCGACGCGCGTCCGTGTCTTCGTCATCGCTCGTGACGCTCGCACAAGCCGATGCCTTCGCCTCACTCGGCCTTGCCCGCCGCGAGGCGCTGTGGGCGATCCGGGCACTGCGCGACCAGCCGCTTCCCCTTTTTGCGGCCGCCGCCGAGCGGGAGGCGCGGACGGTTCCGGAAATCCATGAACCCACGGTCACTTTGCGGCCGATGACGGCGGGAGGCGAGGTCGTCGAAGATTACCGCCATATCGGCCTCAGCCTGCGCGCCCACCCGCTCTCGTTCCTACGCGCCGACCTGCAGCGGCGCCGCAGGATGACATGCTTGGACGCCATGAATGAGCGCGACGGCCGCTGGCTCGAAACTGCGGGCATCGTTCTCGTACGGCAGATGCCCGGATCCGCAAAGGGCGTCATGTTCATCACGATCGAGGACGAAACCGGTATCGCAAATCTAGTCATCTGGCCGAGCCTGTTCGAACGTGCTCGCCGCATCATCGTCGGCGCTCGGATGCTCGGCGCGTACGGGCGCGTTCAGCGCGAGGGCGATGTCGTGCATATCGTCGCGCACCATCTAACCGATCTCTCCGCCGCACTGGCGAGCATCGGCGTGGGCGAAGGCTCATTTCCGGTGTCCTTCGGAAGAGGCGACGAAGGCCCGCAGCTCGGTGCCTTCACCGCCGAAGAACAACCTTCGTCGATCAGGGTCAAGACACGGGATTTTCGATGATGCACAACTCTACACGAACGGGCCGCCGGTAGAGGCATCCGTACACGGCGAAGCCCCATCGGCTCGGTAAAAATGCCCTTTCACGCTTTGCTGGCCGATGACTGGCTTCGGCGAAGCAGGTTCTCCAGCGCGAAGGCTCCACCGCCGAAGACCATGAGAGCGGATGCCATTGCCGCCCAGGGCAGGTGAAAGTTCGCCCAGCCCTCGGGAATGGTGATCTGGATGATGGCCGTCATGAGCAGAAGGCCGAGCGCCGCGAAGCGCGTTCCGAGGCCGAGGACGAGGAGGATCGGCAATAGGATTTCGCCGATCCCCGCCGCTGTCGCCATGACCGTCGGGAATGGGTACGCATACGCGCTGCCGAAGATGTGGAGCCGGAATTCCTCCTCGAAAAGGAAACGGGCGCCTGTCGAGAGCATGAATGGACCATCCCATTTGGTCAGCCCCGACAGGAAGAACGGCACCGCCAGCGCGACGCGCAGCGCCAGCAGCGGCAGCGCCTTGGGGATCGAGGCCAGCATATCGTCGGCGCGTCCGATCAGATTCCACGCCGAAGAGGGTCCCGTGCGCGTGGTGCGGGTCGTGTCCATGGTCATGCGGTGTCTCCTTCATGTATGTCCGCGAACGCGCCGAGCGCGGCGAGACCGACAAGCGCGGCCCCGAAATCGAAATTTGCGTCCTGCGCCAGCGCAGCCTCGGCCGCCGCGGCGAGGGTCTCGCCCGCGAAGATCGCTCTTGCAAACGGAGCATCTTGCCCGGGGAGGACGTGGAGGTTTACGGCCATGTCGGGACGCACAACCAGCACCGTCTCGGCCCGCCACTCGGTCACGCCCGTAACGACAGTTGTTTGGTGTGCCGCCCAGATGGAGCCAACGGGATGGGCGGAGCTCACGAGTGTTGCGGAGGGGTGTACCGCAAGCCGCATATGCGGCAACACGTCGGGCGGAAGGCTTGCGAGCCGGTGCAGATCGAGCGGCGCGACATCCGCCGCGTGATAGGCTCGCGTCCAGGCCGCTTCCAGCCGGGCCACATCCGGCACGTAAGGCACCTCGCGCGCAGGCCCGAAGCCCGCGATGAAATCGGGAAAGTCCTCGCCATACTCGATGATCAGCGGCGAGACCGGCTTGTTGTCCTGGGCATAGACACGCGCCATTCCCGCGAAAAATTCCGGCCCCAGCAAACGCTCGGTCACGGGGAAGCGCTGCGCCAGTGTCTTCGCCAACCCGACATAGACATTGTTGCGATAGACCGCGAAACGCGCGGCATCCGCCTCGCCCCGCGCTGTGGTGACGCCCACCGGCAGC
The DNA here is from genome assembly GCA_001464335.1 of Rhizobiales bacterium Ga0077545. Classification (GTDB taxonomy): domain Bacteria; phylum Pseudomonadota; class Alphaproteobacteria; order Rhizobiales; family Methylopilaceae; genus Flaviflagellibacter. The sequence continues at coordinate 104,543 of LNEV01000002.1, read as the reverse complement.
GGACTTTCGGCGTGCAGCAGCGCCTGAGCGAAGTGGTCCTGGCTGGTGGCGAAGCTCATGGCTCACGCCGCCCTTATATGTACGTTTCGCCGCGCAGCCTCGCGCGCGATCAGCGCATCGGCGTGGACCGCCTCGGCGTGAAGCGTCGCAAAGTCCGGCACGTCGTTGTCCCACTCGATCAGCGTGGGGAGCGGTCCGGTGCGCGCAAGCGTGTGCGCGTACAAGGCCATGACATCGGTTTTCACCGGCGAGCCATGGGCGTCGATCAGCAGCCGATCGCCCGCGCCATCCACGGTCTCGTCATAACCGGCGAGATGAATCTCACCGATGCGCGCGACGGGAAAGCGATCGATATACGCGACAGGATCCAGCCCGTGATTGATGCTGGACACCATGACATTGTTGACGTCGAGCAGAAGCCCGCAGCCGGTGCGTTCGGCGATCTCGTCCAGGAAATCGATCTCGTCGATCGTGCTCTCGGCGAACAGAAGATAGGTCGATGGATTTTCGAGTAGCAGCCGCCGCCCGATGGCCTGCTGCGCCTCGTCGACATGAGCGATCACGCGCTCCAGGGTCTCCTGTGTGTAAGGCAGCGGCAGAAGATCGTTGAGAAAGCCGCTCTCGTGCGTCGACCATGCCAGATGCTCGGAGAAGCTCTGCGGCCGGTAGCGGTCGATCAGGCCGCGCAGACGGCGCAGATGTTCTCCGTCCAGCGGACCTGCCGCGCCGATGGAAAGGCCAACGCCGTGCAACGACAACGGATAGAGATCGGCCACCGCTTCCAGATAGCGGTGCGGCGGCCCTCCGGCACCCATGTAATTCTCGGCGTGCACTTCGAAGAAACCGACATCCGGCCGAGCGTCCAGTATGTGGCCGTAATGCTCCGGCTTGAGGCCGAGGCCGGCGCGGGCCGGCAAAGCGGCGGGTTTGGCACCATCGATCATGGCAACCTCTCTGGCGTGGTGGAACAGGGGGCAGGAGGAGGTCCGCGGCGCGGACCCCCGCCGCCGGTCAGCTCTTGATCGGGGTCAGCGAGCCCATGTTCGAACCGCCCTTCATGGACACGCAGGTGCCCTTCGGAACCGCTTTCCAGGCATTGCCCTGGTAATCGACCGTCGAGGTTCCGGCGCAGGTGGTGCCGGCACCGGCGGCGCAATCGTTCTGGCCCTTCAGGGCCACGCCGTAGCACTTTTCGTTTCCAACCATCTTTTCCGGCGCGAGGGGAGCGGCGAATGCGGCGCCGGCGAAGGCCGTGGCAAGCGAACCCGCAAGAGCCAGGGCAAGGGTCGAGTTGTTCATGGATCGTCTCCTGTTGATCGTCGTCGCAGGCCATCATGGCCGTGCGCTTTCCATTCGGCGGGGGACGAGCGGGCGTTACATGGCGCGTCGACACGAATTCGTGATCAAATGCGCGTTCTGCTTGGACAATATCTGCGCGCGTCCGTAACAAGACGGCACGTGCGTGCGAATGGGAGACAGCAGGGTTGAACGGCAGGAGCGAGCGCGAACTTGCCGATCTGCTGCGGATCGCGATCGCCGGCGACGAGCGCTGCTATGCGGCGTTCCTCGACGGCGTCTCGGTTCTTGTTCGCGCTTATGTCCGCCGAAAGATTTCGCATGGCGGGGTCGATCCAGAGGATGTCGTGCAGGAGACGCTGCTGGCAATTCATCTGAAGCGCCACACATGGAGGCCCGATGAAGCCGTGCTGCCCTGGGTCTACGCTATTGCGCGCTTCAAGCTGATCGACGCGTTTCGCCGCCGAGGCCGGCGTATCGAGATCGATGTCGAGGACATTGCCGAGACCTACGCGCAGCCGGAGGTCGAGACGGTGAGCGATCGCGACATCGGCCGCGCGCTCGACACGCTCGCGCCGGGACAGCGATCCGTCGTCGCCGCGATTTCGGTCGAAGGGCGCTCGATCGAGGAGACGGCGCGACAGTTCGGCATGAACGAAACGGCGGTGCGCGTCGCGCTGCACCGCGGACTGGCTGCGATCGCGCGGCGATTTGGACAGGACTGAGATGAAGACCGACGAACTCATCAGGGCAATGACGGCAGATGCGAGCCGCAGGTCGATGCCGCTCGACACGGCCTGTCGCCTTGCGGGCGCGCTGGCCATTGTCCTGGCCGCCGCGGCGTTCATGGTTACATTGGGCCCGCGCCCCGATGTCCTGGCCTCGCTGGAGACCGTGCGCTTCGTGTTCAAATTCGTGGTGACATTGTCCCTCGCGGCCAGCGCGTTCGCGCTGCTGCGCATTCTGGCGCGCCCCGGCGCCGAAACCCGGGGCTATCTGCCCTGGCTCGCGGCGGCACCTTTGCTGCTGGCCGTTGCGGTGACGTTCGAGCTGTTTGCCGTCCCATCGTCGCACTGGGCGAGCCGCCTGGTCGGTGTGAACAGCCTCGTCTGCCTCACATTCATTCCGCTGATCGGCGCCGCGCCGCTGGTGCTGTTTCTTCTGGTCTTGCGCCATGGCGCGCCCACCCGCCCCATGCTCGCCGGCGCGGTGGCCGGGCTGCTGGCTGGCGGACTGGCGGCCGCGTTCTATGCCGCACACTGTCCCGACGATTCACCTCTGTTCGTCGCCACCTGGTACAGCATCGCCATAACGGGCCTTGCCGTCATCGGCGCTTTCATCGCTCCGCGCATCGTGCGCTGGTAGGACCTCGGAAGCATCACAAACCCGGCTCTCGATGTCGGTACACGCGGAGAATAAGGGTACCGCGACGGCGGTGGGACGTTGCCCGACAGAGGCAGAAACAACCTGCTTTGTCACGACCTCGTCAACGATGATAGAGCGGCGGGATGATATGCCGGCCGGGATCCGGGTCCGGCGCGAAAATCGAAACGGCGCGGGGATGGATCTTGAAATGCGCGGGAGTTGCTGTGACGATTTCCCCGTCCGTGTTCACGGGCATCGGCTTTCGCGTTTCGATGTCGAATTCGACACACCGCGCGGTGCGGACCTCCCGCCAGGCGCCATGCGTCCCTGACCGGAACGAGCGCAGCATCAATGCAAGCTTCCAGATGTTGGTCAGTTCGAGGCTGTACATATCGAGATGTCCGTCGTCGATCTCCGCGCTGTGCTCGACGACGTTTCCTCCGCCGTAATGGCGGCCGTTGCCGATGGCGATCTGGTAGGTGTCGACCGCAACACGGCTGCCCTTCTCGACAATTTCCGCATGAAAGCGGTTTGCCCTGGCCAGCACCTTGATGGCCGCAAGCGCATAACCGAGCCGCCCGAACCGCTTTTTGAGATCGGGATCCAGCCCCTGCGCGAGATCGCTGCTGAGGCCGATACTGGCAACATTGAAAAAGGCGTGGCCGTTGACGGTACCGACATCGACCTGTCGCGTCCGGTCCCGCCCGATGACATCGGCCGCGGCGACAAGGTCCATCGGAATGTCCAGAGTCCGGGCAAGATCGTTCGCCGTACCCATGGGGATAATGCCGAGCGGCAGGCCGCTCTCCATTGCGGCAAGGGCGGCCGACGACACCGAACCGTCGCCGCCGCACACGATCACGAGGTCGGCGGTGTTGCGCAGGCGCACGATGTCACGCGCAATCTCCGGCAGCGCCTCGAACGTCTCGACGGCCACGTCGATGCCGCTCTCGGCCAGGCGATCGAGCACGGGATCAATGGATTCCCCGCCCCGCCGCGATTTTGGATTGCGCAGCAAAAGAGCGCGCCGTCTCGCCTTTGACATTCTTGATCCCGTCTGTTCGTTCAGCGCACATATGGCGAGGAAAGCAGGGCGAGAGAAGCCCCTCAGACCATTGGTGAATCTGCCCACGTAGACATCACCCCTTTGCGACGATTTGGCTCGCCGCTACGAGCGCCATGCACCCAAATCGCGTTCTGCGCGTTTAATGCCTGTGTTTTCATAAGGCGGGGATCGTGCAGAAAAAGACGTCAGATTTATCGGCCCAGGCCGGAAGCGGCATTTCGGGCCTTGACGACATCATGTCGGGCGGGTTCGAGCGGGACCGCGTCTACCTGCTGGAGGGCACTCCCGGGACAGGCAAAACAACGGCCGCGCTTAACTTCCTGCTCGACGGGGCAAGGCAGGGCGAGCGGACGCTCTACATTTCGCTGGCCGAGACCGAAGACGAATTGCGCGCAACCGCGCGCTCGCATGGCTGGAGCCTCGACGGGGTTGCCATTTTCGAGCTGGTTCCGCCCGAAAGTCTGCTCGATGAGAACCAGCAGCAAAGCCTGCTGTACTCATCCGACCTCGAACTCGGCGAGACGACGCGCGCGATCTTTCAGGCGGTCGAGAAGTTCAAAGCGCACCGCGTCGTGCTGGACAGCCTCTCCGAGATACGGCTTCTGGCGCAAAGCTCGCTGCGCTATCGCCGTCAGGTTCTGGCGCTGAAGCATTATTTCGCGAAACACGGAGCGACCGTGCTTTTGCTCGACGACATGACCACCGACAGCCAGGACAAGACGGTCCACAGCGTTGCACATGGGGTCGTGCGCCTGGAGGAACTCGCGCCCGAATACGGAGCCGAACGCCGCCGTGTGCGTGTCATAAAGTACCGGGGCCGCCAGTTCCGCGGCGGTTTCCACGATTTCACGATCAAGACGGGAGGGATCCAGGTCTATCCGAGGCTCATTGCCGCCGAGCACCGGACAAGCTTCGACCGCAGCCCGGTCTCGAGCGGAAACGCTGAATTCGATGCTCTGCTGGGAGGTGGTGTCACGCGTGGCTCGAGCGCTCTCGTTCTCGGGCCTGCCGGAACCGGAAAGTCGCTGTTCGCGATCTCGTTCGCCCTTGCTGCTGTCGCGCGTGGCGAGAAGGCAGCCCTGTTTATCTTCGACGAGGAACTCGGCCTTCTCTACCATCGCCTGAAAATGATCGGCATCGATCTCGAAGCCATGGTTGAGGCAGGCAATCTCACCGTCACCCAGATTGATGCGGCCGAACTGTCGCCAGGCGAATTCTCGTCCATGGTCCGCGCCTGCGTGGACGAAGAAAAAATAAAAACCATCGTGCTCGACAGCTTGAACGGCTATCAGGCCGCAATGCCTCAGGAGAACTTCCTCATACTGCACATACATGAGCTGCTGCAGTACCTGAACCGTCAGGGAGCAACCACATTCCTGACCGTCGCCCAGCACGGCCTTGTGGGTGAAATGAAGGCGCCTGTCGATGTGACCTACATCGCCGACACCGTCATTCTGCTTCGCTATTTCGAAACGGCGGGCCGGGTCCGACGTGCCGTATCGGTCATCAAGAAGCGAGCCGGGACCCATGAAAAGACGATCCGCGATTTCGATATAACTTCGCGCGGGCTCGAAATCGGTCACCCCCTGGAAGGCTTTCATGGCGTTCTGCGCGGCGTTCCCAATTTTGTCGGTCAGCACACCCGCCTGATGGGTGACGACACCGAATGAGAGACGTTGCCAGATCCGAACGTGTGCTCGTGCTCGCCCCCGCCGGACGCGATGCCGAGATTGCCGCCACCCTTCTGAAAGAAGCCGGTGTCCGGGCAGAGCCCTCAAGCGACCTGCCGGATCTCCGTCGCAAGATCGATGAGGGCGCGGCTGTCGCTGTGGTCGTCGAGGAAGCACTTGTCGGCGCCGGTCTCGCGGACCTGTCGCAATGGGTGGGCGCGCAGCCGCCTTGGTCGGATTTTCCGTTCGTCATTCTGTCGACACGCGGCGGGAGCATCGAGCGCAACCCCGGCGCGGCGCGCGTGATCGAAACCCTCGGAAATGTGTCCTTCCTCGAGCGTCCGTTTCATCCCACAACGCTGATCAGCGTGGTCAAGACCGCGTTTCGCGGGCGCATGCGTCAGTACGAGGCGCGGGAACGCATCGACGAAATCCAGCGCGGCGAAGCCATGCTCGAACGTAGGGTCGCCGAACGCACGGCAGAACTTGAATCCGCCAACCGGCAGCTCGCATCCCAGATTGTCGAGCGCGAGAAAATCGAATCCGCCCTCCGGCAGTCGCAAAGGCTCGAAGCGATCGGCCAGTTGACGTCCGGTGTCTCGCACGACTTCAACAATCTCCTCACCGTTGTGCTCGGCAATGTTCGCCAGATGCAGAAACAGATCGTCGATCCGGCACAGGCCCGCCGCCTTGCCATGATGGCGCAGGCTGCCGAACGCGGCGCCAAGCTGACGGCTCAGATGCTGGCGTTCTCGCGCCGCCAGAAGCTGGAGCCCAAGCCGGTCGATCTCAATGAAACCGTGCTGGGCATGCGCGATCTGCTGCAGAGCACGCTGGGCGGCAGCACGAACATACAGACGGTCCTCGCGCCCCGCCTGTGGCCGGCCATGATCGATCCGACACAGATCGAGCTGGTCATCCTCAATCTTGCGATCAACGCGCGCGATGCCATGGCCGTTGGTGGAACGCTCGCTGTTGAAACATCCAACGCCACGCTCGGCACTCCGCGCCTTCCTTCCGAACCCGCTGCGGGGGAATATGTCTGCGTCGCGGTCAGCGATACAGGGTCCGGCATGAGCGAGACGGTGCTTGCGCAGGCCTTCGAGCCGTTTTTCACGACCAAGGATGTTGGAAAAGGGTCCGGTCTCGGCCTCAGCCAAGTGCTGGGGCTGGCCAAACAATCCGGCGGCGGTGTGCGCATCGACACGAAGCTCGGAGAAGGCACGTCGGTGAGGCTCTATCTCCCCCGCGCGGCCAGCGATGTTCAGGCGCCGGCACAAAGTGCTTACACCAACATGTCCCGGCCGTTCTCCGGCGAGACCGTGCTCGTCGTCGATGACGACAGCGCGGTGCGCGACGTGACCGGCAGCATTCTGCGCGATCTTGGCTATCGCGTGATCGAGGCTGGAAGCGGTGGGGCGGCGCTGGAGGCGCTCGACACCAGCGCCAAGGTCGATCTTGTCCTGCTTGATTTTGCGATGCCCGGAATGAATGGCGCCGAGGTCGCGCGGGAGATACGCGCGCGCCACCGACACTTGCCGATCCTGTTTGCGACCGGGTTCGCGGACGCCGACGCGCTGACGGAGGCCGGTGAAGACGCAATCGTGCACAAGCCGTTTGCCGAGGAAGAGCTCGCCAGCAAGGTGTCCCGCGCGCTCGGCGGCGATGTGTCCGCCAATGTCGTCGCCCTGAAAAGGTGACGCTGGACGAAAGCAAGTCGATCGCCAGAATACCTACGCCGATGTCAGCGCGCTCGCTCCGCTTCATGCGTGTCGCCGATGAAGGCGGGGAAGATGCTCTTTCGTATCACGGCATGCACACCCCAATTGCCGTCGACGACCTGAGTGATGCCGAAGTCAACGGCGACGGACATCAACGAAACCGCCTCGTCCTCATCCAGGCGGTAGCGCTCCATCAGGAAGCGCCTCGTGGTCCGGAAGGCGCTTTTCAGCGCGCGGTCGAGGGAGGATTTCTTGAACACCTCCGATTGCGCGTTGCGGCCGAGTTCGCGCAGATAATTCGGATATGAGAAGCCGTGGACGATCCATTCGTCCGGTGTCTCGATCAGCGGGCTTGCCAATCCTTCCAGAAAGCGGCCTGCGGTCTCGTTTCGTTTGTGCAGGACAAGCCGGAAATCGCCCGTCAGCGAGCATTCGAGAGCGGTGCCGCTGATTTCACCGTCGCCCTGGGCGAGATGCGGATCGCCGATCGACAGCAAAGCCCCGGGCACAGCCACCGGCAGGTAGACCGAACTTCCCTTCCCCGCGCGCCAATTGTCGATGTTGCCGCCGAAATAGCCGGGCGGCACCGAATCCACGAGGTCGGCTTCGCGCGGCGCGACGGCGATGAAACCGAAATGGGGCCGCACCGGGATTTTTGCATTGCCGAGCACGCCATGCCGCTCGACGATTTTCCGCCGGTCGACGGGAACGCCCGGATAGTCGATCGTTTCGTGGGTGACGCCGAACGGGTCTGTCTGCGGCGCCCATTGAAAACTGTAAACGGCCTCCGCAACACCGGACACTCCCGCAGCGTCGGTCTTGTAGATCGTCAAAATTTCGCGGTTTCGTGGCTCCTCGATGAGATCGTCGTGGTGAAGACCCCAGGCCGCCGCGACATTGCTCCCGAAGCTCGATCCGGCGAACTCCGGATTCGCGCACGGCCTCGGCCGCACGTCGAGAATCTGGACTTCGAGGACATCGCCGGGCTCGGCCCCGTGCACATACACAGGTCCCGTGCAGATGTGCACGCCGAAGCCCTCGCCGGCGCCACGCCCGAAAATCGAGGCGTTCATCGGTCCCGCGCCGCGGCGATCCACGGCCTTGTAGTCGCGCGACCACGCGAAGACGCTTTCGGCGCCCGGATCTCCCGCGATCATGCGCGCATGATCGTCGAAGGCGTGCTGTGTCAGGGTTTCGATGGTGACTTCGGCATTCGGGCGCACGCGAAGCGCGGGAGCAATGGAGCGGCTCAGATACCCCCAATGCACGGTGTCGCGGCTCACGGCGAGGTGGTGACGCGGCGCCTCGCCGCTCGAGTCGACGGCCTCCTTCGGAGGCGTTCCGGAATGACTGCTCGCCGCCGCCGGACCGGCGTCGCCGTGTTCGGGAATGCGCGGCGGCTGGCGTGGCGCGGCGTGCAGCGGCCGACCGCGCGTCCACCGCGTGGCGCTCGTCGAAGGCAGGGACTTGCGGTATTCGCGCGGCGATGCGCCATACGCCGCGCTGAACACGCGGCTGAAATGTGCCTGATCGGGAAAGCCCCAGCGAAAGGCGATCTCCGCGATGCTGCGGTCCGCGTGCTGGGGATTGCGCAGATCGAGCCGGCAACGCTCGAGGCGCGCGTGGCGGATATAGTCGGAAAACGTGCGGTCGTGCCCCTCGAACAGTTTTTGTATGTAGCGCGGCGACAGACCCTCCTGCTTCGCGATCGAGGCGATCGACAGATCGGGATCGCGCAACCGCGCCTCGATGAGCGCGCAGATGCGGGCGAAGTGCGCGGCCTGGACCTGTGTCGCGCTGTCCTCCTCGGGCCTGGCCTCGCTCAGCAGCGACGACAGGACGAGCTCCGTCACCGCGATCTCGATGGCAATGAGATCGGCGTCTTCGATCATGGCGAAATTCGACGCCAGAGCCCTCATGGCCGGGCGGGCCGCCGCCGCCGCGATGCTTTCGCCGAGCACCGCGCCTGCAATGAGCGAGGTCCGCCCGAGACGCCCCGCCAGCCGCTCGCGCGGCACCTGAAGGAGCAGAAGCTCGAAATCGTTGCGCATTTGCAGCGACCACGGCGACTGCCCGTCGCAGATCCAGATATCGCCGTCGGCAAAATCGCTGACCCGGCGGCCCCCGTCCGCCAGATGCCCGCGACCATACTGCACAAAGCCGATCAGGATGCGGTGGTCGCGCCCTGTCTCGATTGGCACGAATTGCTGGGCGGCCGACCGCAGCAGGGAGGCGCGCGCGCCGGTGGGAGACGAGCGGGTCGCGATCTCGCCGAAGTCGAAGCCGTCTGCGGGCGCGCGGCAGGCGATGGCGAGCATGTTCAGCGTCTCGCGCCACACCTCCTCCTGCCGGCCGCGCGGAAAGGCATTGATCGAGACGGGGTCAAACGGTCGGTTCATCTCATTCTCCGCGCTGCTGCCGACGAAAGGCATGCACGGGGCGTTCCAACTTGACGAACGGCGCACAAAAATTTGTCCGCGTGTGCCAGTCCAGCGTTCACGTAGGTCGACGGACAGAACGCAAGACACTGATATTGCTATATTTTTTGTCGTTTCAGGCGCATTCCGGGCCACTTCTTCGAGCCCGCCCCCTCCGTTGCTCCGTCGGCAATTGCCTGCAAGGATCACCGCAGATGGACCGGCACTGAGCGTACCGGCCGATGTTCACCAAAGCGCGCACGTTCGTTGCGCCTAAAAAATTCGCACGCCGTCTGCCCAGACGGCGAACGATCGTTCATGTCCGCTGCGGACCGCAGCAGAAAAAGGGGTTGAGATGGATCGCCGCAAATTTATGACCGCGGGTGTCGTGGGCACTGCCGCACTCGCCGCGCCCCACGTGGCGCGCGCGCAGGAGAGCTTCAACTGGAAGATGACGAACTCCTACGGTCCCGGTTCGCCGTTCTATGTCACGGGTCCCGGCAGCCCGACCGATTTCTGCGAGATGGTGAAGACCATGTCGGACGGCCGGCTCAACATTCAGCATTTTGCGGCGGGCGAGCTCATCCCGGCGTTCGAGGGCTTTGACGCGGTGTCGGCCGGCACCGTGGAGATGAACTGCTCCAACGCGTATTTCTGGGCCGGCAAGGTTCCTGCGGCGCAGTTCTTCACCTGCGTGCCGTTCGGCCTCAGCTTCCAGGGGCAGAACGCGTGGATCTACCACGGCGGCGGTCTCGCGCTCTGGGAAGAGCTGTACGCACCGTTCAACCTCGTCCCGATGCCGATCGGCAACACCGGCGTCCAGATGACCGGCTGGTTCCGCAAGCCGATCGAAAAGGTCGAGGACTTCCAGGGCCTGAAGATGCGTATCCCGGGCCTTGCCGGAAAGGTCTATGCGAAGCTCGGCGTCGACGTGAAGCTTCTTCCCGGCGGCGAAATCTTCCCCGCGCTGGAGCGCGGCGTGATCGATGCCGCCGAATTCGTCGGTCCTTACCAGGATCGCCGTCTCGGCCTGCAGAAAGCCGCGAAATATTACTACACCACCGGCTGGCACGAGCCGAACAATGTGACCGAGCTGATCGTCAACAAGGCGGCGTGGGATTCGCTGCCCGCGGACCTGCAGGCCATCGTGCGTCGGGCCGCCGCGGCCTGCAACGTGCTCAGCCACACCTGGTGCGAAGCCGTGAACTCCGAGGCGCTCGATGAACTCGTTGCCAAGGAAGGCGTCATCGCCGGCCCGCTTCCCACCGAAGTCGTCGCGAAGCTGCGCGACGTCACGACAACGACCCTCGATGAACTCGCGGGCAGCGATCCGGCGGTCAAGAAGGTCTATGACGCGTTCAAGGCCTTCAAGGCCAAGCACGACAAATGGGCGGGCATCTCGGAAGCCGTGTTCCAGACGCAGATCCGCGTCTGAACACGATGTCTTCCACACTGGAAAAATGGGCGCGCGGCCTCGACCTCACGGTCGAGGTCGCGGGCCGTATTGCCGCCTGGACGGGGTTCGCGCTCGTTCTCGTCATGGCGGCGAACGTGCTGCTCCGCTATTTGTTCAGCACCGGCTCCGTCGCCATGCAGGAGCTGGAATGGCACCTGATGTCGCCGTTGACGCTTCTTTGCATCGCTTACACGATCAAGCATGAGGGGCACGTCAAGGTCGACATCTTGTACGGACGCATGCCTGAACGCATGCAAAAGTGCGTCGATCTGTTCTCGGCGGTCGCGATTCTCGTCATCGCGCTGATCATCGTGAAGCTGTCGATCCCGTATGTTCTGCAATCGTACCGCATCGGCGAAAGCTCGCCGGACCCCGGCGGCCTGCCCCATCGTTTCATATTGAAGGCCATGATCCCCGCCGGCTTTGTGCTCCTCGCGCTGCAAAGCCTCGCTTGGGTGCTGCGGGTCATTCAGTCCTTTTCAACGCCGACAGCCGTGACCCGCGATGCCGTACACTGAAATTCTCGCAATTCTTTGCATCCTGTCGTTCTTCGTCCTGCTGTTTGTCGGGGTTCCCGTTGCCCTGACGCTCGCCATCTCCGGCTTCTTCTTCGGCTGGCTCGGATTCGGAACGGGGCTTTTCAACCTTCTCCCGGCCCGCATTTACGGCGTTACGGCCAATTACACCCTGATCGCTATTCCGCTTTTCGTCTTCATGGGCGTGATGCTTGAGAAATCGCGCATGGCGGACGAATTGATGGAGGTCATCGGCCACATCGCGGGCGGGCTTCGCGGCGGCATGGGTCTCGGCATCGTCTTCGTCGGCATGCTGATGGGCGCGACGACCGGCATTGTCGGTGCGACCATCGTCACGCTTGGCCTTCTCACTCTGCCCACTTTGCTCCGGCGCGGCTACGACAAGAGCCTGGCCTGCGGCACGATCTGCGCATCCGGCACACTGGGCCAGTTGATTCCGCCAAGCACGGTCCTCATCCTTCTTGCCGATATTCTCGGCGAATCCGTCGGTACGCTGTTCGCCGCCGCGATGATGCCGGGGCTGGTGCTCACCGCAATCCTCGGAGCCTACATCCTCATCATCGGTGTCGTCTCGCCGGACAAGGTTCCGCCTATCCCCCTCGACGAGCGCCGCGCGCTGCCCACGCGCGTGCTGATCGTGAAAGTCCTGAAAGTCGGACTTCCCCCGATTGCGCTCGTCATCGCCGTTCTCGGTTCGATCATCGGCGGTATTGCGGCACCGACGGAAGCCGCGAGCATGGGGGCTCTCGGTTCGATCCTCGTCGCCGCGATCGCCGGGCGCCTGTCACGACAGACCCTGATCGACACGGTCTATTCGACGGCACGCATCACCGCGATGATGTTCTTCATCCTGATCTGCTCGCAGGTGTTCGCGTTGTCGTTCCGCGGTCTGGGTGGCGAACGCCTCGTGCATGATGCATTCTCGCTTGTGCCGGGCGGCGCGACCGGACTGATGCTGTTCATGATCGCGATCATCTTCGTGCTCGGCTTCTTCATCGAGTGGATCGAGATCAGCTACATCGTGGTGCCGATGTTCCTGCCGCTGATGCAGGCCGCCGGTGTCGACCTCGTCTGGGCGGCCGTCCTGATCGCGACCATACTTCAAACCTCGTTCCTGACACCTCCCTTCGGCTGGGCCTTGTTCTATCTGCGCGGTGTTGCACCTCCGGAGGTAACGACGCTCGACATATACAAAGGCGTTATTCCGTTCATCGGGCTGCAATTGCTGGCGCTGGCGCTGGTCTTCACGTTCCCCGGAGTTGCGACCTGGCTTCCCGAAGCCATCGGCTGGTAAGGCGCACGCTATGCTGAACACAACGCGCGCGCGGCGGGGCATGGTCACCTCGCCGCATCACCTTGCGAGCGAGGCCGGAATTCGGGTGCTGCGCGAAGGCGGCAACGCTATCGAGGCAACAGTGGCGATGGCGGCGACGCTCGCCGTCGTCTATCCGCACATGAACGGCATCGGCGGCGACGGCTTCTGGCTGATCGCAGCGCCCGGCACGGAGCCGGTCGCGATCGATGCGTGCGGGCGTGCCGGGCGCGCGGCAACACGCGATCTGTACGCGCACCACGGCCTGGACAGCATCCCCATTCGCGGACCGCTTGCGGCCAACACCGTTGCCGCGACGATTTCCGGCTGGGCGGAAACGCTCGGCATCAGCGCCAAAAGCGGCGGGCGCCTGCCGCTGTCGCGCCTGCTCGAAGACGCGATCTGGCACGCCGAAAACGGATTTGCCGTCAGCACAAGCCAATCGGAGCTGACAGCGGAAAAGCTCGGCGAATTGCGCAGCGTGTCCGGCTTCGCCGAAACCTTTCTCAAGCATGGTTCTCCGCCGCGTGCCGGGGAAACCATGACATTCCCCGCGCTTGCCAAAACGCTGCGTCGCCTCGGCCGGGATGGGGCGGAAGATTTCTACACGGGCGCCCTGGCGCGCGATATTGCAGCCGATCTTGAAGCGGCCGGGGCGCCGGTAGGGCTTGAAGACCTTGCCGCGCACCGCGCCACACAGAGGCCCGCCCTTTCGCTCAGGCTTCCCGGCGTGTCCCTCTTCAACTTCCCACCGCCGACCCAGGGCATCGCATCCTTGATGATCCTCGGGATCTTCGACCGCCTCGGGATCACGGAAGCGGAGGGGTTCGCGCACATACACGGCCTTGTCGAGGCGACCAAGCAGGCGTTCCTCGTCCGCGATCGCATCCTCGGCGATCCCGACGACATGACGGAAGAGGTCCAGGCCTTCCTTGATCCGACATCGCTGGACGCTCTTGCGGCGCGCATCGAACGGGAACGCGCTTTGCCCTGGCCCGCGCCTCCGACCGGCGGTGACACCGTCTGGCTCGGCGCGATCGATGGCGATGGCCTCGCCACGAGCTTCATCCAGAGCGTGTATTTCGAATTCGGCTCGGGCGTCGTCCTGCCGCAGACGGGGATCGTCTGGCAGAATCGCGGTGCCAGTTTCCTTCTGGACGGCGAGGGTCCGCGGATACTGAAGCCAGGCCGGCGGCCGTTTCACACGCTCAACCCTGCCTTCGCCCGCTTCGACGATGGCCGGACGATGGTCTATGGCACGATGGGCGGCGAAGGACAGCCGCAGACGCAAGCGGCTGTCTTTACGCGCTATGCCATGTTCGGGCAGGAGCTTCAGGCCGCCGTCACGGCGCCGCGATGGCTTCTCGGCCGCACATGGGGAGAAGACAGCGTCTCCCTGAAACTGGAAGACCGATTCCCACGCGAGCTCGTCGAGAAACTGCGCGCTGCGGGACACGACATCGAGATTCTCGCGCCGTTCACCAGCACGATGGGGCACGCCGGTGCGATTGTCCGGCATGCCGACGGGCGGCTGGAAGGCGCGGCCGATCCACGAAGCGACGGCTGCGCGCGGGGCTTCTGAACCGCTGCAAACGAAAGCCCGCGCGAAGCTTTACGCGCCCTCCCCTGCATCCATGACGGCGCCGCGCGCGTTGAGGCACGCAAGGAGGAACCCGATGGAACATCCGAAAGACAATCAGAAAGAACCGCGAAAGCCCGGCGACGCCGAGGAACGCCACGAAACCACCGAAGCGAACGAAGAGATGAAAGAGGAATTCGAAGAGGGCGACGAGAAGCCGGTCTTGCCCGCAAACCGCGTCGGGGGCCTGCGCGGGAACCCTTCCTGAGACGTCGCGAGCGGACTTTATGACGCGCCGATGAACTATGACACCGCCGGGATGATTTTTATCGGGTGGGGCATATCGGAGGACGACATGGCGAAGAAAACGCGACTGCCCAAGAAAGTGGTCGGGGTCCGGATCCCGAAGGCCATTCGCAAGAACGCGGTGGTGACCGCCCTGTTGAGCAGCGAAACCGGGCGCCGCATTCTCGGACAGGCACTCGTTGCGGGAGCCGCCGCAGCCGCGGCCGTTCTGACGGCAAACTCTGAGACCGCATCGGATGCCGCCGGGAAAGGCGCCCGAAAGGCGAAGAAGAGCGGAAATATCGCCATACGCGCGCTGAGCGATGCCGCTGGCGCCATGACCGGCGTCATTGCCGATGCAGCGAAATCCATCACCCCGGATGACAGTACTGACATTCGCCGTCCCTCGTCGCGGGTAAAGCGCGTCGCGCACTGACGATGGCGCGCCGGGCCCGCAAGCGACGCCGCCCGCTGTTCCAGCGGGCGGTCCTGCACGCCTTGAAAAAGCTCGCGACCGAGCATCCGGGCATCGCGGTGTCTCTCGCGGGTTCGGGCGCAGCCTACGCCATCAAGTCCGTCGGCAAAGACATCTCGGAGACGGCAGGCAACACCGCTCAAATTTCGGGTGACGGAATGCATGGCACATCAAGAACCGAACCTGAGAGCGCCGCGGACGGCAACGACAAGGGCGAGGAGAGGCTTATGGAAAAAATCGAAATGGAAGCTCACGCTTTGCTGTCCCCAGAAGCCTTCGGGACGTTGAGGGCGATGAAGAAGCTCGGGAAGATCCGGTTTTTCGACGATCAAATCGCCGCGGAACTGCTCGGTGCAGATCTGGCGACTCGCGAAGGACAGTCTCTCGTTCTCACAGATCGAGGCAAAGCTGCGCATCGCGCCATGCGCGAAGCGCAACGCGCGACACGTTGATCGCGCGATTTCTGTCGTCCAGCCCCCTTGAACGTGGCGGCGGGCGCAATTGGCCCGATTATTTCCGGAACCAAGCGGCCACCAAAAAGGCCTTTCCGGGAAGCCACGGCGCCAGGCTCGCGCTCTTTGCTGCCTTCATTGCGCTCAGGGAATGATTTCCCTTAGCATTTGTTATTGCCTGTCTCGGCAAGACAGCCTATGGGCACCCCAATCCTATGCCGATCTCTTCAGAACAATTTTACCGCCTGAACGCCGCCCTGCTGGTGCTCGGCCTTGCCGTGCTGCTGACGATCGTCGGCGTCTCCCTTTATCTGACGTCGAAGAACGAGGGCTATTTCGCGCAGGTCGTCGCCATCCGCGAAGTCCGCAGCTCGACGGCCGATCTTCTCTATCTCGTTCAATCGGCGGAAACATCGCAGCGCGGCTTCCTGCTGGTGCGGGATGAGGCCTATCTCGCGCCCTATGACGAGGCGGTCGCCGAATTCGACGGCGCGCTTGAGCGCCTTGAAGGTGCCGTCGCCGGCTTCCCCGCCCTTGCCGACGACGCCGCCGGCATGCGCGAATTGCTAAAGTCGAAAATCGCCGAACTTGCACGAACGGTCGTGCTGGCCCGCGAAGGCCGTTTCGACGAGGCCGTCGACATCGTTCAGGACGGCTCCGGCGCCAACCTCATGGGCCAGATCCGGGCCAGGATGACGACCCTTCTTGAGATGTCGGACGCGGATCTGCGCCAGGCCATCGCCGCGCAATCTTCCGCCGCGGCCTGGCTCCGCTACGTCACCATTGCCGGTGCGCTGGCCATTCTTGCGATGGTGGCCGCCGTCGCCTGGACCCTGTTCAGCTACACGCGCGACCTCGACCGCGCGCGCAAGGACGTCGAGATTGCGAACACCGCTTTGGAAGAGCGCGTGCGCGAGCGCACCCAGGATCTCATCCGCGCGAATGAGGAAATCCAGCGCTTCGCCTATATCGTGACCCACGATTTGCGCGCGCCCCTCGTCAACATCATGGGCTTCACCAGCGAGCTTGAGGCCATGTTCGAGCCGGTCCACGTTTATCTGAAATCGGACGCCGACAACGCGGAGGCCCGCACCAAGGCCAGCGCCGCGCTCGACGAGGAAGTGCCCGAAGCCATAGGCTTCATCCGCTCGGCCACCCAGAAGATGGACGGCCTGATCAACGCCATCCTGAAAATCTCGCGTGAGGGGCGCCGGCCTCTTCAGCCGCAGCCGATCGACCTCGCCAAGCTTCTCGAGGGCGCCGCCGCCGCCGTTCATCACCAGGCGAGCGCCGACGGGGCGGGCATCCGCGTGGAATCGCGCGCGGGGACGATTGTCAGCGACCGCCTGTCGCTCGATCAGGTGTTCGGCAATCTGCTCGACAACGCCATCAAATACCGCTCGCCCGACCGGCCGATCGAAATCGTGGCGCGCAGCTACCGCGATCGCCGCGGCGGCGTGGTCATCGAATTCGAGGACAATGGCCGCGGCATTGCGCCGTCCGATCACGAGCGCATTTTCGAGCTGTTCCGCCGCTCGGGCCGCCAGAACACAGCCGGCGAAGGCATCGGCCTCACCCATGTGCGCACCCTGGTGCGCAGCCTCGGCGGCGACATCACCGTCCGCTCAGAACTCCATAAGGGTTCGGTGTTTACGATCACCCTCCCCGCCGACCTCAACAAAGTGAAACGGAGCGCCGACACATGAGCAACACCGGAAAGCCGGTCCAGATCATCATGATCGAGGACGACGAAGGGCATGCGCGGCTCATCGAGAAGAACATCCGCCGCGCCGGGGTGAGCAACGAGATCATCCCGTTCGGCAACGGCACGGATGCCCTCAACCACCTTCTTGGGGAGGATGGAACGGGCGAGATCAGTGCCGGACGCCAGCTTCTGATCCTGCTCGACCTGAACCTGCCGGATATGGGCGGCGTCGACATTCTCGAGCGCGTCAAGGCCAATGTGCATCTGAAGAGAGCACCGGTCATTGTCCTGACGACGACGGACGATGCGGGCGAAATCCAGCGCTGCTACGATCTCGGTGCCAATGTCTACATCACCAAGCCGGTGGATTACGATGGCTTCGCGAATGCGATCCGCCAGCTTGGTCTGTTCTTCTCCGTGATCAAAGTGCCGGAAGCACAGTAAGATAAGAGTTCCAGGCCGCAAGATGACAGCGCCACCTATGGTCGTCCTTTACATCGACGACGACATGATCGCCGGGCGCCTCGTTCAGAGGCTGCTGGAGCGGCGCGGCTATGTCGTTCGGCATGTGGGCGACGCGGAGGCCGGCATCGAGAGCATGCGGGCGGGCGATATCGACGTCGTCATTCTGGATCACGATCTGGGAACGAGTTCGGGCCTCGACGTGCTGCAGGCGGCGGCAAACATTCCCTCGCCGCCTCCGGTCATCTATGTCACCGCCTCGTCCGAGCTTCCGGTGGCCGTTCAAGCGCTGAAGGCCGGCGCCGTGGACTTCGTTGTCAAGACGGTCGGCGGAGATTTCGAGGTTCTCCTCGTCACCGCCATCGAGCAATCGCTCGACAAGGCCCGCCTCCTCCGGGAGAAGGAGCAGGCTGAAGAGGATTTGCGGCAGTCGCGCGACCGTGCGGTTATCCTGCTGGCCGAGGTCAATCACCGCGTCGGCAATTCGCTTGCGCTCGTCAGCTCGCTGGTACGCCTTCAGGCCCGTGCCTACAAGGATCCCGATCTGAGGAATGCGTTCGAGGAGATCGAGGCGCGCATCACCGCCATCGCAAGCCTGCACCGCAGTCTTTACACCTCCGACGACGTGCGCTCGGTTGCTCTCGCGCCCTATCTGCAATCGCTGGTCGATGCTTTGATGTCGTCGGTCTCGACCTCCGGCATCGCGCCGGAGCTTCGTCTCGATGCCCAGGCCGTGGCCGTACCGACCGACAAGGCCGTCTCCATCGGCGTCATCGCGACCGAACTCGTCACCAACGCCATCAAATACGCCTATCCGGACCGTTCCGGCGAGATCCGCGTCCGGCTCACACAGGACGGCGATGTCGTGACGCTTGCCGTCGAGGATGACGGCATCGGCTGGAGCGGTACGGGCGATATTCAGGGCACGGGCCTCGGCAGCAAGATCATCGCCTCGATGACCCGCACCCTCGGCACCGAGCTTACCTACGATACAGCACACCCCGGCACCCGCGCGCTGATCGTGTTCAACGCCATCTGATCCGCTAGCGTCCGGTCCGGCATTGCCGCACCACCCCATCATAGCCGCGATAGGTCTGTGTGCTGGCGTTGTAGGTCCTATAATTGCGGCAGCCCGGATTGCTGCGTGACGTGCGAGCGGTCCTCGCCTTCGTCCTTTCGGGTCTCAGCTTCTCGGCTCGCCGCGGCTTCGGCACAGGCTGAACGTCCGGCGTCTGCACGCTGGGGGTCTGAATGCCGGGCAGTCCCGGATCGAGAATGTCGAACGCCCGGTCCACGCGGTCGGGATCGATCGTTGCGCCACGCCCCTCCTGAAGCGAATGGGACGGACATTGTATGGCGTTCAGGCCGGCATCGAACCAGCAATCGAGATGGTTCGTCCCCGTTTGCTGCGCGGACACAGGCACGATCAGAAAAGCGGATGTCGCGCCCGCGAGAAGAAGACCTGCAAACCTGAACCGGGACCTCGCGGTCATCGCAGTCACCCGTCTTGCCAGCCCGCAGGCAAGAATACAGGACTGATTACCTATGACAAGATGATTCAATATACCTTTCGGTTTTTACTATGAATGACCACGAGGTTCGGGCCAGCAACACGCCCTGAATACTATCGAAGACGACAAGTAATCAGCCGAACAAAGCTTTGAATATCAACGGAATTTCTGGGTGGTTTCAACCGCCGTTCGCGGTTTCTCGGGCGGGTCCGAAACGCCCCGCTGCGGACCGGCAAAAAAACGGTTTCAGGCTCTCTTGCGAAGCCGCACCAGCTTGAAGAAACCGGCCGGAAAAACCGGTTCGACGCCGATGAATTCCATATCCGGATGGCGTTCGGCCCAACGCGCGAGACGGCTGACTTTGAAATTGGAGCTCCAGCCGACCTTTTTCATCAGCGGGGCCAGCCAGTTTTCGACGGACGGCACAAAGCCCGCATCGGCGCTCAGCTTCGATGTCACGACGATCTCTCCGCCCGGCCGCAACACCCGGCGCACCTCGTCCAGCGCGCCTTCCGGATCCGGCACGAGCGTAATGACGAACGGCACCGCCACCGCATCGAAGCTTTCATCCGCGAAGCCGAGGCGGCACGCATCCATGCTTGCAAGAAGCTTCACATGCGACAGCCCAAGCTCCTTTACCTTATCGACGGCCTTGGACAGCATGTGCTGGGAAAGATCGACGCCGTAGACATTCCGGTCGGCCGGATAATAGCGCAGGATCAGCCCCGTACCGACGCCGACCTCCAGAATGTCCTTGCCGCAGCGCGCGGCGGCAGCAGCGGTTCTGGAATGGGCGTCCGAAAGGAACTTGTGATAGACGGCATCGTAGACCGGCGCCCATTTTTCATAGACGCGCTGCTGTCCTTCGAGATCGTATTGAACGCTCATGCTCAGGCGACAGCCAGTTCGCCCGCACGGGCCTCGATCTTGTGGGCAGAGGCGATGACGCCGCCGCCCAGCACGCGCACCTGGCCTTCGTCGCCGTCATAGATCACGCAGGCCTGGCCGGGCGCAACGCCCTCTTCGGCATCCCCGAACACGACGTCGGTTCCGGAAGCGCCGCGCCGCAGAATGGCCGCTTGCGGAGCGCGCGTGGAGCGCACCTTCACGAACACGTCCATATCCCCGTCGATCTCGTCGGTGCCGAGCCAGTTGACGTCGCGCAGGACGATCCTCTTGGTCGCCAGAGCCTCGCGCGGCCCGACGACAACGCGATGACGTTCGGCTTCAAGCCCGACAACGAACAAGGGTTCGCCCAGCGCCAGCCCAAGCCCGCGCCTCTGGCCGATCGTGTAATTCATGATGCCCTTGTGCGCGCCCAGAACGCGACCGTCCATATGCACGATCTCGCCGGGCTCGGCCGCTTCCGGCTTCAGCTTCCTCACGATGTCCGCATAAGAACCCGTCGGCACAAAGCAGATGTCCTGGCTGTCGTGCTTGTCGGCGATGTGCAGGCCGAATTCACGCGCAAGCTCGCGCGTCTCGGTTTTCGAGAGATCGCCGAGCGGAAAGCGCAGCTGCGCGAGCTGTTCCTTCGTCGTTCCGTAGAGGAAATAGCTCTGGTCGCGATCGGGATCGGCGGCGCGGTGCAGCGCGCGCCCGCCGCCCTCGAGCGCCCGCGACGACACGTAATGGCCGGTCGCCATCACGGCTGCGCCGAGATCGCGCGCCGTCGACAGGAGGTCGGCGAACTTGATCTGCTGATTGCATTCGACGCACGGGATCGGCGTCTCGCCCATCGCATAGCTTTCGGCGAAGCGGTCGATCACCTTTTCGCGGAAGCGGGCCTCGTAATCGAGCACGTAATGGGGAATGCCGATGGCGTCGGCCACCCGGCGGGCGTCGTAGATGTCCTGTCCCGCGCAGCAGGCGCCCTTGCGGTGGATCGCGGCGCCATGATCGTAGAGCTGGAGCGTGACGCCGACGACATCGTAGCCCTCGCGCTTGAGCAGAGCGGCCACGACCGACGAATCGACGCCGCCCGACATCGCGACGACGACGCGCGTGGACGAGCGGGGACCGGGAAGATCGAGATCGAACGACATCTAGGGGGCACCGGGAGCTTGTTGGCCGGAAGATAGGCCCTCCGGCCCCTCCGCGCCAGTCCGGAGTACCCCGATACCCCGCTGGCGTCCAGAAGCTCAGTCCTCTTCGGCGGGCGGCGGGTCCTCGGCAGGGGGCGGTGTCGTAACCGTCTCGTTCACGACCGATTTGATGTTGGCGAGCTTCACACGGATCGTATCGCCGATTTTCAGGACGGCCTGACCGTCTTCGAGCTCGATGCCGGTCACCTTGCCCTGAATTTCGGTCTTGGCACTCACCGGGGCGCGCTGCGCGTCGCGGGCGATGACCTGGATCGTGTAGAACCCGTCCGGCATCACCGTCCCGTTCGAAGCCTTGCCCTGCCAAGCATAGACATTGTTGCCGGCGGCCAGATCGACGTCCTGAGTGTAGACCTCGTTGCCATCCACGTCATAGACGACGACGGTCGTGTTCGGCGCATCCTTTTCGAGGCCGATGTTCCAGATCGCGCTGTTTTCATCCAGCACCGTCGTTGCGCCATCGGCGACAACGCGCTTGCCGATGAAGTCCACCGCGCCGGTGAGGCGGCTCGAATCCATCGTCGTCAGCAGGGCCGAGAGCGTCGCATTGGTTGCGATCTGCTGTTCCACGCCCGCGAACTGGACGAGCTGCTGGGTGAACTGGTTCGTGTCCATGGGGTCGAGCGGATTCTGGTTCTGCAATTGCGTTGTCAGAAGCTGCAGGAAGCTCTGGAAATTCTCCGCGATCCGCGCCCCGCCGCTGTAATTCTGGGCCGCTGAGCTCGCTCCTGTGACGCTCGTTACCATATCAATCTCCTTCAGACCGTCAGGTCGAGCCCGCCGGGACCGCGCATCGCGGCGCGGTAGGCGATTTCGGCGGCAAGCCGCGCCGGCTCTTCCTCGGTCTCGTTCGGCCCGCTGCGGTCGTGCATCAGACGCTGATCTTCGAATTTTGCCTGCCCGTTGCCGCGCTCATCGCGCAGCGAGAAGGACAGGGAGTTCTGGTCGGCCTTGAAGCCTGCGTCCTGAAGCGCGCGTTCGAGCGCGCGCTGGTCCGCCTTCAGCAAATCGAGCGTTTCGGTTTTCTCGACTGTCAGGCGCGAGACGACACGTCCCTCGCTGTCGATTTCGATCCGCACATCGACGCGGCCAAGCTCCGGAGGGTCGAGACGGATCTCGAACTGCGTCGCGCCCTGTTTGACGCGGCTTGCCATCTCGCTGGCAATATGCGGCAAAACGGCTGCCGGAAGCGCCTGCAGAGCCTGGTGCGGCTTCGCTGCCTCATGGGCAACGGGCTTGTCCGTCATGGCGAGGGGCTGCGGCGCGGGCCGCTCCTCCTGAACCAAAACCTTCTCGGCTGCGACAGGCTTTGTCTTTTCCGGCTCGGCCTGCGGCTTGGCATCCGCTGTCTTGACAGTGGTTTCGTCCGTCGCAACGGTGTGTGGCGCGCGGGTATCGTCCACCGGCGCTTCGGGCTCGCGCACGGGCGGCGCCGGCACAGGCTTCGCCTCGGCCTTTTCCTTTGTCAGCACATCGAGCGCGCCATCGGCAGCTTTTGCGCGTGTCTTCACATCGGCTTCGAGATTGTCTTCGGGGGCGACGATGGGCATGGGCTTTGCCGCGAGCACCTGTTCCACACTCTCGGCGGTTGCAACCGGAGGCACCGCGTCCGGGGTTTCGGCCGCGACCTCGGGCGTTTCGGCATTCCCGCCCTCCGCCGTGGGCGTGGCCGTCACTTTCGCCTGTAGGGAAGTCACATGCGGCGTCGTTGCTGCCTGCCGGGCGGCCTCGGGAATAGGTTCTGCCGGTGCGGACGCCGGACGCGCATTTTCGACCGGCATCACCGGCTCATCGGCCAGCGCGCGCGGCGCGACAGCTTCAATCTGCTGCCGCGTCAGAACGGGCGCTTCCGGCACATCGGCGGAACCGGACGGCAAACCGGGAGCCGCTCCCGATGCGGAGGCGCGGCCTTCGATCAAGGGCGCATCCTCGCCGGGCACTTCCGGAAGAACAGGTGTTGGCGCTGCTGCGCGCAGAAGAAGGTCCGTCTCGCCCGCCGCCTCGCCATCTTCGGCCGGAAGGGCCAGCGGCGCCGGCGTCACGACCGGGGCCGCTGCCGGCACCGCAGACGGGGCCTGCGCCAAAGCAGGATCGGCTGGAATTTCCGTTCCGTCGACGGACGCGAGGAGATCCTCGGCATCGACCGTGGGCATAATGTCTTCCGCGACAACGGCCGGATCGAGGCCGGTCAATTCTGCCGGAGGAATATCCACGGCAAGTCCATCGAGCGCTCGCGGCGGCAGAATCCCGCCCGGCGCTACCACCTCACCAGAGGGCAAGGTCTCTTCTATCCCCGGCTGCACGGCGGCAAGCGCCTCGGCGAAGCCTCCGCTTTTCCGCGCGGAGGACAAAGACGGGCCGGATGTCGCCGGCGCGGCGGAGTTAGACGAAATGATATCAGCGAACGGAAACGTCATGCGCGGCACCTTTGCGCAAGGTCACGCAAGGCCCGTTCCACATTGGCAAGAAACGACTAAATATCTGATTTTAAATACTTATCAGGATTTCCAACGAGTTCGCGCAAGCGTTTGGAACCGCGCCTGCCCGGCAAAACATGCCGCCTCCGGCAAGACCTTCCGGGGCATCCCGGTTCACCGAGCGGCAAAAGCGCACGGATAACATTTCGGCAGAAGTGTGTGCTGTTTAGGCAAATGTTAAACCGCGAAGACTAGGCTGCATGAGAATTTTGGTCAGTTTTCGTAGCGAGTATCCCATGACCGAACTGCCGCGTTCCAAGGTGAAATACGTTATTGGACCGGATGGAAGCCCGTTGACCATTGCGGACCTTCCTCCTGCCGATACCAAGCGCTGGGTCATCCGCCGCAAGGCGGAGGTGGTCGCAGCGGTGCGCGGCGGCCTCCTCTCGCTGGAAGAGGCCTGCAATCGCTATACCCTTACAGTAGATGAGTTTTTGGCCTGGCAGGCGTCGATCGACCGGCATGGTCTCGCGGGCCTCCGCACGACCCGGATTCAGCAATATCGGGTGGGCTGAAAGCTTAATCGATCTTCACCAAGGTTACTTAAACTTTACATGACACCGGCTCGAAAGAGCCGGTGTTTTACTTTTGTTAACGCGTTCCCCAGAGGGGCACGTTAAAAATCGGTCCTGCACGTCAAGGTCCGTTAACCAGTCATTTACCGAACACCCGGCAATTTCTGCCCAGTCGCTTCGATGACACCATCGGCGCGACAGGGGCGGTTATCGGCTGGGGCGGGCTTTGGGCGGATTTCTCGATTTTCTGAAGGGATTGGGCGCACCGCGCCTTGTGGCCATGCTGGCCGTCACGCTCACCCTTGTCGGTTTCTTCGGCTTCGTGGCGATGCGGGTGTCGGAAACGAGCATGGTCCCCGTCTTCACCGATCTGTCCATGCAGGACGCCTCGGCTGTCAGCAAGGAACTCGAGGCGCAGGGCATCACGTTCCAGACCAGCCGCGACGGCACGACGATCCTCGTACCCATCGACAATGTCGCCCAGATTCGCATGAAGCTTGCCGAACAGGGCCTGCCGTCGGGCGGCGGCGTCGGCTGGGAGATCTTCGACAAGGGCGACGGCCTCTCCTCGACGAGCTTCCTGCAGAACGTCAACAAGATGCGCGCCCTTGAGGGCGAGCTTGCGCGCTCCATCCGCGCCCTCAACCGCGTCCGAGCCGCGCGCGTCCATCTGGTCCTGCCCGAACGTCCGCTGTTCAGCCGCGATGCGCCGAAACCCTCCGCCTCCATCGTCCTGCGCGTCGCGGGCGATCTTTCGCAGAGCGAAGTCCGCGCCATCATGCATCTGGTCGCCTCCGCCGTGCAGGGGCTGTCGCCGGAAGCGATTTCCATCGTGGATGAGGGCGGCCGGCTTCTCGCCAACGGCAGCGATGTCGGCGTGGACGGCGCGCCCGCCGGTGCGCAGGAGCGAGAGGCCGCTTTCGAAAAGCGCATCAAGGATCAGGTTCAGGGCATCGTCGAGCGCGTCGTCGGCCCCGGCCGCGCCCGCGCCGAGGTCAATGCCAGCTTCGACTATTCAAAGATCACCAACACGGCCGACCTGTTCGACCCCGAAAGCCGCGTCATCCGCTCGACCCAGACGCGCGAGGAAGAGACCGACAGCAATGAGCGTCAGGCAACGGTCACCGTCGGCAATCAGGTGCCGAACGCCCAGGCCAACGCCAATACTGACCAGCCGAGCAATCGCGAGACCTCGTCCAAGGCCGACGAGACCGTGAACTACGAAATCTCGCGCACCACACGCACCGAAGTGCTCGAAGCCGGTCGCCTGAAAAAGGTCTCCGTCGCGGTTCTGGTCGACGGTATTTACGAGACCGACCCGTCCGGCTCCGTCACGTATGCGCCGCGCAGCCAGCAGGAACTTGACAGCATCGCCGCCATCGTCCGCTCGACCATCGGGTTCGATCAGGGCCGTGGCGATCAGATCGAGGTCATCAACCTGCGCTTCGCCGAGCCGCCGAGCATCAATGCGCTCGAAGATTCCGCCGGCGCGATGGAGATGAGCCGCGAAGACCTGATGCGCATCATCGAGCTGACCGTGCTCGGCATCGTCTCCCTGCTCGTCCTTCTGATCGTGGTCCGCCCGCTGGTGCGCCGCATCCTGACGCCCGAGGCCAAGCCCGAACTTCCCGTGATCGCCGCTCCGGAAATGGCCTCCGACACCGCTGTTCCGGCCCTGCCCGGCCCCGACCCCACGGCCCGCATGATCGAGCTGGCGCAGGTCAACGGCAAGGTGCACGCCCAGTCGCTTCAGAAGATCGGCGAGCTTGCCGAGAACAACCCGTCCGAAACCGTGTCCATCATTCGCCAGTGGCTGGCGCAACCGGCCTGAGCTGACAGATGCCCCCCGCCTCCACCGCCCTCACGAACCGCAAGCCGACCACGGGCGCTGCCCGCGCCGCCATGCTGATGCTCGCGCTCGGCGAGGAAAAGGGCGCGCAGATCTGGAAACAGCTCGACGACGACGAAGTTCGCGACATCTCCCATGCCATGTCCACGCTCGGCAACATCCAGGCCGAAGAGGTCGAGGGCATGATGGTCGAGTTCGTGTCGAAAATGTCCGCGACCGGCGCGCTGATGGGCAATTTCGATTCGACCGAGCGCATCCTCGCGGGCTTTTTGCCAAAGGATCGCGTCAACCAGATCATGGAAGAGATCCGTGGCCCCGCCGGCCGCAATATGTGGGAGAAGCTCTCGAACGTTCAGGAGCAGGTTCTCGCCAATTACCTCAAGAACGAATACCCGCAAACCGTCGCGGTCGTTCTGTCCAAGATCAAGCCCGAGCACGCCGCACGCGTCCTCGCCATCCTGCCCGACGAATTCGCGCTCGACGTCATCAAGCGCATGCTGACCATCGAAAGCGTGCAGAAGGACATCATCGAGCGCGTCGAGGACACGCTGCGCACCGAATTCATGTCCAACCTGTCGCAGACCAGCCGCCGCGACGCCCATGAAATGATCGCGGAAATCTTCAACGCCTTCGACCGCCAGACCGAGACACGCTTTCTCACCGCGCTGGAAGAAGAAAACCGCGACAGCGCCGATCGCATCAAGGCACTGATGTTCACCTTCGACGACCTGATGCGCCTCGATACCGCGAGCGTACAGACGCTGCTGCGTGCCGTCGCCCGCGACAGGCTCACCGTCGCGCTCAAGGGAGCAACCCAGACCGTGCGCGACTTCTTCCTCGGCCAGATGTCGCAGCGCGCAGGCAAAATGCTCGCCGACGACATGCAGGCCATGGGTCCGGTGCGCCTGCGCGATGTCGATGAGGCTCAGTCGCACATGGTGATGGTTGCGAAGGATCTGGCCGCCCGCGGCGAGATCCTGATCAGCAAGAACCGCAGCGACGACGAACTGGTGTTCTGATGACCGGAGCCAAACCCTTCCTTTTCGACCGCGACTTCGACGGCCGGCGCCGTGGCGAGGAAATGGTGCCGATGTCTCTGCATCTGGCTGCCGTCGCCGAAGCCGAACAGCGCGGCCAGGCCTCGGGCACCAGCGCGGGGCAGGACGCCGCGCGCCGCGAACAGACCGCGCGCCTGTCGGCCGTTCTCGAAAAGCTCGCCGTGCAGATGTCGCTCGAGATCGCCCATTCCGAAGCCCGCGCAATGGCGCAGGAAATCGGCGCCATCGAGCTCGCGCTGGAACTTGCCCGCAAGATTGCCGGGGAAGCCGTCGCGCGCTATCCGCTCGCGGCCATCGAGGGCGCCGCTCAGGAATGCTTCTCCGAAGCCCGCACCGCGCCGCATGTCGCCGTGCGTGTGAACGAGACCATGGTCGAGGAGACCAAGGCTCATCTCGGCACGATGGCCGCCGAGCGCGGCTTTGCGGGAAAGCTCGTCATTCTCGGCGAGCCGGACATTCCGCAGGGCGATATCCGGCTGGAATGGGCCGATGGCGGCGTGGTGCGCGATCGAGCGCGCATCGAGACGGCCATCGAGCAGACAATCCGTAACCACATTGCCTCGGTCGGCAACGATGCCGCAGGAGAGCGCTCATGAACAACGATCTGCCTCTGCCCGATTTCGACGCGGGAGCCGGCGGCGACGGCCTCGACCACGACACGCCGAAAACCGCGAACGATCTCGAAGCGGTGTTCGACGTTCCGGTCTCCGTCTCGGCGGTTCTCGGCCGCACCAAGCTCGATGTCGGCGGGCTGATGAACCTCAAGCCGGGCGCGGTGCTCGAACTCGACCGCCGTGTCGGCGAAGCCATCGATATTTACGTAAACGACCGGCTCGTTGCCCGTGGCGAGGTTGTCCTCGTCGAGGAAAAGCTGGGCGTCACCATGACCGAAATCATCAAGAGCGAGCGCTGAGCGCCACGCTTCATTGGAAGGAGCACGAGCCATGCGGCTCATGATCGTCGGAACCCTGTCCGGCCAGTTGACCCAGGCCAGCAAGATCGCGCTCGACCGCGGCGCCAAGGTCACGCACGCCGAGGATGTCGAACAGGCGATGCGGGTCCTGAGGGCCGGGCGCAGCGCGGATCTTTTGATGGTCGATGTCGGCCAGCCGATCCGCGATCTCGTACGCATGCTGGAGGAAGAGCGCTTCCACGTGCCGATCGTCGCCTGCGGCATCCAGAACGATGCCAAGGCCGCCGTCGCCGCCATCCATGCCGGCGCGAAAGAGTACATACCTCTTCCACCCGATCCCGAAATGATCGCGGCCGTCCTTGCCGCCGTCGCCGAAGACAAGACCGACATCGTCTTCAAGGACGAGGCCATGAAGGCCGTCGTCGATCTTGCCGCCCAGATCGCGAAATCCGATGCCTCCGTCCTTATCACCGGCGAGAGCGGAACCGGCAAGGAAGTCGTTGCCCGCTATGTCCATGCGCGCTCGAACCGTTCGAACGGCGCGTTCATCTCCGTCAACTGCGCGGCCATCCCCGAACAGCTTCTGGAATCGGAACTGTTCGGCCACGAGAAAGGCGCCTTCACGGGCGCCGTCGGCCGCCGCATCGGCAAGTTCGAAGAGGCCGATGGCGGCACGCTGCTGCTCGATGAAATTTCGGAGATGGATTTCCGTCTGCAGGCCAAGTTGCTGCGCGCCATTCAGGAGCGCGTCATCGACCGCGTCGGCGGCCAGCGCCCGGTTCCGGTCAACATCCGGATTCTGGCAACCTCCAACCGCAACCTGACCGAAGAGGTGAAGAAGGGCACGTTCCGGGAAGACCTTCTGTATCGTCTCAACGTGCTCAATCTGCGCATTCCGGCGCTGCGCGAGCGCCCGGCCGACATTCCGGTGCTGTGCGATTATTTTTCGAAGAAGTTCGCCGAGTCCAACGGCCTGCCCTACCGATCCTTCACGGCGGATGCGCTTGCCGAACTGTCGCGCGCACGCTTTCCGGGCAATGTCCGCGAGCTCGAAAACACCGTCCATCGCGCCGTTCTTCTGGCGCAGGGCGTGGAGATCGGCGTGGACGCGGTTCGCACGCCCGATGGCACGCGTATGGACACCTCATCCGGCCCCGCCCAGCAGGCCGCTCTTGCGGCGGAAGCGGCAACACGCACGCTTGTCGGGCTCACCGTCGAAGCGGTGGAGCGTTCGCTCATCATCGACACACTGTCCCATTGCCTCGGCAATCGCACGCATGCCGCCAACATTCTCGGCATCTCCATCCGCACGTTGCGCAACAAGCTGAACCAGTACACATCCGAAGGGGTCGCGGTTCCGCCACCCTCCGCCGGTCAGGCCGCGTAGCAGAACCCGAGCGTCGCCGCCCGGCTGTCCGGGCGGCGATGCAACGTGCGATCCGCAATCAGGGCTTGGCGAGATGCCAGGTGCCGCCCACACCGTCTCCGGTTACGTCACCGGCCTTGGTGTCCTTGATCCAGGTGTAGAGCGGCTTTCCGCCATAGGCCCACTGCTTCATTCCGTCGTCGCGGGTAATGACCGTCCACTCGCCTTCGGCCTTGTCGCTGGCGGTGGCGGCAAGCGGCGGCCAGTTCACGGCGCACGGGCCGTTGCAGGCCGATTTTCCGCCGCTGTCCTTGTCGAACACATAAAGCGTCATGCCTTTGGAATCGACGAGCACCTCGCCTTTTGCGGTCTTGCCGGTTTTTGCGGGCGGGGCGGCAAGAGCGGCCGTGGACAGGACAAGGGCACATGCGAGAGCGGTCGCGCTGCTGAACGATATACGCATCGGAATCTCCGTGTCTGTTCCCTCCCAAGAGACAAAGACATTCCGCCACGCCATTTGGTTCCGGCCGCGCAAAAAATCTTCTAGTCGAACATTTTCTTGCGGATGACGGCGTGCACCCCCCAATTGCCGTCCGCCACCTGCGTCACGCCGAAATCGACCCCGACCGAGATCAGCGACACCGCCTCATCCTCCGACAAGCCCCAGTTTTCCATCAGGAATTTGCGCGTCGTCCGAAATGCCGAGCGCAGCGCCTTGGACAGTGAGGATTTCTTGTAGACCTCCGACTGCGCGTTGCGCCCAAGCTCGCGCAGATAGTTCGGATAGCTGAAACCGTGGAGCACATATTCGTCCGGGGTCTCGATCAGCGGCCCGTTCAGGCCCTTGATGAAGGGCTTTGCCACATCGGCGCGCTTGTGCACGACGAAGCGGAATGTGCCGGTGAGAGAGGCTTCGAGGCCCGTCCCGTTGATCTCGCCGTCGCCCTGCGCCAGATGCCCGTCGCCGACCGAGAACAAAGCCCCCGGCACCGCGACGGGCAGATAGAGGGTCGTTCCCTTCCCGGCCCGCCAATTGTCGATGTTTCCGCCGAAATAGCCCGGCGGGATTGAATCGATCATGTCGCTCTCGCGCGGCGCCACCGCCATGCAGCCGAAATGCGGCCGCAGCGGAACGCGCACGCGCGGCATCACGCCATACTTTTTCTCCACCTGCGCATGGTCGACCGGAATGCCGGGATAATCCATCGTGTCGTGACGCACGCCGAACGGGTCGATCTGCGGCGTCCACACATAGGAATAGGCCGGGCGCGCGAACTCCCCTCCCGGTTCAAGCTCGTAGATCGTCACGCATTCGCGCTTGCGGGGTTCTTCCAGCAGGTCGGCGTATTGATATCCCCACCACGCGGACACGTTCGAGGCAAAACAGCGCCCGGAGAATTCGGGGTTCGCGCTGGGGCGCGGCGCGATGTCGAGGATCTGCACTTCGAGAACATCGCCGGGTTCGGCGCCATTGACGAAAACAGGCCCCGTAAAGATATGGACACCGAAACCCTCACCCGCGCCGCGGCCGAAGATCGTGGCGTTCATCGGCCCCGCGCCGCGCCGCTCGACATTCTTGCCCTGCGGCGTCCAGCCGAACACGCTTTCGGCGCCGGGGTCGCCCTTGATCATGCGCTCGTAGTCGTCGAAGGCGTGCTGGGTCAGCGTCTCGATCGTCACCTCCGCGCCGGAGGAGACGCGCAGCACCGGCGGGATCGAGCGGCTGAGATACCCCCAGTGCACATTGTCTTTCGAGACGCGGATGTGATGTCCGCTTCGGGGCGCGACCGCAAATGTCTGTACTGCCGCGTCAGGTTCCGCACCCGAAATCGAGCCCTGCGGCGGCGCAACCACGGCGTTGTGGGTGTGGCTCCGCTCCATCGGCCGCCCGCGCTGCGGATAGACGACCGGCCCCCGGTCGCGCGCAGCGCGGAAAGCACGCGGGCTTTCGCCGAAGGCTGCGCTGAAGGCCCGGCTGAAATGCGCCGGATCGCGAAAGCCCCAGCGGAAGGCGATCTCGCCGATGCCCTCGCCATTGTGCTGCGGATCCGCAAGATCGATCCGCGCACGGTCGAGCCGCCGCCGGCGCAGATAGTCGGAGAAGGTCGTGTCCTGCAGTTCGAACAGTTTTTGAAGATAGCGCTGCGACAGCGCCTCCTGCCGCGCGATTTCGGCCATGGACAGATCCGCATCCGAAAGCCGTGCCTCGATGGCGGCCGTCACGCGGCGGAAATGCGATGTCTGCACATTCGTCGAACCGTCGCCCTCGAACTTCGCTTCGCCCAGCAGCGCCCCGGCGACGAGTTCGGTGACCGCGATTTCCGCCGAGACGATGTCGGCCTCGCCCGCCGTCTCGAAATGCGTGGCGAGCGCACGCATCACCGGGCGCAGAGCCGCCGCCGCGACCGTCGCGCCGAGGACGAGGGGCAGCTTGATCCGCGTGCGCCCGAGCCGTCCGAGAAGGCGCTCCCGCGGCACTTCGAGAATGAGAAGCTCGAACGCCTCGCGCAGATCGAACGAAAACGGCGCCGCGCGGTCGCAGATCGACACGTCTCCATCTGCAAATTCGAGGCTCGCCCCCCGCGCGCAGACGCCGCCCCGTCCGTAATGATGAAAGACGACAAGGATCGGCTCGGCGCCCTTTCCCGGACACACCGCATTCGCGATCGTCTGCGGCGCGGATCGCAGGCGCGCCAGCACCGCGCCGGTCGACGAGCGTGTGACGCCGAGATCGCCGGACGATGCCCGGCCCTCGCCGAGATCGCCCGTGAGCGCAATCGTCTTCAGCGCCTCGGCCCATGCCGAATTTTGCCCTTCGGCGGGAAAGGCATCGATCGAAATCAGACTTGGCCCGGCCAGCATGTCACCACCTCACCCCGCCTGTCTGGCAAGACTTCTGCCAGGTTCGCGCGATCCCGGCTCACCCTGCACGCGCGATTGCCTCCGGCCCTTGTTCGCAGGCGCACAAAAACTTGGCCCCAGGTGTCACAGCGCGCAAGCCGTTCGAGCGGCTCCCTCTCAACGCGCTGCGCGCGCTCGCCTTTTGCGCGGCGGGAACACCTGCGTGCAAGAAATTGGGCGCTCCGGGACATTCGCTCCCGCGCCGCATCCTCCTAGCCTTCTCCTGCGCGCCATCGCGCGGAGCAGATTGAGGGAGATGCAAATGTGTGCCGGAGATGATGTCACCTGCCCGGATTTCGAGCGCCATCGCGACAAGATGCGCGAAGCGCTCGGCATGGAGCGGCGCTCCTTTCTGAAGAGCGCCTTCGTCGCCACGGGCGGCGCGGCGGCGCTTGCCGGCGCGGGCGCCTCCACGCTCGTCACGCCGGCACTCGCCCAGGCCTCGGCCGCCAAGGCGCCCGACACGCCGAGCTATCACTATTTGCCCGCCAACGACACGACGGTCCATTGGGGCTACTTCTCGAAGAAGCTGAAGCCGCAGGTCGAGATCGATTCGGGCGACATCGTCACCATCGAAGCGCTCACCCATCACGCCAACGACGACGCCGACCTGATGGTCAAGGGCGATCCCGGCGCGGAAAGCGTGTTCCACTGGACCAAGGAAGAAAAGAAGGTCGCGCGCCGCGGCGCGGGCGATCCGAACGACAAGAAACTCGGCGGCGGCGGCGGTCTCGGCGTGCACATCTGCACCGGCCCAGTCTATGTGCGCGGTGCCGAGCCCGGCGATG
This sequence comes from Rhizobiales bacterium Ga0077545, assembly GCA_001464335.1. Classification (GTDB taxonomy): domain Bacteria; phylum Pseudomonadota; class Alphaproteobacteria; order Rhizobiales; family Methylopilaceae; genus Flaviflagellibacter. The sequence goes on along the minus strand of LNEV01000002.1, from coordinate 71,266 downwards.
TTCTCGAAGTGCGCATTCTCGACACCAAGTTCCGCCCCAGTGCCAACGCGGCGCAGAAAGGCAAGGCGTTCGGTTCGAATGCGGCGGCCTGGTGGGGCTTTCATTACAACGAGCTGATCACCGAGCCGAAAAAGCGCGAAGTCATTACAATCTACGAGATGGACGCGAACGGCGCCCGCAACTGGGCCCGCGCGGTCTACAATTACCAGTGGACTCCGCAGACCGATCCCGATGGCGTGGTCCACCCCACCATCGATTATCCGGGCGTGCCGGTGGATCATTCGACCATCAAGAAGAACAACGATGTGCTGAAGGGCGTGCGCGTGCCGATACGTCCGCATTTCGGCGTCATCGCCCTTGCGCCGAACGAGGCCGATTACGTCAACTCGATCCCTCCCATGCACACCGGCGGCAACATCGACAACTGGCGCATCGGCAAGGGCGCGACCATGTATTACCCGGTCGCGGTCGAAGGCGCGCTTCTGTCCGTCGGCGATCCTCACGCCTCGCAGGGCGATTCGGAGATGTGCGGCACAGCGATCGAATGCTCGCTCACCGGCACCTTCCAGCTCATCCTGCACAAGAAGGCCGATGTCGCGGGCACACCTCTCGAACAGCTCGATTATCCAATGCTCGAAACCAAGGATGAATGGCTCATCCACGGCTTCAGCTACGCCAACTACCTGAAAGAACTCGGTCCCAACGCACAGGCCGACATCTTTCAGAAAAGCTCGGTCGATCTCGCCTTGAAGGACGCTTTCCGCAAGATGCGCACCTTCCTGATGACCACGAAAGGCCTCACGGAGGACGAAGCCGTGTCGCTGATGTCGATCGGCGTCGATTTCGGCATCACCCAGGTCGTCGACGGAAACTGGGGCGTGCACGCGGTCATCAAGAAGGAAATCTTCTCCGACGGCACCGCGTAACGGCATTTCCGGTCCGGGCGCAATCCGCCCGGGCCGTTCTCACCCCGCGTGGCGAAGCTGGATCTCGTCGCTCGCGCAGGTGCAGTTTCGGCCGCTCTGTTTTGCGATGTAGAGGCGGCGGTCGGCGATATCGATCATCCGTTCCCAATCGGCGCGGATTCCGGGCGCCCGCAGGGCAATACCGAAGCTTGCGGTCACGCGCGTGTCGTACATATCGGTGAAGCGCGCCTCGCCGACCAGAACCCGGATGCGCTCGGTGATCGCGAACGCCTCGGCTTCGTCGACCTCGCTGAGCACAAGTGTGAATTCCTCGCCCCCATAGCGCGCAAGGATGTCTCCGGGCCGCAGCACCGGCCGCACGATTTCGCCGAGCCTGCGCAGGACCACATCGCCGATCGCATGGCCGTACGTGTCGTTGATGCGCTTGAAATGGTCGATGTCGAACATCACGAGCGCGCTGCCGCGGCTCGCCTGCCCTTCCAGCGCCGCCATCCGCGCGGCGGCGTCCATCAGCGCGCGGCGATTGGGAAGCCCGGTGAGCTGATCGGTCTGTGACATTTCCCGCAATTGCTGGGTCAGTGCCGTCTGCGCGCGCTCGAGCCGCAATTTCTCGACCTGCTGGCTGCGCAGCTCCGAAAGCCCCTCGAACATCTCGTCCATTTCGCTTCCCGCGGACCGCAGGACCGCCGGTTCGGTCAGATCGCCGTTGGCGATCGCGACGATCTGTTGATGCGCCTCCATCAGCGGCGTGAAAAGGCGCCGGCGCAGAACAAGCGCGGTCGCACCGATCACGCACAGAGTGATCGCGGTGATAAGGCCCGCGAGGACAAGATGCCACCACTCCGCATCGCGCAGCGTTTCCAGACGCGTTGCCGACGCCGCGACGATCCTGTCGCCGAATTGTTCGGTTGTTTTCATGCTTGGCACATATTCGGCCGTGAAAGTGCCGACGCTCGGCGTATGTTCCGGCACGCGCATGGACGCGGCGGCCATTGCGTATCCGAGCCCCTTGCGGAAATAATCCGCATGGATCTGCGAGATCAGATCCCGAAGCCCCGGATCCCTGAAATAAATGTCGGTATAGGCGGAGACGCTTTCGCGCAGAAAAGTCAGTCTTTCGACGGTCCTGTCCATATCACGTCTTAGCCGGGGTTCTGTCTCCGGGGCCGAGGTCAGCATCATCACCACATAGGAGCCAAGGCGGCCCTGAAATTCGCGCAGATCGCTTGCGGCAGTTGCCAGCATCACATCGGCACCGATCTGCGGCGTCCGGGCGATAACATCCCGGCCGATGAGATCGCGCAGTCTGGCCGCTTCGTCAGCCGCCGAAAACATGGCGAGGATCGCGCTTTCGATGGCAGGGCCGGAGCGCATTGCCGGAGGCAGCGCCACGACGCGATCGACCTCGGCGCGTCCCAGCGCGAGCGATGCCGTCATCTGGCCGAACAGGCGGCGCGACGTAACGACACCCTCCCGGCCATCGTCGAGATCGGCAAGCCTGCGAAGCGCGGCATCGGTCTGCCGCCGCCTCAGGACGAGGTCGCCCACCTTCGCTTCCCGGTTGCCTTCGTCGCTGCCCATCGCCGCATTCGACGGGCCGCGCTCGCGCGACATGGCATTCGCGGCGTTCAAGGCGCGATGGAAACGTTCGAGCTGGGAGCCGCCCTCGGCGAAGCTTTTGTAATCCATGTAGCTCGCGGTCATCGCCACGACGCCAAGCAACAGGCAGCCCAAAGCAGCCACGACGCCCCCGGCTCTTTGCAGGGTCTGTATCCGGACCTGGGCTACGGTCACGTCTGATGAGCGGTGCTGATCTTTCACGGAACCGTCTTACACGACGCGCGTAAAAATTCGTCGCCCGGATGAAACGCGTTTTCGACGATCGTCTTCACGCGGCGTTAACCGTGATGGTCAGGCTGCGGCGCTGCACTTGTTGGCCGTCGCGAGGTAGGCAGGCACGTTGCGCGCTTCCAGCGGGCGCGAAAAATAATAACCCTGCACATGCGAGCATCCGGCAGCGCGGGCGAGAACGAGATCGTCCTGCGTCTCGATTCCCTCGGCCACGACGCGGCGGTCGAGCCCGCTGCCGAGCTGCGCGATGGTCGACACGAAAACCCGGTTGTCCGCGCTGTCGCGCATGTCCTGCACGAGCCCCTTGTCGATCTTGATCACGTCGATCGGGAATTCCCGCAGATAGCTGAGGCCCGAATGGCCGGTCCCGAAATCGTCGAGCCAGACGCTCATGCCAAGCGCGCGCAGCGCGTTCAGATCGGCGATCTGTTCGGCGCTGTTGTCCATGAGGATGTTCTCGGTGATCTCGATGGCGATGCGGCGCGGGTCGCGGCCGGTCGATGCGAGAATGTCGCGAACATGATTCGCAAAATCGCGGCCTTTCAACTGAGCCGGCGACACATTGATGCTGACCTTGATGTCGTCCCAGTCGGCCATGTCTTCGCACACGCGCGTAAAAACCCAGGTTCCGAGCTTCTCGATGAGCGAAGAACGCTCGGCGACCGCAATGAACTCGGCCGGCGAAATGACGCCGCGCACCGGGTGGCGCCAGCGCACCAGAGCCTCGAGCGCCGTGACCCGAGCCCCGTCCGCCGAATGGATCGGCTGGTAGTACATTTCGAGCTCGTTCATGAGCAATGCGCCGCGCAGTTCGCGCTCGATCGAGCGGCGGTAACGCTCTTCCTTCAGAAGCTCCCCATCGAAACAGGCGACACGCCCGCGCCCCTCTTCCTTGGCGAGATAGAGCGCAAGATCCGCGCAGGCGACGATGTCCATGCGGTCCATCGTGTGCTGCGGGCTCCAGGCGACGCCGATGCTGCCTTCGATCTGCGTGGTGCGGCCCAATATCGATGTCGGCGCCGCCAGCGCCTGCAGAACGCGCCGTCCAGCAGCCTCGCAGGTGGAGCGTGACACCGGCCCGCTCAGCATGAAGGCAAACTCGTCGCCGCCGAGCCGACCACAGAGCCCGTCTCCGATATCGCGGCGCAGAACCTCGCCGACCCGCTCCAGCACCGCATCGCCGAAGGCATGGCCGAACACGTCGTTCATGACCTTGAAGCGGTCGAGATCGAGAAGGAAAAGGGCAACCGGCATCCCCTCCTCCGATTGCTTGACGCGCTCTTCGAGCGCCGCAATGAAGCTGGCCCGGTTGAGAAGCCCCGTCATGGGATCGTGCTGCGCGAGACGGCGCAGCAAAGCGTGCTGCTCGCCCAGTTCCACGGCGTGATGGCGCAGTTCGTGGATGAGACCGTTGGCGTAGACGCCGATGACGAGCATCGCCACCAGCATTGCGGCCGGCACGAGCCAGCTCACGCGTCCTTCGCCCAACCCCAGATTGTGGAAATCGGCGAGGTACCAGACGATGCCCGAAAAAACGAGCCCGACGGCCAGCGTGAGGCGTATCCTCCACGCCCGGCGATCATAAACGGTGAGGTCCACCCCGGCACCCTCGAATTCGGTCAGTCATGTTGACAGAAACTGCCTAATCCCTTGGCATTAACAGGCACTTACGCCGATCCGGGAGTCTCGCCAGATCCACGTTTGAGCGGGCGCATGGTGAATCTTTCCAAAACTTCAGGTGCCGAGCGCGAGCCAAAGTGCAATATCGGCACGCCTTCCAGGGTGCCTCGCCAAGGAGCCTTCCCGTGTTTGTCTCATTCTTCCCCCGCCCAAAGCTGTTCTTCTGGTCGCTCGTGCTCTGGACCGCCGTCTGCGTCGGCATCTGGTACTCCGGCGCAAACGGTCTCGGCGGGGTCTTCGGCCTCGGCGCAGCGCCTGATCCCGCACAGGCTGGCCGTGTCAGCGTGTTCTGGTCCGAGCCGTTTCTTTGGTTCTATCTGTACTTCACGATCGCAACTCTGCTGTTCGCCGCGTTCTGGCAGTTCTATGCACCCCACCCCTGGACGCGCTGGTCGATCCTCGGCTCGGCGCTGATCCTTTTCATCACCTATTTCCAGGTTCAGGTGTCCGTTGCCATCAACGCCTGGTACGGGCCGTTCTATGACACGGTGCAGGCGGCGCTGGCGAAAACGCGCCCGGTGACCCTCGACGAATTCTTTGCCGAGCTTGTGACGTTTGCGGGCATTGCCTTTATTGCCGTGGGCGTCGGCGTGTTCTCGCGCTTCTTCGTCAGCCACTGGATCTTCCGGTGGCGCACGGCGATGAACGAATATTACATGTCCTATTGGCCGAAGCTGCGTTCCGTGGAAGGCGCCTCCCAGCGCGTGCAGGAAGACACGATGCGTTTTTCGACAACGATGGAAGGGCTCGGCGTCAATCTCATCAGCTCCGTCATGACGCTGATCGCGTTCCTGCCGATCCTTCTGCAATATTCCTACACGATCACCGAAATGCCGTTCATCGGCGAGGTGCCGCACGCGCTTGTCTGGGCGGCGATCCTGTGGGCGGCGTTCGGCACGGGCTTTCTGGCCCTTGTCGGCATCAAGCTGCCCGGCCTCGAATTCAAGAACCAGCGCGTCGAGGCCGCCTACCGCAAGGAACTCGTCTACGGCGAAGACCATGCCGACCGCGCCCAGCCGCCCACGGTGGGCGACCTCTTCTCGAATGTGCGGCGCAATTATTTCCGTCTGTACTTCCACTACACCTATTTCAACATCGCGCGCATCGTCTACCTGCAGACCGACAACATCTTCCCCTACATCATCCTCGCGCCTTCCATCGTCGCCGGGAAGATCACGCTCGGCCTCATGCAGCAGGTGCTGAACGCCTTCGAACAGGTGCGTTCCTCGTTCCAGTACCTCGTCAATGCCTGGACGACGATCGTCGAGCTGCTGTCGGTGTACAAGCGCCTCAGGACCTTCGAAATGGTCATCCACGGCGCCCCGCCCCCGCCGCCGGAAGTCGAGGACCAGCGCGCCGCAGTGGCGTAAACACCCGGAAAGGGGCCGAACCGGCAAGGTCCGGCCCCTTCCTTTTCCCGTGTGGCCGCAGGCCCCGGAAAACTCTTTCTTAACCGCCCGTTAACCATACACCCGGCAAATTCTGCCCAGTTCCTGCCGGTCCGTTGGCCGGCGCGTCCCGAGTGATCGAAATCGCGTGCCCGTATCTGTTTCCGCCCTTGTCGGGCCGAAGGTCAGGAGGCGCAGATGGAAGTCCGTGCAGTCGCGCCGAACCCCCCGTTCCGTGCCGGGATCTCGCCCCGCCGTCAGGCTTCCGGAGAGAGTATGGCAGACACCAGCAGCGCCGGACGTGCCGCCGCCGAATCCCGGCTGATCGCAGGCAATCTCGTCGATTTCCTGAAGAACGGCGATATCGGGCTGGCCTTCGGCGTCCTGACGATCCTCGTCGTCCTCATCATGCCCCTGCCGCCGGTGATGCTCGACATCTTCCTGGCGTTCTCGATCATCTTTTCCGTGCTGATCCTGATGACGGCCCTGTTCATCCAGGCGCCGCTCGAATTCTCCGCCTTCCCGACCGTGCTTCTCGTCGCGACCATGATGCGCCTTGCGCTCAACCTCGCCTCGACGCGCCTCATCCTTGCCAACGGCCAGAACGGCACCGATGCCGCCGGCCACGTCATCGAGGCGTTCGGCAATTTCGTGATGGGCGGCAATTTCGTCATCGGCATCATCGTGTTCGCGATTCTGGTCATCGTGAACTTCGTCGTCATTACCAAGGGTTCGGGCCGCATCGCGGAAGTCGCCGCCCGCTTCACGCTCGATGCCATGCCCGGCAAGCAGATGGCCGTGGACGCCGACCTTTCGGCCGGTCTCATCGACGAGGCGACGGCCCGCAAGCGCCGCAAGGATCTCGAGGACGAAAGCTCGTTCTTCGGCGCCATGGACGGTGCCTCGAAATTCGTGCGCGGCGATGCGATCGCCGGGCTTCTGATCACCGTCATCAACGTCATTGCGGGCATCATCATCGGCGTCGCGCAGCACGATATGTCGCTCGGTGAGGCCGGTCACACCTACACGCTGCTGACTGTCGGCGACGGTCTCGTCTCGCAGATCCCGGCCCTCATCGTCTCGACGGCGGCGGGTCTTCTCGTCTCCAAAGCGGGCGTTTCCGGCTCGGCCGACCGCGCCCTGATGGATCAGCTCTCCGGCTACCCGAAGGCGCTCGGCATGTCCGCGGGCGTCATGGCGGTCATCGCCTTCCTTCCCGGCATCCCCGTCATCCCCTTCCTCACCATCGCCGGGGGCGCGGCCTACCTCGCCTGGAAGGCGGACCGGAACACCAAGAGCCGCGCCGCCGAAGTCGTCAGGGCTGCACAGGTCGAGCAGGTCGCGGCGGCAGCGGCCGCCGCTCCCGCCGAAGAGCCGATTTCCGAAGCCCTGCGCATCGACGATCTCAAGATCGAGCTCGGCTACGGCCTCCTGCCGCTGGTGGACGGGCCGGACGGCTCCGACAAGCTCACCGAGCAGATCAAGGCGCTGCGCCGCCAGTTCGCCTCAGACATGGGCTTCGTCATGCCGTCCGTACGGCTGCTCGACAATGTCCATCTGGGCGCCAACAATTACGTGATCAAGGTCAAGGAAACTCCCGCCGGCGCGGGCCAAGTCTATCCCGGCCAGTTCATGGTCATGGACCCATCTGGCGCGCAGATCCAGATGCCCGGCAACCACACGATCGAGCCGACCTTCGGCCTGCCCGCCACCTGGGTCGACGGGGCGCTGCGCGAGGATGCGGCGGTGCGCGGCTACACGGTGGTGGATTCATCGACCGTGCTGTCGACTCATCTCACAGAAATCCTGAAAAGCCATATGCCGGACCTGCTGTCCTACGGCGAGGTCTCCAAGCTCCTGAAGGATCTGCCGAAGGAACAGTCGAAGCTTGTCGAGGACATCATCCCGAGCCAGCTTTCGATGACCGCGCTGCAGCGCGTGCTCCAGTTCCTGCTCGGCGAGCGCGTCTCCATCCGCGATCTCGGCACCATCCTCGAAGGCGTCGCGGAAGCCGTCGGCTGGACGCGCAATCCTGCCGCCATCGCCGAGCATGTGCGCTCGCGCCTTGGCCGCCAGCTCTGCTCGCAATATTCCGCGCCGGACGGCACGCTGCCGCTCGTCGTCCTGTCGCCGGTCTGGGAACAGGCCTTCCAGGAATCGCTCGTCGGAAACGGAGACGACCGTCAGCTCGCAATGGCGCCGTCACGGCTGCACGAATTCATCGGCCTCGTGCGCGAGCGTTTCGAAGACGCGGCGCGCCAGGGCGAGGTGCCGGTCCTGCTGACTTCGGCGTCCATACGCCCGTTCGTGCGCTCGGTGGTCGACCGCTTCCGCAGCCAGACCCCGGTGCTCAGCCAGTCCGAAATCCACCCCCGCGCGCGCCTTCGCACCATCGCTGCGATCTGAGCGGACCGGGGTCGACGTCCGCCGCGCAAAACATGCTCCGTCAGCGCATGGATGTAACGACGCTGATCAGAACCATGCAGGGAAGAACACCACGCGAATCCTTGGCGAACCTGGCCAGAGCCGCAGTGTGCTGCTTCGACCGCGGCTTGATTTGATGATGGCCCCGATGGTCAACGAGGCGTCGACAAACTGGAGAAGCGGGGTTCGCCCCCGCCTCCCTCCTATACCTTGCAGACGCCAATCTCAGACCTTGTTGATGCTCGTAATGGCGAGGTTGGTAAGTTTGCTGTTGGCGGCTTTCTCCTGATCCAGAATCTCGGTCAGCAGGGTGTGGGCCTCATCGTAACCCAGCTCCTTCGCCCATTCGCGCAGAGAGCCGTACCGCGCAATTTCATAGTGTTCAACCGCTTGGCATGCCGCCAAAAGGCCGGCATCGAGCGCAACGCCGGATGCCTCCTCGACGAGCCCGTCAGCTTCCTTGATGAGGCCCTCGATCGCGTCGCATTTCTCGCCTTCGGGATTTGCTCCAACCGCTTTGAAGACCTGCTTCAGCTTCGTAATCTGGCCTTTGGTTTCGGCCAGGTGTTCTTCAGCCGCCTCTTTGAGCTTGGCGCTTTTCGCTGCCTTCGCGATCTTCGGAAGCGCCTTGGTGATCGCGTTCTCCGCGTAATACACGTCTTTGAGCGTATGCTCGAACAGGTCTGCCAATGTTTTCATCTGTCTCTCCCCGATAGGCGGGAAAGAAACCTGCTCTGGAACAATAAGTTCCGCTTCAGCTCATAAGCGTGCCGACCGATGCCGTACCGCGAGCAGCCGGTTTCCGCATTGCATCGGATCACCGCGTGAATCCGATATTGTCGGCGATCACCGTGCGTGGCCCGATCGGAAGCGGCTCGGGACTGGCGATGTTGAGTTTCACAAACTCGATCTTGTCGTTCCAGACCTTTCGCAGAAAATCCTCGAAGGCCTGGATGGTCAGCTGCTCGCCCGGGCAGCGCCGGTAGCCGAACCCGAAGGGCGCGAAACCGGCATAGTCGCAGACCGGCATCGCCTTCCCGTCCGCGACACCGAACACCGTCCCGAACGCGCTGTTGTTCAGCGCGGCCTTGCGACCGTCCTTCACCTCGAAGCTCGTCAGATCGAAGGGGCATTTCGCAAAGCCGATCTGCCGCGCCTTCGCCTCATCCACCTCCTGGCTTGTCGGCACGCGCTCATAGCGGGTGGGATCGAATTCAAGCGGGTTTTCCCAGTGCACCGGATCGACGCCGGTCGATGTGTGCGGGCTGACGATGTAACCGTTGCGTTCGAACCTTGGAACAATCGTCTCCTCGATGGCCGAAATGCTTCCGCCGTTCGGCGAAATCAGGCGGAACATCTCCATGACATAGCGTTCGAGCGGCGTGAACGCGCCTCCTCCCGCATTGTCGGGATCGCCCTCCATCGTTTTCACGAGCCAGTCCCGCGCCGCCGGATCGCCCGTGCTGCGGCCCAGCTTCTGCATCATGTTGTAGATCGTGTTGCCCCATTGGCTGAAGGCCACGAAATTGTGGAAGCACTCGAACACGACATCCTTGCGCGCAAAATGGCTGCTGCCCGCGCCGTTCTTTTCCCAGTAATAGGCGAATGTCTTGTCCGGCTCCGGCGTCCGTCCCTCGGCGATGTCTTCGATCTTCTCCTCGATCCAAGATTTCAGGAAATCGAGATGGGCGCGGACCGTCATGTAGTGCTAGTAGACGATCCGCTGCGTCGGGTCGCGATAGGCCAGAACCGTGTTGAAGCTTTCGCCGATCTGGCGCACGCGCGGCGGAATATCGTCGGGCTTCACGCCCAGATGCAGGTCCCAGTAAAGGTCCCAATAGGCTTCGAGATAGGGCCGCATCAGCGGCTTGCCGACATTGCCGTCGTCGAGCAGCCGGTCGAAGAACGCCGTGACCTTGCCGCCGTATTTCGCGCGGTAGAGATCGGGCGTGACGGCGGACATGTAGATACGCTTGCGGCGGTTGTCGGGGCCGCGCTTTTCCAGTCCCTGCAGAAACACGGTGACGCCGTCCTCGGGAGCGGGCCGCCAGCTCTCGCCCAGCAGGCCCCAGAGATCGTTCGGCAGCGCGTTTTCCTTGGTCAGCGCCAGATCGATCATCGGCAGGAACGACTTCTCGCCGATGAACACGCTGACGAGAAAATGCGGAAGGATGACGTTCTCGATGTAGGCCGGCTCGAAATCCCGCAGGAATTGTTCACGCAGGCGCGCGGCAGCCGAGGCCAGATCGCCCGGAGCCAGCGGCGAATACGCTTTCAGCAGCGGATAATGGGACAGCGCCGGTTGGGACGAGGCCGTGGCGATCGCGCCGGCTCCGGCGGCGAGGAATGTCCTTCGTTTCATGTCCATGGCAAGCCTCCTTCGACCGGAGGCAGGCATTGTCGGCATATTGCGGCCGGCACAGCTCCGACCGGCGAACGATGTCCGCGAAATGTCGCGACGCCAAGCGCGTAACGGTTACGGCTCTGCCACGTGCGTCAGCGAACATCCTTCGTCACGCACCCTTTTCCGGTTCCTGCGCCGCCAGGCCGAACGCCATCATCTTCATCGTCTGCGCGATGAGCTGTTCGCGGTCCGCCCAGGGGAAGTTCGGGAAGTTGATGACCATCAGGCACACGCCCTGCCACGACATCCAGATCGACATCGCCGTCAGCAAGGGATCGCTCTGCTTCAGATGGCCGTCCGCGATCAGCTGCTCGATTTCGCGGAGGAACGTCACAAAACACTGACGGCCGATCGACAATTCCTCGAAGGGCCGCGACAGGTCCCTTTCGGCGGGCGTCGGAGGACGCCGCACGCCGCCGCGCATCAGGGTCAGCTGGTATTCCATGGGGCGCTCGAACGCGAAATCGACATAGGCCCGGAAGATGGCTTCCAGCCGCCCGAGACCGGCAGGCACCTCGGCCGAAACACCGCGAATGAGAGCCATGATGTGCTGGAAGGTCTCATGCCGGATGGCGCCCAGAATGGCGTCCTTGTTCGGGAAATAGACATACACGCCCGTCTGCGAGATCCCGACGCGCTCGGCGATGCGCCGCGTCGTTACATTCTCCGTCCCTTCTTCGAAGAACAGCTTCTTGGCCGCCTCGATGATCTCGGCGCGGCGTTCATGCCCGGCACCGCGCGGCTTGCGCGTGTGTTCCGGCGAGGGGCGCGGTTTCGGAGGGGCTGTCTTCATGGCCGGGCGCGGAGCTTTCCTGCGGGTGTGCGATGATTGGTCGGGTCTACTCCAATAGACCAATGACTTTCATGCACGAACCGCCTTGTCGGGGCCAACATTGAATGCTAAGTGTTCATTGAACATGTAAGGTGGGGGTTGACGATGAACTTTTGCACGGCTCGGCCGCTTTTTCCTCTGGCCGCACGGTCCTCCGCGCCGCTCGCGTGCATCGCCGCCGCCGCTCTGGCCTCGACGTCCCTGCCCGCTTTGGCCGCGGATGCTCCCGCCGCTGAGCCCACGCAATATGTGGAGCCCGTCGCCCGGGCGCATGATCTGGTCATCAAGCTGGGCGTCGGCGGCCGGATGAGCCCCGCTTATGAATCGGCCTCCGATTACGAGTTCTCGCCGTTTCCCATCATCGATCTGGAATATCTCAGCGTGCCGGGCTTCTTCACCGTGGGCGGCGGGGACGATCTGGGATTTTCGATCGGACCGAGCTTCGACATTACCGGCGAACGCGAAAGTTCGGAGCATGACGAGCTTCTGGGCCTCAACGACATCGACACGACCTACGAGGTCGGCCTGCGCGCCAGCTATGAATGGACGCATGCCGAAGTGTACGGCAAGGCGCGCTACGCGTTCGGCGGCGCGGAAGGTTTTGTCGGCGAGATCGGCGGCAACGTCATCCTGCGTCCCAGCGCCGCGCTCGAGGTGAAATTCGGCCCGGTCGCGAGTTTTGCCGGCGATGATTATATGGACACCTATTTCGGCGTGACAGCAGCCGAGTCCATTGCCACCGGCGGCCGCCTCGCCGCCTACGACGCCGAAGGCGGCCTCAAATCGGCGGGCGTCTCCGCCGAAATCAGCTACGAATTCCGGCGGGACTGGTTCGTGAATGTCGAGGCGTCCTACATGGCCATGCTCGGCGACGCCGAGGATTCACCGGTCGTCGCGGTTGGCGACAGCGACCAGTTCACGGTCGGCCTCGGCGTCTCGCGGCGCTTCTCGCTCGATCTGTTCGACTGATCCAGGCACATACATGGCCCGGCAGCGGATGATTTTCGTATCCGGGCCTCAATTCCTTCAGGACGTCTGCACCGGCGCACGCGCGGGCACGTTCTCCTCGTCCTCCTCCATCATCGCCTCGATGCGCCGCGTCAGTTCCATGCGCAGCGCATCCACGTCCAATGCTTCCTCCGGCTCCTTGAGTGGCGCGGCCGGAAGCCGTGTCAGCACACGAAAGGTCTGCGCCAGCGACGCCAAAGTCCGCGCCGCAAGCGGTGGCGGCACGGCGCCCGCCTCGACCTTCATCATTTCGCGAATGAGAAGTTTACGCAGCTTCTCGCCGATCTGCCCATCGGCCAGATGCGGCACCGGTTCGGGCTCCCTCGCCGCCGCCGATGGCCGGCCCACCATGCCGCGCACATCCATCACCGGCGCGCCGGTGTGCGTGTCCGCCACGTGCGGATCAAGGGTCCCGACCTCCTTCGGAACACGGATGTAACAACGCTCATAACGGGCGCTGACATCGGGCCATCCCCAGAGACGGATCCTCTTGCCCGCCGTCGGCGCCGAAACGCCCAGAATGCCCGCCACCTCCCGCTGCGAAGCGCCTTCCATATGCGCCGCCCGCGCCTTCTCGATCAGGTCCGGCGAAAAGATGGTGGGGCGTGGCAGCATAAGCCGAGACTATCGGTACAATGCATCGAAGTCAAGGAATTTATTCTCTTATGCAGATCGTGCGTCAGTACGCCATCGGCGCAGGTGCGAAAACGTCCCGGTCGAAATGAAATTCGTTCTCGGCAATGAAATGCAGATTCTGTGCCCGGACGGCGTGCGCGCCGCGCATCGCCCGATCCGGCGCCCAGCGCACAAGAACGGCGCAGCCGCATGTTTGCTTTTGAGCGCCTTCGGCGCGCTCCGCCCCTGGGTCCCGGATCGGCGCACGGCTTTGCCGTGCTTGTCCGGGAAACGAGATGACTTCAGCTCGCCCGGCGCGTGTGGCTCTGCAGGCCGATGTCGTCCATCACGGCCTGATCGCGGGTGTTTTCGGCGGTCTTTTCGCGGGCCTGGTCGCGCTCGTCGAGAAGCTCGACCTTTTTCAGCTCCTCGAAGGCTTCCGCAAGATCGTCCTGCGCCTCCTGAAGCTGGCCGTTCATGTCCGCCGCCGACTGCAGAAGGTTGTCGCGGCGTGCCGCGGCGGCCTTTGCGTAGGTCGGATAGGCGAAATGGGTGAGGTCATGAATGCCCGCGCGGGTCTGCTCGGCCAGGATCTCCCGGTCGAGATCGCCCGCCATGCGCTGGAATTCGGCGATCATCGCCTCGATCTGCGAAACCCGGCGACGCTTCTCGTCGACGTGGAAACGCTTCAGGCGGATAAGGGTGTCACGCGATTTCATGGCTTAACTCATACACTTGGACCGGTTAGCGTTCGGTATCCAAGGTCCCGACAATTTGAGACAGTCGCTGGTAAGCTTCGCGCAATGTGGTTGCTTCTTCCTTACCTTGCTTCAAAAAGCTTTCCAAAGGCTCGCTGAGGGCAATGGCTTCGTCGACTTCCGGGCTCGAACCCGCGCGATAGGCGCCGAGCCGGATCAATTCTTCCATGTCTGCGAAGGTGGCCATCACCTTCCGCGCTTTTTGCACGTAAGGCAGGAATTGGGGGTCGGCCGCGCGCGGCATGGTGCGCGAGACGCTTTTCAGCACATTGATGGCCGGGTAGCGCCCGCGCTCGGCAATCGAACGCTCCATGACGATGTGGCCGTCGAGGATGCCGCGCACCGCGTCGGCCACCGGCTCGTTGTGGTCGTCGCCGTCGACGAGAACCGTGAAAAGCCCGGTGATCGTGCCCTCCCCCATTCCCGGCCCGGCCCGCTCCAGCAGTTTTGGCAGTTCGGAAAAGACGGTGGGGGTGTAGCCCTTGGCGGTCGGCGGCTCACCCGCCGAAAGCCCGACCTCGCGCTGCGCCATGGCAAAGCGCGTGATCGAATCGATCATGCACAGGACATCCTTGCCCTCGTCGCGGAAATATTCCGCCAAAGCGAGCGTCATGTAAGCGGCCTGACGGCGCATCAAAGCGGGCTCATCACTGGTCGCGACCACGACGACGGAGCGCGCGAGCCCTTCCTCCCCGAGATCGTCCTGCAGGAATTCCTGCACCTCGCGCCCGCGTTCGCCGACAAGGCCGATCACCGAGGCGCTGGCTTCGGTGTTCTTGGCCAGCATGGACAGGAGCACCGATTTGCCGACGCCGGAGCCGGCGAAAATGCCCATGCGCTGGCCGCGGCAGCAGGTGAGGAAGGTGTTGAGCGCACGCACGCCCAGATCGAGCGGCGCTCCCACCCTCTTTCGGGAATGGGCGGGCGGCGGCGCGTTGCGGAACGGATAAAGCAGCGGGCCCTCCGGCAGCGGGCCCTTGCCGTCGATGGGCTCGCCCAGCGCGTTGATGACGCGGCCGAGCCAGCGGTTCGAGGGCTTTACGCCCGCATGGTCGGAGCCGACGATCGCCTTGCAGCCGCGCCGGACGCCCTCGAGCGTCGCGAACGGCATCAGCAGCGCGCGGTCGGCGGCAAACCCCACGACCTCGCACGGCACCGAGCGGCCGGTTCCGACCTCGATGTCGATCCGCCCGCCGACGGCCATCGCCCCAAGCGGCCCGGCGACCTCGATAAGAAGCCCGCGCACGGCCACGACCCGCCCGAAGATCTCTCGATCGGGGATGTCCCGCGCCGCCTGGATGAGGCCTTTCATGCAACGCCCTTCAGGAAACCAGCGAATCGCCCCCGATGGTAACGGTTCGTTTACGTCCTGCGTTAATGATTTGGCATCGGATCTTTAACCACAGGATCCCGGCATGGACGAAAGATACGAGTCGGTGGAGTCGGTTGGGCGGGTTTTCTGAGGCGGAACTTTAAGTTTTTCTTCAGCATAAATTATTCGTCGGATCAAATACTTACCTGTATCCACAACCCTTGCTGACAGTCTGCTTGCCGACGCGAATCACGTTCTGTTAACCATTCGCGAGGTAGCGTCTGTCGACGGGATTACCAGCCGCGGACTGTGCGGTGGAGGAACAAAATGCGCGTGCTTCTGATCGAGGACGACAGCGCGACCGCGCAGAGCATCGAATTGATGCTCAAGTCGGAAAGCTTCAACGTGTACACGACCGATCTCGGCGAAGAGGGCGTCGATCTCGGCAAGCTGTATGATTACGACATCATCCTCCTCGACCTGAACCTGCCCGACATGTCGGGCTATGAGGTTCTTCGCTCGCTGCGTGTCGCCAAGATCAAGACGCCGATCCTGATCCTGTCGGGCCTGGCCTCGATCGAGGACAAGGTTCGCGGCCTCGGTTTCGGCGCCGACGACTACATCACCAAGCCCTTCCACAAGGATGAGCTGGTCGCGCGCATTCATGCGATCGTCCGCCGCTCGAAGGGACATGCCCAGTCGGTCATCAACACCGGCGATCTGACGGTGAACCTCGACACCAAGACGGTGGAAGTTGCCGGCAACCGTGTCCACCTCACCGGCAAGGAGTACCAGATGCTGGAGCTCCTCTCGCTGCGCAAGGGCACGACGCTGACGAAAGAAATGTTCCTCAACCACCTGTATGGCGGTATGGACGAGCCGGAACTGAAGATCATCGACGTCTTCATCTGCAAGCTCCGCAAGAAACTTGCTTCGGCGACCGACGGAAAGAATTACATCGAGACGGTCTGGGGCCGCGGCTATGTTCTGCGCGAACCGCCGGAAGATATGCGCGAAAGCGCCTGAATTCTCGTCCCGAAGGACTGCTCCAAAAAAAGCCCCGCTTCTGCGGGGCTTTTGTTTTTTCGGATATCGCTTCAGCGCAGGCCGGATCAGCGCAAGCCGGACACGAGGCGGAGCGGAAGGGCCCCTTCCGTCGGGGAGCTTCGCACGTAAAGACCACGCTTTTCCGGCACGGCCTTGAAACGATCGCACAGCCCGACAACGGTTTCGGCCGCGCCGAGAACCAGAAAGCCGTCGGCCGCTACGGCGCTCGACATGCGGTTGAGAATGTCCGTCTTTGTTTTCTCGTCGAAGTAGATCAGCACGTTGCGGCAGAAAATGATGTCGAAACTGCCAAGCGGCCCGAAATCGCGCAGGAGATTGATTGGCCTGAATTGCACCTTCTGGCGAATCTTCGGCGAAATTTCCCACTGATCGCCGACCTGCTCGAAATATTTCACGAGCATTTGCACCGGCAACCCGCGCTGCACCTCGAACTGGGAGAAGCGCCCGGCTTTCGCCTTGTTCAGAACTTCGGACGACAGGTCGGTCGCGTAGATCTCGAAGTTGAAGCCAGGATATTTCGCGGCCTGCTCTTCGAGAATCATCGCCAGGGAATAAGGCTCCTGCCCGGTCGAGCAGGCGGCGCACCAGATACGCACGCGCCGCTGCGCGGCACGCGCCGTCTTCAGAAGCGGCATCATATGATCCGAGAACAACTCGAACGGAACCTTGTCGCGGAAGAAGAAGGTTTCGTTGGTCGTCATCGCCTCGACGATTTCGCTCTCCAGAGCCGCATTGCCACGCATCTTGGCGATGAGAGCAGACAGGGAGGCGATATTGTGCCTACGCGCAATCGGCATCAACCGGCTTTCGATGAGATAGGTCTTGTCGCCAACGAGGACGAGGCCAGACCTCTCCTTCAGAAATTTGCCGAGATACTCAAGATCAGCCGGTGTCATCAACGCGTCCCCAAGATCAAATTGACAACCCTCGGCGCAATCTCCGGCAAAGGCAGGATCGCCGCGCAGGCTCCCGCTTGTGCCGTTGCCCCGGGCATTCCCCACACAACGCTTGTTTCTTCGTCCTGCGCGATCACCGTGCCGCCGGCATCGGCGATGGCGAGCCCGCCACGCGCGCCGTCAGCGCCCATGCCGGTCAGGACAACCGCCGCAAGGCTCGCGCCCCACACCTGAAGCGCCGACTGGAACAGCGGATCGACGGCGGGCTTGCAGAAATTGACCGGCGGATCGTCCGTGATGCGGATGACCGGGCCATTCGGGCCGGTCGCCACCTTCATGTGATGGCCTCCCGGCGCAATGTAGATCACGCCCGCACGCACTGCCTCGCCGTCAACCGGCTCGTGACACGTCGTGCCGGTGACCCGGCCGATATGCTCGGCAAGGATCGTCGTGAAGCTCGGCGGCATGTGCTGCGTTACCAGAACCGGCACACGGGACAGAATGGGTTTCACGCCCGCAAAGAAGACGGCGAGAGCCTGCGGTCCCCCGGTCGAGGAACCAACGACCAGTGCACGCGGCACCGACGTCGAAAACTTCCGCAGCTTCGGCGGCTCGCTCGACCGCTTCGCGAAGCTGAAATCCGGCTTGCTCTTTGTCACCGCCGGCGCAGGAGCGCGCACCGGCGCATCCGTCTTCGCTGGCACGATCGTACGACGCCGCGACACGGCTCGCGATCCGAGAGCGCGGATCCGGCTCGTCAGCTCGCGGCGGAAATCGGCGGTGGACGTCATTTCACCGGAGGTCTGGGGCTTGGCAAGACAGTCCGTCGCGCCAAGGTTCAGGCAGCGAATGGACAGCTCGGCGTTACGGCGCGTCAACGTCGATGCAATGATGACCGAAATGTCCGGCTTTTTCTCCAGAAGGAGAGGAAGCGCCGTGACGCCGTCCATGTCCGGCATTTCAATATCAAGAACAACGACATCGGGCGCCGTGCGAAGAAGATCCTCGAGGGCGTTCTTCGCCGAGCGATGCGTCGCCACGACTTCGATACCGGGCTCTTCCTGGAGCCAGCGGGAAACGATGCCGCGGACGACGAGCGCGTCGTCGACAATCATCACACGAATTGATCGTTCAGTGTCGGAAGTGGGGGCAGCAGCGGCGATGGCCATACGTGCGATACTCAAAGGCAGAAGCGAACGGTGTCCCCGTTCAAGATCAGATCAGGCCGACTTCCTGGAACTTGGCTTCGACAATGTCTTTGTCGAAGGGCTTCATGATGTACTCGTTCGCACCGGCACGCAGCGCCCGCGCGATGTGCGCGACATCGTTCTCGGTGGTGCAGAACACGACTTTCGGCACATCCCCGCCCGGCATTGCGCGCAGTTCCTTCAGGAACTCGTAGCCATCCATGACCGGCATGTTCCAGTCGAGAAGGACGGCATCCGGCATCGCCTGGCGGCAGAGTTCCAGCGCCTGACTGCCATCTTCGGCCTCCGAGATCTTGAAATCGAACTTTTCGAGAATTCTCCGCGCAACCTTGCGAATGACGCTGGAGTCATCGACCACGAGACAGGTTTTCATGTCCTTACTCCTTCTGCCCTCAGGCAGCTATGCTCTCGGGACCGTGCTGAAGCACATGCTCCACATCGAGAACCACGAGGAGCTGGCCGTCCAGACGGTGAATCCCGTTAGAGATCTTTGCCCAGCGGGCATCCATATTGGTCGGCGTTGCTTCCTTGCTCGACACCGGCAGCTTCAGGACTTCCCCGATCTGATCGATCAGAAGCCCGAACGCCTCGCCCTGATGGTCGATGCCCACGGCCATTGGCGGCTTGGTCGTGTCCATCTTCGGCAGACCGAGACGAACGCGCATATCCACCGCCGTCACGATACGGCCGCGCAGGTTCAGAACGCCCGCGACTTCAGGCGGCGCGAGCGGGACCCGTGTCAGGCGGTCCGGAGAGAAGACGTCCTGCACGCGGCCGATCGGCAGACCGAACAACTGGTCACCGATCACAACGGTTACGTACTCGACTTCCTCGCCACCAACGGCTTCTTCAACGTGATTCGTGCTCATGCGGCGCGCTCCATCTGGGCGGTGCTTTCCTTCAGCGCGGCGATCAGGCCCGGCCGATCAAACTTCGCAACGTAATCGTCGAACCCGGCCTTGCGGCCACGCTCCAGAGCTTCCTCGGTCGTCAGAGACGACAGCGCGATGATCGGCACCCGGGAATGTTCGGTGTCGGCACGTACGGCTTCCGCAAGATCGAAGCCGTTCATTTCCGGCATTTCGATATCGGAAATGACGACGTCGAACTTTCGGCCATTGCGCATGAGATTGAGCGCTTCCGAGCCGCTGGCACATGCCGTCACTTCGTAGCCCGCCGCGCGCAGGACCGGCATCAGCATGTTGCGGAAGAACGGGCTGTCGTCGACGAACAGAAGATGCCGCTTGATCGCGAGCGTCTTCATCTCCTTGCGCTCCAGCCAATCCTCGAACGCCATCGGCAGATAATAGGCGATGTCGATGATCTCGGTGGCCTGGCCCTTGACGACCGCCGAACCGAGAATTCCCGGTTTCGTGGAGGCGACCTCGATGTTGAGGTGATCCTCGACGATATCCACGATCTCGTCGACGATGAGACCCATCGACCGGCTGTCTTCCGAGAAGACCAGCAAAGGCTGGCCACCATCCTCGCGAATGCGCGTTGCTTCGGTTACCTCGATCAGAGGCATCAGGCTGCCGCGGTACTGAACGAGATTTCGACCGTTCGACGACTCGATCTTCTTGACGTCGATCTCCTCGAGGCGTGTCACGAGTGAAAGCGGTACCGCCTTCAACTCCGGGCCGCCGGAGCGGAACATCAACATCGATACTGTCTGGTTGTGCGAGGGCCCCGCATCCTGCTCCGCATTTGCATGTGGACCCGCATTGGCCGTGACGTCCGTACCGACCGCCTGCGCAAGACCGTTCGGGTCGACGATCATGATCACCGAGCCGTCGCCGAGAATGGTCGTGCCGGAGAACATGCTGATGTGACGAAGCCGCGACGACATCGGCTTGACGACGATTTCCTCGGTGTGGAAGACGCCGTCGACAACGATGCCGAAGGTCTGGCCACCAACCTGCGTGACGACGATGAAGCCCGTCTCTTCGGATTTCTGTTCCGAGACGGCCTCGGCATCGACCTCTGTGATCCCAAGCAGTTTGCGCAGATGGACCAGCGGCAGAAGCTTGTTGCGCAAGCGCAGGACCGGCGTGTCCTTGATACGCTCGATCTGGTGATCGGACTGTGCATTCGCGCGGACGAGTTCGATGACCGCGATCTGCGGAATGGCAAAACGGTCTCCGGCGACCTCGACGATAAGCGCCGGAACGATGGCCAGGGTCAGCGGAATCTTGATCGTAAAGGTCGTTCCTTCGCCGGGTGTCGACTTGAGGTCGATCGTTCCGCCGATGACGTCGATGTTCGTCTTGACAACGTCCATTCCGACGCCACGACCCGAAACCGATGTGACGGCAGCGGCGGTCGAGAAGCCCGGATGGAAGATGAACTTCTGGATCTGGCTTTCGCCCATACGCTCGAGGTCGGCTTCGGTGGCGAGGCCGTTCTCGATCGCTTTTTTCTTGATCCTGTCGACATTCAAGCCGCGCCCATCGTCCGCGATCTGGATGAGGATATGGCCGCCTTCATGGAAGGCCGACAGGCGGATCGTGCCCTTTTCGGGCTTACCGAGCATCTTGCGGTCTTCGGTGGCTTCGAGACCGTGGTCCGCGGAGTTGCGGACCATATGCGTCAGCGGATCTTTGATGATGTCGAGAATCTGGCGGTCGAGTTCCGTCTCGGCGCCGTGCATTTCGAGATCGATTTTCTTGCCGAGTTCCTGCGCCAGATCGCGCACCACGCGCGGCAGTTTCTGCCAGGCATTGCCGATCGGCTGCATGCGCGTCTTCATGACGCCTTCCTGCAGTTCGGCCGTCACATTCGACAGACGCTGCAGCGGGGTCTTGAATTCGGATTCCTCGTGGTGGCGCACGATTTCGAGCAGCTGGTTGCGCGTCAGCACAAGCTCCGAAACCATCGTCATCAGATGTTCAAGCGTCTCGACACCGACACGGATGGTCTGGGATGCGATCGATCCTTCTTGCTTTGCGCTGCTGTCGTCGTCGTTGGCCGGTGCCTTTTTCTCGACGGGCTTCTTTTCGACGGGCTTTGCGGCCACCTTCTCGACAACGGCGGGCGCAGCCTTTTCAGGCTCGGCCTTGGCCTCGGGAGCTTCTTCACGGACGAAAGCAGGCGGCGCGAGATCGGGGCCATCCGTTTCGCGGAAGGCGCGCTCAAGATCGTCGAGCGACACTTCGCCGGGGCGCAGATCGCGCTCAATCGTCTGGACAATAATCGCCGGCTCGGCACTTGCCGGTTCGGCCGCGGGCGGCGCTGCGGGCACTGTTCCGCCCTTGGTCACGCCTTCGGACATGGCCTCAAGCACAGAAATGATGTCGCGGTCTTCGCCTTCCGGCTCGGCTTCCGTTCGCTCAAGCTCTCCCAGAATCGACTTGATGCGGTCGATCGATTGCAGAACGAGCGAAACGGCCTCGGTATTTACTTGCGCGCCATCGCGGAACTTGCCCATCAGGGTCTCGGCGGCGTGGGCGATGGCTTCAAGGCGCGGAAGGCCAAGGAAACCGCAGGTGCCCTTAATCGTATGCACAAGACGGAAGATGTTGTCGAGTATCTTCGCGTTATTCGGATCCTGCTCGAACTTAACCAGCTCGATGTCCACGACATCGAGAGACTCGTTCGTCTCGGTCAGGAATTCACGCAGCAAGTCATCCATATCAATCCCCCGACGCCGCCCCAAGCGATCGGCTATCGAGGGAATTGGTAAAGTAAAACGGTTACCGGCTCGTTGCGCGTACATAGCCGCCACTGCCAAAATAGGGCAGCGGCGGGCTAATCTATTTTATGGTTAATGGGGGATTAAGCGCCCGCGGAGCGCGCTTCGATCAGGGCATTGTCGCCCTCGACGGCGATGCTTACGCTCATCCCTGCCGCACGCGCGACAAGCCCCGTGTAGAAGGGCTGAATGACATGCGCGTCGACGCGCCCGTCCTCCGGCGTACCTGCGATGAGATCGGCCGTCGTGGCCGGAATGCGCACCATCGGTCCCGTCGTGGTGATGCGGAACGCGATGTCGGCTTCCGTGCCTTCGATGTTGACCGTGATCGTGCCGCCACGCGGCACGCTTGCAATGGCGATCACCAGAAGGTTGAGCAGCAGCTTGACCTGGTTCTTCGGCAGAAGCAGGCGCGGCCCGTTCCAGACGAGTTCGGCCTTGCTGTCTCCGATGATCGCGCGCGACACCTGCTCGGCATCGCCGGTGTCGATCTGCGCGCCCGCAGACCCCGCCGCGCCGAACGCAAGACGCGCGAACTGAAGACGCGCGGACGCCTGCTCGGCGCTCTTGCGGACGAGCGTGAGGGCGATCTCCCGCATCTCGGGATCTTTTTCCTCTTCGAGGACTTCGAGCCCGTTGACGATGGCGCCCACCGGGCTGATCACATCATGGCAAAGGCGGCTTGAAATCAGGGCCGCGAGATCGAGGCCATCGAGTTCGATGGGCGAAGACATTCTCTGCTCCTTGTCGCGCGCTTGGCGGCGTGGGAGGGAGCCTGATACACCGCACGACAGATTCGCGCCACGCGCGCCCGGCCCCATGCGCCGGAAAATATGGAAGACCGCGAGCCCCTATGTCGTTCTCCCTCGATGCCACGCTTCTGAACGCTCTCGTCGAACTGAGCGCCAAGGCCGGACGCGTGATCCTTCAGGCTGCATCCGACGGGTTCGACATCCAGACCAAATCCGATGATTCGCCGGTGACCATTGCGGATGTGCGCGCGGAGGAGACGATCCTCGCCGGGCTGCGCCAGCTTCTGCCGGGCGTGCCCGTCCTTGCCGAAGAGAGCGCGGCCGGGGGCGACGTGCCGGTGCTGGCCGGCACGTTCATCTGCATCGACCCGCTCGACGGCACGCGCGAATTCGTCTCCGGGCGCCCCGAATACACGGTCAATCTCGCGCTTGTCGAAAACGGGCGCCCCCGCCTCGGCATCCTGCACGCGCCGGCTCTCGGCCGCACCTATTGGGGCATCGAGGGCACCGGAGCCGCCCGCTCGTTGCACGACAAGGGTGCGACGCCTCTCGCGGACAGCTTCACGAAGATCCACACACGGGAGGCCGCACGGCCCCTCGTCGCGCTCACGAGCCGCGGCCACAACAGCGCACCGACCGAGGCCTTTCTCGACCAGCACAACGTGACCGAACGCCAAAGGCTCGGCTCGGCGATCAAATTCGGCCTCGTCGCCGAAGGGGCCGCCGATCTCTACGCGCGCTTCACATCGACGATGGAATGGGACACCGCAGCGGGCGACGCCATCCTTTCCGCGGCGGGAGGCGCCGTCCTCAGTCCGGACGGGACACCGCTCGCCTATTCGAAAAACGCCGAGAATTTCCGCAATGGACCGTTCATTGCCTGGGGAAGACCGCCCGAAGCCTGATGTTTGCCTTCGCAGGGTCACGATTTCATTGAAAATTAGGCTAGGATTCGTGCCAGCCTACAGGCCGCCATCCATCCGGACCGGCTTCCGTCCCGCTTGTCATCTGTCGAGGCCCGAATGAACCGGTCGACTGCCCTGCTCCATTTTGCCGCTTCGCTGGCCCTCCTTGCCGTCGCGCTGATCGCCGCGCCTCAGCCGGCAGCGGCGCAATATCAAGGCGGCTCGGACCGCACCGGGACGTATGAGACAGACGAGATCGTCTCGCGCGGCCACAAATTCTTCGGCGTCGTCAGCCGCGAACTCGCATCCATCATCGAATATGCGGGCAGCAAATGGGGGCGCCCCAACGGCTACATTCTCGGCCAGGAGGGCTCCGGCGCCATCGGCGTCGGCCTGCGCTACGGCGAGGGCAAGCTGTATATGAAGAATGGCGGAGACCGGCAGGTCTACTGGCAGGGGCCGTCCATCGGCTTCGATCTCGGCGGCGAAGGCGCCCGCACGATGATCCTCGTCTACAATCTGCCGGCGCCCGATTCTATTCTCCGGCGGTTTCCGGGCGTCAACGGCTCGGCCTATATTGTCGGCGGGTTCGGCATGACGGCCCTGTCCATCGACGGCATCGTGCTCGTTCCCATTCAATCGGGTGTCGGTGCGCGCTTCGGCGTCAATGTCGGCTATCTGAAATTCTCCCCGCGCGCGACCTGGAATCCTTTCTGAGCGGCCGGATTATCCCATCATGGCAACGCGTGTGCCTCTGGCGAACTTCATCGCCGCGTGGCATGTATGCCCTTTCACCGGATAGGCGGATAACGGGCTGACACATGGTCGAGCCGCTTCTTTACGCCGCGCTCGGCTTCCTGATTGCAAGCCTTGTTGCGTTGTTTCTTGGACGAGCGCTGTGGTCACGCGCCGTGCGCCTCACGACGCACCGCATCATGCGTCGTCTGCCTCTGTCGCGAGACGAGATCGTCGCCTCGCGCGATCTCATGCGCGCCGAACAGGCCATCGAGCACCGCCGCCTTGAACGTCTGTCCAATGTCATGCGGCAGCGCATGACGCAGGCGATGGCCGATATCGGCCGCCGCGACACCGCGAATTTCGCGCTGCGCACCGCGCTTGGCGAGGCCAACACGAAAATCGCCGAAGGCCAGACGCGCGAAGGCGGCGACCAGAAGACGATCGAAAACCTGAAAGCCGAGATCGCCGGCTCCAAAGCCAGTCTTGCGCAGATCGAAGCGCGCTTTGCCGAAGCCCAGCGCACCAACAAGCAGCTGGAACGGGAGCGCAGCGAACTCATCCATCTGGCGGATGCGCGGCGACTGGAAGTGTCCAGCGCCACCGCGCAGGCCCAGGAACTGCGTCTCAAGATCGGCTCGCTCGAACAGCAGATCAGCATGCTTCAGCGCGAACTGGCCGAAGCCCAGCGCCGCTCCGCGGAAAATCTGCGTGGCGAATCGGACCGCGCGGACGGCTCGCGCCAGAAGCTCGTCGCCGCCGAACTCGATCTTGCGCAATATCGCACCCGCGCCGAGAGCGCGCTGCAGACCGCGGACGCGCTGCGTTCGGAGAAAGCCGCGCTCGAGCGCGAACTCGACCGCGTGCGGACCGAACACGCCCTCAACTCGCGCCAGAACGTGCGCGACAGCGGCGAGGACATCACGCTTCTGCGCCAGCAGATTGAGCGGCTGGCCGGCGATCTCGCGCGCGCAGCGAACGGCAACGGGCGCGCTTCGGGTGGAGGCGGCGGCGTTCTGCAATCGGCGGTGCGCGCCAGCCGCGATGCAGAACAAATCTCGGCGGCGTCTGTAACTTTCCCGACGGCGCGGTGAACCAACTCCCCCGTCCCGACGTTCAATATGTCGTGACGATCCTCATCGCCCTTCTCGTGGCACTCCTTGTTCCCATCGGTGCCTTGGCGATGCCTCTGCCGGAACCTCGCCCGGCACGACTCACCAAAGCGGGTCCACCACAAGACATAAAATCTCCTGAAAAACCGGCAGAGCCCGTGAGCGCCCCCGAGTCCGTTCCGATGCCGGTTCCACGCCCGAAAGAGCCGGCAGCAGCCGAAACGGCAAAGCCGAAACCGACGGAGCCCGCCGCACCGGCGGTCGTCGAGGCCGATGTTCCGCTGGATCCCATTCCCGAACCCTTGTGCGACGAACTCGAAGCAGCCGGCGAGATCGAGTTCGAACGCCTGCCACGGATTGTGGAAGGCCAGTGCGGCGCCTTGACGCCGATCCGGCTGAAATCGATCACGCCAAAAGGGGGGCAGAAGGTGTCTCTGGAAAACCCCGCCGTCACGTCCTGCAGGGTCGCCAAGGCGACGCTCGACTGGCTTGCCGCTTCGGTGCAGCCTGCCGCCCAAAAACATCTTGGCGGGCCGATCGTCGCTTTCCGGCAGACGGGCGGCTACGAATGCCGGGGCCGCAACCGCGTGGTGGGCGCCAAGCTCTCCGAACATGCGAGCGCCAATGCGCTCGACATCGGCGGCTTCGAGCGCGCGAACGGCGTCGTCGTGCCCGTCAGCGACAAAGGCGGCGAGGCGGAGCTCGGATTTCTGAGTGAAATCCGGGGCACAGCCTGCGGTCCGTTCACCACCGTGCTCGGCCCGGGCGTCTCCTCCCACGACGAGCACTTCCATCTCGACCTTGCACGCCGCGGAAGAGATGGGCGCACCACATATTGCCGCTGACCGCCGCGTTTGTTACGTCAGCGCGAGCTTCCGACATTTTTGAAAGATTTGAGCGGCCATGACCGCAGATACATCCGTCGCGCCTTATGCGTCCCGCCGCACCTTTGCGATCATCTCGCATCCGGACGCCGGCAAAACGACCTTGACCGAACGCCTCCTGCTTGCGGGCGGCGCCATCCGCGCCGCCGGTGATGTGAAGGCGCGCGGCGAACGCCGGCGCGCCCGTTCCGACTGGATGGACATCGAGCAGAAACGCGGGATCTCGGTGACGTCCTCCGTCATGACATTCGAGCGTGACGGCATCACGTTCAACCTGCTCGACACGCCCGGCCATTCGGACTTCTCCGAGGACACATATCGCACCCTGTCCGCCGTCGATGCCGCCGTGATGGTCATCGACGCGGCAAAGGGCATCGAGAGCCAGACGCGCAAGCTGTTCGAGGTCTGCCGCCTGCGCGACATTCCGATCGTCACCTTTATTAACAAGGTGGACCGCGAGGGCGTCGATCCGCTGACCTTGCTCGACGACATCTCGTCGGGCCTTGCGCTCGATCTGTCGCCGATGAGCTGGCCGATCGGCCTCGGCACCGATTTCCGCGGTCTCATCGACATCGTGAACAAGCGCGCCATCCTGCCCGAGGAGCGCGGCGGCCGTGCCGCACGGGTCGTGACTTTCGATGACCCGTCGGAACTGTCCGCACAGGGCATCGAGCCGCACATTCTCGGCCCCGCGCTCGAAGGGTTCGAACTTGCCGAAGGGGCGCTGCCGAAATTCGACCTCGAGAGTTTTCGCGAAGGGCATCTGTCGCCGGTCTATTTCGGCTCGGCGCTGAAGGAGTTCGGCGTCGCGGAGCTTTTGCAGGCGCTGGCCGACTTCGCGCCGCCGCCCACCACGCGTCCCGCCAATGCCCGCAAGGTTTCGGCCGCGGAAAAGCCGGTCACCGGCTTCGTCTTCAAGGTCCAGGCCAATATGGACCCGAACCACCGCGATCGCGTGGCCTTCATCCGCCTGTGTTCCGGCCGCTTCAAGCGCGGCATGAAGCTGTTCCATGTGCGCGAGAATCGTATGGTCACGATTGCCGCGCCGATCTTCTTCTTCGCGCAGGACCGCGAAACCGCCGACGAAGCCTTGCCGGGCGACATCATCGGCATCCCAAACCACGGAATGCTGCGTGTCGGCGACACGCTGACCGAGGGAGAGACAATCCGCTTCGAAGGCATTCCGAACTTCGCACCGGAAATCCTGCGCCGCGTCCATCTCGACGATCCGATGAAAGCCAAACAGCTCGGCCGCGCGCTTCAGGACATGGCCGAGGAAGGCGTGACGCAGGTTTTCCGCCCGCTGATCGGCTCGCAGTCCATCGTCGGCGTCGTCGGGTCGCTGCAGCTCGACGTTCTCGCATCCCGTATGGACAAGGAATACGGCGTTCCGATCCGCTACGAGCCCGCGCCTTTCGTGACCGCGCGCTGGATCGACAGCGACGACAAGACCCAGATCGAGAAGTTTCTCGAAACCAACCGCTCCTCCGTCGCGGAAGACCGCGACGGAGCGTTCGTCTTTCTTGCCCGCAACACGTGGACGCTCGATCAGGCGAAGCAGGATTGGCCGAAGCTGAAATTCGTCGATGTGCGCGAGCGCGGCTGATCAGTCCTCGCTGCCGGAATCGATGAGCGTTTTGAGGCGCCCCGCAAAGGGCCGCACCGCGTCCGCCGCGGAACGGCCTTCGTCTCGGTAACGCTGGACTTTGGCAACGTGCTGTTCGAACTCCGCAGCGACTTCGGCCTTCTGCTCGGCCGACAGGCTGGCCGACTGGGCGAGCTGGACCCGCGCGGCATTCATCATCGCATCGATCTGCGCCTGCGGGATGAGAGCGAAATAGCCTTTCACCACCGCATCGAACCCCGCTTTCCAGCTTTCTCGGGTAAAGCCCGCCTTGGTGATCCGCTGCTCGTAGGCCGCGTCATCCTCGAACCATTGATCGGCCTCCTCGTCGTCAAATGCGATTTCGCCAATTTCCGGCGAAAGCTGTCCGATAAGGACAACGATCTTCCCCGCCTCGCCGGGCGAGAGAGCCGTAGCTGCCGACGCGAATGCCATTGCGATCAGGATCGCGAGAAGAGCACGCGTCATTACATGCACTCCTGCATATCGGCCTGCGCCTGCGCGCGCGCCTGGGATTGAGCGACCTGCCCGCCGACGGATGCCGCCTGGGCGGCGACCATACCGCCACGCCCGGCAAATCCGCCGAGGCCCCCGACCATGGACAGGGCGCCGCCGACCATGGCCGCGTTGGTCTGGGCCTGCATGGCCTTGTTGGCCGCTTCCGCGCAGTGGTCCGCAGCGCCGGCGGGAGCCGCCGCCGTCCGCGTCGCCGCCGCCTGTTGGCCCGCATCCTGTTTCGGGGCTGCCGCCAAGGCGGGTTCGGCGGCCGAAGCCGGTGCACGGCGAGCCGAGCCCGTTGTCTGGCCGCAAGCGGCCAACGCCAACGCACCTGCCAATACGATCATGACTTTCATCTTCACACCCGCTTTGATGGCGTTCGTGGGGTCGAATGCCCGCGAACGGAAGACGGCGGTTCGCCGTGCAGAGCGGTATCTAGGCGTGAGCGTCAGGAGCGTCTTGGTGCAATGGGAATCAGCTTTGCAGGATGGGAACTTCCCGGCGGCTTTCTTTCAGTTGCGCCGCCGCAGGGCGTTCGCCACAAGGTCGGACGGCGTGATGCCATAGCGACGGCGGAACGAACGGTTGAAGTTCGAAATGTCTCCAAAGCCGCAGTCGAACGCCACGCCGGAAATGCTGATCCGGCGCTCGCGCGGGGCCGCAAGCAGCGCGCGATGGGCGAGGTCAAGACGGCTGTCGCGCACATACTCGGAGAAGGTGACGCCCTCCATCTCGAACAGTTTGTGCACGTAGCGCGTGCTGACAGATTGCCGACGCGCCACATCCTCAACGCACAGCTCCGGCTCGTGCAGCCGCTCCGCTATATCCTTCTTCACGAGATCCAGCCGCGCGGCGCGGATGGATGAGCGTCCGCGCTCCACAGCGGTCTTGCCGTCCAGGACGAGGGCGACAAGCTCGCACAGATGCGTCGCGGCCAGCTCCGTCGCCTTTGCATCGGCGGGCTCGAAGGCGCGCAGGATATCGGCGTAGCCCAACAGCAGGTCCGCGCCCAGCGCATTGGCCGGAACCTGATAATAGGGTTCCATGTCGATGCCCGGAACGAGGGGCGCGATCCTGTCATAGGCGATGTGCAGAACATCCACCCGCGTGTTCGGC
Organism: Rhizobiales bacterium Ga0077545; assembly: GCA_001464335.1. Taxonomy (GTDB): domain Bacteria; phylum Pseudomonadota; class Alphaproteobacteria; order Rhizobiales; family Methylopilaceae; genus Flaviflagellibacter. The sequence continues at coordinate 41,579 of LNEV01000002.1, read as the reverse complement.
AGGTAGAATTCCAGCGGCACGCCCATGCTGATGATCGTCAGATCGCCCGCCGCGGCCTTGACGCGCGGGCGCCCCTCCACCGAAAACTCGTAATCGTCGGTATGCACCGTGACGAAGTAATTGTGCTTGCCGTCCTGCAGGAGACCCCGGGTGCGGGCGCCGCGAATCGGCGTGTAGAGGCCCTGCGAAACACTGATATCGGCCGAGAGCGGAAGCGTCGCCAGATCCATTTCCGGGTCGGCGGGGGTCTGCGGCGTGAATTCGAGGCCGATGACGTTGCGGGAAACGAAATCGTGAACGAAAGACAGCCGCTCGCTCGGCGGGATATCGCGGGTGGATAGGCGCTGCACGTATGATTCCTTTTGCAGACCACCCTCCCCCGAGGACGCTGCCTTTATAGCGCCTTGGAACCGTTTCGCAATTGTCTGCATTTGAACAAAATATGGAAAATCGGCGTGCCTACTTTGCGTGAAATCAGTCCGAGGGTCGCTCCCCGGAGCGCCGCAAGCCTCGCGCAGGGCAACGCGGATTAGGCTGTCGACGACGGCTCGAGAATGAGCTAGTCTTCACGTCCAGGCGGAATTGCTATGGCTTGCAAACAGGCGTGCGATATCGGCTATGCGGCTCCCGCAGCCGATTACCTTCTCCGGCCGATTGCGAACGACAACCGGCCGCCGGCGTTTGCGCGCGAATGGGTCGCGCACTCGTTCAGTATTCTCGCCTGCATCGCCGTCCAGTACACTTGGTCGGAATTCTTGATGTGGCAGCTCCAGAACTGAGAGCTCCCGCGTATTCGACGTGACAGGCTCGCTGTTTCAGACGCTTTCTGCGCGCCTCTTCTTGATCATCTCTTGAAGCGAACGGGGACCACGATCTTCCGCTGAACACCGGGCGGTGGCGCGGGCACCGGAGAAGCGCGCCGGACCATGGCCAGCGCCGCCTGATCCAGCGCCGCGTTTCCGGATGAGCGCACGATGCGGGCGGATGTGACATTGCCCGCCCCGTCGATGCCGAACGCCAGACCCACCACACCGGCGCCGCCTCCCGCCGGAGCGCGCTTGTGGCGTTCGAGATGGCCCTGCAGGCGCGCCTGCCATGTCGCGGGCGAAACGGAAGACACGCCCCGGCTCGACTGCGCAGCCCTGGCGACCGGCGCGCGCGGCGCATCGACCTTCTTCGGTGCGGACGTTTTCGGCACCGCCGCCGCTTTGGGTTTCGGCTTCTGTTTCTTCACGACCTTCTTCGGCGCGGCTTTCGGGATCGGGACCTCGACCTTCTCGACCGGCGTCTCCTCGACCTGCGGCAGCTCTTCCTCGACCTCTTCGACCTCTTCGGGCTTTTCCTCGGGCTCTTCCTTTACCTCCTCAACTGGCTTGCTGGCCTCCGATGCCTGCATGAGCTGATCGGGAGGAAGATCGACATCCTCCTGCACCTCCGGTGCGACCGACATTTCGGCAAGCTCCAGCATGATGGCGGCCGGCGGCGCATCGGCCGGCACGACGGGCGGCTGGCGCAGCATCCACGCAACGGCGCCGGCATGAGCGCCCAACACGACAAGCGCGGCACCGGGCCCAGAGCAGCGTATAGACGCGCCGCGTCGTCTTGCTCACCCAATCGGTCACGGCGCCTGCGTGCCCGACGCAATCGGTTCGGTCGCCCCCTCCGCATTCGCCGTCGTTTCGAGACCGACCAGCGCTATTTTCAGATAACCCGCGCCGCGCAGGAGATTCATCACATCCATCAGATCGCCATAGTCCACTGTCCTGTCCGCACGCAGGAAGATGCGTGCGTCGCGGTTGTTTTCGGTGACGTCATCGAGCGCGGCCTGAAGCCCGTCGCGAGCAATCGTGTCGTTACCGACCGAAAGACTGAGATCCTCCTTCACCGTCAGGTAAAGCGGCTTGTCCGGCCGCTCGGCCGGTTTCGCCGAGGAGGCCGGAAGATCGACATGCACATCGACCGTCGCCAGGGGCGCCGCGACCATGAAGATGATGAGCAGAACCAGCATCACGTCGATGAACGGCGTCACATTGATTTCGTGAACTTCCTCGGCCGTGGGGAGCACGCCGGTCCCGGTGTTGAGGCGCCGGCCCGCACGCGCTTCGATATCTGCCAGGTGCGTCGGGGCTACAGCATGCGGTTCCGGATCGAGATGAGATGAGCGCGCATCTGGCTCTCCGCCCGGTCGGCATCGCGGGCGCGGATGGCCTCGGCGATGCCATCGTGCTCGGCGAATGAGGGGTGATCTTCCGTCGGCCGCTCGCCCAGACGGCTGTTGCGCCAGATCGGCGCGCGGCGGACCGCATTCAGCGTCTCGAACAGAACGATGAGAAGCTTGTTCCGGGACGCGCCCACGATGGCGTGGTGAAACTTGTTGTCCCACGCTTCATAGACATTCCAGTCGCGCGCCCGGCGGCAGCGGCGGATGCAGTTTTCCAGTTCGGCAAAATCGCCGGCGACAGCATTCAGCGCCGCAAGGCGGGCCAGTTGCGGTTCGAGCGCGAGGCGGGCCTCGATGATCTGGGCGGGACTGGTGATGCTGCCCAGAAACGACACGTGTTCGAGGTTCAGCACCGGCCGGGCGCCGATGAAGGTTCCGCGGCCGACATGGCGCCAGATGCGCCCCTCATCCTCGAGCACATCCATGCACTTGCGCAGCGCCGCGCGCGACACGCCGAGCCGCGCGCTCAGCTCGCGCTCCGGGGGCAGACGCCCGTTCAGCGGTAGTTCGAGAGCGGCGAGCAGATCGCGCAATCTCGGCAAGGTTCCCGGATGATCCACCCGCACAGCTCGCAACCAATCGCCCGATTGGGCGTGTTTCCCATCTTCAACCAAGGCTGCTCGAATGTAGACTTTGAGACAAGCCCGCTCAAAGCGCGAGCGCCATTTCGGGCGCCGGGAGCCAGCGGGCAACAGGGAAGGAGGAATATGGGATCAACGCTGCGGTGAAGGACGGTGGCGCCTGCGTGCCCTTTCTCCTGCCGCTGGCGCATCGAGTTGAAATTCGCACGTGCTTACAGACGGCGCAAACGCCGCGAGCTTTTCCCGGGGAGGAAATAAAATGCGATTTGACAGCATTGTACGGCATTCCATCGCGCTCTGCGCAGCAGCATTCGTGGCCACATCCGCCTCGAACGTCTCCGCTCAGGCTTTGCGCGACGTCACCTTCGTCCAGCCAAGCCCTTCCGCAATCAATTCGTTTCCCGTTTACGTCGCAATCAGCCGAGGCTACTTCAAGGATGAAGGCCTCAATGTCCGCGTCGAATCCGTCAACGGTTCCGGCCCTGTCATTCAGGCCCTGGCGTCTGGTCAGGCCCAGTTCGGCCGTCCCGGCCCCGGCCCCGTTCTCAGCGCACGGCTTCGCGATGTGGATGTCGTCTTCATCTACAACATGATGGTCAAGAGTTCGTTCTCGATCGTCGTGAAGGATGGCGACCCCTACAAAAGTCCGCAGGACCTCAAGGGCAAAGTCATCGGCGTCGGCACGGCCGACGGCGCGGAAGTCGGCTTTGCGCGTAGCGTTCTGTCGGCGCTCGGCATGAACGAGAACAGGGATTACACCTTCCTGACGGTCGGCGACGGCGGCCTTGCGGCAGCTGCCTTCACGCGGGGCGATATTGCAGGATACGCCGCCTCTACGGCCGACACCGCCATCCTCAACGAGCGCGGCATCAAACTGCGCGACCTTACCCCCGAGGAATTTCTCACCTTCTTCGGCAATGGCTTCGTGACAATGCGCGCGACCATCGAGAAGGATCCCAAACTCGTCGAGGGTTTCGGACGTGCGCTTGTGCGTGCACAGAAATTCACGATGGACCCGGCAAACCGCGACACCGTGCTCGCCGACCTGAAGGCCGGCATGCCCCAGGAAGGCGAAGACAAGCAGTTCGCAAACGCCCTGCTTGAGGCGGTTCTCGCGAAAACCATTCCGGTCGGCGAGAACAAGGGCTGGGGCTACCAGGACCCTGCCCATTGGGAACGTTGGCAGAAGAGCCTTGTCGAAACCGGCAGCCTGAAATCGGCCGTCCCGGACCTCACCAAAGCCTATACCAACGATTTCGTCGAGGCCTGGAACAAATGAGCGCTGCCGCGGCCGCCGTCCTTACTTCCGATCCTGTGCGACGGGAGCCGGTCTACGAGCTCTCCTCGGTCACCAAGGTCTATCCGCGTCGAAACGTGCATGCGCTCGACAAGGTGGACCTGACGCTCGAACGAGGAAGCTTCTCCGCCGTCATCGGGTCGAGCGGCTGCGGAAAATCCACGCTGCTGAAAATCATGGCCGGTCTGCACACCCCTTCCGCCGGAAGGGTTGTGCTCGCGGGAAAACCGGTGACGGGCCCGCGCCGGGACATCGGCATGATGTTCCAGCAGGCAACCCTGTTTCCATGGCGCACGACGATCGAAAACATCGTCCTGCCCATCGAAATCCGCGACGGCAAACGGGCGGCGCGCGCCAAGCACGAAGACGCGCGCCGCCTTCTTGAACTTGTCGGCCTGAAAGGGTTCGAGCACGTCTATCCGAACGAGCTGTCCGGGGGCATGGCGCAGCGCGCCGCGATCTGCCGGATGCTGATCACCGAGCCCGCCGTGCTGTTGCTCGACGAGCCGTTCAGCGCGCTCGACGAGCTGTCGCGCGAGTTCATGAACATGGAACTTCAGCGCGTTTGCCTCGCCCGCGACGCAACCGCTTTCCTCGTTACCCATTCCATTCCCGAGGCCGTGATCCTGTCCGACATCGTCTATGTCATGAAGCCGCGCCCGGGCCGCATCGTGGAGGCCGTGACGATCGATCTGCCACGGCCGCGCACGCTCGACATGATGACGACGCCGCGTTTCGGCGCGCTGGTCGATCATATTCGCGGACGTCTGGACAAGGAGGCCTTCCTGTGAGCGTTGCCGAAGTCATCCGGGACCAGAACGATCCCGCAGACACCGTCTGGGTCGAGCACGTTTCGTGGATCGACCGTGTACCGCGCGCCATCTCCATGATTGCGCTTTTTATCGCCTTCGTTGCGCTCTGGCAGATCGCGACAATGCTGCAGCTGATATCGCCGATCATCCTTCCGACCCCCATCGAAGTGGCGCGCGATCTTTACTCCGTCGCGGCAAACCTGCTGTCCGGCGATTACATGCTGTTCGCCTTGTGGACGACCATGAAAGAAGTCTTTTACGGCTTCATCATCGCCACGGTGATCGGCTTCAGCCTTGGCGTTCTGGTCGGGGAGACAACATTCGGCGAACGCGCCGTCATGCCCTATCTCGTCGCCATCGACACGATGCCGAAGATCGCGTTCGCACCGCTTTTCGTTGCCTGGCTCGGCTTCGACATCCATTCCAAGGTGGCGCTTGCGGCATTCATTGCGACCTTCCCGATCATTGTCGGTACGGCGGCGGGTCTGCACGCGGCAGACGAAAACGCCCGCATGCTCTTCAAGACCATGGGCGCCACACGGTGGCAGACCCTCATCAAGTTGAAGCTTCCGACCGGACTTCCGCATTTCTTCACCGGCCTGAAAATCGGCTCCGTGGGCGTGATGGCGGGCGCCATTACCGGCGAGTTTCTCGGCGGCGGCAAAGGTTTCGGCGAACTGATCCGCGTTGCGGCAAGCATGCTCGACACCCCGCGCGTGTTCTCGCTGATCATCTACCTCAGCCTTGTCGGCTTGAGCCTCTTCGCTTTCGTGACCTGGATGCAGCGAAGGTTCGTGTTCTGGCACAAGGACCGCACCTCGGCGGCCGATGCCTGACCGATCCGTCTTTCATCGCACCAATAACCCAAAGGAAGCCCTATGCACCTTGTGACCTTTCGCGCCAAGGACGGAGAAAATGTCGGCGTCCTCGATTCCGGCCACGTCATCGCGGTCGGCGATCTCGTGCCGGATGCGCCGCGCACCATGATCGGCGTGATCGACGCCGGCAAGACGCTGCAAAAGGCTCTCGCGGACAAGCTCGCAACTGCTCCGGCCTCCGCGCGTCTTCCAGTGGAATCTGTGGAGCTGATGGTGCCGATCCCGAAGCCCGGCAAGTTCATCTGCCTCGGCCTGAACTACGCTCTCCATGCCAAGGAAGGCGGGAATGCGGTGCCGGATTATCCGGCGCTTTTTGTCCGCGTCGATTCCTCCCTCGTGGCCCCGAATGCGCCGGTCGTGCGCCCGCGCGCGTCAACGCATCTCGATTACGAGTGCGAGCTGACCATCGTGATCGGCAAGACGTGCCGGAATGTTTCGGAAACGGACGCGCTGTCCCACGTCTTCGGCTACACGATCTTCAATGACGTGTCGGTCCGCGATTACCAGCGCAAGACCACCCAGTGGACCGCGGGCAAGAATTTCGACGGAACGGGTCCCGTGGGCCCGGCGATCGTGACGGCTGATGCGCTGCCACCCGGCGCGGACGGCATCGGCATCCGCACACGGCTGAACGGCCAGGTGATGCAGGACAGCGACACATCGGACATGGTGTTCAAGACCGCGCGCACCGTCGCGATCCTTTCCGAAATCATGACCCTTGAGCCCGGCGACATGATCGCGACAGGCACGCCGTCAGGTGTTGGCTACGCGCGCAAGCCGCCCGTGTGGATGAAACAGGGCGACGTTCTCGAAACCGAGATCGACGGCATCGGCGTGCTGCGCAACCCCGTCGTCGACGCGTGAGGATCTGACATGCAGGAGACGGGCGTTCGGATACAGGCCGAGGATCTCACCTCATTTCTGGTCGATGTCTTTGCGTATTTCGGCGTGCCGCCGGCCGATGCACGGCTGGTGGCGGGCCTTATGGTGGAAGCCGATCTTCGCGGATACGACACTCATGGCGTGTTCCGCCTTCGTCAATACGTCAACCGGCTGCGCGACGGCGGCATCGCAGCGAAGTCCAATATTAAAATCGTCCAGGAGACGGCCGCCACGGCGCTCGTTGACGGCGGCAACGGCCTTGGCCATCTCGCGATGAAGACCGCGACCGATCTGGCGATCCACAAGGCGAAGGCAAGCGGTATCGGTTGGGTCGGCGTGCGAAACGGCAACCATGCGGGGCCTGCAGCCCTGTATGTGCGGCCGCAGACGCAGGAACAGATGATCGGCCTGTGCGCCGCCGTCGGGAGCGCCAACCATGTCGCGCCCTACGGCGGGAGCGATCTTCTGCTTGGCACCAATCCGCTGGCAATCGCCGTCCCGGCCGGCGCGCAGGAAGCTTTCGTGCTCGATATGGCAACCACGAATGCGGCCATGGGCAAGATCAAGACGCTCGCGCAACGCGGCGAGCCTATGCCCGAAGGCTGGATGGTGGGGCGTGACGGAAAACCGCTGACCGACCCCAACCGCCGCGACGACGGCTTTCTTCTGCCGATCGGCGGACCGAAAGGCTACGGGCTTGCGATGGCCATCGGGCTTCTCGCGGGAAGCCTGAACGGAGCCGCGTTCGGCAGCGACGTTGTCGATTTTTCGTCCGACACGACCAGCCCCTCCAATACGGGCCAGTTCGTTGCCGCGATTTCAATCGAGGCCTTCGGCGATCCGTCCGCCTTCGGAACGCGGGTCGAGAAAGTGTTCGACGAAGTACGTGCATCCGAGCCCCTGCCGGACCATGCTCCCGTCCGGATTCCCGGACAGGAGCGGGATCACCGGCGGCAGAGCAGGATGAACTCCGGAATTCCGCTTCATCCAAACCTGCTCAACGAACTTCGGAACATCGCCGACGAGATCAGCATCCCGCCTTTGCAAACCCCGTAAAATCGCAATGTCCCCGCCTGTGGGAGCCTGATCAGAGAGGTCCGGCTCGCCTGATCTGCGCGAGCGGCAGCCGGTCACTCGGCTTTTCCCGCGCCTGCAGCTTTTCCGGAAGCAGGCTCGGGCTTCCCTTTCGGCCGACGCTGATCGCGACCTCCACCCGGTCCCCTTCGCGGACATTGAGTGCGCGAGGCGCCCGCTCGTGGTCGAACCCCGTCATTCCGTGCGCGGCCCAACCGGATCTGGCTGCCTGAAGCGCGAAATTGCCCCAGGCGGCGCCGGCGTCCAGCGAATGGCTGTACGAGGCCGTGTCCGTTTCCGAACCCGGCACGCGAAAATGGCCTTGCGACACGAGGAAGATCAGCGCCGCCGATCTGTGTGCCCATACGCGGTTGAACTCCGCCAGAAGGCCGGTGAACAGTTCCCAGTTCTCATCGCCGCGCAGCGCGTAGAGGAAGCGCCAGGGCTGCGCGTTGAAGGCAGACGGAGCCCAGCGCGCGGCCTCGAAGAAGGTGTCGAGAACATCCAGCGTGATGGCCTCGTCCGTAAAGGCCCTCGGTGACCAGCGGTCGAGAAACAGCTCCTCGATCGGCCGTTCCGCGACACGGCCGGTCTGCGACGACATCATCGGTGCCCGCTCAGTTGAGATTTTCACGCAATGTCGCTCCGGTGTACTTCGTCTTGGTCAGGCCGCGACGCTGAAGTTCCGGCACCACATGGTCCACGAAATCGCGCAGATAGCCGGGGATTTCGAGACCTTTGCCGAGGATGAAGCCGCCATTGCGGCCCGTTATGTCGTGCAGCTCTTCCATCTTGTCGGCGATCTGCTTCGGCGTGCCCCGCAGCGCAAGCGTTTTGCCGATGGCATTCTTGCGGCCGAACTCGCCGATCGTCATCTTGGGATCGGACGTGTCGATGGCTTCCGCGAAGCTGCCCCAGTGCACATTCTGCGCCTTGACCGCATCGGCCAGTTCCGAGAGCGGCATGTCCTTGGAAAAGGTCGAGAAGTCCAGTCCATACATATGGGACATCTCGATGAGACCGGCTTCCGGTGGAATGTTCTCGATGTAGCGGTTTTCCATTTCGATGGCGTGCTCTTCGCTGTCCGCGACCTGAATGCGGATCGACCAGAACACACCGAGCTCGCGTGGCCCGCGATTGTGCTCGCGCAACAGAGTGTCGAGGGTTTGCCGATGTTTCTTCATGCTCTCCGCCGACGAGCGGCCGACGAACTGGTATTCGGCAAATGTCGCGGCAAGGTCCATCCCGGCCGGAGACTGACCCGCCTGGATCATCACCGGCCTGCCCTGCGGAGACGGCAGGACCGGCAGCGGCCCCCGCACGTTGAAATACTTGCCCTTGTGTTCGATCAGATGAACCTTTTCGGGATCCGCGAAGATGCCGCTTTCCCGGTCGAAAACGATCGCGTCCTTTTCCACGCTGTCCCACAGCGCACGCGTCACTTCCATGTGCTCGCGCGCCTTCACATAGCGCTCGTCGTGCTCGATCATCTCCTCAAAGCCCCAGTTCGCCGCCTCGTTCTTGTAGGCTGAGGTCACGGCGTTCCACGCGATGCGGCCGCCGGTGATGTGATCGAGCGAATTGAACAGGCGCGCGACATGAAACGGATGCTGGTAGGTGGTCGACATGGTCAGCCCGAAGCCGACGCCTTTCGCCGCGCGCGCCATCAGCGGCACCAGCGGCATCATGTCCTGCTTCGGCCAGCGCATGCCGTAGCGCACTGCGGCATGGTGATTTCCGCCATGATTTTCGGATGTATTGGCGCTGTCGCCGAAAAAGAGCATGTCCATGACGCCGCGTTCGGCGATACGCGCACAATCCTCATACATTTCCGGCGCGGCATAATAGGGATAGCCGAGCCAGCTTCCCTTCGCGCGCCACAGATAATCGGTGTGGATGTGGGACAGATCCGCCGCAAGATGCATGATTTCGGATTCGGCCATGACGGTTATTCTCCTTGGAAATATGGGGCTCGCGGATCTGGGGCTCAGACGTAGAGCCAGAAGTCCGAGATGAATGCGGCGGACGCTGCCGGAAGCGGCGGCGTCTGCACGCACACGAAGGGATGGGGCTGCTGGCCGTAACTGTCCTTCCAGGCCGCCGCTATGCCTGCGAATTGCTTGATGTCGCCCGTGAAATATTGTGCGCGAACGACACTCTCCGGTCCCGCGCCGACCGCTGCGCGGATGGCGTCGAGATAGCCGTAAACCGCCTTCGCCTGCGCATAGCCGGCGAGTGCAAGCGCATCGAACTGCGGCGCGGCCGCGCTGCCGGCAAACACGCCGTCTTCGACCGCCATCAGGCCGGAGGGAAGAACGAACTCGCCCACCCTCACGCACGGGCCATAGCTCGCCATCTCGGGCAGATCCACGTCGACCACGGTGCACGTGCGCGTCGCATCCGCCTTGAGCCCGATCGCGTTTATCTCGATCACCCCGCCGACCGTGCCATAGGATTTGGTTGGAACGACCGTCACGGCGCACGGGATCTCCGCGAAATGCCGGTTCCAGACCTCGACAAAATCGGGGAACATGTCTGCGGTCTGCAGGTACACCTGCACCTTGAAGATGTTCGACAGGCTGGAGCCGGCCGCTTCCATGGCAGGCTTCAGCTTGTGAAGGATCAGGAATTCGGTCTGCCGGCGAATGTCCGAGCCGCCCCAGCGCGCATGATCGGGAATTCGCACGCTCGGATGCAGGGAATCGTCATCATCGGTCGGCATCTGGCCTGCGACGAAAATGAAATCATTGCATGTGATCGCTGGAACGAAGCCCGACCAGCTCGGTGCGGCAACATCCTTCGGATAGACCCGCTCGATCTTGTAGTCTTCGCTTGGCACGACTGCGATCAGCGACGTACATATTTCCGAGGCGGACCCAAGGCAGCGCTCCATGATGACGGAGGTGCTGGGCGGAATATAGCTGCCGAATTTGGCGCGGCGCGACTGGTGATAGGGCTCGACCGGGTCCGTGGTCGGGTAATATTGGTCGAGCCGTACACCGTGGCCGAGATCGGAACCGAACTCTTTCAGAAGGCCCTGCATGCGGTCGAGGATGAAGTCCCCTTCCCGCCGCAGAGGCGGCATGCCGTAGAGTGGAAAACCGGGTGCGCCGTCGACCGCCTCACGGCTTCCTGTTTCAAAATCATGCGCTTCGTGGCCGGTGAGGAAGATGAACGGACCGGCCTTGACTGCTTGTGCATACACAACGCTGCTGCCGGCGAGTTTCTCGACAGCCTTCACTTCAATGGACGACATTTGTATCTCCTGGAGAGATCGTTCTCAGACGACCGCGAGGTAGCGGCGCAGAAACAGCGTGGTGGACCAGTAGAAAAGCTGGTCCGTCAGGAAGCCGACGACGCAGATGACGACGAGCGCAACGAAGATGCGATCGGTCTGCAACAGCAGGGAGGATTGCTGCAGCAGGTAGCCGAGACCCGAATCCGCGGCCAGCAGCTCCGCCGGAATGATGCTGACAAAGGCTGATGCAAGCGCAAGGCGCATGCCGATCACGATGAAGGGCACGGCCGAGGGCAGCACGATAAGCCTGAAGATCTGGGCTTCTGAAGCACCAAGGCAGAGCGCGGCGTTCTGGCGGATTTTCGGCGTTCGCAGAACTCCCGCGATCGTGTTGATAAGCACGAGCGATACCGTTCCCCAGAACACAAGTGCATACTTCGCCAGCTCGCCAATTCCGAACCAGATGATGACGATCGGTATCATCGCCGTCGGCGAGAGAAATCGTGCCGTCTGAACGATGGGATCGAGAAGATCGTGCAGGACGCGCACCCGGCCCATGAACAGACCGAGCGTCAGGCCGATGACAGAGCCGAAGGAGTAGCCGACGGCGACGCGCGACAGGCTCATGCCGATATCGTTCAGCAATTGGCCGCTCTCCGCCATCGGGAAGAACGCGGCAATGACCTTGCTCGGCGGCGGAATGAGGAACGGGCCGGTGACGTAATAGGAGACCACGTACCAGACGACGAAGGCCATCAGGAAGGATGTCGCGATAAAGCCAAGACGCCGGATAATTTCGCGCTGCTTTGCAGAGAGAAGCCGTGGTCGCCGCATTTTTTGTGTCTTCTCGTGCTGTAGCGTATCGGAGGAAACGACGGCGCTCATTGCATGGACTCCTCGGGCGATACGCCATGAAGAAGATGTTCGAGATGGGCGAAGAGATGTCCAAGTTCCGGGTCCGCGGGATTGCGCGGGCGCGGTTGCTTGATCTCGATAATATGGGCGATGCGTGAGCCTGGGCCGACGCTCATGACGGCGATGCGGTCGGCAAGTGTCAGCGCCTCCATGATGTCGTGCGTGACGAAGACGACCGTTCGCTTTTCCCGCTGCCAGACATCCAGCAGCGCTTCGTGCATGCGCCGGCGTGTGATCGCGTCAAGTGCCGCAAACGGCTCGTCCATCAGAAGAACGTCCGGCTCGACGGCAAGCGCCCGCGCGATCTGAAGACGCTGGCGCATGCCGCCGGAAATCTCGCTCGGCACCTTGTGACGGTGCTCGGCGAGACCGACGAGTTCCAGGCATTCTTCAATCCGCTCGCGCCAGCCCTGATTGTGAAGGAGGCCCTGCAGTTTCAGTCCGAACTCGACGTTCTGTTGCACGGTCTGCCAGGGCAGCAGTGCAGCATTGGCGTCCTGGAAAAACATCACACGCTCGCGCCCGGGACCTGCGATGGGCTTGCTGTTGTAAAGCAGCTCGCCACCGCTTGGCTTTTCGAAGCCCGCCAGAAGGTTGAGCAACGTGCTCTTCCCGCAACCGGATGCTCCGAGAAGGCAGAGGAATTCTCCGTTTTCGACGGTCAGTTCGACGTCCTTCAATGCGACATAGGGCTTGTCGTCGCCGAACACCTTGAGAAGACCCTTGATTGAAAAGACAGGTCCTCCCCGACGCCGCGCCCGCTCCGTTCTCGGTGAGGGTGCTTCCGCACGCATGTCCATATGATGCTCTCCGATGTTCCGATTGCGCTCGATCAGCAGGGCGGCGGCGCCGCGACGACAAGCGTCGGATCGATTGCCTTCAACCCATCGGTCCACACCCATTGTCCGAGATCGGATGGCTCCTTCCACAGACCGGCACGCTGCTGCCACTTGTTCTCGCTGCAGAAGTCATCGAAGAACGTCTGGTCGATCTTGAAGACGCGTTCCATGACATCGCGGAACGTCTTCACTTCGCTTTCGGTATAGCCGAACTTCTTGACGAGATAGGCCGTCGTCTCGGCTTCTTCGCTCGCGGCGACGTCCATGCCCTTGCGAATCGCCCTGAGGAAGCGCGTCACCTTGTCGGCGCCCTGCGGATCGTCGAGAACGTCCTTACGAGCTCCGGCAACATTGTAACCGCGTACATAGCCTTCCGCGTTGGTCAGGATGTGAACCTTGTCGCCGCAGATCTCCAATGCCTTGGTGGGCGCCGGAAGCCAGATGAAGAATCCGTCGATATCTCCCTGACAGAGCGCAACCGGCATCTGCGGCGGATCGAGATTGCGGATAGTCACCAACTTCTCGTCGATGTTGTTTTTCGTCAGATACTCGGAGACGAACCACGACCCTGTCGAACCGACGCGCGTGGCGATCGTCTTCCCAGCCAGGTCCTGCGCTGTTTTGATCTCCTTCTTCACGACAGCGATGTAGCTGCCGTAATCGCGCTGCGCCGGAGCAATCACGCGATAGGGACCGCCCTTCTGCCAGTACTGCAACGCCGGAAGATCACCCGAGAAGATGATGTCGCCCGCGCCTGCATTGAAAGTCTGAAACGCTGTGGTGCCCGACGGGAAGAGCTTGATGTCAACGTCGAGGTCCGCTTCCTTGAAGAACCCCCGTGCCTCGGCCATCCACATCGCATCGAGCCCGACGCTCGGCGTCGACAGCACAACCAGCTTGTCGGCTGCGGACGCCGGAGCGTTTGCCATGATCTGCAGGGCAACTGCACACGCAACCGCCGAGAAGAGTCGCCTTACACTCATTCGTGACTTGAACATCGATTACCCCTTCAAAACCCGCTCTTGCCAGTGCCCGCCGCGAATGGACCGGCGCGGCCTCGTCTCCAAGATTGCAACCCGCATGCCACAACATAGAGTGATGGGTTTGCGTCCGATTGGAGCGAACACGACGTGGCTTGCCGTCGGCTTGAATGGTCAAAACTGCACAGTCGCAGCAGAAATTCTGCAGGAATTTCAGCATCAATGCCGTGAGCGCGCTGGCGTTTCGAAGATCCGGGCGACTTTCGTCGTATTTACGATCGTCTTGCCCGGATTCCGCGTCGGATGGCCGGCTGACCATCGATCTGCCAACGATCCAATAAGGGCGGCTTATACTGTCTCCCGAGAGGCTGCACATTGTCTCGACACGGCATGAAGCATTTTCATGCACTCCGGCCGACTCACACCACATTTCCAGATGCTGCGAATGTCGATTTCGGTAGGTACGAGCCATCGACATAGACAAGAGGAGACGACCTCTCGGTCCACAACTCAAGCGATAGAACTTCGCCGAAGAAAACAGTGTGGGATGACACTTCAACCATCTGCGTGACGCGGCAATCGAGGCTTGCCAGAGCACCAAAGAGCGCCGGCGATCCCGTTCCGAGATCACGCCAGTCGCCCGCTTGGAACCGCTTTTCCCGCTCGATCGGCGACGAAAAGCGTTGTGCCACCTCGTCATTGTCCAGGCCGAGAAAATTGACGCAGAAGATGCCTGAACCGGCAATCGGCGCATGAGCTGAAGAGGCGCGGTTGACGCACACGAGAACGGTCGGCGGGTCCGCGGAAACCGAATTGACCGCGGTCGCGAGCAGGCCGTGGAACACGCTATCATGAACGGTTGTTACAAGGGACACACCCGCCGCAAGGCGGCGCATTCCCCGCTTGAAGACATCTGGCTCGATCAAGACCTGCTCCTCCGACAGAAACGACCGCGATGGTCTTTCTTCAAAGGGCAATCCACGTGCCATAATGTCAGGCTATGCGCTTGGCGGCCTGACTCACACGCACCCGTGCGTTACGGACATCGGCCGAAACAAATCAGGCGGCGCTCGTCATCCAGGCGGAGGGCGCTCCCCCGCAGGATATGTCGCTGTCCGCGAACGCACCATACTGGCGGACCGATGGAATGATCCGGTCGGTCAGTATGTTCTTGCACAGCATCGAAACCCGTCCCGCGATCGAGCCCATGTGATGCTTCGGGGCGGCGAGATCGACGAACCGGAAAAGACGCGCTTCCGGTAGCGGCGCAACGACCAGCTCTCCGGCGCGCACACCCGCCGAGTAGAGGCACAGCGGCGTCATGATGCTCCAGGCCGCGCCTTGCCGGACAAAATCGATGATCGGAGCCGAAGACACGAAATTAAGTGTGCGCGGCAGTTCCAGACCGTAGCGCTCGAACTGACGATCGATGGCAACCGACATGCGGTGGCCGCTTCCATAGCCGACGAATGGCAGCCGACGCGCGAGATCCGCCAGATCCACGATACTGGCGGGCGCCGAGTATCCAGGCGGCAGCAGGAGAATGAACGGTTCGTGCAGCAATGTGTGGCGGTCGGTATCGGCCACATCGTCGAGCGATTCTGTCGTTACGATGACGTCGAAGTTTCCCTTTTGCATTTCGGGAACGAGCGGGCCGACGATGCCGCTCGTCACGGAAAGCTTGCCGACGAACCTGCGCAATTCAGGAACAAGATGGGGAACGAGCGCCGGAGCAACGGATTCGATGATACCGATGCGCAATTCAGGAATCTCGAAATCCTGGTAGCGCCTCAGTTGATGCTCGAGGTCGTGGATTTCGGACACGATGCCGACGGCCCTCTGGCGAAGGAAATCGCCGGCTGCGGTCAATTTGTGCGGACGCGCCTGCCGGTCTATCAGCGAAACGCCGAATTCACGCTCGAGCTGTGCCATCCTCTGGGATACGGCCGCCTGCGAAATGCCGAGTCGGCCCGCCGCTGCCGTGACCCCCCCGGCTTCACAGACGGACAAAAATATTTCGATGGCTCGCAGGTCCACGGACAGCCTCCACCTTAGAATGGCGCTGGCGATTGCCGGGCACCGTTTCATTTCGGATCGAAGCATAGGCGCATAAAGCTTGACAACACAATCATAAAAAGTAGCCTTCCTGAAATTTCAGATTTCAGGCACCGATGAAAATCCAGCGCAAAAGCATCACCGAACAGGTCTACGAAATCCTGCAGAGGGGGATCGAATCTGGAAGGTTCAAACCGGGCGAACGCATCCGGGAAGACCGCCTGGCGACCAAGCTTTCGGTCAGCAAGACACCCTTGCGCATTGCATTGCATCAGCTGAAGGAAAGCGGGCTTGTACGTATCGATGCCCGACTCGGCATTTTTTTAGCCACTCCCACGGAGGAGGAAGTCGCCGAACTTGTCGAAATGCGCGAAGTTCTTGAAGGCTTGGCGGCACGGCGCGCCGCGCGGCACTCGACCGACAAGTTCATCGCGAAGCTGCGCGGCTGTTTCGCCGGCTTCACCGAACACAATCTTATGGACGATCGCCAAGCATATGCGGGCGCGGATCATAAGTTCCACAGCCTGATCATTGCGGCTGCGGAAAGCGCGGAACTGCAGACCACACTGAAAACGATCAACCTGCGCCTTCACATGAACCGCCTTCGCCGCAGCTATTCGCGCGGCCACGACCTGACCCCCATACACCGTGAGCATCTCGCGATCATCGAAGCGCTCGACGCGCGCGACTCACCTGCTGCGGAGAATCTCGTTCGGGCGCACATCCGGGGCATCGCATGGCGCGTCGTCGTCAACGAGGCGGGCGTCACGTTTAGCGCAAAGACCGACGCGGCCTGACGCCGCGCCGATGATCCGATGTTCCGAAACACAGGCGAAACCATGAGCAGCCCTACATCGTCAGCGGTCCGTCCGATCCTGCCCGTGCCTGTTGGCCGAACCGGCATTTCCTATGCTCAGGGAATGGCGGCCGGCCCCTGGGTTTTTGCGACCGGACATATGGCCCAGACCTATCCGGGCGGAATTGCCGATGACGTTCTTTCCACGGGCCTGCCGCACAGTGGCCTGCCGCGTCATCAGAAGGAGGCGGGGGTGATTTTCTCACGGATCGAGGAGGTCTTTCGCGAAGCCGGTACCGATCTTTCGAATGTCGTGCGGGTCGATCAGTATTATCCGGACTTCCGGGCGGTGGATCAGTACCACATCGTCCGCCGCCAGCGCCTGCCGACGATCCCTCCCAGCACGTCCATGCTGATGAGCGAGCTGTCGATCCCGGAGGCGGGAATGAACGTACAAGCCATCGGCATCGTGCCGGGCACCGGTTTTCAGGTGGAACACACGAAGAATCCGAGCATCGACGCGCATCCGACGTCGGGCTACAGCGCCGCGCTGTGCGCCGGGGATTACGTTTTCGTCGCCGGCATGACGCCGTCCGCAAAGCCGGGCCAACCCTCGCGTAACGGTATTGCCGACGCCGCACAGATGCCCGACGGCATGCTGTGGCGCGGCACGCCGATCATGCTGGAGACCGATTTCATCATCAACGAGAAGATCATCCCCGCGCTCGAGAGCGTAGGATCTTCCCTCAAGAATGTCTGCAAGGCACAGGTCTATCTCGTTCACGCCGAAGACACCGCGCCGTTCCTGCAGGTCTGGAACCGTTATTTCGGCGACAATCCGCCTGCGCTCAGCATCATGCCGTGTGCAAACCCCGGCATCGGCCAGAGCGCCGCGCGGATCGAAATCAATATACTTGCAATTCGCGACAATGCCCCGATTAAGAAGGAAATCATCGGAGACGATGTCTTTACCGGGTATGAAGGGGTACCCGGCGGCGTGAGAGCCGGAGATCTGCTTTTCCTGTCCGGCCTGATGGCGGTCGACCGACACGGCCTCGTCCCAACTGCGCGTCCGGATACTGAACAGCCTTATCTGTTTTCGTCCTCCAAGGCGCAGATGCGCGCGATTCTGGAGCGCGCGTCTGACGTCTGCGAATTGGCCGGCACATCTCTCGCCAATGTCCTGCGTATCCAGCATTTTCACACAGATCTCGCCGATCTGCTTCCGGCGCTCGAAGTCTGGCAGGAGTTTTTGCCGGGTTCGCCTCTGCCGTTCACCGCTGTGAGGGTTCCCGACGCAATGCCCGCCCCGGGCGTGAGCCTGATCGCCGATCTGTGGGTGTATGCTCCACCGGCCAATCAACTATGACCGGATCGACCGCCCTTTCGCGTACCGTCGCCGCCGAAAGGCCGCTTGCGCGGCGTGACGTCCATACCCCCTCGATCCCGCCGGTTGTTCGCGGTTACCCCATCGCTGTTGTCGCGCATGGCCTGATTTTCATCGGTGGATTGCGGGGTCAGCGTCCGGATGGCCGCACTGCGTTCGACGCCCTGCCCGAAAACTTCCGCAAGACCGGCTTCAGCGGCTTTTCGCTCTCCGATCATCTCGAAGCCCGCTTTGCGGAAGACGGATGGTGCGCGCACGAGAACCTGCACAATGTGGTTCTTGCGGCAGGCGGCGATCCCGATCAGGTTCTTCGTCTGCACATCTGGATGAAGGACAAGCGGGTTTTCCCGGTCTATGAGCGCATCCGCATGGCCTGGCAAAGCGCTCCCGCGGCCAGCAGTTGTCTCGGCGTCAGTCAGGTCGCGGGCCGCTTCGGCGATCTCTGCGGCCTGGAGGCGATCGCGGTCGCCCCCGGCGAGAACCCGCTGCTGCCCGCGCGGACCAACGTGACGCGTCACGACAATCCAGCGTTTCCGTCCGCGGCGTTTTATTCCCAGGCCACGCGGTGCGGATATCTCGTCTTCCTTGCGGGCCACATTCCGATCGCAACCGACCAGCCAGGCTTCCCGCTGATCGCAGGCTATCCGGACGTCCCCGAGGATGGCCGGTCCCTGAGCACCGGCCGCAGCCATACCGACAGCCGACAGGGAAAGATCGCGGCACAGACGTGGTATGTCTATGACCGCATCCGCGCCAATCTGCAGGCACAGGGTCTCGATATTGCCGACATCCGCCACGTCTCGGTGATGCTTCAGGACATCCGCGATTTCGGGACATTCCATCGGGTGCACCGCGAATTTTTTCCCCATGAGGGCCCCGCACTCGTCATTGCAGGCTTCAGCGAAGTTGGCCATCGCGGCACAACGATCGAGATCGAACCGACCGCGCTCGATCCGGAGGCCGACATCGACACCGAGACGGCCCCGTGGACCTGCGTTCCTCCCTTTGCCGGTCCCGCGGCAGAGCGGGTCGGTCCGCACATCTTCTTTGCGGGCATGCTCGGCCTTCGCGAAACGGGCGAGGTTGTCGCGGGAATTGCCGACATAAGCGACGCCCGCGCCCGCCGCGTGGTTGCCGATCTCTCGCGGTTCGAACGCCAGAACGGCTTTGCCGCGCAATGCTGGGCGGCATGGCAGAGGCTTGCCGACACATGCGCCGCGTTCGGTCTTTCGACGGACTGCCTCGTCAAGACGACGGTGTATGTGCGCGATCCTTCGGATATTGCAATCTACGAGGACGTTCGCGAGCATTTCCTCCCCTCCTCGGGTCGTCTTCCGGCAATGGACATCGTTGCCGTGCCAAATCCGGGTCCTGTTGCCGAAGCGCTTGTGCAGATCGAAGCGACAGGCGCGTGTCCATAAAGGAAGCCGGCCGTGTTTCAGGGTTTCATTCGGTTTTTCGATCCGATCCGCAGCCATCCGCAGATCGGAACCATGCTCGTCATCGTGGGCCTCGTGATGTCCGGCAACGCGATTGTAGCGCCGGTTCTCTCGCTCTACGCGGATTCCTTCGCCTCTTCCTCGACCCTGATCGGAATGGTCATCACCGTTTTCGGCGTCGCGCGGCTGTTTGTGAATTATCCGTCCGGTGCGCTGTCGCAGCGCATCGGGCGCCGCCCTCTGATGCTGTCCGGACTTGTCGTGATCGTCGTCGGTTCGGTCGGCGCCGCGCTTGCCCATTCCATCGAGACGCTCCTGATTTGGCGTTTTGTGCAGGGTCTCGGCTCCGGCATCTATATGAGCGCATCCTACGCCGCCATGGCCGACATGACCGAGGACGGCACACGCGGCCGCGTCATGGCGCTTCAGCAGGGCAGCATGTGGCTGGGGATCGGCGTCGGTCCGATCCTGGGAGGTTTTCTGGCCGAATATCTCGGATTGCCCGCTCCCTTCTGGGCTTATGGCGCGGTTTGCGGCCTCGCGGCTCTGCTCGTCTGGCTCCAGCTCGGAGAAACACGCGACGAGGCCTATCGCACGCCTCCCCGCACGAAGATCGATGCCGCCGAAAGCACGGATCCCGTCGAACAACCGGCCGACGGGGTCCACACGGTGGCCCTTCGCCACAACGCCGCATTCATCCTGATGTGCGCCATCTCCTTCGGCCTGTTCTTCACACGGACGGCCTCGCAATGGCTGTTGATCCCGCTTCTCGCCAACACGCGCTACGGCATGGGCGTCGACATTATCGGGCTGGCGCTCGCGGTCCTTGCCGTCGGCACATTCATCATGATCCCGATCACCGGAAATCTTATCGACCGCTACGGCGCACGCCCCGTCATCGTTGTTTCGCTTCTGCTGACCACGGTCGCGCTGGCTGTGATCGCGCTGGGAACGACCGTCGCGACGTTCTGGGCGGGGATGTTCATCCTCGGCATCGGGCTGGGCGTCAGCAATCCGGCCGTGTCCGCTTATTCGATCGCGGTGGTCCCCAAATCCTCGTACGGCCCTGCAATGGGCATGCTGCGAACCTGGGGCGATGTGGGCTTCGTGCTCGGCCCCGTCCTGGTCGGGCTTCTGGACGATTTCGGCGGAACCGGAGCGGTGGGCGGCATTCTGTTGAGTGCCGCCCTTCTGGCCGTGCTTACCTTGCCGTTTTTCTTGAAGGACCTATCAGCGAGTAAGTCATGATATCACACTCACTACGCGATCTGGTCGAGCACCGGTGACCTTGGACCCCTCGCCTTGCGTTTCGTGCCGCCAGAGGTCCGGCCAGTCCCCGCCAGAGTTGGCAGACAGGTGTGAGCGCTTGACGAGTTCGACTTCGGCAGCGGCGGACTGATCCATCTGCCCTTTATCCTTTGACTGCCCCCGCGGTCAGGCCCGCAACGAAGTGCTTTTGCATCAGGAAGAACAGACAGACCGGAGGCAGAGCGGCAAAGAGCGCTGCCGCGGAGATCAGGTTCCAGGCGGTAAGCCATTCACCTTTCAGGCCGGCAATGCCGAGGGTCAACGGTTTGGCGGAATCGCTCTGAACGAGGACGAGGGCCCAGAAATAATCGTTCCAGACGAACGTGAAGATCAGGACCGCAAGCCCGGCCAGCGCGGGACGTATCAGCGGTACGATCACTTTCCGCAAGATCTGGAATTCGCTGGCGCCTTCGATACGCGCGGCCTCGAACAACTCGTTCGGCAGTGTGATGATGAAATTGCGGAGGAACAAGGTCGCGAAACCTGTCTGGAATGCCGTGTGGAACAGGATCAATCCCCAGACCGTGTCGTACAGACCGACATCCAGCACCATGTTGCGCACCGGAATCATCAGGATCTGATACGGGATAAAATTTCCGCCGATGAACATGGCGAACAAGAGCGTCGATCCCGGTAAGCGGTACTTGGCCAGAGCGACGGCGGCCATTGTGCTCAGGATCAGGACAAGGATGACCGTAACCCCCACGACGGTGAGGCTGTTCACGAAAAACGTCCACATCGGCGAGATCGCGAACGCCTCGCGGAAATTATCGAGCAGCGCGAACCGGCTCGGCATGCCCCAGTAGTTCCCGGACAGAAGATCGCTCTGCGAGCGGACCGCAGTGAACATGATTGCGATCAGCGGCGCCATCCAGAAGACCATCGCGGTATAGATCGCGAGCCTGTAGGCGGTTCTGGTGCCGAGTGGCTTTTCCGTGACGGGGGCCGGATACATCAGCCCATCCTTTCTTCGCGCCGGAGCGTGTGCCACAGGAATGCGGCGATCCAGATGCTCATGATGAGGAAGAGAACGGTCGCGATCGCCGCGCCATAGCCCGCGCGGTAGCTGAAGATCGTGGCCTCGTACATCTGGTAGGCCAGAACGGTGGAAGAGCCGTAGGGGCCACCCTGCGTCATGACCGAGATGAGGTCGAAGTTTCGCAGCGAGCCGATCACCGTGATGATCGTCGCGACGAACGTCACCGAGCGAAGCTGAGGCAGAACGATATGCCGCAGCAGCTTCCAGCCCGACGCGCCGTCGATCCGGCCGGCGGCGATGAGCTCCGCATCGAGTTGGGACAGGCCGGCGAGGAAGAGGACGAGACAGAACGCGATCTGCGCCCACAGCGCGGCCGCGATGATGCCGAAGGTAACGAAGGTTTCGTTCGACAGGATGGCAATGGGCTGAAGTCCGAGCGCGCGCGAGACGATGGCCACGATGCCGAACGTCGGATCGTAGAACCAGGTAAATACGACACCGATGATCACAGGCGCGAGGACCAGCGGCAGGAAAAAGACCGCTTTAATGAAACGCAGCTCACGCAAAGGCTGATTGAGAAAAAGCGCCAGCGCGAGGCCGAACACCGGCGCGAGAAGGAACATCAGGATCCAGATGATGTTGTTCTTCAGCGAGACGAAAAACTGCGGATCTCCGATCAGCTCCGCGTAGTTTCCGAGACCTATCCAGGTCGCCTCTCCCGTTCCGTCCCATTCGTAAAAGCTTGTCCAGATGCTCTGCACGATCGGAATCACGATCATGAGCAGGAAAAGCCCGACCGGAAGCAGGAGCAGGACGACGGGCGTGAGCCATGCCTGATTGGACTGCCAGAAACGAAACATGCGGCACCTGTTGGGAAAGGGAGAGGCGATGAACGCCCCTCCCTTTTGGATCATTTGAAGATGCGGGCTCGCGTCTGCTCGAGACGCTTCAGGATCGCATCCGCACGATCCGGGTTTGCCAAGAACTCCTGGAAGCCTCGCATGCCCTGCTGCGCCATTTCCGGATCGGTGTCGCGGTCATAGAACTGCGACGAGCCGGCAGAAGAGTTGACGACATCCATCTGAACGCTTGCAAAATCGTTCGGATCAATTTTGACGTCGGTACGCGCAGGGACAACCTGCCCGCCCTTGGCAAAAGCGTTGATGTTCTCGGGCTGCGCGAAAAACGCGAGGAACTTCTTAGCAAGGTCCTTGTTCTTGGCGCCCTTGGGGATGCCCACGCCGTTGATCGAAACCTGCTCGTAGTCAGGCACCGCCGGGTCGACCTTCGGGAACGGGAAGAAGCCCATATTTCCGCGCAGGTCTTCCGGCAGCGACGTCAGGACATAAGGTCCGAGCAAGTACATTGCCGCGCGGCCCTGGCTGAGGAACGGGATCGCATCCTGCCAACCGTAAGACGACGCATTGTCGAGGAAGTATCCCTTGTCGATCGGATCCTTCCAGATCTCGAAGACCTTGACGATCTTGGGATCGGTGTAGCTCGCCTTGCCGTTCATGAGATCCATGTAGAAGTCGAGGCCGGCCGTGCGCTTGGTCAGGAAATCGAACCAAAGCGCATTCGCCCAGAGGTCGCGCGTGCCGATGGAAAACGGGACGACGCCCGCGGCCTTGAGCTTGGCCGATGCCGCCATCAGTTCGTCCCATGTCTTGGGAATTTCGATTCCGTTATCGGCAAACACCTTCTTGTTGTAGAACATGCCCCAGATATTGAAGTTCGTCGGCAACATGTACAGCTTGCCATCGTCGGTCACGGCGTCGAGGAACGGCTTCATCGGATCCTTGAGCCCCGCCTCCTCGTAGAATCCGGTCAAATCCTCAAAGAGATCGCGCTGGGTGAACGCGCGCATGCGCGCGCCCGTGAACCAGAACGCGATGTCCGGCGGGCTCGCGACGAGAAAATTGCGGATGGAGGTCTTGTACGACTCGACGTCGCTGTAATTGATCTCGACTTTCACGCCGGGATTTGCGGCTTCGAAGTCGGCGGCGATCTTGTTGAGGGCGGCCTTCTGGCCATTGCCGCTGCGATCGGTGTTGATTGTCAGGGTCTGGGACTGCGCGCTGGCCGCGCTGCCGAAAGTGGACAGGGCGAGTCCGACGGTCAACGCCGTCGCGCACAGCCCACCCCAGAGAGACCTACCTGTGTTCTGCTTGACCATCCTGTCCTCCATAACGAGCCTGAGATTATTGGCCGGGCCGATGGCTCTTCGTCCCGACTTGTATTGATCAACTGATGCGTATGCCGCTCTCGACGTTGAACAGATGCACGCTGTTCACGTCGGGTTCGACCTTGATCTTGTCGCCGGGCCTGATCGAGAGGCGCTCGCGGAACAGACAGCTGAACTCGTCGGTACCGTTGCGCACGAGGACTTCGGTTTCGGACCCCGTCGGCTCCACGACGACGACATCCACGGGAACACCGTTGTCCGAAATCCGCAAATGTTCGGGGCGCACCCCGTAAACCGCGTTTCGATCCGGCAGGACCTTCCACTTGCTGCCAGCCGGCAAGCGCAGACCACTTGTGGTGACGAATTCGCGCCCATCGAAGCGGCCCTGTAGGAAATTCATCGCCGGAGATCCGATGAAGCCTGCGACGAACTGGTTTGCGGGGCTGTCGTACAGATCCAGTGGCGCGCCCATCTGCTCGATCACGCCTTCGCGCATCACCACGATTTTGTCCGCCATGGTCATGGCTTCGATCTGATCGTGCGTGACATAGATCGTCGTCGTCTCGAGGCGCTGCTGCAGTTCCTTGATCTCCGCACGCATGGCCACCCGCAATTTGGCGTCGAGATTGGAGAGCGGCTCGTCGAACAGGAACACCTTCGGATCGCGAACGATGGCGCGACCCATGGCAACGCGCTGACGCTGTCCGCCGGACAACTGCCGAGGATAACGATCCAGCAGGTCGATCAGCCCGAGTATCGTCGCCGCCTTCTGCACACGCTCGGCGATTTCCGCCTTCGGAGCGCGGCGAAGGCTGAGCGCGAAGCCCATGTTCTCGGCGATGGTCATGTGGGGATAGAGCGCGTAGCTCTGGAACACCATCGCGATGTCCCGCTCCTTCGGCGAGATGTCGTTGACGATACGGTCACCTATCCTGATCTCGCCCGACGTAATCGTCTCCAGACCCGCGATCGTGCGAAGCAAGGTGGATTTTCCGCAACCGGATGGACCGACGAGGATAACGAACTCGCCGTCCGCTATGTCGACAGAAACGCCCCGCAAAATGTGCGCGGCTCCGAATTTCTTCTGAACATTAGAAATACTGACCGCTGCCATCGATGGTCTTTCCGAGCGTCCTGTCCCGCCGGCGCGCTGCCGAATGTTTTCAGCCTTCCGCTTGAAACGCAGATCTGGGCTGCATGTTATGCAGATTGCTAACGCGACCGCGTTTGACCGTCAACGTGAAATTACTTATCGATAAGTAAGTTTCATGTGACCATGCCAGGACGTTCCAGAATGTCAGATAGCCAGATCGCAGCGTTGAGAACACTTCCGGCCGGGGAATACTCGTTCGACGATCTGAGAGTCGGTGACGCCTACGAGACCTCCGGCGTCACGGTGACAGAAGCGCATGTGGTTGGATTCGCTGGACTCTCTGGCGATCTGTTCGATGTACATATGGATGACGAGTTCGCTCGGGCCCAGGGCTTCCCCGGACGCATCGCCCACGGGCTTCTCGGCCTGTCCCTCGCGGACGGGCTGAAGACCCGCAGCCCGGTGCGCCTGCTCGGCGTCGCAACCCTGAACTGGAACTGGTCGTTCCGCGCGCCGATCCTTATCGGAGACCGCATCCATGTGCGCATCTCGATTAAGGCCAAGCGCGAGACGCGCAAGGCCGAACGCGGCATCGCCACACTCGAAATGAAGATCCTCAACCAGCGCGGAGACGTGACTCAGGAGGGCGAAACACAGCTTCTGATGAGCCGGCGGGGCTGACGTGCTTGACCGGTTCAGCCGGTTCAGGGCATTCCGGATGCAGATTTAGGTCCTAAGGTCAGAGAAGAAGATGGCTCGCAAGCCAACGGCAACGTCTTCCGCGGGTCGTGCGGGCTCCATGCGCAACAGCATCAAGGCCGTTGCGACTGAGCTGCTTATAAAGAATGGCTTTCATGGCACGAGCTTCCGGAATATTGCCGACCGGCTCGAGATCACCACGACCAACATCCACTACCATTTCGGCAACAAGGAAAAGCTGGTCGAAGAGGTCACCCGGGATTATGTGACCTCGACCTCCGACCGGCACCGCCAGATTTGGGAAAATCCCGATCAATCGCTTGCGCATAAGCTGCGGGAGGTGCTGGCCTTCAACCACACCCGGTACAAAGCCTACAACAAGGGCAAGAAGAACGGCCAGGCGTGGAGCCTGATCGGACGCCTCCGCCTCGATGCCAATGTCCTCAGCCCTGCCGCGCGAACCTCGCTCTCCTCGTTCACGACCTCGGTGCATGCCTCGGTGAAGATTGCCGTCGAGATGGCGCGCAAGAAGGGCGAATTGCGCAAGGACGCGCCGGTCGACGACATCGCTCTTCTGATCGTGAACATCGTCAACAGTTCCTCGGTCTTCACGCAGGACACCGGCAGCTTCGAGCACCTCGAGGAATTCTTCGCCGCCTTCGCCCGCGTGGTCCTTTCGGCGAACGCTCCGCGCTGATCCTCGCACCGGACCCACGCCCCATTTGACCTTGCCCACCTCCTTCATCTGACTTACTAGTAAGTAAGTTCGACGTGCGGGTTTCGCCGTCGTCCAGGTGGAGAGATGGAAAATGCGTGTGCTGACGGCGCCTCAGTTCGCGGCTCTGGTGCAGGATGGCGATACGCTCGTCGTTGGAGGCTCCGGCTCGGGCCATGCCGTCCCGGAGAGCCTGATTGCCGCAATCGAAACCCGGTTTCTCGACGAGAGCGCCCCCCGCGACCTCACGACGGTCCATCCCGTCGGCCTCGGCAACCGGGCGGAAGCCGGTGCCTCGCGCTTCGGCCATGAGGGTCTTGTTCGGCGCGTCGTCTGCGGCACGGTCGTCGATGCCCCAGCCGTGGCCAGCCTTGCCAGCCAGAACAAGGCCGAGGTGTACACCATTCCGCAAGGGGCAATCTCCCAGCTCATCCGCGAAATCGCCGCAGGGCGACCAGGGCTGATCACGCATGTCGGGCTGCACACCTTCGTCGATCCACGACAGTCTGGCGGCAAGCAGAGCGAAGCCTGCTCCGAAGACATCGTTGAGTTGATCTCGTTGAAAGGACGGGAGTGGCTGTTCTACAAGCCGTTCCAGATCGATGTCGCACTTCTGCGCGGCACGACCGCCGACGAGGACGGCAACATCTCGATGGAAGATGAAGCCATCTTCGGCGAGATGCTGTCGATGGCACAGGCGACGCGGCGTTGCGGTGGCCTTGTCGCGGTGCAGGTGAAGCGGATCGCGCGGCGCGGCACCCTGCCCGGTAAGACGGTGAAGATTCCCGGCATGCTGGTCGATGTCGTGGTCGTCGATCCCGAGCAGAAGCAGACCTACCAGACGGCGTTCGACCCTGCCTTCGCCGGGCACCTGCGCATTCCGCTCGATTCGTTTCCGAAGCTGCCTCTCGACGAGCGAAAGATCGTCGCGCGCCGGTGCGCGATGGAGATCACCCGTGGCGCGGTCTGCAACATTGGCTCGGGCATCTGCACGGGCATCGGCCTTGTCGGCGCGGAAGAAGGCCTGCTCGATCACGTCGTACTGACAAACGAGCAAGGCCTCATCGGCGGCGCGCCGGCGAGTGGGCTCGATGCCGGTGCAGCCCGCAATTACTGGGCGATGATCGACCAGCCCTACCAATTCGACTTCTACGACGGCGGCGGCCTCGACATCGCCTTCTTGTCGGCCGTCGAGATCGATGCCGACGGCTCCGTCAACATCAGCCGCTTTGCGGGACGGGTGGTCGGCATCGGCGGCTTCGTCAATATCAGCCAGAACGCCAAGAAGATGGTGTTCGGCGGCACGTTCACGGCCGGCGGGCTTAAAGTGCTGCTACGTGACGGCACGCTCACGATCGAGCAGGAAGGCAAGCACCGCAAGTTCGTCAACACACTCGAGCAGATCACCTACAACGGCGCCTATGCTCGCGAGCGCGGCCAAACCACGATCTTCGTCACCGAGCGCGCCGTGTTTCGCACCAGCCCGCAGGGGCTTGAACTGTTCGAGATCGCGCCTGGAATCGATCTCGACCGCGACGTCCTTGCTCACATGGCCTTCACGCCTGCGATCGCCAGCGATCTCAAGCTGATGGACGAACGGATTTTCAGACCTGAGCCCATGGGCATCGGTGCGGAGATGCGCGGCGACTGGTTCTCGCATCCACGCCTCGCAACCCTCACCGCCTGATCACGACGGATCCATATGCCAAGCACCCTCAGCCTCGCACTGCCGACCGCAAACCGCGCTTTGGTGGATTACACCCTCGTCGGCACGCCGATCCCTATCCATACGCCACCGCAGCCTTACAACCGCATCGCCTACGCGGCGGGGCACGTGGTTGTCGACCCGCTCGCCGATTACGACCCTTGGGTAAAGCCACAGATCGACTGGGACCGCACGCTGGCGTTTCGCGAGCATCTGTGGAGTCTCGGTCTTGGCATCGCCGAAGCGATGGACACGGCACAGCGCGGCATGGGCGTGTCGTGGCAGGATGCGCTCGAACTCATCCGGCGCACGAGCGCGGCAGCCGGACCGGGCAATCTCGTCGCCTCAGGTTGCGGCACCGACCAACTTCGTCCCGAAGACGCCAAGGGTCTCGGCGATGTTATCGCGGCCTATGAGCAGCAGATGGAGGCAATCGAGGCGGCGGGCAGCAGGATCGTCCTGATGGCCTCGCGCGCACTTGCTTATGTTGCGCGCGGCCCCGATGACTATGCGGCCGTCTATGACAGACTGCTCACTCAAGCGCAGAGCCCGGTGATCCTGCATTGGCTTGGCGACATGTTCGATCCTGCGCTCAAGGGCTATTGGGGATCCGACGATGTTGCCCACGCGATGGACACCGTCACCCGCATCATCGGCGAGCACAGCAGCAAGGTGGACGGCATCAAGATATCGCTGCTCGATGCATCGAAGGAAATCGAACTGCGCAACCGCCTGCCCGAAGACGTCAAGATGTACACCGGGGACGATTATAATTACATTGACCTGATTGCCGGAGACGGAGAACGCCACTCGCACGCGCTTCTCGGAGCATTCGACGCCATCGCTCCGGCCGCCTCGGCCGCGCTGGCCGCGCTGGCCGCGGGAGATGATCGCCGCTACCGGGACATCCTCGCGCCGACCGAGCCGCTGTCCCGGCATCTGTTTGCCGCCCCGACGCAGTTCTACAAAACCGGGGTCGTCTTTATGGCCTATCTGAACGGGCATCAGGACCATTTCACGATGGCCGGTGGCCTCGAAAGCGCACGCTCGGCGGTGCATCTCGCAGAAATCTTCCGTCTGGCCGATCAAGCCGGGCTGCTGAGCAATCCGGAACAAGCGGTGACGCGTATGAAAGCCGTACTGGCGGTCCGAGGTGTCGTGTCGTGAACCGCGACGACATCCCGGGACTTCCTGTGCCGCTCAGCGGGCGAACGCGTATTTACGCGATCCTCGGCGACCCGATCGCTCAAGTCGGTTCGCCGCGTCTCTTCAACAGCGAATTCCGGCGGCGCCAGACCGAAGCCGTTCTGGTTCCGATGCATGTTGGATCGGCAGATCTGGCCGCCCTCCTCGCGTCGTTTCGCGCGGTGCGCAATTTCGACGGTTTGGTCGTGACCGTTCCGCACAAGATCGACATCGCGGCTATGGTCGATGAGGTGGGGCCGATGGCGCGCCGCATCGGCGCCGTCAATGCGATCCGCAAGAATGAAACGGGCCGCCTGATCGGCGACAATTTCGATGGAGCCGGGTTCATCCAGGGTGTCGCCAAGCACGGGCATGGCCTCCGCGACCGCAATGTCCTTGTGATCGGGGCCGGTGGCGCCGGAAGGGCTGTTGCGCACGCGATCGTCGACGAGCAACCCGCGTCTATGGGGGTGTTCGACGTCGACACAGAAAGGAGCCGCGCGCTCGCGGCAGAGCTTGCGCCGTTCGGCCCCGCACGACAGACAGAAACGTCGTCGGCTGCCGGCTTCGATGTCGTGGTGAATTGCACATCGATCGGCATGCACCCCGAAGATCCGCTGCCCTGCTCGCTGGAAGGCTTTGCCGATGGCGGATTGATCGTCGATATTGTGCTCAAGCCGCCGCGAACAAAGCTTCTCGACCAAGGGGCACAGCGCGGCTGTTCCACGGTGGAGGGCGTGCATATGCTCGAAGGCCAAATCTCGGCAATCTGCGATTTCTTTGCCATTGCCCAACCTGCTTCCGATGCTCACGCCTGATCGGGTCTCGATCAACACCGCCACGCTCGGCTATCGGCAGCCGATCGCGGCGTCGATCGAAGCGATTGCTCGTCACGGCTTCGGCGGAATCGCACCCTGGCGCCGAGAAATCGAGGGCTTCGATGTGACAGCCATCGCCCGCCACATCCGCGATGCCGGTCTGGGCGTCAGCGGCTATTGCCGAAGCACCTACATTCCATCGGCCACTTCCGAAGGGCGCATGCGGAGCCTTGCCGAAAACCGGCAGGCCATTCGCGACGCCGCGGTGCTTGGGGCGCCATGCTTCGTGCTGGTGGTCGGGGGTCTGCCGGATGGGAGCAAGGACATCGATGCCGCACGGAGGCAGGTGACGGACGGGATTGCTATCTTGCTAGAGGAGGCCACGCAGGCCGGAGTCAACCTGGCGCTCGAGCCATTGCATCCTATGTATGCCTCCGATCGTTCTTGCGTAAATACAATCGATCAGGCCATAAATATCTGGAAAATTCTTGATTGCAGTGAGCGGCTGACTGTCGCCATCGATGTCTATCACACATGGTGGGATCCAAATCTGTACGCGTCCATTGCCGAGGCAGGTCGCTTGAATCGCATCGACGCATTTCACGTCTGCGACTGGCTGGTTCCGACCAGCGACCTGCTCATGGACCGTGGCATGATGGGAGACGGCATCATCGAATTACCGCGGATCAGGCAGGCGCTGACATCGGCCGGGCACCAAGGTTTCATGGAGGTCGAGATTTTCTCGACTCGGTGGTGGCAGATCGCACCGGCAGATATCCTGTCGACGGTCCATGCCCGCCTTCGCCACTGCTAAACGCTTTCAGTCAATAAATATTGGCAGGGCCATGCTTTGATCGGTTCGAGGTCAGAACCCTTCTACCCTCCCGATTGTCTCCAGAACTTCGTAACGACGGGAAGCGGCGGGAGCTTAAACTTCAAACCGGTCCGCTATTGGCTCGCTTCCAACCGGTACCCGACGCCGGTTTCCGTCAAGATCAGTTTCGGCCGCTCTGGATCCCTTTCCAGCTTCTGCCTCAGTTGTCGGATATAAATACGCAGATACTGCACATCGCCCATCGCGCCCCAGACGTCCTGCATAATCATTCGGTGAGTCAGCACCTTCCCGGCGTGCAGGACCAGCAGACGCAGGATGTCGTATTCCTTCGGCGACAACTTAACCGGCTCACCGGCGAGCATCACCTTGCGCCGCGTGAGGTCGACGGCCAAATTGCCAGATGTAAAAACTGGATTTCCCCCGTCTTCCTGCACGCGATGGCGGAGCGCCGTGCGGATGCGGGCGATCAGTTCCGCCATTCCGAAAGGCTTGGTGACATAGTCGTCGGCGCCGAGATCAAGCGCCTCGACCTTGCCTTTTTCGTCGCCGCGGCTGGACACGACAATCACGGGAAGTTTGGACCCAGCCGCGCGCAACCGCCGGATGACCTCAACGCCGTCCATATCCGGAAGCCCGAGATCCAGCAGCATTATGTCCGGCTTCTCATGCGCGGCAGCGTCAAGCGCCGCCTGGCCGGTTGCCGCCTCGATGACATGGAATCCGTGAGGTGCCAGAGACGTTCGCAGCAGACGGCGGATCGGTGGCTCGTCGTCGACGATCAGAATTGGCACGCCTTCCGTCATTCGGCGGCCTCGTTCGTGGACGCCACAGCATAAAGATGCGACGGCAGGCGGATCGTAAAGCAGGCGCCCTTTGCGCCCGGGGCATCCGTGACAGAAATACTGCCGCCGAGTGCCTCGACAAAGCCGCGTGCAATCGAAAGGCCAAGGCCGGTCCCCGCGCGACGGTGATCACGTTCGCCGGCTCGGTGAAATTTCTCAAACACTTTCTCGCGCTCTCCCTCCGGAATGCCCTGCCCCTGATCAATGACGTCCATCCGAAGACCTGCCTCCTCGCGCCCGACCCGCACACGTATTGTCGAGCCCGCAGACGTGTATTTCGCGGCGTTATCGAGCAGATTGACCATAGCCTGTTCGAGCAGCACCGCGTCCCCCGACACGAATGGCAGATCGGGCTCGATCTCGGTTTCAACCTTGTGTGCGGACAAAAGTCGCCCGACGCGCGTGAGCGCTGTCGCGACGACTTCCCCGAGGTCGACAGCCGTGCGCTCGATCTC
Organism: Rhizobiales bacterium Ga0077545; assembly: GCA_001464335.1. GTDB lineage: Bacteria > Pseudomonadota > Alphaproteobacteria > Rhizobiales > Methylopilaceae > Flaviflagellibacter. The sequence goes on along the minus strand of LNEV01000002.1, from coordinate 9,366 downwards.
CACCGCGCCGGAATCCAGCCGGGTCATATCGAGCAGATTGGCGACGAAGCGCGACAGTCGTTCGGCCTCGTCCTCGATGGTCGCCGCAAGTTCGTCACGTGCCTTCGTATCATAGAGGTCGTTGAACTGGCGCAGGGATGTCACCGCACCGAGGATCGACGCAAGCGGCGTCTTCAGATCGTGCGAGAGCGAGGCGAGCAATGCCGACCGCAGGCGCTCGGTCTCCGCCGCGAACTTGGCAGCCTCCATATCCTGCACCAGCGCAAAGCGTTCGATGGCCACCGCGGCCTGATCGATCAAGGCGTCGAGAAGACGCTGGCCGTCCGGCGTCAGAAGCGGACCCGGCTTTGCGCGCGTGAGACCGACGACGCCGAGCGAATTATCGCCTGCAATAAGCGGCAGGAACAGGCGGCGAGCGCCCGGAAGAGTGTCCGAGCCTCGACCCGCGATGCGCTTCATTTCATTGGCCCATTTCGCTGCACCGAAATCGGCTTCGTCGATGTCGTCCTCCGGCGGATAGCTCGCGCGCAGATCTAGCTGTCCATTCTTGCCAAGTAGAACGACGACGTCGAGTTTCAGCATGCTGGCCATCTGGTAGGCCGTCGCCCACAAAAGATCGTCGAGCGTACCGGCGGCAGCGATTTTTCGACTGAACGAATACAAAGCTTCCGTCGTGCGCGCGCGGTTGCGTGCGGTCAGGACTTGCGCATGAACACGGGCTGCGAGGCTTGAAACCACCAGCGCAACAACCAGGAAGAATACGAAACTGACGATGTTGGCGGGTGAGACGATGGTGAATGTCAGGACAGGCGGCAGAAAGAAAAAATTGTAGGCGAGTGACGCAAGCACGCTCGCGACGATCGACGGCACGAGACCTTGCGTGATGGACACGCCGATCACCGCGAGAAGGAATATGAGATCTGCTGTCTCATGTCCCGCGAAGGGATCCATGAGGAGACCAACTCCGAGCGCGGCGGCCACTGCACCGACAACCCCGGTATAAATCCGCAATTGGTATTGACGTGCGGTCGCGGCGCGGTTCGGAGGAGCGGTCGCTTCCGGGACCGGCTCTCCGGCCATCACGAGAACATTGATCGCACCCGCGCGCCGCACGAGATCGTGCACGACCGAGCCATTGACGATTTCGAACCAGCGCGAACGATCGGACTTGCCGATAACGATCTGAGTGACATTGTTCTCGGCACAATACCCGAGAACCTCGTCGACGATCTTGTCGCCAGGGACGGTGACCGGATCGCCGCCGAGCTGTTTGGCAAGACGCAATGCATCAGCGACGCGATCGCGCTCTGCCTCGGACAGAGTCTGACTGCGCGCCGTCTCAACATAAAGCGCAATCCATGGCGCATGTAGCTTGTCGGCGATGCGTTTCGTCGTACGTACGATACCCGCACAGCGCGGATCCTCGTTGATGCAGACGAGCACGCGCTCCCCTGCCGCCCACGGTCCGGCGATCGCGTGCGATTGCATATGCGCCAGAAGCTGCTCATCCACGCGCTGCGCGGTACGCCGAAGCGCAAGTTCCCGCAGCGCGGTCAGATTTCCTGGTGAGAAATAATGACCAAGCGCCCGCTGAGCCGTATCGGGTACGTATACCTTACCTTCCTGCAAACGCTGGATGAGATCGCCGGGCGATATGTCCACGACCTCGATGTCGTCCGCACGGTCGAGCACCGCGTCGGGCACCGTCTCGCGGACGCGAACGCGCGTGATGCGCGCGACAACATCGTTCAGGCTCTCGACATGCTGAATATTGAGGGTCGTAAAGACGTCGATCCCGGCTGTGAGAATGTCCTCGACATCGAGATGGCGCTTCGGATGGCGGCTCCCGGGGGCGTTGGTGTGTGCGAGCTCATCCACAAGGACAAGCTGCGGCCGCCGCGCGAGGATCGCATCGATGTCCATCTCGAAAAGGTCATGCTCGGCGTGGCGGATGCGGCGGCGCGGCACAACTTCGAATCCCTCGACCAGCGCTTCCGTCTCGGCCCGTCCGTGGGTCTCGACGACGCCGATGACGACATCCACCCCATCCTTCTGGCGCCTTTTGGCATCGAGAAGCATTTCATAGGTCTTGCCGACGCCCGGCGCCGCCCCGAGGAGCACTTTCAGCCGACCTCGGGGTCGATCCGGGGCCGGCTGGCTGGAGAGATTTCCGTGGGCGTTCGGTTCGACGCTCATCCCGTCATCTTAGCAGGTTCCCGATAATAGGCCCGTTCCAGTGCCCAGGTCAGTTCGGCGCGGAAAAGATCGATCGTCCGTGCGGCGCGGAGATACCCCAGAGCCTCCCGGTCTTCCCGCAGGCGTGCGAAACTGCGGGCGGCGCTGCGCGCCGGAAGCGAGTGCAGCCCTCCGACCACGGCGAAGGCAAGATCGACAGGCCTCCCGTCGATCGCTCCGCACGCCAAGGGCGCAACAATGCGTGCCGCCACCCACGCGCACCCGCCGAAGTCCGGTATGACCGCGCTCGCCACGACAAGCCCGTGTCGAGCCCCGCCGGTGTCGTGGTGAGCGCCGGACAGGAGCGCTTCGAACAGGCGATCGGGTCTTACGCCGGTCCGGCGGGCGAGGCACACGCCGAAGAGAGACATCAGATGCGGCGTGCCTGCTGCCTCGATGCCGAACAGAATCTGGTCGAGATCGATCAGGCGGAAGCTGTTGGCCAAGGAAGGTTCGGTCACGACGTTGGCTCCACGTCGAGCGCGAGGTTGAGCTTGAGCACGTTGACGACCGGTTCTCCGAGAATGCCAAGCTGGCGCGGCTCTGTGTGCGCCTCGACAAGTTGCTGCACGCGGGCGACGTCGAGACCGCGAACGCGGGCGATGCGCGCAATCTGGGCCTGCGCCGCGGGCGGCGAGATGTGCGGATCGAGGCCGGACCCCGACGTCGTCACCAGATCGGCCGGGATCGGTCCTTCCGGAATGTCGGCACGCACCTTCGCGATATCGGCCTTCAGACGATCGGCGAGCGCCTGGCTGGTCGGTCCGAGATTTGCACCTGCGGAGGCCGCAGCATCGTAACCGTTCGTTCCGGCCGCCGACACGCGCGAGTGGAAATACTGCTCGCCGGCGAAAGACTGACCGACCAGTTCCGAGCCGATGATGCGGCCATTCCTTTCGATCAGGCTGCCTTTGGCCTGGTGAGGGAACACAGAGCCAGCGACCCCCGTGACCGCGAGCGGGTAGAGCAAACCTGTAACGACCGTCATCAGAACGATCATGACGAGGGTAGGACGAAGTTGATTCAACATGATGGGCCTCACGCAAGCCCGATGGCCGAGACCGCCATGTCGATCAGCTTGATGCCGACAAACGGGACGAGCACGCCACCGAGCCCATAGATGAACAGATTGCGCCGCAGCAGTGCCGCAGCACCGACCGCTTTGTAGGAAACGCCTCTCAGGGCAAGCGGAATGAGAGCGACGATGATGAGCGCGTTGAAGATGATGGCCGACAGGATCGCGCTTTCCGGCGTGGCAAGCCCCATGATGTTGAGCGCGCCAAGCTGCGGATAGAAGGCGAGAAACATGGCCGGAATGATCGCAAAATACTTCGCAACGTCGTTGGCGATCGAGAAGGTCGTAAGTGCGCCTCGTGTCATGAGGAGCTGCTTTCCGATCTGCACGATCTCGATGAGCTTGGTCGGATCCGAATCGAGATCCACCATGTTACCGGCCTCGCGCGCCGCAACCGTTCCGGTATTCATCGCAACGCCAACATCCGCCTGCGCCAGTGCCGGTGCGTCGTTGGTGCCGTCGCCGCACATGGCCACAAGTTTGCCCTTCGCCTGCTCGTCGCGGATGAACTTCAGCTTCATCTCGGGCGTGGCCTGGGCAAGGAAATCGTCGACGCCCGCCTCGGCCGCAATGGCGGCGGCCGTCAGGGAGTTGTCGCCGGTGATCATTACCGTGCGGATGCCCATCGCGCGAAGATCCGCGAAACGCTCCCGTATACCGCCCTTCACGATGTCCTTCAGATGCACGACGCCGAGCAGCTTCGCGCCATCGGCGACGACGAGTGGCGTGCCACCGGCCTTGGCAATTCTCTCGACCGCAGTGGTGAGGTCGGCGGGGATCGACGACAGCCCCAGCGCACGCACGTGTTCGAACACCGCATCCTGTGCACCCTTGCGGATGTGCCGGCCATCGATGTCAATACCGGACATGCGCGTCTGGGCGGTGAATGCAATGAACTCCGCGCGAAGGCCCGCCATGTCGCGACCGCGGATGCCATATTTTTCCTTGGCAAGTACGACGATCGAGCGGCCTTCCGGCGTCTCGTCAGCCAGCGACGCGAGCTGCACGGCATCCGCGAGGTCGCGCTCGGTGATGCCAGACGCCGGCACGAATTCCGTCGCGACGCGGTTGCCGAGCGTGATGGTGCCGGTCTTGTCGAGCAGCAGCGTGTCAACGTCGCCCGCCGCCTCGACCGCGCGTCCGGACATCGCAAGGACGTTGAAGCGCACCAGCCGGTCCATCCCGGCGATGCCGATGGCCGACAACAGCGCGCCGATCGTCGTCGGAATTAGCGTGACGAAAAGCGCAACGAGCACGGCCACAGGGATTGCGCCGCCCGCATAGCTCGCAAAGCTCGGAATGGAGGCCACGGCGAACACGAAGATCAGGGTCATCCCGGCGAGCAAGATGTTGAGCGCGATCTCGTTCGGCGTCTTCTGGCGCTCTGCGCCCTCGACGAGTGAGATCATGCGATCGACGAAGGTCGAGCCCTGAGCCGCCGTGATCCGGACCTTGATCCGGTCCGAGATCACCTGCGTGCCACCAGTGACGGCCGAGCGGTCGCCGCCGCTCTCGCGGATGACGGGTGCCGATTCGCCCGTAATGGCAGCCTCGTTGACCGAGGCGACGCCCCAGATCACTTCGCCGTCCGAGGGGATGATGTCGTTGGCCTCGACGAGCACGATCTGGCCGGGCTCGAGTTCGAGCGCGGGCTGTGGAACCCAGGTGCCTTTGGCATCATCGACGATGAGCTTGGCGACGACCTCGCTGCGCGAGCGCCTGAGACTTGCCGCCTGTGCCTTGCCGCGCCCTTCGGCAACGGCCTCCGCGAAATTGGCGAACAGCAGCGTGAACCAAAGCCACAGAACGATCTGGATCTCGAAGCCGAGATGTCCGTTTGCGCCTGTCGCGATGTTGCGGACAAGAAGCACCGTCGTCAGAAGAGCAACGATCTCGACGACGAACATGACTGGATTGCGGATCATGTGTGCAGGACTGAGCTTCCTGAAGCTAGCACCCAGCGCCGGGCCGAGGATTGCGGCGTTGAAGGTTGATGAAGTGGAGGTGCTCATAGCGGTCACCGGATCAGAACAGCGTGCCCGACAGCATGGCGAAGTGTTCCGCCAGCGGTCCGAGCGCAAGTGAAGGAAGGAAGGTCAGGCCGCCAACAATGAGGACGACGCCGACGAGAAGACCGACGAACAGGCCGCCATTGGTCGGGAACGTGCCGAGCGATGGCGGCAGCGTGGTCTTGGCCGCAAGCGAGCCCGCAATTGCCAGCATCGGGATGATGACGAAAAAGCGCCCGACGAACATCGCGATGCCAAGTGCGACGTTGTAATAGGGCGTGTTTCCGGACAGACCGCCGAACGCCGAGCCATTGTTCGCCGCCGCCGAGGTAAATGCGTACAGCGCCTCGGTGAAGCCGTGCGGCCCCTTGTTGAAGATGCCGGCGAGACCGGGCTCGATCACGACCGACAGCGCGGTGAGGCCGAGCATCATGAGCGGCAGGCAGAGCACGGCGAGCATGGTCATCTTGACCTCGCGCGCCTCGATCTTCTTGCCGAGATATTCCGGCGTCCGGCCGACCATGAGGCCCGCCACGAACACCGCAACGATGGCGAACATCAGCATGCCGTAGAGACCTGCGCCGACGCCGCCGACAATGACCTCCCCAAGCTGCATGTTGATGAGCGGGATCATGCCGCCGAGCGGGGTGAACGCGTCGTGCATCGCGATCACCGCGCCACACGAGGCGGCGGTGGTGATCACCGCGAACAGTGCCGACAAAGCGATGCCGAAGCGAACCTCCTTGCCTTCCATGTTCCCCGGCGCGGGATCGATGCCGAGCGAGGCCAGCAGCGGCGTTCCCTGCGCTTCGGCCCAGTAACAGACCGCGACGCCGGCGATGAACAGGACACTCATCGCACCGAGGATCGCCCATCCCTGCCGCTCGTCGCCGACCATGCGGCCGAACGTGTTCGTCAGCGCCGCGCCGAGCGCGAAGATGGCGACCATCTGGATGAGATTGGTGAGGGCCGTCGGACTCTCGTACGGATGCGCTGAATTGACGTTGAAGAAGCCGCCGCCATTGGTGCCGAGCATCTTGATAGCGATCTGCGAGGCCGCGGGCCCTTGTGCAATCAGCTGCTGTGCACCCTCGACCGTGGTTGCGGTTACGTAGGGACCGAAGTTCTGCGGTGTGCCCTGCCAGACGAGCGCCAGCGCAATCACGAACGACAAAGGCAGCAGGACATAAAGAACGCAGCGCGTCATGTCGGACCAGAAATTTCCGAGCGTGCGCATGCTGCGGCGGGCAAAGCCGCGGATCAGCCCCACAGCCAGCACGATGCCGGTTGCCGCCGACAGGAAGTTCTGCACGGCAAGCCCGGCCGTCTGCACGAGGTACGACATCGTGCTCTCGCCGCCATAGTTCTGCCAGTTGGTGTTGGTGACGAAGCTGATCGCGGTGTTGAACGCGAGCTCGGGACCGACGCCAGCCATGTCCTGCGGATTAAGTGGCAAGGCACCCTGCAGGCGCTGCAGCCCGTAAAGCATCAGGAAGCCGGCGAGATTGAACATCAGCATGGCGACGGCATAGGTCGTCCAATGCTGTTCGGCCTCGGGCCTGACGGCGGCGAGCCTGTAGAAGCCGCGCTCCACTGGGGCGAGCACCGGCGACAGGAAGGTGCGCTCGCCGGAGAACAGGCGCGCCATGAAACCGCCGAGCGGCTTCACCAGAGCCAGGACGAGAGCGCAGTAGATAAGGATTTGAATCCAGCCATTGACGGTCATCGCTTGCCCCTCAGAACTTTTCGGGGCGCACGAGCGCGTAGACGAGATAGATGAAAACGAACGCGGTCACGGCCGCGCCCAGCGCATAGTCGAAGGTCATGATCAGATGCCCTCCGCGGCGCGCACATAGAGGATTGCGGCGCCGAAGAGCAGCAGACCGAGCCCCAGCATCAGAAGATCGAGCATGGAAATCGTCCCGGCGCGGGGAATCCGCGCTTAAGGCCGGGAAGATCGTCTGATGTTCATAGGGTCGCGAGGGGGACCAAGCGGGGTGGGTATAAAAATCTTATAGCCCTCGCACGAATGGGGGCTCCCTCTGCGAGGTCAGTCTGACGGCCTGAGAAAGGCGGCCGACAGACGGTTTGCGGATGGTGGGTGCAAGCTCCAAGCAAAGAATGGCTGTGCTCGGGCACGCGAGTCTGGCCGAAGCAAAGCGCCGTACGAACAACACCCGTCAGCCGCGCGCCTGTGATCCATCACTCTACAAGTTTCCCAAACTCAAACGAGCGAGAAAAAATCAATAAAACAACGTTTTAGGTAAAGATATATGGCGCTCCCTAGGGAAGCGCCGATCGCCAACGGTCATAACGGCTTAGCCTCTTCATTGGGAGGCGGACTTCCCACTGCGTCCCAAGAGATCATTTCGGCACATCCCAAATGCAGGTGCCACGAGGCCTATCCGTCAGCTCAGCTGGCGGCCGCCCTCGCCGCCGAAATCCGTCTCATCGCGGGACAGCTCAGTTCGGCATCGGCAGATCGACCCAGCGAAACCCTGCACCTCGTCACCACCAAGCTGCTCGTCCAGCGCCTTCACGCGGTCAGCCAGATGCTGGAGGCCGGTCATGAGTAAGGAATTCACGAAAAACCAGTTGAACTGGCTCAAGCAAGTCGCGAAGGATCGTGATCTTCCCCCTGCGGCCATGGCGGTCGCGGTCGTGTTGGCCGGATACGTGAACCGGGAGAGCGGCTGGGCTTGGCCATCTGTCCCGACGCTCGCCAAAGCATTGGGCTATAGCGCCAACATTGTCCGCAAGGCGCTCCACGCATTGCGTCGCTTGGGCCATCTCGACATCAAGCAAGGGGGATTCTCCCAAGGCCCGAATCTGTATCGCTGGCTGTTGAAGAACGACGTCACGACGGAGGCCAACGAAGGCACCCCCCTCAAGCCTCGTTCCGTCATCCCCCCAACGGGCCTTGAGCTTAACCCTTCTATTGAACCCAAAGATAAGTCGAAACAGCCTGTCGCGAATGCGAGCACAAAGCCTTGGTCCAGGAGGCAAGCGACGTTTCCTGTAAGGGAATTCGGTCGGGAGAAGGCCGAGCAGGAGATCGCAGGGTTTCTCAATCGGCTGGGCCATCCGGGGAACGCTTTGCTTGTGGAAATGGATACCCAGGAGGTCGAACGGCTTATCCAATTCCTGAGACATGGACAACTCTCGGAGCATGACTCAACGCAGCGCTGCTGACCCTTCGACCAGCGAATGCGAACGACCGACGGAGGGATGCCGGGTAAGCCTGACACCTCCGGCCTCGGGTCCCTCCGGCCCCCCTCCTCCTTGCGCTGGCGCCGCAGCCCGGAATCCTGCCAGTCGAACAGCTTTGAAATCAGGGTTGTCAGAGTTGTCAGAGAGTAATCACGGTTGTCACGGTTTCTGCGATATCGGGGATGGTGGTGCAAACCGCCATCGCGCCGAACGAAGTGAGGTCAGGGACACTGCGCCTCAGCCGATCTCGTGACCGGACAGCAGCTCGATCGCCTTGATGAGCGCCGAATGGTCGAGCGCGGCGCCGCCATTGGCCGCAAGGCCGTTCATCAGCTGGGCGGCGTTCGCGGTGTTCGGCAGGGCCACGCCGAGCGAGCGGGCACCATTCAGGGCCAGATTGAGGTCCTTCTGGTGCAGCTCGATGCGAAAGCCCGGATTGAAGGTGCGCTTGACCATGCGCTCGCCGTGCACTTCGAGGATGCGCGAATTGGCAAAGCCGCCCATCAGCGCCTCGCGGACCTTCGCCGGATCGGCGCCGGCCTTGGAAGCGAAGACAAGGGCTTCGGCCACGGCCTGGATGTTGAGCGCGACGATGATCTGGTTGGCGACCTTCGTGGTCTGGCCGTCGCCGTTGCCGCCGACGAGCGTGATGTTCTTGCCCATCTTCTCGAAGAGCGGCTTCACCTCGTCGAACACGGCCTGGTCGCCGCCGCACATGATGGTGAGGGACGCCGCCTTGGCACCGACTTCGCCGCCCGAAACCGGAGCGTCGATGTACTTGCCGCCGAGGTCTTCGATCTTCTTGGCGAACTTCTTGGTCTCGATCGGGGAGATCGA
>LNEV01000001.1 GCA_001464335.1 Rhizobiales bacterium Ga0077545 | reverse complement strand
CTCGGCCTGCGTCATCCCCTTCTTCAGCCGCTGCTGGGCCAGAAGTTCAGCGAGTTTCGTGCGGCGGGGTGAGGTTTCCATGGGCTCGGGCGCGTGTGGTGCGCCAAAGCAGCTATCCCCAGTTGGCTATTATCCAAAAATTGGATATCCGATTATCGGATGTTTCCGCTCGACTTCCAGCCGCAAGGAAGCGAAGGACTGGGCACCAAGAAGGGGGACACGATGTTTCGACGCATTTTTACGATTGCAGCAGTAGCGACCTTTATTTTCGCACTGCCTGCCGAGGCCAAGCGGCTATCCGCTAACGATCAAAAACTACTCGACCTCACCGAGGCACTGCATAAAAGGCTCGCTGCCATTGAGATAACGATTGCAAACGCAATCGCATCGCGGGATCCCACGACCCTCGAAGCCACTGCGATCATGGCCGATGATGCTGCCAGCCAGTACATGGAAAAGGCCTCCCCGCTGATGTTGAAGGTCACACCGGGAGCCGTGAAAGTCTCGGCGATGATTGATTGTCAGAATGCCGCCCTCAATCTGGGAGATGTAGTCCGCTACGTGCTGCGACCTGAAACGCCCGAGAACCTCAAGGAGCGGCGCCTCTTCCTGTCGGAATATCGTCGCAGCATTGAAATATGCGAACAGGCATTGGGACTGAAAGCGCCCGCCAATGGCATCGGTCGGGGACAAAGTCTCGAGGACTTCTGAGCTCACGAGCGCCGCCGACGACGGATCCGCGTCGCGCGGCGGCGCTGCCGGGGCGCGTGCTCATCCGACGCCTCGGCCGTCGACCGCTCCTGCGCCGTCGCAGAGGCCCGCCGCAGCCGCTGCAAATCCATCCGGTTCCAGATATAGCGCAGCGCCTGCGAGGTCGCGTCGACCTGATCGTCATGACGTGCGTTGGGGAAGCTGAGCAGCTCCTTGACGTAAGGCTCCAGCCAATCGGCCTGCCGCGGCAACAGCACCTGCCGCGCCTCAAAGCGCGGCGTGACTGCCAAAAACCGCGCCGTCTTGTCGAATTTCGGGCGGGTCAGGATGGGCCGCAGATCGCCCGAGCGGCGTAGGTCCTGGGTCAGCGCGCGGCCAAGCTCGGTGTCCTCGATCAGGGTGGTGTCGGCGCGATACTCCGCCGCGATCCGGATCAGCGCCCGGCGCAGATCCGGATATTCGAGGCGCCCGCGCTCGACATGCAGAAGATGATATTGGTCACCGGCCACACCCCAGACGGTGCCGACGGACCAATCGCTCGTCTCCGCCAGGGTCGAAGCGGTATCCCAGGAGGCGACGACGCGATCGAACTCCGTGGGCGGCAGGTCGCAATAGGTCAGCCATTCGCGCTTCAGGACATTGCCATCCATCGGCGTCGGGTTCTGTTGGTACTGGGCCTCGAACACCATGGAACCGAGCGTGCGGCGCAGTACGTCGAGCTCTGCCTCCCCTTCCCGGCTCGGCTGCAGCAACTCGCCATGACGTCGGCAGTAGACATCCTGCGGCCGCGGACCGATCCGGTAGGTGCGGTCCTCCGGGGCAATCGCCGGAATGTCGAGCACGGTCCAATCCTCTTTCGTCAGGACATGTCCGACGAGATCATCCTCGTGCAGGCGCTGCATCACGATGATCACGGCGCCCTCCTTTTTGTTGTTGAGGCGGGTGTAGAGCGTGTTGTCGTAGGTGTCCTTGACGCGCTGCCGCTCCGCCTCGGACAGCACGTCTGACGCCTTGATCGGATCGTCAATGATCAGGAGATCGGCGCCAAGGCCGAGCACACTGCCGTCCATCGAGCACGCCATGCGACCGCCTCCCGTTGTGGTCACCGCCTCCATATTGAGAAGGCGCGCGAAGCAGCAGTCCGGAAAGACCTCGCCGAACCAGGAACTCTCGACCACTTTGCGGAAATCGAGCGCGTGCTTGCGGGCGAGAGGCGACGCGTAGGTGACCGTCAGCACCTTCTTCGTCGGATCATGCCCCAAATACCACGCCGCGAAAGCCACCATGACCGAGATCGACTTCATCATGCGGGGCGGCACATTGATGATCAGCCGCCGTTCGCGACCGAGGAGCACCTCGGTCAGTGCTTGCGCCAGTGCCAGCACATGCCAGTTTTCCTCGTACCGAGTGCCGGGTTCGAGCGTTGTGAAGACTTTCGCGATGAAGCTGGCCAGGTGATGCCGCAACAGCCCGTAAAGAAGGAAGCGCCGATCGGTCATGATGCACCGCTCTCATCATCCTCAACGGCGGTGTTCGTCTCGCCCTCATCGGTACCGACCTCCCCACCGCCATTGTCGTTGGCGAAGGATTTAATCGCCCGCGCGAGGATGGCCTCGTCCTCAAGCAGCATCTCCGTTTTTTCGGTGCTGGGTTTGAGCGGTTGGGTTCGGTGGAGGTCAATGACAATGACAGCACCCTTCGCGCTCGTCGCTCCGTCGCTGTACAACCTGAGAAGACTAGGCGTTCGCCGACGCATTTTCTGTGTCCGGCCCGCCTTGTCCGTGACCTCAATCTCTTCCATGCCCAGCCGGAAAAACTCGTCAAGAATGTGCTCGTCGGCCGACGACTGCGGCTTCGGCGGTCGTCCTTTCGAATTGCCGCTTTTGCCCTTCTTGAACTGCGTCTTCTTGGGAGGCCGGCCATAGCCGACCTCCCCGTTTTTTCCGCCCTTACGATCAGCCATGACGCGCCTCCTCGCCAGCTGCTGCGGCCTCGGCCGCGCGCCGCTCCCGGACCTCGCCAAAGCTCTCCCCCGTCGCGTCAAGAACCACGCCGAGCCCGGTGCGCTTTTCGATACGTGCCAGCGAGGCGTCGATATAGGCCGGATCGATCTCGATGGCATAACCTGCGCGGCCAGCCCGATGCGCCGCGAGGATCGTCGTGCCGCTGCCCGAGAAGGGATCGAGCACGACATCGCCCCGATGGGAGACATCGAGGATGAGGTCATAAACGAGGGCGACCGGCTTGACCGTCGGATGCACGGCCAGAGCCTCCTGGCGCTCGCGGCCGAACTGCGCCATTCCCGGATAATCGAGCACGTTGGTACGGTAACGCCCGTGCTTGCCAAGCTCGATATTGTTGACGTGGGGCCCGGAGCCTGCCTTCCACACGAAGATCAATTCGTGCGCCATACGGTAGAGGCTTCCCATTCCACCCGTCTGCTTGTTCCAGACGAGGACGTTCAGTAGCTGGCTGTAATGGGCCTCGCCGGCATCGAGCATTTCCCGCAGATGGCGATAATCGATGCACAGAAAATGCACCGATCCGTCCATCGAATGTGCGATTGCACGCGCGTTCACCGTGGCCTGGAAATCCGTAAACTGGGCCGCCGACATTTCTCCGGAGGCCATGGCAAAGTTGGCGTGTTTTTTCTTCCCGAGCCCCGACACGAAGCCTGCGATGAGGACGTTGTACGGAACGTCATTGAAGACCATGCGCGCTTTGGTGCCCTGCATCAGCCGCGCATACAGATCCGGGTCGCGGGCATCGCCGCAGATCAGCCGGTGATCGCCGATCCGCCACAGATCGCCAGCCTGCGTGACCAGCGGGTGGTCATCGGGCTCGACCGGCTCATCGTCCGGATCGGCCGCGTCATTGGCGCTCACGGCCGCGGCTTCCGCCATGATCCAATCAATCTTCGGCGTGTCGAAGCCGGTGATCGCCAGATCGAAATCGACCTCCGCCGTCTCGATCAGCTCAAACTCGGCCGACACTGCCGACCAGTCCCACTCCCCTTTCAGCGTGAACGCGTTCAACGCAAGTTTGGCCGCGCTGACCTCGGCTTCGGTGAGATGATCGAGCCGCACGACCGGGACCTCGCGCAGGCCGGCCTCACGGCAGGCGGCCCAGACCGCATGCCCGTCAATGAGACGGCCATTGCGGTCGATAATGAGCGACGAAAGACAACCGAGCCGGCGGATGCTCGCCGCCATTTGCCCGATCTTCTTCGGGCTGTGGCGCCGGATCTGACGGACCGCCGCCCCCACCGTATCGATCCCCACATACTCGATCTGGAGGCGGATGTTGGCGAGCGAGGTGTTGTGATCCGCAGCGGGTCCATCGCTTGGCCGCTGTCGGTGGCGCGCTTTGCTCATGTGTTTCTCCTCGGTATGCCCTCCGAGCGGTCGCACGCATGTGCGGGCTCAGGGCACGGTGAGGATCACCGGGCTGAAATCACGACGGTAGGTGAACGAACACGATTTCTGAAAAGTGCGGAACGCCAGATCGGCCACTTGGTGAAACCGGTTGCACGGACGATTTCGAAAGTACCTCGGATATTGAAAATTCGCCCCTTCCATTCTTGACAAATTTCAGTTTTCTGCTCCTGAAAAGATTCGCGGGGGCGGCGAAGTTTGGGCGAGGGATGCAATTCTGACGCTGCACCTTTAGGCTCTAGGCGGAGTGGCCAGCCTCATTTCAGTTGCAGCACGGAGACCAAAGTCGGCGGCCACTCGGATCGCATATCGCCGGTTTTATGGAACCAGCCTTGTTAGGATAAACAATAAAAATTCCTTTAGGGATGCAAACATTAAAGCCCAGCAAGCATCAGATACTTCAACTCGGTGAATTCCTCCACGCCGTGGTGCGAGCCTTCGCGGCCGATTCCGCTTTCCTTAACGCCTCCGAAGGGCGCGACCTCGTTGGCTATGGCGCCAGTGTTGATGCCGACCATGCCGTATTCGAGCGCCTCCGCAACGCGGAATACCCGGCTCAGATCCCGCGCATAAAAATAAGCGGCGAGGCCGAACTCCGTCGCATTCGCCTGGGCGATCACATCGGCCTCGTCCGTAAACCGATATACGGGCGCAAGGGGGCCGAACGTCTCTTCGCGGCTGACGCGCATCTCGGCCGTGACATCCGCCAATACCGTCGGCTGGAAGAATGTGCCGCCCAGATGATGACGCGCGCCGCCCGTCACCACCCTCGCTCCGCGCTCGATCGCGTCCGCAACATGCGCCTCGACCTTTTCGAGAGCTCGGGCATTGATCAGCGGACCCTGGATTACTCCCTGCTCCAGACCGTTGCCGACCTTGAACGCCGCCACTTTTTTGCTCAGCATCTCGACAAACTCGTCGTGCACTCCGCCCTGGACGTATATGCGGTTGGCACATACGCAGGTCTGGCCCATGTTTCTAAACTTTGAAATGATGGCGCCTTCAACCGCGGCGCCCACGTCGGCGTCGTCGAACACGATGAACGGCGCGTTGCCGCCGAGCTCCAGCCCGACCCGTTTCACGGTTTCCGAGGCCTGCCGCATCAGCAGCTTTCCTACCGGCGTCGAGCCGGTAAACGTAACGACTCGAACGGCGGGGTGCGAGGTCATCACCTCCCCGATCGCCTTGGCGTCGCCGGTGAGGACATTGAGCACGCCCGCAGGCATGCCGGCCTCCTCCGCGAGCTTCATCAGCGCGAGCGCCGTCAGCGGTGTCTCGGGCGCGGGCTTGACTACGCATGTGCAGCCGACGGCCAAAGCCGGGGACACCTTGCGCGCCAGCATCGAGGCCGGAAAGTTCCACGGCGTGATCGCCGCCACGACACCGATTGGCTGACGCAACACGATGATGCGAGCATCGGGGCGCGGCGACGGGATGGTCTCTCCATAAATGCGGCGCGCTTCTTCGGCATAAAACTCGATAAAGGCCGCCGAGCCGTCGATTTCAACCAGTGCTTCGGCAAGCGGCTTGCCCTGCTCGCTCGTCATGATCATTGCGAGGTCATCGCGGTTCGTCGTCACGAGCTCCGCCCAGCGGCGGAGAATGACGGCGCGCTCTTTGGCGGTGCGCCTGGACCACCCGGCAAACGCCTTGCTTGCGGCCTCAACAGCCTGCGTCGTCTCCGCCGCGCCCAGCTCGGGCACATAGGCAACGACTTCAAGCGTCGCAGGATTTTCCACCGCCGCCGAGGGCTCGCCCACCCATGTGCCATCGATGTGACAGCGCGTCTGCAGAAGATCGGGATTGCGGAGGTTGAGCGTCATCTTCTGGTCCTCATGGATCGGGAAATACTCGCCGTACGGACGGCAAACGGGAGCGGCACTCATACGCACCGCTCCTTGCCAGTGCGTCAGGCCTTGAACACGTCGAGATAGGCCGCGAAGTTCGAATATTTCGAGGCGGGAAGCGGGCCTTTGATTGCGCCAAGCTGCACGAAAATATCCGTAACAGAATCGAGCTGCTTCTCGAGGGACTTGTCATTGATCCGCTGCGTCCATTCCGACGTTGTATGCAATTCCATTGCGTCGAAATTGGCGCGCATGTCCTCGATGCCCATATCGTTCTTGTAATACTTTTCCTGGAGCAGAAGCGCCGACTCGTCCTTTTTCTGAATCATCATCTCATTTGCCGGCCCCCAAGCGGCGATGAGCCGGCGGATGAGATCGGGATCGCTGTCGATGATGCGCTGCGTCGACGAGTATGCGGCAACGACAAAGCCTGCGTCGGGCCCGAACTCGCGGGCTTCGGCGAGGCGCACGGAGGTCTTCGCTTCGCGGGCGCGAAGATTGAACGGCACCCATGTCGAAAGTGCGGGCAGGCTTCCCGTAACGTAGGAGGTCACCGCGGCCGGCATGGTCTGGCTTACGATGTCGACATCCTTGACAGGGTCGAGGCCCGCCCGCTTCAGCGCCGTGTAGAGAATGATCTGCCCGGTCGTGCCAAGCGTGGTAGCGATCTTTTTGCCTTTGAGGTCCTGGATCTTCTTCACGCCCAGATCCTCGCGGCCGAAAACCTGGCCGCCCCATTCGATGCAATTCGGAAGCACGACGATACCCTGCCCGCGCGCCGGGAAATTGTGTGTCACGCCGCCTGTGGTGAACACATCGACGCTGCCGCCGACGAGAGCGGAGAAACCTTCAATACCGGTATTGAAGCGGGTGAATGTGGGCTCAAGCCCTTCCTTCCTGTACGTATCCAGCTCTTTCATCAGCCACATCTGCGCGTCGCAGGTGGGGATGTGCAGATGACCGATGCGGATAGGACGCAAGGTCTGCGCAAACGGCGCCCGCGTCAGAGTGAGAGATCCGGCTGCCGCCAATCCCGCAACAGCGGCTCGGCGTGTGATATGTCTCTTCATCATTTCCTCCTACGTTTTTGTTAGTTAGCGAACAGCTTCTGCTGCTCTGCGTATTGCTGCATGCTGACCTCTTCGAGTTCCAACCGCATGCGCTGGAAGTCGCTTGACGCCGTCCACTCGGGTGTCCTGGGGTACGCATAGGGAAGATCGATGCTCTGCAAGACGCGGGACGGCCGCGCGCTGATCATCAGGATGCGGTTGGAGAGGAAAATCGCTTCTTCCACGGAGTGGGTGATGAGCAGAACTGTCTTCCGTTCCTTTTGCATCAGGTCCATCAGTAGCATCTGCATGGCCAGCCGGGTCTGAGCGTCGAGCGCGCCGAACGGTTCGTCCATCAGCAGAATCTGCGGGCTCACCGCGTAGGCACGAGCGATGGCCACACGCTGCCGCATGCCACCGGACAGCGTCTTCGGATATGCGTCCTCGAAGCCGCGCAGCTTCATCATGTCGATGTAGTGATCGACCGCTTCCTTCTGCTCGGCTTTGGTCTTTTTGTTGCGCGCCAGCTTCATCCCGAAGGCGATGTTTTCGGCCACTGTCATCCAAGGATAAACACCGTATTCCTGGAAGATCACTCCACGATCGCTGTCCGGCCCCTTCACCGGCGCTCCGTCGACCGTGATAGAGCCGGTTTCAGGCTGCACGAACCCCGCCAGCATCTGCAGCATCGTGGTCTTGCCGCAGCCCGAGGGACCGATCAGCGACACGAAAGATCCTTCGCTCATTGAGAAAGAAACGTCGGACACGACGTTCAGAGGGCCTTTTACAGTCTCGAACGTCTTCGAGACATTCGTAAAGATAACGCGCGGATCCGCGCCTTTGATTGCTGTGCTTGTCATCCGAGAGTTTCCTGCCAGCTCAGAAGCCGCGCCGTGATCACGCGCAGCAGTTTGTCCATAACGAGTGCGACGGTGCCGATCATGATGATGCCGACAAAGATTTTGGGAACCTGAAAATAGTTCTGACCGCTGACGATGACGGCGCCGAGGCCGCGCTGGGCGGCAACCAGTTCGGCGGCCACAAGCGTCGTCCAGCACACGCCAACCGCCACGCGAAATGCCGTCAACACGTGCGGCAGGGCTGCCGGCACGACGACACGCCGGAAGATCTCGCTGTCCCGCGCACCGAGCGAACGAGCCACCCGGATATAGATCGGCGGGATCAGCTTGATGCCCTCGTAAATGACGATGATACCGCTGAAAAACGCGGCGTAAGTCAGCACTGACACGCGCGCCGGCTCGCCAATGCCGAAATAGACAATGACGAGCGGAATGAGCGCAATGGGCGGCAGAGCGCGGAAGAAGTTGATGATGGGATCGACAAACTTCCGGACCGGCGCATACCAGCCGAGCACAAAACCCACCGGGATGGCGAGCGCGAGACCCGTAAATACGCCGATGAGAACGCGGCGTGTCGAGAGGGCGATATCGAGCCAGAGGCTCTCGGTCGCCATCAAAGTCCACCAGGTGCTGAACACCTCGCTCGGCGTCGGCAACAGTCCCTCACCGACAAGATTGGTGAGAGCCAGCAGCCACCAGCCCGCGATGATCAAGCCAAACGATACCACGCCGTAGAGCAGACCTCCCGCTCCGGACAGAATACCGGGCGTTCTTTTGCCGCCTCGTTGCATTCAACCTTCCTCCCGTTATCCACGCTCAAGCTTTTTCTCTTGAGACATAGAGAGCTTTTAAGCTATATAGTTCTTGGTTTCAAGATGCGAGAAGCGGAGAATGGTACATCACGGCGCGGCTTTCGACTCTGCGGCAGGAGCTGGCCCGGAGCAGCGCGGAGAGGCGCTCGATGAAATCCGTGCGCTTCTCGAGAGCGGCGCGCGTCGGGACGAGCCACTGCATGTGCGGTTGCGCGAGGCCCTTCTCGACGCCCTCGCCCGCGGCCGCTGGTCATCCGGCGACAAGCTTCCTCCCGAAGCGGAGATCGCGAAGCGAACCGGTGTCAGCCTGGGAACCGTGCAACGCGCTCTGACGCACCTCGCCAACGACCATGTTGTCCTCCGTCGGCACGGCTCCGGAACCTTCGTATCTGGCGATGCCTCGCAAACCGCGAAACTCATGCACTTTCGCTTCATTGCGGACGACGGCACCGCCATCGTGCCCGTCTATGCGGAAGCGATAGAGCGCGGAATCGTCCATAGCACGGGCCCATGGTCTCACTTCCTGGAGGGGACCAAGTCGTTTATCCGCCTCCGCCGCCGGATCAATGTCAGCAATGAGTTCGATTGCCTCAGCGAGCTCTACATCGACGCGGACCGCTTCGGCGCCGTGCTCGATCTACCATTGCAGAGCCTTGATCGCATCGTTATTCGCGACGTGCTCGCGCATCGGTTCAATGCGCCGACTTTCTCCCTTGCGCAGCGTATGTATGCAACACAGTTCGACGCCGAAGTTCTCAATACGTTAAAGCTGAACGGCAGTAACCCGTTCGGGCTCGTGCTCGAAGTCTTTTCCTTCACTCACCATCGCCAACCGCTTGCCTTCCAGAATATCTTCATTCCAGGGGACGCAAGGCGACTGGAAATCCCCAACCCTCGCGTAATCAAGTGATCCCGATGACTCAGACCTATGACTATGTGGTGGTGGGCGGTGGCACGGCCGGCTGTGTCGTAGCAAGCCGGCTCAGCGAAAGCGGCCGCTACCAAGTCCTGCTGCTGGAGGCCGGCCCTGCCGACCGCTATCCGTGGATTCACATTCCGATCGGCTACGCCAAGACGATGTTTAATCCCCGCTACAATTGGGGCTTTTACACGCAGCCGGAGCCTGAGCTGAACAACCGCAAAATCTACTGGCCGCGCGGCCGCGTGCTCGGCGGATCGAGCTCTATCAACGGTCTCATCTATATCCGTGGGCAGGCGCAGGATTACGACACCTGGGAGCAGCTCGGCAATCCGGGCTGGGGCTGGCGCGATGTTCTGCCTACATTCCGCAAGCTTGAAAACAACGAGCGCGGCGAAAGCGAATACCACGGCGGAAGCGGCCCGCTCTATTGCTCCGACATCCACGAGCGCCCCGAGCTGATGGAAGCAATCATCCGTGGCGGCAACGAGCTCGGCGTTCCGCGAACCGAGGATTTCAACGGCGCCGCGCAGGAAGGAGCCGGCTATTATCAGTTGTTCACCCGCCGCGGTTTCCGCTCATCGACAGCTGTCAGCTATCTGCGGCCGGCGCGCAGCCGGCCGAACCTTCATGTCGTTACGGAGGCCATGACACAGAAGCTGATTCTTGAGGGCAAACGCGTCGTTGGCGTCGAATATCTTCATCGCGGCAACCGCGTCACAGTTCGCGCAGGACGTGAAGTCATTCTGTCAGCAGGTGCCGTGCAGACGCCGCAGCTTCTGGAGTTGTCGGGCATTGGCAACCCCGCGATTCTCAGGAACCACGGTATCGATGTCGCGCACGAACTGCCCGGCGTCGGCGAGAACCTGCAAGACCATCTGCAGTTCCGTCTAATGTACCGCTGTCGCAAGCCGATCACGACAAACGATGAGCTGGCAACATGGTGGCGTCAGGCCCGCATCGGGCTGCGTTATGCGTTCGGTCGCACAGGGCCGATGGCCGTCGGCATCAACCATGTCGGTCTGTTCACCAAGGTCCTCCCCGAGTCCGAAACGCCCGACATCCAGTTCCACGTTGCGGCGCTGACAGCCGAGATGGCAGCCGGCAAGCCACACCGTTTCCCAGGCTTCACGCTCAGCGTCTGCCAGCTGCGCCCTTCGTCACGCGGCACGATCCATATAGGCTCGCCGAATGTGGGCGATGCGCCGCTCATATATGCGAACTATCTGACGACCGAACTCGATTGGCGCTGTTCGCTCGCGGGGGTGCGCTTTGCCCAGCGCCTGTCCGAAACCCGAGCGATGGCGGACTACACCGAAGCGCCCTACCGGCCGGCGCCGGGCAAAACATCGGATGAGGATCTGATCGAATTCTGCCGTGAATATGCGGCCACAATCTTCCATCCTGTCGGTACATGCAAAATGGGAAGTGGTAGGGAGGCGGTTGTCGATTCCCGCCTGAGGACGCACGGTCTCGCGGGCCTGCGTATCGCGGACGCATCCATCATGCCGACCTTGGTGTCCGGCAACACCAACGCCCCCGCCGCGATGATCGGCGAAAAGGCGTCCGAGATGATCTTGCAGGATTGAGCGCCGGCGCGGCGCTTGGCTCCCAACACTTCGACCGGCAGCTCCGTAGAATAGGCATAGGCCAGGATGCCAAGCTGGTAGTGATATTAGGCGGCCTCTTCCACTTCGACAGCGCCGGCGAGCGAAGCGACGATCGTATTGTCGATACACTGGGCCCGCATCTCGTCGCGCACATCGACGATATTCGCAAAAGCCATCGGCGGCGTGACGATCGTATGCCAGTACCCGAAAATTAGAGGGTGGATAAGCTCGTCTTCGAGCCTAGACGCACCGTGTTCCGGTAGGTCTGGGGCGGCTCGCCGCCTGTGATTTCGACCGGGTTGCCGGCTGCACCGAACGGCGGAATGAACTTACGGAATGCCGTGGCGAGATCGGGTGGAATAGGATAGAGCGCCATTCCGTTGTCGTCCACGGCATCAGAGAGAAGCACGCGGGAAGCTTCGTTGATCTCGGATTTGCTACCAAGCCCGACAATCGCCGAAACGCCCATGCGCACTGAGCACCACAAGCCGATGACCGTCATGCCGACGCCACCCGGTTGCGACGACAGGGCGGCGCTTCCGCTCACATCAAACGGCGTGCAGAACGTCGCCGACATTCTCCGGAGTATAATAGACGCCACACGGCAGAAGACCTGCATGGCCGCCAGATGCTTCATCGCCCGGCCCCTGCAAGAGCAGTCGGCATCGGCCCGCCATGCACCCAGTCCAGAAGCTCAACGGTGTGGACGATGGGAATGTCGATGGCGTCCTTCAGCTGGGTTATGCAGCCAATATTTCCTGTCGCCACGATACTCGCGCCGGTGTTCCTGATATTTTCAGCCTTGCGGTCGCGTAGGCGGGCCGCAAGCTCCGGCTGGAGAATATTGTAGGTGCCGGCCGAACCGCAGCAAATATGCCCTTCGGCGACATCGCGCACCGAGAAACCGGCCTCGCGCAGCAATTGCTTCGGCTGCTCGCGGATTCCCTGTCCGTGCTGCATGGAACATGCGGAATGGTAAGCCACGGCCATTCCTGCCGCCTTCTGCGGAGGCGGCAGCCGCAGGTCCGCCAAGAATTCGGTGACATCCTGGGCAAGATGCGAGACCCGCGCAGCCTTGCCGGCATAGTCCATGTCTTCGCGCAGCATGAAGCCGTAGTCTTTGACTGTCGTGCCGCAGCCTGACGCCGTGATGATAATCGCGTCGAGCCCCTGCTCGATCTCGGGCCACCAGAGATCGATCATCCGACGCGCTTGGTCGTGGCTGTCGTGTTCGCGGCCCATATGATGGACGAGCGCGCCGCAGCAGCTTTCGTTCTTCGTCTGCACGACTTCGACGCCGAGGCGCGTCAAAAGCCCGATGGTCGACGCGTTGATCGACGGCATAAGGATGGGCTGCACGCACCCTTGGTGCAGAACTACACGCGCGCGGTGCGGCCGTTGTACGGGAAAGACACCCTGAGGCGGCGCGGATTTTGACCTTCTCGCAGGCGCCAGGCGCAGCATCGCCGCGAAGCGTTCTAAGCCCGGCACGCGGCGCAACAGCGGCTCGAATGGCTTGCCGAGTCGAGAAAGCGCGATGGCAACACGAAAACGTTTCCGGTTAGGCAGGACAAACGCCAGCAGCGAACGGGTCAGCCGGTCACCCACCGCACGCGTATAGGTCTTCTCGATATAGGCGCGCCCGTGATCGACGAGGTGCATGTAATGCACGCCGGACGGACATGTCGTCATGCAGGACAGGCAGGACAGGCAACGATCGATGTGCTTTACGACCTCCCGCGTCGCTGGGCGCTCGTTCTCGAGCATGTCTTTCATCAGGTAAATGCGGCCGCGGGGACTGTCGAGTTCGTCGCCGAGCAGCAGGTAGGTCGGGCAGGTCGCGGTGCAGAACCCGCAGTGGACGCAGGTCCGCAATATCTTCTCGGACGCCGCGGTGTGCGGATCGGCGAGCTGGGCGAGGGAGAAATTGGTCTGCATGATCAGATGGTCGTATACATACGGCCGGGATTTAGAATGCCCTGCGGATCAAAGGCCTGCTTGATTTTGCCGGTCAAATTCATCAGTGCATCAGGCAGTGGCTCGAAAGTGTCCAGCCGCATCCTCATCTCCGCCGGCGCGCGAGCGAGTGTCGCGTGTCCGCCGACCGCCCGCAGGGCACCGCGTATCGCCGCCTGACCGCCATCGCCGTCCAGCGCGCAGGTCAGCCAGATCAATGCGCCGCCCCAATCAAAGGCCGCAGCCTTTGCGATGCCGGACAGGTGCGCGGCAAGCGCGGCAGCCTGGCTGGCGCGTGTCGATACCCGCCAGACGACATCCCCCGGCGGCACCTGAAATGCGCGTGCATCGCGAATGTCGCGCCAGACCGCGGCTGAGCCCAGTTCGTCGAGACGCTCTGCCTCGCCGAACGGGGTCAGGACCCGCACCAGTTCGCGCGAGCGGTGTTGGACGGAGAAATCGAACCCCTCAAGGCGCAGATAGGTTGCGCCCTCTCGGCCCTGCCCGGCAGGCAGATGCGCGGCACCCGTCACCTCGTAAGGAGAACGCAGCGCCGTCAGCATCGCTTCGATTGCGCGCGCTACCGACAACCCGCGGAGCACGAGGCTCGCCTGCGTCTGCGGTTTCGGCAGCAGCTTGAATGTCACTTCCGTCAATACGCCGAGTGTACCATGGGCGCCGGCGGACAGCTTGACGAGATCATACCCCGTCACATTCTTCATGACACGACCGCCCGAGCGCACGATCTCGCCGCGCCCTGTGACCATGCGGACACCGATCAACCCGTCGCGGCAGGCGCCGGCATTGACACGACGCGGGCCGGACGCGTTCACGGCGACGCAGCCGCCAATGGTCGGTTCGCCCTCGGTGCCGAGCAGATCGCGGTAGTCCGGCGGCTCGAAGGCCAGTCGCTGATTTTTGCTGTCAAGCTCTGCTTCGATGCGCGCAACCGGCGTGCCGGCCTGTGCGGACAGCACCAGCTCTGCGGGCTCGTACAGAGTAATGCCGTTCAGTCCAGAGATAGATAGGCGTTTTCCCTCCGCGTTAGCCATTGCATGGCGGGTTCCGCCACCCCGAATGTGAAGACACGATGCCGCCGCGCCAGCGGCCATTACGGCTTCGCAGACCTCGCTCTCCGAGTTTGGGACGAGTTCCTCAGCGATCACAGCGCAGCCTCGGGCAGTTGGAGATCGAGCGGGAACACCTTGCCTGGATTGAGCAGCCAGTCCCGGTCAAACACGCGTTTGATGCGCGCCTGTTGCACAAGTTCATGCTCTTCGAACTGGAAGCGCATGAGATCGCGCTTTTCGATGCCGACTCCATGCTCGCCCGTCAGGCAGCCACCGACCTCGACGCACAATTTCAGGATGTCCTCGCCCGCCTTCTCCGCTTTCGCCAGTTCGTTCGGGTCGTTAACGTCGAACAGGATGAGAGGGTGGAGATTGCCGTCGCCGGCGTGGAAGATGTTGGAGACGCGCAGACCCATCCCCGAGCAGATTTCTGTGATCCGCAGGAGGACGTTCGGCAACTGCCCGGTCGGGATCGTTCCGTCCATACAGATATAATCTGAAATGCGGCCCGTCGCGCCGAACGCCGCCTTGCGTCCCTTCCAAATCGCCAGCGCATCAACGGCGTTGGCCGCTTCGCGGACGTGCATCGCGCCCGAGTGTCTAGCGATCGCGATGATGCGCTCAAGTTGAAGCGCGATCTCAGCCTCGGCGCCTTCGACCTCGACAATCAGCAGGGCCTCGACATCGAGCGGATATCCCGCAGACGTGAATGCCTCGGAAATTTCTATGGCGATCTTGTCCATATATTCGATGGCGACGGGCAAAATTCCCGCGGCGATGATCGCCGCGACACAGACCCCGGCCGCGGCGCTCGAGGCGAAGCCGAGCAGCACCGGCCGAGCGCCCTCAGGCTTCGGGATGATCCGTACCACCGCCTCGGTGATGATGCCGAACTGGCCCTCGGATCCGGTAGTGAGGCCTAGAAAATCGTAGCCGGGGCTGTCAAAGTATTCACCGCCGATCTCAAGCACTGTTCCGTCCATAAGCACCATGGTGACGCCGAGCAGGTTGTTGGTCGTCACGCCATATTTCAGGCAATGTGCCCCGCCGGAATTCATGCCGATATTCCCGGCGATGGTGCATGCAAGCTGCGAGGAGGGATCTGGAGCATAAAAGAAGCCGCCATGCTCAACCGCGTGGGTGATGGTGATATTGGTCACCCCCGCCTGGACGCGCGCCGTCCGGTCGCGGAAGTTCACGTCAAGTACTTGGCTGAGCTTCGATGTGCCGACCACCACCGAATCCGCGAGCGGCAGTGCGCCGCCGGCGAGCGAGGTGCCGGCCGCACGCGGCACCACCGGTACTTTCACAGCCTGCAGATAGCTCAGGACCGCCGCGACCTCGCCGGTTGATTTCGGCAGCACGACCGCGAGCGGCAATGTCCGGTAGGCGGTCAGCGCGTCTGTTTCATACGCGCGTCGCTCCGCTTCGCTTGTGATGACCTGCTCGCCCGGCAGGATCGCGCGCAAGCCTGCGACAATGCTGTCGCGGCGCGCGATGATCGTAGGATCGGGAACGGGCATTGTAAGCGCGTTCATTGCTTCCTCACGGGGACGGCGCGTTGGGTGTACGTCTCAGTCGCGGTTTAAAACCGTCACTTCACCCTTTTCGGGATCAATATGCACTTCATCGCCGGAACGGATTTGGGTCGTGATGTTCGGACATTCGAAGCGGTCGACCATGGTCAGATCGGCGAAGGCGCCGCCTTGGGCCAGAATCGTATTTACGGTGTTGAAGACTAGCGCTTTCGGGGTTATCCCGCTCTGCACCATTTCCCGCAGCATCCATGCGGAAGCAACGCCGCCCTTTGCTGTGTTCAGAACGAGGATTTTGTCGCGGTAGTCCTCGCCGAACAATTTATGAGCCGGCCGCGAGAACACACCCTTCTTGCGGTCTAGGTCGTAGCGGGCGCTGAAATTGTCTTCGGCGACAAGCGCCGTCCCGGTCACGGCGGCGCCAATACCGGGATGGCAGCGATAAACGATCGGCATCAGAGCACCTTTCCAGCAACAGCGCAGTCGACACATTTTTCCATCGTCGCCAGTGTCGGCTTGTAACCGTAGCCACCGATGATATTGACGAGCTTCGCGGAGTTCGACATCAGCCGCTTCCAGCCATTGGCCTCCGCCATTTCGCGGGCATAACTCTGGTAAAAGCAGACGCCTTCGAGGACGATCGCGCCCGAAGCTTCGATCCGCTTTGTCAGACCCATCCGGTCGGCCGCGAATTTGATCTCGGGCGATGTCACCGCGATCAACGTTGTACCGGAATGGATGCGGCGCCCGTCGCAGAGATTGGCGACCTGTTCCATCTCGAGCAGCGAGAGCTGCGGCGCAGAAAACACGACAACGTCGACCTTGTCACCGCGCGCTGCATAGCTTTCGTAGAAAGCCTCAAAATCCGCGGCCGCAATGGCTTCTGCTTTCGGAATCGGATTGCCGCCGAACGCCGCGGCAATATCGGGCGCCTCCGGCGTCACCCCGGGAATGTGGAACATCGCAAGCGAGCCGAAGCTGGCGGCGGCTGCGCCGAAATGTTTCATTTCGTCGGAGTTCGGGACCGATTTCAGACCCGAAACCACTGGCACCCGCCAGTAGCTGTCGGTACGGCGGCCAACAATGCCGCCAAGCGCGCCCCAGTCGCTAAGATCGCGCGGCTGGTGCGACACTTCGTAATGAATCGTGCCGACACGATTTTGCTCCAGGTGATAGCCATAGCGCGGCGTGCGCCCCGTCAGCGCGGCAGACAGCGCGGATGGGCCGCCCTCAAAATTGCTGCGCGCGCCGAGAACAGCGTTGGAATAGATCACAACGCCGGTGTCGCCGAACGCCAGGTGCTCGCCATGCACCGGCGGCAGGATGGTCTGATAGTTAATGCACGTATTCGTCATGAGGACGCCAAAGGCCTCGAAGGCGGCGATCAGACGGCGCTCAAGATCGACCATGCCGTCGGTCTGCTTCAGCCTCTTGTAGGCGTTGAAGTCGACACCCCGCGGATCTGTAATCGTCGGGATGCGGACGCGACGCTGGTTCTGCGGCGCTTTTGCGAGCTCCTCAAGGAATTCGACGCCCGACGAACCCGTCGCCTCCGTGTCGGCCATGATATGGGCTTGGCCAACCGGGACGAGATCTTCGGCGTCGAAAAAATTGCCGACGGTCACCTGATGATGCGCCGCCCATTGCCGAACAGGCCCGAATTCGCCCGCAAGCATCCCCTGCGTCTCGTCATCCAGCTTCATCCGGCCTCGCGCCCGCGCTTTTCCTGATCCCGACATCGCCTCGACTCTCGAAATGGCCGTATTCGACCTTGTAAATAGCTATATAGCTATATTAGTCTAGTTTCTGCTTGGCAAGACCGTTTTCGGGAGGATCGACGATAAGAGGACGCACCGAGCGGCATTCGGTGAAGATTCGTACAGTGCAGCGCGCGCATATTTCCGGGTCCAGGCGACAAAAGATGTGGCCGATGGCTGCGGCCTTGGACTGGAAGATGTGCTCAGTCGCGAGTTCGTTCAGAAAGCCTGTCTTCTCCCAGCTTTCGAGCACGCTGGTGCGTGGACGGTGAAAATAGATGTCTCCGCCTGCTTTTCGGCGGATCGCGGACTCTTTCTGCCAGAGATCCGCGCCTGCCAGATCGACGAAGTTCATGCTCGTGGCCATCACGAGGAGATGCTTCTGCAGCGGCGCGGAAACACGGATTTCCTGCAGCCGCTCGGCGACATGGCGCACCGCCGCATAATAGACGGAGCCTTCCATCCTCAGAAGCTTCAGCTGCGGGCATTCAGGACGCGGCGGGGAAAACTCTTCGAGCTTGCAGAACGGCCGTCCTGGCACGTCCCCGTCGGGCACAAGTGCGTACGTCGAAGGATGCGATGTCCGCCTCAAATAGGCGGCCAGCGAAATGCCCACGCCCACGCCGATCGCGATGTGAAATGGCAGAACGAGCATTCCTACAAAAGTCGCGGCCGCGACGGCAAACTCAAGCCGGTGGCTTTTAGCCAGCCGCATAAACTTGCGGCCGCCGAACAGGCCCCACGCGGTGTAAAGAAGAAGCGCGCCGACGGCCGGGATTGGAATCTGCTCCAGCAGGGGTTCAGTCAACGCCGCGAGCCCCAGGACAAACCCTGCCGCGAGCACGCTGGCCAGAGGGGTGCGCGCTCCAGCCTGATAATTCGGCATCGAACGGTTGAGAGAACCGCAGGACAGATAAGCGGAGAAAAATCCGCCAAGTATGTTGGACAGCCCCTGACCGACAAATTCGTGATTCACATCAAGCTGTTGGCCCGATCGATCAGAAATGGCCTTGGCGATCGACACTGCTTGGCCAAGGGCGACTATGGCCAGCGCCGGCGCGATCAGCAGCAACTGGCCGACGATCTCGCCGTACGAGACGTCGGGAATGACGAATGACGGAACGGTTGAAGGTATCGGACCTACAACGTGCACCGGTATCCCGTAGACGATACGGAGAGCTATAGCCGTTCCGAAACCTACCGCCATCCCGATCAGCATAAATGGAAGACGCGGAGCGAACCGGTGCAATAGCGCGGTTACAATAAGAGTGATGCCGCCGACCGCAACCGAAGCCGGCGGAACAGATCGCCATCCGGACGCCAGCGCGTAAATCACGCCAAGCGGCCCCGCCTGCCTGTCGGCGTCAAGCGCGAGCAAATCCTTGAGCGCATACAAAGCGATCAGCATCGCGGCGCCGCTCGTAAATCCAAGCAGTACGGAAGGCGAAATGAAATCGGCCAATGCGCCGAGCCGCAGGGCGCCGACACCGAACTGGATCACACCGACCATCACGGTCAATGCAAGTGCAAGCGCGATATACTGCGGCGTAAAGGCCACTGCGAGCGGCGACAGTGCGGCGAACAGCGCGAGAGAATTGGCGTTGGTCGGCCCCGAGACCACATGAAGGCTCGAGCCGAACACTGCGGCAACGATTGTAGGAACAACTGCTGAATAGAGACCGTATTCTGGCGGCAGCCCGGCCAGCGTTGCAAACGCGATCCCTTGAGGCAGAACGAGAATAGCCCCGAGCATACCGGCTGCCAGATCTGCCCGTAGGGTCTCGGGCGACATGGTTTTCCACCAGCCGGACGTCAGCCGCATGCGCGTCGCTTCCCCTGCCTGAAGTTCATTGACAACAGCTCATAGCTATATAGCTTCACGCGGATCATATGCTAGCCCCGGCCGAGGGGGAATTGGGAGGACGCGACCATGAATCAGGAGAAAATGGCCGCGCTGGCTGCCCTCATATCTTGCGGGGGCATGCAGGCGGCGCTAGCGAGGATTATCCGAACCACGCCATAACGATGAGCGTGCCTTCCGCTGCTGGCGGATCGGCGGACGTGCTCGCCCGCGTCGTCGGACAGCATATGAGCCAGACTTTGGGTCAGCGGGTCGTTATTGAAAAGATCGCCGCCACCAACAAGAATCTTCCCGTGAAGGATATCAAGGAACTGATCGAGTATTCAAAGGCCAATCTCGGCAAGGTCGGCTATCACACCCGGGGCGTCGGCTCTCGCTGGGTTCAATCACCTGACGGGCGCCAAGTTGAAGCACGTTCCCTATCGCGGTCTGAGCCAAGCGATGTCCAACGTCATTTTGCGGTGGAAAGGTCTGGCGGCAATCACGGTCCCAGCCGTTCTGATTGTTGCGAATATGTCCGGGGCGACCAATCTTTAGACTGCATTCTTGAGCGGTGCCCCGTGTAAGCTATGAAGGACTTTACGCTTCGTCGGAGAACCGATGCCCACGCTATCTCACCCAGACCAGGCCAACCCACCGCAGGAAAATGCCGGCATTCATCTGCGGCGCGCCGTAGATGCGTCTGCCAACGGGACCGAACCTCGGCATCTAAAGTTGCGGGAGGCCATCCTTGAAGTTCTCGCCAAGGGCATCTGGGCACCCGGGGACAAGCTGCCGTCCGAAACAGAACTTGCGCGTATCAGCGGCCTCAGTCTGGGCACCACCCAGAAGGCGCTCACCCATCTGGCGCGGGACGGGGTACTTGTTCGAAGACACGGGCACGGCACGTTTGTCGCCGGCGACGCCTCACAATCCCAGCAATTGATGCATTTTCGCTTCGTCGGCGATGACGGCGCGGCAATCATGCCGGTCTATGCTGAAGCCATCGAGCGGCGTGTTGTTACGAAACGGGGCCCTTGGTCGGATTTCCTGACATACACCAAGAATTTCATACGTATCAGACGCCGCGTAAACGTCGCCGGCGAGTTTGACTGCATGAGTGAGCTTTATATCGATGCCGACCGGTTCAAGCCTATTCTCGATCTTCCGATGCAGGAGCTGCACCGCGTCATCATCCGAAACGTACTTGCAACCCGCTACAACGCGCCGACATTTCAGGCCACACAGAGGATTTACGCCACTCGCTTCGGCGAAGCTGTTTCAAAGGTCCTGAATCTCGATCCCGAGCATGCCTTCGGAATGGTACTGGAGGTCCGCTCCTTCACTCATCATCAGGCACCCCTGGCTTTTCAAAATATCTTTATCCCCCCAGATGTCCGGACGCTCGAACTGCCCGACACCAGAGTTTATAAATAGCAAAATAGTAATTGCGTACACACGTCGCCAAGGGATACCCCGATCTGGGGGATTTCAGCCGCTAGTAGGATTCTAGCGCGCTCTATCACATGATGCTGGGTGACTGACCTTTTTAGTTGCTGTGCCGGTTTTATGGAACACGGTGGTCCTTGTAGGTGCCGTTGCTTGTGTTCGGCGGTGACTCCGCGCCAGTCTCGTTTCGGCAATACACCGGCGATCTCGACCGACTTCATCTCGTTCCGAACGCGACTAGGCCTTCATGCATCCTTCGCAAGGCGTTTCTTGACCCGAAGCTGACTTCACACGTGGATCGCGTTGATGCCTTCAGTAGCACCCTCGCTCCCGACCACCTCGCTCGCCTCGCGCCAGTGTCCCCAAGGTGTCCGATTAGGCATTTCGCAAGAGCAGAAATTCATGAGGGGTCAGATCTGCGGAGGCGGTTCCTCGACTGACGGCACTTCATGTCGCATCGACAGAACGAGCAGCGCTGCCTCGCGGCAGCGCGCCATGCGTTCATAGTCCGACCAGATGATAGACCCACCCTTGCTGCCGAAGAAAATTGCCCAAGCCTCATCCGTGACGGAGGCTCCTGGCAGGTCTTCTTCGATCCGGCGAGCATGAGCGATCAACTGCTCCGTAATCCTGAGGGGAGCGGTCAGATCGTCGTCATCAAAGCAGTCGGAGCACATGGCAGCCTATCCTGTGTATTCAAGGATGTGCATGCCATGACCCGCGCGATCAATCAGATAGATCAATCCGCGATCATCGGCACCGATGTCGTTGGACTGGACCATCTTTTGTCCGTCCGCAACGGACGGGACGTAACATCCCTTTTCGGCCGGGCGCAGCGGATCGCTGATATCGACCGCCCGGAGCCCTGCGTTGAAATAGGTAATGAACACCGTGTTGGCCCACGGCCCCTCAGTCGAGATAGCCTCAAGAATATTGTGCGCGCCGAAACGGCCTCCACGATCGAAATA
This sequence comes from Rhizobiales bacterium Ga0077545, assembly GCA_001464335.1. Lineage (GTDB taxonomy): Bacteria > Pseudomonadota > Alphaproteobacteria > Rhizobiales > Methylopilaceae > Flaviflagellibacter. Next base: position 106,968 of record LNEV01000001.1, on the reverse strand, counting down.
CTTGTCCCGGTCGGGAAACCAGGTGGAAATCGGCGTCGGGCGAGTCTCGTCCCGGATGTCGACGATCCACATAAACTGACTGTCGCGGTAATTCTGCTTGGCGCGCGCTTCGTCCGTGACGACGAGATAGGGCTTGTCGCCGACAGGGCAGGCCGTGTGCGTCGCTCCTACGAACGGCGGCGACCAGCACACATGGCCGACGAGGTCCATACTCGATAGGTCCGTACAGTCGATGATCGCGACACCGCCGCCCCAAAACGCGGCGAACATTCGGTTGTCGCGGATGATCGGCGGACCGTGCAGGGTGCACGTCGTTTCGGCAGGCTGCGGGTCATTTCCTTCTCCAGCGCCGTCCGTCTTCTGAGAGGGGAGCCCCCAGATCCCGATCACATCCGGCTTTGTCGGATCCTTGATGTCGAGGGTCCAAATGACGCGCTTGTTCCAGCCCTCCGCGTCATTGGGCATAAGTGCGACCTTGCGTTTCAGGTCGACCCCGAAACGGTGTGGCCCGCTGCCGGGCATATCGTAGAAGCCAATCTCGCGCGGGGAGGCCGGATTGCTGATGTCGAAGATGTAGAAACCGGAGCGCGCCGTCTTCGCGGCCTCGTTCTTGAGCCGTTCCGAATTGACGTAGAGAATGTTTTCTCCGGCATAGCGCAGCTTGTGCATATGCACGCCGGGCGGCGCCTTGAACTCGAAGACCTTCCGAGGTTTGCGCGGATCGCGGACATCGTGAACCGTGAATCCTTCGGTCTTGTCAGGATCGGAGCCGCCGACGGAGCCGACGAAGGCATGGCCGTTGACGACCTCCACGAGGCTTCCGCTGCCGAACGCGGCGGAAGGGTCGTGGCCGAGAAGACGAAAATGACGCGCTTCTTCCGACTGCATGTCCGCTCCGATTACTGCCGCGCCATGATGTCATCGAGGCGCTTTTGCGTCCCCGATATCTCGGAAATCTTTTCGCCCGCGTCGAGGCGTGCGCGAACCGTGATTTCATTTTTCTGGGCGGGGAGCGCCTTGGCGACGATATCGGGAATTTCCGACGGATCGAGAACGAGGATTCCTGATTCATCGGCAACGATCGCATCGCCCGGGCGAACCAAAACGCCGCCGCATGAGATCGTTTCGTTGACGGTCCCACCAGTAGCCATGGACTTATGGACATTGGCTGCGGGTCCGAGACACCAGACCGGAACGCCGTAGGCACGAATTTCGCCGAAGTCACACGCATACCCATCGACGATGATGCCCGCGACGCCTGCCTGCTTCGCCGCGTAAGCAAGAACGCCGCCGAGGCCGGCGTGATTGCGATCTCCGCAGCGGCTGACGACGAGGAAATCGCCCGGGCGCACGAGGCCGAGGCTGTGCGTGACGAGAAATCCGTCATAGCCGGGCGAGCGCACCGTGACGGCCGTTCCGGCTGCGCGGCGATCCGGGATCACGGCCCGTAGTTCCGGATTCATGAAGCCATGGCTGCGAAAATGGCCAACCGTTGCCGGCTCGACCTGGACCAGATCGGCGATCATGATGGGATCGACCTGAGGCGGCATTGGATTGATCGTAAACATATCTGTGTCCCTACTAATATGATGCGTTTGTGGCGCCGTCTGTCTCGGCCAGACCAACGATCTGGCAATGAACCGGATCAATGCCCGCGGCGAAGGTGTCGCCTAAGCCAGCGGAAATTGCCGAAGTGCGCTGCATGCGCAGCGTCTGCCCGCCCGCTTCGATGAAATATTCAAGGAACGGACCGAGGAAGAAGCGGCTCTTCACGGAAGCCTTGAAGGCATTGACTGCGGCGAGCGGCGATGGTGTGACCTCGATGCGCTCTGGACGCACCGCAACGACGACCCGTGCGCCGACGGGATAGGAGCGCAGGCTTGTGCAGGAAATATCGCCCCACGGCGCTCTGGCCTTCCAGAGACCGTTCTCATCCTCACCAATGATCTCGGCATCGATGAAATTGCTGGAGCCGATAAAGTCCGCGACGAAGCGGCTGTTCGGGGCGCTGTAAATATCTTCGGGTGCGCCCTGTTGGGCGATCGACCCGGCCTGCATCACGATTACCCTCTTGCTCATAACCATTGCTTCGGATTGATCGTGCGTGACATAGACCGCGGGAATGCCAAGACCGCTCTGGATTTCGATCAGCTCAAAGCGCATCCGCTCGCGCAGCTTGGCATCGAGGTTGCTGAGAGGTTCATCGAACAGAAGAACCTTAGGTTCCATGACGAGGGCACGAGCCAGCGCCACGCGTTGCTGCTGGCCGCCGGAGAGCTGCGTCGGATACCGCCCCTCATAGCCGGCCAGTCCGACGATGCGGAGCTTGTCGTGGACCCGGTGCTCTATCTCGGTGCGCGAAAAGCGTCCCGCGACTTTCAGAGGATATCCGACATTTTCAAGGACCGTCATGTGCGGCCAGACCGCGTAGGACTGGAACACCATTCCGAAATGACGGCGGTTCGGCGGAATGAATATTCCAGCCTGCGGATTTGTGATGACGTCGCCGTTTACCGAAATTACGCCGCTGTCCGGATGCTCAAAACCCGCGATGCAGCGCAAGGTTGTCGTCTTTCCGCAGCCGCTCGGGCCAAGCAGCGAAACAAATTCGCCGGGCCCCACTGAGAACGACACGTCATCGATCGCATTGGCCGCGCCAAAGCGTTTGACGAGATTTTCGACGTGCAATCCGCTCATATCAATTTCCGTCACTGTTTGCTGTCCGGTCTACGCCGGATACTTTTTTGACGATCGCCAGAACGGCTACGCTAACCAATATCTGGAGGACGGCGAGTGCCGAAAGCGCGCGGAAGCTTCCGGCCTGCGCGAGGTCGTAGACCGCAACCGAGAATACTTCGAGTGTCGGCGAATAGAGAAGTACCGACGCGCTGAGTTCACGCGTAAACGCGACAAACAGCAGTGCCCAACCGGCGATGAGGCCCGGTTTCAAAAGTGGTAGAGTGATATTGCGAAATGTACGGAACCACCCAGCGCCGCATGAGAGCGATGCCTCTTCGAGTTCCGGATGGATCTGCATCAAGGTCGACGATGTAGAGCGCACTCCGATCGGCAAATAGCGTGTCGCGTAGGCAATGAACAGAATCCAGATCGTGCCGTAGAGTACAAGCGGCGGGCTGATCCAGGCCTGAAGTAGGCCGAAGGCGAGGACGACACCCGGAAAGCCGAGCGGCAGCATGGCCAGATAATCCAGCAGGCGGCGGCCCGGGAGTCGGGTTCTCAGTGAAAGAACTGAAATCAGCGCGCAGAGCAGCATGGTAACGGTTGCACCGACAACCGCGAGAAAAAGTGAGTTCAGCACCGCGCGATGCGTGATGGGGTAATCGAACAGAACATAGCGGTAATGTTCGAGCGTGAACTGATCCAAACTAATCTCGGCAGTCCACATCGTACGCAGCGAGCTCAGAACCAGCGTGCCAACCGGCAGCACGACAGACAGCACGATGTAGGCAAAGCACAACCCACAGATCGCCCAACGCCATTTGCCGAGTGCAATCCGCTGTGAACGGGCACCCTTGCCGCTTACGGTCGTATAAGAGCGTTTGCCGAGCGCACGCCGCTGGAGCCACAGGCCGCCAAGCGCAATTATGAGAAGGGTGATGCAGAGTGCTGCGCCAAGACCATGCCGCGGCGGATAGCTGACTTCCGTTTCGATAATGCTCGTCGTCAACACGCGGATGCGCGCCGGAGCTCCCAGCACGGCAGGCACGCCAAACTGTTCGGCCGCCAGCGCGAAAACGAGAAACGCACCGCCGAGAATGGCCGGAAGCGCGAGCGGCAGCGTCACCGTGAAGGTTGTCTTCATCAGGCTCGCGCCAGACGACAGGGCGGCCTCCTCGAGGGTCGGGTCCATCGAACGCAGAGCACCCGCGACCATGAGGAAGACGAACGGCATCTCATAAAGCGCTTCGACGAAGATGATGCCGCTGAGCGTATATATGTTGATGAGCGGACCGCTCGCACCGAGCATCTGCCATGCCTGATTGATCAGGCCGGTCGTCGGATTTGCGAGCATGACCCACGACAACGCGCCGAGAAACGGTGTCGTGATGAATGGAACGATCGCCGTCATCTCGATGAGGCGGCGGCCAGGAATGTTCGTGCGGACAACCGCCCATGCAAGAAACGATCCGGCGACCGTGGCGACCAGGGACGCGCCGGAGGCGACGACGATCGTGTTCAGGATCGCCCAGTAATTCCGAGGATTTGTGTACGCCTCCTGGAACCAGCGCAGCGAGAAGGAGCCGTCCGTATCCCGCACCGAAGCCGCGAAAATATGCGCGGCCGGGTACAGGATCATGATGCAGAGCAACGCGATGACTGCAAACTGCACATAGATAAGCGGGTCGGCTAGCGCACGGCCGCGCGAGAAAACACTCGCACGGCTCTTCCCCATCTCCACCGATGTCAAATCCCCGACCTCCCCGTCAACTTACTTGAACAGAGTGCTCCACTCGTCGGCGAGTTCTGTCTGCTGACCGAAAAAGGCGGCCATGTCTTTTGTCGAACTCGCCAGTCGCTTGACCTGCCCGAGAGGCTTGGCGCCGGTATCGGTCGCGGCGGGCGATGCATCGATGCGCAGCGAGGAGGTGAAGTATTTGCTCTCCCACACATCCTGAGCCTGCTTGCTAAGGCTGTAATCGATGAACTTGCGGGCTGCTTCCGGAGATCTCCCGCCTTTGGGAATAGCGATGTAGGTATAGCCGACAGGCACGCCATCCTCGGGAGAAATGACGCGCAGATTGGCCCCGGCCGCGATGTTCTTGAGAACGTGATATTGCAGCAGCATGGCGGCAAGGGGACGTTCACCGGAGATCAACGTTTCGACGACTTCGCCAGATCCTGTGCGTACCAGAACGTCCTGCTTGGCCAGTTTTTCCATGTAGCCCTTGCCGTAGGTGTGACGAACGGCGGCGTACCATTGAAGCGCGCCGGCGCTGGAGGCGGCGTCGGACATGACCATTTTGCCCTTCCACTTCGGATCAAGCAGGTCCTCCCAGGTTTTGGGTGCGTCCTCCGGCTTCAGCAGAGAGGGATTGTAGGCCATGCACAGAATGTCGGCCTTTATGGGGGCGGCGACGCCACCGATGAGATCCTCCTCCTTGTAACCCGCGAATTCAGGGCTGCGGTATTCCTCAAGCAGGCCTTCATCGGCCCATTTCAGGAAAAGACCGGTCAAGCCGCCGGAAATGACCGAGCACCCGATTTGCGAGGCTTTTACTTCCTGCTCAAACTTCTGCCCGAGCTTGACCGAACCGGCGCGGTAGAAATCCGCGGGCAGGTTGCTCTGCGCTTTGAACGCGTTGATCCAGTCGCCCACGGCGTCTGCGGACTCGCCCGAATACCAGACCATCGGATCGGTGGACGCGAACGTTGCCGAACCAAGGCCAGCCGCCAGCGCCGTGCCCGCTGCAAAGCCCTGAAGGATTTGTCGGCGCGATGGCCGGACGGTGAGATCACGACGAAACATGAGCGGCCTCCTAGGCAGCTCCCGCGAGGTGCGGGGCATTGAACGACGGGCTCAGCCTCCCACGATTTAATTTCGAGTCAACCCATAATTTCGATATTTTCTGTATTTGCGGAATTTTGTAGCGCGATGCATGACCCTGTGCTTAAACTTCAATCAACTTGGAGCACCAGCTCAGCACCTGGACTTATGAAATGAGCCTTCTGACCCCTCCGCCGGCCGCCGCCGCGCCGACAACATTGTCTGCCGACGTGTTTCAGCTTTTGAGAGAAGACATCCTGTCCGGAGGCTTTGCGCCCGGCGACAAATTGCGTCTGCACGATCTGCGCGATCGTTACGATGTCGGTTTCAGTCCCTTGCGCGAAGCGCTGATGTACCTCGCCTCCGACGGTCTCGTCGTCGTCGAGCATCAAAAGGGATTCCGCGTCGCACCCATCTCGCTGGATGATCTGTGGGATGTAACTCGCACGCGTCAGATGATCGAAGCGGAATTGCTCGAAGAGGCGGTCAAGCATGGTGATGACAGTTGGGAAGCGGAGATCGTCGCCTCGTTCCATAGGCTAGAAAAACTACCGAGCACGGATCCTGCGACCGGGCTTGTGACACCCGAATGGGCGCGTCGTCATTACGCGTTTCATCGCTCCCTCATCGCGAGCGCAAAGAGCCGGCTGCTGATGCGTTTCTGGCAAATGGCCTATGACCAGTCCGACCGTTATCGACGCATTTCGGCAAGTGTCGCAGGTGGCCGCGAGGACGAGCATCAGCGCTTGATGGCGGGCGCACTTGCGCGCGATGTCAAAGCGCTTATCGCGTTGAACGGCGAGCATATCGAGACCACGGCAAAAGTCGTGGCCGCGCAGATTGCGCTGGCAAGCCAGGCCGCTCCCGACGCCGCTCCGCGCGGTCGCAGGAAAGCCCGTCCGACAGATGCCGTCTAGATCACACTTACCCAAGTAGCGAGATATTATGAACGATATATCCCGTACACCGGTGGCGCCCGCGACGCTGCCCGTACACAATGGCGATTCCAGATTTCATGTGCGGCGCGTCTATTGCGTTGGTCGCAATTACGTTGCGCATATCCGCGAGATGAAAGAAGGGGACGAGCGCGACCCGCCGTTCTTCTTCCAAAAGCCGACGGACGCCGTCGTCCAACCTGGGCAGGCTGTCGAGTATCCGCCAGAGACAAGCGATTTTCAGTACGAGGTTGAGCTTGTCGTCGCCATTGGAAAGACCGCCCGCAATGTCTCGGCCGAATCGGCGCTCGATCACGTCTTCGGTTACGCCGTCGGTCTCGATATGACGCGCCGTGATCGTCAGCGAGAGGCTGGAAAGAAAGGGCTGCCCTGGGAAATCGGTAAATCGTTCGACCAGTCGGCTCCATGCGGCGAAATCGTTCCGGTTTCTGTGTGCGGACACCGTATGTCCGGTTCGATCGCTCTTTCCGTCAATGGTGAAGCCAAGCAGGCCGGCGACCTTGGCAACATGATCTGGAACGTGCCTGAAATCATTTCAAACCTTTCCTCTTCCTACGTTCTCGAGCCGGGCGACCTCATTTACACGGGAACGCCGGCGGGCGTCGGCCCTGTGGTTCCGGGCGACGTCATCCTTTCAAGCATCGAAGGCCTGCCTTCCCTGTCGACGCCCATCGTCGCGCGGGTGCCCTGACAAGCACCTTCAACGAGGCGTCCATGCTGTATGCCCTAGCGGCGACGCGAGAGGGGCTTGGCATCGCGCGCCTGCCATCTTGGTATGTTGCGGGTGATTTGCGTTCGGGACGCCTTACGGAATTGCTCGGTGCCCATCAGCGCGCGCCGACTCCGGTGCAGCTGCTATTTCTGCCCTCGCGAATGCATTCGGCGAAGATGAGAAGTTTTGTTGATCATGTAGTCACTGAATGGCCGCGAACCGGCAGCGGCGATATGAATGATCCGTCGTCACTTTGAGGTACACCTTCGTGTTACGGGCGACGAAAGGGCTGGGCCATGCGGCGGTCGCGCCGTGTGGGATATAACCCAAGACATCGTAGGCATCATAGCCGTATGCTTTGCGGCAAGGGCGAGAAAAACGAGCACCGCGTCTTTCAGCGACTACGGCGGCGATGTCAGCGGCCCGCTCGGTTGCCACGCCTCCTGATTTTTGGCTATCAAGAGTCGGTCCGAGCGATGGCCAATCCCGGCGTGGTGCGCTAGCTCAATGCCTACAGGATGGTCGCTCTTGGCCGAGATGAGTCTGGTCCATATCCTTCGATGAAGCCGGACTTCGCACCTTTGAATCCTATTCGGCGGCCTCAGCCGCAAGCACAAGACGGGAATCGGCTCGCAGAGCAGCGGCCGCCTCGTCGACGAGACGTGCGAGACGTGCGCGCAGCGGATCGCCTTCGAGCTCACCGCCGACGATCTCCCGCTCGGTGACGAAGAGGCCAGTACCAAGCGGCTGCGCCTGGAAGAAGGCGAAGAGCGGTCGCAACTGGTGTTCGACGACGAGGGCATGGCGATCACTTCCGCCGCTCGCCAGAAGTGCGACTGGCGTACCCACCAGCGCCCCGGAATCGATGAAATCGACGAAATGCTTGAAAAGCCCACTATAGGAGCCCTTGTAGACCGGCGATCCAACGACCAAGAGACGTGCCCCTTCGACCGCCCGGAACGCAGCCTCGACCTCGGGACGCGCTTCCACGCGCGCCCGCAGATTGCCGATTTCCGGCAGCGCGGCGACATCGACGATCGTGGTATATCCACCGCTTACCTGCGCGATGCGATTGGTGACGGCGGAGACAAGGGAAAGCGTGCGCGAGGGCCGAGAAAGCCCACCGCTGAGCCCGACGATGTGGGGGCGCATTATTCGATTCCTTTTGCGAAGGGTTAGGCCGAGATGGCGTGAAGACCAGTGCGCGGCAGGTCGTGGGCGCCTGCGCCGAAATAGATGCTTTCAGGTCGCGAGAGGCCGTAATGATCGCGCAGCGTCCCGCCGCTATATTCCGTGCGGAATAGCCCACGGCGTTGCAGGATCGGCACCACTTGCTCGACGAAGGTGTTGAGCAAGAGTGGAAGTACCGGTGGCATAACGTTGAAGCCGTCCGCGGCACCTGATGTGAACCAGTCCTCGATGATGTCCGCGACCTGCTCGGGGGTTCCGGCCGTCGTGAAGTGGCCGCGCGCGCCGGCCAGGCTGTGGAGCAGGCCGCGCAGCGTCGGCCGTTCACGCCGAACGAGCGACAGAATTACCGCGGCGCGACTCTGCGCGCCTTGGACGCTTGCGGGATCCGGAAAGTCGTCGGGCGAAAGCACCGCATCGAGATCGAGATGGGAGAAGTCGTGCCCACCGAAGCGATTGGAGAGCCGGGCAAGGCCGACGCTCGGATGCGTTAGCTCGTTCAACTCATGCAGCAAGCGCTTCGCCTCGGCCTCCGTTGAGCCGATAACGGCGCTGAGGCCTGGGAGGATCAGGATCTCGTCGCGCGAACGCCCGATCGCTGCGGCCTGCGCCTTTAGATCGGCATAGAACTCGGCCGCCGTCTCCTTCTCCAGCTGTGCGGTGAACACGGCCTCGGCACAGTGCGCAGCGAAGCGGCGCCCGGACGTCGACGACCCGGCTTGCACGAAGACGGGGCGACCCTGCGGCGAGCGGGGAATGTTGAGTGGGCCTCCGACCTTATTGAAGCGGCCCTCGTGGCGAATCTCGCGGATGCGGCCGGTGTCAGCGTAGAGACCGGAGGTGCGATCATCCACCACGGCATCGTCCGCCCAGCTATCCCAAAGCTTCGTCACGACATCAATGAATTCGAAAGCGCGCTCATAGCGCTCAGCGTGCTCGATCTGGCGGTCGTAACCGAAATTCGGCCCCGCGCCCTGTACCCATGAGGTGACGATGTTCCAGCCGACACGCCCCCCAGTGATGTGGTCGAGAGAGGAGAATTGCCGCGCGAGATTGTAGGGCTCGGTATACGTCGTCGAGGCGGTGGCGATGAGGCCGATGCGGGTCGTCGAGCCCGCGAGCGCGGCGAGCGTCGTGATTGGTTCGAGGCCGCCGCGAGCGACATGCCTGATCCCATCACCGATCGCCAGAGCGTCGGCAAAGAAAACGGAGTCGAACAGGCCGCGTTCGGCGATCTGCGCAAGCTCGGTGTAGTAGCGGATGTCGGTCAACGGCAGGAGCGTCGAGCCCCCGTGCCGCCACGCGGCTTCATGATGGCCGCGGCCATGGATGAACAGGTTGAGATGGAGCTGCCTGGACATGGGTTTAATCCCCTATACGTGTGTGACGACGCCAAGCGCGCTCAAAAGGGCGCGGCGGTTATCGGCGAAATGTGGGTGGGTCTTGTCGCGCGGATACGGCAAGTCGACCGCGATGTCGCGGATGATGCGGCCCTCATCCATGACAATGACACGGTTGGCGAGCACTAAGGCCTCGTCGACATCGTGAGTGACGAGAAGCACGGTCGGCCGGTGCACCGCGATCAGGCGGAAGAGCAGTTCATGCATCTTGATGCGCGTCAGCGCATCAAGTGCGCCGAAAGGCTCGTCGGCGATGAGAAGGGACGGGCCGCGGGCAAGCGAACGGGCGAGCGCCACCCGCTGCTGCTCGCCGCCCGAGAGCTCATTCGGCCACGCGTTCTCCCGGCCCGCAAGGCCAACATCGCGCAGCATTGCGAGGCCACGATCGCGGGCATCGGCATCGCGCAGGCCGAGCGTGATGTTGTCGATCACGTTCTGCCAGGGCAATAGTCGGGAATCTTGGAACAGGACCGAGAGATTGTCCGGTATCCGGATCACGCCCGAGCTGGTCGCGTCGTCGTCGAGGTCGGCGAGCGCCCGCAGCAGCGTGCTCTTGCCAGAACCACTCTTGCCGATTAGCGCGACGAACTCGCCGTCACGGATGTCGAAGTTGATACCGTCGAGCACCGTTTTCTCGCCGAATCCGCGAGCGAGGTCGCGGACGCTGACGGCGAGCCGTTCGCCTGCGCCGAACTCGTCAGGGCGGGGGCCGGCGTTCATGCGCCGAGCACCCGGCGATAGGAGAGCGCGCGGCGCTCGAAGTAGCGCACCGTCAGGTCCGAGGTCAGGCCGAGCACCGCGTAGATGGCGAGGCCGACGACGATGACGTCGGTCTGTCCATAGTCGCGCGCCCGGCTCATTAGATAACCGACGCCCTCGGTTGTGTTGATCTGCTCGAGAACGACGAGCGCCGTCCAGCATGTGGTCACGGCGAGTCTGAGTCCGGTGAAGAAGCCCGGAAGCGCACCGGGCAGGGCTACGCGCGTGATAAATTCGCGGTAGCTGAGCCCGACGGTCCGCGCGAGCTCGACATAGCGCAGGTCGATGCCGCGCAGCCCCGCATGCGTATTAATGTAGACGGGCACCAGCACGCTCGTCGTGATTATCGCGATCTTCATTGTCTCGCCGATGCCGAGCCAGAGGATCGCCAGCGGGATCAGCGCCAAGCTCGGCACCGCCCGCTTAATCTGGACGAGCGCGTCGATCGAAGCTTCGCCGACGCGGCTGAGGCCAGAGGCAAGCGCCAGCGCGATGCCAAGAGCAACGCCGATGCCGAGCCCGAGATAGGCGCGGGTAGCGGAGGCAAAGAAGTGCGGCGCAAGAGTCCCTTCTACGATCATGTCGTAGAAAGTCGCGACCGCAGTCGTCGGTGCTGCTAGCAGTTTCTCGGGAAGGATGCCGATCAACGAGGCAAGCTGCCAGATCACGAGCAAGGCGATCGGCCCGAACAGGACCCCGCCGCGCGGGAGGCGGCCCGGCATGAAGCGGCTTTTCCTGCACAGTGTTGCATGAACAGCACCGACCGGCGCGTCAGCGGCGCGGTGTTCGCGGCCGGCCAGGCCCAGTGAATAAGCGTCGGCTTCGTAAGTCACGGGAACTCCCTTGGGCGTCAGATCAGTTGGTTGCGGCTGCGGCGACGGTGTCGAAGCGCAAATCGAACTCCTCCCGCGCGTCGAGGCGTTTGGGGATGTCACCAGCTTCGTGAATGAGGTCGATCGAGAGCTGCTGCTCCGCGATAAGCGAACTTAGCGCCGGGAAGCTTAGGGTGCCCTCCGAGGCGACGATGGTGCGGCCGTCCTCGACCTTCAGGTTCTGACCTTTGACGTAATAGGCGTCGATCCACGCCTCGCTGTCGGTACGCGACCATAGCAGGGCGCGCGACCATGCGACGACGAATTCGCGGATCGCGGCCGCCTTGTCGGGATCATTCAGAGCATTCTCATGCGCATAGAGGTAACTGAGATTCCGGGGCAGACGATCATGCTCGGACTGCGGCAAGGCGCTCCCGCCCTCGGCAGCGAAGTCGCGGATGTAGCGCGAGAAATGCGGCTCGTTCAGCGCCGCGACGTCGACTTGGCCGGTGCGGATGGCATCCGGAAAGTCTGCGGCTCGCAATGGTACCAGTGTCACGTCCTTACGAGTGAGACCCGCGAGCTTGAGTGCGTTCAGCACGAAAGGCTGGCGCCCGGTACCCTCACCATAGGCTATACGCTTGCCGCGGAGATCCTCCAGCCGCTCGATTTTCAAGCCTGGACGGACGGCGAGGGTATAGTCGGCTTCCGAAGTGCGCCTAGCACCGACGATCAGCACACGTTCGCCAGCGGCATGAGCCTGGATTGGCGGCGCATTGCCAACTTGGGCCAGATCAAGCGCTCCCGCACGGAAAGCTTCCAGAATAGCTGGGCCTCCAAGGAAGTTCGCATATGAGACATCCGCCGCAAGCTTGTCGTGCTCGCCTGACGCTTTGAGCAGCGTCTGCACAACCTGGTTTTGGTCGGCGACTACGAGCTTAGTGCCAGGCGACACCTCGGCCGGCAACGGGCTTTCGGCATCGCCAAAACTGGCGCTCAACGGGATGAGCGTCACTGACAATAGGAAGGAGAGAAACTTCCGGCGTGTAGGTGGAAACACCATAGAGAGCCTCGTGTCTGTCGATCTGAGGCCGCATAATCCACCAATCTAGTAGATAATGTAAAGAGCATTTTCTGTTGATATCTGTATTTTTCCATATACTACATTTATAATACGTATTATTGGGCAGCGGATCTGGTCGGCCCACCTCCGCAATGGCCACCGCTAAACTGTCTCCCGGCGGACGCGTCCATATCGCCGTCTTTCGATGGCGGATCCCCGTAAACAACGCGCGCAACCAATGGATCCCGATTCCAGCTCATCGGCTGCATCCACCCCCGCGTGTCAGCATGATGAGCAGTTATCTCTGAGTGCGTACGGACCGGACGGCGCGGCCATGCGAGATCGACCGAAGTGAACAAAACTTAGGGTCACGTTGAAGTACGCCCTGCCGTTATTTCTTCAGCATACCCAAGAAAATCAAAAAACCCCAGCTCTCGCCAAGGGTTTGTCAGCAGTCGGAGAACGACAAGAAGATTCCTGCCGTTCTCTTCGTAGGTCCTCCGGATGAAGTCGCAATTGCTAATGATTTCAGCCCCACTTCATCTCGCCCTTAGCGACGTTGAAGCCGATATCGAGCGCGACGCCCATACAAGGCCGGGGAAGCGGGCCTCCATCTCAGCCTTCAGCACCGCGGCGTCAACGGCCTTGCCCATTGCCCTGCCCGCCGTTGCATTGGCGTTTGTCGCAAACTTCTCTGTCTCACAGGCTTTGCCTGCAAGGTTCTTGGTCAGCACTGCTCGGATAAGCGCAGGATAATGAACGGCCGGACGATGAAGAGACGTTGACCGCTGACATCGTCCGGCGGACCTCTCGCTACGGCCGCTATGGCTATCGTCGCATCACGGCGATGCGGTGAACGTCGGGAGCAACGCTCTGATTGAATGACGGATTGCGCGTCTGGCTTCGGCCGAAACATCCCAACCACGTCTGGTCGTACTGCCTCGTCGAGGGACAAACCCTGGCAAATACTACGCGAAGTAGGAGCGTCACTGTCGGTGCAACACACCTTCATCGAGCCGCGCCGTCCGGCAGCCAAGCCAATAATGCCTTGAGATTGGAACTAGGCCACTTCTTCGGAGCGGGCCAGTCACGTGGACCGACCCGCTTGAGACCCGTCGTTCTGCTTTGCGTCTAAACGCCGATGGTTGCGACCCGGTCGCCTGACGCAACATTCGACAGCGTAGTCGAGCGTACGAACACGCCATCCAATGGCGCAACCACGCGCTGCACCTCGTCGCCGAACACATTGACGATGCGCGCCAGCAACTGGCCTTTGCTGACCTCGGTGCCTAGTTCGGCCTCGGTGTAAAGAAGGCCGCCGTGCTCCGCACGCAGGCCGATGAACTGCTTCATGATGTAGGTTTTCTTGGCAGGGGTCGGCTTGACGTCGATCATGCTCATCCAGTGCATGCCGTTCAGCACGCAGGTCGCGCCGATCTGGGCCAATTCGTCCTCAAGCCGGCCGCCCTCTCCAAGCTCGAACGTGAAGCACGGAATTCCGGCGCGCGTGCATTCGACGCAGAGAATACCATTTTCGACATAGATGCCGGTGTCGTTGCACATGATGTAGCCGGGCGACATCGCCTTGGCGAACTCCAGCACATCGCTGAAGTTTTTTTCCTTGGAGGCCGGCAGAATGGCGATCGGCACATAGCGGCCGCCACGCGTCGGGGTATGAATGTCGATTGCATATTTACACGTCTTGATCAGTTCGAAAATATTGGCGGCGAAGCGCTGCGCGACGTTGCCGTTCTTGTCTCCGGGGAACACGAGCCAAGCATCCGACGGCGACTGATCCAGCGGCGACTTAAGCAGCTGAGCGAGCGGCAGGCGGTGGTCCGCATAGAGCGAGAGAGGCTGCTGCACCGGCACAGCGATGATCTGCCCGGAGAGTGTCTTGGGATCGATACGCTTCAGCGCCTCGATCAGAACGCCGATGCCGGTAACTTCGTCGCCGTGAATCGCGGAGCCGATGTAAAGGCGTGGTCCCGGCTTCGCGCCATTGATCAGAATGAGCGGCAACGAGATCGGCGTTCCGTCCGCAAGTTCCAGAACAGGAATAGACCCCCGCTGGATCGTACCGGGCTGGACCTTGATGCCGGCGACTTCCATGATTTCCTTGTCACTCATCTCCACTGCTCCAGCTAGTCAAATAAAATTTGCGTCCGGCGCGTTTGTCGCGGACAGATAGTCGTAGATCGTGAGGGCGTGAACGTGGAAAACCGTGTAAAGGTCTTCCTCATCAACAAATTCATCGGCCCCCCCCATGTTGTGCGGACTAGGTCCGTACACCACAGAAGGCACACCGTGATCGCGGTAAAGCCGCGCGTCCGACATTCCGACGCGCATATTGCGCACGACCTTGTCGCCAAGCATCGCCTGCGCATTCACGAGCGTACGCTGCACGATTTCATGTCCGGGATCTGTTACGTTCGGCTCTGTGCTTGAGAGCACGCGGAACGACACATCCGGGAGATCGCTTACCATCTCTGAAATTCGGGCGATAATTTCCGACGTTGTCAGACCCGGCGGAATCCGAATGTCGATCTGCGCCTTCGCGTTGGCCGGGATGAGGTTCATCGCCTGACCGCCTTCGATCGTTCCTATATTTACCGTCACGCTCGAAAGGGTCTGAAATTCGCCCTCGCCCGAAATGGGTTCAGATACCGGGCGCGCCTCTTTCATAGCGTCGAGAATGTCGTCCCGCAGCGGACATCGCATGTCCTTCAGCGTCGCGATGCGGTTAAGAGCCGTCAGCAACGCGTCGATCGCGTTTCGACCGAGATGGACATGTGCACCGTGATTGGAGAGGCCGCCTGCGCTGACCTCGAGCCAGACAAGCCCTTTTTCTCCGAACCTCAGAACATGCGGAGAGCCGGCATCGCCGCTCAGCATCGCATCGCCCGCAGCGTGAGGCACGTTTTCGAGAAGATAACTCGTGCCCCACTTGCCCCCGGTCTCTTCGTCGCCGACAAGGGTCAGTACGAGCTCACCATGAAGGTGTTCGCGCTCGGCCGCGATCAGCGTCGCCGCCTCAAGCGCACAGGCCAGACCCGCCTTCATATCACACGAACCACGTCCGTAAATACGTCCGTTGTCCCGCTTGCCCCCGAACGGTTGCACGGTCCACAAGGATGCATCGCCGACCGGGAACGTATCGAGGTGGGCATTTAAAACGAGCCGCCGACCAGGGCTTCCGCAGAAAATCCGCCCAACGAGGTTGACGATTCCGGGCTTGGGTTCGATCCGCTCCAGAACCATTCCGGGGATCTCACCAAGAACGGCGGAGACCTTTGCCGCGATTGCCGACGTATCACCGGACGGGTTCTCGCTCGGCGTAGCAATCAGCTCGCAACATAAATCGACAAGTCTCCCCCTGGAGCTTTCAACCTTCTTTAAAAATTCTGAACGCACAGCTTCAGCCGCCTTCATGATGATTGACGCCTTTGGAATTCACGCGTCAGGACGCGAGCTTGACATAATTACGGTCGTGATAGATCAGCGGCTGGTCTTCGCCCGCTCTTACATTGACCACTGAGCCGATGAACAAGGTGTGCGATCCGAACACGACCCGTTCCGCCAGCTTGCAGTCGAAGCTTGCGACACTCCCCTCAAGGATGGGGCTTCCTGTCACGAGCGTGCTCCACGCCGCACACGAAAACCGGTCAGTCTCCGGCGACGGCGTGCGTCCCGCGAAAACCTCCGCGATGTCCTTCTGATCGTGCCGAAGAAAATTCAAGCTGAAGCAGCCATTTCCCATGATTGCGGGAATGACGAAATTTGTCTTGTTGATGCAGATGAGAACGGCCGGTGGGTCCGCGGTAACGGATACCATAGCGCTGACGGTGACGCCGAAGCGACCGAAGGGTCCATCCGTAGTTACAACGCATACGGTCGAAACGGCCCTGCGCATGGCGCTGATGAAAGCGTCGCGTGCGCCAGTCTCGCGAGCTGACGGCGGCACCGGAGCCGTGATTGCGTTATCCATCGAACAGCTCCTTGATCAACCCGCATCTTTTCCGAAGCGGCTTGCGTCATCGGCCTGGAGTTCGTCGAAATCTGCGCTCTCGTGCTCGCGCGCGAGCGTCTCTTCTGTGACTAGCGCTTTTGCGAGAAGCGAAGCGCGCGCTCCGTTCATCACCAGCCGGCGGATCAGCCCGCTAAAAAAGAGAAACTCCTCTCGCGTGAGATCCCGAAAGAGTTCGTCGTTGACCCTACGCAACGAGTCTACAAAATTCTGAAAACGCCTCGCGCCCTTGGCGGACACCGACAGCAGAACACTGCGGCGGTCCGCCTCGTCGGACGTCTTTTGCAGCAGGCCCATCCGAACTAACCGGCCGGACTCGGCCGTAACGAAAGCACCCGTTACATGCAGAGCGCTGGCAACCGTGCCCACGCTAACGCCGCCATCGCCCTGCAAAAGAAGAACTGTCGTAAATACGCGGTATTGCGGCTCGCTGACGCCGAGCTGGTCGGCCATCTCGGTGCGCAGCGTCTGGAGTTGTTTAGACATCAACAGCAAATTGTTGATGAGCTCGCGAAAGATCGCGTCAGATCCCTCGTGGAGAAGCTCCTCGCGGGTCACAGTGCGAATAACCTCCTTAAGAGGCCCATCCGGTATGATTTCTGCATGATCCTTACGCATGCTGTGCTCCAGGGTTGGCCCGCGCGTTGTGGGGCTATCGACCGGTCATTTAGTCTGTTTTACTTCAGGCCACCGAGCCGGCACATCGTAGGTCTTCATGAAATCTGTTACGCGGGATGTGAACTGATCCCACGGCGCCTCCCGGAAGGAGTGATCGCGGACCACGAAAGGAGGCCCGGCATAGAACCGCTCGTACTGCCAGTGCCGCGAGCCGAATTCGGAGCCGAGCATGTCCCATGCGAGCTTGTAGACTTTGACGCGCTCCACGGCGCTGTCGCTCGCACCCGCCCAGTAGTTATCGAAGGTTTGCTTGGTATCCTCGCCGTGGATGACGGAGATGTCGGCCGGCATCATGAAAACGCCGCCTCCGATAAGCTCACGGATTTGCTCGGAAATCTGAGCGTAGTTCTCCGTGCACCAGGTCAAGGCACCGTACATATAGCGACGGTTGATAGACACATAGCCGTTGCCGAGATCTTCGTGATTCTGAATCTGGCCGTGGATCATCCCCGCGATCATCGCCTCAAGAGCCGCGAAGCGGCCGAGGTGTTCCTTGACGCTGGGAATCCTAGCGCTCTGATTGACGCGCGTAATCTCGGACACGATTCCGACGAGGAACTGCAGTTTCGACCAGAACCGGATATTGGCCTGATGATTGCCGAAGCAGTGCGATGGAGTGCGATAATAGATGTCCTTCGACAGCGCCGGGTTGTCGCGGCAGAAGATGCGCTCCCACGGCACCTTGACATTGTCGAACAGAACAATGGCGTCCGTCTCGTCGAAGCGGAAGGTGAGCGGATTGTCGTATTCGCTGACCGCCGTCGGCTCCAGAGGTTTGCGCGACCAGAGCGTGATGCCCTTTGTGTTCGTCGGGATGGCGAATGTCATCGCCTCATCCTTGCGGTCGGGCGCCAGGGGCTGAACATTGCCGACCCAGATCTCGTCGGAGAAAGCCGCGCCCGTGGCGAGCAACTTCATGCCGCTGACCACCACGCCATCGTCATCCTCGCGCACAACGCGCAGATCCGGCACCTTGTCGCCACGCTTTCCGGCGAAGCTGGGATCGCGGGCACCCGGCGCGGGGATAACCGCGTAGGAGATGTAGAGATCGTTCTTGCGGGCGTATTTATAATAAGCGCGCAGGTTGGTGGCGAAAGAGCCGCGGCCGCCGCCTTCTGAATCGAGTACATCCGCCTGCGTGGTCATCCCGGCGACGAAGCTCGCCACATGATCCGGCGAACGGCCGAACAGACCGAAGGTGCGGTCGGCGATCGCCTTATGAGCGGCCATGCGCTTGGTCAGGTCTTCGCGCGACTTCGGCATGAGATAATAGGAGCTGAAGACCTCTCCGTTCTCTTCATGTGTCAGAACGTCCGCATAGGCGGGGTCGTGCTTCATGTCGTAGAGACCGGCCAGCGTACGAGCACCGTTATAGAAGGCGGGATGGTCGGCCACGCTTTCGACCTTGTCCTTACCGATGTACACCACGCGGCCGTCTTTCAGACTCTCAAGGTGCTCTTTTCCCGTCTTCAGCATCCTGACTTCTCCCCAACTCACGTTCGCGGTCCGCGCGGAGCGGCACCCCAACTTGGCAAAAGTTATGGGACCAAATTAGCTAAGTCAATTATATTTCTTTGGCTGTGTGCGGCAAATTTATGCTGTCAAAATTAGACTTTTGGATGTGGGCCGCCGCGATGGCACAAGCATTGCTATGACTGGCACGCTCTGTATTTTCCCGGAGAAACGCGAATTAAGCTTGCGGCGGCTGATCATTTATCTCTTTAAGAAGCGCCCAACATTATGTAACTTAGTAATATAAATTGTCGTCCTGCTGCATGCGTAACTTGCGGAAAATTCTAGGAAATAAAGCGGATGTAGTGCCGCTTACAGAGGAAACGAACAATTGGAGGCACCAAATGCTGCAGAGCATCAAAAGCTGGAAATCGATTTCCCTTCGCGCGTCCGCCTTGGCTTGTGCCGGCCTGATCGCTTTTTGTGCAGTGCCGCACAAGGCAGAAGCACAAAGTAAGGTCACGCTGCGGATCGGCCATGACACGATCGAGGACTATCAGGACGCCGTCGTGCGTTTCTATAAGGAAGAGGTCGAGCGGGAATCGGGCGGTCGAATCCAGGTTCAGATTTTCCCCGCCAATCAGCTCGGATCGAACTCGTCGATGAACCAACAGGTTCGTGACGGTGCACTGCAGGGCATCATCCAGCCCTCGGCATTCCTCACGCCCATCGCAAAAATTCTAGGCGTACTCGACCTGCCTTTCCTGTTCCCGAACGAGTCCGTACAGACCGCAGTTCTGAACTCGCCTGCGGCGGACGTTCTCAACGAGGCCCTGCGCAAGGAAGGTTACGAGCCCGTGGCTTGGATGACGGGCGGCTTCAAGCATTTCAATACGACCTTCCCGGTCACGAAGGCAGACGACTTCAAGGGCCGCATATACCGCACCATGACCTCCCCGATCCTCGTCAAGCAGTACCAGTCCTGGGGCTCGACCGTGACGGCAATGTCTTTTTCGGAAGTCTATATGGGGCTTCAGCAGAAGACGATCGAAGGCCACGAAAATCCAGCTGACGCGACGTATGGACGAAAACTCCACGAGGTGGCCAAGTATTTCACCATCTCGGACCATGGCGCGCTGGCGACCGTGCTGACCTTGAGCTCGCGCTGGCTCGACGGCCTTGACCCTGAGCTTCAGGAAATCCTGAAGAAAGCCGGTCGTGCTTCGGCAGAGAAGTCCAAGGATCTGGCGAAACCTTTCCAGGATCACGCTATCGAAGCGATGGCGAAGGAAGGCGCGATGATCACCAAACTTCCGGAAGAAGAGCGCACGATCCTGCGTGAACGCGCGCAGCCGGCTTGGGACCTCATCGAAACCGATCCGGCTATGGGCCCTGCGCTCAAGGGACTTCAGGCGGAAATCGCCAAGCATAATTGAGCACCGACATTCTGGGATGCGGGACCATACTCCCGCATCCCAAACGCCTTCGTCCCACGCAAGGATCAGAGACAGGCATAAGTACGGCGGGTACCATGCTGCCCCGCCAGAAAATATCAGGAGATTGCGGGATGTCTGCATTCAAGCGCTGCGTTGAAGCTCTCATGCGTCCGCTCGACTGGATCGTAACCGGTCTCACGGCGGCGCTTCTGGTTCAAATTCTTCTGCTCATTCTCGGACGGCAGATCGGCCTTTCATGGGTTTGGCTGTATGACGTCGCGCGCTGGACTCTGGCGTGGATCGTCTTCATCGCCGCCGTTCCTCTCACGCAACGTGGCGCCCATCTCGCCATTGACGTCGCCGCGAATGCGATGCCGCGCTGGGCGGCGTCGATCAGCCATGCCTTCCTTGTCATATGCACCGTGGGGATAGCCAGCGTCATTGCCTATTACGGCGGCCTGGAAACGCTACGCATGTATCAGGCCGGAGAGCGCAGCATGAGCGGCGCTCTTCCCGCCTTCATCGGTTACGGCGTCATGCCGCTGGCCTTCACGCTGCTTGCCGTCGCCGCGCTCGCCAGCACACGCCCCGCCCCTCCCGACTATCACCAGTAGAACTGGAACAGACCAATGGTCCTGATGATGGCGATTGTCGCACCGTTTCTGATGCTGTTCGGGATTCCCGTATGGCTCATCCTCGTTATTATCTCGTTTATTAGCCTTGTCTTCTTCATCGACATGCCTTTGTCGATCATGCCGCAGACGATGTTCGGCTCGTTGAACGAGTTCGCTCTGATGGCAATTCCGCTTTTCATCCTCGCTGGCTATCTCATGGGCAGCGGCTCCATCGCGGTACGCCTGATCAATTGGACGAAATCACTGACGGGGAATCTGCCAGGCGGAACAGCGATCACGACGGTTGGCGTCAATACGGTGTTCGGGGTGATTTCTGGCTCCGCGCCCGCGGTGACCGCAACGCTTGGCAAGATTCTTTTTCCGGAACTGCGCAAAGAAGGCTACAGCAGCCAGTTCTCGGCGGGGCTTTTAGCCGGGATGGGTGCGCTCGATAGCGTTATTCCACCCTCCATCAACATGATCCTGTTTGCCGCGACCGCCAATGTCTCGGTGGCGCAGCTTTTCCTCGCGGGATTTGTGCCCAGCGTAATCATCGCGTTCCTGATCGGCGGCTATTGCTATCTCTACGGCCGCATCGCCAAGCCGACGCCCGCCGACCCGTCCCAGCTTCCCGCAAAGCCGCCGAAACTGTTCGAAGCGCCTCTGGCCCGTTTGAAAATCATCGGCCGCGAAACGCGCGGGGCATCGCTTGCCCTCGGCGTCCCGTTCATCATTTTCTCTGGGATTTACAGCGGCATTGCAACCCCGACGGAAGTCGCCGCGATCGCTTGCCTTTACGCTCTCGTGGTCTCGACGCTTCTTTATCGCGAAATGACCGGCCGCGCCCTCGTGGATGCCGTGAAGCAGGCGGCTTACGTTTCGGCGCAGATATTCATCATCATGGCTGCTGCGGGCCTCTTCGCCTGGGTTCTCGTGATCGGCCAAGTGCCACAGGATCTCGTGGCGTTCATCGAAAGTTTGGGATGGCCGTGGTGGATGGTACTGCTGCTCATTAATGTGCTGTTGCTGGTCATCGGCATGTTCATGGATCCGGTGTCGGCGATTGTGATCCTGACGCCGCTTTTGAAACCGCTTGCACTGTCGATCGGCCTAGACCCGATCCACTTCGGCACCATCATGGTGGTTAACCTGGCGATCGGTCTGTTCACACCGCCCTTCGGCCTGAACCTCTTCGTGGTGATGAGCGTGTGCAAAGTCCCGATGGCGCAGATTGTGCGCGGATTGCTGCCGCTGCTGGCGCTGTATCTGATCGGTCTTATGCTCGTGTCTTATATCCCGGCGCTGTCGTTGTGGCTGCCAACCCTCGTCTACAGATAGTCGGTCTGCGGGCAATCGAGAAAAATGGCCGGGGCGCTGCCATGAGGAGCCGCCGGCAGCGGCAGGTAGGGATACTGATTTTGCCGTCCTCAAAATTTGGCCTCACGACTGCGCTGTCACCTTCGCCGTCGAAGGCAACGATGTATCGTCGATCGCCTTCGGCCATCAAATGAAGCCGCATTGCCTCGCCTTCCTCGCTGAAATGGTTGAAGTCCGCCGCGTCGGCCGGGAATGGCACGCGCCGATAGCCCTCTTTTCAGGGCCATGCCGAAATTCGAGCGGTATGCCGGAGAGTGCAGTACGCCATAGATGTAGTCGAACACCTTGATCTCGTCGGGCCGAACATCCCCGGTTGCCTTGCGAAATGCCGCCGTCCCCTTTAGCATCGCAAGAGGCTTGGTCAGCCCGGCTGCCTCGCGGATTTTGGCATAGAGCTTCGGCTCGAAGTTGACACGCACGGATTGGTGCGGCCTTGGTTCATGCTCGTGAGGCGGAACGAGCCATCGGTCTCGCTCATGAGGGAATCTCCGTGACCGAAAGAAAGTGCTCAGTTCACATTCGCTCCGAGACGGTCCGATGCGCGCACCGAATCAAAGAACTGAGCTAGGGCCTGCAGGCGGATTCATCCGGGTAAATGGGGCCCGCACTCACAATCTTAAAAATATCTCGATAAACATTCCACGGGAACGACTGGTTGTTTTCACGGGTGTCTCGGGATCTGGAAAATCGTCCCTCGCGTTCGGCACCCTCTATGCGGAAGCCCAGCGCCGCTACCTGGAGTCTGTTTCTCCGTACGCACGACGCCTGTTCCACCAACTGACCGTTCCGGACGTCGATGAGATTGAGGGCCTACCGCCAGCGGTAGCATTGCAACAACAACGTGGATCTCCGACGACACGATCATCGGTGGGTACCGTCACTACTTTATCGAACTTATTGCGAATGTTGTATTCACGGGCCGGAGCATATCCACGCGGCCAGTCGATTCTCTACGCCGAGTCCTTCTCTCCTAACACGCCAGATGGGGCGTGCCCGCGCTGTCAAGGCATCGGCCACGTCCATGAGGTGACGGAAAGGTCGTTGGTTCCCAACCCTGATCTTACGATACGCCAACGCGCCGTGGCTGCTTGGCCTACTGCTTGGCAGGGCCAGAACCTGCGCGATATTCTCGTCTCGCTCGGTCATGAGCTAGACGTCCCTTGGCGCCGTCTACCTAAGAAGCTTCGTGACTGGATATTGTTCACCGACGAGCAGCCGCGGGTTCCAGTCTACATTGGGTTCACTCCTGCGGAAGTACGGCGCGCCATCAAACGCGGTGACGAGCGGAGTTACATGGGCACCTTCACGGGAGCCCGGAACTACGTGATGCAGACGCTCGCGACAACGCAGAGCGATATGATGAAGCGGCGCGTATCTCAGTTCCTTGAGATCAGCATATGCCCGACCTGTCACGGCAAGAGACTTCGTCCCGAGTCTCTCAGAGTGAAGTTTGCGGGGCTCGATATCACCGAACTGTCGCGGCTTCCGTTGAAGCAGCTGGGGCGTCTGCTTCGCAGCCCCGCGGCAATCAATAAAAACTCCGAGACGCACCCGGAGAAAGAAATGGTCGTTGAGCGTATCGTGGAGGATCTGCTGTCTCGTCTCGATGTGCTTCTCGATTTGGGCCTCGGCTATCTGACGCTTGAACGCAGCACACCGACGCTCTCGCCGGGGGAACTGCAGCGGCTGCGCCTGGCGACGCAGGTTCAATCAAATCTTTTCGGCGTCGTTTATGTCCTCGACGAGCCGTCCGCCGGTCTGCATCCCGCGGATACCGAAGCATTGCTGCGCGCGCTCGACCGACTCAAGGCTGCCGGAAACTCGCTATTCGTCGTCGAGCACGAACTCGATATTGTCCGCCATGCCGACTGGATCGTTGATGTAGGGCCCGGGGCCGGCGAACAAGGCGGGGAGATTCTCTACAGCGGCCCACCCGAAGGGCTTCGCCGGATCAAAGCTTCGGAGACCCGGCTTCACCTGTTTACACCCGGCACGAAATTTTTGTCCGAAGCGCGGACGCCCCGAAGTTGGCTGCGTCTGCGTGGCGTGACACGCAACAACATTCGGTCTTTGGACGTCGACATCCCGCTGGGCGTCTTGACCAGTATCACAGGCGTCTCGGGCTCAGGCAAGTCGACTTTGATCAGCCAATTCCTTGTGGAGGCGCTGACCGACAAGCTCGGCCAACGGTCGGACGAGCCCGAGGAAAAGTCTGAAGCGCTGGAGCCGC
Source organism: Rhizobiales bacterium Ga0077545 (assembly GCA_001464335.1). GTDB lineage: Bacteria > Pseudomonadota > Alphaproteobacteria > Rhizobiales > Methylopilaceae > Flaviflagellibacter. The sequence goes on along the minus strand of LNEV01000001.1, from coordinate 82,758 downwards.
TTTCACCAAAGACGTTGAGGGGCACGATCGTTGATGGTCTTGATGACATCAAACGGCTCGTGGTCGTCGATCAGAAGCCGATCGGGCGCACCCCGCGATCGAACCTTGCGACTTACACCGGTCTATTCGACCACGTCCGGAAGATGTTCGCCGCAACCAGGGAAGCTCGCGGACGCCGCTATGATGCCGGGCGGTTCTCTTTCAACGTTGCCAAAGGGCGTTGCGAAACGTGCCAGGGCGAAGGGTTTGTCTGCGTCGAGCTTCTCTTTCTGCCGAGCGTCTACACCCCATGCCCGACATGTAAGGGCGCGCGCTACAATGCCAAGACTCTCGAAATCAAGGTCCGCGGAAAGTCGATTGCGGATGTGCTCGCAATGACCGTGGACGAAGCGTCTGAATTCTTTGATGGCGATGCCGTTCTAACTCGCTCTCTGGGCGTCGTCCGGGAAGTCGGCCTTGGCTATATCAGGCTCGGACAGTCGGCAACGGAGCTATCCGGTGGTGAGGCGCAACGGATCAAGCTTGCGACTGAATTGCAGCGCGCCCCGCGTGGCTCGACACTTTACGTCCTGGACGAGCCAACCACTGGCCTGCATCCGTCAGATGTTCAAAAGCTTCTGAAGCAGCTCAATGGCCTGGTGGCCGGCGGCAACACGGTGCTTGTTGTCGAGCATGACATGATGGTAGTTGCCGCCAGTGATTGGATGATCGATATCGGGCCCGGCGCAGGTGACGAAGGTGGCAAAGTGATTGCCGCCGGACCTCCCGCAAAGGTCCGTTTGAGCAAGAGATCTGTTACCGCCAAGTATCTTCGCCGCGCTACCGCATAGATGTGCTAGGAAGATCTTTCCGAGCGCTAAAGCGTTGATGGCGAACAACTTCCCCCAAAGGTCCACTTTGGGTCAAAATCGATAATCGAGGAGGTCAGCACACATAACCGGCGGAAGGTTTGTCGTTACAGTCGGACGGCAGGATCAAGTATTTTGCGCCCTTGCCCTGCTCGCTGGAGACCGCTTTCACGTTTCAAGCATTTCCCGAATTTTGGTCGCCAGCGCGTCGATGGCAAACGGCTTTGTCAGCATGTCCATGCCATGGCCCAGAAAGCCGCTTCGAACGGCGGCGTTCGCCGCGTATCCTGTAATGAATAGTATGCGCAGATCGGGACGAGACTCCCGAGCGACTTCGGCAAGTTGGCGACCGTTGAGGCCGGGAAGCCCCACATCCGTGACGAGCAAATCGATGCGCTCTCTCGACTGAACAATTGGGATTGCGGCGGCAGCATCGACTGCCTCGATCGAACGATAACCAAGCTCCTCCAAGACATCCAGGACGATCAATCGTACCGAGGGATCATCCTCTACGATCAACACGACCTCGCCATCACCGCGTGGCGAATTGCGGTCATCCGTCGTTTCGACCTCGACCTCGCCGTCGAAACGAGGAATGTAGAGCCTAACAGTCGTACCCTTTCCGGGCTCGCTGTAGATGCCAACTTGGCCACCTGATTGGCGGGCGAACCCGTAGACCATGGAGAGGCCAAGACCCGATCCCTGCCCGACTGGCTTTGTGGTAAAGAACGGCTCGAAAACCTTTTTAAGCGTCGACGAGGACATTCCCAGTCCCGTGTCTGAGACGGAAATTACAACGTACTCCCCCTTCGGCAGATCGGAGCTTTCCCACCGCTCGTCGACCTCGAAATTCGCGGTTTCAATTGTTAATTTTCCGCCTTCGGGCATCGCATCGCGCGCGTTTATGCAAAGATTGAGCAGGGCGCTCTCAAGCTGATTATCGTCCGTACATCCGGCCCAGAGATCGTCGCCGAGGTGCACCTCTATCGCAACCTGCTCGCCGAGCGTACGGTGAAGCATATCCTCCATGCCGCTGACAAGCGCGTTGATGTCGGTCGGCTTTAAGTCGAGCGACTGGCGCCGCCCGAAAGCCAAAAGACGCGCGGTGAGCGCCGCTGCACGTTGGGCGGAAGTATTGGCCGCATCGATGTAGCGGTCCAACCTCTCCAACTTGCCAGCCGCGAGGCTTCGCTGAATCAGATGGAGGCTACCAATAATTCCGGTCAGCATATTGTTGAAATCGTGCGCAATGCCGCCCGTCAATTGCCCCACGGCCTCCATTTTCTGCGCCTGCCGAAGCGCCTCCTCCGCGCGGTCGCGTTCTGCGGCGCGCTTGACAACTTCCTCATTCAGAAGCTCGTTGTCTCGTTCGAGTTGACGCTCGACCTGCTTTCTTGCCGTGACGTCCAACATTGCGCCAACCATGCGTACGGCCGAGTCGCCTTCGCTTCTGATTACATAGCCCCGGTCCAAAACATCGCTGTAACTCCCGTCGGCCTTTTGAAACCGATATTCGTCGGTCCAGTCCGAACCTCCTCCGTCAACAACGGCATGGATTGATTGAAATATCCGCTCGCGATCCTCTGGATGGATTTGCTTCAGCCACCACTCGCCCGTCGGCTGGACGGTGTTCAGCGCATGGCCATACGCACGATGGAGAGCCTCGTTCCATAGAACGTGATTGGTTCGGAAGTCCCAGTCCCATATGGCATCGTTTGTCGCACGAACGGCCAGCCTCAAGCGCTCTTCGGTTTCGCGGAGCTGAACGCTTGCTTTTCGGTCTGCCGAAACATCTTCAACTGCGCCGATCAGCCGAATAGGTTCACGATCTTCAAAAAAAGTCAGGCCATGGGCAACAACGTGCCGGACAACCCCGTCCTCAATGCCGACGGTGCGGTACTCCGCGAGGAATTTGCGGCTGCCGCTCGGGTCAAGCGCGTCCAGCACCGCTTCATGCGCAGCCTTCCGATCCTCTGGATGAACGCCGGCAAGGAACGCGGTCTCGTAGGACACTGGCGTGCCGGGGCTGAGGCCGAACAAAGCGCGGCAGCGATCATCCCACCACAGCGATTGCGTTCGTGGTCGGTAGTCAAATCGCCCGAGCTGAGCCGCTTTCGTGATGAGCTCAAGCTCGTCGCGGCTGTTGGCAAGTTCGTCCTCAACACGCTTTCGCTCCGTGAGGTCGGAAAACAAAATAGCGACACGGTTAGCGTTGGGTTCATCGACCCGGTATGCATGGACCATATACCAACGACCGCCAAGCTCCCGAGCGGGAAGTTCGACGCGAATTGACTCGCCTGTTCGCGCGACCTGACCATACAAGTCGAACCAGTGCTGCTCATGTGATGGCGCGATTTCCCGCATCCAGCGACCCGCGGCTTCCGAGATTCCTGTATATGTCTCGAAAGATTTGTTCACTTCGACAAACTTGTAGTCTTGAGCAAACCCACTGGCGTCGAACTTCATCTCAATGACGCAAAAGCCAGCATCGATTGAGTTGAACAACGACCGATAACGTTCTTCGCTAGCGCGTGCCTCCGCAAGATCATTCCGCTGCCGCCCCGCCAGACGCTTTAGATCCAGTCGCGCCATCACCTGACGGGCGAGCACACGAAGTGATTGCTCCTGAACGTGGCTCAGAGTGCGCGGCTTATAATCCAGCACACACAAAGTACCGATCGCGAGATCGTCCGTGGTTTTCAGGAGTGCACCAGCGTAAAAGCGGAGCTTGGGTTCCCCCGTTACAAGCGGATTACAACTGAACCGTTCGTCCGCGGCGGTGTCGGGAACAAGAAGAAAATCTCTCTCAAGCAGCGCCTTTACGCAGAATGATGTTTCAAGCGGTGTCTCGCGCACGCCCAGCCCCACCTCAGCTTTAAAAAACTGGCGCGTGCCGCTTACGAAATTTACCACAGCGATCGGTGCATCGCAGATCGCTGCGGCAAGTGCCGCTATCTCGTCGAATTCTGTCTCAGGGGGAGTATCGAGGACTTCATAGTCATCGAGGGCCGCTAACCTTGCTGCCTCTAGGCTAGACGGACCACGCTTCAATAGAGCGCCCTTCCCACTTCGATCTCGTTCAATCGTGCCCCAACGCGCTTCGTGCTCCGTCGGTTCACCCACTGATCTAGCAGTTTGTAATCGGCACCTGCAAATGCGAGCCGTGGCAAGCGGAACTTTGCGAAGTAGATCCCAGATCGTGGGGCACCGCGATTTACATATGTTAGCGACAGGCCGCCCTTTAGGTATTCTTTTTTGCTTATGGAAGAGACTTGGATCGCGGCTGTAAGTTTGATCGCCACCGCGCTCGTAGTAGCGGCGCTGGTGTTCGGCTTGATTTGATTGCCTTGCACCATCCAAGACGACGCTTCATCGTGCAATGAAGCCCGCCTACCGCCGCGCTAGGTAAAGCCCATCGACGGCGGCAAGATTTAACGATCTGAGGTTGCGCTGACGTTTATGCTTCGTAAACCAACTCATCCTGCTGAGGTATTGCATCAGCTTTTGGGCTGAGAGATTCTTAGCCGCCACATGAGAGACTTGAATGAAGCTCGAATTTCAGTGGCTGTTGATGTCGATCGCAGGAATAGCAGCTGCCATGATGCTGCTCGCGTTCGTCTAACGCGTTCGGTTACCTTTCAGCCCCTCTTCGCGACGATCTCGATGGTTGCCACATGACGGGAGCCCTCTCGAACGTCGAGCTTCAAGTCGGTCGTGCCCGGAAGATTTCCGTCAATATCGCTCAGCACTCGACCGAAATAGATTACGGCTTCAGACCACGCCGCGCGGTCGTCAGCGAGTTCTATCGGATCCGGTGGGTCCCCAATGGGACCGGTGAACTGATACATGGGCATGGCGTCAGAACGCCGAGACTTATCGCTAGTTCCAACTCAGATCTGTTTTGCAAGAACGGGGCAATTTGACATCGGCCAAAATTCAAGTACGGACCGATCTGAAACAAAAACCCCGCCGGGTTAGGGCGGGGCTGATGTTCAGATCAATTCGTGCCTGACCCGCTGCCGGAGCCCCCGGAGCCGCCACCGGCACCACCCGACCCAGCACCTCCCGCGCCGCCGGCACCGGCCCCACCGCTGCCGCCTTGGTTTCCGCCCGAACCAGTGGTGGAGGAATTGTCAGTCGAGCTTGAACTGCCGCTGCCCGTGTCCTTGGGGCACTCCTGCCCAGCCTTACAGTCCTTTTCAGAATTCGTCGGTGCGGTCTGTGCCGAAACGCCGCCTGCGGCCAAAAGCGCGGCTGCCGCCGTAGCAAGGAAAAGTCGGTTCATGTTTCGCTCCCTATGTCGATACGGACCCAATCTTCGACAAGTGCGAACGTTCCCGAATGTCACAACAAAAAAGTCTGACCTTTCCCTCCGGGTAAATAGAAAGCCCCGCATGTGAAGCGGGGCAAAGATGGTCTCGGGATGACGATGGGGCCTCCGTCGCATTCGCAATTTTATTTTGAAACGTTGGTGCGTTGGTGAAGGCTTCCCAGTTATCGAAGTCCGGCTACTCCGCTGGTCCTGCGCCCCGGGCGCTCCACATATGACCAAGCACAATTCTTCTACACCGCACGCCAAAAGGAGAGATATATGAAGATCACAGTAATCGGTGAGAATCTCCTACACCGGGAAGTCGAGTGGCCGGCTGTTCCGCGCGTCGGCGACATCGTCTCGTTCGATAATGGGGATAGCGGCGAGACGCTCAAATGCGCGAGCGTCACATGGCGCGCCGACCAGAATGGCAACCTGCTGCACGTCGAAGTCCAGCTTGCCTATAACAAGGGAACCATCTAGCTCAACTGTAGCTACTATCCAATTTTTCTGCCCGGACACAAAACGCCAATGTGTGATCAACGACAAGAAGACAACGACGCCGCTCCGGCACCGCTGATCGGCAGCACTGTTTATGTCTTAGCCGTCGAACCGGACCGGCTCGGCTACATCCAATTGCAGGCCGAAGACGGATCTGTGTTTCAGGCTGCAATCGACTCCGAAGCAGCAGCCAACCTGATCCTCGGGCTCAGCACGTTCCTTACGGCGAAGCAGGAGGATATGGATCAACTCGAGGCGAAGGACAGCTAAGAGGCCGTCGCCACCACCCGGGCATGGCGGTCTATGGCATCTATCTCGCAGTTCAAGCTTGGCATCACGCTGGGATTTTGCCCCTGATTTGTTACAATGTGACACGCCCATTGGTTTGTCACATGGCCCGCATTGGATACGCACGCGTAAGCACGCTTGATCAAGACCTCGACGTTCAGCTTTCCAAGCTCAAGGCCGAGGGGTGCGGTGTCATCCGGGCGGAAAAGGTATCAGGGGCCAGTCGCGAGGGCCGCGCCGAGCTTGCCACCATCATCGAATTCCTGCGCCCCGGCGACGAACTGGTCGTCACTCGCCTTGACCGCCTTGGCCGCGTGCAGAACCGCTCATGCGCAGCAATCGCTGGAAGTTGACGTAGATGCGGTTCCGTTATTCTTCATCCGCTTGGCTCGCGCAGCCGCGATGGGATCGCCTGCGTAGGGATCTGAGTTGGAAGTGCCGGTCGCCCGGTTGTCCCGAGTGCTAAAGCGTTGATGGCGAACAACTTCCCCCAAAGGTCCACTTTGGGTCAAAAGCGGACACAGTGCCGATCGCAAAAAAGGGCGTTATGCAATGCGGCCGCTTGCGTTCGTCACCCACACTTTTCGGATGCGCTCTGAATCCATCACCTTCTGACCTATACCATCGGCACGCTCGCCGTGGTCATGGTGCTGGCGACAATTTCCCGATTATAGGATTATGTCCTTGAGAAGACACGATCATGCGACAGACACCTCGACCTTCTGGATCGCGCTCACCAATCTCGGTGTCAATACGCTGCGGCTGATCATCAGCCTGGTGCGGACGCCGTGCCCCCTTTTGCCGCAAGACGCGCCTGCGTTGACCACGCGATCGGAAGATCGATCTTCCACAGCAGCGCATGCAAGGTCAGATCAAACGGCTGTGTGCCCGCCAGTATCCTGGCTGTGACGTCGGGTGCGAGAAACGCAAGCTGGATGACATCCGCCGCATAGCGCTCGTCCGTCTGATAGGCGCTAGCAATGTCCCGCAGCGTGGTGTGCGGTCCGGTGGTCAAATCTCGCCACCCCTTCTTGGAAAAACGACCCACAAAGGCGCGATATGCCTTCTGATTAGGGCACCCTCCACCGCTCGACAGCGGCTTCGTCAATCTCGATCCCGAGACCCGGCCCTGTAGGACGGTTGATAGTTCTACCGACCGGCAACAGCGGCGTATGAACAACGTCTTCTGCCAAGTATATGTTGCTGATGCTGATGCCCCAGTCGAGATTGCCGATCGTGTAGCCAAGATGGACCAAAGCCGCCGCGCCGACGCTGGATTCCGCCACCTTGCAGGCCAGCTTGATGCTCAGGCCCAAGGAGTCGCAGACGGTCGAGACGCGATGGGTTGCTGCAATGCCTCCGCACTTGATTGTCTTGAGATTAACGCCCGCCAGAGCCCCAGCGCGGTGGTACACGAGAATATCAGACAGCGATCCAATGCACTCGTCGCCGGCGAGCGGAACAGGGCTAACCCTTGCCAGCGCCGTCATGCCGCTCAGATCATCGGCCCCGAGTGGCTGTTCCAGGAACTCAACGCCGAGATCGGCGACGCCTGCTGCATAGCGTGCGGCGCTGCGTAGGTTCATGCCCATGTTCGCGTCCGCACACAATCGCACTTTGGCCCCAACCGCCTTTCGCACCGCGATCGCCGTCTCGATGTCGTACTCAACGCTTTTCACGCCGCATTTGAGCTTAATGAAGGAAAAGTCGACGGCCGTCTTCTCAATGGCCTCGGTGACATCCTCCTCCCGGCTTGGATTTCCTAGTAGGTACATCGGCTCCACGGAATCGCGCACAGCACCGCCGAACAGGTCCGTCACCGAAACTCCTAGATGACGACCGACAAGATCGTTCAGAGCCATTTCGACGGCGGCTTTGGCGCCGCCGTTGTGATGCATTGCATGCTGGAGCCTGCCGGCCAGGAGGCCACGATCCATCGCGTCACTCCCTACCACGAGCGGAGCCAAGTGTAGGTGAACCGCAGCGACCAGCGATTGAAGGGTATCTCCGGTCATCGTCGGTGCCGAGGAGGCCTCACCCCAACCGACCAACCCGTTCTCGGCCTCGACGCGGACAAGAACGGTTTCGGCGTGCTCCACCCGGACGCTCGCCATCTGCATCGGCTTCTTGAGCGGCAATTTCAGAGGGATCGCATCGACGCGTTTAACGCGGATGGGCGAGGCTGTCCCAAATAGTATTTCAGTCATTACGGCACGCATTCTCCCACGGTCGATGGTGTCCTTGAGCCAGCGAAGAAATCGCGATGGGCGCCGATCCACCTGACATAGTCGGCATAGGCGTCGCAGGGTGCGAATTCCGCGGTGAATCCGATGTCGCTGGCCATCCGCTGCACATCCATGGGCGAGCGGTCGGACGGCACCTGGAAGTTAACATTCGCCGGCTCGCCCTCGTTGGCGAATCGCCATGAAAAGCTTGGATTCGACGCAACAAGCGCATCGCAATATCCGATGAAGCTGCCACGCCATTCGACGCCGGAGGTTAAATGATAAGTTGAGAACTCGGGCGTTGCTGCATCTAGCAAGGCGATAAGTCCGGTTGCGACGTCGCGGCTGTAGACCCAATCGCGCCAAAGCTCGATCGGTTCGATCACCGCTTGCTCGCCCCGCACCGCCATGCCAGCTACTTGCAATTGCGGCGATAGGAGATCACGGACCCCCGTGTCGAATTCCCACGGCCCGAAGACAGTGCCGAGCCGGACGCCTCGAACATCGATTTTCCAAAGTTCGCCGAGGCGCAACGCAGCGCCTTCGGCGGCGAATTTGGAAATGCCGTAGATGTCCATTGGTCGGGATGGGGAAGTCTCTTCGTAGAGCGTCTGACCGAGAAGGTGGGTTTTCCCGTAAGCGGCGCCTGAACCGACATAAACGACTCGTTCGCAGCCGACGGTCCGTGCCGCGTGCATTACATTGAGCGTGCCACCCAGATTAACGTCTAGGATTCTCTGAGGGTCGACGGCCTCACGGCTAGCATTGGAAGTGATCACGGCAGTATGTATTATACGCTGGACGCGGTGGTCCCTGACTATGCGCTCAACTGCGTCCCGATCACAAATGTCACCAACTTCCACTTCCATGTCCGCATTGCGGGACAGGAATTCCCGTTCGGCCTGTTCGGGAAGTTGCAGACGATCGAAGACGACGACCTTCTCGCCGCGCAGGACCAAAGCCTCGACGACATTGAGGCCAACAAAGCCGGCGCCACCTGTGACCAGAACACTCATACTTTAGTCCTCGATAGTGAACGTTTGTCCTTCGGCTATTTACTCGCAGGCAGGAACTGGGGGTCTATCAACTGCGTCGCGTCGACCCTCGAACGGATGTAACCCCATCTCTTGAGCGCATCCGCGAAAACCTGTGTGTCCTCCGTGGAGGTCACTCCGTCACGCGAGCGGATGACGTTTGGCCATGCTTTCTCCACGACCTCACGCTGGAGACCCAGATATTTGGCGGCGATGGATATAGCTTCGTCGGGATTATCCAACACCCATCCGTGGCTACGCACGACAGTCTGCGTTACGGCACGTACCGCATCGGGATGCTGCTCTATGGCAGCGTCGGTTGCCGCGATAACGTCGTTGACGTGATTAGGATAGATCTCCTGACCGGTCGCAAGCAGGCGCCCTCCGTTCATCGTAATGTCGGTCACGACAGGTTCCCAAACGACCGCGGCGTCGACTAGCCCGCCGAGCAGAGCCTGCTTCTGGTCCGGTCCAGAAACTTCCACAAACTTCACATCCTTTGAGGGATCAATCCCCGCTTTTTCGAGACCATATCTCACGATAAAATCTGGCAGGCTGCCCTTGGCTGGAATCGCGATCGACTTTCCACGTAGGTCCGCCATCGACTTTGCCTCCGAATCTGCCCTCACGATGACGCCTTCGCCGGCGATGCCGTTGTTCGCCAAGATCTTGATCGGCAAGCCACGTCCGGCCGCGTTGACGACAACCGCCAAACCTAGCTCGCCGATGTCTATTTTTCCGCCTGCCATCGCTTCGGCGATCGCCGGGCCGACGCCAATCTTGTGGGCCTCCATCCTGTAACCGAGCGGTGCCAGCGCCTCCTCGAACCAGCCTTTCTCGAATGCGGCGAAGATCGGCGCCATGAAGAGATTGGACTGGTAAGCGAACCGGATGGTTTTCTCCTGCGCGTGCGCAGGCAGAGAAACCGAGAGAAAAGTGGCTGCAGCGAATGTCGCAAGGCACCGCCGTATGTATAGCTGACCCATATCAAATTCCTCCTATTTCGGACATCTCGTAGGCCATATTGGATGCAATTTGGATGCCACACCATCAATTTGAGCGATGCTCGTTGCCCCTCTGGGAAACCATCCGCCGATCTCTCGATCTAAGAAGAGTGGCTAATAACACGCCATATTTATAATTGCATCCAATTTTGATATAAATGGGTCCATATTGGCTTGACACACGTTTAAACGTGGCGCCATCTGAATGAAATGCTCTCCGCCAGTTGGCGGCGGCTCGCTAAGTGATTTCGACGGAGGTCCGGATGGCAAGTCTCAACGGTAAAGTGGCCCTCATTACCGGCGCCTCACGCGGTATTGGAGCGGAAGTCGCGCGTCGGCTTGCAGGACTGGGGGCTTCGACATTTCTCGTCGCCGACGGCACAGAGGAGGAACTCGCCGCAGTTGCGGCGACGGCTCGCGAGCAGAATGCCAGCGGGCAGGCCGTGTGGCGGGTGATAAATCTATCTTCGCCTGACGCCGCCGCAGAGATGGTGGCGGATTGCCTTTCCGTCCTCGGGCGAGTGGATATTCTCATTAACAATGCCGGCGCGCGCTGCCGCAAGCCATTCGGCGAATTCACGCTTGAGGATTTCGAACTCGTCAACGCCGTCAATGTCCGGGCGCCCTTTTTCGCTGCTCAGGCGGTCGTGCCGATAATGCGGGCTCAGGGTGCCGGACGGATAGTCAATATCGGCAGCCAGTTCGGTGTAACCGCGTTCGAGGATCATGCGCTCTACGGCATGACAAAGGCTGCCCTCATTTATCTGACACGTGCCATCGCATTCGAGTGTGCCGCAGGCGGCATCGTGGTCAACAGCGTCAGCCCCGGTGCAACCGAGACCGCGTACATGACGGACCGTCTATCTGAGAAACCCGATTTGAGGCGGAAAATGGAAGGCTACGTGCCACTGGGGCGCTTTAGCCGAACCGAAGAGGTCGCCGAGGCCATTGTCTTCCTCGCGACCAGCGAAGGCTCTGCTATCCAAGGCAACAACATATTGGTGGACGGCGGCTGGGTCATTCACTGATCCCCGCCGAAGCGCGCACTTGCGCCTGACCATAATAAATATCGGAAGAGGACCAGATGAAGCTGATCGATCTCAGCCGCGACGTCACCCATAAGATGCAGAGGCTCCCCAACCACCCGGTCGTCAACGTTTCGGTATTTACCGGGCATGACGAGCGACGTTTTGACGAGGGCTACGAATTCTCGACCCAGATCATGCTGCTCAGTCTGGGCGACCATTCGGGCACGCACGTCGATGCGCCGGTACATTTCGACGACAGGCCGGGTGCCAAATCGATTGGCGAAATGCCCCTCGAGAATTTTTACACCGAAGCTGTCTGCCTCGATCTCTCCCACAAGCCACTCAAGAGCGATATCAGCGTCGAGGACTTGGAGGCCGCCGTGGCCGCTGCCGGAGTGGAGATCAAGGCTGGCGATACCGTTCTACTACATATGGATTTCCACGACCGGACGTTTGGCACCGACGCCTATCTGACGGATTTTCCCGGCCTAACTAAAGCGTCAGCGACCTGGCTTGGCGAGAAGGGCATCGCGATGTTCGGCGTCGAGGCCGTCAGTCCCGGCCGACCAGGCCGCAACAATTTCGAAGTACACCACGTCTGCCGCGACATGAACTTTACTCACATGGAATGTCTGCGAAACATGGGGCAGCTCATCGGGAAGGGGCGGTTCCGCTTCATCGGCTTTCCGCTGAAGATCATGGGAGGAAGCGCCAGTCCCATTCGCGCGGTTGCCGTGCTTGATGAATGATCCGTCCGTACCCTTATGGGCGCTGACGGCGACTGAGCTCGCCGCTGCCTATCGCTCGGGAGCCACAAACCCTGCAGATGCGCTCGAAGCAGTGCTCGAGCGCATTGAAGCCCTGAACCCGCAGATCAATGCGATCGTTACAATTGATCTTAACGGAGCCCGTAACGCGGCGCGCTCTTCGGCCCTACGCTGGCGCGCAGGGAACTTTCTTAGTCCGCTTGACGGTGTACCTCTGACGGTGAAGGACAACCTCTTCGTCGACGGACTGCGTACAACTTGGGGCAGCAAATTATTCGCCGACTTCATCGCACCGCAAGACGATCTACCGGTCGCCCGGCTCCGGGAGGCAGGCTGCGTTATCGTCGGCAAAACCAACACGCCCGAACTAGCAATGGCAGGGCACACCAACAATCTCCTGTTCGGTGCCACAGCAAATCCTTGGTCCCCGGATCGTTCACCCGGAGGATCGAGCGGAGGTTCTGCGGCTTCGGTCGCCTCCGGATTTGGTCCCCTATCTATCGGCACGGATGCCGGGGGATCGATCCGCCGGCCAGCGGGCTATAGCGGCGTAGCGGGATTGAAGCCCGGCCTTGGGCGGGTCCCTCGCCGCTTCGGCTTCCCCGCGCTTGCACATGATTTCCAGGTCGTCGGCCCGATGGCCCGCTCCGTCGCTGATCTGAAAGAGATCTTCAAAGTGATGGCGGCGCCAGGAGCCCCAAGCAAATACCGCGATGGAATGCGGATCGCCGCGTTCAGGTCGGTCGGTACATCACCGGTCGATCCCGCGGTCTCGCGATCTTTCGATGCCGCTTGCGCCGCCCTTCGCGAGTTTGGTCACTCCGTGGACATCATTGAACCGCTGTGGAGTTCGGACGAAGTCGGGCCGATCTTCAATTCTATCGTTGCCTCTGGAATCGCGCGGGTGGTGACCACTTTCGAGGACTGGGCCAACCGGGTGACGCCGGGAATCGCCGGCGAAGTCGCCGATGGCCTGCAATTGAGCGCCACAGACTATCTGAGGGCGCTAGATCGTCTGGCGGAATTCCGCTCACGCGTGCAGGCCGCTGTCGAGTTCTGGGACGCGGTGGTGACTCCATCTGCCGCCTGCCTTCCATGGCCCATCGATGAGCCCTATGCGAAAATCATCGATGGTAAGCCGGCAAGCCCCCGCGCGGCGGGCGTGTTCTCGGTCGCCGTAAATCTGGCTGGACTCCCGGCCATCGTCGTTCCCGCGCCGCGTGAAGTTGGCGCTCTTCCGTCCGGACTCCAGATGGTGGGGCCCGTTGGCAGCGAGGATACCCTTCTCGATCTCGCTGCAGTGTTCGAGGCAGGGTGTCCTTGGGAGCGGATCGCGGGACAGTAGTCGGCGTCATCTGCGAAAACGAAACGGCCGTCCCTGCTTAGGGGCGGCCGTTTTAATTATCTGATCATGCAATTCGTGCGTACAGTCGTTTCTCTATGGCTCGGAAAAGATAATCGAAGACAAGTCCGAGAAAGCCGATCGTCAACATGCCGACGATAACGTCCGGTGCCGCCAAGATGCGTCGAGCATTCATTATTAAATAGCCAAGACCTTCGCTCGCGGCGATCAGCTCCGCCGCAACGATGGTAGTCCAAGCCGCTCCAAAGGATAAACGCAGGCCGGTGAAGAGAAACGGCACCGCAGCAGGCAAAACTGCGGTGAAAAGAACCTGACGGCGGTTGGCCCCAAGGCTTGCCGCCGCGCGCCCGAGAATGGGTGGCACCTCACGGATGCCGGAGATCGTGTTGAGCAACATAGGCCAAAAGGCGCCGAGGCAGATAAGGAACGTGATCGACTCGAGGCCGATTCCGAACCAGAGGATTGCCAAGGGCGTCCATGCGATTGGCGGTATTGGACGGAACACCTGAAGCACCGGATCCACATATGGTTCCAGCTTCGGGCTCCGCGCAATCAGCACACCGATCGGGACTGCCAACACCACGGCCAGCCCAAACCCAAGCAGCACGCGCCCAGTGCTAATCACAGCATGTCCGAGTAGGCTCCCGTTGTAGATCCCGCCGGAGAAAAGCGACAGGTCTGGATCGAAAAGCAGCGTCATGGCGGCTGAAAAAACTGCCTCGGGAGGTGGAAGAACGAGGGCGCTAAAGAGCTGGAGACCGCTTGTGACCAGCCACCAAACAGCGATTAGCAGCACGATGGAAACAGCGCCGCGCAGGGGAATTTTGGACATCGCAAACACCTGAAGAATATCGAGAAGGTTGAGTTTCACCCGCGACTCAGGACGCGCCAGCCTGTCTCAGCTCCTGCATAATGAGATCCGTAATGTGTAGTTCGAGCTTCCGGAAAGCCGGATCGCGCGGCGAGCGGGGCCGCGGCAATCCGACGACAATCTCCTCACGAATTCTCCCCGGGGAACATGTCATGATGAGAATACGGTCGCTCAACAGCACTGCTTCCTCGATCGAGTGGGTCACCATTACAACGGTCTTTTGGGTCTTCTCCCAGATGAGGGCGAGTTCGTCCTGCATGGTCTTCCGTGTAAGTACGTCTAGCGCGCCGAATGGCTCGTCAAGCAGAAGGATTGACGGATCAGTCGCAAGCGATCGTGCAATCGCCGCTCGTTGGCGCATGCCACCTGACAGCTGGCCCGGAGAGGCGTTACGGAATTTTGTGAGACCGACGAGCTGGAGGTTGTGCTCCACGATCTCTTTGCGTTTTGCGGCGGGGTAACCTTGGATCTTCAGTCCATAGCCAACATTCTCTTCAACCGTCAGCCAATGGAATAGGGCGTCGGACTGAAATACGAATCCCCGATCCTTCGAGGGCCCAGAAATCCGTTTGCCGCGGAGTGAAATCTCTCCGGAACTGGGCGAGTCGAATCCACCGATGATCGTAAGTATCGTCGATTTGCCGCAGCCGCTCGGTCCGAGGATACTGACGAACTCGTTTTCTTTAACGTCGAATGACACTTGGTCCGCCGCTAGAAACGGCGGCTTGCCCTTCTGTCGCGAGGGAAAAATCCTCGATACGTCCTTAGCGGAGAGGAAGGCATTCATATCTCACGGCCTCTGCGATTAGACACGATTTGCAGCAGCATGCTCCCCAGGCGCTTGGCGCTGGCGCGATGCTATTGGTGTTCGCGAACGAACCTGGCATCGATGATTGACTTGGCATCGATCTTCGTCTTCACGTAGCCCCATTTCGACAGGAAGTCGGCAAATGCTTGCGTGGATTCTAGGCTTGGAATTCCGTTGGGCTCGCGGAGAATATTCCCCCACGCCGCATCGATCGTGGGCGCGGCCATGCCCGTATATTTCACCGCTATTTCCTTCGCTTCCACCGGATTGTCCTTCATCCAAGATTGGGCGCGGAGGAAGGTTTTCGCGAATGCCTGCAGGGCGTCAGGATGGTTCTTCAGCGCCAGATCAGTCGCCGCGATGGTGTCGTGCTGGTGATCTGGATAGATGTCCTGCCCGTACGCAAGCATACGTCCACCGGACCGGATTGCGTCGCTAGCCAGTGGCTCCCAAGCTACCATCGCATCGACAAGCGAACCGAACAGCGCCTGCTTCTGGTCAGGCGGGGCAACCTCGACGAACCTCACATCCTTAGCCGGATCGAGACCCGCCTTCTCGAGGCCTATGCGGACGACGAAATCGGGCATCGTGCCTTTACCGGGGATCGCGATAGTCTTGCCTTTAAGATCGGCGAGGCTCTTAAAGTCAGAATCGGCGCGGACAATCACCCCTTCGCCGGCGATGCCGCTATTGAGGATGATCTTGGCGGGTAAACCTCGGCCAATCGTTGTCACAATGACTGATAGGCCGACTTGGCCGACATCTACCTTGTTGGCCGCCATCGCTTCCGTCGTAACCGGACCCGATTCGACAACACGCCGTTCGAGTGTGTAGCCGACCTCCGCCAACGCCTGGTCGAGCCAGCCCTTCTCGACAGCCACGAAAAGTGGCGCCATGTAGAGGCCCAGCGTGTGGGACAGTCGCAATGTTTTTTCCTCGGCATGAGCCGAGATCGGCAGCAACCCGCCCAATGCGAGAAGGCCAAGCGCCACTGTAAGTTGTCGCAGATGGACCCTTTTCATCTTCGTTCTCCTTTGCCAGCCCTTAAGGATTCACTTCGTTCAGCGTCAGGGAGTTTGTTGGGCGAGGATGGGATCATCGATCCCTATTCGACTCTAGCTGCTCCGTGGAGTTACTCAGGCTTTATTGAATTCAATTTGGATCCTTTATTTCCGGCATGTCAAGCGAGCCATCAGCCCAAATTTTCGCCGTTCGAAGGCAAAGCTTCGATGCAGCGGAACACATGCGCTAAAGCCGAAATTGCGCGAATAGCGGTGATGCTTCGCGCTTTAGGTTGCCGGGATCTGCACAAGGAATGAGCGCCGGGCGCCCGTCATTTGAGCTAAAGGCTCGTGGGTGCGAACGTCGATGGCGACATGCCTGCGGATTTTAACAGACTGCTTCGGGCATTGCCGATGTGGTGCAGAATCGCGAGACGCACGGCCTCGGCATTCCCGCTCTCAAGGGCGTTCAAGATCGCACGGTTGTCGTTGAGAATTTCGTCCGCGCGCTCAGTGCGGAGATCGAGTTGCATAGCCGCGACAAGCCTTACGCGGTCGTTTATGGAAACCAGAATTTCGTTCAGCAGATCGTTGTTGCTATATGAGGCCAGCGTCATGTGAAATTCGCGGCTAAGCAAACGGAACTGCACCCGCTTATCAGCCTTCAGAGCTTTGGCCGACTTTTCCAAGATCGCCTTTAGGTTCTTTAGCTTCTCCGGGTCAATGAAAGTCAAAGCCTCCGTAGCGGCAAGAACCTCAAGTGATTCCCTAATCTTGAACAGCTCGAAGATTTCCTTGAACGTCATTCCACGAACGACATAACCCCACCCGGCGTCGCGACGAACGAGCCCCTCTTGTTCTAGTCGGCCGAGGGCTTCTCGCACGGGCGTGCGGCTGAGCGCCAATTCTTCTGCTAAAACCTGGGACCGAAGCTTCCGACCGGGCGCTAACTCCAAGTCGATAATCTTTTCCTTGATATAAGCGTACGCCTTCTCGGGCGACTTCTGGGAGCTGCTTTCAGTAGAGGCGGTCATCCGCAATTCCCTAATTGGAGGTCCAACGAATCCATCTGCGGTCACCCAAATGCTTTCGACGGGAATTCGACACCGCATGCACCCATACGCGCGAAAACACCACTTTGCACATCCGGTGTCGTCGGCGCTACCGCAGGACCGTCCGCTAAGTGTTAATTTGACGTCGGGCCTTTTACCAGATCAGTGACGCGAAGACGGCACGATAGCTGTATGGCCCTGCTCTGATTATTTGCCGGCGCCGCTCGACATGTCGGCACTTCGCTTTGCAGGGCGCTGTGCGGCGGGATAGTGACCAGCATGGAGGACAGCCGAAATCCCTGAGGCCGAGCTCGTCGTAGCGCAGCAACTGCCCCGAAACCCCGAGATATCGGTGCAGTCGGCCGCAAACATGCTAAACGTAGGTGCATCAAAGCTCTCTATATGTGCTGGCGGGTCGGTCATCATCTGTATGCTTTTGGATTGCGTTCCGTAAGCACCATTCAAATGCGCTCGACTGGGCCGGCACGTCGGACAACGCGATTCGGTCGCGCAAGCGTTAACGTCCCCGTCGTGGAGCATCTCGCCAATGCCTCGAGTCGGACGTCCGAAAACTGATTTGACGAGCGCCTTTAAGTCGATGGCCGGCTATTGCCTAAGAAACAACAGATTCAAGATGCGCGTACTTTTCCGTCCGCGCCAGATCGCCCGTATCCAGCCTTTGACCCTCGTTGTACGTAAATTTCGTGGCAATCGTTCCTGACATCGTCATTGCTCGCGCGCGCCTAACGTAGGTGAACCAGCATAGATGGATTGGACACATACAGTGATTGCGCTTCAAAAATTGGAGCTTTCCATCGCGCCGTGCGTATATCGGTGACTTCGGTCGCCGATATACGCACTCGCCGCCTATGTCAGCGACAACCGCCTTCGGCTTCAAGGACTTCTCAGCTTTTAGATGAACTGATCACTTCGGCCCGCCACCCGCTAGATATGGATGACGGGGAGCCGACGGCACACCGAGCATCTTTGTCTCCCGTCCGCCTACGATATTCACCGTCAGCATCTACTCGACAGCGACGACATGGAAGATACGAATTATCGGTACATACATTCGTGCAGTTGCGCTTCATAAGCCTGCGGACGAACAGCGCCTTCCCGCGCGTACCATGCCGAGGGCCTTCAACGGATGATGGGTCGATCACCCGAACCCGCGGGAATAAGCGTAGAGGAGCTGCAATGCAGGCTTTGCGCCGTCCGCGGCGGCACTCGGTTCTGTTAAATCCCCGATGGCGAACTGGCGCACCACCGCCTCGTCCTCGACGACAAGAATGGCCTCTTTACGTTCGCCAAGCGGAAGGTCATCCGACCGGTCGGCGACCCTCGCCTCCATTCCCCCAACACGTCGCGCATCGTGGTTCCCAGCCTTATTCTGTATGAATGTCGGCTGGACCACGACGATCCGCACCGTCGCCATTTTTTCGTTGATGCCCCTTATCGCCGCCTCCGCCATGCGCGAGAACGATCCGATTGGCCGGACCGCGAAAGCCGTACGCCCCGTCCGATCAGCCGGGCACGGATTTCACCATTCTCGCTCCGCGCAGCTCGCCGTGTATCTTGTCCGCTCATTGATCGCGGGCATGCTGGCGGACGCGCTCGGCTATGGGCACTACGCTGGACGTCAGCGGATCGTAGCAGCTTTTCATGTAGTTACATTTCGATAAATTTTTAGGACTTGACCCGACCTGATATCAAGGTCCGTTTCTGCCCCTGAACAAACGCTGAGAACGCCCGCATTCCGCCGGAACGAATTTTGAGCCGAGCCGCATAGCCGCTTCCGGCCGGATCGACGAGCGCCAAAAAGCAGTTCGCGAAACTGACGATCGTCAGGGCGCCGCCCACCTGCGTGAGGCCTTATGAAGGCTCCCCAATAGGAATGAGCAAATGGTCAAGTTTGCACTTCTCGTCACCATCGTAGCCAAGCCCGGAAAGGAAGCGCAGGTAGAGACGTTTCTGGGAAACGGCCTGCCGATCATTCAAAACGAGCCGAGAACCATGGCGTGGTTCGGCTTCCGCATGGGGCCCTCGACGTTCGGAATCTTCGACGTTTTTCCCGATGAAGCGGGACGGCAAGCGCACCTCTCCGGCGTCATGGCGGCGGCCTTGATGGAAAAGACGCCCGAACTTTTCGCCTCGGCCCCCCAAATTGAAAAGCTCGACGTGCTCGCGGCGAAGCTGCCCTGACGCCTCGCCAAGGGGAACACTGAAATCAACCGTGTCCATAAAGCTACGAAGGAAGGGAAACAGCCATGGCATCAGGTAACCGCGTCATCACATATATGGGGCCGAAAAAGGTCGAGCTTCGGACCTTCGACTATCCGAAACTCGTCGATCCCAAGGGCAACAAGACGCCTCACGGAGCGATTCTGCAGATCGTCACCACCAACATCTGTGGCAGCGACCAGCATATCTATCGCGGCCGGTTCCCAGCCCCCTCGGGCATGGTGCTCGGCCACGAGATGACGGGCGAAGTGATCGAGACCGGACCCGATGTGCATTTCATCAAGAAGGGCGATCTTTGCTCGGTCCCCTTTAACGTTTCATGTGGTCGGTGCCGCAACTGCAAGGAGGGGCATACCGACACCTGCATGAACGTCAACGACGAGGCAGATTGCGGCGCCTACGGGTTCAATCTCGGCGGCTGGCAAGGTGGGCAGTCCGACTACCTCATGGTGCCTTTCGCCGATTGGAATCTGCTGCGCTTCCCCGATAAGGGGCAGGCGATGGCCAAGATTAAGGATCTGACCCTGCTCTCCGACATTCTGCCGACCGGCTTTCACGGCTGTATCCAGGCAGGCGTCAAACCAGGTTCGACGGTGTATATCGCGGGCGCAGGGCCTGTCGGCCGGTGCGCTGCCGCCTCCGCCCATCTCCTTGGCGCGTCCTGCATCATCGTGGGCGACACGAACAGTGAGCGTCTCGCGCTGGTCAAGAACGCCGGGTATGAGACCGTGAATGTGTCCTCCGCACAGCCGCTCGCCGACCAGATCGAA
This sequence comes from Rhizobiales bacterium Ga0077545, assembly GCA_001464335.1. Lineage (GTDB taxonomy): Bacteria > Pseudomonadota > Alphaproteobacteria > Rhizobiales > Methylopilaceae > Flaviflagellibacter. Next base: position 62,645 of record LNEV01000001.1, on the reverse strand, counting down.
GCCATCCTCGGCCAACGGGAAGTGGATTGCGGGGTCGATGCTGTAGGTTTCGAAGCGCACGGGAGCGGCCCCGGTGCCGGTGAGGATCCGGCCGCCGTGCTCAACTCCATGATCGAAGTCGTTCGCGCCAATGGCGCCATCGGTGCGCCCGGCATATATGCGGCGGGAGATTCTGAGGCTATCGACGCGGATGCCAAGGCCGGGAGGTATCGCATCGACTTCGGCAAGGCTTGGATCAAGTCGCCTCACATCTCAGCCGGCCAAGCGCCAATTATGCACTACAATCGCGATTTGATGATGGCAATCCTTTGGGATCGGATGCCGTACCTTGGGAAGCTCGTAAATGTCGAGGTCATACCCCTCGAACGCGCGCCCGACGCGTACCGGATATTCGACCAAGGCTCGCCCAAGAAGTTCGTGATCGATCCGCATAACGCGACGAAACTGGCGGCCTGATTCACCGGCGGATGCACTGGGGCCTCTCCCCGGGGGCTTCAATCCGCCAAACACCGGACGCGCGCGCCGAGCCCCCGAGGTGCGTGCGTGGCGCCCTAGCGGCGTGACCGGGCCAAGCTCGACTTCGGAAGGCGATCACCTGTGGCACGCGAACAGCCGGGCAAGATCTGCTCGTGGGACTTCACGGACGGAGTTAAGAGCTAAACGGTAGAATGCGCCAATCGATCCCGCGCCTCCGCTTCTGCTTGATCTAGGCCGAGTATGGCTTGGATAAGTTCGGTTATGAGAACACCGACTGGAACCGTTGGACTCTAGCTAAGTCGGTGGCGGCGGCGATGCAACGATCAAACTCAACTCTGCGGCGGCTTTCGCTTGGGAGCGACGAAGGCGCTGCAGTGCCCTCCCCCTCTAATCGCGCTGCATCAATTACGACGAAGCGGTCCGCAACTAAGGGAAGTTCGATCTCCCTAACTGACCTGTTCGACGGGTGGTGGGCTGAGGCAAAAGCCGCAGGTCGCAAGCCCAGTACGCACGAAAGCTACCAAAGCACCTTTTCAAATTTCAGATCGTTTCTGGGCCATGACGATGCCACTGCGGTGTCGCCCCAGGATGTCGTTCAGTAAGACCACCGCCTCGCGACCCCCTCGCCTCGAACGGGCGACCGCCTTCCGCGAAGACCGTGAACGGCCTAGCTGCACTCAAGGCCGCTTTCGGATGGGGCGTGCGAACCAGAAGCTGCCGGAGAATCCCTGTTTCGAGCTTTGTGGATCACTGTTCCACGCCTGTAAATTCCCTGTTCTGAGGATAAGCGTTTTACGGGTACCTCTTTCAGATCAGAGGGTTAAACGGTTCGACAGACGTGAAGTGTGCGGCGGCTAGCGGATTTCCCTGATTTTGGGTCATAAACAGGGAAACGTTAGAGACAGGTTTGGCCTCGACTGCCCGCACCGCCAAGTAACTTATTGAAGTTGAAAAACTTTTTAGGCGACAAAGAATTTTCGAAGTACGTGTGATGTCGGCAGAATTTTCGCTTGGGTCATTTGTCCAGGCGCCGCGAAGCTCCCGCTAACAGCCGGCCTCTCTTCATGCGCCCTTCTCGGTCGCGATTTCCGAGAGAACCAATCGCGTTCCACTTATCGCAACACCGCTTCGCAGCACCCAAGGCTAGTGCGCGGATCGTTACAACGCTACCTCCGCTGGATGCCGGCAGGACAGATGCTCCGATTTGTGAAGGACTCTCATGGAAATCGGCATCGACAGTTTTGCAGCGACCCTCCCCGATCCGGCGACAGGCAAGCTTCCTTCCGCGACCGATCGCATGGGTGATCTCCTCGAAGAGGTCGAGGCCGCTGACCGGGCCGGGCTCGATGTCTTCGGCATCGGCGAACACCATCGCGCCGAGTTTCTCGATTCCGCGCCGGCACTCATCCTGGCCGCCGCGGCGGCCCGCACAGCAGGATCCGATTGACGAGCGCGGTCACGGTGCTGAGCGCCGCTGATCCGGTTCGGATCTTTCAAGGGTTCGCGACGCTTGATCTGATCGCCAAGGGGCGCGCCGAGATCGTCGTCGGCCGAGGCTCGTTCGGCGAGGCCTATCCACTCTTCGGCGTTGACCCGCGGGACTACGACGAACTCTTCGCGGAGAAGCTCGATCTTCTCCTGAAACTCAACAAAACTACTTACCCGATCTGGAAAGGCCGCTTCCGGGCGGAGCGCGCTAAAGATAAAATCGATCATGCCTCGACAGTCATGCGTTGAAGTCAAATAAGCCCGTTCGCATTGATGGGTATTTTCTGATGTGGACTTTGCCAAGATTGAGCCGACCAAGCCCCTTACTATTCAGCGCCTCCAACCCGTCCACCGCGGCAAGGAAATCCGCAATAGACGCATCCGTCATCAATCCCTCCGCCATGCCCCTGAACTTCGCGACATAATCTGCGCGCGCGAAAGGCCGCGCCCCCCGTGGATGCGAATGTGGCACATCGAGCTCATCCTCGACGATCGTTCCATCCTTCATCGTAATGACAGCATGACCGCCATGATCCTTGTCGAGTGGTTCCGGCTCGGAAAATCGACGCGACCACTTGGGATCGTGGATCGTTGAAACCTTGCGCCAGAGGCGAACGGTACTTTCGCGTCTGGCCCGGGCGGGCGTGTAGCTCGCGTCATGATGCCAGCACCCATCCTCCAGCGCGACAGCGAACATATACATGATGCTGTGATCCAACGTTTCGCGGCTTGATCTTGGATCGAGCTTCGCCGGATCGTTTGCGCCCGAGCCGAGATAATTGTGCGTGTACGCCTTGGTATGGATCACGACAGACTGCACATCCTCCAGATCCGTGATCCTGGTGCGCATGCGAAAGGCGAGATCGATCAGCGCCTGCGCGTGATAGCCTGCTGCATAGGCCTTTGGATAGGTTTCAAGAATTGCGAGATGCGGCTCGCCCGGTAAAGGCAGCTTGATTTCGCAGCCATTCGGCGTGGCGAACAGCGTGGCCAGCAGCCCCGACACGCCTTCGTAGATGGGCACCGGATTTGTCTGGCCGCGCATGGCGCGATCGACGGCTTCGATGGCAAGCTTTCCGACATGAGCGGGTGCTGCAGCCTTCCACGACGAAATCTGACCCTTTCGTGCCTGTAATGGCGCGCAGCTGACATGGGCCGCATGATTGATCGCCTCGAAGATCACCTCGGTCTCGAGGCGCAGGAGCGACCCGACGCCTGCAGCAACCGCCGGACCGAGATGCGCGACATGATCGACGCCGGCCCTGTTGAGATCGATCGCCGATGTCAGCGCGACAATGATGTCGTAGGCAACCAGCACCGCACGCGTGAGATCCTTGCCGGAGCGCCCACAGTGTTCAGCGACAGCGAGCAGCGGCGGAATGCAGTCCGCCGGATGCGCAACACCGAAGCCATAGTAATTATCGTGCAGATCGAGTTCGCGGACGGCAACGCCGTTCGCCCAGGCCGCCCAGGCGCAGTCATAGCGCTCACCCGTAACCTCGCCGATCAAGGTCGCTCCTCCTCGTCGCGGGTAAAGCCGCGCCTGCGCAAGAGCCGTCTGCACACTCGATGTCGAAAGCGCCGCGAGCGCCACGCCCGCATTGTCGATAAGGCGGTTTGCGACCATTGCACCCGCGACGGGATCGACCGGCGCATCCGACGACGCGATCTCCGCGAGCCGCCAGGCGAGGTGCTCTTCCTTCGGAAGCGGACGACCCGACGCCTCGACGAGAACTTGATAGCTTTTCATCATCGGCCTCAGGATGCAGCAGCGGTTTCGCGCATCTGTCGGCGTTTGTTCATGAGATCGCGGGCGAGCGATCCGCAGACGAGCAGGACAGCTGCGCCGAGAAGGAAGGCCGCAACCGGGTTCGTGAGGAAGGTCATGTAATCGCCGCCCGAAAGAGAGAGCGAACGCCGGAAATTCCCTTCGATCATATAACCCAGCACGAGGGCGAGAATCATCGGCAGGAACGGGAAGCCAAGCCAGCGCATCAGATAGCCCACGACGCCCGCCGCGATGACGATCCACAAATCAAACAAGGACAGGCCAACGCTGAGCGATCCCGTCATGACAAGCGCGTAGATGAACGCCGACAGATAGGAACGGGGACGACTTACCAGCCACAGACACGGACCAAGGATCACAAAGCCCCAGAACAGCTGGGACAGGTTGGCGACCAGAAGGCCGCCGTAAAGGCCGCCGAGGAAATCGTTCTTCTCGAACAGCATGGGACCGGGCTGAAGACCGTGCATAACGAGGCCGCCAAGAAGAATTGCGGCCGAACTCGTCCCAGGAATACCGAAACTGAGCGTCGGGATAAGGCAGGTCGAAGCCACGGTGTTGTTCGCAGCTTCCGGTGCGGCGACGCCTTCCGGCGAGCCCTTGCCGAACTCCTCCGGATGCTTCGACCAGCGCTTCGCCTCGTTGTAGGACAGAAAGGACGCGACCGAAGCACCGCCGCCGGGCAGACACCCTTCGATCAGGCCGAAGAACACGCCGATCGCCTGCGGACGCGCGATCCGCTTCGACATTTTCCAGCCGGGCAGTTTGAGCCTCAGTACCGCCGCCTTGATCTGCGGAAGCGCACCGCTTCCGGCATCGATCATCAGTTCGCTCAAGGCAAACATGCCCACCATAACGAAGACGAAATGAATGCCGCCCGTGAGTTCCGCGCTGCCATAGGTGAAACGGCCGACACCGGTCAGGGGATCGGTTCCCACGGTCGCAATCATCATACCGACGATTGCCGCAATCAGCCCCTTCAGCGGCGCACCGTCGGAAAGGCTCGCGATAATGCTGAGACCCAGAACGCCGAGCGCAAAATAGGCCGGCGGGGTAAAGGCCAGCGACACCCACGTCAGCGGTTCCGACAGCATCGCAAGCATCAGAAGACCAACAAGTCCTCCGATCACGCCCGACACCAAGGAAATACCGAGCGCTTCGGAACCGCGGCCCTGCTGATGCATCGCATAACCGTCTATGACAGTCGCGGCCGCCGCCGGCGTTCCCGGTGTACGTATGAGAATGGCGGGGATCGAACACCCATACTCGGCGCCAACATAACAGGCGCAAAGCAGCACCATCGCCGCCGTCGGATCCATGCCATAGGTCAGCGGCAATAGGAGCGCGATGGTTATCGTGGCCGAGACCCCTGGCAGCGAACCGCCGACAATGCCCCAGAGAACGCCGGCAAAAGCCGCGAGAACGATTTTCCAGTTGGTCATGCCAGCAAGAACGTCGCCGAGAAGATCCATCACATGTTCCTGTCGCAGAAGGAAAAACAGCTCCCCGCGCGGGCGGGGAGCTGCTGTCGCTGTGCTTACTTGATGACGCCGATGTCCGTGAAGAACTCCGTCTGAGTCTTCGCAAAGTCCCCGATGAACGCTGTGAAGTCGGCGGAGCCCTGCACGGCGGGGATCAGACCGCCTTCTTCGTAGTATTTCTTGAACTCCGGATCTTCGAGCAGTTTCTTCGCCGCGATCTCCCACGCCTTCAGAACATCGTCGGGCAGACCTTTCGGTCCCGTCAGCCCGCGGAACTTGATCATGCTGAGATTGACGCCCTGTTCCTTGGCTGTTGCCAGGTCCGGCAGTGCGGTGATGCGCTGTTCGGTCAGCATGCCAATCGCACGGAACTTTCCGGCCTCAAGCTGCGCCTTGATCTCCTGCGGTTCCCCGTTCGCGACATCGAGGGTGCCGTTCAACACCGAAATCTGCAGATCGCCGCCGCTCTCGAACGCGACCGCGTTGATCTGGATGTTTTCGATCTTCTGCAGTTGCTCGACGCCATAGCGATCCTGCGAGGTCGGTGTCGCAAGGCCATATTTCAGCTTGCCCGGATTGGCGCGCGCATATTCGACAAGATCCTTCATGTTCTTGATCGGGCTATCGGCGCGGACATAGACGACGGAGGGATCGAGGAAGAAGCGCACGACGGGCTGCAGCGCATCATAGGGCGTTTCGAGTTTTGTTGTGACAGAGGTGTTCACATAGGTGCCGGTCACGCCGAGAAGGACCGAACCGTCTTTCGGCGCCTTCTCAAGATAAGTCATCGCCTTGGCCCCAGCGCCGCCCGGCATGTTCTGCACGACGAACTTCACACCCATGATCGGCTCGAGGTGCCGCACGGCTTCGCGCAGGAATACGTCCGTGCCGCCGCCGGCCGATGTGTGTACGATCAGCGTGACCGTATCGACAGGATACTTGATGTCCTGCGCCATGGCGGGCTGGAGCATGGAAGCAGCCACGAAGGCCGCTGCGGTCAGATGATTTCGATGATTCATTATTTTCATTTTTTCCTCCCAATTTCATTCTGTATTGACGTATTTACTCCGACTTCAGAACGGAAGCAGGCCTTTCGGCAACGGAATGTTGAGGAGCTTGACGAAGATCGCCCAGAACACGGCGGCGCCCACGACGGATACGAGAAAAACCTTCGGCCCCAGCCGCTGGCCCATATAGAGGGTCGTTGCGAACAACAGCAGCAGAACGGCGAGTGCGAAGCCGACGATCTCGACGACGATGACAAACCCAACACCGATTGCGACGATGCCTGCCGCACGTGCATGGTTGGCGGCTGTCCAGACCGCGCTCCCCTCTTTCAGTTCGGCGGACCCTGAAGCGCGCCGTGTCAAGATCGCCTGCCCGATCAACGCCAGAGATGTCAGGACAAGGCCGATGGCAAGAAATTTAGGCAGACCCTGTGCGGAAATCGATCCGCCGAAGCCGGTGACGGGAATGGCGTTCGCTTCGACCCAGTAGACCCCGGCCAACACCAGCAAAATCACACCTGCGATCAGGTCTTTCATGCTTATGCCTTTCCTGACTGCGAACGCATGGCGTCCATGACGCGCGCCGTGAACGCTTTCGTTCCTGAGGCGCCCCCGATATCGGGCGTGCGCCATTCCGGCACGGCGAGAACAGCGTCCAGCGCCGTCTCGATGGCAGCCGCCGCGGACGCGAAGGATGCATTTCCGTTTCGGCTGGCCAGCCATTCAAGAAGCATTGCCGATGACGAGATCAGGCTCGTCGGATTTGCGATATCTTTTCCGGCGATCGTCGGCGCCGAGCCATGCGCGGCCTGCGCAAGCGCGTTCCCGGCTCCGGCATTCAAGGAAGATGCAAGGCCGAGACTGCCCGCGATCTCGCCAGCCTGATCCGAAAGAATGTCGCCGAACATGTTCGTCGTCACGATGACATCGAACACCGAGGAGTCGCGGACGAGCAGTGCCGCCATGGAATCGACGAGTTGCTCCGAATACTCGACCTCTGGATACTTTCTTGCCACCTCACGTACGCATTCGAGGAAAAGCCCGTCCGACACGCGCAGCACATTCGCCTTGTGCACGGCGACGATTTTTTTTCGCCGCTTGGCGGCCAGTGAAAATCCGGTTTCGGCGATCCTCAGCGAACTCGAGCGCGTGACCTTACGCATCGATATCGCAAGATCGGGAGTCGGCATGAACTCGCCTGGCCCCACGAACATCGAACGGTCGGCGTAGAAGCCTTCGGTGTTTTCGCGCACCGTCACAAGGTCGATCGGCTTGCCGCAGCGCGGCGGAAATCCGGCGCGCGCCCGGGCCGGGCGGATATTGGCGAAGAGATCAAGCCGCCGCCGAAGATCGCCCGACGGATTGCGCCCGCCCTCGGCGACCGGCGGATAATCATTGTGCGACACGGGCCCGAGAACGATACCGTCAGCAGCGCGGGCCTGTTCGTAAACGGATTCGGGAAAAGTTGTGCCCGTGGCTTTCAGCGCGGCAAAGCCGATCTCGGCATAGGAGAAGCCGAGATCGAGTTCGAACAGGCTGGCGGCATGTTTCAGCACCTCGACCGTGGCCGCAGAGATTTCCGGCCCGATGCCATCTCCTTCGAGGACGAGGATGTGTGTCGTTGCCATTTTATACCTGCAGCAGAGGACGGAGGTCGACAACCGACTTTAGGTTTTCGATGTCGAGGATCGCATCGTTGAGTGCCTGCGCTTTTTCTTTCCCGATGATCGGCGCGGTCAGATCGAGCGCTTTCTCTGCGACCTCAATGCGCGTCATCGGATTGGCCGGCGTGCCCTTCACCGCTTGCGTATGATGGCGCAGCTCGCGACCATCTTTCGTCCGTATGGCAAGGATCACCTGGCGCGGCGGCCTTGCGGCGGTGAGCTCCGCGCTCGCCTTCAGATCCATCCGCTCGCGCAAGGCAAGAACGCGCGGATCCTTCATCCGCTCTTCGTCATGTGCCGATGCGAACGTCAATCCACCGTCGATCAGCGCGATTGCAACGAGATGCTGCAGGCAGATATCCGGCATGGACCGGTTGCTGACGATATTTGCGCGGTCATCGGGCAGTGTCGCGACGATCGATTCAACCTCGTCTGCCTTTACTTGATGTGCCGCGATGAGCCCCATCACCGCATCGAGCGCGCCCTGGATCGGTGAGCCGACACACCATTTCTTGATGGTCGCGTCCATGATCTCGAAGCGCGTGCCCAGTTCCTTCGAGATTTCCTCGGGACGGCCGTTGGCAGGCGCAAAGATCGTGAAGAAATTATTGTAGCCCGACAGCCCGTCGTCGACGCCCGTGAAGCCAAGATTGACCATCGTCGCCGCCGACAGCGCATTGCGCGCGCCGAGACCACCGAAGTCGAACGCCTTTTCAATGTGCTCGCGGTCGCGCGCCCAATAGGGCAGCCCGCAGGCCTGCTGGATCGAATAAGAGAACTGATGCCGCGTCTGCTCTTGCGAATGCTTTAGGAGAGCGGCTGCCGCCGCCGAAGCGCCGAACAACACGCCAACGGTATGCGTACTATGACCACCGCCATAAGCGCCTGTTTGTCCCATCGACAGGTTGAAACGAGTCCCGACGTCGTAGCCAAGCACGACAGCCTTCAGAAAATCGACGCCGGAACTCTGCGCGATTTCGGCGGCGGCAAGCGCGCCCGGCACGATCCCGCAGCCGGGGTGATAGCGGCCGCGAAAATGTGAGTCGTCGGTTTCATCGGCATGGCCGGCCATGCCGTTGGCCAGAGCCGCGTTCGCCGCATTGGTGAGGAATGAACTGCCGATGACCGTACAATCGGGACTGCCGCCCTGCTGCTTGACATAGGAAGCGGCGAGTTCTCCGGCACGCATACGCGAGCCGGACAGGATCGCAGCAAGGCTGTCCAGGATGTGGTGCTTGCCCTTCTCCGCCACATCAGGTGGCAGAGGAGCCGACAGCGCGCCGGTCACATACCGTACGAGATCCGTCATTTCGCTGGAAATCGGCTCGACTGCTTCCTGAAGTCCCATGGCACCCTCTTGGATACAACTGTATCTTATCGCATCTAGATGCCTCCACTATTTTGATGCTATGTCAACTCCCGGAGGGTCGAATGGCTAAAAGTGACGATTCGGACAGCGGGCCGCGGGACCTCGGTCAGGGGGCCTATCTGCGCATCCGGGAAGCGATCCGGGTGGGGGATTTCGTCGCCGGAACACGGGTGACCGAAGTTGAGCTGTGTGAGCGGCTGGGACTGTCGCGAACGCCGGTTCGCGAGGCGATCTACAAGCTTGAAGCTGAAGGTCTGCTCACCCATGAGCCGCGGCGCGGCCTGGTCATCACAAAGCCGGATCATCAGATGATGGTCGAGCTCTACACGATGCGCGAAGCGCTTGAGGGCACGGCCTCGCGCCTTGCTGCACAGCACGCATCAGCACCCGAGATCGAAGCGATGGAGCAGCTCATCGCGCATGAGGCTCACGTGCTCGATAACGCCGCCGCGATGTCACAGGTCAACGACCGCATTCACGGGCTGATCTGCCTTGCAGCCCATAATCGTTATCTTCTACGCGGATTGGATACGATCAGCGCGACGGTCTCTTTGCTGCCGACGCTGCTTGGTGATCCGGAACGCGCGCGGGAGGCACACGAACAACACTCGGAAATCATCCGCATGATTGCAGCCCGCGACGCCGATGGCGCAGAGCGTGCCGCGCGAGCGCATATCGCGTCGGCCGGGCGACGGCGGATCCGGCAGATGGTTTCAGAGATCGGACGACCGGCGTTGTTGTAGAATGACCGCACCGTCAGTTTACACCGTTTCTCGCTCCGCGCAGACGAAGCTCTGTCAGCAGAACCCAGATCCCGATTGTCCCGTCATGCGGCCAATATCCCTGGGCACTGACCTAGTTATGGTCTGCAAGTTGTTGTGACTGCTTACATGGAAGTCCATGCGACCGGAATTTTCCGCCCGGAGAACGGCCAAAATTGTCACGCCATTCCGGAGCCAGGAATCGCAACAATGGTTCGAATCCACGGCTCTCCGCCAGCTAACTTAATGTAAATTATTTTACGTACATACGTTTATGTCGATAGATTTTCGCCTCGCCCATTCTCCATGCCCCTCGAATCACCCGCGAATAACCCCTTCTTTCGCCTATTTTCGCGCGCTACATCTCGCCTGATGTACCATTACGGCTGCGGCCATTGCTATGTCCAGCGTGCGTTACCGACATCGGAGCGGCAGATGGTCGGGCTGTTCCAAGGCGCCGAATCTTCTTATCCTTCATTTCGCGGCGATCAGCCGTCACATGCATTCCACATTAGGCGTGCGGCTTCGCAACTCATCGACGAGCACACGCGTGTTTTCCGAGTAGTCTATCGGAACATCGACCAGTTGGACGCCACCACCGGCGAAGGCGGCTTCCAATGTAGGCACGAGCTCTTCGACGCCCCTCACTCGCGTCCCTTTTGCGCCGTAAGCCTCCGCGTATCGTACAAAATCGGGATTTCCGAAGGTCATGCCGAAATCCTCGAAGCCGTCGACCGCCTGCTTCCAGCGGATCATCCCATAGGCGCTGTCGTTGAGGATCATCACAACGAGGTTGAGCCCGAGCCGGACGGCAGTTTCCATTTCCTGCGAATTCATCATGAACCCGCCATCACCGCAGACGGCCATCACCCGCCGTGTGGGGTGCAACATCGACGCCATCATTGCGGACGGCAGCCCGGCCCCCATCGTGGCCAACGCGTTGTCCAGAAGGAGCGTGTTGGCAGCGTGAGTCCGATAGTTGCGGGCGAACCAAATTTTGTACATGCCGTTGTCGAGACAGACGATACCGTCCTTCGGCATCACCTTGCGGACATCGTGGATGATCCGCTGAGGGGTGAGAGGAAAGCGGTCTTCTTCCGCGCGGTCGTCGATGCGGGCAAGTATCTTCTCGCGCAAGTCGAGCATGCCTTGATCGGGAGACATCCGGTCATTCAAACGCTCGCCGAGAGCCTCTACCGTCGTTGCGATGTCGCCGATCACCTCGACATCAGGATGGTAGACCTGCTCGACCGTGGCGGACTGATAGCCCACATGAATAACGCGAGGGCCACCTGCGCTCTTCATCAGAAAAGGCGGCTTTTCGACCGTATCGTGGCCGATGGCAACAATGAGGTCGGCATGCTCGACGGCCTCGTGGACATAATCGCCCTCCGTGAGGGCAGCGGTCCCCATGTAGAAGCTTGAACAGTCCGTGACGGCGCCTTTGCCCATCTGGGTGTTGAAAAACGGGAGGCGGGTGCGTTTCACGAAGTTGGACAACGCATCGACCAGGCAAGGACGGTTGCCGGCCGCTCCGATCATGACCAGCGGGCGTTTTGCGGCGATGATGAGCTCGGCGGCGCCATCAAGCGCGGCGGAAGGGGCGATGGCACGGGCAGTTGAGTGGATCGCAATGACAGCGACGTCGTCGACCTTCTGGCCTGCGATGTCTTCCGGGAGTTCCAGATGCACCGGCCCAGGCCGCTCTTCTGCGGCGACACGGAACGCATCCCGGACTGTCGCCGGAATGCTGGCCGCGCTGACAATCTGACGTGTCATCTTGGTCAGCGGCTTCATCGAAGCGACAATGTCCACAATCTGAAAGCGTGCTTGGCCCGCACTCATGATCGGCTTTTGACCGGTAATGAGCACCATCGGCATGGCCCCGAGATGAGCGTAGGCCGCGGCAGTCGAGAAATTCAGAGCGCCGGGTCCGAGTGTAGCGAGGCAGACGCCGGGTCTGCCCGTGAGCCGCCCGTGTGTCGCAGCCATGAAGGCGGCTGCCTGCTCATGGCGCGTCAGGATCAGTTTGATCCGGGACGTTCGTAACGACTCCAGCAGGTCGAGATTTTCTTCGCCGGGGACACCGAATATGCGGTCCACACCCTCGTTCTCGAGCGCGGCGATGAACAGATCAGAGCCCTTCGGCATTGTTGGACCTCATATGCTGGCTTGAGCTTACGTGCGGTCTACTCGCGTCCCGCCCAGTTCCGGTCACGCAGCTGTGACCTTTGGTTGAAGGCCACGCCACAATAGCGGCAACATTGCACGCAAGGTCACTGGTAAATTACTCAATGGCTGGACGAACATGGCAAATTTGCTGCGAGAGGGCGTCACCTCTCTGGATATCACAATGCGTTTGACGCTCGGTGTTCTGGCGCTGGCGTCGGGTGTTTACACCTATCTCGGGGTTCGGGAACTTCTGGATGGCTCCGCCATCATGGTGTCATTCGCTGCGCTGATTTACTCGGTCGCTGTCTCGGTCGCGATCTACACGTTCTGGTCTTTCCTCATGCGGTTTCTGCCGCAGGTTCAGGATACGGTCAGCCGTGTGTGGCTCGCCGGCGCGATGGTGCTCGGCTCGCTGATGATCGTCGCTATGTCCTCATGGTTGAATGCCGCCGCATTGGCTGGCGGGGCGGCTCTTGAGCAGCATCTCGCTACGACGCTTCAGGATTACACGCGAAACCTCGACGAGAGCCATCAAAGAGCACTTGGCGCGCAAAGTCTGTTGCCGGACATTCAGCTCGCGTCTTCCCGCTTTGCCCGCCTCGCCGAGGCCGAACGGTCGGGGGCCCTTACAGGAACGGGCGGTTCCGGCACGGTCGTTCAACTGCTCAGCCAGATGTCCACACAACTTGACGAACTCGGACGCGAGGTTGCGGGCAGTGCCGAACCGGTAAAGACTCTGTACGCCGAGGGCAGCGCGCACATTGCGAAGATGCGCGAACTGGTCTCCGCGCAAGGCGATATAAAACAGCGCACCGACGGTTTCGGCGCCGAGGCATTGAAGCTGATCGGCGTTATAGCTTCTCTGGAACAGGCGAGTATGGCGCCCGCGGTCAGGCGCGCCGCGGATGATCTCGGCAAGACGTTCATTGCGCCTGCGGCAGATGGAAGAACCTCGGAACTCGCGGGGCGACAGACAGCTGTGGTGTCGAGCGTTGAGAAATCTGTTGCGGCACAGGCCAGCGCACTCAGCCGCGCGGCCTCGGAGATCATCGGAGCGGGGCCCGTTGAACCCGCACGTTTTCAAGCATTGTCGACGGCCGAGGCAGTGCTTCGTTATGCCGACGACTTCTTGCCGAGCTGGGCGGGTGCAATCTCCATCGATCTTCTGCCGGCGGTTCTCGTTCTCATTCTTTGTGTCGTTCACGCCGCAATTCGCCGGGAGGACGATCCGACCGCCGGGGAAAGCATGACGGCGGCTCAGCTCGTCACCGCCATGCGACTTCTTCGAGAAGTGGAAGACGAGCGACTTGTTCCGGCGAGGGCCACGGCGCCGCCAATCACGACCGACGACAATGTCGTGACAGCTCTCAATCCCTCTCGCGCAGGCAAGAAAAGTGACTAAGTCCGTCAGTACTCTCCAGCGGATGGGCTCGGCACTCGGGCAGCGTCCCGATGAGACAATCCTGCGTGCGATTTTCTACGGATTGATCGCCGCAACAATCGTCGTGGCGGGTCTGGACTTGCGCGAAAGAATGCATGCGCCGCCGCGGTCTGCGCTGACGCTGAACCCTGAGGATCAAACCAAGCCGGAACCATTCTTGCCGTCTGTAACAGGGCGGCCCGCCGATCCTGCGCAATCGCCGCGAAACACGCCTGAGGCTTTGCGCGAGGCGATGAAAATCGAGCTCGTAAGCGGAGGGCGACTCGAAGCTATCGGTACGATCACGCCCGGTACTGCCGAACGATTCCGCGCCGAGATTGAAAAGCGCGGCGATTACGTCAAGACCGTTGTCCTCAGTTCTCCCGGCGGGTCGGTGCAGGACGCTCTGGCGATGGGCAAGCTCATCCGGGAGAAAGGACTGGCAACGCGCGTCGAAGCAAATGCTCACTGTGCCTCATCCTGCCCGCTGGTCTTTTCAGGAGGCGTCAGCCGGTCGGTCGGCGAGGGTGCATCCGTTGGCGTGCATCAAATGATACCGGTGGGCCCGACAACGCTCACGCAGGGACAGTCCATCGAGCGGATCCAAGCCGTTTCGGCTGAATGCCAACGGCACATGATCGACATGGGAGTGGATGCGCGCGTCTGGACACACGCAATGGAAACTCCGCCTCAGGAGATGTTCTATTTCTCGCGAGCCGAGTTAAAGAGCCTGCAGCTGATAAACGACGTCGAATCTTCTCCGGTGGCTTCGTCCACCAGAAAGAAAGGGTAGTTACGCCTGGGTCGCTCTGATTTGAGGCGATGCCCCGGATCACGGCGCCGCTGATAACAGCGGCCCACGCCCCCTCCGAACCAATGATATGCGCGGTGTCCGCGGCGATGATCTCGTCGCCCGGCCGGAAATCGACCGCGAGGGCGATCTGGCTGCACATGCCCCGACGCACATACAAAAGCGGCAGCTCCTCCGGCCGGCATGCGTCCGCGAAACCGGGGCTGAAGGATCCAGCGCCAGCCGTTTGCCGGAATACTACTCAGCAGCGTTTGCCATCGGCCTCGACACGACGGGCGGCGGGCGGTTGAACGTCTCGCGTCCGGCTTTGAAGCCAAAAAGCGGCGTCGCTATTCCGGCAACCGCGTCGCCCGGCGATGACGCATCCACCACGACGAGATCTGCGCGCCCCCCAACTTTGATGCCGTAATCCTTCCGGTTCATCAGCCTGGCGGACTGGGTCGTGATCATGTCGAAACACAGCGCTATATCCTCGGTCTGGCCGACCTGCTGCACGTTTGCATAAAGATTGGCCATACGCACGAGGGAGCCGTCACCGAAGGGCGTGAAGGGGTTCATGACGTTATTCGTGGAGATGCTGCACGTCACGCCCTGCTTGAGCAGCCGGTGTGCCGGCGCGACACCGCGCGGCACGGAATGCGTTTGCCCCTGCCCCATCAGAAACAGATCCGTGGCCGGGAGCACCGTAACGGCAACCCCCGCATCGATCAGGCGTCCCGTAACCTGCGCCAAGATCTCCGGCGGCGCGGCCGACAGCTTGGACGCATGCCCGACCGCCACGCGTCCTCCCCATTTGTGAAGCTCCGCCTGTCGGCAGACTTCATAAATATCCATGCGCGCCGGGTTGAGATCGAAATCGAGATGAAAGTCCACGTCGACGTCGTAACGGACCGCGAGGTCGAAAATGCGCGCGATCTGCCCGTTCGAATGCGTATCGGTGTAAGGGCATCCGCCGATCACATCGGCACCGCGCTCCAGCGCCTCGACGAGAAGCTCGTCGGTTCCCGGATCGTTGAGCAACCCTTCCTGAGGGAAAACGCAGATTTCGAGATCCATTGCCCACGCATAGTCCCGCTTGAGCTGCGTGATCGCCTCGAAGGCCCTAAGGCCGATGCGCGGGTCAACCTCCACATGCGTGCGCATGAGCGTCGTGCCATGGACGAGAGCTTTTTCGAGAACCTGCTGTCCGCGATTGTAGATATCCTGATGCGTGAAGTCGCGCTTCAGGGCGGCCACTTTGGAAATTGCGTGCGACAGCGATTCCGAGTGCCCGCACCGGCCCAGAATGCACGCTTTGTCCAGATGGATGTGCGTCTCCACGAATCCACCGCAAACGAGACGCCCTTCCAGATCGATTTCACGGGCGTCCGCCACAATCGACGGTGCGATTTCGACAATCCTATCGGCACGGATGCCGATATCCATGGGGTGGGCGTGCCCGCACCCGTGTACGCATCCGCGGCGCAGAACGAAATCGAGCGATGTCCGGCTCATGCAGGCACCTTGCGGACACGGTCGTTGCCAAGATAGGCCGCTTCAAGCGCACTGTCGCCGCGAAGTGCCTGCGCGGAATCCGCCCGCACGACTTCGCCCTGCTCCAGAACATAGCCGCGATCCGCCACCGCCAGCGTCAGCGCCGCCATCTGATCGACCAGCAGGATCGTGATCCCCTCATCGCGGAGGTCCGCGAGGACCGAGAACAATTCCTCGATCATTTGCGGTGCGAGACCAAGGGACGGTTCATCGAGAAGCAGGATCTTCGGCTTTGACATCAGGCCGCGCGCAACCGCCAGCATCTGTTGTTCGCCGCCGGACAACAGCCCGGCACGCACATGCAGGCGTTCGCGCAGGCGCGGGAAACGCTGCAGAAGTGCTTCGATCTCGGCGGAGTAATCGCCCTTGCCCCGGCGGAACGCGCCGATCCGCATATTGTCCAGGACGCTCAGTTCCGGGAAGACCTGACGGCCTTCAGGCACGAGCGCCAGGCCACGGCGCGCGATCTCATGCGCGGAGAGCCGCTCGATTGCGTCATCATCAAGCGCGATGCTGCCGTTGACCGGACGAAGGAGCCCGCTGAGCGCCTTCATCGTCGTCGATTTTCCGGCGCCGTTCGCGCCGAGCAGCGCCACCATTTCACCCGCTCCGACCGAAATGTCGACATCTTTCAGAACGCCGACCGCGCCGTAGCCCGCATGGAGCTTTCCGACCGTCAGTACATCTTCTCCGGCGCCGGACCATCCCTGCGCGCGTGGCTTGGCCTTGAGTTCGCCCGAGCCGAGATACGCGGCGATGACAGCTGGGTCGTTGCGGACCTTCGACGGCTCGCCCCAGGCGATCGGCTTGCCTGCATCGAGCACGAGAATCTCGTCCGAAATCCCCATGACGAGACCCATATCGTGTTCGACGAGAACCACGGCAATGCCGAGATCGGCGATCTGCCGCAGAAGCCGCGACAGCGCGATCTTTTCTCCCTGCACAAGGCCTGCCGCCGGCTCGTCGAGCAGCAGCACTTCCGGGCGCAGCGCCAGCGAGCGTGCAATCTCAACGAGACGCCTGTCGACGTGCGGCAGATCGGACGCCGCGCACTCGCGCGAGCCTTCATAGCCGACGAGACTGAGAAGCCCCTCCGCGACAGCGACGTCTTCGGGCTGGGCGAGAGCCGCTAGCGGGTTTCCAAGACGCCCTCGCCGCAGGCCGATCAGGACGTTGTCCATTACGCTCAGCGAGGGGAACAGCTTCGTCGTCTGGTAGGTACGCGAGATGCCCGCACGCGCCGCAACCGTCGGCGACTGGCCCGCCAGCTCGATCTCGCCGAGCCGCACGGAGCCGCTGTTCGGCTTGTAGAAACAGCCGATCATGTTGAGCACGGTTGTTTTTCCCGCGCCGTTCGGCCCAATGATGCTGGTCACGCGTCCGGGCAGTGCCTGAAGGCTGACATCGCGCGCGGCCTGGATGCCGCCGAAGCGAATGCCGATGTCGCTGACCGCCAGACCTGGCCGGTTCGGAGGGCGACGCAGGAAATTGGCGATCGACGGCAACGCGCCCACATCGGCTTTGCCGCCCACCTGCTTCGGCAGGAACCGCGCGAGAGCCCCGACAATTCCCGACGGAGCAAGCCACAGAACCGCCAGAAGCATCGCGCCGAAAAACAGCAGACGATATTCGGCGAGCTCCGACAGAAGCTCCGGCAGAAGGACGGTGACGATGGCGCCGAAGACCGGCCCGAGCGTCCATCCGATGCCTCCAACGATCACGGCGAACAGGAAGATGATGGATTGCGAGAACAGGAACGAACTCGGCGCGATATACATCATGAGCGGCGCGTAAAGCGCACCTGCGAGGCCGGTCAGTGCGGCCGAGACCGCAAACGCGGCGACCTTGATGGACAGCGGATGCAACGCAACCGACCGCGCGGCGATCTCCGCATCGCGCACCGCGATCATGCCGCGCCCCCAGCCGCTGCGCGACAGCCGATGGAACAGAACGAGCGCGAGGCCTGCCAGAACGATCGCCAAAATGGCCATTTCGCGTTCGGTGAACATGAAGTCACCGAAGCTCGGCCCGGCAAATCCCATGAGGCCGTTTTGCCCGCCGGTAAGATCGCGCATTTCGACGATGCTGTGCTCGACGATCAGACCGAACGCGATCGTCACCATTGCAAGGTAGGGACCGGAGACACGCATCGCCGGAAGCGCCAGAAGGGCACCGACAGCACCTGCGATCAGGCCCGCAGCGACAAAGGCCAGCCAGAAATCGACGCCGTTGAGGTTCAGAATACCGACCGCGTAAGCACCGATCGCGTAGAAGCCGACATGGCCGAGCGAAATCTGTCCGGTCAATCCGACCAGAATGTTCAAACCCACGCCGACGATGGTGGTGAGCGCCACAAGGGCGACGACGAAGGTGAAGTAGCTGCCGCCCGTAATGGCGAACGCGATGCCTCCGGCGACAATCAATCCGATTGCCGCCAGCATTCCCAGATTGGACGAGCCGAACGAGTTGTTCATCGCTGTCTCCTCAAACCTTGTTGACGGCAGCACGGCCGAGCAGTCCGTTGGGACGCAGCGCGAGCGCGAGAATGATGATCGAGAACACGACGATCTGCGTGTAGGTCGAGCCGAGATAGGCGGTCACCAAAGCTTCGAGAAGTCCGTACAGAAGCCCCGCGATCATGACACCCGACGCCGATGTGATGCCGCCGAGAATGGCGACCGCGAAGGCTTTGAGGCCAAACAGCGTTCCCATGTCCGAGTGCACCGAGAAAAGCGGCGCAATCAACAGCCCCGCCAGACCCGCGAGCGCCGTCGAGATCGCGAACGCGGAAGCGACGACAACCTTGGCATTGATGCCCATGAGGCGCGCGGCATCGCGGTTTTGCACGACCGCGAGAAGTGCTTTTCCGAGATTTGTGCGACGGAACACGATCTGAAGCGCGACGGCGACCGCGATGCCCACGACCGGGATGACAAGCTGAAGAGGATAGACGCCTGTTCCGAGGAAATCGACGCTGTTGGTCGCCAGAGGAGACGGCAGACTGCGCGGCTCCTTGCCGAAGGTGAACATGACGAGGTTGTCCACGATGATGCCGCCGGCAACTGTCGCCATGAGCCAGGCATCCGAGTTCCGCTCGACGAAGGGACGCACGAGCAGCCGCTCGACGATCAGGCCGAAAACGGCGCAACCGGCCAGCGCGATGATCGCCGAAATCCAGAACGGCATTCCGAACGTCACCATCAGGGTGAAGCCGAGAACCGCGCCAACCATCATCGCGCTGCCCTGCGCGAAGTTGACGGTGTTCGAGACCGTATAGGTGATGTGGAATCCAAGCGCGATAAGCCCATACATCGACCCAAGGCCAATGCCCGTTACAATCGCCGAGGTGAGAAGCATCGGTCGTCCCTTATGAGATGTGTGCACGAACCTGTGCGGTAGGCGGCCGTCGCCGCCTACCGCCTCACGTCACCGTTCGAGGGGGATGATTTCGCCCTTCACGAAGTGCGTGAAGATGTAATCCTTCGCACCAAGAGCATCGTGATTTTCAGGCGAGAACGGCTTCTCGTAGGTCTTGATGAGACCGTCATAGCTGTCGATCTGGTAAAGCGCGTCGCGAATGGCGGTGCCATCGTTCGACCCGGCCTTCGCCATGGCAAGCGCCGCCAGATGCAGCGCGTCGTAGGCATTGGCGATGCCGGTTGCCGGCATGACATCGGCGAGCGAGTTGATCGGATACTTCGCCTTCAGCGCTGTCAGAAGTTTATCCGCCTTTGGCGAGAGCTCGTCGGTGAACGTGTAGGTCTGGATGAAGTGGACATCCTCGCCGCGCGGCCCGGCGAGCTCCGTAAAGCGACCGCCGGAAGGACCCCAATGGGAGACGACCGGAACATTCCAGCCCATGCGCTCGAGCGACTTCACCACCTGCGAAGAAGGCGCGACATTCGCCACCAGGAACAGCGCATCCGCACCCGATTGCTTGAGACGGGTCAGTTGCGGAACGACGTCCACATCGTTCGTCTCGAATTTTTCGACGCCGACGGCCTTGAGATCGCGCGCTTTCAGAGCGTCGTTCAGGGCATGCTCGTTGGATTCGCCCCAGGGATTGTTGATGAGGATCATGCCGGGCGCTTTTGCGCTCTTCTTGTCGAGCGCGTAGTCGACAAGCGCTTCACCGACGAACGCATCCACGGCGGAGACGCGGAAAACGTAATTATCGGCCGCGCCGTTGCGGGTGATGTTCGTTCCGGCGGCCCAGACGCCGATGAAGGGCACCTTGGCCTGATTGACGAACGGCACGATCGCCAGCGACACGGGGGTGTCGAGGCCACCGAAAAGCACAGCCACCTTTTCGCGCTGAACGAGTTCGCGCGCCGCGAGCAAGCCCTTGCCGGGATTGCTTTCGTCATCGCGGGAAACGAGCTCGAGTTTCTTTCCGTTGACGCCACCTGCGGCATTCACCTCGTCGATCGCGACGCTGAGACCGCGAATGATCGCTTCGCCGGACTTGGCGGACTGACCAGAAAGAGCGGCGACCAGACCGACCTTGATGGTCTCCTGCGCCTTCGCGAGCGGGATGCCGAGAGCCAATGCGGTTGCGGAAATGCCGACGAGAAAAAGCCTGCGTGACCAGGGTCCATAAGTGCGTGCCATGGAATTCCTCCTTGTGCGCTGTGAGGCAAGCCGTTTTGCAAACTGCATGCCACTTTTATTTTTTTTGCACACACTGATAGTCTTCTTTACGAGACGTACAGTGCCGCGTTTCCCCACTTTTTATGCATGCAATTAATGCATGCGATTTTATCGTCGTCTAGTGTAAAGTTGTTTTGAGGTCGGGGTCGACAGGAGAATGCAGATGCTTCCTCCGCTTCCGGCTAAGGCTTTGAAATTGAAGGAGGGCATGACAATGGACACACTCGATCGCCCGGCCGATGCGGCCAAGGACACGGAAACGGTCCGCATTTATCTTGAAACCCACATGATCCCAGATCCCGTTGCCGCGGCCAAATATGTCGCGCCGGGATTCGAACTGACCTTCACGGGAGGGCGCAAATTCGACAGCCCCACAGGCGCGACCGGTTTCAACGCGCGTCGGTACAAGTGGGTGAAGAAGAAGATGGACCGGTTCGAGACCGTTCCCGGCATCCGGGAGACGGTCGTCTACAGCCTTGGCACGCTCTACGGCGAATGGCCGGATGGAACGCCCTTTGAAGGCAACCGCTATGTCGACCGGTTCGTCGTCCGCAACGGATTGATCGCGTCGCAAGATGTCTGGAACGACAGCGCCGAGCGTCTTCTGACCAAGAACGGGATCGAGGCCTGAGGCGGATCGGCGGCGCCGGCCTTCAACGGCGTCGCCCCCGCGCCTGCGTACCTACGGAACGCCTTCAGGCAGGGCTGGACTTGCGGCGGCGGTGCCCGTTGACCGCTTTTCCGGCCATCTGAGAGACCTTCGCACCGCTTTCTGCCTCCTCAACCGCGGCATAGGGCGCAAGAATATCCATCAGGCTCGGAGCATGCGTGTTGACCGGCGAGATCAGGGCGCGATTGGCGACCTCTTCGAGATGGTGGTGCATGATGCGCGCAGCGGCATCCGCGTCTCCCTTCTCAAGTGCGTCCAGAATTTCGATGTGCTCATTGATTGCACAATCGGACGAATGCGGGCGTGCATAAAGCGTGAGCGTCAGGCCGCAACGCCTGCATATTTCCTGGACATAGCGCACAAGAACGGGACTGCCCGTCATCTCCGCGAGCATCGTGTGAAACTCCGTCGCGAGCCTGACGGAGATCGCTTCGCGCGTGTTTCGCGCCGCATCTTCCTTCGCGATGTGCTGACGCAGCGCCGCGATCTGCTCTTTTGTGAGATTTCCGGCAAGCCGCGACACGACGAGCCTCTCAAGGCTCATGCGTAGATCGAACAGATCCCGCGCTTCCTCCCAGCTCGGGGTCGCAACCTCGGCGCCTTTGTTCCGCTTGTGATCGACCAGCCCCTCGGAGGCAAGTTGCGCCAGCGCCTGACGCGCGATCGTGCGCCCGACGCCGAACCGCTCGCCGAGAGCATCCTCCGGCAATTTGGTTCCCGGCTTCAGAGCTTGTTCTATGATCGCCTGACGCAGCGCCTCGCAAATGCTGCTGATGCGATCGTCCTTCTTCGTCTTGCCGGAAGCCTTCGACATGTCTGACTGCGATGTGAGTGAGTGCGGCGGCCGCCGCATGCACCATCTTGTAGACAATCCTCGTTTCCGATTGCAACCACATCCGCGTGCCGGCCGCTCCCGTCAGTCGAAAAGGGCGCGAAGTGTCCTCGCAATGCCGGCAAGGCCATCCCAGTTCGAGGTGTGATCCAGAGGCAGGTCCCGGAGCGCCATCGCAAGGGGAGCGTCCTCCGCCGACAGAAGCGCACTTAGAATTTCATGTTGCGTCGCAGACATTTCTCCGTCGGCGGCACCGCGAAGATGGGCGGCGCTGATGGCCGTTGTGGCGATGTCGAGAGCCGGGGCGACCGACCGAAACAAAGCGGCCCTCTCGTTGTTTCTGCCGATTGCATGCAATGTAACCAGGGCAGCCGCGATGAAATCGTCGCCGGCGGGCGTCAGACCCGGACCAAGTCCGAGCAGGTGCGCGACGTCCGGCTGTTCGGCAGGCCGATTTTTCAGCCAGGAGGAAAACTCCTCTATGGGCGCTTGCGCGAAACGCGCCACATCCGTTTCGGGCCGAGCCGTCTTACGGGCGAAGCATCCCAGCCCCCCGACCGGAATTTCTGTGTGCCCCAGCAACCGTTCGAGCATTCTCAGACCGGCCCGCGCGCTCTCGGGTGACCAGGCAGAAGGTTGCGGGGGGACCCAAAGCTGCGCCGTGTCGATCCGGATCTGCTGTCCATGCGGAAGGTGCAGGCACCCTCCACAGACCTCGACGTCCCCGCCGGCGCCGACAGCAGCCCGCCAGTCAATGTTGGGCGGAACGTCCATGAGAACGTTCAGAGGCCCGCACCCCAGATCGGCGCCGCCGCAGCACGCCCACAATCCGTCGATGCGCACATAGAACGACCGCCTGAACACGGCAGCAACCTCTCCGGTTTTCCCGGAGAGCGCCATGCGTGCCTGCGCGCCGATTGTGCGGGCGGCCAGCACTCCGTCAGTTCGCCACGATATGCGTGCCGGTCTCTCCGCGCAGCGCAGGCACGGCATGATCGAGATGGCTGATGATGGCGCGCTTTCCTCCGCCTTCGAGGAAACGTATGGCCGCATCCACTTTCGGCCCCATGCTGCCGGGCGGAAAATGACCTTCGGCGTGATAGGCCTTGAGCTCCGCGAGCGAGACCTCGCCGAGCTCCCGCTGATCGGGCTTGCCGAAATTGACCGCAACGCGCGGGACGGCAGTCAAAATCAGCAGATCCTCGATTCCAAGCACATTGGCAATGTGCGCGGACGTCAGATCCTTGTCGATGACCGCCGGAACACCCGTACGTATTCCCTGCGCGTTGCGCACGACCGGGATGCCGCCGCCACCGCCTGCGATCACGATCGTGCCACGCTTCACCAGCGCATCGACGAGAGAAATGTCGCAGACATGCCGCGGCTTCGGTGACGGAACGACGTGGCGCCAGCCACGCCCCGAATCCTCGCGCATGAGCCAGTTCAACTCGGCGGTGATCTTTTCGGCCTCGTCCTTGGAAAAGAAGGGGCCGACGAACTTCGTCGGGTTCTCGAACGCCGGATCGTCCGGATCGACTTCCACCTGCGTGAGAAGGCTTGCGACATGGCGCGGGTTTCCCTTTTCGCGCAACGCGTTCTCGATGGCCTGCATCAGGAGGTATCCGATACCGCCCTGGCTGTGGGCGACACAGATATCCATCGACATCGGGGGGATGCGGTTCATCGTCAGCATCTGGCGCATCATGATCTTGCCGACGACCGGCCCGTTGCCATGCGTAATGACAAGATCGTTGTCGCCCTCTGCGAGAGGCAGAAGAGACAGGGCCGTCTTGTTGGCCACATCTTTCTGCTCTTCGGACGTGCCTGCAATATCCTCGGGATGAACCGCATTTCCGCCGATCGCGATGACAAGACGACGCGGCACCTGTCCTACCGTACCCATGACCTGCTCCTCATGTGCGATTGACGATGGCCAATGCGAGTTCGCACGCATCGGCATTGGAGGGGGCAACGTGAATACCCGCAGCCCGGAGACGGCGTGCCTGCTCGGAGCGAACCTGCGGGTCCTGTTCGGTGCCGCACACGGAGGCCACGATGTGCGGCGCATCCGGTCCGCGGTCCGCGACGGTCTCGACAAGATGCCCGGCAGGATCGGCATGAGCGCCGTAGCCGATGACGAGGTCGACAAGCACCACAGCGATCGGTGGGTCCTTGAGTGCGGCACGAATGGCATCGTCGCGCACGGACGGATCGATCATCGGATGCGGCTTTCCCTTCGTGTATTCATCCGCACCGAGATCGATGATCCGCTCACGCCCCTTGGCGTCGGCGTGCTCGAAATCCGGGACACCGGGGATCGCTGCGTTCGATGCGACTTGCCGGCCGCCCGCCTTCAGAATGACCTGCGCTTCGGCGCACAAGGTGCCGCCGCAATACAGACCTTCGATCCGGCTTGCTCCTTTACGAGGCGCAAGCTGTTTTGCCTCGACTTTCACATCGAAACCGTCGTTGACGATGGCACGCCCGAGGGCTGCTTCGGAGGCAGCCTTCAGAGTTGGCGCGAATGTGGCATTGGACGGCAAATCCGCGGAATCGGCGCCGATGAAGCACACCGTGTACGGCTTCGGGCTCTTCGAAATCCGGTCGATGACGACCTTGGCGACATCGGGATGCGGCGGCTTCGAAATCAGCACCACACGCTCCGTTGCGCTGTCCTGATCAAGCGCATCGATTGCCATCAGCGTAGTGATCCCGCCGATGTCCTTTTTCAGATCGCGCCCGCCGACGCCGATGGCATGGGAGATGCCCTCGCCCGCTTCCGAGATCAGGCAGGAGACTTCCTGCGTGCCGGTTCCGGACGCACCGATGATGCCGACGCCGCCACGCTTCAGCCTGTTGGCAAACGCAAGCGGCGCACCGCCGATGACCGCCGTGCCGCAATCGGGACCCATCATAAGAAGACCGCTTTCGCGCGCCTGCTCCTTCAGCGACCTTTCATCTTCGATCGAGACATTGTCGCTGAACATCATGACGTGAAGGCCGCGGCTCAGCGCCTTGCGGGCTTCCGCCGCCGCGAAATCTCCCGGCACCGAGATGAGGGCGAGATTGAGCCCATCCACGCCTGCGACCGCCGCGGCAATGCTGCGCGGGCGCCAGGCGCTTGCGCCGTCGGCCTGCGTCTTCGGCTTGTCGAGTTCCTTCTCCGCCTCGGTCAGCGCGGCGCGGGCCGCCGCCTCGCTGTCCGCACGCATGGCAATCACAAGATCATTGCCCTGCGCGTCGGTTTTTCCGTCCTTCAAAATGCCGGCGTTTCGCATGATCGCGACATTCGACGGCGTGCCCATCATCAGCGCGGCCTCGGCGATACCAGGCGAGGCGGCGATCTGTCGGGACAGGCGCATCAGCGCAACCGAATCGAGATAAAATCCCTTGCGGATTTCATTCAGAATGAACGTGCTCATGACACCCCCAAATCCTTCGCAATGGCCCGGACGGCCTGCGTGAAGCAGCCCATGGGTGCCTTGACGACACCTGCGCCAACCTGCCCGACGCCCGGCTCTCGATGGGCAATGCCCGTGTTGATGGTTGGTTGGAGGCCTGTTTCGACGACGAGACGCACGTCAATACCGGTCGGAACGCCCGCGAAATCCATGGCCGCGATCGTCCATTCTGAATTCTGGCTGACGGTGATTTCGCCCATGGCTTTGGTGAAGTTCGCAGCGGACGAGGGAGAGCCCGCCCCCACAAAGCCGGCGACAGCCGGCGAGGCCGCCATTGCAAAGCCACCAAGCCCCACGGTTTCCACAATCGCGCTGTCGCCCATATCGGGATTGGCGTCTTTCTCGGAATAGCCAGGGAAGTACAGACCTTCCGGCATTTCGACCGGAGCCGTGAACCAACGATCTCCGGTTCCGCTGACGCGAACGCCGAATTCGGTTCCGTTGCGGCACATGGCCGTCACGACAGTCGAGCCTCGAATGCCCTTGGCAGGGTCGGTCATGGTCTTGGCCATGGCCATGGCAATGTTCAAGAAGAACTGGTCGTTCTTTGCGATGAAGCCCAGGCATTCCGCGAGGACTTCCTTGTCGGTCGAGACACGCGCCAGCGCCGGTGCGACTTCGCGCAGGAACACGCTCGAACAGGCCACATTGCGCTGATGAAGCTCATCGCCCATCGAAAGTCCGCGTGCGACGATGGATTTCAGCTCCACGCTGCCGAGAAGCCGCAGCGTCTTCGACATTTCCGGCCCGAACACGTCGCGCAGCCAGCGCAGACGCGCCAGCACGGTCTCGTCATTGCCGCCAAAGCGCATGACCTTTCCAAGACCCTCGTTGATGGCGCAGTAGGCACGGTTTCCGAACCGGGCGTTCTCGACGACGAACACCGGCATCGAGACCGTGGTCATGCCGGTCATCGGGCCGACCGCATCGAAATGATGATTGGGATGGAACTTGATGCCCCCGTCTGCCGCGAGCTTTTCGGCCGAGGCAAGATCCGGTGCCCAGCCCTCGAACACGATTGCACCGGCGACGGCGCCGCGCATGGGCCCGCACATACGATCCCAGGTGATGGGCGGCCCGGAATGAAGGATCATCCGCTCCTTGAGCCCTTTGATCGCCTCGCGCGCCGGGATCACGTCGAGCAGCTTCGGCTCGGCCTCCAGTATGCGCTTCAGGGCTTCCTTGTTCGCGTCTTCGATCAGCTTCATCGCGATGTCCTCACACGCCAAGCTTTGCCAGGAGCGCCGCCATCTCCGGGTCGCCGCCGGCCGGCGGAACCCAGTCGAGATGCACCACGCCGATGCCGCAATCCTCGAGATCCTTGACGAACCCTTCGAGCCCGACATTGACCACCTTCACGTCAGCCTTGAGCAGCTGTGCTGCGGGAGATTCCTCAAGCTCGGCCATCCTCGAACTCCATCCAATCATCGTCGACGAAAATTTAGTAAGAAGTTTCTTACTTTGTCAATCGCCTCGACCTTCTTTCGAGCGGCCCGGTCGCCGCTCTCACACCCTGGTCAAGCGATTGCGCAGAAACAAAAAAGCGCCGGACCATGAGATCCGGCGCAGGCACGAGAGACACGAAAAAAGAACTTCTACCGTGCGGCGACAGCGCCGTCGCTGCGCGGATCGCACGCGCCTTCCAGAAGGCCGCTCGGGTGACGCACGATGGCACCCGCATGCCCCATCATTTCCTCGAAGGCGCCGACAACTTGAATGTCATGACCGCGGGCGCGCAGATTCTCGATGACCTCGGCATCGAATCTGTTCTCGATCTTCAGATTGGTGCTCTCCTCGCCCCAGGTTCGGCCGAGAAGCCAGCGTGGTCCCGTCACGGCGCTCTGCAGATCCTGACCGTGCAGAACGTGACGGGAAAAAATTGCGGCCTGCGTCTGCGGCTGCCCTTCGCCGCCCATGGTTCCATAGGCCATGAAGCGCCCGTCGCGCAGCTCGGCCATGGCAGGCTGGATCGTGTGGAACGGCAAACGCCCCGGCTCGAGCGCGTTGGGTCCATCGGCGTCGAGATCAAAGCTCATGCCGCGATTTTGCCAGGTGATGCCCGTGCCGGGCAGCACGACGCCCGAGCCGAACTCCCAGTAAATACTCTGAATGAAACTGACGCTCAGCCCGTTCCGGTCCGTTGCCGCCAGCCACACCGTGTCGCCCGGCTTTGAAGCATCGGGCCATGGCGTCGCGCGATCGGCCGAGAGGCCCGCGCCGAGCGTCTCGATGGCGCCCGCGTCGAGAAACGGCTCGGGAGACACTTTCATGTAGTCCGGATCTGTCACATGCGAATTGCGAATCCGGAACGCAGCCTTGGTCGCCTCGACAAGGCGATGAATGTGATCGGGAGCATCGGCCTCTCCCGCCGGATTTCGCCCATACAATGCGAGGATCAGAAGCGAAGCCAAGCCTTGGGTCGGCGGCGGCAGATTGAACACGGTGTGCCCGGCAACGTCGACGCTAAGAGGCTCGACCTCGACGGCTTCATGCCGCTGAAGGTCTTCAAGGCGGATGGGGCTCCCGACCTTTTCAAGATCCGCCGCAAGCGAATGCGCGATTTCTCCCTGGTAGAAGTCCGCCAGACCCGCCCGCGTCAGGCGTGTCAGAGTTTCCGCAAGCTGCGGCTGGCGAAAGCGGCTGCCCACGGCGAGCGGCTCTCCGTTGACCAGATAGGTCTCTGCGAAGCCGGGAATATCGCGCAATTCGCCCAGCTTTTTCTTCGCATTGGCATGCAGCGTGTGCGGGACGGCGATGCCTTCCCAGGCATAGCGGATTGCATCCTGCAGCAGGCGCGACATCTGCAACCGGCCGCCGTATTGCGCCCGGCTGAGATAATGCGCCTTGTCCCACCCCGCGACTGTGCCCGCCACGGTGATCGCCGAAAGCGGCCCGCGGGAGGGAATGCTTGTCAGCCCCGTGCGTTCATACCAGTCGCGGCTCACACCCGCAGCCGCCCGGCCGCAGGCCCGTATCCCGATCGGTCGGCTGCCCGCCTTGCCGATGAGCCAGAAACCATCTCCGCCGAGCCCGTTCATGTGGGGATAGACGACCGCGATCGTAGAGGCCGCCGCGATCATGGCCTCGATCGCGTTGCCGCCGTCCCTGAGAACCGAGAGCCCGGCCTCCGCCGCCAGATGGTGGGGTGCCACCACCATCCCGTTATAGCTCCGCGTCGTCTGCAACATCAGTGTTTCCCCAGAGGCGTGTTTATGTAATATTTTTTTTACTTATGGGGATTTGTCAAGGATTGCTTTCCGGCGTCGATGTCCTGGCGTAGACCCATGCGTCCCATCACATGCGAGGAACCGATGCAGCGGCCCAGAATGTCCGGCACCGATGCGCCCGAAACCGAGGCTCCGAAACCGAAGCGCACGCGCGATCCGGTGCGCTCGAAGCAGACGATCTTGCGGACGGCCGTCGCCGAATTCTGTCAGCACGGCTTCAGTGGTGCGCGGATCGAACGGATCGCCACCAAAAGCAAATCCAATATGCGAATGATCTACCACTATTTCGGCGACAAGGAGGGCCTGTACCTCGCCGTTCTGGAAAGCGCCTATACGCGCATTCGCCAGGAAGAGAGCAAGCTTGACCTTTCGGAAATGAACCCGCTCGAAGGAATGCGTACGCTCATCCGCTTCACGTTCGACTTTTTCGCCGCCAACACAGATGTCCTCTCGCTGATCAGCAACGAGAATACCCTGCGGGCGAAATATCTGAAGCGGCTCTCGAACGTCCGGGAGATGACGCGCCCGCTCGTCACCTCCATCGAGCAATTGTCGACCGCCGGATACAATGAGGGCACGTTCAAGACGAAAGTGGACCCGATCCAGTTTTACGTCTCGCTTGTCGCGCTGAGCCAGATCCACATCGTCAATCGCTACACTTTGTCCGTCCTTTTCGAGCAGGACATGGCTGCGCCGGCTTGGCTTTCAGCCCGGCGCAGCCATGTCGAAGATGTGTTGATGAGCTATCTGCAGCTGCCCTGACACGGACGGGCGACACCAATATCTGCGCCGTCTCGCTTTGGTCAGCCGGACGTTCAGCCCCCGGCCAAAGCCGCGCTCTCGCGGCGCGAGATCCGGTAGACCGCCGCGGGCGGGATGTTGGCGAGGGCGCGGCCGACACGTTCGGCCTTCAGACCGCACCGCTTCAGGATGACATCATGCACCGGGCAGCGCGGGCCATAGGTGAATTGGTAGAATGATCCATCTTCGCGGAGATGCTGGAACGCGCCTCTCAATATGCGCACGACCTTTGCGGGCCGCATCGACAGAAGCGGAAGCCCGCTGACGACGGCGCCAGCCTTCCGACCCTGGAGAAGATCGAGATGCGGCAAGGTTGATGCGTCCATCCAGAACACGCGGGCCGACGGGAATTTCCATTGAAGTTTGCTTGCGAATTCCGAGCCGAACTCGATAAGGACCAGTTGATCTTCCGGCACGCCGCGCCGGACGAGCTCACCGGTGAACACGCCCGTACCGGCGCCCAGTTCGATGACCGGCCCGGATTCCGGATCGACGCGGCTCGTAATCAGTTGCGCGAGATCTTTCCCGGACGGGGCGATGGCGGCAACGCGGCGGGGATCGCGGATCAGATCGCGCAAGAAGGCGAGATTGTCCGTCCAGGACAAAGCGATGGACCGCATCAGCCGACCCTCCGAAGCGCAACCGGCAAGTCGTTGACCGGGGCAAAAGACATTCCGATCAGATGTTCCGACCGTATCCAGAGTTCCGTTGCCGCGTCACGATCGAACGCCCGTTCCGGAATTTTTGCGGATTTGGGATGGCCGCGCGTTTCAAGGAGTTTGTCAGGCCCGTAATAGCCACCCCCCTTTGCCTCCGGAGATGTTGCTGCGAACAAGGTCGGCAGCGCGCCTTGCGCGGCCGGCTGGAACAGGAACGGCAGCAAAGAACGCGCCAATCCCGGCCCGCTCCACCGGCCCGGGCCTTTGTGCAGCAGGTCCGTTCGGGATATGCCCGGATGCGCCGCAACGCTCGTGATATTCCAGCCCGCAGCATCGCTGCGCCGCTGGAGCTCAAGCGCAAAGGCCAGCTGCGCGAGCTTTGACTGTCCATAGGAAACGGAGGGCCTGTAGGCCAGTTCGGCCTGCAGGTCGCTGAAGTCGATGTCCGCACCGCGCGCGGCGACGCTGGACACGGTGACAATCCGGGCATCGCGGCCCTTCCGGAGCAGCGGCAGCATCTGGGCCGTCAGCGCGAAGTGCCCGAGATAATTTGTGCCGAACTGAAGTTCGAATCCGTCGGAAGTTGTCAGCCGACGGGGCGGCGTCATTACGGCCGCATTGTTGATCAGAAGGTCGATGCGATCGTGCTCCGAACGCATGCGCTCCGCAAAGGCCGCAATCGAGGCGAGGCGCGCCAGATCGAGGCGCGAGAAGCGAACAGATGCGTGCGCCATCTCGCGCTTGATCTCGGCAATTGCGCTTTGCCCGCTCTGCTCGTTCCGGCCGGCAAGGATAACATCGGCACCGGCCCGGGCGAGCGCCTGCGCGGTCTGAAATCCGAGGCCTCCGGTTCCTGTGACTATTGCGAGTCGTCCGTCCAATCGCGGAATGTCATCGCTGGTCCAAAGTGTCATAGTCGGGATCTCCGCGTTGCAATATTGCACTGGATGCAAATATTATTGCACTAGATGCAAAAATCAAGAGGGATGAATGTGATTTCAGGCAGCGGAGGGGGCATGGGCGTTCGGGAACGAAAAAGGCAGGAAACCCGCGCACGAATTGCCGAGGCGGCGTTGAGGCTGTTTCTGGCGAACGGCTATGAGGAAACCACCGTGGAGGCGATCGCCGCAGATGCGGGAATATCGCGACGCAGTTTCTTCTCCTACTTCCAGTCGAAGGAAGAGGTCGTGCTCGTCTGGCAGAGCGGCTCGTGGGAGGGCTTGCGCCGCGAAATCCTGAAGTCTTCGCCGGACCAGCACCCGCTCGACGCGATACGCGACGCGTTGATCAAGGACGTCTCGAAATACAACGCCGACGAGATGATCGCGCTGGATCGTCTGATGCGTTCCAGCCCCACGCTGCTTGCCCGCAAACAGGCGGGCTATGCCCGGCAGGAAGTGAGCCTCTTCGAAGCCCTTTGCGAAGTCTGGCGGCAGCCCGAGCGGCGACCGGGTTTGCGGCTTGTGGCGATGGCGGCGACGGGCGCCATTCGGCTCGCCATCGAAACCTGGAGTGCGGAGGGCGGGAAGCGCGCGCCCGAAGAGATCGTGAGAGAAACCTTCGGCCGTCTGCGCGCCGAAATGTAACGGACGGACCGGGAGATCGCGGACCGGTCCGTCCTTCTCCAGAGCGGGCGCCCGTCTCATTTCCTGCGGAAGATCATGCCGCCGTGATGCAGGGTGTTGTCATCGACGAACTCGCCATCGGCCGTGAAGCCCGTATCGTCCCAATAGTCGATGTGGTTGCCGTTGATCTCGTAACGGCCCTGATATGCGCTTTGCCGGGAGCCGCGCGCCTCGTCGTACCGACCATTCGGCAGAAGTTCGTGTCGAATCCGGCCGTCATCGGTCGTCCACATCCCGACATAGCGATGCTGTGACATCGTCTGGTTCTCCGGTGCTGCCGTTTCGCTTGCCGATGTCGCGACCGGCATTGCAAGTGCTGCCACAATGGCAAATCCATGAAATCGAGAGTTCATTGCCCTCTCCTTTGCTGTTTTGTATTTACCGTCTGTCAGTTCGCCGGCGGCTCAGGAACGCGCCGCAGAACGTCATCGAAAGGAGCAAGGTCGAGAAAAGCGGTGACCTCCACGGCCTGGCCGTTTTGCATTCTAAAAATCCAGACATAGTCGTTCGCATAGTCCTGACCGTCGCGCGCGCGGGCCACGCCCGCCCAACGAACGATCACGTGGTCGCCATCCGCCCACACATTCTTGCTGACCGGCCTGACCGGCTGTGCCAGACGGTCGGCAAATGGCTTCACCATCGCCAGCAAACTGTCGCGGCCACGATAGACGCCGGCACTGGGGCCCGATCCCTCGATGGTCCAGACAACATCGGGAGCCAAGACATCGTTGAAGAATGTGTTTCCGCCGGCGGCCCATCGGTCGAACGCCTCGGAGATGAATTGCCCGTTGCGCGCCTCGGCTTCGGCGTTTTGCGACGCGAGTGCCGAAGACGACGCCGCTCCGGCGAGAATCAAACCGGCAAGAAAATTGCCGACCAGAAGACCTGTTTTGAGCTTGCGCATGTCGATTTCCTTTCTTCACCTGATTGTATTTACGGTATAAGGCTTCCCAGCTCTTCCTTGGTTATGCGCCGGGACGAATTGTGTTCGCGGACGATGCGCCACCCGGTGGATGTGCACTGCCAGACAAGGGAGGATCGCGTTCGGATGCCGACCGTCTGGCCGTCAGCCCCCTCCAATCGAGCCGCAAATTCGAGTGTCGTCGACGCGTAGTCGCGGCCGTAGACCGCGTCCGGACCATCGATCACACGGTGCTTTGCGGATGTGAGCGCCGTGAACGGCGCGGTCCAGATGGACGCGTAAGCCTCGGCACTCCGGGCGACGCGGAATTGGGGGTCGAAGTCGTCGTACAGAACGACGTCCGGTGACACCCAGTGATAGAATCGCCCAAGCTTCTCACGAAAATCGAACTGCCCGTCGCCGGGCTCTTTCTCCCAGCCGGTGAGAATCCAGCTTTCCTGGAGACCGGCCGCACTTTCGGCGCCACGTTCAGGACAGGTCGGGGCCTGTGCTTCAACGTGCGTAGCGACGGCCGCGACCAGGGCGGCAAGGCTGAGAGTTTGCAGTCGATGGAATGCCGGCTTGATCATCGTGTTCGCTCCCAAGGCTTACCCAAGCGAATATGGACGACCTGTCGTGCCTGACAATTTGCTCAATCATGACTGCGCCGGTAAGCTGCTCTAACCAATGACCGACTTGAACCTCATCCTTGTGTTCCTTGCGGTAGCGGAGGCGCGCAGCTTCAGACGTGCCGCCGAGCGCCTCGGCGTCACGCGGTCGGCGGTAAGCCAGGCGATCCGGCGCCTGGAAGATCAGATCGGTGTCGCCCTCGTCCAACGGACGACCCGCAGCGTCAGCCTGACCGAAGCCGGATCTCGCTTTCAGGAGCGGGTTGCCCCGGCGGTGGCAGAGGTCGAGCTGGCGCTGGCTTCGGCGCGAGACCGCCATGCCGAACCGGCGGGTCTGTTGAGAGTTGCGGTCTCCTCCATCGCCGAGCGATTCATCGCGGGGCCGCTGCTTGCCAGCTTTGCAGCGGCCTACCCCACCGTCGATGTCGACGTCACTGTGACGGACGAGGAATTCGATATCGTCGCGGAAGGCTACGACGCGGGTGTCAGGCTCGGCGAAGTGATCGAGAAGGACATGATCGCCGTGCCCGTTTCCGCTGAGCAACGTCAGATCGTGGTGGCGGCTCCATCCTATCTGGCGAAGTTTGGTGCGCCCTCGCACCCTTTGGACCTTCCGAAACACCGCTGCATCGGATGGCGCCCGGCGCCAAGGGCAGCGCCCTACAGATGGGAATTCGAAGAAGACGGCCGGGAATTCGACGTGGCCGTCAATCCGAACATCACGACAAACGATATGTGGGTGATGGTGCGAACCGCATGCGCCGGGGGGGGCCTTACGTTCGGGATGGAAGAAACCTTCAGGCCGTACATCGAGAGAGGCGAACTCGTGCCTCTGCTGCAGGATTACCTTCCCCCCTTCCAGGGGTTCTTTCTGTACTTCGCCGACCGGCGGAACCTGCCGCCAAAGTTACGCGCCCTGATCGACCATATGAGATACCGGCCGGCCTCCTGAGACCCACCGCTCCTCGACCTGCCCGGAATACGATTCCATGGATAGAAGTGCCCAACTCGGTTACG
Source organism: Rhizobiales bacterium Ga0077545 (assembly GCA_001464335.1). GTDB lineage: Bacteria > Pseudomonadota > Alphaproteobacteria > Rhizobiales > Methylopilaceae > Flaviflagellibacter. The sequence goes on along the minus strand of LNEV01000001.1, from coordinate 28,204 downwards.
ATCCGGATTCTCCGGCGTCCCACCAGCGTGACTTATCCGTCACGAACACCGAACTATGACAATCGAGACACTTGTGTTGAGGCCGAAAACAGCCCGCCGCCGTCCCGGCAAATCCGACGCCGATGTGTGATCCATGAAATCAATCCGCTCACGTCTCCACGCGCTTTATCATGGCAGCTCGGTCACAGCGATCCGCTTTCAGCGCTGCATCATTGCCATCGACATCGCCGTCATTGCTTTTTTTCTGGCCGCGCCGTTCATCGTCGAGCGGCCGGTGTTTCTGTGGCTGGATTATTCCATCGCCGTTGTCGTGATCGTCGAACTCACCGCGCGCGCGCTCGCGTCGAAGGATATCCGTCGCTGGTTCAGACGTGTCGACTTCTGGGTCGACCTTCTCATTGTTGCAACCCTGCTGGCGCCGCTGTGGCTCATCAACCTGAGCTTTCTGCGCATTCTCAGGCTCTGGACGACGTCAAGGAGCGAGCTGTTCTGGAGGCCTTTGCGCAAGAGCGGACTGGGGCCACGCGAGGATGCCATCAAGGCGGTGATCAGCCTCATAACCTTTCTTTTTGTAACGACCGGTTTTGTCTATACATTTTTCGCAGGAGCAACCGAGGGCCTGACAACCTATGTCGACGCTCTTTACTTCACTGTGGCAACGGTCACAACGACGGGGTTCGGCGACATTACACTCCCGGGACCGGCCGGGAAGTTGACGTCCGTCATTGCGATGATTGTCGGCATCTCTCTGTTTGTCAGCATGGCTCAGGCGATCTTTCGACCGAGGAAAGTGAGCTTCAGCTGCCCGCAATGCGCCCTGATGCGCCACGACGTCGATGCTGTTCACTGCAAGGCATGCGGGCATGCTTTGAAAATCCCCGACCACGACCTTTGACCGCCTCTCCCGATTCCTGCTCCAGCGGATTCCCGCGCCGAAAACGAGGGCAGCAAAGGTTGCTGTCCGGGTCCATGACGCCTGCCGCAAACCCATAGGAACGACTATGGCCCGGCAGAGTTGAACTGTCGCTCGGCCCGAGCAGAGCCCCTGCGCTCGGGCGAGCACAAGGAGAACTCCCATGAGCGTCAAATCCATGGACGACCTGTTCCTTCACCTTCTGAAGGATATGTACAATGCGGAGAAGCAGCTCACGAAAGCTCTTCCAAAGATGGCGAAAAGTGCGGCCTCGCCTGAACTCAAGACAGCCTTCGAAACCCATCTGAAAGAAACCGAAGGCCAGATCGAGCGTCTCGAATCCATCTTCGACATGATCTCGAAGCCTGCGCGCGGCAAGACGTGCGCCGCGATGGAAGGGCTTGTCGAAGAGGGCAAGGAAGCGATGGACGAGATCGAGGATCCCGAAGTCCTCGACGCCGCATTGCTCGCTGGTGCCCAGGCGGTCGAGCATTACGAGATTTCCCGTTACGGCACGATGGCCGCGATGGCCACCCAGCTCGGATTGACCGATGCCACCAAACTCCTTCAGGCGACACTCGCCGAGGAAAAGAAGACCGACGAGTTGCTGAACAAACTGGCCTTGTCCAGCGTCAACAAGAAAGCGGCTTGACGCGCTGCGGGCGGGGGTTGCCCCGCCCGCATGCTCTCCGTGCTTTTGCAGTCAGAACAGTCGACGAACTCCGCCATTCGTGACGGAACGATGAGCCGGGGAGAAGGTTGTGATGGCACATCGCACTTTATCTGGAGTCGTCCAATGAAAGAGGCTCTCTACGACGTCTACATCAGCATCAACGACCAGACGTTGCGGTTGCTCGTAACGTCAGGAAACGAACTCCCGGCAACGTTCGGCCAGCCGTGGTCGCTTGTCGAAACCCTGGAAGAGAAAAGGGTTTCCGTCATTGATCGGGAGAACATCCGGAAAGCGGGCTACACCCTTTATCGCACCGAATGGGCAAACCACGCTGCGTAGACACAGCCCTCAGGCGCTCATGAGAGCGCCCTTTTGAGCAGAACCAGCGAGCGGCCTTCGGCCACGAACCGGCCGTTGTCCGGCGACGGGTTGCGCCGCCCCGACGTGTCGATCACGACTTCCCATTGCTCCTGTCCCTCGACGGGCAGTTGATAGTCGACCGGCGACGGATGCGGGTTGAAAAGGAACAGAACATCCGACCAGATGTCCGGCGAGCCCTCCAGGTCGGCACGCCGCAGGCGAACCGCAATGGACGTTGCGCCGGGGTCCGCCCAATGTTCTTCGAGTTGCGGCCCGCCCGATGGGTTGAGCCAGTCGATCGTCATTCCATCCCTGAAGCTCTCGCGGCGCAACAGCGGCTGGGACTGCCGAAGCCCGATCAGATGGCGCACGAAGTCCGATAGATCGTTCTGCCTGTCATCCGATTGCCAGTCCACCCAGCTGATTTCGTTGTCCTGACAATAGCCGTTGTTGTTTCCGTGCTGCGTGCGGCCACGTTCGTCACCGGCAAGAATCATCGGCGTGCCGTGCGAAAGCAGCAATGTCGCGAGGAAGTTTCGTTTCTGCTTCTCGCGCTCGCCGATGATGCCCTCATCGTCGGTCGGGCCCTCGGCGCCGAAATTGAAACTTCTGTTGTCGCTGTGGCCGTCGCGGCCATCCTCGCCGTTCGCCTCGTTGTGCTTCTCGTTGTAGGATACCAGATCATGGAGGGTGAAGCCGTCATGGGCCGTGACGAAATTCACGCCCGCCCACGGGCGTCGGCCCCGCACATCGTAAATATCGCCCGACCCGGTGAACCGCGCGGCAAAATCTCCCGACGTGCCGTCTTCGTCCCTCCAGTAATCGCGCACCGTATCGCGGTATTTGTCGTTCCACTCGCTCCAGCCGGGAGGGAAACCGCCGACCTGATAACCGCCGGGACCGATGTCCCACGGCTCGCCGACAAGTTTCACACGGCTGAGAACGGGATCCTGACCGATCGCATCGAAAAAGCCGCCGCGCTGGTCGAACCCACTCGGTTCGCGCCCGAGGATCGTGCCGAGATCGAACCGGAAACCATCGATGTGGTAGTGCTCGACCCAATAGCGCAGCGAATCCAGAACCATCTGCAGAACGCGCGGATGAGATGTATTGACGGTGTTTCCCGTTCCGGTGTCGTTGATGTAATAGCGCGGATCGTCCGGCATCGTCCTGTAGTAGGAAAAATTGTCGATGCCTTTGAAAGACAGGGTCGGTCCGAGTTCGTTGCCCTCCGCCGTGTGATTGTAGACGACGTCGAGGATGACCTCGATACCCGCGTCATGATAGGCGCGAACCATGTCGCGCAGCCCATTTAATCCCTGGGGTCCGAGATAGCGCTGTCCCGGCGCGAAGAATGCAATCGTGTTGTAGCCCCAGAAATTTCTGAGGCCTTTCGAGAGCAGATGCTCGTCGTTCGGAAACGCGTGGATCGGCAGCAATTCGACGGAGGTGACGCCGAGATTCTTGATGTAGTCGACCACGGATGCGTGGGCGAAACCGTCGAAGGTTCCGCGCAACTGTTCCGGCACATCGGGGTGAAGCTTGGTGAAACCGCGCACATGCGTTTCGTAGAAGATCGTCTGCGATCTGGCGATGCCAGGCGAACGGCCGCCTTTCAAGTCGTAACTACCGGGATCGATCACACGGCATTTCGGCATTCCGGTCGCGCTGTCCTGCTCATCGAACGACAGATCCTTGTTTTCGGCGTCCAGCACATAGCCGAAATGCGCCGACGACCATTCCAGATCGCCGACAAGCTCGCGGGCATATGGGTCGATCAGAAGTTTGTTCGGGTTGAACCTGTGGCCCTTTTCCGGCTCGTAAGGGCCGTGAACCCGATAGCCGTAGAGTGTGCCCGGGCCGACATCCGGCAGATATCCGTGCCAGACCTCGTTTGTGTATTCGGGGAGCGTGATGCGCTCGATCTCGTTCACACCATCGGTATCGAAGAGACAGAGCTCCACTCGTTCCGCGTGCGCTGAGAAAATCGCAAAGTTCGTTCCGCGCCCATCCCAGTTCGCGCCCAACGGGAAAGGGTCGCCGGGGTGGATTTCGCGCCCGGTGGAAGTCGCTGTCGGCATATGGATAACTGGCTCGCTGTGGGGTGCCGGGAGATCGGCGCTGCGACAACGCCGATCTCCCGATAAGGTTTCCCACACGTCTTCCTGGACCGCCTGAGAGGGCTACTTCACCCTAGGCCCCCAGCGGTTAACGCCGCGAGCGGGCCGGCTGCTGAGAGCTCCGCGCCGATGCGACGCCCAGAAGAAGTGCCCCGATAGCAACACCGACACCTGCAACGGTGAGCATCGAAATCGTCGACGTGCGCCCGAAACGGTTTTCGATGGCCCGATAGATCTGCTGTCCATCGCGCCGCACCGTGGTCACGGCGGAGCCGAAACCATCTCCAACAGCCTCAAGCCGAGGGAGATTGCTTGCGGCCCGCTTGGCCTTGCGGGCCGGCGATGCGGTCGAACGTCGTGTAGCCTGCTTCGCCATTGGTTTTCTCCGATTTTGATAATTGGTGGAAGAAGAACGCGCCCGATGCGCCAAGGTTTCCTCGGCTCGGAACCTCCCGATATCACTCCCGGTCACGGAACCGGGCTTTCGGTCGGCATCTGCATCAGGCGGCAAAAGCCCGCCACCGCATCTGGGTGACGGGCTATAAGCGAATTGATCTCGGATCCTGTTGTTACAGGATGAGATAGAGCAGGATAATCAGCGGTATCGGAATGCCAATAAGCCACATCAAAATTGCCGGCATGATATTTCCTCCTTTGGGGAGGTAACCTCACGAAGGTTGTTTTGTTCCTTCCGTCAATGCGCGGTTTTCGAGATGAGCGGCCACGTGCCGGCTGTGCGCGTGCTGTCCCGAACCATATCCGCACCATCGCGTTGATAGCCGCGCCGAAGGGAGACAAGGGATGAGTACATGTTTGATCCTTGCCCGATCCGCTCTCCCGTCACTGCATTTGCCGTTCGCCGTACATCCGGCCTCTCCGGGCAACCGGCTTGCTCAAGGACCTCTGTCGTCCCATAACGGACAGAAGCCATGATCCCTCCGTCACACACCTTGCGCGACTTCGGCAGCGTCCCGACAGACAAAGGCGTTCGGTTTTCCATCTGGGCGCCGACGGCGGAGCAGGTTTGCGTCGTTGTCGCGGGGCAGGAACATGCCCTGACCGCAAACGCCGATGGCTTTCACAGCGCGGTGGTGCCAGACGCACGGCCGGGCGACCTTTACGTCTACCGGATCGACGGTCTGGACATGCCAGACCCCGCGTCGCGCTTTCAGCCCTCCGGCGTTCCCGGACCGAGCTGCGTCGTCGATCCGCATTCCTATCGCTGGAAGAACGAGCACCCCACACTTCCGTGGGAGCGCGCGATCATCTGGGAAGCACATGTCGGTACGGCGACATCGGAAGGAACGTTCGCCGCGCTCTCGTCGCGTCTTTCCGAGCTCGCATCTTTTGGAATAACCGCGATCCAGCTGATGCCGGTTGCCGAGACCCCCGGTGCCCGCACATGGGGCTATGACGGTGTTCTCCCGTTCGCGCCCAATTCCGCCTACGGCGCGCCGGACGACTTGAAGGCTCTTGTCGATCACGCCCATGAGCTGGGGCTGATCGTTCTTCTCGATGTCGTGTTCAACCATTTCGGGCCATCGGAAAACTATCTTGGCACCTACGCCAAGCCCTTCTTCACGGATCGTCACCAGACGCCCTGGGGGGCGGCAATCGACTGGCGGACCGATCCAGCCCGCCGGTTCTTCATCGAGAACGCAGTCTACTGGCTGACCGAATACCGGTTCGACGGATTGCGGCTCGACGCCGTGCATCAGATTCTGGACGACAGTGACGATCATTTTCTCGATGAGCTAGCGCGATACATCCGGTCTCGGATTCCCGACCGCGCCATTCACCTCGTGCTGGAGAATGAGGCCAATGAATCCCGCCGTCTGGAGCGCGCGCCGGATGGTTCGCCCCGCACCTACACCGCGCAGTGGGACGATGACATTCACAATGCCTGGCACGCTTTGCTGACGGGAGAGAGCGACGGGTATTACAGCGATTTCGCCGACGCGCAGGTTGCAAAGCTTGGCCGCGCCCTCGCCGAAGGTTTTGTCTATCAGGGAGACGTGTCCGCCCATCTTGGGCGCGCACGCGGCGAACCCTCGGCGCATCTGCCGCCGCAGGCCTTTGTTTCTTTCCTGCAGAACCACGATCAGATCGGGAACCGTGCTCTGGGTGAGCGCCTCTGCCAGATCGTTGCGCCCGAGCGCCTTGCCGTCGCCCGCGCCGCACTGTTCCTGTCGCCGCAGATCCCGATGATCTTCATGGGGGAGGAATGGGGTGCCTCGTCGCCGTTCCAGTATTTCGTCGACTTCCCCCACGACCAAAATCTGCAGACGGCGATCCGGGAAGGCCGCCGCCGCGAATTCACGTCGTTCACGGCATTCATGGATCAGGACATTCCCGATCCCAACGCCGAGGAGACGTTCATCCGTTCGAGGATCGACTGGGACGAGCGCGTCCACGAGCCGCACCGAAGCGTGCATGACGAAACACGCGCCCTGATCGCGCTGCGCCAGGCCCATATCGTGCCGCTGCTTCTTTCCGGTTATGATGGAGCAGAACTGGTCTTCCCGGACAGCGACTCGATCGATCTCGTCTGGCGCTTCAAGGATGGCGATCTGCGGTTCATCGCAAACTTCGGCACGTCGGGCATCGTGGTTCCGGAACCGGACAGCGGGAAGACGCTGTGGCGCACGGGTCCACCACCTTCGTCGGGCGCCCTGCTGCCCTGGTCCTGCATTGTCCTTACGAGTTTACACGCATGATCCCTCGCGCCACTTATCGTATTCAGTTTCACAAGGATTTCACGTTCGAGCACGCGATCGAAATCCTGCCTTACCTCACGCATCTCGGCATCAGCCATATTTACGCATCGCCCATCATGCAGGCGCGGCCCGGCTCCATCCACGGCTACGACATTGTTGACCACACGCGGATCAACGCCGAACTTGGCGGGGAAGAAGCCTTCTTGCGCTTGTGCGCGGAGATGAAGAAGCACCAGCTCGGACTCGTGCTCGACATCGTGCCCAACCACATGGCGGTCGGCGGAGCCGACAACGCCGATTGGCTGGCCATGCTGGAATGGGGAGAGCTTTCGCATTCCGCGTGCATGTTCGACGTGGACTGGCAGCGGATCGGAGCGGACGGAAAGGTCGTCGTTCCGTTTCTCGCGGACCGTTACGGCCGGTGCCTGGAACGCGGCGAACTGAAGCTAGCTTTCGATCCCGCGGCAGGCGAGTTCTGCGTCTGGCACTGGGAGCACAAGTTTCCCATCTGCCCGTTCGATTATCCGGATCTGCTGGACCGCAGCCTTGTCGCACTTGGGATGGAGCACACGGAATCGGCAGAGCTCCTCGCCATCACGGAAGCCCTGCGCGGAATGTCAGCCGGTGACGAGCGCCAGCGGGAGAACTCCATCGCGGAATGCGATCTTCTCAAACAGCGCCTTGCGGATGCATGTCGCGAGCCTCAGGTCGTGGACGCAATCGAGAAGGCGGTCACGCTCGTCTCTGGGAACCCGAGCACGCCGGAAAGTTTCGGGACATTGCACCGCCTTCTGGAGCGGCAGCATTATCGTCTCGCCCACTGGCGCGTTGCGTCCAGTGAGATCAATTACAGACGCTTCTTCGACATCAATTCGCTCGGAGGCCTGCGTGCCGAGGACCCCGGGGTCTTCGCCAGAACGCACGATCTGGTGTTCCGTCTTGTCCGCGACGGGCACGTGCATGGCCTGCGGGTCGATCATATCGACGGCCTCGCCGACCCGGCCAGCTACGTCCACGCGCTGCAGGCGGAAATCGGCCCCGATTTCTATATCCTCGTCGAGAAAATTCTGGAGCCGGGAGAGGAGTTGCGCGCCTGGCCCATCGCCGGCACGACCGGCTACGACGCCCTCAATCTCATGGACGGAATTTTCGTTGACCATACACATGGTCAGCTTTTCACTGAGATCTATCGCGACTTTTCAAACCTGGATGCCGGCTACGGCACCTCTTTGCGTGCCGCCAAGGAAGAAATCATCGAAACGAGCTTTGCGAGCGAGCTCGAAGTCATCGTCTCCAATCTCAAGCGCATCGCGGACGCCGACTGGAACACGCGCGACTACACTCTGATTGCTCTTCGCCGGGCCCTGACCGAAATCATCGTCCGCTGTCCGGTCTATCGCAGCTACGTGACGCCCGACGAGCTCGACGGGAAGGACCGCGCGCTCATTCGAAAATCGGTGCACGCGGCAAAGCGATGGAGCCTGCTGCCCGACCGCTCGGTCCACGATTTCATCGAACTTTGCCTTCTGGGCGAGATCGACACGTCCGCGCCGTCCGGCCCGCAGGAAACCGACATCGCAACCTTCCGCCGTCGCTTCCAGCAGCTCACCGGGCCCGTCATGGCCAAATCGCTCGAGGACACGCTCTTTTATCGTTATGTGCGGCTTCTTTCGTTGAACGAAGTCGGCGGCGATCCCGATCATTTTGGTATGGCGCTTCCGGCCTTCCACGCGGAAAACGAGGTCCGCGCCCAAAAATGGCCGGGGGCGCTCATTGCGACATCGACGCATGACACCAAGCGCGGTGAGGACGCACGCTCCCGTCTCGCTGCACTGTCCCATCACCCGGACAATTGGCAAAACGTTCTCGCGCGGTGGAGCCAGACCGTGGCGCCCCTACTGACAGATGTGGATGGCGAGACGGCCCCGGACGCGAACGATCAATATATGATCTTTCAGTCCATACTTGGTGCGTTTCCGCCGGAAATGCTGAACGGCGATCGTGAAGGCGCGCTTGATTCCTTCCGCGAACGCATCATGCAATGGAGCGACAAGGCCCTTCGAGAGGCCAAGCGTTACACCAGCTGGACCAACGCGAACGAGGAATACGAGAAGGCCGCGAGGCACCTCATTGACGGCCTGCTGCAGCCGGAGGCGTCGTTCCTGAAGGAAATCGCTCCCTTCGCGAGCATGCTCGCCAAAGAGGGCCGGGCGATCTCCCTTTCCCGCACCGTTCTCAAACTCACTTTGCCGGGTGTCCCGGACTTTTATCAGGGAACGGAATGCTTCGATTTTTCGCTGGTCGATCCAGACAATCGCCGGCCGGTGCCCTACGACGCCCTCCGGGACCAGATCGACGCCCCGTCCGGCAGCGCGAAACAGCGGCTCATCAAGACGCTTCTGGTGGACCGGAAGGCCCATGCAGATCTGTATGCGCATGGAAGCTATGAACCCCTTGATCGCACCGACGGGGCGATCAGCTTCATGCGCGTACATAAGGGTGAGCGTCTTCTGGTTGAGGTTGGACGCCTGGGCGAAACAGTCTCGGACGCTCCCAGAGCACCTTCGGGCGAGTGGCAACAGATTGTCGGCCATCATGATTTCACCGACGATCCGATGCAGCCCCCTTTCGCTGTTTTTCGGTCTACCACCGGGAATGCGTCGTGAACGCGCGATGTGCCTTGGGCCGACTGCTGCGGCCGGATACAGACCTGCATCGAAGTGATCTCCCGCGCAACCGGGTCGCATCGTCCCGCGTTGCTTCTCAATGACCACGAAACGGCGCCCTGCGACATCATCGAAGAAGCTCAGGAAAGCCAGATCAAAACCGAAGATATCGCCGAAGGCGGCCCAGCTCGGGCGCGCGGCAGACGCTCCCTGGAACATCCCGCCGATCGGATGGAAGCTCATTTTCGCGCGCAGCTACAAGGAGTTTTCCGACGACCGGATTCTGGCGGTCTCGGCTGGTGTGACATTCTATGCGCTGCTCGCGATCTTTCCGGCGATTACCGCACTGGTTTCGCTGTATGGACTCGCCGCGGACCGGACCACTTTGTCCCAGCACCTCGCAATCCTTTCAAATGTCGTTCCTCAAGGCGGCCTCGAGATTGTTTCCGATCAGCTCACACGGCTCGCCTCGCAGCCCGACACCTCGCTCGGGATCGGCTTCCTTCTTGGCCTTGGCGCGGCGGTCTGGAGCGCCAATGCGGGGGTGAAGGCAATGTTCGATGCGCTCAACGTCGCGTACGACGAAACCGAAAAGCGGGGTTTCGTCCATCTCAATCTGGTGTCTCTTGCCTTCACGGGAGGTGCCATCCTGTTTCTGCTGATGGGCCTTACGGCAATAGCTGTCATTCCGATCGCGCTCGGCTATCTCGGCCTGCCCTCCTTCAGTGACACCTTGATATCTGGCGCCCGCTGGCCGCTGATGTTTGCGATCGCGCTCTTCTGCGTGTCCATTCTTTATCGTTTCGGACCGAGCCGGTCCTACGCGAAATGGCGCTGGATCACGCCGGGCGGGGCCGTCGCATCCGCTCTGTGGATCGTCACATCCCTCGGCTTTTCCTGGTACGCAACGAATTTCGGCTCCTACAACGAGACCTATGGCACTCTCGGCGCCGTCATCGGCTTCATGACCTGGATCTGGCTCTCCGCTGCCGTCGTCCTGCTGGGGGCGGAGCTGAACGCGGAAAGTGAACGTCAGACCATGGTGGACTCGACCACCGGATCGCCGCGTCCCCTCGGCAAAAGAGGTGCGGCCGTTGCCGACGCCGTTGCCTGAGGCGGTAGGTGGATTGAGACTCAACGCGTGGTATCAATGCCGGAATCAGAGCCGTATCCGATGGGCCGGGCATCGCGGAAGCGAGTGATGACGCGGCTCCTGTCATGGGGTTGATATGCGCGCATTTTCGTTGGGATGCCTGATCGCCGGAGCGTTGATTGCCGCCGGTCATGCTCAGGCGCAGGCCCTGAAACCGTTCAAGGATGATCTGTTCGCCTATCCCGCGATCCTCTCGAGCGAGGGAGACCACTATCGGGTGCTTGATTATCGCGAGGCGCGGGACATCGACCAGCGCGATGAGGTGCCCCAGAAGCGTGCGCATCGGCGCTTTGTCTCGACCGGCGTCCGCAAGGTTCAACGTGACATCGCGCTCGATACGAGCGTCGGTACACTCCGTCATTTCGCCGTGGGCCAGCTCGACCACGCCGCGGTCATCACGGTGTACCTGCACGGCCAGGGCGGAAGCCGCAAACAGGGCGTCGACGACGTGACGTTCGGCGGCAATTTCAACCGCATCAAGAATTTGATGGCCGCCAATCGCGGGCTTTATCTGTCGCCCGATTTTTCGGACTTCTCCGATCGCGGCGCGGCCGAGATCAAGGCTCTTCTCCATCATTATGTCGGACGTTCCCTGAACGCTCCGATCATCGTCGCGTGCGGATCGATGGGCGGCGCCTTGTGCTGGAAGCTCGCCCGCGATCCCGTGATCGGGCCGCGTCTCGGCGGCCTTCTTCTGCTGGGCTCGCTGACCGACGAAGGCTTTCTTGCCAGCACCGCGTTTCGCGCGAAGGTGCCCGTTCTCTTCGGGCATGGCAGCGGCGACAATGTTTTCCCGGTGGCAGGCCAGGAGCGTTTCTTCCGCTCGATCCTCGCCAAGGACCCCGGATATCCGGCGCGGTTCGTTCGCTTCGAGACGGGCACGCACGGCACGCCGATCCGGATGATCGACTGGCGGAGCGAAATCAACTGGATGCTCGCGCAGCCGCGCTAGAGCCTCAACCCGCGACGTTCTGGCTCTCGATCTGCTCGTTGAGCCACGCCCTGAACCGGATGATCCGGGGCATTTGCGGGGTGTGCTCCTTGTAGATCAGATAGAACGCGTCGTCCGCATAATAACAGTGATCGAAGAGCGTCACGAGATTGCCGCGCTGAAGGTCCGTTTCGAAGAAGCCTCGACGGCCGAGAACGACCCCGAGCCCATCGAGCGCGGCGCTGTAGGCGATGTCGGAACTGGTGAACGTGATGCGGTTTCGCAAAGTCACCGGCGGCGCGCCCGTCACCTCATACCATTTCTCCCATTCCTGCGAGCCGAGAGGCGTCTGCAGCAAAGTGATGTGCTCAAGATCCTCCGGCCGGCGCAGATCGGGATTGGCGGCACGAAATGACGGGCTGCAAACCGGAACCATCACGCGCCGGATCAGGAGATCGGAGCGATAGCCGGGGCGCTTTTCCGGGCCGAGCCTTATGGCCACATCGAACGCGCTCGGCACCGGATCGGTCGGCAGGGCGCTCGTGATCATGACCTCCTGCTCCGGATGGCGCTGCTGGAAATCCGGCAGTCGCGGCAGGAGCCACAGGCGGATAAAGAAGCGCGATCCCCAGATATGAAGGGGCGCGTTGTCCTCTGATGCACGAATGCGTTGCGTGCCCGCCTCCAGCCTCCCGAGCGCGTCCTCCACGGCGTCCCGGTAGGCGCGCCCCTGCTCCGTGAGGCGCACCTCCGTTCCGACTCGCAGGAACAGTTCTACCCCGAGAAACTCCTCGAGCTTGCGGACCTGACGGCTCACCGCACCCGGCGTCACCTTCAGCTCCGCAGCGGCCTTGCTGAAATTTTCCAGCCGTCCGGCAGCTTCAAAAGCCCGGACGGCATTGAGCGGAGGGAGTTTCATCGTCGCTTTGAGTTTTTCTCACAATAGGAGGACTATAACTCGTTTGACGCTCCACGAAAGCCACTCCTAGATCGCTTCCAAGAAAAAGCAGCTCGATGCCCGCGAAAAAGAGGCACGAAGCGCAAGGGAGAAGACGCCGTGAAAGCCAATGCGCGTCGCCGCCGCCTGCGAGATGCGCTGGCCGGAGCGGAGTGTTTCTTTCCAGCCTCCGTCTACGATGCGCTTTCTGCGCGGATCGCACAGGACGCCGGATTCGAAAGCGCCATGCTGGCCGGCTCGACCGCGTCCCTCGCCGTGCTCGGCGCGCCCGATCTTGTTCTCATCACCCTCAGCGAATTCGCCGAACAGGCACGGCGCATTACACGCGCTTGCGACGTTCCGCTCATCGTCGATGCGGACCACGGTTACGGTAATGCGCTCAACGTGATGCGTACGGTCGAAGAGCTGGAGAACGCGGGCGTTGCGGCGTTGACCATCGAAGACACCGAACTTCCCGCTCCGTTCGGCGCGAAGGGAAGCCGCCTTCTGTCGAAGGAGGAAGGCGTCGGGAAAATCCGGGCCGCGCTTGCCGCGCGGGACGATCAGCAGCTTGTCATTGCCGGCCGCACCAGCGCTCCCGCGATCAGCGGCATCGACGACGCCATCGAACGCTGCCTGGCCTATCAGCATGCGGGGGCAGATGCCGTCTTCCTGTCAGGGCTCAAGAACCGCGCTGATCTCGAGAAGTTCTGCGCGCGCATGAGCGTCCCTGTTCTGCTCGGTTCGGTTCCCGGTGAGCTGCGAGACAGGGCCTATCTGGCCGGGCTTGGCGTGCGTATTGCGCTCCAGGGGCACCTGCCCCTGCAGGCCGCGATCCAGGCCGTATCGGACACGATGCGCCGGCTGAGAAACGGCGAACCGGCCGACAACGCCATCGATCCGGCCACCATCCCCACACTGAGCCGCGCCGCGGACCACGCGCGCTGGAGCGAGGAGTATCTGAATGCCTGACACAGACGTCCTGCGTGCGCCCTCTCCTCCCGCCCGGAAAGACCCGCCGTCTCACATAACGACGATTGCTCCCGGCCGTCTTTACGCGCTGCAGAATATCTTTGCGCTTGACGGGCGCGTCAGCTCCTACCCCGCAGACGCCCGTGGCTTTACGGCATCGAATTGCTATCTGATCAAGGAAGGCAAAGACGCCATCCTGCTCGACAGCGGATACACAGCGCACGTACACTCCCTCATCGCGCAGATTGAAAGCGTTCTCGAACCCGATGCGACCTTGTCGATCTATCCGCTGCGCATCAACGAATACATGTCCGTCTGCAATGTCGAGGCCATCGCCGACCGCTTCAACGTCATCCAGTGCTATTCCGGCAATCCCGATGCCGCCCTGTGGGTCGATTTCGGCGGCCGTTCCGATGCCGCCTCACGCGGCGCCGCCAAGCCCTACAATCTGAAGACCACACTCGTCGCTCGCAAGCAGACACTGCATGTCGGCGCGCAACAGACACGGGCAATCGATGCCTTTCAGGCGCCGATACGCCTCATCGGCACACGGTGGATCTTCGATCCCGCGACACGCACGCTCTTCACGTCCGACAGCTTTTCTCACGAATGGGCACAGAGCGAGCACGGCCCGTGGGAGACATCGGCGGATGACAACACGACGACTGCTGCGCACATCCGCAGCTTTCTCCTGAACACCCGATACTGGTGGCTCGAAGGCGGCGACACGGAATCGCTCAGACGGAAAATTTCCGAAGTGTTCGACCGGTACGACATCGAGAACATCGCGCCGGGCTATGGGAAAGTGCTGAGGGGACGCGCACTCGTCGAACGTCAGTTCGCGATGTTCGACGAGGTCCTGCGTGATCTCGATCGGAGCGTCGTTGCTCCCCGCTATGTCGACCGCGACGAATTGAGGTGACACCCATGTGCCAACGCAAGACTCTTCCGCGCGAGATCGCCGACGGCGTATTCTGGCTTGGAGACTGCCTCGAGCAGCGCGCGAACGGGAAGATCTATCATACCTACAATGCGGCTTATCTCGTGGTCGGCGAAGATGCCTGCATGCTCATCGAAACAGGGCATCCGAAGGACTTTCCGCTTCTTGAGCGCCAGCTCGCCAAGCTTCTCATCGATCGCCCCCCGCTGAAATATCTTTTCGTGACGCATCAGGAGACCCCCCATTCGGGCGGGCTCGGACGTGTGCTCTCTCGCTATCCGGACGCCGTGCTCTGCGGCGACCTCTGCGACTACCATCTCGCCTTCCCTCATCTCGAAGGCCGCATGCTGGACATGAGGGCCGGCGACAGCGTGGATCTGGGCGGCAGATCCTTTCTCGTTGTCGAGCCGGTGATCCGCGATTTGCGGACCACATGGTGGGGCTTCGACACGAAGGAGAACGTGCTGTTCCCCGGGGACGGCTTTGCATACAGCCACTATCACGAGGACGGGCATTGCGGCCTCTTTGCCGAAGAAGCCGTATCGCTGAACATTCCCGAAGTGTCCGCTGTTTTTGCCGACCGCGCGCTCTTCTGGACGAAGTTCACGGACATGAATGTCTATACAGACCGGCTGCAATGGCTTGTCGAGAAACTCGACGTGAAAGTCATCGGCCCGGCGCACGGGCTTCCCATTCTGGACCCGGCACAAACCGTTCCCAAGATTCGGGACGGCCTTTTGTATGGAAGCTCGGTTCCGGAATCGGGGACCGAGACCGGCCTTCCGCCGCCGCAATGACAAGGCGTGAGACAAAACAAGCAGGCCAGACAAATCACAAAAACCACGGAGGAAACCAAATGGCCAGAAATGCAAGGACTGCCAAACTTTCCCGGCGCTGTGTGCTTGCAGGGGCGGTGGCGCTCGGTGCAAGCCTGTCTCTGTCCGGGGCCAATGCCCAGGCCTATCCGGACAGGGCCATAAAACTCGTCGTTCCCGGCACCGCCGGCGGCGGCATGGACGTCATGGCGCGCGTCATCGGCGATCGGGTCGGCAGCATTCTCAAGCAGCCGGTGGTCGTCGAGAACAAGCCCGGCGCGGGCGGCAACATCGCGGTCGATTATGTCGCCAAGTCCCCGGCCGACGGCTACACGATCCTCATCGGGCAGATCGCGCATTTTGCGATCAACCCCTGGCTTTATTCGAAGCTTTCCTTCGACCCCATGAAGGATTTCACGCCGGTCATTCTTCTGGCCGATGCTCCCAATGTCATGGTCGTCAATGCGGAGTCCAACCTGAAGGCCCTGAGCGACGTCGTGACGGCGGCGAAGGCCGACAAACAGGGCATGGCCCTCGCAACGCCCGGCAACGGCACGATCTCGCACATGACCGCAGAGCTCTTCCAGAAAACCGCCGAGATCAAGTTCAACCACATCCCCTACAAGGGCGCAGCTCCCGCCTTGACCGACGTCATGGGCGGACGTGTGCCGGTCATGCTGTCATCGGTGCCGACCGCTCTCTCCCAGATCCGCGCGGGCAAGCTTCGCCCCATCGCGGTGACCGCGACCAAGCGCAGCCCGGCGCTCCCGGATGTGCAGACAATCGAGGAGCTGGGCTATCCCGGCTTCGATGCGGCAACCTGGTACGGATTTCTCGTTCCCGCCGGCACGCCCGCCGATGTCGTTGCGGCCCTCAACACGGCTGCGAACGAAGCGATCAAGGCGGACGACGTTCGCGAGAAGGTGCTTCAGGAAGGCGGCGACGTGATCGGCGGCACGCCGGAGCAGTTCGCGCAGGCGATCAAGCGCGATTACGAGAAATGGGGCAAGGTCGTTCAGGATTCCGGCGCCAAGCTGGACTGACGACTTGGATGAACCCGGGCGAAGCGTGACACCTTCGCCCGGGCCTTCAGCGGATCGCTTGGGGAGACGTGCAATGCAGCCTGTGGTGCGCGCGCCAAAGGAATTCTGGCTTGGTGTTGTCTATCTCTCCTTCGGGGTCGTCGGCCTCTGGGTCGGCCTTGGCTATCCGCTTGGCACAGCCGGCCGCATGGGCCCCGGCTACATGCCGTCGGTCATCGCGACGATCCTGATCGTTTTTGGAATCGTCTCGCTGATCCGCTCCGTACGCATCGACGGCGAAGCCGTGGGGAAGCTCGCACCGCGTCCGCTTCTCGGCGTGATTGGCGGCGTGGTTTTCTTTGCCTTCTTTGTCACTCGCATCGGCCTCATTCCGTCGATCTTCGCGCTCGTCCTGATCAGCGCTTGCGCCAGCCCGGACTTCCGCTTCCGGTGGTACGCACTTGCGGGGCTCGTTGTCTTCGTCGCCGCGTGTTGCCTGCTGTTCGTGCAGGGGCTTGGCGTTCCGCTTCCGCTGATCGGTCCGTGGTTCAGCTTCTGAGGAGAGACCGGTGGATCTGCTTTCCAATCTTCTGCTCGGTGTCGAGACGGCGTTCAGCGCCTGGAACCTCCTGTATTGCTTCATAGGCGTTCTTCTCGGCACCGCGATCGGCGTGCTTCCCGGCCTCGGTCCGGTCGCCACGATCGCGATGCTGCTGCCGCTCACCTTCGGCCTTCCGGCCGACACCTCTTTGATCATGCTCGCGGGCATTTATTACGGCGCCCAGTATGGCGGCTCGACCACGGCGATCCTCGTCAATCTGCCGGGGGAAAGCTCCTCCGTCGTCACCATGCTGGATGGCTATCAGATGGCCCGCCAGGGCCGTGCCGGCGTCGCTCTCGCAACCGCTGCGATCGGCTCGTTCGTCGCCGGAACCATCGCGACCATCGTCATCGTTTTATTTGCACCGCCGCTGGCAGGTCTCGCGCTCGAATTCGGCCCCGCCGAATATTTCTCGTTGATGGTCCTTGGTCTCATCGCCTCGGTCGTTCTGGCACACGGTTCGCTGCTGCACGCCTTCGGCATGATTATGCTCGGTCTTCTTCTCGGTTTCGTCGGCACCGACGTGAATTCGGGCATGCAGCGCTACAGCTGGGATATCCCCCAGCTCGGAGACGGGCTCGATTTTGCCATTCTGGCGATGGGGATGTTCGGCCTCGGCGAGATCATCGGAAACCTCGGGTCCAGCATGACCCGCGACGTCAATACGATGAAGATCTCAAGCCTGATGCCGACGCGCGAGGATTTCCGGCGGATGGTCAAGCCCATTCTCCGGGGCACAGCCTTCGGCTCAGTGCTCGGGATTCTTCCGGGAGGCGGGGCCCTTCTGGCCGCGTTCGGAGCCTATTCGCTCGAGAAAAAGCTGTCGCGCAATCCGCGCGAGTTCGGACGAGGCGCGATCGAGGGCGTCGCCGCGCCGGAATCCGCCAACAATGCCGGCGCGCAGACGAGCTTCATTCCCATGCTGACCCTCGGCATTCCCTCGAACGCCGTGATGGCGCTCATGATCGGTGCGATGATCATCCAAGGCATCCAGCCCGGCCCATCCGTCATGACAGAACAGCCGGCGCTCTTCTGGGGCCTGATCGTGTCGATGTGGCTCGGCAATCTGATGCTTCTGATCCTCAATCTGCCGCTTGTCGGGTTGTGGGTGAAGCTGATCTCGGTGCCCTACCATTTCCTCTATCCGTGCATTCTCGTTTTCTGCTGCATCGGCGTCTTCAGCCTCAACAATTCGACCTTCGACCTCTACGTCATGGGCGTGTTCGGGGTTCTTGGCTACCTCTTCCGCAAACTCGGCGCCGAGCCCGCGCCGATGTTGCTGGCCTTCATTCTCGGCCCGATGATGGAAGAATATCTGCGCCGCGCCCTGCTTCTGTCGCACGGCGATCCGGCTACCTTCATCACCAATCCCATAAGCGGCGTGCTGCTCTTTGCGGCCGCGACCCTGATCGTGCTCGTCCTGCTGCCGACCGTCAGCCGCAGTCGCGGTGAGGCGTTTCAGGATGAAGCCTGAACAACGGAGATCGACAGTGAAGCTTGAAACCGCACAGGCCATTCTGGCTGCAACGCTTGGGGCCGCGCGAGACGCCGGGTACAATCCACTGGCGGTGGCTGTCCTCGATGAACGGGGAGCCATCCGCTCGCTCGCGTCGGAAAACGGCACGAGCACGAAACGGGCGGAGATCGCCATCGGCAAGGCCAATGCCGCCATTGCCATGGGCCTCGGCACGCGCGCCATCGCAACCCGCCCGCCGCATTTTCTCGCCGCCGTGACACACGCGGTCGGCGGCATGTTCGTGCCTGTGCCGGGCGGCGTTCTCGTGCGTGACGCGGCCGGCGCTATTGTCGGCGCGGTCGGCGTGTCCGGAGAAACATCCGACAACGACGAAAAGGCTGCCATCCGCGGCATCCAGGCCGCCGGGCTCGGTGCGGACGGAGGTTAACCGGCAGGCGCGGACACAGCGGACGCGCCGCCGGCATCGTCGGCCATCGGCGTACCGCTTTCGAGCCGAAGCGGAGAGCCGACAGCCAGGCTGCCACCCGCAAGCGCAAGCTTTTCTGCGGTGATGTCCTGCTTTGTCCCGAACAGCCGCGTGGGCGCGCCGTTCTCATACGCGACCGTCGCATTTATGCGGATCCAGCGGGTCTTTCCGAGCGCGGTCAGTATCTCCGCATCCAGCGTGAAGCCCGCTCCGTCCTGGATTGCCCGCGTGCGTACGTCTTCCAGCCTTTGACGCGACTCCTCGGTGTAAAAGCCCAGGGTCTCGGCACGCGAGACGCGGAATCCGCGCGGAAGCTCGAAGAGGTCGTAGACGCCGGTGCTCCACTCAATGATGTCGAACGGCAGATCGCAGCGGAACACGCCCATTTTTCCGGCGCTGGTCCTGTTCCCGTCATGTGCTGAGCTCAACTTGTCCCCCATCGATGATGGTTTGAAAGTCTGTCCGCTCCTTACATGCTCATTCGGGGCGAATGTCCACCAACCGTGAGGCGCATCGTCGTAACCCGCGCGGTGTTTCCACCGATCAGTCCATCAGATCAATCCGGCCCCGCGCGCCCATTTGTATTTTGCACCCAGCACCTCGACCGGGAGTTCGGTGGAATAGGCGTAAGCGGGAATGCCGCGCTGGTAGAGATATTCGGCGGCTTCCTCGACTTCCACGTCGCCGGCCAGCGAGGCGACGATTGGCTTTTCGATGCCCTTGGCCTTCATCTCGTCGCGCACCTCGACCATGAGTTTTGCGAACACCATCGGGGGCGTGACGATCGTGTGCCAATAGCCGAGGATCAGTGCGTGCACGCGCTCATCCTCGAGCCCCAGGCGAACCGTTTTCTTGTAGGTTTCCGGCGGCTCGCCGCCGGTGATGTCGACCGGGTTTCCGGCGGCACCGAACGGCGGGATGAACTTTCGGAACGCGGCGTCGAGGTCCTCGGGAATCCTGTAGAGCGCCATGCCGTTGTCGTCCACCGCGTCCGACAGAAGCACGCCGGAACCGCCCGCGCCCGTGATGATGACGACGTTCTCGCCTTTGGGCGTCGGCAGCAGCGGCACGCCGCGCGCGAACTCCAGCAACTGGCGCAGCGAGCGGGCGCGAATGACGCCCGACTGGCCGAACACATCCTCATAGATCTTGTCGTTACCGGCGAGCGCACCGGTGTGCGAGGCGGCCGCCGCCGCACCCGCGGAGGTGCGTCCGGCTTTCAGCACGACGATCGGCTTCTTCTTCGACACGCGGATGGCGGCCTCCGAAAAGGCCCGGCCGTCCTTCAGATCCTCCAGATGCATGGCGATGATGTTGGTGTGCTTGTCCTGCTCGAAGAAGGCGAGCAGGTCGTCTTCGTCCACGTCGGATTTGTTGCCGAGGCCGACAATCGCCGACACGCCCATCTTGGCCGAGCGCGAGAAGCCGATGATCGCCATGCCGATGCCGCCCGACTGCGAGGACAGCGCGGCCGAACCCTTCACATCGAACGGCGTGCAGAACGTCGCCGACAGGTTCTGGGGCGTGTAGTAGAAGCCGTAGATGTTCGGGCCCAACAGGCGGATGTCGTATTTTTTGCCGATCGCGACGACCTCGTCCTGCAGTTCGGGCTCGTTGGCCTCGGCGAAGCCCGACGGGATCAGGACCGCGCCGGTGATCTTCTTCTCGCCGCACTCGATCAGGGCGGCCGGCACGAATTTCGCCGGAATGGCGAACACCGCGACATCGACCTCGCCGGGAATGTCCTTGACCGATCTGTACGCCTTGATGCCGAGGATCTCGTCGGCCTTCGGATGCACCGGGAAGAGCTTGCCCTTGTATCCGCCGCCCACGATGTTCTTCATCACCGAATTGCCGATCTTGCCCGCCTCGTTGGAGGCCCCGATCACGGCAATCGCTTTCGGCTCCATGATGCGCTTCATCCCCGCGACGATCTCCTCGTGCGTGCGGGTCTGCTCGCGCGGCTTGTAGGTGAAATCGACCACGATGCGCACATCCGCCGCGACAGCGTCCTGCGCTGTCGCAAACACCGGATTGAGATCGAGTTCGACGATCTCGGGGAAATCGGTCACGAGCCGGGCGACGCGCACGATGATGTCGGCAAGGGCACTTTTGTCGACGGCCGCGGAGCCACGCACACCTTCCAGAAGCTCGCGCGCCCGGATGCTGTCGATCTGCTTCAGCGCCTCGTCCCGGGTGATCGGCGCGAGGCGGAAAGTGATGTCCTTCAGCACCTCGACAAGAACGCCGCCAAGGCCGAACGCAACGAGCTTGCCGAAGGACTGGTCGGTGATCGATCCCACTATCACCTCGGTGCCGCCTTTCAGCATCTGCTGCACCTGGACGCCTTCGATCCTGGCAGTGTCCTTATATGACTTCGCGTTGGCGAGAATCGTGTCGTAGGCCGCCTTCGCCTCGGCGCCCGACTTCACGCCGACAATCACCCCGCCGGCCTCCGTCTTGTGCAGGATGTCGGGCGAAACGATCTTCATCACGACCGGATAGCCCATGCCGGTGGCGAGCCTCGCCGCCTCGTCGGCCGATCCCGCAAGGCCTTCTCCGGGCACGGGGATGCCGTACGCATCGGCGACCAGCTTGCCCTCCGGTGCCGTCAGCGCATCGCGCCCCGCCGCCTTCACCACGTCCAGAACCTTGCGGACGGCGTCTGTGTTCACCTTGAATTCGGTCATCGGAAGCCTCTGCTGAACAGACGCCTCCCTCCCCCGCATATGCGCATGGAGACAGGCGACGCCCTGAGATCGAAAGAAAGGGCGCGCACCGAATTGAAACGGTGCGCGCGAGGTTGCGACCGGGAGGAGAGGTCGCGCGTCGTCAGGCTGCCTTTTTCCGATTTTCCGCAAGGCGCGTCGTGACCATCTCCACGGTCTCGTCGACCGTCGCATTGCGCATGCCGATCTGCGCGGCCACGGACTGCACGAGAAGATCGACACGCTCGATGTTCGGCGCGCCGGCGAACAGCGCCCGCGCCGCGGAAGACGGCTTCGCGAGCCCTTCCGCCGCTGCCGCATATTTCTCGAAGGGCACCAGATCCTCCGGGGCCGCGCCGAGCTTGAGGCAGACCTCCTTGACCCAGTCATAAACGCCGCGCGACACCTCGATGTCCGTATGCACGGCATCGCGGATGGACCGCGCACCGTCGCGCTGGACGCAGCGATAATTGCCCGTCAGGAGCATCGCCCATTTTGCGAGCGGCACGAACACGGACCGATGGAACTTCAGTTTCACCGGAAGCTCGATATTGCCCTGCTCGGTGTCGACACGCACGGCCTCGATGTCGGCCTGCATCTGCTGAAGCATCGCGTTCGGCGCGTCGATGTCGAAGGCCGCGACCTTGAAATTGGTCGGCAGCGTCACCTGCAGAACATTGGCTTTCTCCTCCGGCGGGCGGAAGCCCTGAGGATCGGGGCTGCAGAGCGTCAGGAAGTCCGGATCGAAGCTGTCCCACACGCTCGGGTCCGTGTAGCAGTGCTTGAGTTTCGATGCGTCGAGGCCGGGGATCCGCTTGAGATAGGGCAGCGGCGGCATGTTCATGATCGACATGCACGGCACTTTCGCCTTGGCCGTGGCGTCCAGAAGCT
This sequence comes from Rhizobiales bacterium Ga0077545, assembly GCA_001464335.1. Classification (GTDB taxonomy): domain Bacteria; phylum Pseudomonadota; class Alphaproteobacteria; order Rhizobiales; family Methylopilaceae; genus Flaviflagellibacter. The sequence continues at coordinate 5,842 of LNEV01000001.1, read as the reverse complement.
GGCGCACGCCCGGCGCGCCATATTGCGGCTCCTGCATGGCCAGGCCGACGAGATCGAAATCCGTAGGATTTGCCTCGTCGGTCGTCGCGGCGGAAATACGCCCCGGCAATGCGCGCGATGCGACCTCGACCTGCAAAGGCCCCTTCGGCCCGCGCACCGGAAGACGCACGAACGTGCCCTCGGCGTTGATCAGCTCTGCTTCGGCGGGAAGACAGACAAGCGTGACGTCATGTCCGGCCATTGCGAGCTTGGTTGCGAGAAGGGAGCCGTAGGAGGCCCCGAAGATCATCGTTTTGTAAGCTGGCATTTCTTGCCTCCCGTTCGCAGCTCAAAAGACCGCTGCGTCTCTTTTTTCTATTCTGAATTCATAATTCATTTTTGGCAGCGACGGAATATCGCAGCCCATGCAAATTTGCAGACCAGCAATGCAATACGTACATACTATAGGAGAAACAAGCAGAAGCGCCCGCTCAGCACGTGGCTGAGCGGGTGAAAAAAGGCCTTCCTGGCACCGGACGCGTCTTACGCGGGGATCTTCCCGACCACGTCGTCCGCGATCCGGGCTACAATATCACGCCCTGACAGCATCTCATCGATCGTCGTGTAATCCTGCATGTAATGGCCGCGATAACCGCGGCTTTCGAGCATGCGAAACAGTTCGGCAAAATCCATGTTTGCGGTGCCGGGATACAAATGTTCCTCCACCGTGCCCCAATTGTCGGCAAGCCGGACTTCTCCGATCCGCTCGACGCCCATGCCGAACGCCTCCATCTGCTCGATGAAGCCGCGAACGCCATAAGGCAGCATATGTGCGTGGTTCGAGGTGAACGCCCAGCGGATCGCCGGCGATGTCAGGTTCGAGAAATAGTATTTTGCCTCCTCGACATCGTGGACGAGATACTTGACCTCGGCGCCCGCAGGCTCAGGGTTCATGTTCTCCAGAAGGATTGTCATGCCCTCGCTCTCGGCAATCTTCGCCAGGCGCTGGATGCGCGCGATGGCGATTTCCATGCGCTCCTGCTTGTCCGCCGTGAAGTGATATCCGCCGTGAACGATGACCCAGCCCGCACCGATCGCCTTCGCCGACCGCACATAGGCCTCCAGATATTTATCGGCCGCCTCGGACAAAAAGGGGCAGTTCTCGGCCACATTCATCGAGGACAATGTATGCACGCCGAGAGTAAGGCCGTTCGCCTCCAGCTTGGCGCGGGCCTCCTTTAGCTTGCGGTGCGCCGGGTCCAGCAGGTCCGGGTCCGGGTCGAGACAGATATCCACGAACCGGAGCCCGTTCCTGATCGCCCAATCGAGCCCCGGCGCAAGGCCGATACGACGATTGAGATCGATCCCGATGCGTTCTTTCATGCTCACGCGCATTCTCCAACCGATGGTGCCTTACGCTTGCCGATGATGCTCGCCAGAACCGGAAGTACGAGGAAGAGCACCGCCACGACAAGCAGAGACAGGGAAATGGGCCGTGTCATGAAGATATCGAACGATCCGTGCGAGATCGTCAGCGACTGCCGCAGCGAACTTTCGAAGATCGGTCCGAGGACGAGGCCGAGGATCATCGGCGCAGCTGGCCAGTCATAGCGCTTCATCGCCCAGCCCAGCGCACCGAAGCCCGCTAGAAGCCAGCAATCTTCGATGCTGTTCGCCTGCGAGAAAACGCCGAGAATGCACAGCGTGATGATCGGCGGGTAAAGCCATTTGTACGGCACTTTGAGAAGCTGCGCGAACATGTTGGCAAGCGGCAGGTTCATGATGAGAAGCATCACATTGCCGATGTAAAGGCTCGCGATGACCGCCCAGACAAGGCTCGAATTCTGCGTGAACATTTCCGGCCCGGGCTGCAGGCCGAACATGATGAGCGCGCCCAGAATGATCGCCGTCGTGCCGGAACCCGGAATACCGAGCGCGAGCATCGGGATCATGGCCGCGGTCGCGGCCGCGTTGTTGGACGCTTCCGGACCGGCCACACCTTCGATCACGCCGGTGCCGAATTTCTCCGGATGCTTCGAAACCTTCTTCTCGACGATGTAGGCGACGAAACTTGCGATCGTCGCGCCTGTTGCGGGCAGTACGCCGACGAAAAATCCGATCGTCGTTCCGCGCAGGATCGCCGGCACGCTCCGCCGCATCTCGTCGCGGTTCGGCAAAACTTTGCCGACTTTCGCAACCGGCTGCTCGGTGGCCTGCGAACAGCTGGCGAGCACTTCACCGATGCCGAACAAAGCCACGGTCAGCACGATGAACTCGATGCCGTCCAGCAGCCACACCGCTCCGAAGTCGAAACGCGAAATACCCGTTTGCGGATCGATGCCGATCGTTGCCAGGATGAGCCCGGCAATGCCGGCAGCAACACCCTTCAGGACGGATGCGCCGCTGACCGCGGCCAGCGCCATAAGACCCAGAACGACGAGCGAGAAATATTCCGGCGGTCCAAACGACAGAGCGGCCTTTGCCAGAGGCGGCGCCACGAGCGTCAAACCGAGGGCGCCGATTGTTCCGGCGAAGAACGAGCCGATGGCGGCGATGCCGAGCGCTTTGCCGGCATCGCCCCTCTTGGCCATCTGATAGCCTTCGATGCTGGTCATCACGGTGGTGGACTCGCCCGGCACGCTCAGCAGCACCGAGGTGATGGTTCCGCCGTACTGGGCGCCGTAATAGATGCCCGCGAACATGATGATCGACGCGGTCGGATCGGAGCCGAAGGTCAGCGGCAGCAGAAGAGCAATCGCCGCCGACGGGCCAATCCCGGGCAGCACGCCGACGAGCTGGCCGAGGAACACACCGAGGAAACACATCAGAAGATTTGTCGGTGTAATTGCCGTCGAGAAACCGCCAGCAAGATCCATCAGAGATTCCATGTCAGTAGCTCCAGGGGAAGACGGGCACCGGGATCTGGAGCCAGCGCGCAAAGATCACAAGGAAGATGCCTGTAACGACAGCCGAGACAATCGTCGAGCGCACGAGCGGCAACTTCTCCACATAGGAAAACATGAAGAGCATCATGAGAAAGAGCGGAACCGCGAAGCCGACAAAATCGAGGCTGGCTACGGCCAATATGAGCGCGCCGAGGAGCTTGAACGATTTCGTCAGCGGCTCACGCTCGACGACCTGTTCGACGGGCGTCGTCAGCAGCATGACGATGACACCGACGGACAGCCCGACCAGCAGCACCCCGAAGACAAGCGGCAGGAAACCCGAATCCGGCGCGAAGCCCGACCAGATCGCGAAGTCCAGAGACCCCGCGACCCAGTACAGACCAACGGTCGCGAATAAGGCGGCGAAAGCGATTTCGCCTTTAATCGCATCCAGTTTCATATGCTATTGCCTCACTGAGCAGCGGGTTTTCCCAGGAGGTCGCGGTACAGCTTCTCCTGGTTGGCGAGGAAAGCTTCGAAATCCTTGCCGACGATGAAAGACTCCGCCGCCGCATTGTCGGCGATGTATTTCTTCATCGTGGCGGACTCAGCGACCTTGCGCATGATGCCCTGCCAGTAGGTCTGGACCTCCTCGCTCACGCCCTTGGGAAGGGCGATGCCGCGCCACATCTGGAAGTTTTCGGCGTTGATGCCCGATTCCTTCATCGTCGGTACATCACCGAACGCCTCGAAGCGGTCGTCGCGGAACACGCCGAGAGCACGCACGGCCCCCGACTTCAGGTGCCCCATGAACTCGAGCGGATTGCCGATGACCCCGTCCACATGGCCGCCCAGAAGATTGGTGAGCGCTTCACCGCCGGAATTGAAGTTGACCGGATTGATCTGCTTGCCGATGGCTTTCGAAAACACCGTGATCGCCATGACGTCGGTGGTGCCGCCCGTCGCGAAGTTGAAGGTCTTGTCGGGCTTTGACTTCACGTCCTCGACGAATTCCTGAATCGTCTTGTATTTCGAATCGCCTTTCACGAAGAGCAGGAAGTCGTCCAGCATGAAGTTGGCGACAGGCTGAACTTCGGTGAGAGTTTTTGCCTGCGGCGTCAGGATCGGCGTGATCTGGGTCGTGCCGTTGACCAGAATGATCGTGTGCGGGTCCGCCTTGCGGCTGGCCGACACATAGCCGATGCCGGCCGCGCCGCCGCCGCCCGGACGGTTGTTAATGACCAGCGGAACGGGAAGAAGCTTTTCTTCCACGATAACCTTGCCGATCACGCGCGCCATCAGATCCGAACCGCCGCCCACGCCAAACGGGATCACCAGTTCCACATCGCGGGTGGGCGTCCAGCCCTGACCGAATGCCGTTCCGGCCACCGAGGCCATGCCGACGGCAAGAGTCGCCGCACCAATCACGAACTTTCTGCGTGAGACAGTCATCAGGAACCTCCCCAGGTTTCCGCGCGATTTTTCGCGTCGGATTTGAATTATGAATTCAGTTTGACACGTCATGGGTGGAATGCAACGACTTTCCACCTTACCGGCAAAAAGACTTTCCTCAGCGCCTCAAGCGCCTGTGGTCGCTATGAAATATGGTTCGTTGCCGACCCCGGAAACGCGCCCGACTTCCGTCAGATCGGCCGCATCAAGCACCCAGAGCGTACCGGAACGAGCGCCCAGCTTCTGCCCGCCCGCGACAACCACGAACCGTCCGTCCGGGGTCGCCAGCACGCCGCGCGGCGCGGCGGTCCCCTGCCCGACGGTCAGAGTGCGGCGCACTTCCTGACGCGCGCCCGTAAGGGCTGCTGCGACATCGATGCGGCTGACCGTACCGCTTCGCGTGCACGTCACATAAAGAGCGTCCCCCGCCGGAGAGAAGGCAATACCGATGGGGCGGCTCGGTTGCTCCTCGTCGTCCGTGCCGACGAGAATGCGTGCCACAACGGCATTCGCGGGGTCGCTCGCGGCAGCCGGAATGGACACGATGGAAATAAAGGCCCCCTCTTTTCCGCTCGCCGCATCCTCGCGATCGGCCGTGGCAAGAAGGCGCTGATCCGGACTGACCGCCAGCCCGAACGGTCCCGACGAGACAGGAACCCGGCCGATCTCTGCCTGCTCAGACGCAAGAAGCCTCGACAGAGACAGAACCGACACATCGTTCGTTCCGCCGTTCGCTGTAAAGACGAGATCGTGTTCGGAGGAGATGGCAATCCCGTTCGGATTAGGAAAGCCGCCGAATTCCGGTGACGGGGACGAACTCCGGCTGGGTTCGCCGCGATGTTCAAGCACACAGGAATGAACGACACGCGCGCTCACGGCATCGACCACCGCAACCGAGGAGCCGCCATCCTCCGTCCCACGTCCTTCCGCGGACGTCACCAAAAGATGCCCCGTCTCCGCCATGACGCACGCGACAGGGCCGCCCGCCTGCAGCTCGATCGTTTCGAGCAGCGCATGGGCCGATTGCCCGGACGAGGGCTGCAATGTCCGCACGAGATCGAGAACGGCGACCGTCCCGGCATGCCCGTGCGGCATGCGTGCGGTGTCGTCGGGCGATGCGTTGCCGGCATGGTTGACGACGAAGATGCGCCCGATGTCCTGCGCGACGCAGACACTGACCGGCAGACCGCAGGCGGCGACGGCGCCCGTGGGCGTCATGATGTCCGGCGTCACGCGCACCCGGTTGACGATGGCCGCGTCCTTGTCCCGTGCGGCCGGGTTCAGCGCACGGTCAAGGTCGACGACCGTCACTTCGGCGTCCCAACGTCCGCACACCAGAATCTTCAGCCCCACGGGCGGCGTCATACCGCGACCTCTTCATCCAAGAAAGAACAGGGCCATGCCTGTTCTGTGCGTACGCTCGACTTTTATTCTGCTGCGATTTTGGTTTGTTTCCGAGCGATTTCGGTGAAGTAGTCCATGGCGGCCTGTGCGCCGCCTTTTTTATGGGGAATTGCGGCGAGCTC